>NZ_FOXA01000026.1:0-10994 GCF_900115595.1 Tranquillimonas alkanivorans
CCCGCCGCGCGCGGCCGCGCAGACCTGCCTCATCTGCTCGTCGATTGCTGCGACACACTCCATTCTCGGCGTCAGGAATTCCGCGATGCCGGCGAAAGCGCCGGTTCCGTCCGAGGCATAATACCCAAGCGATACTACCCATCGCACGCCGGGGAGTCTGCGCGCGTCCCGGCGCCTGAAGCGAGGCACATGCAGCGGGATGAGGTCGAGATGCCTTTTTCCGGCGTCGTCCAGTGCGGGTGAAGCGAATGGAAGTGGCGCGGTCTCCTGAATGGCTTCGTGGACCCATCGAAGACGCGCATCGTAATCGAGAAACTCGCTGAGACTGCGCTCGGAGATGCTGTGCTCGGACCTCATGGCCATCAGGCTCGTGCCAGGGCGGAATTCCGCCCCGAGGCTGAGAGCCTCTTCCACGCGGTCGCGCGGCACGAACACGGCCCTATGGCCCCCGACCTCGATCATACCAGGCCCTCGCCGATCGACATGACCGAGTCTGCCATACGGCCGGCTTCACGGAAGCCGGCGCGAACCGCCTTCTCGCCCTTCTCGGCCGCGTCCTTCATGCGCTGGTTCCAGCGCTCGCGGCGCTCGATCCGCGCCTCCTCGGTCAGGCTCGGGTACTTCTTGAGGTCCTCGAGACTTCTCTGCTCGAAGCTCTTCGGATTCGTCGGGTCGCTGAGGTCGTACTCGTTCTCGGCGGCAAGGGCCGCCCCGATCATCGCCCTACCCCGGTTCACGTAGTCGGTGGCATACCGCTCCCTCGAACGCAGGCCCTTCTCCTGCTTCTTCTGGTAGAGCTCGTCGAGCATCGAGCAGGATTCCTCGTACATCTCGATCGCCCGTTCCGGGTTTTCCCGGACGAAACCGCGCATCTCCCTCTCCATGACCGGACCAGCCGACCAAGCCTTCAGGGGCAGCGCCATGAAGCGGGTCTCCGGGCGACGCAGCATTTCGGCAGCTGTGCGGACATCCGGCGCGAAGTAGTTGAAGACAGTGTTCGAGATCCGATCTCGGCGCTCGGCGAGGCTGAGCTTCGGCGTTCCATCCTGGCTTCTCCAACTCCCGCTGACCTCCGGGAAGCCGTGGGCATGGAGTCCCTTTTTCTCCGAGCGCGACCGCTTGGCCAGGTTCTCATGTCGCCTGTCGGTGTCACCGAAACCGGACCGGACAAGGCCGTAGCCCATGCGGATCTGCTCGTCCGCGAGGGTTCTTCCGCCGGGAAGAGTGATCTGCGCGCATTTCTCGCCGCTCTTGCTTTCCAGAATCTCGACGGACAGGTGCTTCCGGTCGAAGCGCGACAGCAGACCTGCGAGGTTTTCGAGGCTCTCCTGGCCGGCATTCACCTCCCCGTCCTTCGTAAGGACCGGCCGCTCCTGCCCCTTCTCGTCAACCATGGTGCTCGGCGGAGCCACCAATCCAGCAAGACTGTAGACCTGCCCCTCGCCCGCTTCGAGCTCCTCGCGGCTCCGCGCAATGCGCACGGCATCACCGGAAACCGCCTCGAAGACGAGGTCGTCGCCACTATTGAACGCAGCGTCAGCATCCTTCGAGAAGTTTCTGACCGGCGCTCCGGCAAGGCCCTGCTTTTCGACCAGGTCCCGCAGGGAAGATCCGAACACCTGTTCGGACTCCTGCCTGAGCTCGGCCTCCCTGTCGCCGCTGAACTCCAGCAGCGCGGCCATCAGCTCGTTGTTCCCGTCGGACAGAGCCTTGATGTCTTCGCTCTTCTCCAGGATCTTCTTGGCCGAAACGCGCATCGCGTTCATCGCGAGCGCCATGCGCTCGTCGCCGAGTTCGAAGTCCCTCAAGAAGCGCTGATAGGCGCTCGCAAAGACGCGTACGGGATCATCCGCCTTGCGGCCCTTGAGGCCGGACGCCCTGATCTCTTCCTTGGATAGCTCCCGCCTGTATTCGGCAAGGATCGACTTGTCGAAACGCTGCTCGATGAGCCCCGCTCGCGCGATGTTCCAAGCCCAGTCGTCTCCCTTCAGGTGCTCATGCAACGCAATGACGGCGGGCGGATTCGTTTCGATCTCCTTGCCGAGAGCATGGATGCGTTGAAACTGGCGCAGCTTCTCGATGCCGGTCTCGCTGCCCATGCCGGCCTTGACCGCCTCCGACATCGGCACTGCTTCCAGTTCCGCGTTGTTGTCGTCGCGGATCGCGCGGGACCAGCCGAAGCCGGCAAGCAGTTCGTCTTTCGCGCTCTGGTCGGACTCGTCCGTCTCGGCGAGCACATCCATGATGAACTGCCCATGGAAGGAGTGCGCCACGACCTCGTTGCGCATGATCTCGACGACGCGCCTCTGGTCCCCGATTTCTTCACCGTTCGCAATGAGGTCTGCAGCGCGACGGGTCAGTTCCGCGAAGTGCTCCGGAGCGATGCCGCCGTTGGAGTTCGGATTCCAGCGGTTCGCCGGGACATGTGTTTCGAGGCCCGACCGCAGCCGGTCTCGGACCGCCGCCAACCTCTCCTTTCGGTCTGTCCATTGGGGGCTACCCTTCTCGGGCGTGTCGATCTCTTCGATATCGGCGGCAAGATAGAGTGCCAGGTCGCCATTGAGGCCCGTCGTTCTCCCGGAAAGGAAGGCGCTGTTGATCGCACCCATAGAGCGCAGCGTCTCGACGCATGCCAGGCGCCGATCCAGCAGGTATTGAACCGCGTCTGCCTCGCCGGCATTGGCGGCCATCTCCCAGGATCTCAGGACGTTCACGTAAGCATCGATGGCCTCGAGCTTGTCGGCCTCTGGGGTGAGATTCACACGGCCGGAAACCGTCTCTCTTCCCGGGCGCGTCGCGCGCATGGTCTCCGCAATTCGCGCCTCGACCTCATCGGGACCGGCCGGCTCGTCGCGGCGGGTCCGGATCCCCATCGCTTGCAGGGCTTTCAGCCCGTCTTCCGTCGTTCGGGAGGCCTCCTCGCGCGCAGCCGCCTCCTCCTCGCGGTCCGTCGTGACCATCGTTTCAAGACGCCGCTCGAGCTCCTCGGCACGCGCCGGACCATTGTCATCCTCGATCATGGCAGCCAAGCGGTCGCCGACCGGGTTGGCTTCATCCGCCACCTGGACGAACTGCTCGACATTCGAGGCCTCGCGCGTGGCTACGGCACCGAAAGACCGCTCCCTCGAGACCTTGATCTTGCCCGAGAATATGCCGCGCTCCAGAAGCGCTATCACATCCCTGTCGCCCTGGGAGAATTGGTCGAGCGAGCCCGGAACAAGGTTCGCGCGCACCGCCCCCGCCTCTGCGGGCGTCATCTCTGCGGGAATTCTGCGATCACCGATGGCGGTCGGGAGCTCGACATCCGGCTCATCGTCGAGCACCGCCTCGTCGCCTGTCACGACCTTGCGCAGGACTGAATTTGCGGCCCGCTTTTCCTCTTCCGTCAGGTCGTTCTCGGCATGGAGGGAACGGGCGACGACGAGTGCGTCCGAGCCATGCAGCAAGGCGCGATCCTCGCCCCTCGCCTCAAGGACCTGCTTCGCGCGCGTCTCCGCCTCATCCCTGTTCATCCCTTCCGCGCGCAGGCGCAGGATGACCAGCTGGTGGGCAGGGTCGACGAGCGGCGTTACGTTGCTCTTCTGCTTGATCCATTCGACAGACCCACGGACCGACTTCGGGGGCGCTGTGTCAGGCACCACCCGCATGCGACCCGAGTAGATCTTGCTGCGATAGACGGCCACGTCCGGAGCAGGTCCACCTGGTTCCTTCTGGCGCGCCGCCTCATTTCGGCGTGCGTCCTCTTCCGCCCGCCGGAACTCGGCGGCTGCGATGGTTTCGACATCCTCGTGTCCGGCCACCTCCAGGTGACCTGACATGAGCATCTCCCTGATGCCGATGGAAAGGCCGTAATCCGCCGTTTCGGCCCTCGAGGTGGCGCCTGCCTTGCGCTTCTGCTTGAGGGTAGCGATCAGCTTTCTCAGCGCGGAGACATCCTCTGACGCCAGGTCCCGACCGACTTCCCGGTCGATCCCGTTCCTGGCAAATATGCTGTTGATTTCCTTGAGGGCGTCTGCCTTCAGATTCTCGTCGGAGGACATGGTTTACTCCACCTCTCTTTCGGCACGCGCCGCGCGCGACGCTTCCATTCGGGCAGCTCGGGCAATCATCGCCCTCTCTTGCTTCTCCCGAGCGCTCCATCCTGCCCATTCGGCACGCGCTTCTTCCGACGTGAATTCTGAGACGGCCGGCGGAAGCGATTCCGACTGCTCTACATAGCGAAGCCCGCGCCTCTGCGAGGAAGGCTCCCAATCCACAAGGGCTTGCGTTTCCCCAAGGGCGTCTGCCAGGCGATCACAGGAAAATTCCGCTTCTTTCTCCGGGATGGCGAACAGGTAAGTCCGCCGGTGGAGCGCAACGGGGCGCTCAGGAATCTGTACGTCCAAGTCTGCCTCCTGGAAGGCAGCGCGGGCGATTGCGAGTCGGGCCTCGCTTACTGAGGAACGGTCCGTGAGCATATTTAGAATATATGGCCACGCCCTTCTCACCACGACATTTCACCAGCCTCGGGAATCCCGCATGACGACGCTGTATCTCTGCGAAAAACCGGACCAGGGCCGCATCATCTCGCAGGCTCTCGGAGGAGGCCGGAAATCGAATGGCGGCATTGAAGGAGACGGCTGGATCGTCACCTGGGCATTCGGCCATCTGCTTACGCCCTACATGCCGGATGATTACGACGAAGACCTGAAGCGATGGAACTGGGAAACCCTGCCCATCGTGCCCGAGAAATTCCTGTTCAAGCCGAAGGACTCTCGAGCGGGATCGCAGGTCAAGGCCATCCGATCGCACATGCGCCGAGCCTCAAAGGTCGTCATCGCAACGGACGCGGACCGTGAAGGCGAACTCATCGCCTACGAGATCCTCAATGAGCTTAAATGGAAGGGTGCAACCGCGCGCCTTTGGTTGTCTGACCTGACCATTCCCGCGGTCACGCGGTCCTTGGCCAGCCTGCGAGAGGCGAGCGAGACGAAGCCGCTGTATCACGCGGCTGCGGCACGGATGTACGCCGACTGGATTGTCGGTATGAACCTCAGTCGCGCCGCCACGCTGAAAATGGCGGCCTTCGGCGGGAAGCCTCTTTCAGTTGGCCGCGTCCAGACCCCGGTCCTCGCCTTGATCGTCGATCTCGAGCGCAAGATCACCGGCTTCAAGCCCCAGGATTTCTTCGAGATCGTCGCCACGGCGGCGACCCAAGACGGCGACGTTCGCCTGCGCTTCGCGCCGTCGGCGGAGGAGAGGTTGACGGATCGGGCGAAGGCAGACAGCCTTCTTCAGCGCGTACAGGGCGCACGAGGCCCGCTTTCGGTAAAGACCGAGGCGAAAAAGCAGGCGCCGCCGAAGCTCCTCGACCTTGCCACGCTCCAGGGCGAGGCGAACTCCCGCTTCGCCTGGTCGGCCGACAAGGCGCTCGCTGTCCTCCAGGCCTGCTACGAGAAGCACCAGATCCTCACCTATCCGCGAACGGATTGCCGGTATCTTCCCGATGAGCACAAGGAGAACATCCCCACAATCGCGAAGAACCTCGGGGCAATCAATGAGCTCGCCCCCTTGCTCGGCGAACTCGGAACGCCAATCCAGCGCGACACGGTCTACAACGACGCCAAGATCACTGCTCACCACGCCATCATCCCCACGAACAAGCAAGCCGATCTTTCGGCAGTCTCGGAGGATGAGCGCAAGCTCTACATAATGGTCGCGCGCTTCTGGTGCGCCGCCCACATGCCCGACCTCGAGTACCTCCAGACGACCATTTCCATGGATGCCAATGGTGTCCCGCTGCGCTCCTCTGGCCGCCAGATCACCAAGCCGGGATGGAGATCTGCCTTTGCGGGTCTCGCGGCGGCGGAGGACAGCAAAGAGGAGGATGACACCCTTCCTCCCGTCAAGGACGGTGCGGCGGCGCAGATCTCTGACGCGAAACTCGAGGCGAAGAAGACGCAGCCCCCTGCCCGTTTCACCGAGAAGTCGCTGTTGAAGGCGATGGAGTCCGTCGCCCGCTACGTCGACGACCCCAAGGCCAAGGCCACCCTCAAGGAAACCTCCGGCATCGGAACGCCAGCCACGCGCGCTGCGACGATCGAAGTCCTCAAGGCGCGCGGCTATGTCCAGCTCAAGAAGCGCAGCATTTCCCCGACCGATACCGGGTGCGCGCTGATCGATGCCCTGAAGGCGACTGCGCCGGCATACGCCGATCCTGTCACCACGGCGCGCTGGGAAGACGTACTCAGTCGCATCGCCACCGGCAGTGAGCCGGGCCT
The DNA here is from genome assembly GCF_900115595.1 of Tranquillimonas alkanivorans. Lineage (GTDB taxonomy): Bacteria > Pseudomonadota > Alphaproteobacteria > Rhodobacterales > Rhodobacteraceae > Tranquillimonas > Tranquillimonas alkanivorans. Next base: position 6,261 of record NZ_FOXA01000026.1, read on the forward strand.
GGCCAAGAAGTTCCTCGGCGGGATCCAGGGAACGGTCACCAGGGATGTCGCCGTCATCAAGGGCGCCGCACTCGACAGGATGGCCGGGACCGGAAAGGCATCGAATGGTTCGTTCACGCCCGCTCAGAAGAAGGCCTACGCCGCGAAGCTCGACGGCGCGACGCCACTGAAGGTGAGCTACGACCAGCGCGAGCGCGCGAAAGCTCTCGGCGCTCGGTGGGATGCTGCCAAGAAGTGCTGGGTGGCCCTCAAGGGCGTCGACCTGGCACCATTCAGACAAGAAGGATTTTGCGAGGCATGAAGCCATTCACCATCAAAGCCACGCACACCGACGGCGATAGACAGGAGTGGCGCATCGTCGACCTCGTGACGGCGCGCGGCACGGAAGAAGCCGAGGCGCAGCTTCGGCGCCGAATGGAGGCCGGACGTTACCCGTTCGTCCCATCCCAGGCCAGCTACAAGGTCGAGCCGATGAGCCGCGTCGAGCAGTCGCGCCTGTCGCATTACGCGCGCGCCCTCAGCATGCCCAAACGCCTTCCCTCGACGGACACGGAGGTCTCGGAATTCATCGCGAGCCGCGGCGTGCTGGTCCAGTCATGGTGCACGGCCTGCTACATCAACCCGGCTCTGCTCGAAGCGACCGAAACGACCTCGCCTGAGCCTGAAAAACTCGATGAGACCTCGGGAGGCGGCGGCGAGCCGGAGCGCATCCAACAGGATCCGTCTCAGGACAGGGGTGCGGAAGATGCTCTCGCAGCCCTCGAGAAGGACATGGCCGAGGATGCGCCCTCCCGTGGAACCGACTTCGACGCATTCATGTCCTGATCTTGCGCCACGAGGCGCCCGACATTCAGCCGAGAGAGCTCGTTCGAGCCCGGCACTCGCGCGAACTCGAATGCGAGCCTCTCTCCCAGGCACGTCGCCACGTTCGCCAGCGCGGCGCGAATGGCACGGGTCAACTGTCCCCGGCCGATTGCCCTGCCCGGCAACGCCCCCTGCAACCCCGACAGGTCAAGCCCGACCTCTGGCGACCTCATCCGCCAGACCCGCTTGACGCGGAGGTAGAGGATCATGTCGAGGTTCGTGCTCAGCGATGCGATTTCCTCGAAGTGGGCGCGCGTATAGATCCGGACGTCGTCGTAGAAGCGCGCCAGATCGCCGACATAGACCTCCCAGGCCATTCCCTGGACCTCGTGCGAGAGGCGGATGCCGAGCGTCTCGCCCGTTTCCGTGTGAATCCTCAGTTCGGCAAGATCCGCGATGGCCTCCCTCAGCTTGCCGTAGTTCCGGACGCCGGCCTTGCCGAATGCGGCAATGAGATCGGCGAACGGCACCACGAACGTGTTTTGCCGCGCCGCCTCCGGATCCTGGTCAACGAACGCGAGGGCGATGAAGAGTAGCCGCCAGGCCCAGACCTTGTTGCGCGGCATAAGGATCTCGGCGTCCGAGATCGCCTGCGGCACTCGGAACCGCGCCGGGACCCCGAGGCGCTTGAAGCCCGCAAGGTCAGCTGCCCGTCCGCCAGCGATCGGCTCTGCATATTCCAGCCCATCGGGCGTCCGGCGGCGGCCGCCTTTGCCTGCCATCCTCTTGCCTGCGGTCTTCCCATTGCCCGGGGATGGTCGCGCATGGCCTTCGTCTCGCTGTCGCACCCCCTCGGGGACCGAGGTGTCGTCTGAGCCGCCTGCAATCGCGGCACGTGCCACAGCATCGAGCATGTGAGAACTCCTGAACTTGCCCATGGGAGCCGCCCTCCACGACAGCGTCCCGAGGAAGGACATCGTCCCCTGCTCCCGGATCTTGAAATGCGCGACCGATTTTCCGGACGACCCACAGAAAGACAGACAGAAAGCAGGCAGGCTGACAGGCAGGCTGACAGGCAGGCTGACAGGATGACTGACCCCTTGCCTGAGCGGCACCTTCACTTCCGCCTTAGGCATCGGCCAATCCCCTCCCTCGGACCAGGAGGGGCTATCGCCTTCCGGCCTACCGAGGCTTGGTGGCTACAGGGAGAGCCGATGAGGTAGCTACCTCCCCTTCCCTTGGTCGCCTACCCCAAGACCTCCTCAGGTGGCTTCTGCAGGAGTCCTGGATGAGAGGGCGCGTCACCTGTCCCAGTGATAGCGGTCCAGAGGACATCCGGCTCCCACTACACGGGTTAATGGATGTCCTCTTCAGGGTGATCTCTTCAGGGGCGAGGGTTCGGTTTTTCGCGCACTCGCCAATATGGAACGATACCAGAACATCCCAGCGGAGGAAGCTCATGCCGTTCCAGCCCTCGCACCTCAAGAACGAAGATCGGAAGAACGCCAAGAAGAAGGGCTACCAGGCCCTGGCCTACTGGCCGAAGAACGCGGATGTGCCGCCGAGCCGGAGGGCGCTCTTCAATGGGTGCGCCCAGGTGCAGCTCGGGGGCGTCGAGGTTCAATGCGAGGCCTGCTGCGGCATTCACACCCTCACCCGTGAGCAGCTGAAGGGCGCCACATCGCGGCCCTGCCCCACCTGTTCCCGTGCGACTGCAGGCAAGCCCTCGGAGGACCAGAAGGAAGCGGCTCGCCGGAGGGGCTGGATTGCCCTCGCCTTCCTGGACTACGGCACCTCGCAGGTGGTTCGCCTCCGGCCGAGAGGGTGCGGACACGTCTTCGAAGTGGATGCGGTCAACCTCCTCCAGATGCATGCCGGCAGTTCGACCAAGGGCTGCGCCGTCTGCGATGCAGACAGGATCTTCGACGCCTTTCGCATCGAGACCACGCTCAGTTGCGGCCCCGCCAGTGACCGGGATGCGCCGCGCACGTTCCGGTGCCCCGAGGGTCACCACTTCACCAACACGCTGAGACGCGTTGCTTCATGGGCCAAGGGATCGGAGGCTGCCTGGGAGGGATGCCCTGCCTGCCTTTGCGACAAGGCCGGCTACGAGTTTCTCAGCTTCGTCGTAAGCACCCACACCGAACTCCTCATGCGCTCGAAGAAATGCTCCTGCCAGACGCACACACTCGAATGGGATCGGTCGAATGTTCTGACCCGTGCCCGCGCGGGCCGCACCCCGGGAAGCTGTAAGCAATGCGACATCGATGGCGCGGAGAAGACGGTCGAGGCGAAGATCGCGCGGCACAAGATGGTCCCTGGGGTCATCTCAGTGCGGCGGACGCACCCGGAGAGCCGTGAGGTCGAAATCAAGCAGCGCTGCACCGGCTGCACGAAGGAAAGGTCCCGCACCTTCCGAGATTTCTCCGAGAACCCCTCCAGGACGATCCCGATCTTCCAGTGCGACGGTTGCCATCTGGCCGCGAAGCAAGAATTCGTCAACGCCGTGGCCGCCCCCGGCCACGAGGTCACCCTTACCGAAAAGCTTCCCGGCAATCGCTATCGATACAACTGCGACTGCGGGCATCGCCGGGATGTGTTCTTCATCGCCGGCAAGAATAAGCCCCGGTGTCGGCTGTCCCACGGCGGCCCGGCGACGAAGATAGGCTTCGTCTACGTGCTGGAGTTTCTCGATACCCGGGGAAAGACGCCATGGCCTTATGTGAAGGTCGGCTGGACCAAGAATCCGGAAAATGAATATTTCCAGGGCAGGTACCAAGGATACGGCTTCGACGCGGGTGTTGTTCCTTTTCGGCTCTGGTTCGACGATATCAAAGTCTCCGATCCTGAAGGTAAAGAAGACCGGCTCCTGGAAGAGCTGGATGATCTCGGCTTTCGCAGGCCGGACGAAGCCATGATGAAGGGCCTCATGGAGAACGGGCACACCGAGGTCCGGGAATATCCCCCGCAGGGGGTTCTTGAGATCTATGAATCCATCCTGCTGCGCCTCGGCCTGAAGATTGTCGACCATGAGGAGATTTCGAAGGCCGCCGCATGACGGCCTTGTGAGGGATGCTGGGCCAATCCGAACGGAGACACTTCCCTCTCCGCAGGCCGAAATCGCTGTGCCGACTGTTTCCCGAAGGGGAACGCATGCGCCTATTTCCCTTGGTGAAGAACCATTTAGGGCAATCACATGCGACATCAGCTCGGCACCGCCATCGCGAACCTCAATTCCCTTGTCGAGGGAGACAATTCGAAATCAGGCGGGGATCCGGTTCGTGCCGCGCGGGTGGAGGCCATTCTGGCCGGCCAGTTCCGAGAAAAGGGTTCAGGGGACATGGGCGATCTCTATCGCGCCCTGACCGATGACAGCCAGGATGCCGCACAGCGCAGCGCCTGGGTCACCGCGCTCGAACTCGCCGCAGACCTGATCGAGACCAACCAGCTGCGCGCAGCCTTCGTTTTCACCCGGGCGTTTCCGGACACCATTCCGGACGAGGTCGCCGATGATGTCCGCACCACCCGGACGGCCGTCTGGCATGCCCACTATCGCAACGAAATCTTCGCGGCCGCCGGCCGCGGTGACGATGAGACCGCCCGCGGCCTCGCAGTCACGGGCGGCGTGCCCGAGGAAGAAGCGGAGGCGCTGATCGCGCAAGGCGCGGCAGCAGCCCGCACGAACAAACGCGTCGGCATCGCCCTCCTCGCCCTCATCGCGGTCCTTGGCGTCGGCGGGGCAGCGTACGGCGTCAGCTCGCTCTGGTCGGCCCTGACCGACCCCCGCCTGCCCTCGGCCGAAGAAACGGCCAGAGGCATTTCGGATAGCGCCAGGGAGGTCGGCGCGGTCACCTCGGGCATCGCCCCCGCGGTGATGAGCTCCCTCAAGCCCCGGGCCTCTGCCGATACGGAAGTTGTCCCGAATGGCGA
>NZ_FOXA01000026.1:11004-38685 GCF_900115595.1 Tranquillimonas alkanivorans
CAGATAGCGCGCCAGTTCAGCGGATCGGCCATCGGGGCCGTAGACGTAGGCATAGATCGTCTCGTGGCTGACCCGGACAGGAAGGCCTTCATAGCCCAGGCGACCGGCGATCTGTTCCGGCGACCAGCCTTCTTTCAGTTGCGCGACCACCGCATCGCGGAGCTCTTCCAGGCGCACCAGCTTGCGCCGTCGTGTCCGCCTGGCGTCTGCATACCGTTGCGCATTCACCCCGTAGTAGCCACTGAGGTAAGTCAGTTCGTCGTCTTCGAAGCGATTGCGGCGGATCTCGCGGTAGACGGTCGAACGGTGCCGCCCGATTTCAGCGGCGATCCTGCTCACCGGTATCTTCGCGTTCAACATTTCCTCGATGGCGCGCCGCTCGCGCAGGTCCAGCTCTACGCGGGCCAATGTCCGTTCTCCTTGCATTTCAGCAAGATAGGGGATTGTCGCAACGCAGTTTAAAATGTGCCCGCTACAACGGCGTGTTGCAACCATCCTGAAATGTCACCGCCGGTGCAAAGCAGGAATGTCACCGTGGGCGCGACGGCAGCGTAGCCTGGCAGGGCGGAGACCTCAGTTATCGCAGCCCTGGCTGGCTACGCGGGCTTCACGCTCGGCGCGTTTAAGGGCGTAGTAGGCGTCGAGTTTTGACGGTCGTCCGGGGACCGGCGCCCGGTCTTCTTATAGCCGTTGCGGGCGCTTTCCGGCTTGACCTCGGGCGGAGCCGCCGCCTGGTCAGCGATCTAATTGCGTCGGGCCACGTCCGGCGGGCGCCGAGTCAAAGCGATGCGCGCCGCACCGTCGTAGAACTTACGGCAAGGGGGCCGTGCCGCTGCCCTCGACCTGCGGGCATACAAGGTGGCCACGCTGGCCGAGTTTCTGTCCGGCTGGACGCACGAAGAGATTGAGACCTTCACACCCCTGTTCGACAAGTTCAGCCGCTGGCCGGAAGGGCGTAGGGCAGCCAAGTGAATTGACGAGAGCGCCCCCGACAAGCGTGGCCCAGAACTCTATAACAAGCCGCTGGAGGTTCTTGGTCTCTGTTGCCAAAGAAAAACATAGACGTCTAAGTTTCTGACAGATAAACGTTGTGCGAGTTGAAGAGCAGGGACCGAAGATGAGCATCAAGAACATTCTGGTTGCGCACACTGGAAGCGCAGCCTTCCCAAGCAGCCTCAGACATGCCGTACAGATCGCTGTGAGACACGACGCCTGGCTGACAGCTTTATACGGGAACACTTCCTCGTACTTCGACCAAGTGCTGGAGCTGACGGGCGACATGAAAAAGAAACTCAGTTCAGTCAGGAAGGCGAGGATCGAAGACTCGCGAAGGCTGTTTGAAGCTGAGGTGGAGGCCGCCGGCATGTCGGATCGTTCGCGTTTCTTGGAGCCTGAAGATGTTGGGAACTTATCGCCGTCAGAAGTCGGCCGACATTTCGATTTTGTAGTGACGGGATTCCATCCAAATCGTCCTGCCGACGAGTTTCGGGCCGTCAGCCCGGACATCATCGCCCTGCAAAGCGGGCGACCTGTTCTGGTGGTTCCTGACGGCTATACGGCGACCTCTCGCGCAGATCACGCTCTGGTTGCCTGGGACGGGAAGCGCGCTGCAGCACGTGCTCTGAACGACTCAATGTTCATTTTGGAAGAAAAGCCTCGGAAGGTTTCTCTGGTTACGGTCGGCAACCTCCTTCATGATTCGCCGCAGGCTATCAGCATAAAAAGCCACCTTGAGCGCCACGGGATTGAGGCGGAACACATATCTCTTCCCGAGGTGCGCCGCGGCATAGCTGGCTCGATTCAGAAGACTGCTAACGAAATTGGTGCGAAACTAATAGTTATGGGCGCCTATGAACACAGCAAGTTTTCTCAGGATATATTCGGAGGCGTGACTCATGAGGTGGTCCGCTCTACCTCCGTGCCCGTGTTCATGTCCCATTAGACCCCATGATCGGGCGGTGAGCTGACTGGGTCGGCGGCCTCTCCCGCGGCATTCTCCGTTCGAGGGTTGCGCCAGATTGGCTGGCGCCGAGCCTCAAGAATGGGGGAGAGACCACATGCAGGATAGCATATTCATCGGACTGGATGTCCATAAGGCGACCATCTCCGTCGCGATTGCGAAGGACGAGCGTGGCGGCGATGTGCGCCACTTGGGCACGGTTCCGCACAGGTCAGATCATGTCCGGAAGCTGGTGGAAAAGCTGGGGGCGAACGGAGACCGCCTCCATTTTTGTTATGAAGCGGGGCCGTGCGGATACGGCTTGTACCGGGGCACGGAAATGAGACAGCGCGCTGCGCTGGTCATGCCGCCAATCTGGCCTCCGTGGCGGCTTCGGTTGCAAGGGCTTTCTGCTCGCCCCTGATCTGATCTGGCGTCTTGTGTCCGTGCCGCTCGCGCAGCCAGGACGCATTGTACTCTGCGGCGAAGGCCGCCAAGGCCTGCCTGAGGTCCTCGACGGTCGCGAAGTGGCGGACCCAGAGAAGCTGTTCCTTCAGAGTGCGGATGGCGCGCTCGGCCACGCCGTTGCCCTCGGGCTGACGCACGAAGGCGGGCGAACTGGTGATGCCGAAGCAGCGGATCTCGTTCTGGAAGTCCTCCGCCATGTAGTTCGACCCGTGGTCATGGCGCAGCTTCAGGCCTGCGGCCACGCCCGGCTCGACGCCGCCGAAGTGCCGGGTGACCCCCTGTCGGATCGGCTCGAGCGCCTCCCATCGGCTTGCGCTGGAGGAGGCATGGGTGCCGACGAATTCACCCGAGCAATGATCGACCGCGATGAAGACGTAGGCCCGGCCCTGCGTGGTCGTGAAGGTCTGGGTCATGTCCGTGCCCCAGACCTCGTCGACCCTCTCGGTCACGATTGTCCCGTCATGGGGCCGTGCGTCCCGCTGAACTGGACGCTGCGGGGCCAGAAGGCTGTTCTCCTTCATGATCCGCCGCACTCGGCGGGCAGCCGTTCGGATGCCGCGGATCCGCAGCCGCGCCCAGATCTTCCGGTAGCCCTCCCCGGTGAAGGGAGACGACGCGATGACAGCGCGGATGCTCTCCAGGAGCACATGGTCGGGCGCCGCCCCTCTCGGTCCACGACGGCGGGGCGGCTGCGTCTCGTTGGCGGCGGCGCTGCTCGTGGTGCGGTGCCGGTACACGGTCGCTCGTGGAAGCTGCCAGACTTCACAGACCAGAGACACTCCGTAACGCCGCCGCGTGGAGATCGAGTGCGCCTGGCTCATTCCTCGACCTCCTCCGGGCCAAAGGGCGCCCGCCCTCCAGCTTGTCGATCTTCTCGTACAGCAACTCGTTGGCCATGGTGATCTCGCCCACCTTGGCCTGCAGCCGCGCGATCTCCGCGTCCCGGTCGTCCCGCTCGCGTTCCTTCAGCGCACTTTCCGCCGCAAGAAGGACGCGGTCGCGCCATTCCGACAGGCGATGGACCGGGATGTTCAGATCCCGAGATACCGCCTCAAGGCTCTCGCCCCGCATCAGCCGTTGGACCGCCGTCAGCTTGCGCTTCGCGGAGAAGCGCTTCGGGCCACCGGCCACGGCCCCGTCGTCGCCAGCGTTTGGAGCGCGCGCCGACGAGGCCGTGGCCTCCGTCGCGCCTGAGGTCGTCGTCTTCTTGTCGTCCATCTCGTACTCCTCTGGTTCAGAGAAATAGCGCTACGGACTGTCTCAAGAAACCGTGCCCCACCCCACTGCCGGTGTCCCGGGACGTCAGCGAGCGGACCCTGGATGTCTTCGTCCAGGATGTCCTTGCACAGGAATAATCCACCCATCTCCACCCTGGCCCTCCGCCGGGGTGACTCTCCTCCCAACACCAGATCTCACCGGGCCGCCTCTCGGGGCGGCCCTTTCTCTTGGGTTCCCAGAGATTCCCAAAGATTCAGAGGACGTAACCCCCTGAAAGGCAGTCCCGAATCCGACCAATGCTGCAAATCCGGTTGCGCTTGCTGCAAATCGAGTGGCGATTGCTGCAAATCCGGTTGCGCTTGCTGCAAATCCGGTTGTGCCCAATCCGCGCCGGTCGGCGCCTCGCCGGGCGCCCGTATGGCACTCTCCGCCGGGTTGTGACAGGGTGCCGCCGGGGCCGCAGAGGGACAGAGTCATGGATCGTCGGGTGGAGACGATAATCGCCCGCCTCAGGCGCGCGCTCGAGGAAGAGCGTGACGACGAGCTGGGCGAGGTGCGACAGCTCCTCGTCGCGATCGCTCTTGATCCGCGTCGCCGCCCGCTGGCGGAGGAACTGGCCCAGGCATTGAGGGACCCGTCAGGCCTCGGCGGAAACCGCCTTGCGGACCGGACGGCGCAGATGTCGGAGGTCATCAAGGAGGAGGTCGACCGGCTCGACATCGAGATGGACCGCCTGGAGGAAGCCAAGAGCGGCACCTGGAATTATCTCGTGCTTGGCGGTGCCGGAGGCAGCCTGCTGGGCTTCGCGGGCGCTCTGACCGCCGGCACGGTTTCGGTCTCCCCACCCGGTGCAGCGCTCCTCGGCATCATCGCGCTTGGCGCCTTCGGCATGCGCAAGCGCACACACCACAAGCTGGAGCAGGCACAGAAGACGAAGCAAGGGCTCGAAGCCATCGCCAGGGTCCTGGATCGCGCCGCTGCCGGCGGCTGACTGGACGCGAGAGGCCCGCACCCTTATCTTTAGGGCCTGAGATGGAGCCACGGAGGGCTGCCATGGAACTGCTTGGACTTACGACCGCAGATGTCACGCTGATCCTGATCTTCGGTGCGATGGGCGTCTACGGGTTCATCGAGCATCGTCGTATCGCGGCCGATGCGCGGCAGAACGCGTTTCGGGGACTGGAGGAAATGGTCGCCGGCTGGCGCGCGGAGCGCCCCGCACAGGACCGTCAGGATGCTCCGGCATCCGCCGCGGTGAAGAAGACCTCCTCCAAGCGTCCGTCCTGGGCAGCGGTGCAACCCGGTCTCCGAGGCGCGGCCGTTTTCGGATCGCGCGACGCAGCCATTGCCGCCGCCCGGTCGAGCGTGTCGGCAATAGAGGGGGCGGTTCGCGACGCCTCGGGCTTGCACAGGAAGGTTCATGACTTCTTCATCGGAGGCTTCGAGGAGGTTGGGCCGCGGCCGCAGATCATGGACCTGCGGGCTGATCTCGACCTTCACGATGAGGGCGATGCCTACGAAATCGAAACTCTCCTGCCTGATGTCACCCGGGAGAGTCTCGAGCTCGTCCTGAGTTCGGGCCTTCTGACGATCAAGAGCAAGCCGCTCCCAACGGGTAGCCCCTTCCATCGCTCCGTGTTCGTGCCGTCGGGGGTCGATGCCGACAAGGTCCGGGCGACCATCAGCAAGGGGCTCCTGCACGTCGTGCTTCCCAAGACGGAAGAGACGAAGCACTCGGAGAAGAGGATCGACATCATCGAGGATGATGCCTCCTCCGCCCTGTCCTGAAAGACAGACAGACAGACAGGCTGACTGACTGACTGCATCACCCTGCCCGAGGGGCGGCTTGCGCGGATTTCCCCGATATTCGGCACCGGCGATTTTTTGTGTCGGACCAATCGCACCCATATTTGAGTATAGAAGGCGGTGACGCCTGTGTGCCGAGGTCCGTCAGGGCATTGCCCTTGCCCTGCCTCCCCCTCCCATCTTTCCCTACGGACCCAGGGGTCTCCGGACTTGCCCTCCGGAGACCCGGCACTCCCCTTTCGGCGCTCTCCCTCCCCCTTTTCCCTCAGATGCTGCTCACAGGCTTACCGCAACGCGCCCTCTGGTCAGAGCCGCCTGATGAGCCTCCCGGATGCCAAGCGTTGTCCTCCGTCCCTCCCTGGGCCGGGAAACCGCGCCCGCGCGCAAACACTCCTGGCGGCCGGCCTGCGGTCCCGTCGCTTGGTCAGTGGTGGGGTAGCATCACACGGGAAACCCGCTCTCTGCGCTCCGAAGAAGATCGATCACCCGGTCCGCGCCGGCTGCCTCCTCTGACGCCTCGAGTGGGGTGCGTCCCGACAGCTTAGGGTGCGGTGTCTCCATGAACCGGACAATCATGTCCTGGTCGCCGCGATACACCCGGGCAGCAACCTCAAGCGCGCGGGCGACATCTGCCGAGTTGGGTGCCTTCTGCGTCATGCATTCATCCTACTCAGGGGAGCCCTACCGTGGAAGATGCTATTCCGCTTCAGGCCGCGGCCAGGGCTTCCTCGCAGGCGCGTCGGATAGAAAGCACGGCCTCGGCGATCCGGGAGGTTGGGCACGGCAGCGGGATCACGATCGGGCCGGCGGCGCGGCGGGAAGTCGGCGAGACGATGATCTGAGACGCGACATGTCCCGTGGGGCGGCGGACGCCTTCGATCTCGACGATCGCCGAGAACTCTCCGCTCCGGGCGCGCCTCCTGCGGCCGCGGCCGCGGGCCCAGCTCATCTTCCGCCAGGACTTCCACGGGCGGTGGGTCACGATCTGCCCGTCCCTGCCCTCCTTCGCGCAAAGGAACTCCAGCACATCGGCGGGAACGGCCGAGGCATCGTGGAGCCATTCACCACGCGCGTCGCGGCGCAGCGCAAGGCGGCAGCGGGGTCGGTGCCGGATGACCCGGACCTCCCATGTCTCGGTCCGCTGCCGACAGATCGGCGTCTCCTGGATCTCGAGCTCCGCGTCGAAGAGCGTGAAGCGGCCGAAGGCTCTGCAAACGGCCTTCGCGTCAGCATCGCCCTCAAGCCCAAGGAGGAGCGCCAGGTCTCCGATCCCGACAACCTCACCAGCATTGCTTAGGAAAGGCTGTAGGGGAGAAGCCCTGTAGGGGGAGTGCGATGTATCGCTTCTCGTAAAGGGGAGAGAGGAGGCACTCCCACCCGGGTATGCACCAATCCCCGGTGAGGGAATAGCCGCGGCCGACCCGGTCATTCTTCAATGCCAGGGGAATGCGAGGGCAATCTGAATGCTGCCGATCTCATAAGGAGGAAATGGCGCCCCATTGGAGGGGTAGCAAAGGAGCCGGCCGCACGGCTACTTCGGCCGGGGCGCCAGCCCGCCTGCCTGTTTGACTGCCTGTCTGCCTGTCTGTCTTTCTTTCGGCGGCGATTACCGGGCTATCCCCGCCCGGGCCAAATGCCGGGAAATGGCCCGTGCGCATATATCCAAGGGAGGATTTCAACCGACGCGAAGAACCAACGATGAAGCTTTCGGAAGAGACGACGATCGCAGCCGGCGAGTTTCTCGTCATCGGTCGCAGGGACGACAGCGGCGACATCTTGCGCGACAAGCTCGGGCCGGAGGATTTCAAGTCTTCGCGCCTACGCCTGTCGGACCTTTGCAAGAAGGTCCTGCTTGTCATCGCCCGTCGTGACCCGCTGCTCTACGACTTCGTCGCCGTTGTCCAGAACCACAAGCACGGGGGAGACACCCGGGGCCGCGTGGTCCTCGATCATGCGCAACTCCGCGCCTTCGTGAATGCCCACTACAGGACCGCGCGATGAAACTCAGCCAGATCGCTCCGGCGCTGCTCGCCGCCCTCTTCCTGCTGGTCGCCGGGCCTGCTTTCGCGAGCGGTCTGCAGTACGAAGATTCCTGGACCTGGCGTCAGATCGAGGGCCTCTATGACTACGCGACCGGCGCCAACGGCGCCTCCTGCCTGACCTGCGGCTTCTTCGGGTATTTCAGCGGCGCGCTGAACCTCATCAGCCAGACCGTATTCATGCTCTTCCGAGGCTACGCGCTCGTCCTGCTGCCGGTCATCGGCGGGCTGTACCTGTTGTTCCAGGTCGGCCGGGAACTCGCCGCGGGCGACGTCAAGCCGACGGCGTTCCTGATGTCGAAGCTCAAGACGATCGTGGCCTTCTCGCTGGTCGCCGTCCTTATTTCCGGCGCGCCCATCGCCTCGTTCGGCACGGGAAACACCACGCTGCACAGCATCGTGGGGCCGCTCTACCTCGACAAGGTGTTCGACCTTACGGCCGAGATCCGGGGCTCCATCGCCGATCGGATGGCGCCGGCCCAGGAGAACCTCATCACGGCTCCCCCTGGGGCCAGCTACCAGGTCCCCGCAGACAAGACCGCGATGTACCAGGCAGCCACCAGCTACCACCAGAACGAGACCATGGAGCTGGTAAAGCAGGGCTACTCCACAGCAGAAGCTCAAAGGGTCGGGTACGAGCGCACGGTTCAGCAGTATCCGGAATACGCGGATATCCGGGCAAAGCTCATCCAGAAGCAGCAGCTTCAACAGCGCATGCAGGATGCCTACGAGGCGGAATACGACCCCACGCTCGGCTGCGGCGACCTCAATCTCTCGAGGGTCGAGGATTACGTGGAGGCCGGAGTATCGGTCGAAGGTCACCGGTCCGGCGACATCGACATGGCCTTCATCCGCTCGTCGACCAGCCAGTCCTGCTTTATCGAGCGGGTGCATATCCTCGGATTCTCGACCGGTCTGAGCATCCTGACGGCCGACGCCCAGTTCGGTGACACGACGGCTGTCTACGGCAGCTACCTGATCGACGCGATGATCCAGATCATTATGGGCTTCCTGTTCATGTTCATCTTCGCAATGTCGGCCGTGTACCTGATCATGCTGGTGCTCGACATCATCGTCCGCGGCCTGGTGACCGCCGCCCTCTCCCCCGCTCTCGCGATGATGTGGCTCTTCCCGTCGTCCCGGCCCTTGGTCGGGCAGGCCTTCATGCAGCTCGTCGGCGCCATCGGCACGGCCATTGCGCTGGCGATCTCCGGAGCGGTCGCGATCACGCTGTTCTTGCAGACGGTCGATGTCTACAACATGCACGCGCAGTCCGTGGGTCCCTACGCCGATCTCCAGTACCTGCCGATCGGGCCGTCGCTGCTCGGCTACAAGGACTTCCTCGCCGCGACCCACGGCGTCGCCGTCGGGGTGCCGCGGGTTCCCCTGACATTCTCGGCGCCCTGGACCTGGTATCTACTCCTGTCGGGCCTCGCGATCCCCTCGATCGCCAAAGCCATCATCAAGATCATCGAGTCCGTTCTGAGCACCCAGAACCAGGACACCCTGGCGCAGACCGCCCTGAACACGGCGAAATCCTCGATGGCTCTCGCCCAGCAGAGCGGTCAGCTCTTCGCCATGACCTCGATTGCCGGCAGTAAGGCTATCGGACGCCACGGGGGCCGGGCGCTGTCCGACGGATGGCGCGCGGCCTTCCCCGGGGCTGGTCCGGATATCGACAAGGTCGGCGGCGGTGCTGCGCAGCGGATGTTTGACGCCTCCACCGATCTCGGCCTCAGCGACGCTCCTGCCGTGAAGGACATCGTGCCGGGGGCGAAGCAATGATCCGGCCAGCCCTTCTTCCGCGAATGCTGCTGGTGCTGCGCAGTCTGGCCGTCATTGCGCTTCTGGCGTTTTGCGGCTCACTGCCGGCGGCCGAGCCGGCCTTTGCGCAAACCGGAGGCATCTTCGACCTGCCCGACGAACTCCCGGAGCCTCCCGCGGAAATGTCGGCGGCGGAGCGGATGGTGCGCACGACCATCGGCGAGGCCATCAACATCACCGGCGGGACAGACGGCCTGTTGTATGAGGCGGCCGAATTCGGAGCCGCCGGGTTCGACTGGGTGTTCGGAACCGAAAAGGCCAAGCAGGCACGGGAGAGCTACGATTTCTGGTCGACGCGCGCGAGCGGCGGGACCGGCGTTCCTGATCCGAATACCGAATCCGACGTCCTGCGCTTCTTCAACTACGCCACCGGCGCATCCGGCCACGGCTGCTACACCTGCAGCTTCACGGCTTTCATCACTCTCTCCCTGGGTCTCGCCAGCGAGGCGGTCTTCGAGTTCTGGAGCGGACTGTCTCTCGCCCTGATTGGCGGTATCTTCGGTCTCTACGCGCTCTACCAGATCGGCCGCATCCTCCTGGCCGGCGACGAGGCGACGCCGGGCGACCTGTTCTCGATGCTCGCGAAGCGCGCCATCGCCACATCGATCGTGGTCACCCTCCTCATGGGCGCCGCCATCCTGCCGAACTCCGACAAGACCTTGTGGGATGCCACGGGCCCGCAGGTCCTCGAGGTTTCCTTCGGCCTTGGCAATGAGGTTCGCGAAGGCGCGAACGGCGTGCTCGTGGCCGCGGTCAATGGCTATGAGGCCCCGCCGGACCAGCTTTCTCCGGAATGGCGCTCTTTGATCGAGACCTACCTCGTTCAGCGCCGCACCTTCGGCGAAGAACGCGAGGGCCACATCAAGATCATCGGCATCCCGCTCCGAACGAGCTACTTCCAGGGATTCACGACAGACATTTCCGAGGTCGAAGCGACCTGGCTTTCCCTCGATACTGAGACGCGCCAGGCACTCATCCATGCCTACGTGATGTACGCCAACACCGAATACGACACCAATGACCCCACGCTCGGCTGTGGCCGGACGCACCTCAACGCGATCGCGCGCTACGCCGAAAGCGAAGGCATCAGCGATCCCGAGGCCGATCCGCGGACCAGCTTCATCGACGACATGGTCATGGTCGGCTGCATCGTCGAGCGCGTGCACGCAATGGGCATCGCCGCCGGCGCCGCCACGATCTTCGCCCAGGAGAAGGATTACGAGGACGACTACAAGATCGTCGCGAAGATGAAGAACCTCACGAACTGGATCAGTGTCGAGGGCTTCGTCAGCACAATTATCCGCATCGTCATCGGCTCCCTTCTCGTCTACGTCTTCGCCCTCTCCGCGGTCCGGATGATCTTCATGCTGGTCGACATCGCCCTGCGGGTCTTCGTCGTCGCTGCCTTCTCGCCCGTTCTGGCCGTAAGCGCGATCTTTCCCGGAACCCGCCGGTACGCCGCCTCGGCCTTCCGGATCGCACTCGGCGCCATGGCCGCCGGCGTCACCATGGCGATCCTGAACCTGCTCATCCTGGTGCTGCTCACCCAGATCGTGCCGTTCTTCAACACCTTCGTCGGCACCGACGCCTATCCCGAGGGAGAGGCTATCGCCTCCCCCACCTCGATGAGCGGCTTCAAGATGTTCCTGATGCGGGTGCTCGGCGCGGACGGGTTGATGTTCAAGTCTATCCCGATGGATGCGACGAGCCCTTGGCTCCTCGCTCTTCTCTTCGTCGGCATCACGGCCTCGGCAACATCGAAGAAGATCGAGGTGATGGTGCAGCAGTTCGTCGGTGCCAGTGGCGACAGTCCGCTCGCGGACAAGGCTGTCCAGACCACGACTTCGGCCCTCGGGTTTGCCAAGAAGTCGGGGACGATCCTCGCCACCACCGCGATCAGCGCGGTCCCGGTCGCAGGCCCGATGATTTCCGGGGCATTCACGCTCGGGTCCAAATCCATCGGCGCGGTCGGGGCGGAAATGCCCGCTCTCGCGAAGGTGGTGAAGGGTGCCGCCTCCCGCCTCAAGGTCACGCCGGAGGGCTGATTTCCGTCAGGGGCGGCCTCCTCCGCCCCTGGCCGCGAACCGCACCCGCCGGCGGCCCGGCGGCAATACCTGACAGAGATTACTGATCCGCTGCATCGAGCCGTATTTCCTCGGGAGATGCAGAATTAGCGGATCGGCCCTGATGCGAGATCTCCTCGACAAAGCGACGGAATACACCCTGGTCAAGTCCTGGAAAGAGGATGGAGACGAGTCCGCGCTCGCGCGCCTGATCCACTCATACGACCCGATGATCCTCAATGTCGCGCGGAAATTCGCGACGCAGCATATGCAGATCGATGACCTCCTCCAGGAGGGAAGGATCGGCTTCATGGCCGCGCTTTCCAACTTCGACCCGGAGCGCGGATACCGCGTCAGCACTCTCGCCAAGCCACATGTGACGAGCCACATCCAGGTGCACGCGATGGAGTTCAGGGGAACCATCCGTCTGCCTAAATCGCGCCGGACCAAGAGGATGCTTTCCCGGGTCCTGGGCGATCTTGCAATGCTCGAAGAAATGAAGGGCGCGCCCGCCACGCAGGAGGAGCGTGCCGCGATTTGCGCGCGGCACAAGTTCTCCCTCGGCGACTTCGATTCCTACCAGCGCGCCCTCAAGCCCGGGCGCAGCCTTTCCGGCGTGATCGGTGACGAGGAAACCCCGGCGACCCTCGCTTCGGATGCCGATGTCGAAGGCGACGCGCTCCGCAGCGTCGACAATGACCGGATGTTTGCCGTCCTCAAGGACGCCATGGCCGGGCTCGATGAGCGGTCAAAACTGATCGTCGTACGCCGGAACACCTCCGATGACAGCAAACCGCCGAGCTACGCGTCGATCGGATCGGAAATCGGCATTTCCGGAGAACGCGTCCGGCGGCTGGAAGCTGAAGCCCTTTCCAAGATCCGGGAGCGCCTGGCGAAAGCCGGCATCACCGGGATCGATCAATTTGCCGTCTGACGGCCATCCATGGTGGCGCAGCGCCTCTTCTCCGCTCGCTTTTTCCGAGATCAGAGAGCTGCGCTTATTTCCTCAACAGCATGACGAAACCGAAACCGGGACGCTACAGATGAAATACTCCACGGCTATCGCACTTATTGTTCTCACCTCTGCGGCTCCCGTGTTCGCCGGCGTAATGCCGGGAGAAGACACGCCGTTTTACTGGGAAACGCCGGATGGCCCCATGGCGCCTTCGGTCGACACGACCGACGATGCACCCTTGGACTCCGGCGACGCCAAGGTCGCGCCGGTGGCCGACAAGCCCAGCAACCGCATCCTCAAGGATTATCCGCTGACGGCCGCGCCCCAGAATGGCGTTCCCGAAGCCGGAAGTTCCGCCGTGTTCGAGGCCGCATCTCCGCGCCCGACGGCTGAAGCGCCGACCGGGGTCGAGCTTGTTGGCCCTGACGCTCTCGACGAGGTCGGCTCCACCGATGCACCGCACCGCCGCGCACCGATGGGTGCGGACGGCGTCATTCGCGGCGTTCAGGACAATCCCGAAGCAGAACTCCACCGCCGGGGTGGTGAAACTCCGGCCTCGGAGGCAGGCTATGCGCATCCCGATGAAATCCGGCGCGCCAATGCTCTTGGCGACTATCGCCCGCCGATCCAGAGTGTCGGCTCGAAGACGACAGTCTCCGAGGAAGTCCACGACATCGCTTCTGACGAAGCCGAGATCCTCGTCACCGACGAGGGCTGGCGCACTGAACGTGGTTCATCCCTGCGCGAAACCCTCGACGCGTGGTCCCAGCACGCCGGTTACCAGCTGATCTGGGAAGCTCCCTATGACTACGACCTGACGGCGAACGCCACGATCGAGGGCAGCTTCCTCGATGCGGTCGGCAAGACCCTCAGCGCGTTCGAGCACGCCACGCCGCCGATCCGCGGCGCGGTGTTCCCGGAGAACCAGGTGCTCGTGATTTCCACCTCCAACGAATTCAGCGGCCGGTGAACCCCATGACCAAACTTCGCTCCCTCCTTTTCGTGTGCGCCTCCGTTGCGGCGCTTTCCGCCTGCTCCAGCCAGGTCATGACGACTGCCGAAGGCCGCCTCGATCGCGACTACACCTCGGCGCAAGAGATGTCGGACATGTTCGACCGGGTGCAGACCAAGAGCGGTCCGACCAACCTCGTCGTCGAGGACGGCCTCTACCTCGGGAATGACGGCCGGCGCATCCGCACCGGCGACGCACTGCCCGCGAAGTACGAGGGCGAGTACGGTATCGTACTCAAGTCTTCGGCCCGGGTGAACGTGGTCGCCTTCGCAGAGATGGTCCACAAGGCGACCGGGATCCGCGTGATCTACGACGACCTGATGAACGCACCCAGCGGCGAAGGGTCCGTCCGGAACGACGCCGACATGTCGCATGACCCGTTCCAGAACCCCTCCTTCACCGATAACGCTTCCGCCGGGGCCGATCCGACCAGCACCCAGTTCTGGGTCGAGTACGAGGGTCCGCTCTCCGGCATCCTCGACCGCGTTGCGGCCAATCTCGGGGCCGACTGGACCTACGAGGGCGGCGTCGTGAAGCTGATCGGGCCGCAGACCCGCTCCTACGCCGTGGCGATCGACTCCTCGACCCTGAGCACCTCCTCGACGGTCTCCTCGACCAGTTCGAGCCTGCAGGTCGATTACTGGCGCGACTTCGAGGACGGGCTGAAAGCCGCCCTGCCCGACAAGAATGCCAGCTATTCGCTGAACCGAACGACCGGCTCGCTCGTGGTCACCGGCACCGATGCGACGCACGAGCGCGTTGCGCGCTTCATCGCCGGCGAGAACGACCGCCTTTCGCGTCAGGTCGCGGTGACGGTCGACATCGTCAGCTGGACGAGTAACGAGAGCGACGCTCGCTCGACCAACATCAATGCCGTGTTGAACAGCGTTCTTGAGAACTCCCTCGACCTGTCGTTCAGCAATCCCGCCGGCGTCGATGCCGTCGGCCCCCGTGTTTCGGGCTCCATCCTCGATGGAGACCTGTCCGGTACGACTGCTGTCCTCGATGTCCTGAATAGGCATGGACGCGCCAGCCTTCTCAACACGACCAGCGTGGTGGCTCTGAACAACACCCCAACCCCGGTCAAGGTCGCACAGGAGACCTCCTATGTCTCCAACGTCACCACGACGCGCGACGACGACGGCACCGCCTCGACGGACCTTGTCGCAAGCACGGTGGATTCCGGTCTCGATCTTGTTGTCACCCCGCGCATCCTCGGAGACGGCGACATCTACCTCAAGATGAGCGGCAAGCTCACTGACATCATCGACATTTCCGAGTTCTCCTCCGCGGGCAGCCAGGTTCAGCTTCCGATTACCTCGGTTTCCGAACTCATGCAGAGCGTCAGCCTCGAGAACGGACAGACGATGCTGATCGCGTCGACGAGCCGCTCCAAAGCTGACCGCGACCGCCAGGGCCCGTTCAGTCCGGCGGCCTGGGGTCTGGGCGGCCGAAGCAATGCCACCGTCGAGAACACCAAGATCTTCGTGCTCGTCCGGCCGCAGATCCTCGACGAGGACACGCAAAAAGGCCTCTTCCGCTGATGCGGGAGAGCCCTTCATAGGAGCCTCAGTCCATGCAGATCATTGAAGTCCAGCCGAAGGGAGCAGGAAAGCCGGCCAAGGTCGCTCTCGGCCTGTCCTGGTTCCTCCTCGGTGCGGATGAGGATGCCGCCCGGTATTCCAGCAACCTCGTTCGCAAGATGAAGGAGCCGGCGGGGGTCCGCGCCTACAATCGCGCCGCCAAGAGTGCAGAGCAATTCGCACTCGGCGGCAAGGCCGGCGACCGCGCTCCGGCCGCCTATTCCGCTGCAGCCGCTGTCGCGAAGGCGAACCCGGACCGCGCCTGGCTGATTGCCCTGCAACTGCCCGGAGGCGAGTATTGGGTCTGCTTCGGCAGCAACGGCACGATCATGCCCGATGGCGATCTCGTCATCGAGGGCGAGCAGGAGGCGTTCGCGGCATTCCTCGATGCGAAGCCGTTCGCCGCGTCCGAGGTCGTCGTTCCGGCCGGCTGGTACGACCGGGACGAACTCGACCCCCTGCGACAGACCGATGTCCTGAAGGCACGGGGCCTCGAGTACCTCGAAAACCTTGACTTCGACAAGTCGATGCGCGTCTCCGCCCTGTCGAACCTCAAGGTGCCGATAGTGGCGGGAGGTCTGTCCATCGCCGCGATCTTCGCGATCGGCGCATTCGCACTGCAACCGGACCCTGTCCCTCAACAGATTCGGCCCGCCGAGCCGATCGTGAATGTGCCTGTCGGGCCCTCCGATGCCGAGGTCCGCCAGCAGAGGCATGCCAGATACGATCAGCGCAAGCCGTGGCTGGAGGTACGCAAGGTGACGGATGCATTCGACGCCTGCGCCGAAGCACGGGCCGCCGTTCCTCCCGTTGTTGCCGGCTACACGATTTCCCTGTTCGAATGCGATATCGCCGGCGGCGCCGCGCATCACGACTACAAGGCCGACTGGGGCTACATGGCGTGGGTCGACGAGTGGATCGAGACAAACCTCTCCGCCGACACCTCCCTGTCGAGCTTCGAGCGCGACGGCTCCGGCTTTACCCTGACCACCACCTTGACCACGGATGCGGTGCGCAACCCGGATGTTTCGCTGATGGCGAATGCCGACATCCGCAAGGAGCTGGTCATGGCCGCGAATATCGAGGGCGCCAGTCTCGTTCTCGGCACTCAGAAGCGCCTCGATTTCGGAGACCCGGAGTACCGGGCCCGGTTCGGCCGCACCGAAGTCACGATCACAACCGAGCGAGCGCATGTCTGGAAAGACGTCCTGTCGACGATTCCTGGCTTCGTTCTCACGGCCATATCTTCCTCGGGAGAAGCAGATCCCGTCTATACCTTGAAAGGAGAGGCATATGCGGCCCTTCGTTAAAAACGCACTCATCACGACCGCGCTGATCGGCGCTCTCGCGGGCCAGACCTCTGCTCAAGTCGCCCAGGGCAAGTCTTCGAGCTTTCAGGATCTCTTTGGTGATGTGGCGCTCGATCAGCCTGAGCAAGCTCCTGTGGCATCCAAGCCGAGCGCAGCCCCGGATGCAACCGAGAAGGCCCATCCCTCCCCTGCCTCGGTCTCCGACAATGACCCGTTCGCGGGCGTCGGAGCAAAGGAGGCGGCCGAGGGCGTCATGGCGTCCGGCACCGGCGAAACCGGTGCATCCACTGCCAAGCCGCAGCCCGAGACCAAATCCGAGATCGACGCGCTGTCGGCACGGACCAACGACATGATCCGCGACCTGCAGGCGGGGCTCAAGGAAGTTGGCGGCCTCGAAGAAATCAGCCTGGACCGCATCGACGCGCTGAGCCGCGAGAAAGCGTTCCTGGTGCAGAGCAACGAAGTTGGTGGACTTCGCCTCAAGGCCCTGCGCCAGCAAATCGATGCCATGCTCCTGCTCGAGTCGACTGCAGCCGAACTGCGATCGCTGCGCGGTGAGGTCGAGGCCGAGAAGCAGCAGAACGACCCCTTCGGTAACCAGGTTCCGGCAATGCAGCCGCAGACTGAGAAGGCTGAAGACTCCAGCAGCGAAGTAGGCAACGACGCATCCAAGGAGGAGGCGCCTGCCTACGAGGCGACGATCGCTCCCATGCCGGAACTTCCGCGCGTGGCCGAGATCGTCGGCTCCGCCGGCCAGCTCGTTGCCTACGGCGACTACCTCGACGGCCGCAGGGTCGTGATGCGTCAGGGTGACATGCTGGCCTCCGGCCTTCTCGTACGCGAGGTCCGGCCGAACGGGGTTCGCCTCAAGTGGGCGCCGACTGGCGCGATCAGCGTAGTGCCCGTCGGACCGCGCGTCGAGGCGGCCCAAGCCGGCACCTCGGGGCAGTCGTTCCGCCCTGGCGGGGCCATTCCGCTTGGAACCTTTGCCGAGTGAGGCGCCCCTGCGCCCCTCTCACCCTGTCGAAAAGGACCTGATCATGGATCTCCAGACGATCACAACGCAGCTGCCGTTTCTGCAGCGCCTCCTGAAGCATCCCCCGGAGGCCGACGAAGCGGCGACCACTCCGGACATGCCTCCGGTTGTCGTCCGGGAGCCGTCGACGGGAGACGAAATCCATTTGTCCGGCCGGGTCATCACCTCCACGGGTGGCGTCGCGGAGATCGACGCCATCCTGCGGCCCGATCTCATCGCTTCGTCCGACGGACAAATCTACTACTCGCGCGAAGCGAGTAACGAGGCACGACTCCGGAGTTCGATCAAGACCATCGAAGCCGTTGCCGGTGCGGCGGGCATCAAGCGCGCCGTCGATGCGGCGACGATCGATGCCCTGTACCGCGAGGCCGGACAACCCCTCGAAAGCACCTACACCAAGCGGACGGGCGAGTCCCTCTACCAGACCCAATTCATCGAGACGATCCGGGACGCCGCCGCGGCCCGCGCTTCGGACATCCACATCACGGTGCGCGTCGATAAGGCCACGGTCGAATTCCGCCAGGATGGCGTTCTGCGTCCGGTGAAGACCCTCGCGAAGACCGTCGGCGAGAGCATGGTCGCGGCCATCTTCTCGATGCTTACCGAGCAGTCGCACGCCAACTACCAGCCGGGCTCGTACCAGTTCGGGCGACTGTCGTCAGCGCGTACCTCCCTGCCTCCGGGCGTCCAGGGCCTGCGCCTGCAGTTCAACCCGATCAGCAACGGCCGCCACATGGTGGCGCGGGTGCATTACGCCGATGCGGAGACCCAAAGCCTCGAGGGTCTGGGATACACTCAGAAAGAGATTCAGCAGATCCAGACGATGTTCGCCCGGCCGACGGGCATCTCCATCTTCTCGGGCAAGACCGGCTCGGGCAAGTCCACCTCCCTGACTGCCGCCCTGCAGCACGTCTACGACCGCCGTCGCGGCAAAAGCGGCGAGGCGCAGATCAACCTGATGACCGTCGAGGATCCGGTTGAATACGAAATCGCGGACGGTGCGGCCCGCCAGATGCCGGTTGTTGCGCAAGGGCACGACGATCGTGAAGAGGCCTTCTCGGAGGCGATGAAGGCCGCCCTGCGCTCTGACCCTGACTGGCTCATGGTGGGCGAGATCCGCGACCTTGCGACGGTCGAGCTTGCTGTGGAACAGGCGCTCGCCGGCGCGCCCACTGCGGCATCGTTGCATGCGAACTCGGCGATGGATGTTCTGACGCGTCTCGTCGAGATGGGCCTCAAGCCGCATCTCGCCTACGACGCGACGATCTTCTCGGGTCTCGTCGGGCAGCGCCTGGTCCGGAAGACCTGTCCGAACTGCCGGGTCAAACTGGAAGACGCGATCGGCACATCCACCGAAATCGACGACCTGATGCTCGAGCGCATCGACGCGATGCTGGAGGCATCGCCCGAAGGCTGGTCGCGCGACGACATCTACGTCGCCGGTCCCGGCTGCGCGCACTGTCAGGACGGCTATTCGGGCCGCAGCCTGGTTGCCGAGACGATCATTCCAGATGACCAGTTCATGGAACTGCTCCGCAACGGCCAGAAGGCACAGGCGCGCGACTACTGGTTCAGCGAACTTGGCGGTCTCGACCTTCTCGGGAACGGCTGGAGGCGCGTTCTCAGCGGCGAAGTGAGCCCGGTGATCCTCGAAAACACGGTCGCGCTGATGCGCCCGACGCCTGCACACAAGGCTGCCTTGGAGCGCTGGATCGGGCCCAAGCCGCAGGCGCGCGACTAAGGAAGGAGTAGCCCGCAATGAGCCGCATGAACAAACTGGAATGGTTTCTCGCCAAGCTTTCCTTCCCAGGGCAGAAGCGCGAGATCCTGATGCTGATCTCCCAGCTCACCGAGCAGGGTGTCGGTGTTACCGAGGCTCTCGAGGAGATCGGGCGGGTCTATACCCAGAACGGCCGCAAGCCGCGGGAACCGCTGGCCCTGATGCTGCGGGAGTGGCGAGCAGGCGTCGCGGAAGGGCGTCCGCTTTCCGTGGCGATGCGCGGCTGGGTGACCAAGGCCGAAGAGCTGATCATCGCTGCCGGCGAAGAAAAGAACAACCTCGTGAACGCGCTCAGCGATGCTCTCGATGCCACCAAGGCCAACGCCGATATCCGGGGTGCCATCCTGGGCTCCCTCACCTACCCTGCCGTCCTCGTGCTGGTCCTGCTTGCCGTCCTCTACGGCTTCTCGACCGAGATGGTGCCGACCTTCGCGGCGGTCATGGATCCCAGTCTCTGGACCGGTCTTCCGGCGACGATGTACACTGTTTCGGGCTTCGTCGAGAGCTACCTCTTTCTTGGCCTCGGGATCATCGCGGCGTTCCTGGCTGCCGTGTTCCTGACCATGAGCCGGTTTCGCGGTTCTGCGCGGCGCGCGGTGGAAAAGCTCCCGCCCTACAACATCTACAAGTCGATCCAGGGCGCGAGTTTCCTTCTCAGCGTCTCCGGTTATGTCTCGTCCGGGATTTCCGTGGAAAACGCTCTGCGCCGGATTTCCGCCAATGCGACGCCTTACATGCGCGAACGGACCGACGCCCTCATTCGGAAAATGAACGCCGGCCGATCACTGGGTGACGCCATGCTCGACACTGGCCACGCGTTTCCGTCCAACAAGATCGCCAGCCTTCTCACGGTGTACTCTGAACACAAGAACTTCGGGGCCAACATCGATAGGCTGACCAAGAGCTACATCGAGGAGACGGTGGCGAACACCAGGCGAAACATGGCGTTGATTCAGAATGCCTTGCTCTTCGGGGTATTCGCCACCGTTGCCACGATCGCTGCGACACTCTTCCAGCTGCAGGGCCTGATCGAGCAGGCTGCTTCCAGCGGACAATTCTGATCCGTGCCGCCTTCCTCGGCCCTGGCTCCGCCATGGGTCGGGGAAATTACCGAAGGTCAGGGCAGGCGCATATTTCCATTGAAGAGAAAACCCTGCCCCGCGCCGGAGTGATACAACATGCAGTTTCCCATCCGACAGATCGCACCGAGGTCTGCGCAAGAAGCGAAGAAGGTTCGGGGTATCTCTCTTCTCGAGACCACGCTCGCACTTGCCTTGGCAGCGGTAATCATGGCCGGCACCCAGGTATCGATAACGGAATACTCAGAGAGGCAGGTCTCCAGAGCCAGCGGGATGGCTCTTTTGACGGTCTCCCAGGCGGCCTCACAATTCGTCGATCAACACTTCGATGCGATGCTGGCCAACAGCTCTGCCAATTGCGACAGCCCTGGCAATTGCAGCTACACGATTCAGGATCCCTCGAGATCCGATTTCCTCAGCTTCGCCGGCGAGACGATCGCGAACCCGCTGGGCTACCTGCCATCCGACGATGCCCTCGGCATGTCCTACGAGGTCGTGACGCGGCGCGTTCAGTACACCCGGACGACGGGCGCCGGCGCGACCCCGGTCGACAGCCTTCACGTGCTGGTCCTGACGAAGAAGGGCATCGACTCTCCGGTGGATGCCGATCCGAGCATGCGGATCGCCGCGGCGGGCGCCGTGGGCCGGCAAGGTGGTTACGTCACCACCGGCGATGTCCTGTGCAGCGACAATGCGGGCACGATCCTGCCCGAGGGTACGATCTGCGGCAATTTCGGCGGCTGGACCATCGCGCCCGGGCTCTATTCGCGGATCTCCAACATTCAGGACTACGCCACGGCGGCGTTCTTCGTCCGCGGCGACAGCTCCGTCTATGGCGACCAGCTCTTCCGTCTCGACTACGGCGATCCGGAGCTCAACACGATGCGGACCGACCTCGTGCTCAGCCCCGGCGACGCCGACATCCAGATCAACAACAACGACCTGACGGGCGCGCGCCGCATCGTCGGCACCGGCGACAGCAATGCAGCCGACGACACCGACGAGCTGGTGATCCAGCAAAACAGCGGACGCCTGCGCTTGAGCGCCGACGAGGAAGTCGTCATCCAGGGCCAGAAAGCCCGCGTCGAGACGCAGGAAGGTCTCGAGATCGCGGAAGGCACCGGCCCGCTCGCCGGGAAGTCCCGCCTGTCCTCCGATACTGGCGACCTCGACTTCGACGCCGGCACCGGTGTTTATGGCTTCCGATCCGCCGGCGACATCCTGGCGGACATCCAGGTCGCGAACGACGGCACGATGTCCTTCCGCAACGCGAATAACAAACTGCGCTTGCAGGGCACGAATGCCATGCCTGCCGAGATCGACACCGACGCCGACTTCCTGCGTCTTGATGCAGGCAACTCCGTGGTCGTGGGCGCCGAGGGCAACTACCGGGTCGGTGGAGCCGGCGGTCCCGTCTACAACACCGGCGACGGGACGCTGCGTGTCGGGCGCATCGTAGCCCAGGATATCGAGGTCGCCGAAGCCGGTGGCTCGCTGGGTGGCATCATGCCGCGCTGGCGCTTCATGGGCGCCTATGCCTTCGAAAGTGCCTATGACGTGGGCTCCGGCACCGCCCAGGCTGTCGTGCCCTACCCCGACTGCAAGGCGACGCGCTTCGACGGTGCGGATGACGGCCGCCTCAAGCCGCGCATCCTGATCCAGGCCGCTTCCATTTTCACGCAGCAGAAATCGGGAGACATGGCGATCGAGATGTATGCCGACGAGCAGCCGGGCGGCTGGCGGGTCTACGCCATCGATGTTTCCTCCGAAGATGCCATGGATCAGTACGACCCGGAGAAGAGCTTCCAGGTTCGCGGCATCGCACAGACCTATTGCTACTTCGATGTCGAAGCCGGCGGTCAGGTCGAGGGGCCGGAGAACCCGGACCCGAATGCGGGCGCGATATTCACCCCGCGGGTTTCCAACCGGTGAGGTAAAGGGCGGGGCCCGGAGCGTTTTTTTTTCGATCCGGGCTCACGCGCGTATTTCCTTATTGCCAGTAAGGCTTGCTTCCAATCCCCTGAGAGGACGGACTTATGAATACGACTTCCACGGCACTTCGGGGCGACAAGACGTCCCTCAAGGGCATGACCCTTCTTGAACTGATCTTCGTGTTTTCGATCATCGCGATGGTCGCCATCGGCGCCTTCTTCACCTTCAACCAGATTAGCGGCTCCCAGCGTGTCTCCGCCACCAACCAGGCCGTGGCCACCATGGGGACCGGGATCAAAGAACTGTATCGCGGCCAGTCGAACTTCACCTCGCTGACGACCGAGATCGCCATCCGCACCGGCAAGGTGCCTGCGGACCTGGTCCAGTCGGACACCGAGATCCGCAACGACTGGGGCGGCGACATCATTGTTACGGGCAATTCGCGCGACTTCGAGATCGAGGTCAACGGCGTGGATTACGAGGCCTGCGCCAACCTGGCGGCCGCCGCGACGCTGACGCCGACCTTCATCTACGCGTTCCAGATCAACGCGGAGACCCCGCTGACCACGCCGTCCGTCGATCCCGGCACCGCTGCTACGCAGTGCCTCGATACCGGCACCAACACCCTCACCTACTACGTGCGGTGAGCCCTGACGGAGCCGGGCAACCCGGCTCCGGAACGCCTTCGAGGCGATCAACACCAGGAGGGTGGCATGTACAGTTATCTGTTCTCGGCGCTCGCGCTTGCGTCCTTTGCCATCCTCGCCCTTCCCATGCACCAGGATGCTGTCGTGTCGCGCAGCGAGACGCGCGCGGTGCAGGCCGACGCGCAGACCGCCGAGCTCAAGTACTGGGCGACCGCGATCCGCACCGCAGTTCAAGACGGGGTGATATCTCCTCCGTCGACCGGCATGAGGGAAATCACCCAGACCGAATTCAGAGATATTCTCCTGCCTCGCATTGCGCCCCGGCGTGAGGGCAATCGCCTTCCCGCGGCCAGCATGTCCTTCCTCGTCGACGAGAATGGCGAAGTGCATTTCCGACCCGAGGGCTGCGAAGCGCAGGATTGCGTCGTTCCGATGAAGACGGCGTTTCTGCCCGGGTATGTGCCCGCGGACCACTACGATGAGGATAATATCTCCGACATCATCGAAGAGCAGTAAATTCGCCTTCGATCCGAGGCCGCCGGGTCAATCTTCTCTGTACGAACGAGACAATTCCGAACGGAGAGGACTGTTTTCATGTCGCGCATCTCGACCATTTCCGCACCCCGTGTGACCGACGCTTCTTTCGAAGATCTGCGGGACACGTCCTTGAGCCA
Source organism: Tranquillimonas alkanivorans (assembly GCF_900115595.1). Lineage (GTDB taxonomy): Bacteria > Pseudomonadota > Alphaproteobacteria > Rhodobacterales > Rhodobacteraceae > Tranquillimonas > Tranquillimonas alkanivorans. The sequence goes on from NZ_FOXA01000026.1 coordinate 34,370, forward strand.
CATGGAAGTGCCGGGTCTTTTCTCTGCGACCGCCACTCCCGACGACGAGGACGACCGCGATCTGGCGGAAAACGAAGCTGGCGAGACGGTCTCCTCCTTTGCCACCCCCTACAACCTCTGGGCGGTCCGTACCGGACGCCACACGCCCCTGCCCCGCCCCGCCTCGCTGTGGTCGCGGATGAAGATGATCCCGATCGAGGACTATGCTGCTGCCCAGGGCGCACAGGTGCGCCGCGCCGACCCGCTGCTCCACCCGAGCCGTGACACGATGTGGTCGCGGCCCGATGCGGAGATTTCCCAGGACGGTCGCCTCTGGGAGCCGGTTCTCTGCCTGCCGGTGAATTCCTTTCAGCTCGACCAGTGGCGTGATCTCGACGGCTGCGCCCAGGTGTCCGACAGCGCCTTCCTGATGGCGGCTCACACCGCCTCGGTTCGCGCCGCCGAACGCGTGCATGTCCTCGCTATGACCGGTCTGCGCGTGCAGGAGTTTGTCCTGGAGCGCGATGAGCTCGAGGAGACAATCGCGGAGCTGGAGCAGACTGTCGACGCCTTCTTCGACTGCGTAGCGCATGATGTGCAGCCGGACCTCCAAGGGCGCGACATGGCTCTCTTCTCGGTCCTGAATGCCCGCACCGACGACGAGGCGCCCATGGCGGACTTCCGCGAGGATGAGGAGAAGCAGGCCTTGGTTCTCCGACTCGAGGAGCTCAAGGCCGAACGCAAGGCGGCCGAGAAGGAGATCAAGGAGATCAATGAGACGCTGCGCGCCGCGCTCGCCGGCCAGCGCGGCGCGGTCTTCTCGGAGACCCACGAGATCGTCTGGCAGAAGCGGGCATCCTACGAACGCAAGGCCTCGACTATTCCGGCCTCGGCGCACCTGGCGACGCGGAAGATCAAGAAGAAGGCCTGATCGAACGCCATCCCGGGTTCTCAATGAGAGGGCGGCTTCGAAAGAAGCGCGCCCTCTTGCCTTTGTGATCAGGTTGGGACGCAGCGTCAGGGGCCATATTTACTGGGCAAGCCTTGTTCCTTTCCTGGAGGACAGATGAAAATCACATTTCTGAGGATTGCGGCCCTTGCAACGGCTGTAATTTCGCTGGCACCCGCTGCAGCGATTTCCGATCATATCGCAGTCTATAGTTGCGCGCTCAACCGCGCACCGGACCCGTCGTCCAGCTACAAGTGCCCATGCGACACATTTCCTTCGGGAATTCGTTTCCAGCACAAGGGGATGGATACGATCATCTTCGATAGATCCGACTGGTGCCCGGTTGAGGGTTTCGAACCCGGCGACGTGTTTGGCTCATCCAACTACGCGTATCGTCCGCTCGCTTACTCGGGTTACGGAGACGGGTCGTGGGACGAGTCGATCGACGCCTTCTCACAGTATCGGACGCCGTATGCAAACAATGATGGGTACAGTATGCAGTTCAACGGGCAACGGGCGGTTGATGCTGACAGCTACAGCGACAGCATGACCTCCCGCTTCTCGCCGAATTGGCAGTGGCACAGAGGCGGCAATTTAGAGAACGGCGGGGGGTCGGGTGTCACCTGGGATACCAGAGAAGAACTCGTAAATCTGGCATTCAGTCGACTCGATGGCTACCGGTCTATTTCGTCGCCGAGTGCCGAACAGGTTCGGGTTTATGAGTACTACACCGCTCCTGATTGGGGAGACCTATCGACTGCGAGTAACCTGTCGAGTGCGGAGAAGGCCGCCCCCTCGCCCGACCCGGAGAAGACGATGGAGCAGTACCTGTTCCCACTCGGCGTGTATATCCGGGCAATGAGGTACGACATGCTAAGCATTGACTGGGACGACGAGATGTGCACCTACGATGCGGCCGGTGATCAGGTCTGTCCGACGCTCACGCAGCGGATCAACGACGACTACGCGATCTGGCGTTCAACCAAGAACGTCACTGGCATCGGCGAGCTGCGCTCGATGACCTACGATGCCCTGCGCGGCCAGGGCGCCCAAATGACCTCCGGCCGCATCACGCCGCAGTGGGGCGGCATGACGCGCAACCTTGGCGAACACAGCGACTGAGCCCTTCCCTCCTCCAGAGGGCTCTCGAGCGCCCCGCTTTGGCGGGGCGTTTTTTCGTTCGCCTCACAACATGCACATCGTCCCCCACCGCGCGGGGCCATGGGCATTTTCCCGGGTGCTGTGACGGGAGGGCACGGCTTCGAAAGGCACTTGCTCTCTCGCCTTTGCGCACAAGTTGGGGCGCTGCATCGGGGACCATATTTCCTGATCAAGACCTGCTTCTGGAGGAAGACATGAAAACCGCACTACTTAGGATTGCTGCTGTTTGCGCTGTGGTAACTACCCTTGCGCCAACTCAATCGGCGGCGGCGTATTATACCTGCGATCCGGATAATTACCGGCCCGATCCTAACGGAGCGCCATACTGTGATTGCAGCTTGGACTTCCCTCACGGTGTCCGCTTCTCGCATGGCTATGGCGTGATGGTGTACGAGTACGGGGACTGGTGCCCGGTTGAAAGCGCCTGGGACGATCCGACGAGGTCTACGGCGTACAAGTTCCGTCCAAGGACATACGACAATTTCGGCGCGCGTGGATGGGACGAGACTATAGATGAATTCTCCAAGGAAAAAACGCCCTACCTGAATGAGGAGTACGCATACCGCTTCAACGGTTCTTCAGCTATCGATGCATATGCGGGCGGAAATCGACCAACAAGCCGGTTCTCTCAAGACTGGTACTGGTATAGCGGCCAGAGAACTTTCGAAGACCTAACCATCAGCTGGGATAGTCGCGAAGAACTCGTCGATCTCGCTTTCACGCGCCTGGAGGGATACAGGTCGATCCCTTCTCCGAGCGCCGCGCAGAAGCGCGTATTTGACTACTACATAGATACGCAGACAAATCTTTCGGAACCTCCCAGGTATCCGACTGCGGATCTGGTCGCCCCATCACCGGATCCGGCGTTGTCAATGTACCAGTATCTGGCCCCCTTCTATCTTTATACCAGATTCATGGCTGCAGAAATGTCACCCAGACGTACTCATTGGGATTGGTTTGATGAGATCTGCACGTTCGATGCGGTCGGCGATCAGGTCTGCCCGACCCTTACGCAGCGCGTCAATGATGATTACGCGATCTGGAGGGCGACCAAATACGGCGGTGGCACCGCTGAGCTGCGCTCGATGACCTATGATGACATTCGCGGCAAGGGTGCCCGGGCGACCTCCGGCCGTATCACGCCCCAGTGGGAAGGCATGTCGCGCAACGCCGGCGAATACACCGACTGAGCCCTGCTCTCCTCCAGATGGCTCGAGACGCCCCGCTTCGGCGGGGCGTTTTTCGTTGCAGCACGGCATGCACACCTTCTCAGCACAGCGCCGGTCACACCCCACCCCCTCCTTCGTGCGGGGTGGGGTGAGCCGCCGCAGGACATCCGAAGGGGATCACATGGGCATCGACACACTGAGCGAAGAAGACATCTACCGCCTCGCCGACGCGGGAATCCTCACCGACTTCGCGATCGTTCCCCGCGGTCACCCTGACCTGAAGAGACCGTGGGCCCCCGAGAACTTCCAGACGACGGTCTCAATGCGCCTCCTGGGCGCCGAGATCAGGGCTGCCTACGACCCGCACCAAGCTGCGCAGTCAGCTGGCTTCGTTGAAGCCTTCTATAAGCATTCGGGGCGCGAATACACGCCGCCGGAGCCGACGGAAGCACAGCTCCGGGACGCCGCGATCGTCGCTGCGGTCCAGGCTCACGTGGACACGCTCTCGGCGCACAAGCGCCTCGCGATCTTCGGTCATCTAAGCGCAGACATCGGGACGCAGGACGCCGACTGACCAGACGGCCCGGGCTGCCCGCCGCGCCTCCTTCGGACGCGCCGCGGCAGACAGCCCGCTCCGCCAGGCAGCAATTTCTCTCGGTTCACAAAGGGTCCTCCCATGTCACGCACCACCATCACCCTCGCCTGCTCGATCGTAACCGCTCGGTTTCTACCGCGGCCCGTTTTCCTTGACGCGGGCGATGATGTCATGATCGGCGACGAAGTCCTCGAGGAATGCTTGCCATGCATCCGGTGAGCGACGTGCGTCGTTGAGCATGTCTTTCAGTTCGTCGATGCCATCGTCGGTCAGGGCGGTGATGCCTTCTTCGCTTCCGGTGTGGACGCTGATGATGGCGCCATAGCTGAGGTTGTCGTCGTTCTCGACGATGGCTTCCAGCATTTCGCAATCTTCGCCGAGCATCTTTGCGACGTGCTCGATGGTACAGACGTGAGTGACAGTGGCCATCATGCAGCCTCGGCCTGTGAGACCGCCTTCGGGG
>NZ_FOXA01000039.1 GCF_900115595.1 Tranquillimonas alkanivorans
CGGCCTTCCCCGAGAAAATCCCCGACATGCCCTCGAGCGCCTGCCGCTTCCAAGAGTTGATCAGGGTCTGGTGCACGCCGTGTTTCGCCACCAGTTCGGCGACCGTCATCTCACCTCGGATGGCCTCGAGCGCCACCTTCGCCTTGAACTCGGCACCGTAGTTCTTCCGTTTGCCAGCCACGCTGTTCGTCCTTGTCATCGTTGGCGGCAAGCTTAGCCGAGCGTCCGGTTTTTGGGGACCACCTCAGATCGCTACAAGACGGCGGCGGAGGTTGCATCGGGCCAGCCCATAACGTATTTCCTCGGCACGCTCCACGGCGTCATGGATGCGAAGATGCACCAATGTGCTATCCTCGGAAGGCGAATGGGGTTCACCGAGCAGATTGCCCACCTAGAACCACCGCAGCCGCCGCTCGACAGCGAGCCACAGATCCTAGCTAACAATTACGCCTCACTGAGGAATTGGACCCATGCAGCCGAATGGTTCGCAGGCGTTTCTCAGCATGAGCGCGCCAAACGTTGGAATTCGGAATGCGTCGGTCAAAGAGGGATACCCACTGGTCTGTGGGTGGATGTTCCCCCCGAGGTCTTTTACAGGGCTGATGGAACATACCTTTGGATCTACGGCGACGTAGTCTCAGGCTTCTCAGATCGGCTTCGGGATGCGCTTGCAAAACATCCTGAGGTTCGCACCGTCGGTATAGGAAGCGGCGGCGGAAGCGTAAAAGAAGCCATAAGAGCAGGTCTTCTAGTGAGACAGATGGGGCTTTCCACCCAGCTTTCTGGGGAATGCGTAAGCGCCTGCCCGATATTCTTCTTGGGCGGCGTGAGGCGCTCCATTATGCGACCGTACCCCCGCTTGGGCTTTCACCAGGTTTCAATCGATGGCGTCGGAGTACCCTTGGAGCATCCCGTCTACGGGGTCGTTTGGGATTACGTGCAGTTGATGGGAGCCAATCCCGAAGCATTCTTAGCTGCCATGCAGAACTGGGAGCCCCACGAAATGGGTTATCTCACACCCGATCAAGCCTGCCTATCAGGCGTAGTTACGTGGTATCAGGGCGCAATCACAGACAAGTGCTGGTAAGCGCCTCTGACATGGCCCTTGCCGCCCTGCCCTGGCTCAGCCACGCTGAGGACCTCCTCCTGAACGCGAAGCCGTCACCTGCGGCTGCTCTACGGCTCAAGCCGTCGGTCACCGGACGATCCTCGTTCACTATAAAATTAGAACCCCGAAAAGACTTCTAGGTTTATTACCTTCCCGTACCAAGGAATGTTCTCCGGCGCCGCCCAGCAGCCAAGTGGCTGTCGCGGGTCAACAGAACGCGCTTCTTCCCAGTGCTCACGTTCCATTCTCCGCAACTCAGGCCGCAGTTCTAGCTCCGCATCCATCCCATACTTGTTGGCGTATTGGGTAACCGATAGTTCAAACGCATCCGCCAAAGCCTCATTCGAGACCCGCTCGCCTTGAAATTTCACGCCGCGTGTTTCAAGTGTCGATAGGCATGTGCGGTAGGTTTCGCCCGCCTTTACAACCCGGTCCTTGAGATCGTGCGACTCGGCACACTCCGCTCGACTAAACGAATCATCGTGTGCGTAGGCGAGAAACCTGATATTGGTAAAATTAACGTCGGACCTATTCTTTATACTGACCAATATGGGATATTCACTTGAGCATTCTATGTGCCCGAAAGTTGCAGTTATTCCCAGAAGCTCCTTTGGGTCGGCAGGCTCCTTGGCAGGCTTCGCTTTCTCTCCGCCGTCACGGAACAAACTCCCAACATCGCCGAACCAGCTCTCCGCATGTCCGGTGGATGCGACTGAACAACTTCCTATGACCAAAGCTGCTGCCGAAAGCCACAGCCATTTCATGCGATACCTCCCAACATGGCGACTGCCCAAGCAAGGGAGAGGATGCGTTGGGTTGCCAGAGCAAAGGCGCTTTCCGACGCCCTCAGGTCGCACCGGATACTCGCTGCACTCTCTCGCCGCTCATTCCGCCTTTCCGAAGGATCTTATTCTGCTCGTCTTCGCGACTCAACCGTTAGCAGATCAGCGGCACCGGGGCAGTCTCGATAGCGGTCGCCCGGATCAGCGCCAAAAGGTGTAGAAAATGACGCACCCCGGCAGGCCCTTGCTCTTAACGCTATAAAAACGTCGAAACCCCTATGTCATAATGCGAAGGCATATTGAGGGGCAGAATGGCGAAAATCGGATACGCGCGGGTCAGCACCGCCGACCATAACCTCGACCTCCAGATCCATGCACTGCTCGAGGCCGGGTGCCAGCAGGACGCAACCTTCTCGGACACCATATCCGGCGCCACGACAGAGCGGCCGGGCCGGGACCGGCTGCTGGCTACGGTCCAGCCAGGCGACACCGTCATCGTCTGGCGCTTGGATCGCCTCGGCCGCTCCGCCACGGACGTCATGCGGATCATCGAGCACTTCCTCGAGAAGGAGATCACGCTGTTCTCGATCAAGGAGGGGCTCGACAGCTCGACGCGCATGGGGAAGGCAATGATCCACATCGCCAGTGTCTTCGCGGAGCTCGAGCGCGAGACCATCCGCGAGAGAGTGATGTCCGGATTTGAAGGGGCTCGTCGGCGCGGCACCCATTTCGGTCGGAAACGGAACCTCAATGCCGATCAGCGCGAGGCCATTGTCCAGTGACGTGCGGAGGGCGTCTCCTGGACACGGATCGCGCACATTTGCGGGTGCTCCGTCCGCACAGATCAGAGGGTCATCCAAGGCCCAATACGGGCGCCGAGGAGGTCTTCCGCCCACCTCTAAATCTACGTTATCGACCGAGGCCGTCTTGGCAACCGCCAGGTCATGGCCCCTCCCCTGCTCCGCCGGGCCCATGCGGCACTGATACCTCCGAGGCTAATGACTGCGACTCTCGCCGTTCGCAGGAGGCCGTCGTAGCTTCAGGCACGAGCGTGCCAATCACGCGATAGAGCGCAATGATGTCCCCCGCCCTGCTCTCCACAAGTTCACCGCCAATGCCGTGTATTGCGTCGATCTGGATGCCACGGCGGCTGACTCATTCCAAGTAAGCCAAGAGCGCATTCACAAACTCATATCGGTCATCGCACGCTTCCTGAAAGCCGTTGATCTCGACGCGTGGCTCGGGGAGCCGGAAAACGACTTCGACAGAATCTATGGCATGGCGCGAGGTCGCTTTGCCCTCGACCACAACGAGCCCGTGCGGCCGGAACGCCTCGCTCTGCTCGGTGGCGTCTCTCCAAGCCGGATGCGCGCGATGATTTCGGGAGACACAGTCAACCTGAAGCGCGACGACAACAAGATGATCCCGATCACTGGAGCCCTGAACTGGCTGGAGGGGCGAGAGACTTTTGTCCCTCGCTCTGGCGGAATCAAGCCGTCGGCCGACCAGATCGACGATGAGCAACCGACGGCTCCAGGTTTACTCCCGGTCTAGACACCAGCCGGGGGTTCATCTTGGGCACGAAGACCGAACAGAGGAGATACGACAACAATCGAAATCTTCGAGAAGATGCTCGTTCGTAACATTCTGTAAACCATGTATGAGTATCCTATCCACCGTTGGGAGAAGGACACCTCCGATGAGTGATAAAAAAGAGAATGATGCATTTTCCGAAACGGTGAAGCAGATCGCCCGGGGCAACGGATATTCCGATGCTGACATTGACGGCGGGATGATGTTTTACGCCAGGAAGAATCGGCTCAGCAATCCACCTGGTGAGTTCGACAAGGCAGGCCGGTTCGATGCCGCAGAGCGGACGGAGGCCGTGAAGAGCGTACGCGCGCCCAGTCGCGCTTACCCCTACCCGGAAATGACGGCCGCTCGCACGGCGAACCACTGCGCCGAAGTATCGGGCGGTGTCCCACTGCATGTAAAAAGGATTGCGAAGGCGCGGGAACTGGTCAACCGGTGCGAAGATGCGCCTGACGAGGTGACACGCGAAGAGATCATGAGAATCCTTAAGCCGGTTAAGGAGAAGATCGGGTAATATGGATCGATGAACAAAGTAAAATCCAGTTCGAATGGAGGAGCTTTGAAGGCGCTCATTGTCTCCGATCTACACTATGATTTCTGGTCGGCAGTCGGCCGCGACCCGCTTGAGGATTGCATGGACGTCTTGGAGGGTGTGGAGGCTGTCATCCTCGCGGGTGATCTGACGAACAAAGGGCGGAAGCGCTGGCCCCGCGTGTTCGACTACATCCAAGGCAAGATTCCCGGCGTCTCGATCTATGCCCTTGCCGGTAATCACGATTTCTACGGGCAGACAATCGATGACGAGGACAAGCTCAGGCTCGTGGCCCAGGACTGCCACGTTCACTACGCTCAGGAAGCGGAGTTCACGCTGGGCGCGAGCCGTGTCTTCTGCACGACGCTATGGACGGACTTCCAACTGCCTCCAGGACGACTCCGGAACGAACACGCGGCCATCGAGAAGAGTAACGATTTCCATGCAATCCGCGTGGCCTCGGATGGCTACCGAAAGCTGCGGCCGAGCGATGTCGTCTCCAGGCATCTGCAACATCGGCGTTGGCTGGAGGAGCGGCTGGCCACTCCTGCCTCGGAAAGTATGAAAACGGTGGTGGTGACGCATCATGCGCCGCATCCCGGCGTGCTTCCAGCATCCCTCGGTGACGTGCGGGCGGCGTATGCCTCGGACCTGACAGCGCTTTTTGAAAAATATGACATCAATCTCTGGCTGCACGGACATGAGCACCATGCGCAGCCTCTGAATGTCGGACGCACCAGGGTCCGCAGCGTGTCGCTCGGCTACCCGCCGCAAGTCTCCGCGCCTCGGGACCGCATTGTGAACTGCATCTTTGCACTTTGAGGAGTCCGGCCATGACAGATTTCCGTCTCCTGCGCCGCACCGTTTATGAATCCCCGGACGGCCAGTCTGTGACTCTCTGTCTCTCGCCGTCCGCGACTTCTGATCTGCAACGGAGTATCGAGGCTCGTCTACCCGACGGCTGGGCGGAAGTGGAAAGCGTGCCCGTCCCGGTCGAGCAGTTGCCGTGGGGTGCTCCGGCTCAGGACGCCTTCTGGCCGACGATCCATCGCCTCCGAGCCGACTTGAAAGAAGCCGGGATCAAGGGTGCCGAGGATCTTGCAACGGCACCGGGATGGGTGCCCATCCTGAAGGCTCTGGCGCCCGAGCTGATCTGTCTCCAGCAAAGGCACGCGGGCACCATCAACGTGCGTCAGGTCAAGGAAAAGTTCGGCCTCCTGCGCGTCTACCTGTCTGTCGACGGAGACGACCAGGAACTAGGCGACCGTCTGCTTGATCTGGAAGACTGGTGTGAAGGACAGTCCCGAGACCGGTGCATGATCTACGGGACGCCGGGCGAGCGCCTTCGGGAGCCCCACGTGCTAACGCTCTCGCCTGACGCCGTGGCCCTCCGGGAACGTGACCTAAAGGCATTTAGACGTGCCTTCTCACCTCCTCCGTCGCCTGACCCTCTTCGTCCCTACTGCGTTCCGCCGAATTGACGCCCGCATTCCATCCGCGAAGTTCCGGATGCCGCCGTCACCGGAGCGTTCTTTGACCCACAGTATCGCGGCGTCATGGGGCCGGTTACCGTTACCCGCCCCGTCGTTTCAGTACTCGTCATCGTCCGGATGCCGATAACAATACAGCCAGTCCATGCCGACCTTAAGACGATTAGCAATCCTCTCCATTGCGTTCCCGTCGTACTCTGGTTGAACCTCGTCCGCAAAGGGATTCCCCATCTCTTCGTCATCGACCACAGCCGCAATCCAGTGATCTTCATCATATGAAACAGCTAGATATCGGCCGTCTTGGAGGGTCGCGATCCGGAGACCCCAATAGCTTGGCCCGATGGATACCCTAGGCTCGAAGTACCTAGGATTCATAATTTTTACTCCGTATTTTTCGGCGGCCTGATAGACAACGAGAGCGTAGGTGGGATCGATCTTCTCGGCGTAGGGCGACATGTTGTTTTCTCCTATGGCTATCATTTTCAGGTCGGGCGAACGGCGCCCGGTGTTGATGTGTTAAATCTCATTTTATTGCCGAAAGGCAATAGCCGACAGGGAAAAAAATTTCGGCCTCGTCTGAATAATGAGCCAGCCGTTAAATGTCTTTAAACATTTCGAAGCTTTGAGCGGCAATTTCACGCATCGCGAATACCACGGGTCAGCCCCTAGTGCCTCCGAGGCGCGCCCTCCGCGCCCAAGACGGCGCTGCCGGGAAGCGTCCAGCTGGACCTTTGCTCGGTGTCGCAGAACGCCGATTATCATATTTTTCGCCCACCACCCTCAGTGTTGACACTATGTCCGATAAGGGAGGATTATCGGACATAAGAAAAATATGAATTTCGGGAGTAAGGGTAAAAATCACATTTTCAGCCGACGGATCGACTGTCCCTCATGTCAACATTGATCCGCCAGATGCGTTAAAAATCCGGTGGCTTTGTTTCGACGCTGAGCGTGGTTCTTGAGGTGCGCCCGCATGATTGGTTATCGTGAGGCGAAAGTGGCTGTAAAACCTATTTCTTGCCCGCCTGCGCGGCAGCGGCCGCAAAGCCGGAAATTTGCGCTTCCGGAACGTGCTGGGCGGGTGCCACGGCGCCATCTTGCCTCGATCAGGAAATGCGGGCATCACTTTACCACCTTCGAAAATAGCGGGCTCAAGTCGTTTACGAAGCGTTGCATCCCAGACGATAGGAAGCTCGGAAACTTGCGCCGATTATGCTGGCATCGCTTACTGATCTCGGGCAGGAAGGCAATATGACCAAGGAAGAGGACTACCTTTACGAGCACGCACCTCTCGTCGAGGTGATCGCAGAGCTGCGCTGGCAGCTCGTGCCCATTGCGTCGATGCCTGGTGCCGAACTAGATCCTAATTTCGAGCGGAGTCACGGGAAGGTCGCCGACAACCTCGCGAAGTTGGGTTTCGGACACATCGAGCGCCTGCCGCCTTCTGACTTCCCGTCAGAGATGCTGGCGGGCCAGCCCGTCTTCCGCTACCGCCGAGCCCCTAACACGTGGCCCCTCTTCCAGCTCGGCCCCGGCCTCTTTACTGCGAATATCACGCCGCCATACGAGGGCTGGGCTGACTTCCGCGTTACGCTTGAAGCCGGTCTTGGTGCCTTGGATGCTGCTTTCCAGCTAGGCACCGAATTCGCGATGCCTCGTCTCATCGAACTCCGCTACCTCGACGCGTTCACGGAGCAGCACGGTGTAGATCGAGTGGCAGAATTTATGACGGAGCACTTGTCTCTTGACCTGAAGCCGTCGGACCGCCTGCGGACCGCGATCATGCATCCAGAGAGCGAGCACGTTCCGCTTGCTGAACTCAGGTTCCCACTCGCTCGCGATCCTCAAGACGTCTTCGTCCTAAAGGCCACTCCAGGCACGCGAGAGGGGCGTCCGGCGGTCATCCTGGACCTGCGGGTTCGCCGAAGCGTTGAAAACGGTGCCGTGACAAATGCTGCCGAGGCGCTTAAGTGGTTGGATGCGGCCCATGCCGATCTACATGAGGCGTTTGAGAACACTATCAGCGATAAGCTGCGTGAGCGGCTGGGGGAACGACGGCCGGTGAGGAGTTGAGATGGTTATCTCTGCTGTAAACGACGACTTCATGGGGCACGCCGCTGTGAAGAGCGTCCGGCCGATTGGTGCTGAACCCGGTAGCGAGCGGCGGTCGTGCCGGTGGATGACGATGGTTCCGCTTCGGGCGAGCTCGGTGCGTTCAAAAAGGGCCTACGATGGGGATGTCGAGCAGAGTCCGGCGCCCAAAGCTAACCGCAACGTAGGCGCGCTCTTCAAACTCGTGCTCCAAGGGACGGGCGGCGAAGGCATCACAGACGACATCCGTATGGACGCCATGAAAGTCCTGACGAAGTTGCCCGACGGTGTGCCGATGCCTGCTGTCGCACTGGGCGAGGAAGAGATCACCTTTCAATGGAAGCAGGGCGACCTGGCTGCTGCCGCTAGTGTCGATGGGGACGGACTCCTGGGGTACGCCTTAAAGCACGCCGGTCGTTTCGTGCCCGGAGAGGGGCCGGAGGAGTTGAACAACCCGGACCTCCCCACCGACCTTATCGAGTATCTCAGACGCTTTGACGGGTAGATGCCGGGCTGCGAGTGCGAAAAGAACCAGCAATCTGCACACTCTCCCGGCCTCGTCCTGGACGAGGAAGAAATCATCTATTGTCTGATCCACCCTGATCTCTTCGATGCTGCGTCGGGCGAGCTAAAAAACAAGGCTTTTTCCAAGAGCATCTTGAAGAAGTCGGAGCTTTCGGTCGTACGAAAGCCCTATTCGAGCGAAGCGGACACCAAGGCGAACGTAGTGGACCCACAGGTGCAGCGGAACCCATCCAGGCGCTTCTGCGGCGCGCTGACAGCGCCCACCAAGGCAATTCGGGCTCTCGCAGGAAGCTCGCCCCAGGACGTATGCGTCGCTGACGACGGCTTGCCGGGATTTCCAGCTCACGCACACCTCGGCTTTTCGGAAGAGGTGGCCGCACAGTCGAAAAGCGTCCTCGAGGCCGTCAGGTCGAACTTGATCGACGTCTTCAACGCTGGCGGCGGACCAAGAGACTTGAAGGGCGTCTACTCCTAGCGCGAATTCACTAAGCTACGCCCTCACCTCGACGACAGCAACAGGTCCGTCAGCTTGCCCACGCGCTCTCGAGCAAGCCGACGCTCCTCGTTCGGCTCCAGATTAAGCTTCTACCAGTATAGATCCTCCTCAGTGCTGCGAGGGATTGATAATTTAACAGTTGACGAACAGAATTTTCGGAGCGGGATGATTAGCTCTCGGACTTTCCCGACCCTGCCCTCCCGCCATGCTGACGGTCAAAATCGCTTCCAACGCGATGGCTTCTGACAGCGCGCCTAGGCCGAAAGCCGTGGCACCGCGTTTTATTGCCATGGTAATAATGAATCTTTTCAATATCTTATGTGCCGTTAAGGCTGCGACGAGTCTTGAGCTAGTCTTGAGCGGCGGGCGCTGGACGATTTGTCTCCGGTGCTAAACTTCCCGCATTGCGGATAGTGAGGCACCGTTGGCAAAGCCAGTGCGAAGCCGGACAATCTGTTCGGGTTCAGAAGAAAACCAAGCGAATTATCCCCACGCTACAGAGCTGATAGTCTCATTGAAGCCCGGAGAATCGCGGTCTGCGTAGGCGGTGAGGAAAGCAACTGTCAGGCCACCGCGCAGTAGAGGGCTTGCGTTTCTTGAGCAAGGATCACGAGTTCCCAAAGAACAACGTTATCTTTCAGCGATAATGTCCATCATGCGACCTCGACTCTCTTCAGGCATGCAAGGGATATTGCCTTCATCACCACCGCCTGCGCTAGGCAGTCCGCCCAGCGGCGGCCAGCGTGGGTTTGGTCGCGATGGATTGCGGCGGAGAAGATGAGCGATGGCAATGCTGCGAGCGCCGAGAGCGAGCCTCCCGGCGACGACCTTGCCAAGGCAACTGCAGAACTGCTGGCCGCTACGCTGCGGGAGCTCAGGGTAGCTTTATCTCTCCCCTCTCCTCGGCCTCCATCAAACGTAGCGCATGCTCAATCATCCCCGCGCGGCTCATGTGCGGGTTACGGACCTGGTACTGGTCCCAGCGATCCCGCGCTTGCTGCGTGCATCTAAACTGGATGTTGGATGTTGCCGCAGGCTTTGCCCGGCGATGCTTCTGCTCATGGGCATCCTCACGCCCGGGCTCCGTCACCACACTCAACGCGTCATCGACTTGCGGCACATGTTCACCGGCAGGCGGTCCCTCGGATCCGAGCCCTTCCGTGGAGAAGTGAACGTCCGGCTCGGCCTCCTCGACCGCGCAGAGGATCGCTTTGACCAATGATTCCAAATCTCCGGACGAATCGCCCGTCTCTCCGTCGACGGTCAGCGTCGAGCGTCCAAAGTTGTCTTCGACATGAACAGCTACCAGACCGTCTCTGATCTGCTGTGCCGTAATCTTGATCCGACCTCCTCGTGTCTTAAGAGGTGCTCCCCTCATGAGATGGCACTCGCCGCACAACCCCGGTGTGGCCCCTGCCTTACCATCGGCCGCCCTGCACAAGCGACGAGCGCGGCTTTGCCTGGCATTCCGGCGGCCCAGTCAACGACGGCAAGGCGTCCAGCCTTGGGTGACGGGAACCAACCAATACCAAAATCGCTGCTACCTGAGATCTGGCAGTTCGCCTGCATCACGTGCTTCGCGTCCTCGACGAACGCCTCGCAGTAGCTTTTCGGTCGCTGGCAGTCCGAAATCATACCGCCGATAGTGCGTGTCTCCGCCGCAACCGACTCTGGAGCCACAGCAACAATCGCGCTAGTTGCCGCTACCACCGCTTTGATCGTGCACCAACTCATTCACCACCTCCTCATAGTCTTCCATGTTCACAAGATGCAGATTCCGGTCCTTCCGGCGCAGGTCATCGAGAGCAAGCTCCGGCCGAGCGATCCTGACTGGACCATACGCCGGTCTCGTCATTCGCTCGATCTCCTCCGGCGACCTTTCAACGTGCGTCAGCTCGACGTGCCCATATCTCGTCTTCAGGTACCCGCTCTCGCCGGTCGTACCGAGCGTATAGATCATGGGGATCTGCGAGATAAAACCATGTCCGCTAGCCGCGCTTTCGAAGCTTTCGTAGAGCGTCTCTCCCGGCCGCAGCTTCTGCGCGATCCGGAAAGGCCACTCGAGCTGTTCGACAGTGGTGCCGGTCCACAGGAAGATGCCCTCGACCGCTTCGATGATGCGAACGTCGTCGATCATGTCGTCCAACAGAAGGGCGTCATGAGGATCCAGCGCAAGCTCCGTCAACTCATCGGCAGTGAATAGGAACCGGCCGTCCTCCGCGTCTAGGCGTTGAAAGAGGTCGTCCATTGTCAATGAGAATACCGATCTCGCGCAGTCACCAGTTCTACCTCCACGTCGGGCTCGAGATCGGGGCTCTGGGCCCAGGCGACCAGTTCCACATACTTGTGCACTCGGCGCATCTGTTCGATGTCCTCGTCGAGAAGTAGGTCAATCGGGCGCCGTCCCTTGAAGACTTTGTGCTCCCCGTGAAGCCACTGCTGCCCCTGTTCGCCTACAGAGAACGTCTCCCGGATGTGGCGGTATACCGCAAGCACGCAGGACAGCCGCCAGAGAACCGCCTCCCGGAGGACCAGCTCTTTACCGCCGAGGGCCGCCGAACGCCATTCCTGATAGGTCTCGTAGTCCGGAGCTCCGACAAGGCGCCGCATCTCGTCGGTCGTGAGGCGCCACTCTCGGGCGATGTTGAGAACGGTTCGTAGCCCGGGGCCGCTGAGGCGGCGCTTCGTGTCGATGTCGATGTCATCCATTGCGCACGAAAGTCTTCTTTGCTGATACGTAAAACGTTTTTCGCGCTATTGCAACTCTGCCGTATCGTGATCGGGTGAAGCATCCCCTTACCGAATAAGGAGCATCGTGCAAGATCAACTGTACGCGGTTCAGAAAATGACCAGCAAAGTTCTCCCCTAGATTCGCAACATTTTATGGGGTCTGCGGATACATTTCCTAGAATACAAGAAGGCGGAGCTACCGATCCAGCAGCTCCGCCTTCCCAACTATCCCCGCGTTTGCGGGGGAGGGCCTCGCGTTTGACGAGGTGCCGTTCACTCGATCCCGTAAAGACGAGGTCTAGTGTCGGGCTATCCCCACGCTAGCGGGGAATGAGACCTATATGCACAATGGCGCTGTTCAGCGCAAGCCCAAATTTCATTTTCTTGCGTTT
Source organism: Tranquillimonas alkanivorans (assembly GCF_900115595.1). Taxonomy (GTDB): domain Bacteria; phylum Pseudomonadota; class Alphaproteobacteria; order Rhodobacterales; family Rhodobacteraceae; genus Tranquillimonas; species Tranquillimonas alkanivorans. Next base: position 11,740 of record NZ_FOXA01000039.1, read on the forward strand.
TTGCTCGATCCTTGGCCGCAGGCAGAAGAAAAGGCCGCCCATACAGAGTTCCCGCGTGCGCGTCCCGGAGCGAGTAGAGGATCGATCTCCTGTCGAGCACCACGTGGCGGACGAGAGCGTTGAAGCTCAAGCAGTAGCCGCCTTCCCACGGCGACTCGAGTACCCACGGGCCCCAATCCTGTCGCAAAACCTGTCGTAGATGCGCTCCCCCAGCCATCGGAACCTGATGGCCCCAGAAGGCTCCCGCAGAATGAAGGAACCCGTAAGGGCATCAAGTCGTCTGGCTCACCTGGCGCCTCAACCATTAGCTCTTCTGGAAGCTCGCCCGGTCGAAGCCGTCGACCCTGCCCTTCTATCCGCCGCGAACTTGTTGGCGCGGTTCGAGGTCGTCCGCGCGACCCACCTCTTTATCGGGTGCCCGTTGGGATGATGACGCCGAACGGCCGAGATGATGATAGCCTCGTGGCCTTGTTCTGCCGCACCGCTCGCTGGTAAAGTCGGGTCGGCGACCCTACCGGACGGCATCTACCTCTGCTATCGGATTGATCCTAGGGTGCGGGAGTATCGGAAGCTGATTGGCGAGCGCTCGATGCCCCCTGCCCTTCCGAGCATTCGTCCCGATCAGCGCATCTTGCTGCTCGTCCTGTGCCATCTTCTTCGGCGACTTCTCCTCGATCCGCAGACCCGGCCGCTGCTTCTCGAGGCGTTGAAGCTGACGCTCAGCCTCTGAGGGTCGGTCCAGAAATGCCGCGCAGAAGCCTGGCCCAGGCTCCAAGCCCCCTGCTCTACCCCCGCATGGTGTCGGTTCGCAGAATCGGAAGCTCAGATCACCGACTCGTGAGTCTCCGAGAACCGATTCTGACGCGTTAGGCACATCTCGCGCGTCGGTGCACCATATTTTGTGTAAAGTTTCTGAAGTGGTACAAGCTGTTAAAATCATTTGTTATTAGAGACTTACCGGCCAACTCTCAACTTAACAATTTCGCAGGATTTGTATCATTGCTTTATTCAGCAGGTTCGTGCATCACTGTGCACACGTCGCGGTAGACGACGGTCGAGCAGCAGGAGACGAGAACGATGCAGGCACCATAGGCGATCAGCACAAATAAGAAAGCTCACCAGGTGCAACTGGCGAGCTCTCTGATTCCGCTACTGCTATGCACAGCAACCGTAAGACAGTTTCTGCATAGCAGTGGACCGAAAAGCTCGCAAGCAAAAAGCGCGTGCGAGAATGGAAAGCTGTGTCTAATGACCATGGATTTATCGACTGAACGCGGGTTTACGTCCCTCCCGCGCAACTTTTTCGCGAGCCTTCCGGAGACACTGTCGCATGGCGCGCGGCTCGCACTTGCTCACCTTTGCGAACAAGCCCACGCCGCCACGGGAACCTGCTCCATCAGCTACCGCCTACTCGGGGAGAAGCTTCGGCGGTCCAAGGCGTCGATCTCCAATTATATCCGCGAACTTCGCCAACACGAACTGATCCAAACGGAACAGACGACGCGCTTCGGCTATAAGAGTTGCTTGGTCTTCACCCTGCCCTTCTACGCTCAGTTCCGGAAGATGATGAAGACGAAAGCGGCGACCAGCAACAACGGCGCCACCGTCCCTTCTCCTACCAGAGTCAGCGGCGAGCGCGTTCAAGAGGTTGAACACCGTGTTCAGCCTGCTGAACGCAATAAAATGAACCAAAAGGATTCCTCCCAACCACTGGCACCTAATCTCGCTGCGCATGAATGTCCCGCACGCAGCAAAGTAGTCAGTGACCTTCTTGAGCAGTGGAAACTGCTGACGCGCGGCGCGCAGTATCCTGGTTTCAACGCACCTGTCCCCTCAGATCTGGTTCGACGAACTGAGAAGTGGCTCGCATCTCGCGGGAGTGCGTCCACCCCAGCATATTCGACTGATGATCTTGCTGCGATCTTGGCGGACGCTTGGGAGGATTCCGGTGTGGTCCATGGTCTCGATGAGGTCCGCGAGCGAGCTCTGATGCTTCTTCATCGCCATCCGACGAACGCTGGGCATGTTGCCTGCCGGATCGCCGATCACATCCGGAAGTCATGGCACGCTCACTGGAAGAAGGTGTCGAGCCCCGCCCAGTTCGAGACAATGCTACGGACATGTAGCGTCGGCGTTGTTGATGACCTGACGGCTAGGAGGTCGCTGGAAAGTTATCTCCGACAAGCCGAGATGTGCTCATCACCCGAGCGGAGATGAGCGTGTGCTTGAGGCGGCTCTTTCCTCACACGACAACGCGGCGCCTGAGTGCCACCTGAATATTTCTAGAGAAATAATTCGGATCCCGCCGTGGGTCTGCGGAAGGCAAGTCGCCTCCCATACAACGCGAGCAGTCGGATGAGTATTTCTACAGAAATACTAGCGCCACTCCTCGGAGAACATCTGTCTGCTGGATGCATTCGGCGGCAGACGCCTCTCCGCCTTCCGGCCATATTTCTACAGAAATAATTCGACAGATTGTGCAGGTTCGTGCATGAACAGGGCAGAAATAGCAAACACCTAGGGTCGCCTGGGGGATCAAGAGGAGCGAGCATGTCCTTACTTGACTTCGTACAGCATGCGTCTGAGGTCATGAAGACCGTTGACCTCCAGCAGCAACGGAGGTTGACCCTGCGATCTAGGGTGAGGAAGACCTTCTCCACCCGCGATCTCGCCGGTCTCTTTGGTGTCGAATATGGCTGGCTGCGCAACCACCTCATGTACCTTCAAGACAAGGAGCCCGCGCTTCCCCAAGGGGTGCTGAGCGGACGTGATCGGGCTTACACTCCTGACGAAGCGATGATGATGCGGGCTGTGTTGCAGGTGCCGTCAGCAGGTAAGGCCAAATACGATTACCTCTTTTGGCGTCAGCCGGGCGATCCGTTACCTGTTGTCACTTTCGGTGCGCAGAAAGGCGGGACAGGGAAGTCTCTGACGGCGGCCCACTTCGCTCAGTATCTCAATCTGAACTATGGACTCCGGGTCGGAATCATCGATAGCGACCCGCAGGCGACGGCCAGTCTCTACTTTGCTGATGATAAGATCAGCCTCGACGCCTCTGACATGACGAAGTTCATCGGTGCTTCTGAACCAGGGATGACCGTAAGAGATGAACGGTCGGCCGAGGAGCTTGATGCGATGTGGCAGCCGACGCCATGGCCGGGTGTTCGGCTTCTGCCGGGCGGACCCGAGATCACCAGCGGCGACATTGCACTCTTCTTCCTCGCGAAGAACGGCTACGCCGTGCACCGCTTCCTTAAGGATTCAATCGCTCAGTGGGATGAAGGCTGTCCCCCAACGACACGCTTCGCGGATCTTCGTAAAGCAGACGGATCGTTCGACGTCGACCGTTACAGAACAGCTCTGACGGAGACACTGGATGTCATCATCATCGATCAACAGCCCTCACTTACCTTGATGCAGTTGAACGGCGTGGTGGCGGCGACGAACCTGGTGATCCCGCAGACAGTGAAGGGCATCGACCTGTCGACACTAACGACATACGTGAACGGCATCAGAGACGCGCTGGAATACTTCGTTGATTCCGGCACCGATAAGGTCGATGACATCGGCGCCGGGCAGCATATCATCCTGCCCACCATCGTTCAGGAAGCGAACGAGCAGGATAAACTGCAAGTGAGAGACCTGTACCTGAAGGCAATGGAGCGCGGTCAGGAACTCTTCGCGAGCTGCTTTTACACCCGCTCTGATGCAATCGCGAATGCGTCGGAGGAGTATAAGAGCATCTACGAATATGATCCTCCACGCAGCCGCAAGGCGTCAGCGAAGAACTTCATCACGAACGCAAACGCAGTAAACGACTTCCTGGTCAGCCGCATCTGGGAGAATTTTCCGACGAGGGGTTACTCGGAAGCGTTTATCAAGGAGCATTGGACCGAAGATGGCGCGCAGTAAGAAGATGAGTGTTCCCGCCGGGCTGATCCCTACCGCCAAGCGCGAGCAGCCGCAGGATTCGATCCCCACTGAAGAGAGCAAGCCGGTTGCAAAGCAGGGCAGGAAGCCAAACTACTACGCTCCTGCTAAGCTGGCATCGAATTCAGCCTTCGATAAGCTGGCAGGAATCCGGGGGCTTCTTGAGGAAGGTGTTATGAGCGGCAGCCTTCCCGTGCTGCTCTCCCCAGAGCAGATCATAGATGAAGTCGGCTCCGACCGCATCCAGGACCTTCCTGCGGAAGCACAAGGTAAGGCTCAGGAGGAGTTCGATCAGCTCGTCCAGAACATCAAGAAGAGGGGGCAGCGGCAGCCTATCTGGGTTCGCCCGGTTTCGCCAGATTGGGAGCCCAATCCTAATTCACCCCAAGAGATCCAGCCGGAGGCACAGTTTGCATTGCAGTCGGGGCGACGCAGGCTGGCGGCCTGCAAGACTCTCGGAAGGCAGGTCGCCGCGTTTATTTCCACAGAAATATCGCGTGGCGCTCGCGTCTCGGATCTCGAGGAACGCTACTTCGAGAACACGGCCCGAAAGGATCTGAGCCCGTTTGAGAAGCTTCTGTCGGTCGGTATGATCTACAAAGAGCAGCATCAGCAGTCGAAGAAGAACCAGGAAGAGGTAGCGGAAGAGCTGGGTATCAGTCAGGGAACCGTGTCGCTTGGATTTTCCTGCCTCCAACTCCTCGACCAATTCCAAGAAGCTTACGGCGACCGGCTCACGGAACTTACGCAGACCGAGATCAAGGCAATCGTCACGAGGGAGAAGAGGCGTCTCAAAGGACGAGAACCTGAAGAAGCCAAGCGGAATACAGGGGGGAGTGCCCAGAATATTGCTACAGAAATATCTGCTGCACCACTTCCGCTGGAGATCCCCCTCAAGCGCGGCGGTAAGCTCAAAATCAAAACACGTGCCAAGGGTTTGACGCTCGCAGTGGACGGACTGAAGCTTAGCGAAGGTACCCGCGAGCGCTTTACCCAAGAACTGACGGCGCTACTGGAAAGATACGAGAACGACCAGTAGGGCAGGGGGCTATATCTGATCTTGCAGGAAGCCGGAGAAATCAAATGGTCTCCGGCTTCCTGCTTCGGTAGCGCGCAGAATATTCTCATTGCGACCACGACCGACCGCCCGACGGGATGTCTTCCCCCTTTTTAAGCGGGTAGCTTAATATGGGGGAAAGGCCAGGAGGTGACCAAGCTCGCGTGCAAGGGGTAAGTCACCCCGGAGTCTCGTCAGCCACCGCGATCAGCCTCTTCGGTTGCGCCTCCGGCGAAGGTGCCTCGAGACATGGGCATCGTAGATTTCCCGCCGGGCGTGTCGGTGACTTTCGTTCCAGTCGACGTCCAGCAGCAGCGTTCCGGGCGCGCGTAGAGCGGTCGCCCAGCATAGCGCCGTTCGCTGTCACACATCGCCAGCTGGGAGACGTGGAGGGAGTCGGGCTATTGCGACGGAACTCGCTATGATCCTTCGCCTAGGAGACATAGCCAAGCGTTCGTCGCCAACGACCACCGATACGGGGATAGTTCCAGGCGGAAGACCGACGAACGTCTAGATGACCATTTCGTAGCCCAGATGTTCGCCATTCGCGCTGGCTTCCTGGTGCGGCCGTCGGAAACCTAGGAGCTGACGCTGGCACGCTCCCGCGACTACATGGGCCTCACGGTACTCGGGCCGACGAGGTCACCTGCGGTGTCGGCATCCTTCTTCGTATATGCAGGCAGTTAATCGTGTGTATCCGGTTATAGCCAGTAGAAGCGGCAGGATGCCCTTCGCGCAATAGCACGTACGAGCACTCCGTCCATGTCTACCACGGCAACAGCTCGGCTTCGCCATACACGGCGAGGAATCTGGGACTTCACTTCCTCGGCCCACTCGCGCCAGTTCGGGCCCTCCGGCAGCGTAATGCCTCCATGCAATGTCGTCCTAAGAAGCCTGATGAGAACGGACTACAGGTATCGTAACCAGCAACGGGTTGCGGCCCGGAAAAAATATTAGTGGGGTACGCAATAAGCCGTTGACATTCACCACAATGTACGCTAATGAAGGCGCATCAACTCGCAGCCGCGAGGTGGCTTCGACAACGCATACAGGCATCAGTTCGTAAAAACTGACAGCGCGCCGAAAAATACGATCTCCTGGATCGAAAGTAGGCAAAGCCTGATCGCTACCCGCCGATTTAGGCGGCTTAGAATACTAAGTGAGCCTAGCTCATTACCCGTCGAATAGACGGCGTAGAAGGACCCCGCAGACTAACGGTCGCGGGGTTTTTTCGTTCTCGTGGGCGGACCTGATGTCGAGATGCGGCATCGGCTACCAACGATCACAGTCCTTCTGGCAACATGCGCGCTCAAAAAAATGACGTTCTTGAGTGCTGGCGTTCTGAGTAGAAACGCGCCAAAAAGGAGGTATAAGCGCAGCCCCTTGAGGACGATCAACCTGCTGTGGGTTGGCATTTGCGCAAGCGAAGTCCTATATCCCTATTGAGGAAGTGCCTTGGTGAAAGAGATCGTTGTCAGCACAGGCGGGGCAGGGAAGGCTGCGCAGGTCGACGTCTCTGTGCGCGCCCTGTTTGACCGCAGGTCTCGAACTCCTCATCGGTGCAGTGCTATTCTAACCCTGCGCTGAAGGTGACGGAGCATGAGGTTTGAAGAGACTACTCTGGAAGATCTCTGTGAGGATGCCGGGTGGCGGCACGTGGTCACAGAGTCCCATCCTCCTCGGATCCGTTTGACTGAAGGTGGTCGTGACCACCGTTTGGAAGGCGGCTTCGCTTTAGCTCTACTGAAGATTCCAAATCCGGCCGACCGAGCACAGGAGGCAATCAGGAGACTTGCCTTGGTATTCGACGTTTGGGGTGCTCGAGAAGTCTTGGAGCGCGCGGAGCGCGATATCGCGAGGGAGAACGATGCTTGCCTTCCGAACGTAGACCGCCAGAACCTCTTGCAGCGCGTCCGCTCCCATCTGGCCCAGAGACCGGAGGACGGGGCAGAAGAGATCGCGCATGACCTCCAGCTCCGGAAGAGCCTCGTCCAGAAAGCGCTGAGGATCCTGAACAATCGTCGAAAGCCACAAAACGGCTAGTTCGTGATAGACAAATCGACGACCACGGGTGCCACACCGCTTACACGATTGCCCGTTGGGACGCTGCACACGCTTGACGGGTGACTTCGGGACCGAGACTGTGCCCCAGACGTCGATCAGTGAGTGTGTGCATGGGTGTAGTGAAGGATACGATCATAATAGGCAGCCTGTTCGTGACGGTGCCGCTTATCTGGTGGTCATGGACGTCGGAGACGATGAATCCGGCCAAACCGGAGCCGTCCGCAGAAGAGCAAATGGAGAGCGGGGCGCGCTATGCCTGCCGATACTTCATCGAGCCGCGCCTCCGGAATCCGGACTCGGCGGACTGGGGCGCGATGGGAGATCACTCGTACGCATCGTGGCCTGCAAGCGCAGATGTCGGAAGCGGCCGCGTCACCGTGAACCCTCGCTTCCGAGCCGAGAACGGCTTCGGCGGCATGACGATCAGCGACTGGCACTGCGAGGTTCAGAAGGACAGAGATGATTGGGTGCTAGTCTCACTTACAGAGCATTAGTGAAGGGTATCGGTCCAACGGCAATAACATCCGACTTTCTTCGGAAGACCGGAAACACGTTACTGAGTTAGGAGAGCGGTCAATGAAGTCCGCATATAGTTCTGGTCGTAGCATTCTTGCGCTGGTAATTCTATAGGGTGGCTCGGGGCCATCCTGGGTGGATCGCTTGCATCCGCAGGGCTTGCAACTTGGGAGGCTGGGTATGGCCCGTTCCTGCTTCCTGATGGCATCGCCTTAGTTGTAAGCGGGCTTGTTCAAGTAGCACTGGCGCGAGTCGGGATCGCGATTTTCGACCAAGCGGGATCATAGTCGCGAAACTCTACATGTAGTGCGCGAGTATGGAGTGCTTCATGGCCTCGATTTTGCTCCGCTTGCGGCCGTTTCAAAGGCTGAAGGTTCGAGAAAAGCGGAGGGTACTAATGAGCGTCTGGAAGCCAACAAGGGTGTGGACTATCGAGGCTACACAATCGAGCAGCGTGATAACAGGTGGTATGTCGGCGACGAGAAGTTTCTGACGCTCGGGAAGGCGAAGGCCCACGTGAAATCACTGACCGGGCAGTGAGCGCCATATGGGATTCATCTTCGGTTGCCTTTTGATCTGGATAATCGCCCACACAATCGTGACCGCATACCGCGACAAAGGTGAGCGGAAGAAACTCTTCGATGAAATGCGTCAGGAGCCGCTGGAAACGATTTTCCTTACAACCTATTCCTCGGCGTTCGTCATATTTTTCATCGGCATCTTCATTCCCGCCCTCGGAGAGGTCGAGGTGGGGGACACGGGATGGAGACTCTGGCAGGTAGCTGGGGTTGTCAGCTTCGGTAGGGTTGCGGTGCAGCTGTTCTGCGGGTGGCCCAAGCTGAAGTGATCTCGACGCACGCTTGTCGGCGCCTCGATACGCTGCCACATGCGCACCTATGACCAAGCTCTCGAGCATCCCCGAGCACCACCTTTACTTCGAATGCCGCTGCGGGCACCGGGGCGACGTCTCGGTGAAGTCGCTGATCGCCCGCTTCGGTGAAGACACGTCGCTACGCGAAGTAGATCGCCATGTCCGGTGCACGGCATGCGGAGCTAGGGAAATCGCAGAATCCCGTATTTTCTATCGAGGCAGCTCAGAAGTCGCCATGCAGGGGTCGGCACGACAGGAAGACGGCCGGTCGGGAGACTGGGTGGACACCGGCGAATAGGCAGGGCGTCAGATCACGTCGGCCGATAACTGCATCTCTTCAGCGTCCTCGCGCATCTTCCGCATGGATGACCGGATGATATCGTTGATCCGGGTAACCGCCACGTTATCATGGTGGGCCAAGACCTTGGCGGGGACATCCTCGAGGTGCCGCTTGCGAACGAGGTTTGCGTCGGGATTCCTGCTCGATGACATCCAGGGCAGTGCTGCCGGTATCCTCAAGCGTCTCCTAGATGGTCAGCGGCCCGTCGGATCCGATGAACTGCGCCGATGTCGAGATCTGCCACTTCCGCACGAATTCCTTGGCTTGCTCCGTTTCCTCGCGCTGGGTCTCGCTGATCCGCCGACCGGCCGGACTCTTGATGAGCCGTGCCGGTCTCCTTCGCCTTCTCGACCTCCTGCGCAATTTGCTTGCGTGCCCAGGTCGCGAAAAAGACGCTTTGCTTGCATCGAATGAGCCAGCCGCCTTTATCGCATCGGACGATGCGCACAGCCCTGCCACCGGCGCAGGAACGGCGGATGTCATAGCCTTGGACCGGACGCCCGTTTCACCCGGGACGGAAAATACGATTTTCCTGACCTCGAAAAAATTTTCTACTCGCAACATGTCCGCTCAAAAATATGATTTTCTTGAGTGGTGAGGTTCGGAGTGGAAATTCGCGGAGAAATCGGTATAAGCGCAGCCCCTTGAGGATAACAAATCGGCTTTGAGTTGGCGTGTGCGCAAGTGAAGTCGTATATCCCGTGTGAGGGAGAGCTGTGATGCAAGAGATCGTTGTCAGCATGAGCGGGGCAGGGGAGGGCGGCCATGTCGATCCAGCGCTTTACGAGCAGGTCCGCGAGATCATCGACGACGGCACCGCAGACAACACCCGCCGGGCCTATAGAAGCGATCTGAGATACATTGCAGCCTGGGCCTATCATTCAGGCCGAAACCCAGACTTCCCGATGCACCGAGACGCGGTGATCGCGTTCATCGCAGAACACCTGGCAGGGTTGCCGGACGACCTCGACGAGCTCCTGGTCGACCTCGGTATAAAGGGGAAGCCCGGACCACATGCGATCAGCACGATTGAGCGCCGAATCTATGCCTTGTCGGTCTTCCATCGGTCTAAGGAGCTTCCGAATCCTGTTGACGACCAGCGCGTGAAGGACTTCCTGATGAAGGCGCGGAAAGCGGCCGTGCGTAGAGGATACCGGCCAAGCAAGAAGCGGGCGGCCACGAAGGACATCGTGGACCGCCTGGCACTGACCTGCGATTTCGATGCTCGGGGGCACCGGGATCGCGCGATGATCCTGTTCGGGTTCTCGTCGGGTGGTCGCCGGAGGTCCGAGATCGCCGATGCCAATATCGAAGACCTCGTGGAAGTGGAGGGCGGCTATATCTACTCCCTCGGAAAGTCAAAGACTAACCAGGACGGGCGCGGCGGACGTGAAGTAGCCGTTCTCGGGGAGGCTGGAGATGCGCTGCGGTCGTGGCTTGCCTTGGTGCGGGATACCAAGGGCCCGATCTTCCGGCGCCTCAGTCCTCAGGGCTTCATCCAGAAGTCAGGCATCTCCGACAAGACGGTCGCCCGGATCGTCAAGGAGCGGGCACAGCAAGCCGGGCTCGATCCCGCGCTCTTTGCCGGGCATAGTCTTCGCTCCGGCTTTATCACGGAAGGCGGTAAGCAAAACTTGAACATTTTCAATTTGATGGAGATGTCAGGGCACACCAGTATGCAGACCGCGCGCGGGTATTTCCAAGCGGGCGCTGCGTTGCACAACCCGGCCGCGCGACTTTTCGGCTGATCGAAGCCGTGATACGAAGGTGCCAGGGAGCACCAACATGCGGCGACCAACACCACACTCACCCGAGACAGACAGGAAGCCTCAAGAAGAAGGTCAGGGTCTTCCACGTTCAAGATCGGGATCCCAAAGGGGCAGGTAAGGTCGCTGCCCGACTTCCTCGACGAGCTGTCTGAGGAGGAGTTGGAGGACTGGGAGGGGCTAAATGGAAAAGGCCCCCGGTGATGATGCCGGGGCCCTCCTGTAAGTTGAGTGGCACCCGCACATCAGGCGTTCGCACCGCTGTCGATTAGCGTGTAGCCGCGCCCCTGCTCGAGAAGTGCCTGCCACTTTATGGAGTTGCCGCTGGCTTCGAGAAGGGCCTCATCATCCAGATCAAAGCCCTCGATCTCCTCTGTGCGGGAGCATCTGTACTCGCAGGCGTCGTCGAGCATATCCAAGTCCAGCTCCTCGCGCTCGTCCTCGGTGAACTTCTTGCAGCACTCCCTGGTGATGGTGGCGCGGTCTTGTTCGTTCTCGGCGACGACGCCGATAACCGCGTAATACCCCTCATTCTCCAACATTGATTTCCAGATTTTCATATAGTTCTCTCATGCTTACGTGTTCGTCAGGCACCTTCAATAACCTGGATGAACTTAAAACATCATTAAGCTTATCAAGAGCCGGAATTTGAGTCCCATTTTCCTATAACTCATCTATGGGGCTCAGTTATAATTTCTTGTGCTGCGCTTGGAGACCGGCCCCTTAACCTCGATATCGATGCCCTGCGCATAGAGCTCGTTTTGCAGCGCCAGGAGAAGAAAATCCTGCATTGTGTAGCCGAGAGACATGATGGCTCCCCGGATCTCGGCGTGGTGATTCTTGTCCTTGACCTTGAAAGGCATGTGCCCTTCGCACGATCTCGACCGACGCTGCTTCGGCGGGCGGTCGACCCGACGGATCATCTTTCCGTCGCCATCTTCCACAACCTTCAAGAACCTGATCTGGTGCTCCGGAGTCTCCTCGCCGTCAGTTGTCTCGACCTCGGGCTCAGACTTCGGGCCGGGCTTCTTTGCAAGTCGCGGCGCCGACTTCTTCTTTGCAGGTGCCTTCTTTGGCTTCTCGGCCGCAGGTGGGGTCTCTTCGACCGTCTCCGGCGCTTCCGCTGCCACGACCTCTTCCTGGGGTGCGTTCGGCTCCTTTCGCTCGCCGTGGAAGGCGCGTCCAACGGGATCGGGAGTGTTCGCGAGGCGGCTCATGGCGCCTCCTTTCTTGCGGGTGGCGCTGAAGTGCGGTGGGCGTGCCACTTCCTGCGTTTCCTGAAAATCACTCATTATCTGCTACCTCCTCCGATCTTGCTTACAATTTCGTCATAAAGCGCTTCAATTTCTGCCTTCGCTTTCCCGTCCTTGTGGTGGTGGATCAGTGTCTTCGAGCGGTCCCGAGCGAAGGTGATGTGCCCCCAGACCGTCCGAAATTGCAGGATGCTGTCGAGCATTGGCCATTGGAGTTCCGGGCCCGACAAATCCGCCATCTTCTCACGAACCTTTGACAAGTGCTTCTCATTGGGCAACACGCTGTTCATCACGACCCCAAAATTTTGAACCCCCTCATCAAGAAACTGGTCGACCATGTATTCGGCGGACAGGATTGCCTCCCCGTCGTGCTGGATCGGAACAACCGTAAAATCAACATGCTTGGCGGCTTGCAGGTATTCCTTAGTGTATTCGCTGCCTGGGCGGACATCGAAGATCACCACGTCATGGTCATCGCCAGTCTGCTCAATAGCGTCCATCAACTCGCGCGGGTGCCCGGCGGCGTTGTCGATGTCGTCGATCCCCCTCAGCGTCGTGTCCAACGAGTTCTGATCGTCGAAGTCGATTGCCAGAACACTCTTGCCGCGCTTGTGTGCAACGGAAGCCAGCCCCAGGGAGATCTTGGTCTTTCCGACGCCGCCTTTCGGGCTCATCACTAAAATCTTCATGCTCGAAATCCTCCTCATAAATAGCATGGTCTGATGCCGGTGAGGATCGAGTTCGGTGTTTCAAAATCTCGATGTTGGATGTATCAAAACTTCTGTTCTCGTCTCCTCATAAATGCAAATTGCAAAAAGTCGACGCCTGTCAAGCGTTCGCAAGAATAAAGTTCGTAGGGTGGGCAATAATTCGTTTGGATTGCGGGAGAGGGACCATGCATCCGTAGCAGGCCGTATGCGACGCCTTTGCTGCTCACGGTCGTCATTGGGGAGTCACCCTCAGCCATTGGATCTCATCCCCCAAGGGCGGCCTGATTCATGGGGCACGACTTCAGTATTCAGTGGCTGAGAAGGCCGGACGGCCCAGGCGCAAGCGCGGTTCACCGGCCTTCTTCACTTTCATTTCCTCGGGGCATCGGGCTCTGCCAGAGTGGGCGCGGCTTTTCAGCGCGTTCAGGTTCTTCAGAGCGGGGCCGGTGCGAGTTTCTCCGCTGCCTTGGGTGCAGGAGCGTGTTTGCTCAGCGGGGGGACGCCGCCCGCGATCCGCAGCTTCGGGGGCCGTGCCTCCGCGCTGCGTGCTCGGCTCGACATATCTGTCGGCGCCCGCGATGCCGTCGGAATCGATGCGGCCGGAAACCCAGCTCCGCGAATTCCGCGCGTGTGGTCTCCCGTGAAGGATCGCTCACGGCGGAAAGGATGCCCGGGCGACCTGCTGCTCGAGCAAGTTGTCGGCATCGGGGGCGCGTGAACGGAACCGTGTGGCAGCAGAGCGGGCGCCAGCGCGATTCCGCAGCAAACGAAAAATTTCAGCGGGACGCGACAAGCAGGCAGCCGGTGATTCGCGGGCGCCTGCTTGTCGCGCGCGTTGTATATGAGTTGCGGTATGGTGGTGGGGAGTGCGCCCGCCTGAGGCTCGACGGCTGTCCTTCGCCAGATCCCGAACATTGGGGTGCACGCGGTCGTCGAAGAAGCACGAGCATCCTCAAAATTTCTGCGGTAACCTGGCCTCAAACGGGTCAGAAGCGTGAACGACAGCGCGTCGTCGTCGGTCAACGCCTACGCGCGGCTTTCCTGCCCAACGTCTGACGCGTTCAGGGAGCAACTGGTGGAAGTCGCCAAACCTCCCATAAAAAGCCACGCTGTTAGCCTTCTTCTGGGAGCACTTCTGCAAGAGTGGTTCGCCGCTTACGCAAATTTTGAGGAGCATGTCGCGTCGACTTCGTCAGTACGGGCCAAGAGAAAGCCGGATTTATGCGTGCATACTGGCAGGTCGCTCGCTAGTCTCCCAAAGCAACGCCGCGTTCACCTAAGCTGGTGCCGATATGCCCGAGCGCTTGATAGAGCCAACCTTTTCCGCGAAGCCTTGCAGCGGCTTCTTTACTCACATCTGTGCGACGTCAGTGGTCACACAAGAGGGCTCTAGACACTGAGATACGATGGCTGCGAGCGCAACTGGCCGACTGGCTCAGTTTTCATCCGGCAGGAGACTACGCGGGGCATCGTCGTGGCTTCCGAGCGGCGGCGCAGAGAGCCGCACCAACACAAACAACAAAATCAAATGCGGCGTGCATCCGCAGAGAGCACCGGGAGAAGGCGCCTGAAGCGGAGCCGAGTCAAATTGCCTGATCCTGGCATGCGGGGCACAAAATTTGTTGCACGGCGAAACCAAGCAGGCGCGTCGTGGGCAGTAGTGTTCCACTGGAAGAAGGGCGAAAGGCTATAAATGAAGATCACTAACTGTGGCTCCGGCCTCCATCCGCGTGAAGTCAAATGCGCAGCCACTCTTAAAGAAAATCTTCCTAGAAGTTGGTACGCATACACGAACCTCGATCTAGTGTTAGGCAGGGGGATGACCCGTGAGGTGGACTTGGTGATCGTAGCCGACCACTATGTTTTTGTTGCGGACGTGAAGGATTGGTATGGAAAAGTTGAGTCTGACGGCGGAAACTGGATCCAAAATGGGCAGGATCGTGGAGCTTCTCCCGTAAAAAAGATTACAGAAATCAAGCGGAAGGTTTACGAGAAGCTTCAGGGCCACTTAAAGAGCCGAAGGGAAACACGCGGTCTAGCAGTTCCGGCTGTCCATGGGATAGTTCTTATGTCAGGAGAAGCAGACATTAGTGCCATCTCGGATATGGAAAGAGACAGTGTATTCAGTCTAGATCAATTTGTCCGGGCGGCGAATGCGAAGGAGGGGCTCCGGCGTTTTTTTGGTAACGTGCCTTATCAGCATGTCAGTTCAGATTTTTCCGGCGATCCGTGGAAGCAAATATTAACGCGTTTTTTTAACGTCAAGTCAAATGGGGTGTTCGAACCCGGGCGGCGCAGGTTCAATGGGTTCGTCACTGAAGGCGGAGCCACATTCAAGCACCCTGGACAGGTTTATACAGAGTATGAGGCGCATGAGGAGAGGGTCCCTCGCAACACTGCAACCCTCCGGCTTTGGGACTTCGCTCATTGTGAAAATGCCCATTATCAGACTGAAGAGGGCAGGATGGAAATTGCGGGCCGTGAGCGCAACATATTTCACTGGCTGCGCGACAGAAATAGTTTCGCAGAGAAGTACATTCTGAACCCCGTGGCGCACGACGTGGAGAGCAGCGTCGAATACTGGGAGGTTTTCGAGCGCAGGCCATCGCATAAGCGACTTTCGGACTTCCTTCTCACCGAGCTTGATCGTCTTTCTATGGGAGACTCTGAAAAACCTCGCGCATTGAGCGGGTTGCAGTAGAGTGGTCGGGAAGATGAAGGACCCTCTGCCGATGCCCAAACAGCCCGCCTTTCCCGGTCTCCGCCACGCGATGAAGAAGAAGCGGACGCGGCGCGAGAAATTCCTGGCCGAGATGGAAGCGGTGGTGCCATGGACGCGCCTGTTGGCGTTGATCGAGCCGCATTATCCGAAGCGCGGCGCGCGTGGAGGGCGTCCGCCGATGTCGCTGGAGACGATGCTGCGGGTCTACTTTCTTCAGCAGTGGTACGCGTTGAGCGATCCGATGGCCGAAGAGATGCTGTATGACAGCGAGGCCATGCGGCGCTTCGCAGGCATCGAACTCGGCGATGACCGTATCCCCGACGAGACAACGATCCTGAAGTTCCGACATTTGCTGGAGAAGCACCAACTGACGGAGCGGCTGTTTGGCGAGGTGAACCGACACCTCGCCGACCAGGGGATTACCCTGCGGTCGGGCACCCTCGTGGACGCGACGATCATCGACGCGCCGTCATCGACCAAGAACGAGGCCAAGGCGCGGGACCCCGAGATGTCGTCAACGAAGAAGGGCAACGACTGGTACTTCGGGATGAAGGCGCATGTGGGCGTCGATGCGGACAGCGGCATCGTGCACAGCCTCGAAACCACAACGGCGAAGGTGCACGACAGCCAGGTCTGGGACGAGCTTCTGCACGGCGAGGAGGAGTAACGCGCGAAAGTTGGTGATGCCCTGAGGGGCGGCATATCATGGCGGTGTTCAGACGCCGTCAATTCTCAGCCGAGAAAGGGATATGCCACATGTCAGAAGATACCATCACCCAGTTGCGCGATCCATCGGGATTTGGCGCCGACCCACTCACCGATGTTCTCCGCGACGGTGCGCGCAAGCTGATCGAACAGGCGATCCAGGCGGAGTTGGCCGAGCTGATGGCCTCCTTTTCGGGAGAGAAGCTCGATGACGGTCGTGCGCGGCTGGTGCGCCATGGTCACTTGCCCGAACGC
>NZ_FOXA01000089.1 GCF_900115595.1 Tranquillimonas alkanivorans
CGGCAGCACGCCGATCTGCCTGCTCGGCGGGGACATGATCCTTTTTTCGCCCAGAGCGTAAAACTCCGCTTGAACCTAAAGCCGCTGTAGAAGCTACCGTCCTGGACAGGAGGTATCCGCGTAATGGAAGGTTCAGGCAGATTTGCTCCGGCGGCGCCGAGGCGCAGTCCGGAAACCAGTGGCTGCACGTGGTGCCACGGAGCTCCGGTGCGGTGCTTCGCCTCGAGGCGCTTGCGGCCGTCAAAAGCCATGGAAGTCGGCCCCTTCGTCCGGAGGGGAGAGACGGCGCTTCCGTGGAGAACGGGCGTAAGGGCCCTGTAGCCTGAATGAAGTTCAGCGGCGAACAGACGCGGGGCAGTGCTGGCGGCAGGACGTGCTCCGCCAACCCGCCGGCATTCGCATCCGCGATCGCCGGCGGGTTGGCGTTCGCAAGCCTCGCGTTTTTCACCGGCACCCCGTTACGCGCCCATACCGACGGGCAGCCACTCCAGCCGCATGACTTCTGGACGACGTGGTCCTTGCAGCCTTCCGTCGTCGTGCCGCTCGCGGTCGCCGCGGCGTTCTATGCGGCGGGCGTCCATCACGCTTGGCGGAAGGCCGGATGGGGCCGGGGCGTCCGGACGCGGCAGGCGGTTTCATTCTTCGGCGGGATGCTTGCCCTGGTCGCGGCCCTCGTCTGGCCGCTCGACGCCTTGGGGGAAAGTCTGTTTGCGGCGCACATGGGGCAACACATCGTCTTGATGGGGCTCGCGGCACCACTTCTTGTTCTCGGCCACCCTCTTCCGACGATGATACGCGCAATGCCCCGGCGCTGGCAGAGAGCCATGGCATCACTCGCCGCATCGGTCACGTGGAGAAGGGGCTGGAAGTTCTTTGCCGCAACCAGCGTCGCGACGACGTTGCAACTTGTCGCGCTTCTCTTCTGGCATGCTCCGCAGGCAATCGCCCTCTCGCTGGAGAACGAGGTCGTTCACTCGGTCATGCACGGCTCGCTCTTCGCATGCGGGCTTCTCTTCTGGACCGCCGTCGAATGCGTGCGCGGCTCCGGCATCGGACGGGCGCTTCTCGCGCTTCTGGTCATGTTCAAGTTCTCGCTGATACTCGGGGCGCTGCTCGCCTTCGCGCCGATCTCCTTCTACTCCAGCTACGGTGAGCGTGCCGAAGTCTGGGGATTGTCGCTCCTTGAAGATCAGCAGCTCGCCGGTCTGCTCATGATGTCGGTCGGTTCGATGATGTATGTGGTGGCTGCGGTAATCGTGATCGCCGCCTGGCT
>NZ_FOXA01000069.1 GCF_900115595.1 Tranquillimonas alkanivorans
CACGGCCACCGTCTTGGGCTCGAGGCCGTCGCGCTGCGCGCCCAAGCGGGCCCGAAGGCTGTCGAGATCGATCTCGTCCATCGAGCGGGGCAGGGGGCGTTGGTTGCGGACCGGCTCCTCGAACGCGATCTCGGTCTTTCGACCATCGACCTCGAGCGGGAAGCTGCGTTTCTCGATCTTGGGGTCCAGGTCGGCCGGGAACTGCTCGGTGAGCGCGTCGATGATGCCGCGCATGCCGCGCGCTTCGCCTTCGTTCCGCGCGACCATCACCCAGTCATCGGGCTTGCTTCGCTCCTGGTGCGCTTCGCGCGCCATCTTGCGGCCGGCGGAGATCGCCTGGCGGATGGTCTTGAGGTCCCCTTCGCGCAGGGCCAGTTCGAACATGTCGAGCACGGCGCGTTCGGTCATCGCCGGCTGGTGCGACCGCATGTAATGGTCGGAAGCCAGGCGGCCTACGCTCGAGGTCGGGTTCCCGCTCAGGAAGACCCGGAAGGCCGGGGCTTTTCTCGGAGCCGTGGAGGTGTCGCCGGAACCGTAGGCCTCGCCACCAGGCCGGTCAGGCTCCTGTGCCTTGGGGCCGGCGTTGATCCAGAAGTCGTTCGCCGCCATAGCTCGGACGGGCGTTCGGCGAGAATTCTCGGTTGCCATCGGGGAAGTCTCCGCAGGAAGAATTGCTGTTCTTCCAAAGGAGATTGAGCCCCCGCATTCCCCTCGCAACACGCCCGAAAGGGCGCCTCAATGAGGTATCGGCCGAGCCGGGAATGGGCCCGGCCGATCGCCAATCAGGATGCGCCGGGAATGAGGAAGTCTTCCACCTGTCGGCCCTGATCCAATGCATCCTGCAGCCATTGCGGGCGGCGGCCGCGGCCGGTCCAGGTCTGGGAGGGGTCTTCCGGGTTCTGGTATTTCGGCGGGTTCTTGCGCCGCGCCTTCGGCGGCGCGCCTTCGGCGAGTTCGGAGAGGGAGAAGCCGTATTTTGCGGCGATCTGCTCTGCCTCTGCCCGTGCTTCCTTCTTCCGGCGAACGTCGTAGTCAGCGAGGGCTTTGTCGACCTGCTTACGCAGCGTCTGCAGCTCGTCCCTGTTCATCTCGGAGAGGTCGTATTCCATTTTCATCACCTTTGCAGTTCCTGCTCGTTCAAAGGACGCGTGCTAATGAGCACAGGTTCCATTGGCAATAGCGGGAATGGTTACGAAAGGCGACTAAGCGCCGAATATTTTAGAAACTCGGAGTTAGTCCGGCAATGTCGCGCGGGCGGACCCAGCATCCTGAGACAAGGGTGAACTTGCCTGGCCGGTACTCCCTGACATGGGCGCTCCTATAGTGCGGAGTGATGCTACTCCGCGACGCGATCGCGATCTCAAGGGCGCCATCCACCTCCTCGCGATCTTCGCAGGGAACGCCCAGCTTAGAGAGAAAACGGATGCCCCCGCGTCCGCCGGGGATCATGTTGAGACCCCTTGGTGCGAGGCTGCTTTCTACGACCCTCTCTTCGAAGAGATACGCCTCGTCTTCGGTCTCGAAGGTCAGAACGGGCGATAATTGCACGGTGTAATCGATGTCCGACGCATGCAGCTGCCGCCACACTGAATGCAGCAGATGCCCTTCTCCCGCACGGAAGGACTCAACGTGTTCATCCATTCTCTGCCTGAAGGGCCGACCGGTTACGCCGTAGTAGCCCTTGGCGAGTGTCATCGCGAATGCATTATCGACGCGCCCATCCAGCCGCGCCCGGGTCACGTCGAAATTGATGTGATAGACCCAGCAAGTACCGGCCTGTGTGCCCGTGAGATCGTCGCGGAACAGGAAGTGCAGCGGCACGCGCAGCTCCGAAGTCACGAAGCGTGCTCCGGGCCCGCGTCGGGCAAAGTCCAGTCCCATCTGTTCGTCGAATGCGCCAAGGAACGACACGTGAGACATCTGGCCGCCATCCAGTTCCGGATCCAGCCACAGCACTTCCGGATTCCAGCCTGGAGGCTTCATCTGTGATCCGGGAGGCGTGATATTCGGCCTTCCAAGATGAACGCGCAGATCGTCCCTGTGTTCATGCGCGAAGCGTTCCGGCGTCATCTTCTGTAGATCGATACCTTCGTTGGCGAGAGCATCGAAGACTGCGGCGCTCATGGCGTCGGCCACACGATCATCCGGAATCGACAGGAAAGGACGGAGCCCTGTGAGATTCCGCCCAACCTGCTTGAAGAACGACGGGGCTCCACCATCCTCCCGCGCTGCCCGTCGGCGGCGGG
>NZ_FOXA01000017.1 GCF_900115595.1 Tranquillimonas alkanivorans
GGCGCGGGGATCCTGCGCTACCGGACACAGGGTGGGGCGAAGTACTCGATCCGAGCATGGAGTGGTTGCCCATGATGTCGTGAACAGGCTGAGGCGGGGGCCTATAGCCCACGTTGAGGGGACGAGATGCTATTAGATACTTATAGCAGTCTGTCCCCCTAATGGGTCTTAAGCCCCCGGCTCACCCTGTCGGCTTCTCCCGTACTTGTGGCCGCTCCCCACCCCGTACTGCAGTTCTGTCACGGTATCCCTGAACTGGTTGACGAAGGATTTCCCCAAATCTCGGGGAACGGCCATATACGGTAACGTACCCACCGGGGGTGGCACTCGCCCCGCCCCCTCCTTACCAAAGCGCATCCACGGCTTCAGAGCCGCCCGCAGAGGTCGTTGAAACTGACTGTGTAGGGAGGGCGCTTCCGCCTTTTATGGCGGCTCCACGGTCACCTCAGCGCCTCCCTGAGGGGCTGACCCACCTAGACAACCCGATGTCGGAGCAGTCCCGCAGTGAACGCGCTCCGTCGGAAGGTCGTGTTTCGCGACGGGAATAAGCGCCGTAGTAGAAACCGTAGTAGTTCACGACTGGGTTGCACCACGGGCAAACTTGCTAAATCATTGGTTTTGCAGGGCACGACCCGAAGGGTTAGCCGTGATGACGCCCCGAGACGGAACACAACCCTTCTCCTGGGCACCATTTCGGCAGATTAACCTACTGATCGTGCACTGTTTCTCGCAAACAGGCCGCGCGCCGTAGTAGGCCGGCTGCGCTGATAGGGGCCTTGCATTGTCAACGGTTCTTCGCTGTATACGCTTGTTCACCTGCAGACCGATGCCTTCTTACGCCGAACAATCCGACGGCACCAACTAGAACGCATAGGGCTCAAAGCGTAACGCGATAAGTGGCGTCCCTCCGCTGTAATAGTCAATAGAGCTCGTTACCTCGGAGTATCCAACATCAAGAGACAAGCTCTTGGTCAGCTCGACGGATGCACGAATAGACCAAGCGTCGTCTTCCCGATCGAATCCAAGCACGCGACCGCCCGCGAGTTCCTCGTATTCCACAGACAGCTCGATACTTCTATCCCGCAACACGGTCATCAATCCGACTTCAACTTCGGTGCGAGGGGCGAGCGCTCCGCCTTCCACTTCCTCGCCCAAAGCAAACCCGACATAACTTGCGAAGTTCTTGCTGTGCACAGTGAGAATCGAAGTGGTCAGTTGAGTTTGCGAATCGTTCTCGTCAAACTCCTCTCGTATGCCAATGGAGGCGAGGTGATGATGATTTGTTGCAGATGAGAATGCCTTGGAAACCTCGAACGCTAGCTGTTGTTGCACGCCTTCACTCAGTTCTTTTTTATGTGCCCAAGCCGAGTAGCACGCATCTGCGTACCACCAATCCGCCATGTGGTTTTTGCTACACCCAACGAAGAAGGCTGAATTTACAGACGTCTCGTGTGCGGGCGCATATGCGGCAGATACACCACCCGCAAAATCAAGGTATCTTCCGGGTCCCACGGATTGTCGTCGTTGCGCACCAATAGCTCCGCCAAGCAGCCAACCTTCTGTTTTTTCGTACGATTCATCTGGATGAAATCGGAAATCACCTAGCTCAAGAACTCCGGTCGGATTCCCGCCGTTGATATTGCCGGAGTACGCTAGTGTTGGCGTTACGTAAGCTGTCCCGTAAGTTCCTGCGTTTTGGTCGAGGTAACCTTCCCGGACGGTGGCAGCGTGGAAATCCGCCCCATCTGCGGGATGAATGATGCCATCTTGACCACGCTCGATGGCGCACCACAAGAGAAGCCTGTCAGACTGTCCAACCGCACAACTGGCGTTCGCCACCTGCGGGAGCAGTAATGCACCCCCGCAGGTGACTACCGACAAGACTGCATCCTTGGCCAGCCTCAGCCAATGATTTACAGCAGTCGACATTGTTTAGCGGTTACCCGCAATGGCTCCGGCGACCGACGGGTTCGCCGCATTATCGTGATAGATGCCCGTCACGCCTGTCGCACCCGAGCCGTGGAACGACCCATAAATACTGCCGTCAGTTTCCGTGACGCCCCGGCGTCCAATGGCGATACGATTACTTGCGAATGTGCCATTCCGCACGTCAACCGGAATGTCGCTCCCGGTCATGTAGGTGCCCGGGTTTGTGCCGGTTTCCCCTGTCTCAAAGTTCTTCCACACAGTGTCCGGGGTCTGTGCGTCAATCTGAGCGTTTCCATTCGTGAAGTCGACAGTCATTTCAAAGGTTCCGTCTTCGATCTCGGAGCCATCTCTATAACCGATAACATTGGTGCCTCGATAGACGTATTCGCCTGATGGAATGTCGGATGGCTTTTCTCCTGCCGTGAGGAGCATGTTCGCATCGCTGTTCTCGAAGTACGCAATAACTACAGGGGAATCAGTGTCCTCGTAGCCGATCCCTCTAACCGCCGTGCCGTTCACCCGAAGGTCTCCGGCATAAAATGTGCCATACTCGTTGCTACCAATTTCCTCTTCATGCTCTAGGGTAAGGGTCGGATCAACGGTGCTAGAGCCAAAGTTCGCGGCAACTTCTTGTGCCTCGGGAACCATCGCGAGAAGTACGGCGGTCTCGCCTCCTTCGGTGACCTCACCGCGAACCACACCGGCATCGTCAGAGAAGGTTCTGAGGACAGATGCGGAGGCACCATCGGCAGGCGGCTCTGCGCTTGTGCCTCCGCCTGAGCCACCGGAACATGCAGAGACGGTGAGGGCTAGCGGAATGATCAACAGACTATTTTTCATCTTCTACTCCTAGTGGATGGCGCGACCTTAATCGCTCTTTCGGCGCGAGCAACCGCCGCGCGAAGTTGGCGATGTGGTTTCGGCGAGCGGACGAAACGCTGAGCTTTGCGTGCAACAGCGTATGCAGCGAAGCAGCGGCAGCGTACGCGCCCGTCGCATCATCCGCCGAGTGCTGTGCGTTCCATCCACTCGCGAAGGACGGCGAGTGGGTAGCCGCGTCCATAGCTTGCGCCGACCCCCGAGGGCGCCCACCCTCCGATTTGGTCGACGATATCAGGTGGGCATTCCACGGCACGGAGTCTGTCTCGCATCGAGTGCCTGAGGCTGTGAACGGTACGGCCGGCTTTGAGGTTGTTCTTCAACCATTTCGACAGCGCTGCGCTTGCAGAGTTCGCGTTGCACCGCGCGTCGTCCGTGTATCGAGGGAACAGATGCATTCCTCTAGTTTCTGCGGTGGCTTGCTGTGCCGCCCAAAGCGAAGAACCAACGAGGGGTATGCTTCGTTGGCTGCTACGCGTCTTTAACGTTCTCCAAGGGTGCGGGCGAATGTGAAGCATCGGCCCATCAGGGTGGTCTAGCTCGACGTCCTCACGCGCCAATCCGACGATTTCGGCTAGCCTCGCCCCTGTGTCGGCTAGTAGCGCGAGTATCCACCTCAGTTCATCGTCAGTTTCTTTGCACGCTGCCTGAACCTGCCGAATCTCGTCATCCGAGAACGGTTCGCGTTGCGTCACGCCTTTGGCGCGGTCGAAGTAGACACCTGCGAACGGATTCCGCGCATCAAGCCCCCACTCGGCGCAGGCAAAGTTGAAGACTGCTTTGACCGTCGTAAACGTGCGACTGACAGACGATCCGGCCATTCCACGGTTGAACAACTCATCACGGAAGCTCGTCGCATCGCGCCGTGTGTAGTCGTTCAACGGTTTATCGCCCGCGATACTAGTAAGGTAGCCCAACGCTCGCCTAGCCGCTGACGAAAAGGTATTGGGTTTTCCTGCCCCTTTATGCTTAAGGTAAAGCTCCACGGCCTCGCTCATCAGCCCGGCGGAAGCCCCCGGTTGCGCTCCAACCGGCAGAGGTGACAGTGGAGCGGGTGTCGGCGTATTCGGCTGCTTGAGGAAGCCGTCCAAGACCGACGCAGGGCTGCCACGCAGCGAGCGCCACTGCTCATCGAGCTTGCTTGATAGGTCGCTAGCTACCCTCTGAGCTTCCGAGCGTGAGCGAGTGCGCAAGGAGAAGGCGATGCGGGGCGTTCGGTAGTGGTGGGCGAGGTCCTGCGGGACCATTCGCTGAAAGTAAAAGACACCGGACTTGCGGAAGGTATAGGGCATTTCGGCTACTACAGTTCCTACTACGGCGCGCGGCCTGTTTGCGAGAAACAGTGCACGATCAGTAGGTTAATCTGCCGAAATGGTGCCCAGGAGAGGACTCGAACCTCCACGTCCATACGGACACTAGCACCTGAAGCTAGCGCGTCTACCAATTCCGCCACCTGGGCCGGTGTCGTGAGGCCGGGGGATAATGGTGGCGGCGGGGGGTGTCAACACGGATTTCGCCGATACTCGAAAAGGAATTGCGCCTTGTCTGCACCGGGGGTGCTCGGTAAGACCGGGGTGACCGCAGACACGGGGTTTTCCATGGCCAAGCTCGTCACAATCTACGGCGGATCGGGGTTCATCGGGCGTTACATCGCCCGGCGGATGGCCAAGCTGGGATGGCGGGTCCGGGTCGCCGTGCGCCGTCCAAACGACGCCCACTTCACCAAGACCTACGGTGTCGTCGGGCAGGTCGAGCCGGTGTTCTGCAACATCCGCGACGACGACAGCGTGCGCCGAGTCATGCAGGGTGCGGACGCCGTGGTGAACTGCGTCGGCATTCTGGCCGAGGCGGGCAAGCAGACGTTCGAGGCTGTGCAGCAGCAGGGCGCGGCCCGCATCGCCCGCATCGCGGCCCAGGAGGGCGTCGAGCATCTGGTCCAGATTTCGGCCATCGGCGCGGACGCCGGCAGCGACAGCGCCTACGCGCGCACCAAGGCCGCAGGCGAACAGGCCGTGCAGCAGAATTTCCCGGGGGCGGTCATTCTGCGCCCGTCGATCGTGTTCGGGCCGGGCGACGGCTTCTTCAATCGCTTCGCCTCGATGACGCGGCTGAGCCCTGTCCTGCCGCTCGTAGGGCCTGACACGAAGTTCCAGCCGGTCTACGTGGACGATGTCGCCCATGCGGCCGAGCTGGGCGCCACCGGCCGCGCGGAGCCTGATATCTACGAACTCGGCGGCCCTGATGTCGAAAGCTTCCGCGACCTAATGGCGCAGATGCTGCGGACCATCCGCCGCCGCCGCATGATCGTGGGGCTTCCTTTCGGACTTGCCCGCATCATGGGCCGATTCTTCGGCGGCGTCTCCAAGGTGTCGGGCGGTATCCTTCAGGGCCCGATCACCGAGGATCAGGTCGAGCAGCTCAAGCGCGACAACGTGGTGCACGAGGGCGTGAAGACTTTCGCGGATCTCGGGATCGTACCGACGCCGACCGAGGCGGTGCTGCCGGATTACCTGTGGCGCTTCCGACCGTCGGGCCAGTACGCCGAGATCAAGGAAAGCGCGCGCAACCTGCGGCACAAGGGGCCGCAGACTTAAACGCCGCTCAGGTATACGCGATCCACAGCAGGATTACCCCGAGCACGATCCGATAGATAACGTAGGGCGTGAAGCTGATCACGCGTGCCAGTCGCATCATGACGGTCAGCGCCAGCAGCGCTGCCACCAGTGCAAGGGCCGCCGCGATGGCGCCGTCGCGGGCGACGGCGGCGTCGGCGGTCGCGGCGACCTCGGCCCCGAGCAGGACGCCGGAGGCCATGATGGTCGGTATCGACATGAGCATCGCCAACCGCGCGGCGTCGTGACGCTCGTAGCCCAGCAGACGGGCGGCCGAGATGGTGATGCCAGACCGCGACGTGCCCGGGATCAGAGCGAGCGCCTGCCATAATCCCATCGTGAAGGCGTGGCGAAGGCTCCAGCGCTCGGCGGTGCGGATCTCGGCGCCCTTCTGATCGGTCCAATAGAGCACGATGCCGAAAACGAGCATCGTCCAGCCGATCACGGCGGTGGATCGCAAAAGCAGGTCCCAGTGCATGAGCTTGATGATCAGCCCCGCGAAGGTGACTGGCACCGTCGCGATGACAAGGCAAAGTGCGAGCCAGGAGCCCTGGCTGTCGATCCGTCCGCGCACCAGGTCAGGCAGGCCGGACAGCGCGAGGCGCACGTCACTCCAGAAGTAGAGGATCACTGCGCCAAGGGTCCCGACGTGCACGGCCACGTCGATCACCTGTCCCTGATCTTGCATGCCCGTCAGGTTCGGCAGCAGGATCAGGTGGCCGGAGGAAGAGATGGGCAGGAACTCCGTCAGGCCCTGAATCACGGCCACGAGGAACAGGTGGAACAGGGTCATTATGGGGCCTTCTGCGGTGCGGCGCCAATCTACTTCCATCCGCTGAAATGGAAAGACCTGCATATAGGTCCGGTTCGGCCCAAATATGGACCGAGAAAATCGGCCGCGGCGAAGATCGGGTGTCTGATTTTCCGAACTAGGTCAACATTGCTGCCTTTTCTTTTCCGTGCGCTCCATTTATCAAGCGCGCAACCGAGATTGGAGGCTTGTCGATGGCCAAGCAGAAGATGCTGAAATTCGTGGACGTGCAGCGCGACATGCCGGACAAGCGGCCGCCGGATCTGCGCCGCGCGGACTTCAGGGAAATCTATGGCGAGTTCGCGACCGAGAAGGCGGGCGAGCAGGCTGGCCGCTGCAGCCAGTGCGGCGTGCCCTATTGCCAGTCGCACTGCCCGCTGCACAACAACATTCCGGACTGGCTGCGGCTGACGGCCGAAGGTCGGCTGCGCGAAGCCTATGATATCAGCAAGTCCACCAATACCTTCCCCGAGATCTGCGGCCGCATCTGCCCGCAGGACCGGCTGTGCGAAGGCAACTGCGTGATTGAACAGTCGGGCCACGGCACCGTCACCATCGGCGCGGTCGAGAAGTACATCACGGACACGGCCTGGGAAGAGGGTTGGGTCGAGCCGATCCGTCCCGCACAGGAGCGCCCCGAGAGCGTTGCCGTGATCGGCGCGGGCCCCGGTGGTCTCGCCGCCGCCGACATGCTGCGGCGGGCCGGCATTCAGGTGACGGTATACGACCGCCACGATCGCGCGGGCGGGCTGATGACCTACGGCATTCCGGGCTTCAAGCTCGAGAAGCACGTGGTGATGCGCTACGTCGACCTGCTCAGCGAAAGCGGCGTCGAGTTCGTCCAGAACTGCAACGTGGGCGAGGACATCTCGTTCGACGCCATCCGCGGCAAGCACGACGCCGTCCTCATCGCCACCGGCGTCTACAAGGCGCGCGACCTGCAGGCGCCGGGCGTAGGGGCTCAGGGCATCGTGAAGGCGCTGGACTATCTCACGGCCTCGAACCGCAAGAGCTTCGGCGACGACGTGCCCGAGTTCGAGTCCGGTGAGCTGAATGCCGAAGGCAAGCGCGTGGTGGTCATCGGCGGCGGCGACACGGCGATGGACTGCGTGCGCACCGCGGTCCGCCAGGGCGCGACCAGTGTGAAGTGCCTGTACCGCCGCGACCGGACGAACATGCCTGGCTCGCAGCGCGAAGTCGCCAATGCCGAGGAAGAGGGCGTGGATTTCGTCTGGCTGTCGGCACCCAAAGGCTTCACGGGCGAATCCGTGCAGGGCGTGATG
The DNA here is from genome assembly GCF_900115595.1 of Tranquillimonas alkanivorans. GTDB lineage: Bacteria > Pseudomonadota > Alphaproteobacteria > Rhodobacterales > Rhodobacteraceae > Tranquillimonas > Tranquillimonas alkanivorans. Next base: position 7,515 of record NZ_FOXA01000017.1, read on the forward strand.
GTTCAGCGGATGCGCCTTGGCGCGCCGGACGCGACCGGACGCCAGGTGCCCGAGCTGATCGAGGGCTCGGATTACGTTGAAGACGCCGACCTCGTGATCAAGGCGCTTGGCTTCGAGCCCGAGGAGCTTGTGCGGCTTTGGGGAGTGGAAGGGCTGGAAGTGACCCGTTGGGGCACGATCAAGGCCGACTTCCGCACCCACGCCACCAGTCTGCCCGGCGTTTACGCCTGCGGCGACATCCAGCGAGGCGCGAGCCTTGTGGTCTGGGCGATCCGCGACGGGCGCGAGGCGGCGCAAGCCATGATTGACTATGTCACCCAGGGCGCGGCCATCGCCGCTGAGTAGGCAGCCGCCGCGCGCCGCCACCCATGGCGGTGCGCGGCCGTAGAACTGCGAAGGAGGAACGCCCGGCGGGCGCTTCTCCTCCGCCATTACCTAGCCCATCGAACAGGTCGGCTTCGGGCGGCCAGGCAACGGAGAGCGGATGGCGCACGCGCTACACCAGATGTCGAACGGACGCGGGAGGGACGCGAAGTGCGTGCCGCACGCCCTGTCGGCGTACGGGCGCGCGCATGGAAAAACGCCGCCCCCGGTGTCCCGGGGACGGCGCGCTGGTCCGGCTTGCCGCCTCATGAAGGGGCTGCGCAGCCTCGGCTTACTGAATTGCCTTGGCTGGGATCAGGCGAATCTCGACGCGGCGGTTTTCTTCCGCGCGTGCGGTCTCGCTCGCCGCATCCTCGACGTCATTCTCGCCGGCGGCGTCGATCATGATGTTCGCCGGGTCGACGTCCATGTCGAGCATCGCCTGGCGCACGCTTTCGACGCGGCGCTGCGACAGGTCGAGGTTGTACTGCTCATCGCCGATCGGGCTGGCATAGCCCACCAGAACGGCCATCGTCTGGCTGTCCACGATGTCCGCGGCGTCGCGAATGTTGGACATGGCGGCATCGCTCAGCTCGGCGCTGTCGAACGCGAACTCAACCTCTTCGATTGCAAGCGCCTCGACCTCCGCGGTGGCCGCGGCGATGTCGATGGTCGGCTCGGCTTCGCGGTCGATGGCAACATCGACGCCTTCCTCGCGCGAAGTTTCCACCTCGGCCCCGCGTTCGGCGGAGACGGAAACTTCCGGCTCGCCCATCTCGGCGGTAACCTGCGCCGTTTGCTGGCTGACCGAGACGTCCGCCTCGCCTTGCTGCACGTCGACCGTCGGCGCGGCCTGGCTGACCTCGACGCTCGGTTCGCCCTGCGTCACGCTGACCTCGGGCTGTGCCTCGGCGACGGTGACCTCGGGTTGCTGCGCGTCGACCGAAACCTCGGGGGCACGCTGCGACACGTCGACCTCGGGCTCGGCGTAGTCCACGTCGATGTTCGGCTCGGCCTGGTTCACCGTGACGACCGGCTCGGCGTTCTCGACCGTTACCTCGGGCTCGGGCTGCACGACGGCCACTTCCGGCTCGGGCTGGGTAACCGAGATGTTCGGCTGCGGCTGCGTGATCTCGACTTCGGGCTGGAACTGCCGGATCGTGACCTCGGGTTGCGGCTGGTCGATGGTGACCTGCGGCTTGGACTGCGTCACGTCGATCTGCGGCTGCGCCTGCTCGACCTCGATCTCGGGCTCGGGCTGCGTCACGGCGACCTCGGGGGCCGGGGCCTGGACGTTCACCTCGGGCTCGGGCTGCGTCACGTCGATGTTCGGCTGGGCCTGCTCGACTGCAACTGTGCTCTGTGGCTGCTCGACCGTGATCTCGCTGGGCCGCTGGCTGACGGCAACGCCGGTGGCTTCGCGCTCGATCGTGATCTGCGCCTCTTCGGGCGTCACGGCGACGCGGGCCGGGCGCGCTTCGACGGCGACCGTCACGCGCTGTTGCTCGGCGGCCTGCTCGGTCGTCAGGGCACCGGCCGCCTGGGCCTTGGCAATGGTCTCGTAGATGGTAGCCTGGTCCGAATAGCCTTCGACGGCGAGGCCGGCTTCGGCAAGAAACTGCTGCGCCTCGAGCATACGGATGTAGCAGACGCCCTCGTCGTAATTCACCGCGGCGTCCTCGGCGGCGAGGATCAGCTGTTCGAACTCGGGCTCGATGTCGGCGTAATCGGGTTCAGAGCGGATGGTTTCGCGCAGTGCGGCGACCTCGGCCTCGCAAGTCAGGCGCTGTTCGTCGGCCGGAGTGGCGACAGTTTCAGGCGCCTGCGTCTGGGCCTGGGCGGTCATCGGAGCGGCGACAATGATGGCGGACATCGCGGCGCTGGCAAGCAGCTTCGGGTCTCGGATCGTCATGGCGTCCTTCCTTTCTGTTCAATCTGGCGGCGAACGGCCGACTGCCCTTCGCTCGTCCTGACCCCGCCAACAGACTGCGCCGGTCCCTGTTCCGGGCCGCGCGAGAAACGTGATCGCCGTCGGCTGGCGCATCGCCGCCGCGGACCTAATTCCGGAGCAGCGCGAGGACGGGCACCCATGCCCGCCGCGCCCGCGCCCGGCCCCTTTTCTTTCAGAGGACGCGTCCAATGACCAAATTTGACACTGATTGGGCTACTCGCGAAGCGGCCCGCCGTGCCTGGATGGCCGAACATTCACTCTATCGTGATGAGGACGAGCGCGCCTCGTGCGGCGTAGGCCTGGTCGTGTCCATCGACGGCAAGCCCAGCCGGCAGGTGGTGGCCAACGGGATCGACGCGCTCAAGGCGGTCTGGCACCGCGGCGCGGTCGATGCCGACGGGCGCACGGGCGACGGCGCGGGCATCCACGTCCAGATCCCGGTGCCGTTCTTCTATGACCAGATCAAGCGCACCGGCCACGAGCCCCGCCCGGACGAGCTGATCGCGGTCGGCCAGGTATTCCTGCCGCGCAACGACTTCGGCGCGCAGGAAACCTGCCGCACGATCGTCGAATCCGAAGTCCTGCGCATGGGATACTACATCTACGGCTGGCGGCACGTTCCGGTGAACATCGACTGCCTGGGGACGAAGGCCAACGCGACTCGGCCCGAGATTGAGCAGATCCTTATCTCGAACTCGAAGGGCGTCGACGAAGAGACGTTCGAGCGCGAGCTCTACGTGATCCGCCGCCGGATCGAGAAGGCGGCCGCCGCCGCGCAGGTGCCGTCGCTGTACATCTGTTCGCTGTCGTGCCGCTCGATCATCTACAAGGGCATGATGCTGGCGCAGGACGTGTCCGAGTTCTATCCGGACCTGCTGGACGAGCGCTTCGAGAGCGCCTTCGCGATTTATCACCAGCGCTATTCGACCAACACCTTCCCGCAGTGGTGGCTGGCCCAGCCCTTCCGCATGCTGGCCCATAACGGCGAGATCAACACGCTGAAGGGCAACCTGAACTGGATGAAGAGCCACGAGATCCGGATGGCCTCGGCCACGTTCGGGGACCTGGCCGAAGACATCAAGCCGATCGTGCCGTTGGGCTCGTCTGACTCCGCCGCGCTCGACTCGGTGTCCGAAGTGCTGGTTCGCTCCGGCCGGAACGCGCCGATGGCGAAGACGCTGCTGGTACCGGAGTCGTGGTCGAAGCAGGCCGAGGAGCTGCCGAAGGCCTGGCGCGACATGTATTCCTACTGCAACTCGGTGATGGAGCCGTGGGACGGTCCGGCCGCGCTGGCAATGACCGATGGCCGCTGGGTGTGCGCGGGGCTCGACCGGAACGGCCTGCGCCCGATGCGCTATGTCGTGACCGGCGAAGGACTGGTGATCGCGGGCTCCGAGGCCGGCATGGTGCCGGTCGACGAAAGCCGCGTGGTCGAGAAGGGCGCGCTCGGCCCCGGCCAGATCCTCGCCGTCGATATGGCGGACGGCCGCCTTTATCACGACACCGAAATCAAGGATCGCCTCGCCGCCGCGCAGCCCTTCGGGGATTGGGTCGAGAAGATCACCGAACTCGACGACGAACTGGCCGCCGTAACCGAGACCGCGATGTTCAGCGGGTCCGAGTTGCGCAAGCGACAGGTGGCGGCCGGCTACTCGATCGAAGAGCTCGAGAGCATCCTCGCGCCGATGGCCGAGGACGGGAAGGAAAGCATCGCCTCAATGGGCGACGACACCCCGTCGGCCGTGCTGTCCGAGAAGTACCGCCCGCTCAGCCACTACTTCCGGCAGAACTTCAGCCAGGTGACGAACCCGCCCATCGACTCCCTGCGGGAGTTCCGGGTGATGAGCCTGAAGACACGCTTCGGCAACCTGAAGAACGTGCTAGACGAGGATTCGTCGCAGACCGAGATCCTGGTGCTCGACTCGCCGTTCGTCGGTAACGCGCAGTTCGACCGGCTGGTGAAGTCGTTCAACGCGCCGATGGTCGAGATCGACTGCACGTTCCCGGCAGGGAACGGATCGCTGTCCGAGGGGCTCAAGCGCATCCGGGCCGAGGCCGAGGACGCCGTTCGCTCGGGTGCGGGGCACCTTGTTCTGACGGATCAGCACCAGAACGAAGCGAAGGTTCCGATGCCGATGATCCTGGCGACGTCGGCGGTGCACTCGTGGCTTACGAAGAAGGGCCTGCGCACCTTCTGCTCGCTCAACGTCCGCTCGGCGGAATGCATCGACCCGCACTACTTCGCCGTCCTGATCGGCTGCGGCGCAACGGTCGTGAACGCCTATCTCGCCGAGGACAGCATCGCCGACCGGATCGACCGCGGCCTGATCGACGGCACGCTGACCGAGGCGATGGGACGCTACCGTAAGGCCATCGACCAGGGCCTTCTGAAGATCATGTCCAAGATGGGCATCTCGGTGATCTCTTCCTATCGCGGCGGACTGAACTTTGAGGCGGTGGGCCTGAGCCGCGCGATGGTGGCCGAGTACTTCCCGGGCATGCACTCGCGCATCTCGGGGATCGGCGTCGGCGGTCTGCAGAAGCAGGTCGAGAAGGTGCACCAGCTCGGCTGGCGCAGCGGATCCGAGGTGCTGCCCATCGGCGGCTTCTACAAGGCGCGCCGCTCGGGCGAGACGCACGCCTGGGAAGCGCAGTCGATGCACATGATGCAGGCCGCGTGTGACCGCGCCTCGTTCGAGCTGTGGAAGCAGTACTCCGCCAAGATGCGGAACAACCCGCCGATCCACCTGCGCGACCTGCTGGACATCAAGCCACTGGGCAAGCCGGTGCCGCTGGAAGAGGTCGAAAGCATCACCTCGATCCGCAAGCGCTTCGTCACGCCGGGCATGTCGCTGGGGGCGCTGTCGCCCGAGGCGCACAAGACGCTGAATGTGGCGATGAACCGGATCGGCGCGAAGTCGGACTCGGGCGAGGGCGGCGAAGACCCGGCGCACTTCCACCCCGAACCGAACGGCGACAACCCCTCGGCCAAGATCAAGCAGGTGGCGTCGGGCCGCTTCGGCGTGACCGCCGAATACCTGAACCAGTGCGAGGAGCTGGAGATCAAGGTCGCGCAGGGCGCCAAGCCCGGCGAGGGCGGCCAGCTTCCGGGCATGAAGGTGACCAAGCTGATCGCTCGGCTGCGGCACTCGACGCCGGGCGTGACGCTGATTTCGCCGCCGCCGCACCACGACATCTACTCGATCGAGGACCTCGCGCAGCTGATCTACGATCTCAAGCAGATCAACCCGCGCGCCAAGGTGACGGTGAAGCTGGTGGCGTCCTCGGGCGTCGGCACCATCGCGGCGGGCGTGGCGAAGGCAAAGGCTGACGTCATCCTGATCTCGGGCCACAACGGCGGCACGGGCGCATCACCCGCGACCTCGATCAAGTACGCGGGACTCCCGTGGGAGATGGGCCTGACCGAGGCGCACCAGGTCCTGGCGATGAACAACCTGCGCGGCCGCGTGACGCTGCGCACGGATGGCGGCCTGCGCACGGGCCGCGATATCGTCATGGCCGCGATGATGGGGGCTGAGGAGTACGGCATCGGCACCGCCGCGCTGATCGCCATGGGCTGCATCATGGTCCGCCAGTGCCAGTCGAACACCTGCCCGGTGGGCGTCTGCACACAGGACGAGCGCCTGCGCGAGAAGTTCACCGGCAACGCCGACAAGGTGGTGAACCTGATCACCTTCTATGCCCAGGAGGTGCGCGAGATCCTCGCCCAGATCGGCGCGCGGTCGCTCGACGAGGTGATCGGGCGCGCCGACCTGCTGAGCCAGGTCAGCCGCGGCTCGGCGCACCTGGACGATCTGGACCTCAACCCGCTGCTCATCACCGTCGATGGCGCGGCCGAGATCCGCTACGACCGCACCCGTGATCGCAACGCGGTGGACGACACGCTCGACGCCGAGATCGTGAAGGACGCCGCGCGCTTCCTCAACGACGGCGAGAAGATGCAGCTGTCCTACGCCGTGCGGAACACGCTGCGGACCATCGGCACGCGGACGTCCAGCCACATCGTGCGCCGGTTCGGGATGCGCAACACGCTCCAGCCCGACCACCTGCATGTGAAACTGTCGGGAAGCGCCGGGCAGTCTCTGGGCGCGTTCGCGGCACCGGGCCTCAAGCTCGAGGTGTCCGGCGACGCCAACGACTACGTCGCCAAGGGTCTGTCGGGCGGGACGGTCGTCGTGCGGCCGCCGATGCACTCGCCGCTGGTGGCGTCCGAGAACACTATCATCGGCAACACCGTCCTTTATGGCGCGACGGCGGGCTATTTGTTCGCCGCGGGCCGGGCGGGCGAGCGCTTCGGCGTGCGAAACTCCGGCGCGCACACGGTGATCGAGGGCTGCGGCTCGAACGGGTGCGAGTACATGACCGGCGGCGTCGCGGTGATCCTGGGCGACATCGGCGCGAACTTCGGGGCCGGCATGACCGGCGGCATGGCCTATCTCTACGATCCCGAGGGCCGGGCCGAGGTGCTGATGAACAAGGAAACGCTCGTGACCTGCCCGGTGACGGTCGAGCACTGGGAAGAGGGACTCAAGTCCCTGATCGAGCGGCACCTTGCCGAAACTCGCAGCCGCAAGGCCGCCGAGATCCTGCAGAACTGGGAGGAAGAGAAGACATACTTCCTCCAGGTCTGCCCGAAAGAGATGCTGCCCCACCTCAGCCACCCGCTGGGGGTCGAGGAGGCGGCGGTTCCGGCCGAGTGATCCACGAATGGCCCGCGGCACACGCCGCGGGTCGTTTCGCTTCCGCCCACACCTGACGCGCTGTCGGCGCTGACGGCTGTTGACGGGCCGCCGAGCGGCGGAGATACGTTCGGCGTGGCGAAGAAGGCAGACAAAAAGAAGAAGCAGGCGAAGACGCCGAAGATGCGCTGGACCGTGCGTCTGCGGCGCTGGCTCGCGCGCGGGCTTGTGGGGGTCGTCGCGCTGGTCGTGCTGTGGGTTTTTCTCTATGCCGTCGTGAACCCGCCGACGACGCCGTACATGATCGCGGAGGCGCGCCGGCTGGATGGCGTGGATCGCGAGTGGGTGCCGATCAAAGATATCGCGCCCGAGATGCGGCGCGCCGCCGTGGCCGCCGAGGACGCGAATTTCTGCCTGCACTGGGGCTTCGACATGGGCGCGATCCGCGCGGCGCTGGACGACGGCGCCGTGCGGGGCGCCTCGACGATCAGCCAGCAGACAGTCAAGAACGTCTATCTCTGGCAGGGCCGCAGCTGGCCGCGCAAGGCGCTTGAGGCGCTGCTGACCCCGCTGGTCGAGGCCGCGTGGACCAAGGAGCGCATTCTCGAGGTCTACTTGAACGTCGCCGAGTTCGGAGAAGGCATATTCGGCGTCGACGCCGCCGCGCTGCATTACTTCGGCGAGACGGCGAGCGGGCTCTCGGCCGGGCAGGCGTCGCTGCTCGCCGCGATCCTGCCGGACCCCAAGGGCCGGTCGGCGGCACAGCCCTCGGACTTCGTGCAGCGCCGCGCGCGGGCGATCCGGGACGGGGCGGCGACGATCCGCGCCGACGGCCGCGCCGACTGCTTCGGCGCGGGGAGTTGAAATGCGGCCGCCCCTGCGGCATTGAGAGCGGGTTCCCACAAATGCCGGTGTTTCCATGAACCGCCTGTTTCACGTCCCCCTCTCCCCCTTCTGCCGCAAGGTGCGCCTTTGCCTGGCCGAGAAGAAGATCGAGGTGGAACTGGTCGAAGAGCGGTACTGGGAACGCGACCCCGACTTCCTGCGCCGCAACCCGGCCGGCAAGGTGCCGGTGCTGCGCATGAACGGCATGACCATGGCCGAGAGCATGGCGATCTGCGAGTACGTCGAGGAGAAGTATCCCGAGCCGCCGCTTTTCCCCGCCACGCCCGAGGGCCGGTACGAGACACGGCGGCTGGTGTCGTGGTTCGACGACAAGTTCCACAACGAGGTGACGTCGAAGCTGCTCTATGAGCGGGTGAACAAGAAGATCACGGGGCAGGGTTATCCGGAGTCGTCGAACGTCAAAGCCGGGGCGAAGGCGGTGAAGTTCCACCTCGACTACATGGCTTGGCTGCTGGACCAGCGCCGGTGGCTTGCGGGCGACCAGATGACCCTGGCAGATTTCGCGGCGGCCTCGCATCTGAGTGCCCTCGACTATATCTCGGACGTGGACTGGAACCGCAGCGAGACGGTCAAGGATTGGTACGCCAAGATAAAGTCCCGCCCCGCCTTCCGGTCGATCCTGGCCGACCAGGTGCCGGGCTTCCCGCAACCGGCGCACTACGCCGATCTGGATTTCTGACGGCGGGCCGCCGGGGGCTGTCTGCCCCCGGACCCCCGAGGATATTTATGGACCAGAGATGGAACGGGATCTGAAGGCCCGGCTGGGCGACTTCGCCATCGAGGCCGGGTTCGGGAAGATGCGCGTGACCACGCCCGACGCGATCCCCGAGGCGGCGGAGCGGCTGGAGGCGTTCGTCGGCGCGGGGCGGCACGGCCAGATGCGCTGGATGGAGGAGCGGCGCGGCTGGCGCGGCGATCCGGCGGCGCTGTGGCCCGACGCGAAGTCGGTGGTGATGCTGGCCGAAAGCTATGGCCCGGAGCACGATCCGCTGGAGGTGCTTGCGTATCCCGACCGGGCGGCGATCAGCGTCTATGCGCAGGGGCGCGATTACCACGACGTGGTGAAAAAGCGGCTGAAGCGCGTGGGCCGCTGGCTGCTCGAGCAGTGCCCTGACGAAGCGATCAAGGTCTTCGTCGACACCGCGCCGGTGATGGAGAAGCCCTTGGCGCAGGCGGCGGGGCTGGGCTGGCAGGGAAAGCACACCAACCTTCTGGCCCGCGACCTGGGAAACTGGGTTTTCCTGGGGGCGATCTTCACGACCGTGAAGCTGGAGCCGGACGCGCCCGAGCCCGAGCATTGCGGATCGTGCACCCGATGCCTCGACGTCTGCCCAACCGACGCCTTCCCGGCGCCCTTCCAGCTCGATGCCCGGCGCTGCATCTCATACCTGACGATCGAGCATGCCGGCCCGGTGGAGCCCGAACTGCGCGCGAAGCTGGGCAACCGGATCTACGGCTGCGACGACTGCCTCGCGGTCTGCCCGTGGAACAAGTTCGCGGTGACGGCCCGCGACCAACGGCTTTCGGCGCGCGCGGATTTGCTGGCGCCGCCCTTGGCAGAGCTTGCGGTTCTCGATGATGCGGCATTCCGGTCACGCTTTTCCGGTTCTCCGATCAAGCGGATCGGGCGCGGGCGCTTCGTGCGCAATGTATGCTATGCGATCGGCAACTCGGGCGATCCGTCGCTGTTGCCGGTCCTCGATCCTCTGACGCGGGACGACGATGCGACGGTCGCCGACGCGGCCCGTTGGGCCGCCATGCGACTGAAGGAGGATGACGGGGATTGACCGGCGCACTCGCCGTTCTGCATCGGCTGGCCGTGAGGGTCGAGCGGCTCGTGGACCGGCTGCGACCGCGGCGGCGCGACGGCGCGCCGGTCGCGCTCGACCCTTATCGTGGCTTCGCCACGCCTGACCGCCTGGTCCTGCGCGGGCGCGTCCTGACTTCTCTGCGCCGTACCGCGCCGTCTCCGGAGCAGAGCCGGTGGCAGAACCTGAGGCAGATGGCGAGCCTGTTCTTCACCGACGAGGTCGAGGGCGTGGAGGTCGAGATCCCGGACTACGGCGTGCGGGCGGTCAGTGACGAGGAAGGGTACATCTGGATCGAGGTGCCGCGCCGCGACAACGCCCCGATTGGCTGGTGTGACGTCGAAGTTGCGGTGGCGCAGGAGGGCGGGGCGCGCGAGGCCTTTCCGGTGCTCGTCCCGGGGCCGGACGCCCAGCTCGGCGTGATCTCGGACATCGACGACACGCTGATGGAGACGGGCGCGTATTCGCTGGCGCGGAACCTGTGGACGACCTTCACCGGCTCGACGCTGACGCGGAAAATCTTCCAGGACTCTGTGGTGCTGATCGACCACCTGTCGGGTCACGGGCGGAACCCGGTCTTCTATGTCTCGTCTTCGCCATGGAACCTGCACGCCTTCCTCTTGCGGGTGTTCCGCCGGGCGGGGCTGGTGGATGGGCCGATGTTCCTGCGCGACCTGGGCATCAGCGAAACCAAGTTCGTCACGGGCACCCATGGCGGCCACAAGGGTGACGCCATTGCGCGGGTGATGGGCGCCAATCCCGGCCTGCCGTTCGTGCTGATTGGAGACACCGGCCAGCATGACGCGCATGTCTACCTCGAGGCCTGCCGTCAGCAGGGCGGCCGCGTGACGGCGGTGATCCTGCGCGAGCCGGGGCCCGGCCCGGACGCCGAAAGCCGGCGGGCCATTGCGGCGATGCGGGCCATGGGCGTCACGGTTGTCACCGGCGCAACCTTCGCCGAGGTGCCCGCGGCGCTCGAGCGGGCGGGGCTGGTGGTCTGATGGAGCTGATCTCGGACCGGTCCCAGCCGCTCAAGGGCATCGCGATGAAGCTGTGCTCGGTCACGATCCTTGTCGTGATGTCGGCGCTGATCAAGGCGGCCGCGGACGAGGTGCCGCCGGGCGAGGCGGTCTTCTTCCGCTCGTTCTTCGCGATTCCGGTGATCCTGGCGTGGCTGGCGCTGCGCGGCGAACTCGGCGTGGGGCTGGCCACGGAAAGCCCGATGGCACACGTCTGGCGCGGGCTCGTCGGCACAAGCGCGATGGGCCTGATCTTCACCGGGCTCGGCCTGCTGCCGCTGTCGGAAGTGCAGGCAATCCAGTACGCCGCGCCGCTGCTGGTCGTGATCTTCGCCGCGATGTTCCTGGGCGAGCAGGTGCGCGCGTTCCGCCTTTCGGCGGTGGCGCTGGGGCTGGCGGGCGTGTTGATCGTCCTGTCACCGCGGCTCACGGCCCTGTCGGGTGGTGAGGTCGGCGCGCGCGAGGCGATGGGCGCGGTTGCCGTGTTGGCGGCGGCGATCTGCGCCGCGCTGGCGCAGGTCTTCGTGCGCAAGATGGTGGCCACCGAAAGCACCAGCGCCATTGTCTTCTGGTTTTCGGTGACGGCGACCAGCCTGTCGCTGCTGACCCTGCCCTTCGGCTGGACGGTGCCCAGCCCCGGCGTGGCCGCCACGCTGGTGGCTGCGGGGCTGCTGGGCGGAGTGGGGCAGATCCTTCTGACGTCGTGTTACCGCTATGCCGACGCGTCGGTGGTGGCACCGTTCGATTACGCCTCGATCCTCTTCGCCATCGGCATCGGCTATGCCTGGTTTGACGAGGTGCCGACGCTGACGGTGCTGGCCGGGGCGGCGCTGGTGATCTTGGCTGGCGTTCTGATCATCTGGCGGGAACGGCAGTTGGGCCTGAAGCGCGGTAAGGCGCGGCAGGGCGTCACGCCTCAGGGCTGAAAGCCGCCGGTCCGGGCTGGGCCGCGCAACGAATCGTGCTAGCGTGCGTTGTCATCGAAAGAGGAGGTACGTTCGCATGACGCGCCATATCTTCGACCATCCGAAAACCCGAATCGCCAATGCCCGGATGCGCCGGGCGCTCAAGAAGCCTGGGTCGACCGGCTATCCGCATCCCGCGACGCTGCTGCTTCAGCGCCGCGGCCAACGGTTCCGCAGCGCCAGCCAGCTGCGGGAGTTCCTGCGCATCGAGCGCGGTCGGGAGGCGTGAGGCCTCCTGCTGGGGCCCGGGCGGGCCTCAGCTTCTGACCAGCTTCTCGTAGCTGTCCGAGATGTCACGGGTCAGCGCCCCCACCTCGAAATTGTAGTCGCCGATCTGGCCGACCGGCGTGACCTCGGCGGCGGTGCCGGTCAGCCAGCACTGCTCGAAGCTTTCCAGTTCCTCGGGCATGATGTGGCGCTCGTGCACCTTCACCTGGCGCTCGCCCAACATTCGCAGCACGGTCTGGCGGGTCAGGCCGTTGAGGAAGCAGTCGGGCGTGGGCGTGTGCACCTCACCGTCCTTGACGAAGAACATGTTGGCGCCCGTCGCCTCGGCCACGTAGCCGCGGTAGTCGAACATCAGCGCGTCGCCGCAGCCCTTAGCCTCGGCCGCGTGCTTGGACATCGTGCAGATCATGTAGAGCCCGGCGGCCTTGGCCTGGCTCGGTGCGGTCTCGGGCGAGGGGCGCTTCCACTTTGCGATGTCGAGCTTGGCGCCGCGCGTCTTGGCGTCGCCATAGTAGCTGCCCCATTCCCAAGCGGCGATGGCCAGCCGGACCGGGTTGCGCGCCGAGGCGACGCCCATGTCTGGGCCCGCCCCGCGCCAGGCGACGGCGCGCACGTAGGCGTCGGTCAGGCCGTTCGCCTTCAGGACCTCCTGCTTCGCCGCCTCGATCTGGTCGACGCTCCACGGGATCTCGAAGTCGATCAGGTTGGCCGAGGTGTGCAGCCGTTCCGAATGCTCGCGGCTGAGGAAAATCTTGCCGCCATAGGCGCGCTCGCCCTCGAACACGGATGAGGCGTAGTGCAGCGCGTGGGTGAGGATGTGGACGTTCGCATCACGCCACGGCACCAGCGTGCCGTCCATCCAGATCATGCCGTCGCGGTCGTCGTATGCACCTGCCATGTCTCTCTCTCCGGGCCGTCGCCCCGTCGGGCGGATTTTCATAAGTTGCGAAATTTACGTCCGATGTGGGCATAAAGTTGCTTAATTTCCGTTCTGCGCTAACAGTTGAGTCTTGGAATGTCAACAACGCTGACTTACCCTGTGGCCATAAAACAGGCAGGGCGAGGATCGGCGATGGCGGAAGGAAGCGGACCGGGTGCGGCGGGCGGCGAGGCCTTGCTGTTTCTGACCGACGAGCAGCTGCGCAAGGGCATCGAGGCGATGTTCTTCGCCTACCGCGGTTTCACGGCGGACCCCGACCGTATTCTGGCCGAGCATGGTTATGGCCGGGCGCATCATCGCGCGATCCACTTCATCAACCGCACGCCGGGGACGACCGTAAACAACCTGCTGGCGATCCTTGGCGTCACCAAGCAGTCGTTGAACCGCGTCCTGCGCACGCTGGTCGAGGACGGGCTGGTGGAAAGCCGGGTGGGCAAGCGCGACAAACGCGAGCGGCACCTGTTTCTGACCGAGCGCGGGCAGGAGCTGGAGCAGGCGCTGTCGGATGCCCAGCGGGCGCGGATGCGCGCGGCCTATCGCGCGGCGGGGCCGGAGGCGGTGGCGGGCTTTCGCAAGGTGCTCGAGGCGATGATGGAGCCGGAGCTGCGCCGCCACTACGTCCGCGATGCCGAGAGCGTGGGATGAGCGAAGGCGACGCGCATCTCCTGATCGTCGACGATGACGAGCGGATCCGCACGCTGCTTCAGCGCTTCCTGCGGCGCAACGGCTTCTGGGTCTCGGCCGCCCGCGATGCGGAACACGCGCGGCGGCTGCTCGGGGGGCTGGACTTCGACCTGATCGTGCTCGACGTGATGATGCCGGGCGAGGACGGGGTGAGTTTCACCCGCGCATTGCGCGGCGCGCTCGACGTTCCCATCCTTCTGCTGACCGCGCGGGGCGAGACGGAAAGCCGGATCGCCGGGCTCGAGGCCGGAGCCGACGATTACCTTCCCAAGCCGTTCGAACCGAAAGAGCTGCTGCTGCGCATCAACGCGATCCTGCGCCGGGTGCCGTCGCTTGGGCCGGACGGAGGGCTGCCGAAGGTGCTGCACCTTGGGCCCGTGCGCTACGACGTCGACAGGGGCGAGATGTGGCAGGGCGAGGCTCTGGTGCGGCTGACGGCGACCGAGGCACAGCTGATGAAGATTTTCGCTGCCTCGCCCGGAGAAGTCGTAAGTCGCGCAAAACTGGTCGAGGATCTGGGCCGCGGGGGCCCGGACGGCGGTGCGCAAGAGCGGGCGGTCGATGTCCAGATCACCCGGCTCAGGCGCAAGATCGAAAGCGACCCGAAGCAGCCGCGCTACCTGCAGACCGTACGGGGCGCGGGCTATATGCTGGTCGCCGACTGAGGCTCAGATCTCGACCAGCAGCTCCTCGATCTCCTCGATGCGCGAGGCCGGGGCGGGATGCGTTGCCAGGAACTCGGGCAACCGCCGTCCCGTTGCCGCGTCCATGTTGCGCCAGAGTTCGACCGCCTGCCGTGGGTCGTAGCCGGCCTGCTGCATGGCAAGGATGCCGTACCGGTCCGCCTCGAGCTCGTGCCGGCGCGAGTAGGGCAGGACCAGCCCGAACTCCACGCCCAGCCCCAGCGCCGCGGCGATCTCGGCGGCATACTCGACACCGCCCCATTGCAGCAGCCGGTAAAGGATCGACAGGCCGCGATCCTTGGCCACGGCGGCGTTCATCCGTTCCTGGCCGTGGTCCTCGGCCAGGTGCCCTATTTCGTGCCCAACGACGGCGGCAAGCTGGTCTTGCGTGCGCGTGACCTTCAGCATGCCCTCGAACACGCCGATCTTGTTGCCGGGCAAGGCGAAGGCGTTGATGTCGGGCCGGGCGAATAGCACGACCTCCCACGCCTCGGGTGCCTCACCTGCCGCGGCCAGAAGCCGGTTCGCCACGTCCTCCAGCGCCCGTGCGGCCTCGCGGTTTCCGGAGGGCGGGGCATCTGCGCGCAGCTCCTGCCACGCCTGAAGGCCCATCGCCACGACCTCTTCGTCCGAGACGAGGTTCACCCTGTCGCAGCCCGACACGATCGGCACCGCGCCCGCCGCCGAAAGCGTCAGGAATTTCCGCCGCGACAGCCCGCATCCTCCGCACATGATGTCTCTCCCCATTCTCCAGGGATCAAGCCGGCGACGGGGCGGCGGTTCCTGCGATCAAAGGATCTCGTCCTCGTCGTACATCGTCTCGGCCTCGAGCTGCGTCGTCAGCGTCTCGACCGCCGCAGCCGGGTCGCGGTGGGGTGTCCGGGCGATGTGGAACAGTGCCTCTCCCTCGTTGACGACGGGCATGTTGCTGCGCCCGATGATCAGGCCGGCGAAGGGGGCCAGAAGCTGCTCGTCCCGCTCGCCGAACGGATCCGAGATCGCGCCCAGCACGTCGTTTTCTTCCACCGTGTCGCCCGCCGCCTTGTACGCCCGCAGGAGTCCCCCCGCCGGCGCGCGCACCCAGGCCGAGCTGCTGGCGATCACCGGCCCCGTTCGCGCGCGCGAGACACCGCGCGACCCGATCATGCCCATCCGGTGCATCACGCGCAGGATCCCGGTCGTACCCACGCGACTGGACAGTTCGTCGAATCGCAGCGCCTCGCCCGCCTCGAACAGCAGCATGTCGACGCCGATGCGTTGCGCTTCCTGGCGCAGCGACCCTTCCCGCAGGTTCGCACGTATCACGACGGGCGCGCCGAAAAGCTGCGCGAATTCCTCGGTCTCGGGCTTGGTCGGAGAAATCCGCACCTGCGGCAGGTTCGTGCGGTGTATGGCGGCCGAGTGAAGGTCGATGCCGAAGTCGGACCGCTCGACCACTTCCCGCATGAAGAGATGGGCGAGCCGGCTGGCCATCGACCCGCCCTCGGAGCCGGGAAAGCTGCGGTTCAGGTCGCGGCGGTCCGGCAGGTAGCGCGAGTGATTCAGGAACCCGAACGTGTTCACGATCGGCACGACCAGGAGGGTGCCGCGCAGCGCGCTGAGCTGCGGCGCGCGCAGCAGGCGCCGCGCGATCTCGACCCCGATCACCTCGTCCCCGTGGATCGCGGCAGACACGAACAGCACCGGCCCGGGCCGCCGCCCGTTCACCACATGCACCGACATCGTGACCGGCGTGTGGTCCGACATGACGCTGACGGGCAGGTCGACCGTGCGCCGGGACCCCGGCGCGACCGTCTGCCCGCCGATAGGGAATGCGTCGTGCTTCATGGGGCCGGCCGGCGTTCGGCGGCTGTTGGGGTGGTAGGGCGGGTCATCGGCATCCACAGATTGCGCAGTCGGACCCACCATAGGAGGTGACGATCGTCAGGGACAGGGCCCGGGGCGTTCAGCGCGCGACCGGCCCTCCGGCAGCTTCGCCAAGCCGCTGCTCGACCTCAACAAAGCCCTCCACCCAACGTGAGGCAATCGCGCGGATCTCGTCTTCGTCCCAGTCCTCGGCCGCGTCCTGGAGCATCCGCATCGCCTGCGCGACCTCGTGCTCGGACAGGCCGGCTTCCTGCGCCCGAAAGATCTTTTCGTGCGCGGTGACGGTTTGGCCCTCGCCGATCAGCAGCTCTTCGTGCAGCTTCTCGCCGGGGCGCAGGCCGACGATCTCGATCTCGATGTCGCCATCCGGGTCGTCCTTGTCCCGGACCGAGTATCCCGAGCTCTGGATGATCTGACGCAGCAGGTCCGCGACCTTGCGCGGCTGCCCCATGTCCAGAACGAAAACCTCGCCACCCTTCGCGAAGGACCCGGCCCGAAGCACCAGGTTCGCCGCTTCCTCGATCGTCATGAAATACCGCGTTGCGCGCGGGTCGGTCAGCGTGACGGGGCCGCCACGCGCGATCTGCTCCTGCACCAGCGGCACCACCGACCCGGACGATCCGAGGACGTTGCCGAAGCGGACCATGGCGAAGACCGTTCCGGGCGAGCGCTGCGCCAGGTCCTGCACGATCAGTTCGGCGAACCGCTTCGAGGCGCCCATGATCCCGCGGGGCCGCACGGCCTTGTCCGACGAGACGAGGATAAAGCGCGCGCATCCGGCCTCGCGCGCCGCGCGGGCCAGCACCCAGGTGCCCAGCACGTTGTTGACGAAGCCCGAGACGGCATTCGTCTCGACCAGTGGGACATGCTTGTAGGCGGCAGCATGCAGGATGACGTCAACGTGGTGCCTGTGCAGGACCTGCTGGACCAGTCGTTCCTCGGCAACCGAACCAAGAACCGGAACGATCTCGATGTCGGCCTCGGCCGCCAGCGGCGCAAGCGACTTCTCGACGTCGTAGAGCGCGGCCTCAGAGATGTCGAAGATCAACAGCTTTCGCGGCTTGCAGCCCAGGATCTGGCGGCACAGCTCTGATCCGATGGTGCCGCCGCCGCCGCTGACCAGCACGGTCCGGTCGCTGAACGAGGACATGCCCTGCGGCGTCGCCCGCATCCGAGCCTCACGCCCAAGAAGCTCGTTCGTCGGGATCGGCGCCATCTTCTCGAGCAGCGGCTCCTCTCCGACAAGTTGGGCGAAGGATGGCAGCGACTGCACTTCGACCCCGTGCTTGCGCAGGCGTCTGGCGATCTGAATCTGCTTGGGCTTCGACAAGGACGGCATCGCGAGCAGGATGCGGTCGATCTGCATCTCTTCCACGACCCGGGGCAGGTCCACCGGGCGATGGACCGGAAGCCGCGCCACCCGCAGCCCCTGCAGCGTCGGGTTGTCGTCCACGAAGGCTGCGGCCTCGATCTTGTCGTGCGTCGACAGCGCGATGGCCAGTTGCGTTCCCGTCTTGCCCGCACCATAGATCAGAACCCTGCGGCGGTGCCCGTGGCGGCGATACACCGCCAACAGAACCTCGAGCATCACGATGCGGCTGAGGGCGGTGAACAGCAGATAGACCACGCCGAACACCACGTGCGTGCCGAGTGGCAGGTCCGCACGTGCGAAGCCGTGCAGCAATGCGGAGCAGAGCGCGACGAACCCGGCGAGCACCGCCAGCCGTCCCATGCCCGACACGTCGTACGCCTTCAGCCGGATGTTCGGGATGCCGAGAAGCGAGGAGATCGCCGTCGTGAACAGCAGCACGAGAGGCAGGCCCAGCCACCAATCGCGGCTGGCGAAAAAGGCCCCGGCGTCGGTCTGAACGGCGAGCGTGAAGAGATATGCGGCAACGACCAGTACCAGATCGACTGCGAGCATGACGCTGCGCTTCTGCTGCTGCGTAAGGTGCACGACGATGTCGTGAACCCGCTTCACAAATCGCGCTTCGCGCATGAGGACAGAACCACCCCAAAAGAAACCTGAAAAAGCGGCCATAACACGGCTGAAACAACTAATGCTGAAGGCGTTCCACACATCTGTTTGCACAACAAGAATTTTTTCCGCATCCGGCGGATTTGCGCGCATCGCGATCAGGTGAATGAAGAGCTTAGCTGGCGACCCCGGCAGGATTCGAACCTGCAACCTGCCCCTTAGGAGGGGGCTGCTCTATCCAGTTGAGCCACGGGGCCGCGCGGCGACTGTCTAGCTTGTCCGCCCGCTCGTGTCACCGCCGATCTTGCCGCTATTCGCTTGGAGCCGCCCTGTCTTTGCGCTTTATAGGGGGCAAAGAAGGTCCAGGAGCAGACCGGACGTGAGCGACGACCAGATCACGCGGCCGCCGCGCCGCCCCCTTACACTGCGCGATGTCTCAGAGGAGTCGGGCGTCAGCGAAATGACCGTCAGCCGCGTGCTGCGAAACCGCGGCGACGTCAGCCAGGCGACCCGGGACAAGGTGCTCGAGGCGGCCAAGCGCATCGGCTACGTGCCCAACAAGATTGCCGGCGCTCTGGCCTCGTCGCGGGTCAATCTAGTGGCGGTCATCATCCCGAGCCTGTCGAACATGGTCTTTCCCGAGGTGATGACCGGGATCTCCGAGGTGCTGGACCAGACCGACCTGCAACCGGTCGTGGGCGTGACGAACTATCGCCCGGAGAAGGAAGAGGACGTCCTGTACGAGATGCTGTCGTGGCGGCCGTCGGGGGTGATCCTCGCGGGGCTGGAGCATTCCGACGCCTCCCGCGCCATGCTGAAGGCCAGCGGCATCCCTGTCGTCGAAATCATGGACACCGACGGCGAACCGGTCGACGCCGTGGTCGGCATCTCGCACCGTCGCGCGGGGCGCGAAATGGCGCGCGCGATCATAAAGCAGGGGTACGAGAATATCGGCTTCCTGGGCACCAAGATGCCGCTCGATCACCGTGCGCGGAAGCGCTTCGAAGGCTTCACCGAGGCGCTCGCGAAGCACCGGATCGAGATCATGGACCGCGAGTTCTACGAAGGCGGCTCGGCACTCAAGAAGGGGCGCGAGATGACCGAGACGATCTTGGAGCGGTCGCCGGATCTGGATTTCCTTTACTACTCGAACGACATGATCGGCGCGGGCGGTCTGCTCTATTGCCTCGAGAAGGGTATCGAGGTGCCGCAGCAGCTGGGTCTCGCCGGGTTCAACGGCGTGGAACTGCTTGACGGCCTGCCGTGCCGGCTGGCCACCATGGATGCCGAGCGGCGCGAGATCGGGCGCGCCGCCGCCCGCATCGTGGCCGAGCGGGCGAGCGGCGAGGTAAGCGAGACCGGCCAGCGCATCGAGCTGACGCCGCGGCTCCAGGCGGGCGACACGCTCAGGCGGTACCGCTCCTAGCGGCGGCGGGGGCCGCGACGCGCGCCCGGCGTCTTCGAGTGGAAGGTCGGCGGGCGCTTCGACACCCAGCGGATGAAGGTCTCGAGCCGGGGATGGGCGCGCAGTGCCTCGACGGTCGCGTAATCGCGCGCGAGTTCGGCTTCGCTCAGCGTCGCGTGGATCTCGTTGTGGCAGATCTGGTGCAGAAGGACGGTCGGCCCGCCCTTGCCTCCGCGTAGCTTCGGCACGAGGTGGTGCAGGCTCTGCCTGGCTTCCGGCGGGATCGGGCGGCGGCAGAGGGGGCATACGGGGTCGTCGTCGGTCACGCGGTTTCCATTCCGGCTCCACTGCGCCAGATAGCATGGCGTGCACGAGGACGATGACAAGGGAGCGGCCGTGACGCAGGCGCTGGTGATCGGAGCGGGCCCGGCCGGATTAATGGCCGCCGAGGAAATGGCCCGCGCCGGGCTGCGGGTCCTTGTGGCCGAGGCGAAGCCGTCGGTGGCGCGCAAATTCCTGATGGCGGGCAAGTCGGGGCTGAACCTGACCAAGGACGAGCCCGCCGATGACTTCCTGTCCGCCTACGGCCCCGACGCCGGGCCGCTCGCCCCGATGCTGGCCGAATTCGGCCCGGCGGAGGTGCAGGACTGGGCCCGGGTCTTGGGGCAGAAGGTCTTCACCGGCTCGTCGTGCCGCGTCTTTCCGGTGTCCATGAAGGGCTCGCCGCTCCTGCGGGCTTGGCTCGACCGGCTCGACAATCTGGGGGTGGAGCGCCGCGTGCGCTGGCGCTGGACCGGATGGGAGGGCGACGCGTTCGCCTTCGACACGCCGGAGGAACACACGGTGCTGCGCCCGGCCGTCTGCGTGCTGGCGCTGGGCGGGGCAAGCTGGCGGCGGCTCGGCTCGGACGGGGCCTGGGCGGCGTGGTTGGCGGAGCGGGGCGTGCCGCTGGCGCGGTTCGCGCCGGCGAATGCCGGTCTGGCGGTGGATTGGTCGCCGGTGATGGCGAAGGTGTTCGGGCAGCCGGTGAAGGGCGCCGCGCTGCATGCGGGCGGGCAGGTCGAACGGGGCGAGTTCGTCATCGCGGCGCGCGGGCTGGAAGGCGGCGGCATCTACGCGATCTCCCGCACCGTGCGCGAAGGGGCCGCGCTGCGGATCGACCTTCTGCCGGATTGGCCGGCTGCGAAGGTCGCGGCGCGGCTGGAGAGGCCCCGCGGCAAGCTTTCAGTCGGCAACTGGCTGCGCAAGGCGCTGGGTCTCGACCCGGCGCGGCTAGCGCTGCTCATGGAGTTCGCGCGGCCCCTGCCGGACGGCGCGCACCTCGCCGATGTGGTCAAGGCGCTCCCGGTCCGGCACGCCGGGCTGCGACCGATAGACGAGGCGATCTCGACCGCGGGCGGTGTCCGCTTCGACGGGCTCGACACGGGCCTCATGCTTCGCGCCGTACCGGGCGTCTTCGCGGCGGGAGAAATGCTGGATTGGGAAGCGCCGACCGGAGGCTACCTTCTGACCGCCTGCCTCGCCACCGGCCGCTGGGCCGGGCGCGCCGCAGCGAACCACGCGCTGAAGGCCGGCTGACCTGGCGGAGGCGCGCGATGCGCGCCGCGCCTTGCCCTCCCCAAACCGGCCTCGCGGCCGGCACGGGGCCCGCCGCGCCGGGCTCAGGCCGTCAGTAGGAGCGGCTGACCGAGGATGAGTATTTGCCGCAAGAGGAAGCGCAGTCAGGCGGCCACGGCGGGCGGTGCCGTGGCGGGGCGCTCGCGGATCGGCAGGTGGACCACCGCCGACAGCGCCCCAACGCCGACGCCCACCCACCAGACCAGCGTGTAGTCGCCGTAGACGTCGTAGAGGCGACCGCCCAGCCAGACCCCGAGGAAGCTGCCGAGCTGGTGCGAGAAGAACACCAGTCCGTAAAGCGTGCCCATGTAGCGTAGCCCCCAGATATGCGCGACCAGACCGCTGGTCAGCGGTACCGTCGCCAGCCACAGCGCGCCCATGGTGACCGAGAACAGAAGCACCGTGGCGGGCGTGATCGGCGTCAGGATGAACGCCGTGGCGATCAGCGTGCGCAGGGCGTAGATCGAGGCCAGCAGGTACTTCTTCGAGAAGCGCCGTCCCAGCCACCCGGCGCCCAGGGTGCCAAGGATGTTGAACACGCCGATCAGTGAGATCGATACCGCGCCGAGGGCCGAGGTGGAGGTCACGCCGATGCCGGCGAGCGTGCCGGTCGGGTCGATCGCGCCGCACATCTCGGTCACCAGCGCCGGGAAATGGGCGGTGACGAAGGCAAGCTGGTAGCCGCACGAAAAGAAGCCGATGAAGAGCAGCGCGAAGGACGGATCGCGCACGGCGCGGCCGACGATGGTGGCCATGCCCTCCTCGGGCCCGGCGGGGGCGGCGGGAGCGGGCGCCCGCATCATCGGCAGCGCGAGGAGCGCAAGGAGGATCAGGCCGGCGAAGACGAGGAAGACCGATTGCCAAGGCATGACGGACAACATCCCCTCGGCCAGCGGCGGGCCGACCACCTGCCCGGCAGAGCCGGCGGCGGTGGCGACGGCCAGCGCCATGGGGCGGTGTTCGTCGCTTGCCGCGCGTCCGACGACGGCAAGAATAACGCCGAAGCCGGTGCCGGCGATGCCGAAGCCCACAAGGATCTCGAGCAGCTGGTGCTGTTCGGGCGTGATCGCGAAGGCTGACAGCAGAAGGCCGGCCGCGTAGACCAGCACGCCCGCGACGATGGCCTTGCGATCCGTGAACCGCTCGGCCAGCGCACCGAAGATCGGCTGCCCGATGCCCCAGGCAAGGTTCTGGATCGCGATGGCGAGCGAGAACTCCGCGCGCAGCCAGCCGAATTCCTCGGCAATGGGGATCTGGAAGACCCCGAACGAAGCCCGGATGGCAAAGCTGACCGTCATGATCAGGCACCCGGCCACCAGGACCGGCGTGACGAGAGAGGCGCGGTGTTCCATCTGCGCAGTTTCTTGTCGGCGGTGTGGCTGCTGTCAAAGCGGTTTTCGTGGAGCACGCCATCAGCAGGCGTGATGACCCGGCTTCCCTTGACCCGGCGGGCGGGCTAGGACAGGCGGCGATGACGCGCATGTCCGAGATATACGCTCAGCACGCGGCGCAGGGCGGGATCGAGCCCGACCCGGCGCAGGAGGCTGTACTGCCCGAGTTCGAGCGCATCCGCGCCGCGCTGGAAAAGCCGGTGAAACGCGGGTTCTTCCGCCGCGCACCCGAGCCGCCGAAGGGCCTGTACCTTTGGGGCGGCGTGGGGCGCGGCAAGTCGATGCTGATGGACCTGTTCTTCGGCGCGGTGGCCGAGCCCAGGAAGCGCCGGGTGCACTTCCACGCCTTCATGCAGGAGGTGCACGACGGCATGAACGCCGCCCGCAAGCGCGGCGTCGACGACGCCATTGCGCCCGTGGCCGAGCAGGTCGCGCGCGAGGTGCGGCTTCTGTGCTTCGACGAGATGCAGATCAGCGACATCACCGACGCGATGATCGTGGGGCGGCTGTTCGAGAAGCTGTTCGACGCCGGCGTCGTGGTGGTGACGACGTCGAACCGGCCGCCCGACGACCTTTACAAGGACGGGCTGAACCGCCAGCTCTTCCTGCCGTTCATCGACCTGCTGAAACAGCGGATGGAAGTGTGGGAGCTCGACGCGCACCGAGATTACCGGCAGGACAGACTGTCGGGCGGGCAGGTGTATTTCTCGCCCCCCGACGCCGAGGCGCGTGCCGCCATCGATACCCTGTGGAACGAGTTGGCCGAGGGGCCGGGCGAGCCGCTGGTGCTGCGCGTGAAGGGGCGTGACGTGGAGCTTCCCCGCGTCTCGGACAGCGTTGCGCGGGTGTCGTTCTGGGACCTGTGCGGGCGGCCCCTGGGTGCGGCGGATTACCTGGCGGTGGCGCAGGCCGTGGACACGCTGATCCTCGAGGACGTGCCGCGGCTGTCGAGCGAGAATTACAACGAGGCGCGCCGCTTCGTCACGCTGATCGACGCGCTCTACGAGGGAAAGGTGCGTCTGATCATGTCCGCGGCGGCCGAACCGGAGTCGCTCTATACCGAGGGCGAGGGACTGTTCGAGTTCGAGCGCACTGCCTCCCGCCTGCGGGAGATGCAGTCGGAGAGCTGGGGCGCCGGGCGCTGAGCGCCCGACCAAGATCCTTCAGCGGCGCGTTCCGCTCCATTGCTCGGCAAGCGCGCGCAGGACGTCGGCGCGGCTGATCTGCCCGACGAGGCGGCCGTCCGAGACGACCGGGAAGCGGCGGAAGGCGCTGTCGACGAAGCGCTGCGCGGCGGTGACGATATCGGTGCGGGCCTCCATCGTCTCGACCTCGCGGGTCATGTAATGCGCGACTGCGCCGCCCCAATCGCGGTGATAGCTGGCGTGGAGTGCCGCGCGCAGGCAGTCCTTCTTCGACAGCACGCCGACCAGTTCTCCCGCCGCGTCCAGCACCGGCGCGCCTGAAATGCGGGCGGACAGCAGGGTGTGCATGGCCTGCGTGATCTCGTCGTCGGGCGACAGGGTCACGAGGTCGCGGGTCATGTAGTCGGCGATGCGGGGGCGGTCGGTCATGGCGCCCTCCGGGCGTCGCAGGCGTCGCAGGCGTCGCAGGCGATGCGCTTGTCGCAGGCTGCGCCGCCGCACGAGCCCTTGATCGGGGCGCGGCCGAAGATCACGCCCACGGCGAGCCCGGCGATGGCAAGAAGGAGAAGGACGAGCGTCAGCACGAAGGTGGCCATGTCGTTACCCCGTCACGTGGGCGGCGAAGTCGCCGGTCATGGTTTCGACGATTTCTCCGGAGGCGCGGCGGAGGAACAGGGCGGAGAGGCCCAGGTCCCGGGCCATCACGGGCCCTGCGACCGGCCCCGCCGCCGCAAGCGCGGTGGCCAGCGCATCAGCCCGCATCGCGGTGGGGGCGAGGACGGACACCGACAGCAGTGCCTGGTCGGCCGGGTGCGCGCTGCGCGGGTCGATGATGTGGGTCAGCGGCGCGCGCCCTGCGTGGCCCTGCGCGACATGGCCCGAAGTCGCCAGCGCCAGCCTGCCCGGCGCGACGATGCGCTGGGCGGAAACCGATGCTCCTGGCCGCTCGACGGCGATTTGCCACGGCCGTCCCTCCGGGTGGCTACCAAGGGCGTGCACCTCTCCGCCCAGTTCGACCAAGGCGGTGTCGAGGCCCGCGTCCGCCAACGCTCTCACGATCCGGTCGAGCGCGTGGCCCTTCGCGATGCCGCAGAGGTCGAGCGTCAGCGCGGTCGCCGTCTTGCGCAACTCGCCCTCGCGGACGACCGCGTCACCGGCAGGCACGCCGTCGCGGATCGGGCCGAAGCCGTAGCGGGCGACAAGCGGGCCGACGCGCGCGTCGAACGCGCCCGAGGTGAGCGCGCGCAGCCGCTCGGCCTCGTCCACCACGGCGCAGAGGTTGGCGCTGGCGGGGCTCCAGTCCAGGCTGGCGGAGCGGTTGAAGCGCGATACCTCGCTGTCGGCGCGCCAGGGCGACATGGCCGCGTCGGTCTCGGCCACGATGTGCGCGACCAGCGCCGCCGCCGCCTGTGCGTCGGCATCGGCGGGCAGGACCGCGCGCCAGGTGCTTGCGAAGGCCCGGCCGCCGAGAATACGCGTGGCGCTGGCCCAGCCCGGCGTCGCAATCAGCGCCGCCGCGCCAATGAGGAGGGTGCGCCGTGTCAGTTGCATCGTGTCACACTCCGAAGTCGTCGTTGAAGATGCGGTCCCGCTCGACGCCCGCATCCTCGAGCATGGCGAGCACCGCCTGGATCATCAGCGGCGGCCCGCACAGGTAATACTCGCACTCCTCGGGGGCGGGGTGCTCTTTCAGATGCTTTTCCCAGGCGACGGCGTGTACGAACCCCGTCTCGCCCTGCCAGTCGTCGCCGGGCGCGGGGGCGGACAACACGACCGTCCAGTCGAAGTTCGGGTGCTTCTCGGCCAGCGCGTCGAACTCGTCGGCATAGAACAGCTCGGCCCGGCTGCGCGCGCCGTACCAGAAGGTCATCTTCCGATCGCTGCCGACACGCTGAAGCTGCTCGTGGATCATTGCCCGCAGCGGCGCCATGCCGACGCCGCCGCCGATGAACACCATCTCGCGGTCGGTGTCCTGCACGCGCACGCTGCCGAAGGGGCCGGAGGTTTCGACCTGGTCGCCCTGCTTCAGCGAAAAAAGCCACGACGACACCACGCCCGGCGGCGCGCCCGCCACGTCCGGCGAGGGCAGGGCCAGACGGATGTTCAAAACGATGCGCCCGGCCTCGATGTCCTCGGGCCGGTCCGAGATCGAGTAGGCGCGGGTCACGGGTTCGTCCGTGGCGACGTGCAGAGGGCGCAGGTGCCCCCAGGCATCGGCATAGCGGTCAGGCACGTCGAGCGAGGAAAAGGACAGGGCGAAGGGCCGGGCCGTCAGCTGCACGAAGGATCCTGCCACGATGTCAGGGCGGCGGTCTCGCGGCATCTGCAACACGATCTCGCGGATCAGGGGCGTCAGGAAGCGGGTGGTGGCGACGGTGCACATGAAGGTCTCGGCACCCAGCAGCCCCTCGGGCACCTCGACCTTCATGTCGTTGCGGATGATAACCTGGCAGGCCAGGTGCATCCCCTCGCGCAGGTCGGCCTTGGACAGGCGGGCGAGCTCGGTCGGCTGCGCGTCCATGCCGCCCTCGACGACCCGAACGCGGCACAGCCCGCAGGTTCCCGCCCCGGCGCAGGCCGAGGGGACCAGAACGTCGTTTTCGTGCAGCGCGGCAAGCAGCTTTTCGTTCGTGTGCACGTCGAACGCGGTGTCGTCGTTCACGGTCAGCTTCGCCGGCTTCATCGGCGTCAGGACCGAGCGCGCGGCAAGTACCGCCAACGTCAGGAGGATCAGAAGCGCAGTCAGCAGCAGGGTGCCTAGGACGATCTCGCTCATGGCAGCGTCGCTCCTCCGAAGGCCGAGAAGGCCAGCGACATCAGGCCCGTGACGATAAAGGCGCTGCCCAGGCCCTGAAGCCCGTCGGGGATGTCGGAATAGCGCAGGCGCTCGCGGATCGCGGCGAAGGCGACGACCGCCAGCGCCCAGCCGATGCCCGAGCCGACGCCCCACAGCACCGACTCTCCGAAGTCGTAGCGCCGTTCGACCATGAACAGGCTGCCGCCGAGAATGGCGCAGTTCACCGTGATCAGCGGCAGGAAGATGCCGAGCGCGCGGTAGAGCGCGGGCACGAAGCGATCGAGCGTCATCTCGAGGATCTGCACGATCGCGGCGATCACGCCGATGAAGGCGATGATGCGCAGGAAGGTCAGGTCCACCTCCGGCAGTCCCGCCCAGGCCCACGCGCCCTCGATCAGCAGTCCGTTGAAGATCGCGGCGTTCACGGGGACGGTCACAGCCTGCACGACGATGACCGACAGGCCTAGCCCCACGGCGGTGTCGAAGCGGCGCGACACGGCCAGGAAGGTGCAGATCCCCAGGAAGAAGGACAGCGCCAGGTTATCGGCGAAGATGGCGGCCAGCAGGATGTCCATCAGGACCGCTCCTCGCTCACCCGGCCGATGCGGTGCTCGGGCGCCTCGATCTGGGTCGTCCAGCGGGTGCGGATCGCCCAGATCAGCAGGCCGATGATGAAGAACGCCGACGGCGCAAGCTGCATCAGGCCCAGGGGCTGGAACCAGCCGCCGTCGGCCTGCGTGACGACGACGGCGTAACCGAACAGCGTGCCCGCGCCGAAAAACTCGCGGATCGTCCCCACAATCAGCAGGATCAGCGAATAGCCCAGCCCATTGCCCAGGGCGTCGAACGCGGCGGGCAGCGGCGGGTTGCGCACGGCGAAGGCCTCGGCCCGGCCCAGCACGATGCAGTTGGTCACGATCAGCCCGACGAAGATCGACAGCCGCTGGCTGATCGAGAAGGCATAGGCCTGCAGGAATTCGTCGATGACAATGACCAGAGACGAGATGATGGTGATCTGCACGATCAGCCGGATCGACGACGGGATGTGCCGCCGGATCGCGCTGATAATCGTGGCCGACAGCGTCAGCACCACCGTCAGCGCCGCGCACATGGTCGCGGCGGTGGTCAGCGACGTGGTGACGGCGAGTGCCGAGCAGATGCCGAGAATCTGCAGCGTGATGGGGTTCTCGCGGATCAGCGGCGCGGTGAGGTGGCGAAGCGCGGACATCACAGGCCCTCCTCTTCCAGCCGGTCGAGGAATGGGCCATAGCCCCATTCGCCCATCCAGAAGCGCATCATGTTGTGGATCGCGTTGCTCGTCCGGGTCGCGCCCGAGATGGCGTCCACCTCGTGCGGGCCGCTGGCCTGTCCGCGGACGACCGAGAAGACGATCTCGCCCGCGTCGTTGGTGACCTCCTTGCCCGGCCACTGCGCCTGCCACGCCGGATCCTCGATCCGCGCGCCCAGACCCGGCGTCTCGCCCTGCTCGGTGATCGACAGTGCCGCAACGGTGTTCAGGTCGGGCTCGAGCGCCAGCATCGCGCGGATGGTCGAGGCATAGCCGGACACCGCCATAGGCAGGACGATCAGCATTAGTTCGCCCTCCCGTTCCAGCAGGTGGACCGGCGCGAGCACGGGCCGGTTGCCCAGCCCCGCAATGTCGGCCTCGGGCGGCAGCGGCGTGCTGGCCTCGGGCTCGGTGAAGGCGGCGGCGAAATCGTAGCCCGTCGGATCCGCATCCGACCAATCCCCGGCGTCCAGGTCCACCAGCCGCGTCTCGAGCGCGGTGACTCCTGTCTCCTCCATCAACGCCCGCAGGCCCGGCAGCGCGTCGAGCATCGCATCCATCCGCGCCG
This sequence comes from Tranquillimonas alkanivorans, assembly GCF_900115595.1. GTDB lineage: Bacteria > Pseudomonadota > Alphaproteobacteria > Rhodobacterales > Rhodobacteraceae > Tranquillimonas > Tranquillimonas alkanivorans. The sequence continues at coordinate 35,817 of NZ_FOXA01000017.1, forward strand.
CTTGCTCGGCCGCGATGTTGGCATCCTGCAACGGCTTCAGCGCAATCGACGTGGTCGAGACGACCAGAGCCGATATGAACGCTGTGAGGAAGGCGATGCCCAGCGTCTTGGTGCGGTCGTCGTTCGGGCGGGCCAGGAAGCGGCCCCAAGCGGTGCGCGGCTCAGACACGGCGGCGCCTCCGGCCCACTTCCACGGCGATCACGATCTGGTCGATCAGCGGCGCGAAGGTGTTGGCCAGCAACGTCGCCAGCACCACGGCGATCGGCGCTGTTTCGCCGTCAAAGCCGCCGAACAGCGCGACGAGGAACCCCGCCAGCAGGCCGTAAAGCCAGCGCCCCGGGTTCGTGGCCGACGCCCCCACCGGATCGGCCAGCAGGAACACCGCGCCGAAGGTCAGCGGCACGAAGACGCCGGGCGGCAGCACGCCGGTCGTCAGCAGGGCGGTGACGGCGAAGCCCGCGGCGGCGGCAGAGAGCACGCGCCATGACACCAGCCCCGCGACCAGCAGCAGCGCGGCCCCAGGAAGGCTCGCCACCGCCACCCATGCGCCCGGATCGGCGAGTTGCACGTGCGGAAACGAGAAGCCGAGGAAGGCGAGGCAGGCGGCGGGCGTGCTGACGAAGCCGAAGCCCCGGCCGCCGAACACCAGCTCCGCCAGCACCACGCCCAGCGAGACGGCCAGCCCCAGTTCCCACGCCGCCACGTTCAGCGGCGTCAGTACCGCCACGACCAGTGCCGTCACCGCCCCGTGTGCCGAAGGCGGGCGGTGGCGCAGCGTCGCGAAGATCTGCTCCCACGCCAAGGCGGTGACGAGCGCCGTCAATAGCGTGACGGCGGCCGGCCCGCCGCCCTGCGCCAGTGCCACGGCGGCGGGCGGCGTGGCGGCGATCAGCCACAGCGACGAAGGATGCGTGTGCGCGGGCCAGCCGACCGCGCGGAAGCGGGACAGGCGGCTCATCGCGCCTCCTCCAACTCGTCCAGCACCCGGCGCAGGAGCGGGCGGTAATCGGCGCCGCTGGTGCAAAGCGGCGACAGCAGCGCGACGTCGTCTTCCAGCAGGTCGAGGCAACCCAGCCGCTCGGCCGTTTCGGCGTCGCCCACGGCGAGCGCGCGCATCAGCGGCGCGGCGTAGATGCCGCGCGGCAGGGCGTGGTCCAACCGGTCGGAGGGGATGATCGGGCGCGGCCCCGTCTCGGCCCGCAGCCCCAGCCACGTGCGGTGGGCGGGGCGGCGGCGCGGCGGCGTCGCGTCAAGCGTGACGATCCGGTGATCCCGGCCCAGCCAGGCCGCCTGCCGCCCCGCCGAGGGCGTGCCCGAGAACAGCCGTAGCCCGCGCACGCCAAGGGTGACCTCGCCCGCCGACAGGTCGCGCAGGTCGGCGCCCGCCACGGTCTGGATCGCGCGGGGCCGGCGCGCCAATGGGCCTGTCAGCATTACCGTGCGCGTGGCGTCGAAGCGGCCCGTCTCCATCAGCGCGCCGACGGACATCACGTCCTGGTACCCGACGGTCCAGACGGTGCCGGTATCGGCGACCGAGCGGCAGCGGTGCACGTGCGCCGCCGCCGTCCGCTCGGCGGGCCGGCGGCCGGAGTCGCTGACGCGCACCCGGTCCGAGACGGGGGCGAGGTTCGCCCCGGGATGCTGGCAGACCCAGACGGGCCCCTCGGTCAGCCGCGTCAGGTGCTTCAGTCCGCGCGCGAAGGTGTCGCCGGCCTGCGTGATGACGGCGGCGGGATCGGGGGCGGCCGGGTCGGGCTCGCAGGCGATAACGAAAATCGCGTCGGGAACGGCGTCCGGGTCGGGGATGCGGCCGAAGGGGCGCGTGCGGAACGCGGGCCAGAGCCCGCGGGCCAGCAGCGCCGCGCGCACGTCCTCGGGGCGCTTGGTCACCGCATCGTCCCTCTCCTCCCGCGCAATGACCAGCGATCCCAGCGTACGGCGCGGGCCGTACTCCACCCGGGCCACGGTGCCTGCCATCGGCGCGGCGAAGGCGATCTCGGGCCGGGCGCGGTCCACGAACACCGTCTCGCCCCGCGCCACGCGCTGGCCTTGCTCGACGGCGAAGCGGGGGCGCACGCCGGGGCAGTCCGCGCCGGTCAGCGCAACGCGCTCGGGCATTCTGGTTTCGTGAGCGGCCTCGGCCGTCATGCGATTCCCCCTCAAGGACCGTCGGGACCCCGCCTCTTCCTCGCAGGTTGCGCGGGCGGTGCCTTGATGCAGGTCAATGTTTCCCCGGCGTCCCACTGTCACCGTGCGCGCGACGGGGACAGCCAGACAGGGAGACGCCAGTGACCCGCCTTTACCTTCCCGCGGTCTTCGCCATCGTGGCGGCCGCGCCCGCCGCCGCGCAGGACGCGCCGACACCCGAGCAGATCATGGAGGCCTGGCTGAACTCGCCGCACGCCGACGGCTCGGCCGAAGCCTTCAGCCACTGGGACGAGGAGGGAGAGATCCCCGGCGACTGCGCCGTGTGCCACTCCACTCCCGGCTTCCTGTCCTACATCGAGGGTGACCGCAGCACGTCGGCCATGATCGACCACCCGGTCGAGATCGGCACCACCGTCCAGTGCGATGTCTGCCATGCGCCCGGTGTGAACGGCCTCGAGGTCGCGGTCTTTCCGTCGGGTGAAACGGCGGGGTTCGGAGGCTCAACCGTCTGCGCCGTCTGCCACCAGGGCCGCGCCTGGGGCGGCGACGTGGACGCGGCGGTGGCCGGTCTCGACGAGGATGCGGTGTCGCCGGATCTCAGCTTCGTGAACATCCACTACTCCGCCGCCGCCTCGACCCTCATGGGCTCGGCCGTCGCCGCCGGCTACGAGTACGAGGGCCGCGACTATGCCGGCCCGTTCGCCCACGTGGAGCCGCTGAACACCTGCGCCGAGTGCCATTCGCCGCACGAAACGACCGTGGCGCTCGACACCTGCACGACCTGCCATCAGGGGATCGAGGACTTCCGCGACATCCGCGCGACGCAGGTCGACGTGGATGGCGACGGCGACGTGAGCGAAGGCATCGGCCACGTGATTGCCGACCTCCACGACCGGCTGGCCGCGGCGATCCGCACCTACGCGGCCGAGGTTTCGGACGCACCGGTGGTCTATGCCGAGGCGAGCTATCCCTACTTCTTCGCCGATACGAACGCCGACGGTGCGGCGGACGCGGACGAGGCGGCGTTCCCCAACCGCTACCAAAGCTGGACGCCGCGGCTGTTGAAGGCGGCCTACAACTACCAGTATGTCGCCAAGGACGGCGGTGCATTCGCCCACAACCCTCATTACGCGTTGCAGCTCATGATCGACAGCATCGAGAACCTGGCCGAGCAGGCCGACATCGACACGACCGGGCTTGCCCGGCCATGATCCCGACCGGTTCCACGCGGCCTGCGGCGGGGGCGCGCCTCCCGGTCCTGCGGAATGCGACGCTGGCCGGCGCGGCGGCGCTGCTTGCCGCCTGCCAGCCGCCGCAACCGGAAGAGCAGGTGCCGTCGGGCCAGGCGCTCTACTTCACCTACTGCGCCGATTGTCACGGCCCGGCGGGCGAGGGCGACGGCCCGCTCGCGGACGATCTGGCTCGGCGGCCTGCCGACCTTACCGCGCTGGGCGCGTCGGACCCGTTCCCGCTGGCCCACGTAATGGGCTATGTCCACGGCTATTACCGCGCGGGCGAGCCGGGTCAGGTCATGCCCACATTCGGCGAGGCGCTGGAGGGGCCGACGGTGCTTTACGATCTGGGCGACGGGATCCCGACGCCCACGCCGCTTCCGCTGATCGAACTGGCCGAGTACGTGGCCGGCCTGGCGCCAGAGGCCGAGTGAGCTCGGCACGTCCGTGCGCTGCGGGGGCGCACCCTTCCTGCCTGCGGGCTAATCGGTTGCATATGCAACTTTCTCGCATGCAACTTTCTTGCCGCACCCGCGTCGGGGTGCGGGCGCGCCGCTGACCTGTCACATTTGCGCCCACAAATGCACCTTCCGCGGCTCTAGCGCTACCTCGGGGACCCGAGCGGGAGGCGGGACGAGCGGTGAAGGATGACGTGATCAAACGCAGGCGAAGCTCGGGGATCTACCTCGCCCTGGCCGCGGCCGTCCTCGCACTGGGCGTGGGCCTGGCCGTGTTCCTCGTGAAGCAGGACCACGCACGCCACACGGAAGAAATGCGCGCCGCCCTCGCCGAAGAGGCACTGAAGGCCGCCGACGGCCTGCGCAACGCCATCTTCGAGATGGAGTTGGTCGCCAACGGCCTTGCCGCAAGCATCGCCGCCGCGCCGGACCTGCAACAGCCGCAATTCGCGATGGCGGCCCGCCGGCTGGTCGACCGCCGGCCCGAGATCATGAACGTCGCAGCGGCGCCCGACCTCAAGGTGTCGCACGTCTTCCCGCTGGAGGGGAACGAGGACGTCATCGGCCTCGATTACCGGATGATCCCCGAACAGCTTCCCAGCGTGGCGCGGGCGCTGCGTGCGAGGGCCTCGGTGATCGAGGGGCCCGTCCGGCTGCTTCAGGGCGGGCGCGGCTTCATCCTGCGCAAGCCGGTCTACGTGCCCCGGCCTGCTGGCGGCGATCGTCTGTGGGGTATTGTGTCGCTGGTGATGTCCGAGCACGGGATGGTGCACCGGATCAACGACGACACGGACGCGCAGTTCGCCATCCGCGCGCTTGCCGCCTCCGGGCAGCCCGCCGCCATACTCTCGGGTGACGCTGCCGTATTCGAGGCCGACCCGGTCCTGCAACCCGTCGCCTTCGAGACCGAGCGGTGGGAGCTTGGTCTCATCCCCGAGAACGGCTGGCCCACCACCGCCCCAAACCGAGAGGCCATCCTCGCGATTACCCTGAGCGCCACAGTGCTGCTGTTCGGCGGCGTCCTGTGGATTCGCCGTGTTGCGCGCGAGCGGGAAGAGGCGCGCGACCTGCTGCTGCACGCCATCGAAGCAATGAACGACGGCTTCGCCATCTATGACCAGCGGGACCGTCTGGTGATGTGCAACAGCCGCTACCGGGCGATCCACGGTCCCGCCGCGACCCTTCTGACGCCGGGCGCTCCCTTCGTCCGGATCGTGCGTGAAGCGGTGCGCATGGGCGTCTATGCCGGCGCCAAGGGGCGCGAACACGAATGGGTGCGCGAGCGGCTGCAGGCGCACCGTCGGTGCGCCGACGTGGTCGAGCAGCAGCTTTCGGACGGGCGCTGGATCAAGATCAGCGAGGCCCGCACGCCGCACGGCTACACGGTCGGGCAGAAGATCGACGTCACCGAGCTGAAAGAGGCCGAGCGCGCCGCCGAGCGCGCCAACCGCGGCAAGACCGAGTTCCTCAACAACGTCACGCACGAGCTGCGCACGCCGCTGACCATCATTCTGGGCTATGCGACCTTCCTGGGGAACCCGCGGGTGCTGCCGCAGGCCAAGCGACTGGGGGTGCTGCTGGACGCGGGCGAGACCGACCGCGCGACGCTGGACAAGGCACGCGAGGACGTGGTGGGTGCCATCGCCGGATACGGGCGCAAGATCGAAGGGTCGGCGCGGCACCTGCTGCACATGGTCAACGAGATCCTGGACTGGGCGCAGGTCGAGCACGACCGGATGACCCTGCACCGCGCCCCCGTCCCGGCCCGGGATCTGGTCCGCGAGACGGTGGATGAGTTCCGGCAGCAGGCCGCCGACCGGGGCCTGGCCCTGACGTTCGAGTGCGACAGCGCGTGCGGCGAGGTGCTGGCGGATCCGGTGCGGATGAAACAGGTGCTCTACAACCTGATCGGCAACGCCATGAAGTTCACAACCGAGGGCGGCGTGCGCGTATCCGTCGGCCGTGACGGCGACCGCACATCTTTCGTGATCGAGGACACGGGCTGCGGGATAAGCCGCGAAAACATCGACATGATCTTCGAGAGGTTCCGCCAGGTCGACGGCTCGGACACGCGGCGCCACGGCGGCACGGGCCTCGGCTTGGCCATCGCGCGACACATCGTGGACCTGCACGGCGGCACGCTGCGCGTGACGAGCGAGATCGGAAAGGGAAGCCGCTTCTCATTCGACCTGCCCGACCCGGTGTGCGACGCGGCCGTGGCGGAGGAGGTCGCGGAGGCCGAAGAGCCGCAGGCGGAGGTGGCTTAACCCACTGGATACCCGGCGATGCTAGGCAAGCGGGATGCCGTCGTCATTGCCACCGCCATGCCACACCCGCCCCCGCGCCTGAGGTCGTTCGGCCGAAGCGGTGACGCGGCTGCGTGCCTGCGTATCTGGCGCCGGGCCGCCGAGGCGGGGCATCCGTTCCTCGGCCCCCGCGACCTGGACCAGGAGGAGCTTCTGCTGCGCCACCGGCTTCTGCCCGCCGCCGACGTGACGCTGGCCGAGGTGGACGGCGTGCCGGTGGGCTTCGTCGCGCTGGTCTGGCGGCTGGTCGCGGCGCTGTTCGTCGACCCGGCGCACCACCGCCACAGCATCGGTCGGCACCTGCTGGAGCATGCGGCGCAGGCCCATCCGGCACTGGCGGTCGAGGTGTACGAGGACAACGCCAACGCCCGTGCCTTCTATGCCGCCTGCGGCTTCAGACAGGTGGGGCGGCGGCCGCAGGATGCGCTCGGCCGCCCGCACGCGCTGCTTCAGCTGGAACGCGCGTTTGCTGACACGCGGGCGCGGCGCTAGCTATGGGATCATGACAACGCTGTATCTTTCGCACCTCGATTGCCTGAACCACGTCACCCCGTCCGGGCACCCCGAGCGGGCGGTGCGGATCGAGGCGATCACCGCCGCCATCGCGGACGAGCGGTTCGCGTCCCTCGTCCGGCAGGACGCGCCGCTGGTCGAGGATGCCGACATCCTGCGCTGCCACCCGCAGAAATATCTCGACCGGCTGAGCCGGGTGGAGCCCGAGGGCGGCTGGAAGCAGCTCGACCCCGACACGCACATGTCCGACGGCACCCTCCTGGCGGCGCGGCGTGGCGCAGGCGGCTGCTGCGCCGCCGTCGACGCCGTGCTGGCGGGCGAGGTTGCCAACGCCTTCGTCGGCTGCCGCCCGCCCGGCCACCATGCCGAAACGGAAACGGCGATGGGGTTCTGCCTGTTCGGCAACGCCGCCATCGCCGCCAAGCGTGCGCTGGATCACCACGGCCTGTCGCGGGTCGCGGTGCTGGACTTCGACGTGCACCACGGCAACGGCACGCAGGACCTGCTGTGGGACGAGCCGCGCACGCTGTTCTGCTCAAGCCACCAGATGCCGCTGTTTCCCGGCACCGGGGCCGAGTCCGAAACCGGCGCCCATCGCAACGTGATCAACGTGCCGCTGCGCCCGCTCACCGGCGGGGCAGAGATGCGCCGCGCGTGGGAGGGGGCGATTCTTCCTGCGGTGGCCCGGTTCGAGCCCGAGCTGATCATCGTCTCGGCCGGGTTCGACGCCCATGCGGCCGACCCGCTGGCGCAGCTCAACTGGACGGTCGAGGATTTTGCCTGGCTGACGGGCCGGATCTGTGATGTGGCCGACGACGTGTGCGGCGGGCACGTGGTCTCGACACTCGAGGGCGGATATGATCTGGACGCGCTGGCGGCGGGCGTCGCCGCGCATGTGACGGTGCTGATGGAGCGGGGCGGATGAGCGAGACACCGGTGGCCGAGATGAGCTTCGAGCAGGCGATGGCCGAGCTGGAAAAGGTCGTGGGGCGGCTGGAGTCCGGCGATGTGCCGCTGGAGGATTCGATCCGGCTTTACGAGCGTGGGGCCGAGCTGAAGGCGCGGTGCGAGGCCAAGCTCAAGGAAGCCGAGGAAAAGGTCGCCCGGATCACGCTGGACGAGAACGGCCAGCCCCGCGGGACCGAGCCTCTCGACCCCGCATGAGCTTCCGCGACAGGCTGGGCGACTGCGCCGGCAAGGTGCAGGCGCGGCTCGACGCGGCGATGGCGCCGCTCGGCGAACTGCCGGTGGTCGAGGCGATGCGCTGGGCCTGCGGCGGCGGCAAGCGGCTGCGCGGGTTCCTGGTGATGGAGGGCGCGGCGCTTCACGAGGTGGCGGATGCGCGCTCGGTTCACGCGGCGGCGGCGATCGAGGCGCTGCACGCCTATTCGCTGGTGCATGACGACCTGCCCTGCATGGACGACGACGACCTGCGCCGCGGCCTTCCGACGATCCACGTGAAGTGGGACGAGGCGACGGCGGTGCTGGCCGGCGACGCGCTTCAGACGCTGGCCTTCCAGCTTCTCTCGGACGACAGCTGCCACCCGGACCCGGCGGTGCGCATCGACATGGTGGCGACGCTCGCCCGGGCCGCGGGGGCCGAAGGGATGGTGCGGGGCCAGGCGCTGGACATCGCGGCCGAGACGGCGGAACACCCGCTGACGCTGGCCGAGATCGAGACGTTGCAGGCCGGGAAGACGGGCGCGCTGATCCGTTGGTCGGGCGAGGCCGGGGCGCGGCTGGCCCAGACCGATCCCGCGCCGCTGTCGGCCTATGCCGATGCGCTGGGCCGGGCCTTCCAGATCGCCGACGACATCCTGGACGTCGAGGGCGACGCCACCACCGCCGGCAAACGGGTGGGCAAGGACGCCGAGGCGGGCAAGGCGACTTTCGTTTCGCTGCTGGGACTCGACGGCGCGAAGCGGCGGGCGGCTGAGTTGGTCGAGGAATCCTGCGCCGCGCTCGACGGCTACGGCTCCCGTGCTGAACGGTTGCGCGACTGCGCCCGCTTCGTCGCGGCCCGCGACCGCTGACCGGCTGGCGTGGCATTGCCGGCGCGCTGGACTATCTGCACGGGGAACGGGCACAGATGCGACGGCCGTGGTGCGCTTGCGGCAGTCGGGAGCATTGGGTAAGCCCCGGCGACGCCTAGCTGTAGCCGGGAAAGGGTTGCGACGCGATGAGTGACAGACCGAAGACGCCGTTCCTGGACCGGGTGAAGAGCCCCGCGGACCTCAAGGGCCTGAGCGATGCGGACCTTCACCGCGTGGCCGAGGAGCTGCGCGCCGAGACGATCTCGGCCGTGTCCGAGACGGGCGGGCACCTTGGCGCGGGTCTTGGCGTGGTCGAGCTGACGGTCGCGCTGCACGCCGTCTTCGACACCCCGCGCGACCGGCTGATCTGGGACGTCAGCCACCAGAGCTATCCGCACAAGATCCTGACCGGTCGCCGCGACCGCATCCGCACACTGCGTCAGAAGGGCGGCTTGTCGGGTTTCACCAAGCGGTCGGAAAGCCCCTATGACCCCTTCGGCGCGGCGCACTCCTCGACCTCGATCAGCGCGGCGCTGGGCTTTGCGGTGGCGCGCGACTTGGGCGGGCAGCCGGACTACGGGCTGGGCGACGCCATCGCGGTGATCGGCGACGGCGCGATCAGCGCCGGCATGGCCTACGAGGCGATGAACAATGCCGGGCACTTGGGCAAGCGGCTGATCGTCATCCTGAACGACAACGAGATGTCCATCGCTCCGCCCGTGGGCGCGATGTCGTCCTACCTGTCGCGGCTCTATGCCGGGGCGCCGTTCCAGGACTTCAAGGCCATCGCCAAGGGTGCGGTCAGTTTCCTGCCGCCGCCGTTCCAGGAGGGCGCGCGACGGGCGAAGGATCTGCTCAAGCACATGACCATCGGCGGCACGCTGTTCGAGGAAATGGGATTCTCCTATGTCGGGCCGATCGACGGCCACGACCTCGACCAGATCCTGCCGGTGTTGCGGGCGGTGAAGGCGCGGGCCGACGGGCCGATCCTGATCCACGCCATCACGCGCAAGGGCAAGGGCTATGCCCCGGCCGAGGAAGCGGCGGACCGGGGCCACGGCGTGTCGAAGTTCGACGTCATCACCGGCGAGCAGAAGAAGGCCGCGTCGAACGCGCCGTCCTACACCAAGGTCTTCGCCCGCGCCCTCATGGCGCAGGCCGAGGCGGATGACCGCGTCTGCGCCGTCACCGCCGCCATGCCGGACGGAACGGGCCTGAACCTGTTCGCCGAGAAGTTCCCAAAGCGCTGCTTCGACGTGGGTATCGCCGAGCAGCACGGCGTCACGTTCTCGGCCGGGCTCGCCGCCGGGGGGCTGCGGCCGTTCTGCGCGATCTACTCGACTTTCCTTCAGCGTGGCTATGACCAGGTGGTGCACGACGTGGCGATCCAGCGCCTGCCGGTGCGCTTCGCCATCGACCGGGCCGGGCTGGTGGGGGCCGACGGGGCCACCCATGCGGGCGCGTTCGACGTGGCGTTCCTGGCCAACCTGCCCGGCTTCACGGTCATGGCCGCGGCGGACGAGGCCGAGCTGGTGCACATGGTCGCGACCGCCGCCGCGCATGACGAGGGACCGATTGCCTTCCGTTACCCGCGAGGTGAGGGTGAGGGCGTCGAGATGCCGGAGAAGGGCGAGCTGCTCGAGATCGGCAAGGGCCGGATGATCGCCGAGGGGCGGCAGGTCGCGCTTCTGTCCTTCGGTACGCGGCTGGGCGAGGTGCGCAAGGCGGCCGAGGCGTTGGGCGCGAAGGGCATCACCCCGACCATTGCCGACGCGCGTTTCGCCAAGCCGCTGGACCGCGACCTGATTCTGAAGCTTGCTGCCGAGCACGAGGCGCTGATCACCATCGAGGAAGGGGCCATCGGCGGCTTCGGCAGCCACGTGGCGCAGCTTCTGGCCGAGGAGGGCGTGTTCGACCGGGGGCTGAAGTACCGCTCGATGGTGCTGCCGGACACGTTCATCGACCAGGCCTCGCCGAAGGACATGTACGACGTCGCGGCGCTGAACGCCGAGCATATCGAGGCCAAGGTTCTGGCCGTGCTGGGAGAGGAGACCGCCCGCGCCGCCAACGCCTGACGCGAGGTCACGGGGGCGCGATCACATTTGTGCCCGGATCTTCCTGCACTCGAGGCGCATGCCGCGCTGGATGTTCGCCCACAAGGCGAGCAGTATCCGGTGCTCAGGCAGCTCCTCGAACCTGCTCTGGGGTTCGCGGCGCGGCTGCCCGGGACAGGTCCTCCCGGGTGGCCGCCAGCCGCCGGCGTGCCTGAATGGCAACGGGAAGGAGCTTCACGTGAATCAGAGTGTCCGACCCCTCCTGCGCTATCGCCTGTTCGTGTTCGGGTTGGCGCTTGTCTATTGGCTCTACCAGTTCAAGGCGGTGGGCAGCGGGTTCGGCTGGCAGTTCCGCTACCTGACCATCTGGGCGCTGACGCTGTCGTTGATCTCGGCCGCGGCCATGCTGCGCCACTCGCTGGGCCGGGGCGGACCGCCGTATGCGCTGGCAGCGGTGACGGCGGTGGTAAACGGGCTGGTCGTGCTGTCGTACTGGCGGCTGTACTTCACGGACCCATCCTTGGTGAACAGCGCCGGTATCGCGTGGTGGCAGGAGTACTACCTGCACCTCGTGGGGCCGGTGCTGCAATGGATCGACGCGCTGGTGCTGTTCGGCGCGTTCCGCAAGCCGTGGCGCACGCTGGGCTGGCTGGTGACGCTGATCCTGGCCTATGTCGGCTGGATCGAGCTCGCCGTGCAGCCGCGGCTCGACTGGCCGCAAGGCAGCGTGACGTCCGGCCTGCCGTACCCGTTCCTCAACGACATGGCGTTCGACGCGCGGCTGGGCTTCTATGCCGCGACCGGGTTGAGCGGGCTTGTCCTGCTGGCCGCCGGTACGGGCGCGACATGGGCGCGGCGGCGGGTACTTCAGGTCTCGGAGTCCAGCAGCGCGCGCAGCCCGTCGCGGTACGACGGATAGAGCAGCCGCACGCCGAGTTCGTCCCTGATGCGATCGTTTCGCACGCGCTTGGACTCGGCGTAGAAGCTGCGCGCCATCGGCGACATCTCGGCTTCTTCGAATGGCACGGCCGCCGGGACCGGCTTGCCCAGAAGCTCGGCGGCGTGGGCGATCACGTCCTGCGGCGGGGCGGGGTCGTCGTCGCAGACGTTGTAAGCCGCGCCGGGGTTGGGGTGCGCGATGGAGGCGTCGAGCACCTGCGCGATGTCGTCGACATGGGTGCGGCTGAAGACCTGCCCCTCTTTCACGATCCGCCGGGCCGTGCCCGCCCTCACCTTGGCGAAGGGGCCGCGGCCGGGGCCATAGATGCCGGCGAGCCGGAAGATGTGAAGCGGCAGGCCCGAACGGTCGGCCAGCTCTCGCCACTGACCCTCGGCCATGACGCGCAGGCGGCCGCGCCGGGTCGAGGGCGTCAGCGGCGCGCTCTCGTCCACCCAGTCGCCGCCATGGTCGCCGTAGACGCCGGTCGTCGACAGGTAGCCTGCCCAGCGGATGTGCGGAGCCGCCGCCGCGATATCGTCGGCGAGTTCGGCGAGCACCGGGTCGCCGTCGTCGCCCGGCGCGGCAGAGATCAGAAGGTGCGTGGCGTGCGCCAGGGCCGGACGTACGTCCTCGCCCGGCCAGACCAGCGCTTCGGCCCCCGTGGTGGCGATGCCGGCGGCCTTCTCGGCGCTTCGCGTGGTTCCGATGACCCGCCAGCCGCGCGGCAGCAGCCGCCGGGCCAGCGCGCGGGCCGAATATCCGTGTCCGAACGAGAGAAGCGTTTCCGTCATGGCTCTTGTCTTGGCACGATCGTGGCGCGGGGCAAGGGGGGACTTGCATTTCCGCCGCGTCCGTCGCTGACTGAGGACATGGCTGACAAACCCGGACTCGACGCGGCATATGCGCTGCACTCTCCCGACGACTCCCGCCGTCTCTATGCCGACTGGGCCGAGACGTACGACACCGAGTTCGCCAAGGCGACCGGCTTTCAGGTGCCCACCGAGGTCGCGCGCGTCTTCCGCGAGAGCGGCGGCGAGGGCCCGGTGCTCGACATCGGCGCGGGGACGGGGGCAGTGGGCGAGGCGCTCGCCCGGCAGAAGTTCGACATTTTCGCCCGGCACATCACGGACCTGCAGTTGCACGAGGTCGCGAACTATACCGCGAACGCGGACCCCGCGCATGCCGGGGACCGGAGCCTGATCGCGGCATTCCGCAAGCTCTGAAACAGGAACCCGGCTCGGGCCGGTCCCGTTGACACTCAAAGCGTCAAGGAGGGGCAGATGGCTGTGCCAGAACGCTATCGAGACATCGATTTCACGCCGCCCGAGGAGGCGGCGCGCGCCGCCGAGAAGGGGCTGGATCTGTGCGACCGGTTCGACCGCGGCGGCACGGAAGCGGGGCTTGCCCGGGCGCGCAGCCTGAAGAAACGCCAGCCCCTCCCGCCCGAGGCCATCGGCAAGATGGTGGCGTACTTCCAGCGCCACGAGGGCGACAAGATCAAGGGCAATTTCGGCGACGACGAGGACCCGTCCGAGGGTTACGTCGCCTGGCTTCTGCGCGGCGGCGATGCCGGACGGGACTGGGCGGAAGAGGTGCAGGACCGGATGGAGAAAGCGGACGCGGCGGCGGCCTCATGATCGCTCAGTCCGCGCCCAGCAGGTGCAGCGTCCGCTCGCATCGCTGCTTGCCGTAGATGTCGGCGAGGACGTCCGCGAACACCGGGTCTGCACCGGGCAGCGTATCGAACAGCGTGGCCGACGAGCGCAGCTTCATCGCGTCCACGCCGCCCAGGATCGCCTCGGGCGGCGTGCCGGCATGTCCGAGCATCAGCTGATTGCACTCGATCAGGCGCGCACCCAGTACCGGGTGCGCGAGGTAGGCGGCGGCCTCTTCCAGATCTTCAATGCCGTAGTACTGCGCGGTGGAGGATCGTCCGAGGCCGCGTAGCTGCGGAAAGACGAACCACATCCAGTGCGACCGTTTTCCCCCCGCACGCAGTTCATCCATGGCCGTGTCGATCACGCCCTCCTGCGCGTCGAGGAAGCGCTGAAGGTTCATGCTTGGCCCCCCGCGGGCCGGTCGGCATGGCCCAGGTCGCGCTCGGGGAAGGCGACGTCGCGGACGAGTTGCTTCAGCCGCTTCGCCTCGGGGAAGCCGCCGTCGCGGGCGCGGTCCCAGATCGTCGCGCCGTCGACCGTGATGGTGAACGTGCCGCCCGTGGCGGGCACAAGCGTGACCGCCGCAAGGTCCTGCCCGAACGTCTGCAACAGTTCCTGCGCCATCCAGCCGGCGCGCAGCAGCCAGTTGCACTGGGTGCAGTACGTGATCTCGATCCCTGGCCGCGCCATCGGTGCCTCCGTTCCCCTCTAGCGGTCGATCAATGCCATCAGCCGCCGCTCGTCCACCCTGAGACCGCTGATCTGCGGCGGGTCCTGAGGGATGCGGCCGGGATCCTCGGCCAGCGCGATGACCTCGGGGTGGATGTAGCTGTTGCGCGCGATGGTGGGCGTGTTCGCCAGCCGCTGCGCCGCCGCCTCGGACATGCCCTTGATCGTCACCTTCTCGGCCTCGGCCGCCGCGTGCAGGGCCGCGACCGACCCGTTCCAGGTGCGGAACGTCTTGGCGGTCAGCCGGTCGCTCTGCGTGATCTCGGCCAGCCGGTGGTTCACAAGGTCCGACGTCACCTCGCGCGGGGTGCCGTCGGAATCGATCCATTCGACCAGCCGCGCGCCCGGCAGGTCGTCGAGATCGTGCAGCACCTTCTGAAGCTTGTTGTCCTTCACGTGCCGCTTCACGTCGCGCCCGCCCTTGCCGGGATAGCGCAGGTCCAGCCCGTGTTCGCCCAGCGACAGGTGCCGGTGGGTCAGCGTCGTTGCGCCGTAAGTGCCGTTCTCGTGCTCGTAATCCGGGTGGCCGATGCGCAGCGACAGGCGGTCGATTATCGCCAGCACGGCGGCCACTGCGAAATCGATGTCCCCTGCCTCGCGGTCGAGGTCGCGCGCGATGTTGCGGCGGATGCGGGGCAGGGCGCGGCCGAACTCGGTCAGGTCGTCGTACTTCTTGCGCGCGCGGTACTCGGTCCATTTCGGGTGATACCGGTACTGCTTGCGCTGCCGTGCGTCGCGGCCCGAGGCTTGAAGATGCCCGTCGGGACGCGGGCAGATCCAGACGTTCTCATAGGCCGGCGGCACGGCGAGCGAGGACAGACGCCGCCGCTCCTCGACATCCTCGATGCGGGTGCCGTCGGGGGCGAAATAGGTAAATCCGCGCCCGCAGCGGCGGCGCGTGATGCCGGGGCGCGTGTCGGGATAGTAGATGAGGTCGGGGATCTCACGCATGGCATCCGTCAACCGAGGTGCGGGGCTCGTGGTTCCGCCCGCGGCTACACGGATGCGTCAGTCGCGCGTCACCACGCCAGCCGCGTGCGGATCGAGGCATGCAGCGCGTCCGGCGCGGCGATCACGCCGTCGGCGCGCCGGTCCGCGGTGTTGAAGCGCAGCGGCGCGCCGTGCCGATCGGTGACGGTGCCCCCGGCCTCGCGCACGATCAGGCTGCCGGCGGCGATGTCCCATTCCCACGCGGGGACGAGGGTGAACATCGCGTCATAGCGGCCCTCGGCCACCAGCGTCAGGCGGTAGGCGAGCGAGGGGCGGAAGCTGCGTTTGAAGTTGGGAACCGGTCCGCTCCAGTTCTCGGGGCGGAAGTTCGGGCGGTTGGCGAGCACGCGCGCGCCGTCGGCCTCGCCGTGCGCGCTGACCGAAAGCGGCGCGCCGTTCAGCGCGGCCCCCTGACCCAGTCCGGCGGCGTAGAGTTTGTCCATCACCGGCAGGTAGACGACCGCCGCCATGACCCGACCGTGTTCGGCCACGGCAAGCGACAGCGCCCAGGTCTCTTCCCCGGCGACGAAGGCGCGGGTGCCGTCGATGGGGTCGACCACGAAGATGCGCTTCGCCTCGTGGCGGGCGGGATCGTCCTCGCTTTCTTCGCTCAGCCAGCCGTATTCCGGGCGCGCGTGCCCGAGCGCCGCGCGCAGGTGAGCATCGACGGCCAGGTCGGCCTCGGTCACCGGGCCGGCGGTGCCGCCCTTGTCCCAGACCTGAGGATCCGCGCGCCAGTGCTTACGCGCAATTTCTCCGGCGGCCTGCGCCGCGTCGATGAGAAGCGGGAGGTCAGTCGCCGGCAAGCGTCAGCCCCTCGACCAGAAGCGAGGGCACGACGCGCGACAGGTGCGTGCGCGCGTCGTTGGCCGGGACGATCGACAGCAGCATGTCGCGCAGGTTGCCGGCGAGCGTGATCTCGTTGACCGCGTGCACCGGCTCGCCGTTCTCGATCCACAGGCCGGACGCGCCGCGCGACCAGTCGCCGGTATTCGGGTTGACCGTGGCGCCGATGAACGAGGTGACGAGCAGGCCGGTGCCCATCTCGCGCAACAGCTCCTCTTTCGTCAGCGTGCCCGGCGTAAGGACGATGTTCGAGTTGCCCGGCGACGGCGGAGCGGAGGGGCTGCGCATGGCGTTCCCGGTGCTGTTCAGCCCCAGCTTGCGGCCGGTGGCAAGGTCGAGCGTCCAGCTTTTCAGCACGCCATCCTCGACGATGTGGCGTGGCTTGGCCGCGAGCCCCTCGGCATCGAAGGGGCGCGATCCGGTGACGCGCGGGCGCAGCGGGTCCTCGAGCAGCGAAATCCACGACGGCAGCACCTGCTGGCCCATCAGGTCGCGGGCCCAGGACGAGCCGCGCGCGATGGCGGTGCCGTTGGTGGCGCTGAGCAGATGCCCGATGAGCGAGGCGGCAATGCGTTCGTCGAAGATGACCGGGTAGGCGCCGGTCTTGGGCCGCTTGGGATTGGCGCGCTGCAACGTGCGCTCGGCGGCGATGCGGCCGACCTCTTCGGGCGACATCATGTCTTCGGCGTGGATGCGCAGGTCGCTGAAGTAGTCCCGCTCCATCCCCAGCCCCTCGCCGGTGATGGCGCCGCAGGACAGGTAGCGGTCGGTGCGGGTGTAGCTGCCGGCGAAGCCGTTGGTGCCCGAAAGCCGGATGGTGCGGCGGCCGTAGCCGGCGGTCGAGGACAGGACCTGCGCGATCCCCTCATGCGCCAGCGCGGCGGCCTCAGCGCGGTGCGCCTCGTCCTCCAGATCGGCCGGCGCGGGTTCGGCGGAGGGGTCGGCCAGGTCGAGCGCGTCGACGTCCCAGAAGGTGGCGAGCTGATCGCCCTTGGCCAGACCGATGTAAGGATCCTCGGGCGCCTCTTTCGCCATGGCGACGGCGCGTTCGGCCATCATGCGGAACGTTTCGGGCCGGATGTCGGAGGCCGAAACGCAGGCCTGCCGCTTGCCCATCAGGACCCGCAGGCCCACATCCACGGCCTCGGACCTCTCGGCATGCTCGAGCCCGCCCTTGAGCACGTCGATGGAGATCGAGGTTCCGTCCACGGCGACGGCGTCGGCCTCCTCGGCCCCGGCATTCAGCGCGGCGGTGAGAAGATCGGCGGTGATGGACGCGAGCGGGTCGGACATGCGCGGCGGCTCCTTCCTGGTGTGACTTGGCACCTAGTCCGGCGGAGGTCGCCGCGCAAGGCTGCGGCGGACGCAAGGCGCCCGCCGCCGGACGCTACTGGATGCGCTGGCCGTTGGCGGTGATGCCGCCCTCGGGCGAGACTTCGATCAGCGACTCGAACTGATCGTCGTCCACTTCGCGGGCGAACATGCCCAGCATCATCTGCGCGCCCATCGCCTGCTGCTGCGGGACAAGGCCCATCTGCACGAGCGTCTCGAGCAGCGCATTCGCGCCCGAGAGGGTGAGCTGTACCGACCCCTCGGGCATCGCCGCGGGCATGCCCGGCATCGCGTCGCCCTCGAACGTGAACGCGCCTTCGCCGGTCAGTTCGGCCCCCCCGAGCGCCAGTGTCAGGGCATTGATGTTCACGCTCTCGACTTGCGCGGGCGCGCCCGCGCCGGTCATCGCCTCGGGGTCAGAGACGTCGACCAGCACCTTGGCGCGGCCGGACAGGTCCAGAAGCAGGGTCGCCGGGTCACGCGGGATCTGGCCGGTCGGGTCGATCATCGACCACAGCTCGTCGCCCACGGTCAGGCCCGAGAGGTTCAGAAGCAGCGCGAAATCCGACGCTTCGTCGCTCTGCGCGACGGGGATGGTCAGGCCGAAGGCGGTCTCTTCGATCGCGGCCGATACTTGGGGGAAGGGGATGGCGGCACCGGAGACGGTGAACTCGACGCCGGTATTGGCACCGCCGTAGCGGACGCTGTCGCCAGTAAAGGCGAAGTCCAGCGCGCCGGTGTCCGAGCTCGAGGAGATCGTCATGCTCTCCTCGCCGCTGACATCGAGCGTATAGCTTCCGCCGCCGTGGGTGTAGGTGCCGGACACGTCGAGGGCGCCCGAGAGGGCGGCGTCCGGATCCGACATCGCAACGAAATCCTGAAGCGTGCCCTCCGAGCTTGAGGCGATGTCGGAGAAGGCACCGTTCATCGTGAAGTCGCCCGAGCCGTCCGTTGCGCTGGCCGAGATGTCGACGGTCAGGCTTTCGGCTGCGAAGGCGCTGTCGAACCGGATCGGCGTGCCCTCGGTCAGGGAATAGGTGCCCTCCACCGCCTGGAGCACGAAGTCCATGTCGGTTTCTAGCGCCTCGCCCTCGGTCTCGACCTGCGCGACCTCGACGGTGAGCGACGGCGCGTCATAGGTGTACGATGTCGTGTCGCCCTCGCCCGAAGCCACGACGACCAGGCCCGGCGCAGCCACGTTCAGCGCCATCTCGAACGGGGCAGCGTCTTCGGGCTTCATCGACAGGTCCATGTCGTAGCTGTCGGACATGGTGATGCGCACCGTGCCATCGTCCTGCTCGCCCAGAACGATCCTCTCGATGGTGCCGGTCGCGGTGCCCTCGGGCATGTCGAAGCTGACCTCGACCTCCGACAGCGTCAGGGTGCCGCCCGACATCTCGCGGCTGCCAGCCTCGAGCGTGACGCCCGCGTCGGCGTACATCGACTGCCACTCGTCCCACAGACCTTCGGCGCTAACCTGCGCGGCCGCTCCGGTCGCAAGGAACGGCAGAACGGCGGTCGTGCATGCGAGCGATCTGAGCGTGGTCATGGAATGGTACTCCCCGGTGCCTATACTTGCCCGCAGCTTCGAAGTGTTGGACCTCAGGGTCAACCCGGATGCGGGGTAGAAACGCACCCGCCGCGGGGCTAGCGTCCGTACCAGGACAAAGGAGGCACGCGATGACCGACATGACGGGCAAGACGGTTCTCATCACCGGGGCGAGCCGGGGGATCGGCGCGGCGGCGGCGCGCGCCTTCGCCGATGCGGGCGCCAAGGTGGTGTTGCTGGCGCGCAACGCCGACAAGATCGGTGATCTGGCGGGCGAGCTGGGCCGCGACACTGCGCTCGCCGTTCCCTGCGACGTCAGCCGGTACTGGGAGGTGCAGGCGGCGGTGGACGCGGCGGTCAAGACGTTCGGTAGCCTCGACGTCATGGTGAACAACGCGGGCGTCATCGAGCCGATCGCGCATCTGCACGAGGTCGAGCCGGATGCCTGGGGCCAGGCGATCGACGTCAATCTGAAGGGCGTGTTCCACGGCATCCGCGCCGCCCTGCCGCTGATGATAGACGCGGGCGGCGGCACGATCCTCAACATCTCGTCCGGCGCGGCGCATGGTCCGGTCGAGGGTTGGTCGCAATACTGCGCATCGAAAGCCGGCGCCTACATGTTGACCCGGATGGCCGACGAAGAGGGGCGCGGCAAGGGCATCCGCGCGTTGGGGCTGTCGCCCGGCACCGTGGCGACCGACATGCAGCGCGAGATCAAGGCGAGCGGTATCAACCCGGTGTCGCGGCTGGACTGGTCCGACCACATCCCGCCGGAATGGCCGGCGAAGGCACTGTTGTGGATGTGCACGGCCGATGCCGACGACTTCCTCGGCCGGGACGTGTCGCTTCGCGACCCGGACATCCGCAAGCGCCTGGACCTGGGCTGAGGGGCTCGCCGCGGTGCGCGCTCATTGAAATGCGGGCCCGGCACTGCCGGACCCGCCTGGGTGCTGAAAAGAAGAACGGGCCACTCACGGTCACGTGTCCGTAATTCATCGGACGAGGGATCAAGCAGGTTCAGCAGCAGACGGTTCCCGATCTTCCGCTACGAAATGGGAAATAATTCACGTGCGGCGCAGAACCGTGCCGACGCCGCGGATCTTGAAGTGGGTCTCGCCCAGCTTCTCAAGCTCCGTTCAGTCCTCCAGCCGGGGAGTGCCGTCGCCAAGGATCGCCGTGTACCGGCCGCCCTTATCGTCCGTTGCTGTGACGGCCTCATGCTTCGGGTCTTGCGTCATCCGGGCCTCCTGTTCCTTCAGGTCAGGAAGCCCCGGTCAGGTGGCAGGTTCCGCGCCGAGCGGCTACTTCAGGCCGAGCACGTCGATCATGTCGTAGTGCCCGGGCATCCGGTCCAGCCCCCACAGCGCCGCCTTCAGCGCGCCGCGTGCGAACAAGCTGCGGTCGCTGGCGTTGTGGCTGATGGTGATCTGCTCGCCGTCGCCCGCGAACATTACGTCGTGCCGTCCCACGATGTCGCCGCCCCGGATGGCCGAGAAGCCGATCCGTCCACGCTCGCGCGCATGCGTGATCCCGTCGCGGCCGCGGTCGGACATGGCCGAAAGGTTCACGCCGCGCCCCTCGGCCGCGGCCTCGCCCAGCATCAGCGCGGTGCCCGAGGGTGCGTCGACCTTGTGGCGGTGGTGCGCCTCGACGATCTCGATGTCGTAGCTATCGTCGAGCGCGGCGGCGACCTGCTTCACGAGTTGCAGCAGAAGGTTCACGCCGAGGCTCATGTTGCCCGCGCGAACGACGACCGCGTGGCGCGCCGCCGCGTCGATCTTCTGGATGTCTTCTTCGCTCAACCCCGTCGTGCCGATCACGTGCACGATCCGCGCCTGCGCCGCCGTGGCCGCAAACTCCACCGTCGCCGCCGGCGCGGTGAAGTCGATCACCGCCCGCGCCCGCGCGAACGCCTCGAGCGGGTCGGTTTCCACCGTCACGCCAAGGGGCGCGCCGCCCATCGCCTCACCCACGTCTCGGCCGATCCAGTCATGACCCTCATGCTCGATCGCGCCGACCAGCCGCGCGTCCGGGCTGGCGTTGACGCAAGCCATCAGCATCCGCCCCATCCGGCCGGACACACCCGTGACCACGATCCCCGGCAACTCGTCCATCATCCGCCTCCATGCCTGTGCGCGCCCGGTCTAGCGGCGCGCCGCCCGTAGGGCAAAGCCGTTGTTGCGCCGGGGCCGCGACGCGCTTACATCGCGGCCATGGCTAAGAACCGCTCTCACGAAGGCTCCGGCCCCTCTCAGCGCCAACTGCGCGTCGGTGAACTGATCCGCCGAACGCTGTCGGACGTGCTGAACCGGGGTGACATCCACGACCCCGACCTCAACCGGCTGTCGATCACGGTGGCCGAGGTGCGCACCTCGCCCGACCTGAAGGTGGCGACGGCCTACGTCATGCCGCTCGGCGGGAAGAACACGGACGAGGCGTTGGCGCTCTTGCGCCGCAACAAGGGCGAACTGCGCCGTGCGCTGTCGAAAGAGATGACGATGAAGTACTCGCCCGAGCTGCGCTTCGTCATCGACGAAACCTTCGACCGCATGGACGAGACGCGCCGCCTGTTCGAGCGCGACGACGTGCGCCGGGACCTGGACGACGATTGATGCTGGCCCGCGTGGCTTTCATCCTGGGGGCGCTGCTAGGCGCTCCCGCCTCGGCGGCCGACTGTGCGCGGACCGACTTCGACGGCGCACCCATCTCGTGGTGCCGTGTTGATCTGGAGCGGCAGGAACTGCGCCTCTGGCTGAACGACGAATCCGGCGCGCCCTTCGGCAGCTTCTTCAGCTTGGACCGTGCGCTGCAGGCCGAGGGCAAGAGGCTGGGCGTGGCGATGAACGGCGGCATGTACCACGAGGACCGTTCGCCTGTCGGCCATTTCATCGAGGACGGCGAAGAGAAGATGCGCGTCATCACTTCGGACGGACCTGGCAACTTCGGCCTGCTGCCCAACGGCGTGCTGTGCATCCAAGAAGATCGCGCCGCGATCCTGGAGAGCCGGCGTTACGCAGACGAGCAGCCGGATTGCCGCTTCGCCACGCAATCAGGCCCGATGCTGGTGATCGACGGCGCGCTGCATCCCCGGTTCCTGAAGGATAGCTCCTCGCTCAACTACCGTAACGGTGTCGGCATCAGCGCCGACGGGCGCGAGGCGGTGCTGGCGATCTCGGACGTGCCGGTGAATTTCCACCACTTCGCGCGGTTCTTCCGCGACCATGCCGGTACGCCCGACGCGCTGTTCCTCGACGGCAGCGTGTCGAAGCTGCACGCCCCCGCACTCGGCCGTTCGGACGTGGGCCGGATGATGGGGCCGATCCTGGGCACGGTGCAGCCCGCCGATTGACGGGCCTGCCGGCGCGGGATAGCACCCGCGCCTTGCGAAGCTGACAGAGGGCGATCATGGCAAGACGACGCAAGGGGCGCGACATCTCGGGGTGGCTGATCCTCGACAAGCCGGCCGGTCCCGGCTCGACCGACATGGTCAACAAGGTCCGCTGGGCCTTCGGCGCCAAAAAAGCCGGCCATGCCGGCACGCTCGACCCCGCCGCGACGGGGCTTCTGGCGATCGCGCTGGGCGAGGCGACGAAGGTCATCCCGCACGTCACAGACGCGATGAAGGCCTATCGCTTCACTATGCGGCTGGGCCAGGCTACCACCACCGACGATGCCGAGGGCGAGGTGATCCGCACCTCGGACCTGCGCCCCGACGATGCCGCCATCGAGGAGGCGCTGCAGGGCTACATCGGCGACATCATGCAGGTCCCGCCCCAGTTCTCGGCAGTGAAGGTTGAGGGCGAACGCGCCTATGACCTTGCGCGCGAGGGTGAGCGCACTGATCTCGCCGCACGTCCGCTGTACGTTGAGAGCCTGCGCCTGATCGCGCGGCCCGACGCGGACCATGCCGAGCTGGAACTGGTGTGCGGCAAGGGAGGATATGTCCGCTCCATCGCGCGCGACCTCGGACAGGACCTAGGCTGCGAGGCGCATGTCACCGCGCTGCGCCGCCTCTGGTCCGGCCCCTTCGACCTTGAGGATGCGGTGACGCTGGACCGGATCGAGGAGCTGGCCAAGACGCCCGAGATCGACGCGCTTCTGCTTCCGCTCGAGGACGGGCTGACCGACCTGCCCGAGGCCCGCTGCACCGCCGAGGGCGCGGCACGCCTGCGCAACGGCAATCCTGGGATGGTCTTCACCTCGGACGCCGAGTACGGCGACACCGCCTGGGCGTCGTGGGAGGGCCGCGCCGTCGCTATCGGCACCTACCGCGGCGGAGAGCTCCACCCGAGCCGCGTGTTCACCGCCTGAGGCTGTGGATCCCGCTGGAGGGGCGGGATGCGCACGTCGCCCGTTGGCCAGAGCTTAATTGCTGGGCGCAGGGGGCGAGGTCAGTTCGACCAGCGGATCGGCTTGGCTGGACCGACAGCGATCCTGGAAGGAAATGGGCGTCCCGCTCGCGAGCCGGGCGGTGCGCCTGGAGGATGGGAGGAGGCCGTCGTGCCAGAATCGGTCCGCCGATGCAGAACAGTCCGCGCCGGCGGTCGTGCCGACTTCCTCAGGACCGACCGCAGTCGCCGCCGCGCGGAGGGCGACCGTGCTAGAGCTGCATCGCTCTACATTTGAGAAAAGGTGGAGGCGAGTACCGGAATCGAACCGGTGTACACGGATTTGCAATCCGCGCGAAGGCACTGTTTTCCTTTCATTTTCTTGCAAACTATCCCGAGAGGCGCCTGTAGGAATATCAGGTAGTTATCAGGGCGATGTAAACTGCAGTTCAGCGCACTGACGACGGATCCACGAGCAGGCAACCCTCGATGAGAAAGCCCCAACCGGGGCCGTATGTGCGGCTCGCCCCGTGGGGTTGGCGGTGACGGTGCGTCTCCGAAGGGGCGACGCCTTCGGGTATGCCGGCATAAGCCGTACTGGTGAGTCAGCAAGGAAGCTAAGGAATGCCAGTCACTCCTGACCGCATGGCCAGGAACAGCGTGCTTCTTCTTCGCCGAGCTGAGCTTGAAGTTCATTCGACCGCAACCACGCTGACAGGAGGTCGGCGGAGGCACTTACCTGATCGGACTTCCGAAGGGCGCACTCCCACACTGTTGCGATGCGCCACCCGTCCTCCAGAAGCTTCCTGCGAACCGCCCTGTCCCGAGCGACATTCGCTTCGAATTTCGCCTTCCAGAAGTCCGCGCGAGTCGAGGGGCTGGTCGCATACCGACACCCCTCGTGACGATGCCAGAAGCACCCGTGCACGAAGACGACGGCGCGATGCTTCGGCAGAAGGAGGTCCGGTCGACCAAGGACCCTTTTTGAATGAAGCCGGAAGCGAAAGCCTCGCGCGTGCAAGGCTCGCCTTAGAGCAAGCTCGGGCTTGGTGTCCTTGCCCCTGATCCCCGACATCATCCGGGAGCTGAGAACGGCGGTGAGAAAGTCGGCCACGGTAGCGGCGGGATGAGCCCGCTGCGGGCGGCGTAAAAGTCGTCCACCTTTACCCTTTCTGGTGACGGGGAGGGTGGGAGGATTTTCACCGTGGACTTGTATCGCAAGGTGCGACTGGCGTGTGCCGAGGGGATGAGCCAGCGCGAGGCAGCGCGTCAGTTTGGGATTTCCCGCGACAGCGTTCAGAAGATGTTGGAATTTTCGGTTCCGCCTGGATACCGGCGGACGGCGCCGGTGAAGCGGCCGAAGCTGGATGGGTTCACCGAGATCATCGATGGCTGGCTTGAGGAC
>NZ_FOXA01000013.1 GCF_900115595.1 Tranquillimonas alkanivorans
GCCGCCATGGGCGCGCTGAAGATGGGCGACGGGCTCGAGGACGGCGTGGACGTCGGCCCGCTGGTCAACGCCGCCACCCGCGACAAGGTGCAGGCCTTCGTCGAGGATGCCGTCGCCAAGGGCGCCAAGCTGCGCCTGGGCGGCCAGGCGCCCGAGGGCAAGGGCTTCTTCTATCCCCCCACGGTGCTGACCGACGTGCCCGAGACGGCCGACTGCGTGCACGACGAGATCTTCGGCCCCGTCGCCGCGCTCCAGACCTTCACCGACCAGGATGACGTGATCCGGCGGGCCAACGACACCGAGTACGGGCTGGTCGCCTATGTCTTCTCGGGCGACTTCAGGCGCGGGATACAGGTGTCGGAGCGGCTCGACTACGGCATGGTCGGGCTCAACCGCGGGCTGGTCTCGGACCCCGCCGCACCCTTCGGCGGCTCCAAGCAGTCGGGCATCGGCCGAGAGGGCGGGCACGAGGGCATGTTCGAGTTCATGGAAACCCAGTACATCTCGGCTGAGTGGTGAGGAGCACGACGATGACGGCACCGGACTGGTACGACCTTTCGGGACAGACGGCGCTGGTGACCGGCGTGCGCCGCGGCATCGGCCGCGCCGCCGCCGTAGCGCTGGCCGAAGCGGGGGCCGATATCGTCGGTGTCAGCGCATCGCTGCCCGAGGATGGCGGGGAAGTGGCGGCTCTGGTCAGGTCGCTCGGCCGCAGCTTCGCCGCCTATCCCTGCGACCTGAGCGACCGACAGGCGCTTCGCGCCCTGACCCGGCGGCTGGAGGACGAAGGGCGGCGCATCGACATCCTTGTCAACAACGCCGGGCTCATCCGACGCGCCCCCGCCGCCGAGCATTCCGACGAGGACTGGGACGCGGTGCTCGACGTGAACCTGACGGCGGCCTTCCTGCTGACCCGCGAAATCGGACGCGGAATGGTGGCGAGAGGCCACGGGAAGGTGATCTTCGTGGCCTCGGTCCTGAGCTTCCAAGGCGGGCTTTTCGTGCCCGGCTACGCGGCCAGCAAGGGCGGCATCGCGCAGTTGACCAAGTCCTTCGCGAACGAGTGGGCGTCGAGTGGCGTGAACGTCAACGCGATCGCACCGGGCTACATCGCTACGGACAACACGCAGGCCCTGCGCGACGATGCCGAACGGACGGACAAGCTGATGGCGCGCGTTCCCGTGGGCCGCTGGGGCAATCCCGAGGAGATCGGCCGTCCCATCGCGTTCCTCGCCAGCGAGGCTGCGGCGTTCATGCACGGCAGCATCATGACTGTGGACGGCGGCTGGCTGTCGAACTGAGCCGCCTGTCACCCGCACGCCACAGTTTTTGGAAACATAACCTTCCGTATTGCCGGATTGGACCGTTCCGGTGTCATATGAACCATCGGCCGTCGGGCCGGCCATGAGCGACTCGGGCACAGTCCCTGCGTCAGACCGTTCCAGACGTGCCAGACATCTTCCGCCGGGCAAGGGTATTTTGCCCGGCATCGGTTCCTCCCTGACTGGACAGGCCGTGCTTAGGCACGGCCTTTTTTTTCGCCCGGCAGGAGGAGTCTCAGCGTCGCCCCTCGCGCAGCCACGCCCCCACGGTCAGCGCCGCCGCGATCAGCAGGAACAGCCAGGCCGGCACCAGCGGCGTCACCGTGACGTCCGCCGTCAGGTAGGCCTGGCGCGGCGTGATCCCGATCCAGCCGCGCCCCGCGGCCGGACGCCCCTCGCGTACCTGCCGGATGTCCGGCACGCCATCCTCAACCGTGGCCACCCCGCCCTCGGTCGTCTCGGCCACCGGGCGCAGCGCCTCGCCCGAGGCGACGGTCTGCTCGAACTCCTTCGGCGCGGCGGGGCCCAGCGCGATCACCGCCTCCTGATCGCCCTCCGCCAGCCGGTAGAGCCCGATCTCCGGCCCTTGGTACTCGGCTTGGAAGCGGCCCGGCGCGACCTCCTCCAGCGGCACCATGGTCACCGTTCCGTCCGGCCCCGTCACCTCGACGTCTCCGACTTCGTCGGACAGCGTGCGGCGCAGGATGGTCATCGTCTGCCCCTCGGCCGAGGCGACCAGCGCCTCCTCGTCCAGCTCGGGCTCTTTCATCATCCAGTGCGCCAGCCGGCGCAGGAGCTCAAGCTGCGGGCCGCCGCCTTCGAACCCCCGGGTCCAGAGCCAGGCGTGGTCCGACCCCAGAAGCGCCACGCGTCCCTCGCCCACCCGGTCGAGCAGAAGAAGCGGCCCGTCGTTGACGCCCTGCATCACCGTGTTGCCGGCCAGCTCGTCCAACTCGACCTGCCGGAACCAGCGGCCCCAGCCGGGATCGCCCTCCTCCTCGCCCGGCGGGGCCATCTCGGGCAGACCGGCGGTGACGGGGTGCTTCTCGCCCAGGTCGGTCAGTTGCGGCAGGAAGCCTTCCTCGATCACCCGGCTCGTCGGCGCGCCGGGCAGGATCTCGCCCAGCGGCGAGCGGAAGAGAGACGAGGCCGAGGCGAAGTCGGGCCCCGCCGCGACCAGCACCGCGCCCCCGTCCTCGACGTACTGCCGCACGTTGTCGAGATAGATCGACGGCAGGATCCCGCGCCGCTTGTAGCGGTCGAAAATGATCAGGTCGAACTCGTCGATCTTGTCGAGAAACAGCTCCCGCGTCGGGAAGGCGATCAGCGAGAGCTCGGTCACCGGCACTCCGTCCTGCTTCTCGGGCGGGCGCAGAATGGTGAAGTGGACCAGGTCCACCGACGAATCCGACTTCAGCAGGTTGCGCCACGTCCGCTCGCCCGCATGCGGCTCGCCCGACACCAGCAGGACGCGCAACCGGTCGCGCACCCCGTTGATCTGCACCACGGCGGCGTTGTTGCGGTCAGTCAGTTCGCCCTCGGCCTCGGGCGTGACGAACTGGATCACGTTGGCCCCGCCGTGGGTCAGCGTCAGCGGCAGCTCCAGGGTCTCGCCCACCGGCACCTGGAATTCCTGCGGCTCGCCTCCGTCGACCGCGATGCGCAGCGGCGCGGTGCCGCCCTCGCCCGCCGGGACCGCACCCTGGTCCTCGAGCCTCAGCGACAGCGTCACCTCCTCGTCGATAATGGCGAAGGCGGGCGCGTTCTCGACCACGAGCCTGCGATCCCAGTCGTCCTCGCGCCCGGTCAGAAGCACGTGGAGAGGCGCCGGCAGGTTCGGCGCGCGCTCGACGTCGTGCAGCCGTCCGTCGGTCAGAAGCATCGCGCCCGCCAATCGCGCGCGCGGCTCCTCGGCCATCGCCTCGGACAGGGCCGTCATCAGCAGCGTGCCCTGGTCGTCCTCGGCATCGCCGAAGCGCACGACGCGCAGCTCGGTGTTCTCCAGTCCCGCGATCTCGCTCTCGATCGCCGCGACCGCATCGGCCACCTGCGCCTCGCGGTCCGCGATGCGCTGGCTGGCGCTCTCGTCCACCACGAGGATCACGATGTCCGTCAGCGGCTCGCGGTCCTCCTGCTGGAGCGACGGGTTCGCCACAGCCGCCAGCAGCGCCGCCGCCGCGAGCCCCCGAAGCCACCAGCCGGACAACCCGCGCCAGACAGCGAACGCCACAAACAGCACCGCCAGTCCCGCCGCGGCCCAAAGCACCGGCATCGGGAGAAGAGGGTCGAAGATCACGCTGCCCAAAATGTCTCTCCCGGAACGCCGTTCGGGCGCCCCCCATGATCATCTTCGGTCCGGAAATATCCTCCGGGGGTCTGGGGGTGGAAAACCCCCAGTTCGTCGTGCGCCAGGATGCGAAACGCCACCATCACTGCCCCAGCCTGTCCAGCAGCGCCGGCACGTGCACCTGGTCTGATTTGTAGTTCCCCGTGAAGACATGCATCATCAGGTTCACCCCGAAGCGATACGCGATCTCGCGCTGGCGCTCACCGGCATAGCCGCGCCCGACGGGAAACATCCGGTTGCCGCTGTCGTCCACCGCCCAGGCCGAGGCCCAGTCGTTGCCGCCGATCACCACGGGCGTGACGTTGTCGTTAAGGTTGCGGAACGGCATGCCCTCGGCCCGTGCGGCGTCGGGCGGCGCGGCCTCGACCCAGACGTCACGGCTGGCGTGGCGGCCGGGGAAGTCCTGCAAAAGGTAGAACGTGCGCGTGAGCACGTGGTCCTCGGGAATCGGCTCGAGCGGCGGGATGTCGAGCGGGCGGGCGAGCTGCTGAAGCTTGCGTCCTTCAGGCGATGACGCGCCGAAGCCCGCAACGTCGGCGTCGCGCGTGTCGAACAGGATCATGCCTCCGGTGCGCAGGTACTCGTTGAGCCTGGCATAGGCCTCCTGGCTGGGGATCGGCTGGTCGGGCGAGATCGGCCAGTAGAGGAAGGGGAAGAAGGCCAGCTCGTCGGTCTCGAGGTCCACGCCGATGGGATCGGCGGGCTCGATCGAGGTGCGGGCGAACAGCGTCTGCGACAGGCCGCGCAGCCCCGCCTCGGCCACCCGGTCCACCTCGGCGTCGCCGGTCAGGACGTGGGCGAGCACGACTTCGGTCGTCGCCTCCAGCGCCAGCTCCTCAATCGCCGGATCGTCCTGCGCCGCGCCGGGCTGCGGAACGCCCGCCACCAGCGCCAGCGCAACGGCGGCCGCCGCGCCCGCACGGGGACCGGTCAGGCGCCCGGCCAGCCAGAGCGAGGCCAGGATGTCGGCGGCCAGCAGCACCAGCGCGGCAGTCAGGAACCAGCCCTTCAGCGCCGTCTCGCGCAGCACCTCCAGCCCCTCGACCGGAATGCGGTCGGGCCACGCGGTCGGCGAAAGCATCGTCTCGGCGGAGATTACGTTGAGCGCGATGCGCCGGTCCTGTCCGGCATAGAGGCCCGGCGGCGTCTCTGGCCCCGGCGTCGCTTCGGCCAGCGCCTCGCCCGGCACGCCGGGAAGCTGGCCCGCCTCGTCCACCTGCCCAAAGGCCGACAGCACGGCATCGGGCACCCAAACCGTGCCCGCCAGGTCCTCGGCCGAAGGTTGCATGGGGCGCGAGGAGATGGCCAGCCGCTCGAGCATCCGCACGAAAAGGCCCGACAGCGGCAGCGACGACCAGTCGGCATTCGCCGTCACGTGAAACAGCACCACCTGCCCCTCGCCCATCCGTTTGCGGGTCACCAGCGGCGTGCCGTCTTCGAGCGAGGCGATGACCCGTTCGGCAAGTTGCGGGTCGGGCTGCGCCATGACCTGCGCTGTCACGCGGACCTCCTCGGGGACCGGAAGACCGTAGAAAGGCGAGGCTTCCGAGAACGGCCGCAGCGTCTTGGGCTCGCCCCAGCTCATCGCGCCGCCCACGGTGCGGCCGCCGGCGCGCAGGCGGACGGGCATCAGCGGGTCTTCCGCGTCCCGGCTCACGTCGCTGGACGCGAGCCGCGGCCCCGCGAAGCGGACAAGCAGGCCGCCGTCCTCGACCCAGCCCTCGATCTCATCGGCCTCGGTTTCGGTGACGCGGGCGATGTCGGCCATGACGATGACGTCCGGGTTGGCCAGCAGGATGTCCTCGAGCGAGCCGTCGATCAGGTCGGCGGTCGGTTCCAGCGCCTGTTCGAGGTAGTGCGTGGGCGAGAGGAGTTGCAGTTCCTCGCGGTTCTCGAGGCCCGAGATCAGCGCCACTTCGCGCCGGCGCAGGGCATCGTCGGTCAGGGACACGGCCCCGGCGGAGCGGACGCCTTCAACCTGGAAGCGGGTGATGCGGTTGCGCAGCTCAGGCGGCAGCGACAGGGCCAGCTCGGCCTCGCTCGCGTCAGCCTCGAACGCCACGTCCGCACGCGCCAGCTCCCGCTCGACCCCGTTCGGATCGAGCCCATGGGCCGTCACCACCGCCTGCGCCGCGTCACCGGTACGGGCACGGAGGGCCGACAGTCGGATCTCACCGTCCTCGAACCGCGCCGGGCGCAGGCCGTAGACCGGGCGGGGGCTTTCGAAGACCGTGACCTCGCCCCGCTCCTCGAGCGCGGCCAAAAGGTCCGCGCGCCACGGATGCTCGAGCCCGTCCGACAGCCAGAACGTCTCGAACCCGCCTTCGAGCCCCTCGGCCCATGCCGCGATCTCGTCTTCGGACGCGGCCCACGGCTTCGGATCCACCGACGGCAGGCGCGCGGCCCAGGACTCCGCGGCCTGGAACGGCAGGTCGCCCTGCGGGCGGTCGGTCAGCGACACCAGCGCCGCCGTGCGCCCGTCGCGTGCAGCCTCGGCCAAAGCGGCCTCGGCCCGGTCAACGCGGCGCGCCCAGTCGCGGGCGTCGGCCCAGGTGCCGTCCATCAGGACCAACAGGGAGCCGCTGCCCGTGCGATCCTCCTGCGGGTTCAGCACCGGGCCGGCGAAGCCCAGGATGACGGCGGCGACGGCGAGCGTGCGGATCAGAAGAAGCCACCACGGCGTCCGGTCGCTCTGCTGTTCGTCGTCCGTCAGGCCCAGCAGCAGCGCGACGCCGGGAAATCGCCGCCGGATCGGCGCGGGCGGGATGGCGCGCAGGAGGATCCAGAGGATCGGCAGCGCGACCAGGCCCAGAAGCAGCCAGGGTGCCGTGAAGCCTATGCCAAACAGCGTGAACATCAGTGATCGTGCTCCAGCGCGCGATAGAGCCACAGGAGGGCGGCCGTCGCGCTTTCACCGGTGTGGTGGCAATAAAACTGCCAGCCCGTGGTGCGGCAGAGGGATTGAAGATGCGCCTTCCGCTCGGCCAGCCGCTGAAGATAGCGGTCGCGCAGTTCGCCCGCCTTCAGCGTCTCGTGGCGCAGGCTGCCGCCCATGGATTCGAAGATCGTGCGGCCGTCGAAAGGAAACGCCTCTTCCTGCGGGTCGAGCACCTGGAGGACGGCGCCCTTTATGCCGCGGTCGGCGGCCTTGGTCAGCGCGGCCTCGACGCCGTCGATGTCGTGCAGGAAGTCCGAAACGAACAAAGCGCGCGAGCGCGGCATCATGCCCCGCGCCTCCGGCGTGCCGTAGTCCGGCGCCTCCTCGGCGTCGCTCAGCGCGGCGGCGAGCCGCAGAAGCTGCACCTCGCCCGTACGTGGCGGCAGGCCGTAGCCCGACAGTCCCACGCGTTCGCCGCCCCGGATCAGCAGGATCGCGATGGCCATGGCGAGAAGCCGCGCGCGGTCGCCCTTGCTGGGGAGCTCCTTCGACGAGGAGAAGGACATCGACATCGCGTTGTCGACCCAGACCAGCACCGACTGCGCCGCCTGCCACTCCTTCTCGCGCACGAAGTGGGCGTCGGAGCGGCCCGACCGGCGCCAGTCGATCGACCGCGCCTCGTCCCCCGGCATGGCCGAGCGGTATTGCCAGAACTCGTCGCCCGCCCCGGCCCGGCGGCGGCCGTGCTGGCCCAACAGCACGGTCTGAGCCAGGTGCTGGGCGTCGGCCAGAAGCGGCGGCAGGGGGCCGGCGAGCCCCTCCGCCCCGGCGCGAAGGAGGGCGGGATCGCTCACGCCGCGGCCTTCGCCCGGGTGACCTGTTCGACCACGGCCGAAATCACGTCGGACAGCCGCTCGCCCCGCGCCCGCGCGGCGAAGGTCAGCGCCATGCGGTGGGTCAGGACCGGCACGGCCATCGCCGCCACATCCTCGGCGTTGGGGGCGAGACGGTTGTCGAGCAGCGCGCGCGCCCGGACGGTCATCATCAACGCCTGCGCGGCCCGCGGCCCCGGCCCCCAGCCGACATGATCGCGCACGATCTGCGGGGCGTCCGGGTCGTCGGGGCGGCAGGCGCGCACGAGGTCGAGGATCATCTCGACCACCGCCTCGCCCACCGGCATCCGGCGCAGAAGCGTCTGGGCCGCCAGAAGCTCTTCGGCGGTAAAGACGGGTGTCGCGGCCTCGTCCTCGATGCCGGTCGTGGCCATGACGATGTCACGCTCGGTCGCGCGATCGGGGTACGGCACGTCGATCTGCACGAGGAACCGGTCGAGCTGCGCCTCGGGCAGCGGGTACGTGCCCTCCTGCTCAATCGGGTTCTGAGTGGCAAGCACGTGGAACGGCTTGCCCAGTGCGTGCGGCTGGCCCGCCACGGTCACGGACTTCTCCTGCATCGCCTGGAGCAGCGCCGACTGGGTGCGGGGGCTGGCCCGGTTGATCTCGTCGGCCATCAGAAGCTGACAGAAGATCGGGCCTTCGATGAAGCGAAAGGCGCGCGAGCCGTCGGTCGCGGTCTCCAGCACCTCGGAGCCCAGGATATCGGCTGGCATCAGATCCGGCGTGAACTGGATGCGCGCCCCGTCGAGCCCCATCACGGTGGAAAGAGTGTCCACCAGCCGCGTCTTTCCCAGGCCCGGCAGGCCGATCAGCAGGCCGTGCCCGCCGCACAGGAGAGCCGAGAGCACGAGGTCCACGACCACCGGCTGGCCGATGAAGCGCTTCTGGATGGAGCCCTTCGCCTCGGCCAGCTTGCCGCCCAGTTCCTCGATCTCGGCGACAAGCGCCTCCGCCTCGGCCATGACATCTCTCCCGTCGTTCATATATCGTGGGGCAGTAGAAAGAACTATCGCCGGGGGCACAAATGGCAAAAGCGGATGACGCACAAAACATCGTGAAACCGTCCGCCGAGAGCCTCGCAGAGGGTGCGCGTGCCGCCGCGAAGGGCGGTCTGCCGCCGGTGCACAAGTGGAACCCGCCGTTTTGCGGCGACCTCGACATGCGCATCGCGCGGGACGGGACGTGGTTCTATCTCGGCACGCCCATCGGCCGGAAACCGCTGGTCAAGCTGTTCTCTTCCATCCTGAAGCTGGAGGAGGGGAAGTACTTCCTCGTCACCCCGGTCGAGAAGGTCGGCATCACGGTCGATGACGCACCCTTCGTCGCCGTGGATTTCGAAGCCGAGGGAGAGGGCGCTGACCGCCGCATCACCTTCGTCACCAACGTCGACGACACCGTGACCGCCGGGCCGGACCACCCGATCCGCGTCATCCGTGACCCCGAGAGCGGAGAGCCCGCACCTTACGTCCACGTCCGTGCGGGGCTGGAGGCGCTGATCGACCGCAAGAGCTTCTATCGCCTTGTGGAGATCGGGGAGGAGGCCGAGCACGAGGGCGAGACGTGGTTCGGCCTGCGCTCGGACGGCGAATTCTTCCCGGTCATCCCGGCGGCTGACCTGCCATAAGCCGGGCGCGACCTGGTTGAGCGCCTGCGGCGCACGCCTTTCGTGGCGCCGGGCTACGCGCGGCGCGGTGCCTCCGGCGGGGATATTTCGGGACCGAAGATGACCGCGCGCTCGCCTCAGCGGTCCTGACAGGCGCCGGGCAGCTCCATCTCGAGTGTCGAGTGACGGATGTCGAAGCGGTCGGCGAGGCGGTTCTTGATGTCGCGGGCGATGCGCGGGAACTGCGCCTGACGGTCGGCGGCGATGACAACGTGCGCCTCGACCGAGACGCGGTGCTCGTCGATCTGCCACAGGTGCAGGTGGTGGACGTCCTCGACCCCCTCGACACCCGCCATGGCCGCCTGCACCTCGTCGTTCTTCATGTCCGTGGGGCTGCCGAGCATCAGAATGCGGATGACCGGCACGATCTCGGTCCCGGCGTGCCAGAGGATGTATGTGGCGATGGCGAGCGTGGCGATCGGGTCCACCAGCCGCCAGTCGTAGAGGATGATCAGCGTGCCGGCCACGATCACCACGACCGAGGACGCGGCATCGGCGAGGTTGTGAAGGAAGGCCGCGCGGATGTTCACGCTGCTTTTCGCCATCCGCATGGTCAGCAGGACCGTCACCAGATCCACCGCCAGCGCCACGGCGGCGAGGATAACAACGATCCAGCCCTCGACCGGCTCGGGCGAGAACAGGCGGGCGACGGCCTCGTAGCCGAGGTAGAGCGCGATGAGGATGAGCGAAGTGTAGTTCACCAGCGCCGCCACGACCTCGGCCCGGCCGTAGCCGAAGGTCATCGCCGGGTCCGCCGGGCGGCGGGCGATGCGGCGGGCGGCGAAGGCGATGACCAGCGACATCGCGTCGCTGAGGTTGTGAATCGCGTCGGCGATCAGGGCCACCGAACCCGACAGGATGCCGCCCGCGATCTGCGCCACCGTCAAAAGCAGGTTCACCCCGACGGCCAGCGCGACCTTCCTGTCGCCTGCTTCGGCGTCAAGGTGATGGTGTGAATGATCGTGCGGCATTCGGCTTCCTCAGTGCGCGGCGGCCCAGTTCGCCCCCTTCCCCGCCTCTACGATCAGCGGCACCGACAGGTCCACCGCCGGAAGGGATGCGCCCTCCATCACCTCGCGCGCGCGGGCGATGAGTTCATCAACGGCACCTTCCTCGACCTCGAAAAGCAATTCGTCGTGGACCTGAAGCAGCATTTTCGCCGGCATCCCCTCGATCGCCTTCGGCATCCGGATCATGGCGCGGCGGATCACGTCGGCCGCGGTGCCCTGGATCGGCGCGTTGATCGCGGCACGGCGGGCGAAGCCCGCGCGGGGGCCGCTGGCGCTGATCTCGGGCGTGTGGATCTTGCGGCCGAACAGCGTCTGAACGAAGCCGTGCTCCTTGGCGAAGGCCACGGTGTCGTTCATGTAATCCTTGATGCCCGGAAACCGCTCGAAATACCGGTCGATGAAGCCCTGCGCCTGATCACGCGGGATGCGCAGGTTGCGGGCAAGACCGAAGCCCGAGATGCCATAGATCACGCCGAAGTTGATTGCCTTGGCCTGGCGGCGCACCTCGGGCGTCATCTCGTCGAGCGGAACGTTGAACATCTCGGACGCGGTGGCAGCGTGAATGTCGAGCCCCTCGCGGAACGCCTGCTTGAGCGCTTCGATGCCAGCGACATGGGCGAGGATGCGCAGCTCGATCTGCGAGTAGTCGAGCGAGACCAGCACGTTGCCCGGCTCGGCCACGAAGGCCTCCCGGATGCGGCGGCCTTCCTCGGAGCGGACAGGGATGTTCTGCAGGTTCGGGTCGGTGGATGCCAGCCGCCCCGTGTTCGCCCCGGCGATGGAGTAGCAGGTGTGCACGCGCCCCGTGTCCGGCAGGATGTGCTCCTGCAGGGCGTCGGTGTAGGTCGATTTCAGCTTCGACATCTGCCGCCAGTCGAGCACGCGGGCCGGCAGGTCGTGCTCGGTGGCCAAGTCCTCCAGCACGTCGGCGGGCGTCGAGTAGGCCCCTGTCTTGCCCTTCTTGCCGCCGGGCAGGCCCATCCGGTCGAAGAGCACCTCGCCCAGCTGCTTCGGAGAGCCGACGTTGAACGGCTCGCCGGCCAGCGCGTGGATCTCGGCCTCGAGCGCGGCCATCTTCTGGCTGAAGGCCGACGACATGCGCGAAAGCGTGTCGCGATCCACCTTCACGCCCGCCCGCTCCATCGCGGCGAGGACGGGGACCAGCGGCCGCTCCAGCGTTTCGTAGACGGTGGTGACCTGCGCGCGGTGCAGGTTCGGCCTGAACTGCTGCCAGAGGCGCAGCGTTACCTCGGCATCCTCGGCGGCGTACTTCACCGCCTTCTCGATGGGCGCGCGGTCGAAGGTGATCTGCGACTTGCCGGTGCCCAGGATCTCCTTGATCGGGATGCAGGTGTGGCTGAGGTAGCGCTCGGCCAGCGTGTCCATGCCGTGGCCGTGCAGGCCGCCGTGCATGGCATAGGACATCAGCATCGTGTCGTCGAACGGCGCCAGCTCGATCCCGTGACGGGCGAAGATCTTGGCGTCGTACTTCATGTTCTGGCCGATCTTGAGGACGGCGTCGTCCTCCAGCACCGGCTTCAGCAGCGCCAGCGCCTCGTCCATGTCCATCTGCCCCTCGGCGCGGTCGCCGCCGCCGAAAAGTCCGCCGTCGCCATCCGCCTTGTGCGCAAGCGGGATATAGCAGGCGCGCCCCGGATCGACGCAGAGAGAGATGCCCACGAGCTCGGCGCGCATCTCGTTGAGCGAGGTCGTCTCGGTATCGATGGCGACGTGGCCGCGGGCACGGATCAGGGCGACCCAGTCCTCGAGCGCGGCCGCGTCCTTCACCCATTCATAGCTTTCCGGGTCGATCGGCGGCGCCTCGGGCATCTCGGGTGCGTCGGGCGCACGTTTGGGCTCGGGCATCGTGGGCGCCTCGGCCCCCAGCGCCTCGGCCACGCGCTTGGTGATGGTGCGGAACTCCATCTCCGAGAGGAATCCCAGCAGCGTCTCGGCGTCCGGCTCCCTCACTTCGAGCGTGTCGAGGTCGTAGCCCAGGTCCATCCCGCAATCGAGCTTCACGAGGTCGCGGGAAAGGCGGATCTGGTCTGCGTGCTCGATCAGCGTCTGGCGCCGCTTGGGCTGCTTGATCTCCTCGGCCCGGGCCAGCAGCGTGTCGAGGTCGCCGTACTCGTTGATCAGCAGCGCCGCGGTCTTCACGCCGATGCCCGGCGCGCCGGGCACGTTGTCGATGGAGTCGCCGGCGAGCGCCTGCACGTCGACGACCCGCTCGGGCGGGACGCCGAACTTGGCGCGCACGCCATCCGAGTCGATACGGGTATTCTTCATGGCGTCGAACATCTCGACCCCACCGCCGACGAGCTGCATCAGGTCCTTGTCCGAACTGATGATCGTCACGCGCCCGCCTGCGTCGCGCGCCTTGCAGGCGAGCGTGCCGATGATGTCGTCGGCCTCGAACCCGTCTTGTTCCAGACAGGCGATGTTGAAGGCGCGCGTGGCGTCGCGGGTCAGCGGGATCTGCGGACGCAGCTCGGCCGGCATCTCGTCCCGGTTGGCCTTGTACTGGTCGTAGAGGTCGTTGCGGAACGTGTGCGATCCCTTGTCGAACACCACCGCCGCATGCGTCGGAGCATCGGGGCCGCGGTTCTCCTCGATCATCTTCCACAGCATGTTCACGAACCCGCTGACCGCGCCCACAGGCAACCCGTCCGACTTGCGGGTGAGCGGCGGCAGCGCATGGAAGGCGCGGAAGATGAAGGCCGATCCGTCGACCAGAAGCAGATGATGGCCTTTGCCGAAACTCATGTCTGTCGTAGCCTCCTGCCTCACGTAACGATCGAGCGCGGTTCTACATGAGACGATTTGCGATGACGAGCGCCTTCGCGGCCCTCTCCGCAGCGGCAGGCGCGGGCGAAGCGCCGCGCCCCTGCACGCTGGACAACGACTGGTGCGTGCCGCTGGCGGGCTGCATCGAGACGACGGGCGAGGCTTTCCGCGGCCGCAGCTACGGCCGCAACGAGGGGCCGGTCTTCGCCACCTCGGCGGCCGGTGCCCGGTGCAAGGGAACGTGGCGCCGCACCAGGCTCGGGGTCGGCATCGCCGAGTTCGCTTGCGCCGACGGACGCACGGGGCGGTCCGTCTATACCTGGTTCGAGCGGCAGAGTGGAACAGCGGTCGGCAAGGGGCTCCTCGGCGGCGTGCAGGTCGAGTTCTGGAGCGGCCACAACCTGCCCGCCTACTTCGCCGGTAAAGACCCGGACGAGGTGCAGCGGATGTCCTGCACCACCGCAGAGATGCTGGTGGGCTGAGCGCGGCTCACGCCTCGTCGACGTGACCCACGCTCTTGTCGCCATGGGCGCCGTGAGCCGGCTCGCCATACCCCTCGAGGACGTAGCGCTTGTCGCAATAGCCGCACTCGACCCAGCCCCGATCCTCGGGGATCTGCAGCCAGACGCGCGGATGGCCCAACGCGCCTTCTCCGCCGTCGCAGGCCACGCGGGTCGAGGTCACCACCTCGACTTCGGGGGCGTCGAAGGGCATGTCGGTGGGCCGGCTCGGCGGCAGGTCGGCGGGCTTCTCGGAGGGCATGAACGGGTCCTTCGGCTTGTCGCTGGCCGCGCGGGGCCTTAAGTCGGGCGGCATGATAGCGATCCGCCCCGGGCGGACAAGGGGCGAAGGAGCGGGACGTGACCGAACAGGCGATCGAGATCGAAGGGCTTCGCAAGACCTATGCGGGCGAGAAGGGCGAGCCGCCGAAAGAGGCGCTCAAGGGCATCGACCTGACGATCCCGCAAGGCTCCATCTTCGGCCTCCTGGGCCCCAACGGCGCGGGCAAGTCCACGCTGATCAACATCCTCGCCGGGCTTGTGCTCAAGACCTCGGGCCGCGTGAAAATCTGGGGCTTCGACCAGGACGTCAATCCGCGCATGTCCCGCGCCTCCATCGGCGTCATGCCGCAGGAGCTCAACATGGACCCGTTCTTCACCCCGCGCGGCGCACTCGACGTGCAGGCGGGGCTGTACGGCGTGCCGAAGTCGCAGCGCCGGACAGACGAGATTTTGCGGATGATCGGGCTCGAGGACAAGGCCGAGGCCTACGCCCGCTCGCTCTCGGGCGGGATGCGGCGGCGGCTCCTGCTGGGCAAGGCACTTGTTCACAACCCGCGCATCCTGGTGCTCGACGAGCCGACGGCGGGCGTGGACATCGAGCTGCGCCAGATGCTCTGGCAGAACGTGCGCAAGCTGAACGCGCAGGGCATGACGATCATCCTGACGACCCACTACCTCGAGGAAGCCGAACAGATGTGCGACGAGATCGCCATCATCAACCACGGCGAGGTGGTGATCCGCGACGAGACCAAGAAACTGGTTGCGCGCATGGACGCCAAGACCCTGGTGCTTCAGCCGGAAAGCCCCGCGCCCGCCGACATCCCCCTGCCGCAGGGCGTGGAACTCGACCGCCGCGCCGACGGCACGCTGGCCTTCGGCTACTCGCGCACCCGCCATTCCCCCGGCGAGATCCTGGAGGCGGTGCGCGACGCCGGCATCCGCATCCGCGACGTGAACACAGAAGAGCCGAACCTCGAGGACGTCTTCCTCGACCTTACCCGCGCCAAGCCCGCCGCCTGAGGCGCGCGGGGGCTTCCTCTTGCCGAAAATACTCCCGCCGGAGGCGCAAGTCTTCGGCGAAGACTTGCATCCGCGCTGCCGGAAGGCGGCGCCCTTTGCAGGCGATTAAGCCAAACCACTGCGCCAACCTCCCGGAGGCGCAGGTCTTCGACGAAGACTTGCGCTCCTCTGCAAGGGGCGTAACGCACCTTCTACAGCCGGCTGAGCATCGGCCCCAGCGATCCGCCGCCCAGGATGTGGATGTGGTAGTGCGGCACTTCCTGCCCGGCATCCCCACCAGCGTTGGAAATTACCCGATAGCCGCCCGCGCCCTCGGTCGGCTGAAGCTCCAACGCGGCGCAGACCTGGCCCGCGACGCGGTTGAAGTCGACGATCTCGGCCTCGCTGGCTTCCAGGCAGAAGTGGTCGTGATTGACGTACTTGCCCTTGGGAATCACCAGAACGTGCGTCTTCGCCTGCGGACGGATGTCGCGGAAGGCCAGCGTGTGCTCGGTCTCCATCACCGTGTCGTTGGGGATCTCGTCGCGCAGGATCTTGGCGAAGATGTTGTCGTCGTCATAGGCGTAGGGCATCGCGGCCTCCTCAGTCGAACAGATGCGGGTTGCCGGCAATCTCGGCCGCGCGCGCCTCGGGGATGCCGAGGAAACGCGCCGCGGCGCCGGCGTTCTCCTCATGGGTCGCACTTTCCCGCATCAGATGGAAGCGCCCGCCCCCGGCGTCACGCAGCGCGTCGGCCTCTTGGGCGAGCGCCGCGCGCACCGTCGGCACCAGCGCCTCCCGCGCCGATGCGGGCGTGCCCGAGCCCACCAGCCCCACGCGCGCGGCGTGGGCCAGCACGTCCCCGTCGCTGAAGTCGCACTCGATCTCGAGAACCTGCAGCCCCGCCCGGTCGGCGGCGACGTCCCGCAAAAGCTCCAACCGAGAGGGGTCAAGGCAGATCATCATGCGGTCGCTGCCGAAGCGGTCGAAGAGTAGCCGGAGCAGGGCCCGGCGATGACGTGTCCGCTTGCCCAGGCTGCGTTCGAGACCGCCGAGCTCGGGCAGCCCCGCCTCCTCCTCTTCGAAGAGGTATCCCACCGCCGGCACGTTCGTGGCCGCGCGCGCCGCGTCGGCGAAGCGGCGGCCCACGTGCCACTTCTTGCAGACCACCGCCAGCAGCTCGCGGTCCCGCCCCAGCGTCGCCTCGGCCTCCCAGAAGCGGGGGGCGACGCGCCGCCCCTCGCGCCCCTGCCCCGTCAGGAAATGATAGAGCTGCCGCCCCTCGCCCGAGACGCGCACCTCCACGTCCTTCGCCGCATAGAGTTCCCCCAAGCGACGCTTGAGCTGGTGCGCCTCGGGGCTGATCTTGCGCGCGAACAGGTAATCCTGACCCATCAGCAGGTCGTGGTGGTCGTTGTAGAACGTCACCGGCATGCCGTAGTCGCTGAAGATCAGGAAGGTCAGCGTGCGCGACCGGATCTCAGCCGCCGGCACCAGGTGCGGCACCAGCGTCTGAAAGAACGTCTCGTCGGGGATCCAGGTGGTGGCGAAGAACCGCAGTATGTCCCGGCGGGTCCGGCAGAATTCCAGAACGGCCTCGACGGTGCGCCGGCGCAGGCACCACCATTGGCTACCGATGCGCATCTCGAGCTCGGCGGGCACCGCCCGCCGCAGCCCCATCCGCTTTTGCAGGTCGAGTGCGCCATAGAACAGCGCCTTGTGCCGCCGCTCGTTGAAGATGTGGCGATAGGTCAGCCGCTCTTCCTTCAGGCCGGTCTTGATCCAGCCGCTTTCGAAGAAGTCGAAGCATTCGATGTAGTCGACGTCGTCGGCGTCGAGCGCCGCGTGCA
Source organism: Tranquillimonas alkanivorans (assembly GCF_900115595.1). Taxonomy (GTDB): domain Bacteria; phylum Pseudomonadota; class Alphaproteobacteria; order Rhodobacterales; family Rhodobacteraceae; genus Tranquillimonas; species Tranquillimonas alkanivorans. The sequence continues at coordinate 16,535 of NZ_FOXA01000013.1, forward strand.
CGTAATTCGCCGGCTTGATCGGCATGCAGTCGCCCGAGAGCATGTAGAAGTGCGTGGCGCGCGGAAACGCACGCTCGGCCGCCTTGAGCGCCAGCAGCGTGGCGCGGACCAGGCTCCACTCGCCCCAACCGCACCGGACCCTGCGCCGGGCGAAGGTCACGCCCGGATTGCCCGCCAGCGCGACGCGCAGGCGCTCGTACCCCTCCTGTCCCGCGCGAGCGTCGTAGTGAATGGCCACGAAATCGCCGGCCGCCGTCAGCCGGCGGGCCTGGGCGATGACCGCTTGCGGGTCCTTGTGGCACAGCAGGATGAAGGCGATCTTGGCCATCGGGTGCGTCTTGCGCGCTCCAGTCGGGACTGCTCGTGCGGTGATATCGCACGTTCCCGTTGTAAAGACAGGGCGGCTTTGATCTTTTCCGCCCGATCCGAGGCACAAGCGACACGGGGCGGGAGACGGGCGAGATGGGATTTCCGGGCACCTGGATGACCGAGAGCGAGAGCATGGTGTACCGGGTCGTGCCGAAATGCGCCTGCTCGACCATCGGCCAGATCATGTACTACTCCGACCACGGAGCGTTCTTCGACGGCGACATCCACGATGCGTCCAAAGGTGTGCACAAGTGGGCGCAGGACCACAGCCAGGGTCCGATTTCGGCCAACGTCAAGGCGCACACGTCCTTCGCGTTCACCTGCGTGCGCAATCCCTACACCCGGATCCTGTCGTCGTTTTTCGACAAGATCTGCGGCATCCAGCGCAATGGTCGGCGGTACCGGAACAACCTGGTGCCGATGCTGGTCCAGAAATACGGCGTCGAGGTCGGCGGCGCAGACGGCAGCGACGACTTCGACCAGATCAAGTCCTTCCGCCGCTTCCTGCTGTTCGTTCGCGACACCATCCGCTTCCGTAAGCCGATGGACCCGGACATCCACTGGTCGGCGATGTCGGGTCACATCTCGACCTTCATCGTCAACGGCGGCCGCTATGACCGCATCTTCTGGACCGAGCGGTTCAACGACGGGATGCAGTCGGTGCTCGACGCGGTCGAAACGCCGCATCCGGTCGACCTTTCGGCGATCCCGCGCTTCAACGAAAGCGAGGGGCACGGGCCGAAACGGGCGCACCCGGTCGAGGACTATTTCGACGACCTGTCAATGCACCTGATGTACGAGATCTATCACCGCGACTTCCGGCTGTTCCGGTACGACTTCGAGACCCCGGGCAACAAGATGCCGGTGGGCGAAATCGACCTCGACGAGGTGCATGCGAAGCTGGGGGAGTGATGCCGACAGCCGCAAGTGGACCATCCGACTTCGTGCGCGACGAGAGGGCAGCGCCCGGCCCGGCGGGGTGGGCGTGAAGCGCCCGCCCAATGGGGGACGGGCCGGGCGCTGCGCCGGGCCACGGACCCGGGCGATACAGCGGCCAGCATTCTTCAAAGGGCCCAAAGCAAAGCGCCCGGACCATCGGCCCGGGCGCTGAGTATTCCTGATCGCCAAGCGCTCCTCAGCGCCGCGCCGTCACTCCTCCGGCGGCAGAACCCGCAGGCGCAGTTCGCGGAGCTGTTCGTTCGACGGCTCGCTCGGCGCGCCCATCATCAGGTCCTCGGCGCGCTGGTTCATCGGGAACATGATGACCTCGCGGATGTTCTGCTCGTCCGCCAGTAGCATCACCATCCGGTCGATGCCGGCCGCGCAGCCGCCGTGCGGGGGCGCGCCGTACTGGAACGCGTTGACCATGCCGCCGAAGCGCTTGCGCACCTCGTCCTCGCCATAGCCGGCGATCTCGAACGCCTTGAACATAATCTCGGGCTTGTGGTTCCGGATTGCACCCGAAACCAGCTCATAGCCGTTGCACGCCAGGTCGTACTGCCAACCCAGCACCTTCAGAGGATCGCCGTCCAGCGCCTCGAGACCGCCCTGCGGCATGGAGAACGGATTATGGCTGAAGTCGATCTCGCCCGTCTCCTCGTCGGCCTCGTACATCGGGAAGTCGACGATCCAGGCGAAGGCGAAGCGGTCGCGGTCCACGAGGTCGAGTTCTTCACCGATCTGCACGCGGGCGCGGGCCGCGACGCGCTCGAAGCTCGACGGCTTGCCGCCCAGGAAGAAGGCCGCGTCGCCCTTGCCCAGGCCGAGCTGCTGGCGGATCGCCTCGGTCCGCTCGGGGCCGATGTTCTTGGCCAGCGGGCCGGCTGCCTCGATACCGCTCTCCCCTTCGCGCCAGAAGATATAGCCCATGCCGGGCAGGCCTTCCTTCTGAGCGAAGGCGTTCATCCGGTCGCAGAACTTGCGCGAGCCGCCGCCGGGCGCGGGAATGGCGCGGATCTCGGTGCCTTCCTGCTCGAGCAGCTTCGCGAAGATGGCGAAGCCCGAGCCGCGGAAGTGCTCGGACACGACCTGCATCTTGATCGGGTTGCGCAGGTCGGGCTTGTCGGTGCCGTACCAGAGTGCCGCGTCGGCATAGGAGATCTGGGGCCAGACGGTATCGACCTTGCGCCCCTTGCCGAAGCGCTCGAAGCAGCCCTGAACGACCGGCTGGATCGCGTCGAACACGTCGTCCTGGGTGACGAAGGACATCTCGAGGTCGAGCTGGTAGAAATCTGTGGGCGAGCGGTCGGCGCGCGGGTCCTCGTCGCGGAAGCAGGGCGCGATCTGAAAATACTTGTCGAAGCCCGACACCATGATCAGCTGCTTGAACTGCTGCGGCGCCTGCGGGAGGGCATAGAACTTGCCCGGATGCAGGCGCGAGGGCACGAGGAAGTCGCGCGCACCCTCGGGCGACGAGGCCGTGATGATCGGCGTCTGGAACTCGTTGAAACCCTGGTCCCACATGCGCTGGCGCAGGTCGCGCACCACGTCCGAACGCAGCACGATGTTGTCGTGCAGGTGCTGGCGGCGCAGGTCGAGGAAGCGATACCGCAGGCGCGTCTCCTCGGGGTATTCCTGATCGCCGAAGACCTGCAGCGGCAGCTCGGCCGAGCGGCCCAGCACATCGATCCCGCGGATATAGACCTCGATCTCGCCGGTGGGGATCTTGGGGTTCACGAGCTCGGGCGCACGGGCCTTCACCTCGCCGTCGATCTGGACGCACCACTCGGCGCGCACCTTCTCGACCTCGGCGAAGACGGGGCTGTCGGGGTCGCACAAGACCTGCGTCATGCCGTAATGGTCGCGCAGGTCGATAAACAGCACGCCGCCGTGGTCGCGCACCCTGTGCACCCAGCCCGCCAGACGGACGGTCTGGCCCACGGTGCTGGCGTCGAGATCGGCGCAGGTATGGCTGCGGTAGGCGTGCATCGGGCGTCCTTTCGGGCGGGATTGTCGGATCCGCGCCGATACACCGCGCGCGGGACCGGAAGTCAAGGGAGCGGTGGCGCGCCCATCGGTGCGAACGCCCTCATGTGAAAGCCCGGCACGTGCCGATGGGCCCCTGCTGCCCCTTTCGAGCGGGCGCCCTGCCACAGGCTGCAAAGCGGCGGCGCACCGCCCAACCCTCGCCGGCAAATCAATTTTTTGACAAAATCGCGGAAACCTTGTCACTATGTTTTTGATTGCATCTTCAGGAGCCGTGGTGAGGGACGCGGCTCGAACCGGGATGAATGTGCCGGGGAGCGGGCGCATTTGGGGGTGAACATGTGGAACACGATTTTTGACAAAGCCATTGGACAGATCATTCGCGAGGGCACGCTCGAGGTCACGATGCCCGACGGCCAGAAACGCCGTTACGGCGACGGCACCGGCGAGCGGGTGCACATCAGGCTCAAGGACCCGGACCTGCCCCGCCGTATCGTTCTGAGCCCCGACCTGGGCGTGGGCGAGGCGTACATGAACGGCCAGCTCGAGGTCGAGAACGACGATCTCCGCGCCTTTTTGACCGTCGCCATCAGGAACTCCTCGCATCGCCACAAACTCTGGTGGCAGCAGATCGTCAACGAGGTGCGCCGCACCCTGCGACGTGTGCAGCAGTGGAATCCCGCCAGCCGAGCGCGCAAGAACGTCGCGCACCACTACGATCTGTCGGGCGAGCTCTACGACCTCTTCCTCGACGCCGACAAGCAGTACTCCTGCGGCTACTTCCCCCGCCCCGACATGACGCTGGAAGAAGCCCAGGAGGCCAAGAAGGCGCATATCGCCAACAAATTGCTGATCGAGCCGGGCATGCGCGTGCTCGACATCGGCTGCGGCTGGGGCGGCATGGGTCTGACGCTGGCGCGCGACTACGGCGCCAAGGTGCTGGGCGTGACGCTGTCCGAGGAGCAGCACAAGATCGCCTGCGCGCGGGCGAAGGCCGAGGGGCTGGAGGACCGGATCGAATTCCGTCTGACCGACTATCGCAACGTGACCGGCACCTTCGACCGGATCGTGTCCGTGGGCATGTTCGAGCATGTCGGCGCGCCGCATTACCGGGAATACTTCCGCCACGTCTACGACAAGCTCGCCCCCGACGGGGTGGCGCTGATCCACACCATCGGGCGCTGCGGCCCGCCGGGCGCGACCTCGCCCTGGATCGCCAAGTACATTTTCCCCGGCGGCTACATCCCCGCCATGTCCGAGATGATGGCCGCGGTCGAGAAGGAGGACCTGACCGCCACCGACGTCGAGGTCTGGCGCATCCACTACGCCGAGACGCTCAAGCACTGGCACGAGCGCTTCGCCGCCAACATCGATCGCGCGCGCGAAATCTATGACGAACGCTTCTGCCGCATGTGGCGCTACTACCTGATCGCGTGCGAGCTGACCTTCCGCTATTCGCCGCAGGTCGTGTTCCAGGTGCAGCTGTCCCACGACAAGCAGGCCGTGCCGCTGACGCGCGACTACCTCTATCCGTCGGGGAAGGCGGCGGCGCCGGCCGGCAAGGCCAACAGCGACAAGAAGCCGGTGGCGCACGCCGCCGAGTAAACCCGCCCGCGGCCGTCCACGGCCACCCGCGGCACCACATCCGACCGGCACGCCCCGCACGGCGTTCCCCTCTTGCACACGCCTTCCCTGCCCCTTAAACGCAGGGCGATTTGCGCTGCGGAACGACGAGGGGACCCATGCCGAAAAGAACCGACATCCAGTCGATCATGATCATCGGTGCGGGGCCCATCATCATCGGGCAGGCCTGCGAGTTCGACTATTCCGGCGCCCAGGCCTGCAAGGCCCTGCGCGAGGAAGGCTACCGGGTCATCCTGGTGAACTCGAACCCCGCCACGATCATGACCGATCCGGGCCTGGCCGACGCGACCTATATCGAGCCGATCACCCCCGACATCGTGGCCCGCATCATCGAGAAGGAGCGCCCCGACGCGTTGCTGCCCACCATGGGCGGGCAGACCGGCCTGAACACCGCGCTCAAGCTCGAGGAGATGGGCGTGCTCGAGAAGTTCGGGGTCGAGATGATCGGCGCCCGGCGCGAGGCCATCGAGATGGCCGAGGACCGCAAGCTCTTCCGCGAGGCGATGGACCGGATCGGGCTCGAAAACCCGAAGGCCACCATCGTCTCCGCCCCCAAGCGCGCCGACGGCAGCTACGACATCAACGCCGGCCTGGCCGAGGCGATGGAGGCGCTGGAGGATATCGGCCTGCCCGCGATCATCCGCCCGGCCTATACCCTCGGCGGCACCGGGGGCGGCGTGGCCTATAACCGCGACGACTACGAATACTACTGCCGGTCGGGCATGGACGCCTCGCCCGTGGGCCAGATCCTCGTCGATGAAAGCCTGCTGGGCTGGAAGGAATACGAGATGGAGGTCGTCCGCGACAAGGCGGACAACGCGATCATCGTCTGCTCGATCGAGAACGTGGATCCGATGGGCGTCCACACCGGCGACTCGGTCACCGTCGCGCCCGCGCTGACGCTGACCGACAAGGAATACCAGATGATGCGCTCGGCCTCGATCGCGGTCCTGCGCGAGATCGGGGTCGAGACCGGCGGCTCGAACGTTCAGTGGGCGGTGAACCCCGAGGACGGCCGCATGGTCGTGATCGAGATGAACCCGCGCGTCTCGCGCTCCTCTGCGCTGGCGTCCAAGGCCACCGGCTTCCCGATCGCCAAGATCGCCGCGAAGCTCGCCGTGGGCTACACGCTCGACGAGCTCGACAACGACATCACCAAGGTCACGCCCGCCAGCTTCGAGCCGACAATCGACTACGTCGTGACCAAGATCCCGCGCTTCGCCTTCGAGAAGTTCCCCGGCTCGAAGGCCGAGCTGACCACCGCCATGAAGTCGGTGGGCGAAGCGATGGCCATCGGCCGCACCATCCACGAGTCGCTGCAAAAGGCGCTCGCCTCGCTCGAGACCGGTCTGACCGGCTTCGACGAGATCGACATCCCCGGCGCGCCCGACCACGCCGCCGTGGTCAAGGCGCTGACCGCCCGCACGCCGGACCGGCTGCGGCTGATCGCGCAGGCCATGCGGCTGGGGCTGACCGACGACGACATCCAGGCGGCCACGCAGTACGACCCGTGGTTCATCTCGCGCATCCGCGAGATCGTCGATGCCGAGGCCGACATCCGCAAGAACGGGCTTCCGGTGACCGAGGAGGGCTTGCGCAAGCTCAAGATGATGGGCTTCACCGACGCCCGCCTCGCCGCGCTCACCGGGCGGGACGAGGCTCAGGTGCGCCGCGCGCGCCACAACCTCGGCGTCACCGCCGTATTCAAGCGCATCGACACCTGCGCCGCCGAGTTCGAGGCGCAGACGCCCTATATGTACTCGACCTACGAAGCCCCCGTAATGGGCGAGGCCGAGGACGAAGCGCGGCCGTCGGGCGCGAAGAAGGTCGTGATCCTAGGCGGCGGCCCGAACCGGATCGGCCAGGGGATCGAGTTCGACTATTGCTGCTGTCACGCCTGCTTCGCGCTGACCGACGCGGGCTTTGAGACCATCATGGTCAACTGCAACCCCGAGACGGTCTCGACCGACTATGACACGAGCGACCGGCTCTATTTCGAGCCGCTGACCTTCGAGCACGTGATGGAGATCCTCCGCGTCGAGCAGGAGAAGGGCACGCTGCACGGCGTCATCGTCCAGTTCGGCGGCCAGACGCCGCTGAAGCTGGCCAACGATCTGCACGACGCGGGCATCCCGATCCTGGGCACCACGCCCGACGCCATCGACCTGGCCGAGGACCGCGAGCGGTTCCAGGGCATGCTGAACGAGCTGGGCCTGAAGCAGCCCAAGAACGGCATCGCCACCTCGGACACGCAGGCGATGGAGATCGCGAAAGATGTCGGCTATCCGCTGGTCATCCGCCCCTCCTACGTCCTGGGCGGCCGCGCGATGGAGATCGTGCGCGACGACGCGCACCTGGAGCGCTACATCCGCGACGCCGTCGTGGTTTCGGGCAAGAACCCCGTGCTGCTCGACAGCTACCTGTCGGGCGCGGTCGAAGTGGACGTGGACTGCCTGTCGGACGGCGAGAACGTGCACGTCGCCGGCATCATGCAGCACATCGAGGAGGCGGGCGTCCACTCGGGCGACAGCGCCTGCTGCCTGCCGCCCCACACCCTCGCCCCCGAGCTGGTTCAGGAGATGGAGCGCCAGACGAAGGCGATGGCGCTGAAGCTGGGCGTCGTCGGCCTGATGAACGTGCAGTTCGCCATCAAGGACGGCGAGATCTACGTGCTCGAGGTGAACCCCCGCGCCTCGCGCACCGTGCCTTTCGTGGCCAAGGCCACCGACAGCGCCATCGCCTCCATCGCCGCGCGGCTGATGGCGGGCGAGAAGCTTTCGGCCTTCCCGGCGCGCCCACCCTACCCGGCCGACGCCTCGGCCGACACCACGCTGCCGATGGCCGACCCGATGACGCTGGCGGACCCGAACATGCCGTGGTTCTCGGTGAAGGAGGCCGTGCTGCCCTTCGCCCGCTTCCCGGGCGTGGACACGCTGCTGGGCCCCGAGATGCGCTCGACCGGCGAGGTCATGGGCTGGGACCGCGACTTCCCCCGCGCCTTCCTCAAGGCGCAGATGGGCGCGGGCACGCATCTGCCGAACCAAGGCACCGCGTTCCTGTCGGTGCGTGACGCCGACAAGACGGCCGAGCTGATCGACACCGCCCGCATCCTGACGGACCTCGGCCTGAAGATCGTCGCCACCAGAGGCACGCAGGCCTATCTGGCCGAGAACGGGATCGAGGCCGACACCGTCAACAAGGTCTACGAGGGCCGTCCGCACATCGTGGACATCATGAAGGACGGCGGCATCCAGCTGGTGATGAACACCACCGAGGGCGCGCAGGCGGTCGAGGACAGCCGCTCGATGAGGTCGGTCGCGCTCTACGACAAGATCCCCTATTTCACCACGCTCGCCGCCAGCCACGCCGCCGCGCAGGCCATGCGCGCGCGGGAGGACGGCGACATCGGGGTCCGGGCGCTGCAGGGGTGAGTTCGGGCATAGCCGGGCCGCGATAGCACCACCGACGAGCATCTCCCGAGCGCGGGTGGGCCTGAAGCGCCCGCCCGAGGGGCGCTCGGGCGCTGCCCGTCACGGACCAGCGATGGCGGAACCTGCGCACACGCACGATTCTCCGCTGAGGGGCGGGCGACTCATGGTATCCTCCGCGCGCGGACATTTCCCGCGCGTCTCCCTTGGGAGGACATTCTCATGACATTACGAAGCCTGGCGGCGATCTGCGGCGTCCTGGTGGCGGGCGCGGCAGTTGCCGATGATTTCAACCTCGATGACCTGCGTGCGGCGGTCGAGAAGTACAAGGACGTCAACGTGGCGCTCGCGGACGGCTATGTCCCCGACCCGTCCGGCGCCTGCGTCAGTGCCGCGGCCGAAGGACTGCCCGCCGAACTGGGCGGCATGGGCATCCACTACCTGCACCCGGCGCGGCTGAAGCTCACAGGCGACGCGCCCCGCGTCGACGGCGAAAGCACCCACACCGATTTCATGGTCCCGGCCATCCTGCTCTACGAACCGCAGGCCGACGGGACGCTGGAGCTGGTGGGGATCGAGAACCTCGTGTTCGAGAAGGCCTGGCGCGCCGCCGGCAACGCCACGGCGCCGATGATGAACGGGCGGATGTGGGACCACATGGCCGATGACGCCGACACTCCGCACGACGAGGCGCACGGCTTCATGCCGCACTACGACCAGCACGTGTGGCTGTTCCGGGAAAACCCGGCCGGCGAGTTCGAGCCGTTCAACGCGAACGTCACCTGCGATCACTTGTCCAGGTGACCTCGCCCTCTGCGCGGACGCGGTTCCGCGCCAATGCGTTCACGATCGGCCCGCGTCCGGAACCCCCGGGCGCGGGCCTCATTGGTCCTCCGAAGCGATGGAAACGGAGGACCACATGAGCGATCATGGACTCGAGATCATCGACCGGACCGTCAACGACACCAACCATTGGCTCAACGAACTGTCGTCCCAACTCGGCTGCGAGAAGAAGCAAGCTTACCACGTGCTGCGCGGCGGCCTGCACACGCTCCGCGACCGGCTGACGGTCCAGGAGGCGTCGCACCTGGGCGGCCAGCTTCCGCACCTTGTGCGTGGCATCTACTACGAGAATTGGCGCCCCGCCGACGCGCCCTGCAAGGTACGCGACCAGGAGGAGTACCTCGTCCTGCTGGCCGAGCGCATCGGCGATGATCAGGTGACCGAGCCCGAGAACGCCGCCCGCGCCGTCTTCGGCCTGCTCAAAAGGCACATCGATCCGGGCGAGTGGACCCACGTTCGCGGCATGCTCCCGGCCGAGGTCGAGGCGATGCACGACGCTGCCTGACGCGCTTCGGCTTACGTGACCATCCGCCCCGCACCCGGCCCACCGCCGCGTGCGGGGCTTTTCGTCAGCGGCGGGTGCCGTCTTGTCCGCCCTGCCGCTGCGGGGTAACTCGGCGCGCATGGCGAAGCTCTATTTCCACTACTCCACGATGAACGCGGGCAAATCGACGCTGCTGTTGCAGGCGTCGCACAATTACCGCGAGCGTGGGATGGACACGTACCTGCTGACCGCCCGGCTGGACCGCCGCGCGGGCGAGGGCCGCATCGGTTCGCGTATCGGCATCGGGCAGCACGCGGACACGTTCGCGCCGGGCGAGGACCTGTTTTCTCGCCTGCAACAGTTGCAGGTGCAACGGTCCTTCGCCTGCGTCTTCGTGGACGAGGCACAGTTCCTCGAACCCGCGCAGGTCTGGCAGCTTGCCCGCGCCGCCGACGACCTGAACCTGCCGGTCATGTGCTACGGGCTTCGCGTGGACTTCCGCGGGCAGCTCTTCCCCGGCTCGGCCGAGCTGCTCGCTCTCGCCGACGATCTGCGCGAGGTGCGCACCATCTGCTTCTGCGGCCGCAAGGCGACGATGGTCGTGCGCCAGGACGAGACCGGACAGGTGCTCGTCGCCGGTGAACAGATCCAGGTCGGCGGGAACGAGACTTACGTCTCGCTCTGCCGCCGCCACTGGCGCGAGGCGGTGGGCGACACGCCCCCCGCATGACCGCCAGCGCCGCCGTCCAGACCGGCTCTCTCGCCGCCGGCTACGGCGCGGCCGGGCTGTTCTGGGGCGCTTTCGCCGCCGCCACGCCGGCGTTGCAGGACCTCAGCGGGCTTGGCGAAGGCGGCTTTGGCCTCGCGCTTGGCGCGATGTCGGTGGCGGCGCTGCCGGTGATGCAGGGGCTGGGCCATGTCATCCACCGCATCCCGCGCCACGCCATCCCGCTGTGCCTGCTGATCTTTGCCGCCGGCAACCTGCTGCTGGCCTTCTCGGACAACTTCACGGCCTTCATCGGGGCGCTGCTGATTCTGGGCGGCACGTCCGGCGCGCTCGACATCTCGCTCAACATGCGGACGGCGCGGCTCGAGGCCGAAACGCAATCGCGGCTGTTCAACCGCGTGCACGCGCTGTTTCCCTTCGCGATGCTGGTGTCGGCCGGGCTGACGGGCCTTGCCCGTTCGGCCGGGGCCACGCCCGCGGCGATCTTCCCGGTGATCGGGCTGTTCTTCCTGGCCGCCGCCGCGCTGGAATGGCGGGCGGGCGGACACCAGCGACCCGGCCCGGCGCCCGAGGACGGCAGCGGCCTGCGCCTGTCGCGCCCCGTGCTAATCTTGGCTGCCATCGCGGCGCTGGCGGCGTTTCAGGAGATGTCGGCGCAAAGCTGGGCCGCCATCTTCGTCGAACGCGTGCTGGGCGCCGCGCCCGCGATGGCCGGGCTCGCCCCCTCCGCCTTCGTCCTGGGGCTAAGCGCCGGGCGGCTGGCGGCGCACGCGGTGGAGCACCGGCTGGGCGCCATGGACACCGTGCGCATCGCCGCCTGCCTCGCCGCGCCGGCTTTCCTGATCCTCGCGGCCGCGCCGCCCGTGTGGCTGGTGCTCGCGGCATCCTTCGTCGCGGGCACGGGCGTGGGGCCGGTCGAGCCGGCCGTCTTCCGCTCGGTCGCGACCTCGGGCGCGGGCGGTCGGGCGCTGGCGACCGTCACCGGCATCGCCTATGTGGGCTACCTGCTCAGCCCGCCTGTGCTGGGGCTGGTGGCGGACGTGGCCGGCTGGGGCGCGCTGTGGGCGGCGACGGCGGCGCTGGCGCTGTGCGTGGCCGGGCTGACGCTGCTCGAACGCTGAGGCGGTCTGTCCGGCGGCGGACGGGGGGCTGTCTGCCCCCGCGCCCCCCGAGGATATTTCGAGACCGAAGATGAAGCGGGTCAGAAAAGACGGCCGCCGAGGGGGACGTCCTTGTCCGGGGTCAGCAGGACGACCTCGCCATCTTCGTCCGGCACGCCCAGGACCAGCACCTCGGACATCACCTTTCCGATCTGGCGGGGCGGGAAGTTGACGACCGCCATGACGCGCTTTCCCGGCAGCGTTTCCGGGGCGTAGTGCTTGGTGATCTGGGCCGAGCTCTTCTTCTCGCCGAACTCGGGGCCGAAATCGACCCAGAGCTTGATCGCGGGCTTGCGGGCCTCGGGGTACGGTTCGGCGCGCGTGATGCAGCCCACGCGGATGTCGACCTTGAGGAAGTCGTCGAACGTGATCTCGCTCATCCCCGCAGCTCCCGCGAGCGGTCGGCGGCGGCCTTAACCGTCTTGCGCATGAGGGGCGGCAGGCCCGTCTGTTCGTCCATCAGCACCTCGAGCCCTGCCTGAGTCGTGCCGTTGGGCGAGGTGACGTTGACACGCAGTTGCGCCGGGTCTTCCTGCGCCTCCTCAGCCAGTTGGCCCGCGCCGCCGACCGTGGCCTTCGCGAGCTTCATGGCGAGATCGGGCGACAGGCCCTGATCCTCGGCCGCGGCGGCCAGGCACTCGATCATGTGGAAGACGTAGGCGGGGCCGGAGCCGGAGACGGCGGTCACGGCGTCCATCTGATCCTCGTTTTCGAGCCGCACGGTCTGGCCGATGGCCGAGAGCAGCTCTTCGGCCAGATCGAGGCTCGCCGCGCCCGCGTCGTTGGCCACGAGCGCAGTGATGCCCCGGCCCACGGCGGCGGGCGTGTTGGGCATGGCGCGGACGACGGGGGTGCCGGCGCCCAGCTTATCCTCGAAGTAGGCGACCGTCTTGCCCGCGGCGATGGAGACGAAAACGGTGCCGCCACCGCCGAGCGCCGCAAGCCCCGGCACCGCGTCGCCGATCATCTGCGGCTTCACGGCCACCAGCACCATCGCCGGGCGTTCGGGCAGGTCGGCGTTGAGGTTCAGCCCCTCGATCCCCTGCAACCAGTCCGAGGGCTTCGGGTCCACTACCCAGACCGACGCCGCGGGCAGCCCGCCCTTCAGCCAGCCCGCCAGCATCGCCGATCCCATCTTGCCGCAGCCCAGAAGCACCAGCCCGCGCCGGCGCAGTTCATCCATGTCCATCGTCGGCCCCATATCTTGCGTTCGGCGCCAGACTAGCCGCCGGCGCGGCGGGCACAACCGTCCGGGCGAAACGCGAACCCGCCGCCGGGTCACCCCGACGGCGGGCTTTGCACTGCATGAAACCGGGCCGCTGCCGACCCTGCCCTCGCCTTTGCCGGATCTTATGCCCGGCCGTATGCCTCTGCGATGGCCACCTGCATGGCCTCCTTCGCCGTCTTCCCGCCCCAGGCGACCAGCTGGAACGCGGGATAGAACTTCTCGGCCGCGATCACCGCGGAGGAAATCATCCGGTCGATCTGCTCGGGGCAGGCCGTCTGCCCGCCCGAGAGCACGAGACCGTAGCGCCACACCATCAGCCGCTGCTCGGCCCAGTAGGTGAAGGCGCCCGACCAGCACTGGTCGTTGATCGTGTTCAGCACCTCGTGAAGCCCGGCCATCCGGTCTTCGGGCGGCTCCATGTCGAAGGTGCAGATCAGTCGCAGCGTTTCGTCGTAGGCCGACCACGCCAGAGTGATCGAGTAGGTGCGCCACTGCCCCTCGACCGCCATCGCGATCTGGTCGTCGCCGACGCGGTCGAAGTCCCACTCGTGGCACTCGGCCAAGTGCTCGACGATGTCGATGGGGTGGACCTCGGGCGTGTCCAGATACTGCTCGGAGTACGACATTCTGCGGCCTCTCTGGTTGAGGCGGGCAGGCCGGAAGAGCCCACTACCGCTTGGTACCTGCTCAAGGTTCGGCGTGGTTTCGGCCTCCCCTTACCAAATATGGTGTGCTCAAAGGTTCCATCCTGTAAAGCAAAATGTCGGGGGAAAACGCAGGTTCTTGTGGAAAAGGCTGTGGGAGGGACAAGGTCTCGCGTCAATAGGCTGTGGGCAAGTCGGGGACAGAAAAGCGAGGGGCCGGATTCAGACAACAGGATCAGGGCGCTGGAGCCGTCCACAACGAAAAACGCCGCCCGGCGGCGCGGGCGGCGTCAATATCTGGTGGTCGCGGGGCCGGTCAGCCCTTCGAGGCGGCCTCGAGCGCGTCGAGCCGCGCCTTGAGCGACTCGTTTTCCTCGCGCGCCTTCTGCGCCATCGCGCGGACGGCGTCGAACTCTTCACGCGTGACGAGGTCTCGATCGGCCAGCCAGCGGTCGATCATCGACTTGAACGCGGTCTCGGCCTCTTCCCGAGCGCCCTGTGCGACGCCCATGGCGTTTGTCATGAGCTGCGAGAAATCGTCGAACACTTTGCTGCGGCTTTGCATCACGGGGCTCCATCCTGTTTTCCCGTATATGGCCCCCGTCCGCCGGGTTCTCAACCTTGACTTCGCCCGGCCTGTGCGCCCTAACCGGCGCCATGCTGGCAGCCATCCCCTTTCCCGAGATCCGGCCCGAGATCTTCTCGATCGACGTCGGCAGCTTTTCCTTCGCGCTGCGCTGGTACGCGCTGGCCTATGTCGTGGGCATCCTGCTGGGCTGGCGCGTGGCGGTCGCGGCGGCCAAGCGCGCGGCGCTGTGGCCGGGGAGCGAGCCACCGCTGACGCCCGCGCAGGTCGAGGAGCTGGTGACAGCCGTGATCCTGGGCATCGTGATCGGCGGGCGGCTGGGCTTCGTGCTGTTCTATCAGCCCGGCTACTACCTGGCGCACCCGCTCGAAATCCCGATGATCTGGCAGGGGGGCATGTCGTTCCACGGCGGGATGATCGGCGTGGTGGTGGCGGGGCTTCTGGTCTGGCGCAAGTACCGGCCGAACCCGCTGAGCCTGGGCGACATGCTGGCCCTGGCGACGCCGCCGGGCATCCTGCTGGGGCGGATCGCCAATTTCATCAACGCCGAGCTTTGGGGCCGTCCGTCGGACGTGCCTTGGGCTGTGGTCTTCCCCGGCGCGGCAGCGCAGGATTGCCCGGACGTCGCAGGGCTGTGCGCGCGCCATCCCTCGCAGCTTTACGAGGCCGGGCTCGAAGGGCTGCTGCTGGGCGGCGTGCTGCTGGTGATGGCCTTCGGCACCGGCGCGCTGAAGCGGCCCGGCCTGATCACGGGGCTTTTCCTGACGGGCTATGCCGCCGCGCGGATGTTCGTCGAGATCTTTCGGCAGGCGGACCCGCAATTCATCACGCCCGGCAACCCGATGGGTTATGTCGTGTGGCTTGGGGACGCGGGCCTGTCGATGGGACAGGTGCTGTCGCTCCCGATGCTGCTGGTGGGCCTTGTGCTGATCTGGCTGTCGCGCACGCGGCTGGCGCACGGGCGGGCATGACCGCGCTGTCCGAGATCCTGATCCGGCAGATCCGGACCATCGGCGCGATGAACGTGGCCGACTACATGGCCGCCTGCCTGATGCATCCCGAGCACGGCTACTACACCACCCGCGATCCGCTGGGGCGCAGTGGCGACTTCGTGACCGCGCCCGAGATCAGCCAGATGTTCGGCGAGCTTCTGGGTCTGAGTCTTGCGCAGGCCTGGATGGACCAGGGCGCGCCGAATCCGTTCGCGCTGGCCGAGCTGGGGCCGGGGCGCGGAACGCTCATGGCGGATGTGCTGCGCGCGACGCGGCACGTGCCGGGCTTTCACGAGGCGATGGAGGTGCACCTGGTCGAGGCGTCGGCGCCGCTGCGGCAGGTTCAGGCCGAGACGCTGGAAGGCTACGCTCCCACCTGGCACGACGGGGTCGGCACCCTGCCCGAGCGCCCGCTGTTCCTGCTCGCCAACGAGTTCTTCGACGCCCTGCCCATGCGACAGTTCCTGCGCGACGGCGACGGCTGGCGCGAGCGGATGGTGACGGTGACGGAGGACCGGCTGGCCCTCGGACTGAGCGAATCTGCGCCGCTGGACGCCTTGGCCGACCGACTGGTCGACACTGAGGACGGCGATTTGGTCGAGACCTCCGCGCCGGCGGTGTCGCTCGCCGCGCAGATCGGCGAGCGCATCGCACGAAACGGCGGTGCGGCGCTGATCGTGGATTACGGGTCGTGGGCGTCGAAGGGCGACACGCTGCAGGCCGTGGCCGGGCACAGGAAACGCGATCCGCTGGAGGCGCCGGGCGAGGCCGACCTGACGGGGCACGTGGCGTTCGGCCCGATGGCCGCGGCCACTCCTTGCGCGCACACGGCGCTCGTGCCGCAGGGCGTCTTCCTCGAGCGGCTGGGCATCACCGCGCGGGCGCAGGCGCTGGCGCGGAGGCTGACCGGCGCAGCGCTCGAGAACCACATCGCCGCGCATCGGCGGTTGACCCACCCCGACGAAATGGGACACCTATTCAAGGTAATGGGTTTTCATCCCGATACCGCGCCGCCGCCGCCGGGGCTTTTGCATGACGCTTGAGATTATCACGTCCGACGCGCTTTCCCCGCTCACGCACGGGTTCTTCACCCGAAAGGGCGGAGCATCTTCCGGCGTGTTCGAGGGGCTGAACTGTGGGCGCGGGTCCTCGGACCAGACCGAGGCCGTGGCGATCAACCGGGCCCGCGTGGCGCGCGCTCTCGAGGTTGCGCCGCCATCGCTGGTGACGGTGCACCAGACCCATTCGGCAGACGTGGCCGTCATCGACGGCCCGCACGAGTTGCCCCCGCCCGAGGCCGACGCGATGGTGACCAAGACCAAGGGCGTCGCGCTGGGGATTTTGACAGCGGACTGTCAGCCTGTTCTGTTCGCGGACATCCAGACCGGCGTGATCGGCGCGGCACATGCGGGCTGGAAAGGTGCGCTCGACGGCGTGCTCGAGGCGACGGTCGACGCGATGATCGACCTAGGCGCGCGGCGCGACGGGATCGTCGCCGTGATCGGCCCGACGATCAGCCAGCGCAACTACGAGGTCGGGCCCGAGTTCTTCGACATGTTCCTGGCCGAGGACCCCGAATACTCCCGCTTCTTTGCCGGGGGCGAGGGCGACCGGATGCACTTCGACCTGCCGTCGTTCGGCCTGCACCGGCTGCGCGCGGCGGGGATCGAGAAGGCCGAGTGGACGCGACACTGCACCTACGACGACCCGGCGCGCTTCTTCTCGTACCGGCGCAGCGTACATCGGCAGCAGGCCGATTACGGCCGCATGATCTCGGTCATCCGGCTCTGAGCCGCGGGGCGTTTCCGCGTCTTCACCCAAATTCCGCCGCTCCGCCCCACCGTTGCCTCAATGCCTTTCCACCTTCCAAAGCGAAGGATGGGCAGAACGCCGTTTCCAACACAGAAGGACCGGAGAGATGCAGGGCAAGCGCCGCAGATGGCTGGAGCGCGTGATCGAGGAAAGCGCGAGGACGGCGGAGATCCCGTCGTGGAGACAGGTTCACGCCGCGCACCGGGTGCCGCGCAGCACCGCTTGAGACCGGCAGAACGATGACAGGCCATGTCCCGCCGCTTGCGCAGGCTGTGGCCGCACGCCGGATCGTGCGTACTCGACGGGCCGGGCAGCGAGGGGATTGATCGGATGGGCTACACTCGCCAGACACCGTTGCAAAGCGGACAGGCCGGACGGAAATGGACCGTTCCGCGCAGCGGCACCGTCGCGCCGCAGCCTGCTCCGCCCAGCGCCCCGGTGCGCCGCTTCGACATCTCGTTCCTGAACGGCGCCGGGGACGCGGAAACCGTCGCGCGCCCCGGTCCCGCCCAGCCCGCCTTCGAAGCCGCCTTTTCCGCCTTCCAGCGCGGAGCGCTGGTGCAGACTCCGCAGGGCCCCGTTGCGGTCGAGGACCTGATTCCGGGCACCGAGATCGATACGGCGCATGGCCCGCAGCCGCTGGCTTGGGTCGGCTCGATGACGCTTTTGCCCGAGGGGCTGAGCGACAAGCTCCCGGCCGGCCGCCTCTACCGCATCGCCGCGGACGGGTTCGGACTGGGCCGTCCCATGCCCGACCTCATGCTGGCCGAGGGCGCACGGCTGGTCAGCCACACCCCCGCCGTCCGCGCCGCCGCGAAGGCCGATGCGGCGCTCGCGCCGGTGTCGGTGATGTCCGACGGGATGACCGTGATCCGCATCTCCCCGCCCTCGCCCGTGCGCGTGTTCCACCTGGTGTTGGAGCGCCACGCCGTGATCCAGGTGAACGGGGTCGAGACCGACAGCTTCCACCCCGCCGCGACCGGTGCCGACGCACTGGGGCCGGAGATGCGGCGCGTGTACCTGTCGCTGTTCCCGCACCTGCACTCGTTCGAGGGGTTCGGCCCGGTCGCCATGCCGCGCCTGAGCGAACACGATCTGGCGGCGACCTTCGCCGCCTGATCCGTCAGGCGCTGCGGCTCAGCCGCTCTTCCAGCACATCGAACGGCACGCCGGGCTGTTCCTTGGCGTTGCGGATCACCAGCGACGTCTTCACGCTGGCCACGTTCTCGGCCGCCGTCAGCTGCTCGGTCAGGAAGGTCTGGAAGGTCGACAGGTCCGGCGCGACGCACTTGAGGATGAAGTCGACCTCGCCGTTGAGCATGTGGCACTCGCGCACGAGCGGCCAGTCGCGGCAGCGCTGCTCGAACCGGGACAGGTCGACCTCGGCCTGGCTCTGCAATCCGACCATTGCGAAGACCTGCACCTCGAACCCCAGCGCGCGCGAATTGACCTGCGCGTGGTAGCCGCGGATCAGTCCCGCCTCCTCGAGCGTGCGGACACGCCGCAGGCACGGCGGCGCCGAGATGCCAACCCGGCGCGCCAGTTCGACGTTGGTCATGCGCCCGTCGGCCTGAAGCTCGGACAGGATTTTCCGATCGATCGGGTCGAGCTTGTGTCCGGGCATCCTTTGTCCTCCTTGGGATGTCGAAGCTTACGGCGCACCGCCATAACACGCAACAATGTGTCGCGGTTGCGCAATATCCATAAAATTGGCGGAAGGCCAGAGGCCCGAGGCCGGTTCTGCCCCTTCAGGGGTTTCTGCCGCGCCGGGCAGTGGCTATATCGCCCTCTGAACCGCGAACGGCAAGGGGCGACACAATGGGCGACACACGTCACGTCAAGGTTTTGATCATCGGCTCCGGCCCGGCGGGCTATACCGCGGCCGTCTACGCCTCGCGCGCGATGCTCGAGCCTGTGCTGATCCAGGGCCTTCAGCCCGGCGGGCAGCTGACCATCACCACCGAGGTCGAGAACTGGCCCGGCGACATCGAGGTGCAGGGCCCCGACCTCATGCAGCGCATGGAAGCGCACGCCAAGGCCGTGGGCACCGAGATCGTGTCTGACATCGTCACCTCCGTCGATCTGTCGCAGCGCCCGTTCACCGCCACCACCGACAGCGGGCAGGTCTGGACGGCCGACGCGCTGATCCTGGCGACCGGCGCGCAGGCGAAGTGGCTGGGCCTGCCGAGCGAAGAGAAGTTCAAGGGCTTCGGCGTCTCGGCCTGCGCGACCTGCGACGGCTTCTTCTATCGCGGGCAGGAGGTCGTCGTCGTGGGCGGCGGCAACACCGCCGTGGAAGAGGCGCTGTTCCTGACCAACTTCGCCAGCAAGGTCACGCTGGTCCACCGCCGCGACACGCTGCGGGCCGAGAAGATCCTGCAGAACCGCCTGCTCAAGAATCCGAAAATCGAGGTGCTGTGGAACCACGGCGTCGAAGAGGTCGTGGGCGGCGAGAACCCGCTGGGCGTCGAGGGCGTCCGCGTCAAGCACGTCGAGACCGGCGAGATCACCGAGATCCCGTGCAAGGGCTTCTTCGTCGCCATCGGCCACGCCCCGGCCTCGGAACTGGTGAAGGACCAGCTTGAGACGCACCATGGCGGCTACGTCGTCACCAAGCCCGACTCGACCGCGACCAGCGTGCCCGGCGTCTTCGCCGCGGGCGACCTGACCGACCACGTCTATCGCCAGGCCGTCACCAGCGCAGGGATGGGCTGCATGGCCGCGCTCGAGGCCGAGCGCTTCCTCGCCGAGGTGGGCGAGGACGAGGGCAAGGTCACGACCGAGCCGCTCGGCTACGGTGCCGAGGTGCCGCAGGACGCCTGACCGTTCCGGGGCGGGCGCCGGACGCGCCCGCGCCCGTTCCGGATGCTCCGCATCTGAGCGAATTTTGTGCCACGGCGTGTGACCCGGCGCCGACGGTCATCCCTTTTCGTCGTTTCCCCGGCCCGACAGCTTGATCTTCGCGCCGGCGGCGGTCTACCTCGCGAATGTGTTACGCCGGGACCCGCCCGGCTTGTCTAACTCGGGTACATAACATGCAGCAGCCGAATCTCGCGCCGATACCGGAACTCTACGTCTCGTACGAATCCGCCCAGAAACTGAAGGTGGAGGCCGCCGACCTTCCATCTTGGGATCTGACCCCGCGCCAGATCTGCGATCTGGAGCTTCTGATGAACGGCGGCTTCTCGCCGCTCAAGGGCTTCCTCGGCCAGGCGGACTACGATAGCGTCGTTGATGAGATGCGGCTTGCCGACGGCACATTGTGGCCGATGCCGATCACGCTCGACGTGCCCGAGAAGTTCGCCGACAGCGTCGAGTCGGGCCAGGACATCGCCCTGCGCGACCAGGAGGGCGTGATCCTCGCCACCATGACGATCACCGACAAGTGGACGCCGAACAAGTCGCGCGAGGCCGAGAAGGTGTTCGGCGCCGACGACGAGGCGCACCCGGCGGTAAATTACCTGCACAACCAGGCCGGCAAGGTGTATCTCGGCGGTCCCGTCACCGGCATCCAGCAACCGGTGCACTACGACTTCAAGGCCCGCCGCGATACGCCGAACGAACTGCGCGCGCTGTTCCGCAAGCTGGGCTGGCGCCGGGTCGTGGCCTTCCAGACGCGCAATCCGCTGCACCGCGCCCACCAGGAGCTGACCTTCCGCGCCGCGAAGGAAGCGCAGGCGAACCTGCTGATCCACCCGGTCGTCGGCATGACCAAGCCGGGCGACGTCGACCACTTCACCCGCGTGCGCTGCTACGAGGCGGTGATCGACAAGTACCCCGGCGCGACCACGACCCTGTCGCTCCTCAACCTCGCCATGCGCATGGCCGGCCCGCGCGAGGCGATCTGGCACGGGCTCATCCGCAAGAACCACGGCGTGACGCACTTCATCGTCGGCCGCGACCATGCCGGCCCCGGCAAGAACTCGGCCGGCGAGGATTTCTACGGCCCCTACGACGCGCAGGAGCTCTTCAAGCAGCACCAGGAAGAGATGGGCATCGAGATGGTGCCCTTCAAACACATGGTCTTCGTGCAGGAGCGTGCGCAGTACGAGCCCGCCGACGAGATCGAGGAGGGCGTCACCGTCCTCAACATCTCCGGCACCGAGCTGCGCCGCCGCCTGGCCGAGGGGCTGGAGATCCCGGAATGGTTCTCGTTCCCCGAGGTGGTGAAGGAGCTGCGCCGCACGCGCCCGCCGCGGGCACAGCAGGGCTTCACCGTGTTCTTCACAGGCCTGTCCGGCTCGGGCAAGTCGACGATCGCCAACGCGCTGCGCGTCAAGCTGATGGAGATGGGCGGCCGCCCGGTGACGCTGCTCGACGGCGACATCGTGCGCAAGAATCTCAGCTCCGAGCTCGGCTTCTCGAAGGAGCACCGCGACCTCAACATCCGCCGCATCGGCTTCGTCGCCTCCGAGATCACCAAGAACGGCGGCATCGCCATCTGCGCGCCCATCGCTCCCTACGCCACTACCCGCCGGGCGGTGCGCGAGGAGATCGAGGACTTCGGCGCCTTCGTCGAGGTGCACGTGGCGACCAGCCTCGAGGAATGCGAGCGGCGCGACCGCAAGGGCCTCTACAAGCTGGCGCGCGAGGGCAAGATCAAGGAGTTCACCGGCATCTCCGACCCCTACGACGAGCCGCAGAACCCCGAACTGCGGGTCGAGACCGAGGGCACCGACGTGGACCATTGCGCGCACCAAGTGCTGCTCAAGCTCGAGCAGATGGGGCTGATCGGCACCGAGCGCTGAGCCCGAAACGCGGAAGGCCCCGGTGTTACGCCGGGGCCTCTTCGCATGGGCATCCTCTTGACGAAAATACTCCCGCCGGAGGCATCGCGCCGCGCGCCAGCGCGGCGTGACGTATTGGTGTGGCGCCGTAGGCGCCTCATTTTCTCAGTGGACGCTGACCGGTGCGAGATCGTTCTGCCGGGCCACGATGAAGGCCAGTTGCCGGTCCTTGACCAGCGCCAGCCGGTCGCCGTCGGCGTTGTGCACGGCATAGATCGTCTCAAGCCCCTCGGCCTGCTCGCGCACGTCCTCGGGCAGCTCGTTGACCGCAACGGGCCGGACGTAGACGATGTTCTGCGTGTCCTCGGGAATACCCTCGTACGGCGTGTTCATACCCTTACCCCTCTTCTTGACCCTTCGAGATCCGGATCGTCCGGACCACTGTTTCGGGAACGGTGCGCTCGAGATCGACGTGCAGCAGACCGTTTTCCATCCTGGCTCCCGCGACCTCAACGCCGTCGGCCAGCACGAAGGTCCGCTGGAACTGGCGCGCGGCGATTCCGCGGTGCAGGAAGACGCGCTCCTCGTCCGGCTCGGACTGGCGTCCGCGGATAACCAGTTGGCGATCCTCGACCGTTATCGAAAGATCGTCCTCGGCGAAACCGGCGACCGCCAGCGTTATGCGGTACGACGCGTCGCTCGTCTGTTCGATGTTGTACGGGGGATATCCGCCCGCGTCGGACTTGGCGGTCCGTTCGACCAGCCGCTCAAGCTGCTCGAACCCGAGCAGGAAGGGGTGCGACCCCAGCGTCATCTTCGTCATCGACACGTCCTTCATCAAGCGATCGTGCTGAGCGGCCCCGTTCGGCGACCGCCTGTGCCAGATATGGGCCCCGCTTTTGCACCGCGCAAGGGCACGGGGCTTTGACCGGGCCGCGAAAACGGGTAGTCTGGGGCACCGTAGAAAGGGAGCCGGCCATGAATGTCTCCAGCAGGATGGAGACCCAGGAGGTCCTCCGCGTGAAGCTCGAAGTGCTCCGCCGCGAGCACCGCGATCTGGACGAGGCCATCGCCGCGCTGCACGAGGGCACGGCGGCCGACCAGCTCATGCTGCGGAGGCTGAAGAAGCGCAAATTGTCGCTCAAGGATCAGATCCGCGACATCGAGGATCGCCTGCTGCCCGACATCATCGCCTGAGCTGGCGCCCGTGTTGCGCCCGCGGCGGCGGCGGTGTACCGGGTCGTCACGTGGTGACGAAGGGGTAGGTCATGGGCGCTGACGTCGGCATCATCATGGGCAGCCAATCGGACTGGCCCACGCTGAAAGAGGCTGCGCTGGTCCTTGACGAGCTGGGCGTAAGCTACGAGACGCGCATCGTCTCGGCGCATCGCACCCCCGACCGCCTGTGGGACTACGGCAAGACGGCCGCTGACCGTGGGCTCAAGGCGATCATCGCCGGCGCGGGGGGCGCGGCGCACCTACCGGGCATGATGGCGTCGAAGACCCGTATCCCGGTGATTGGCGTGCCGGTGCAGACACGGGCGCTGTCGGGCGTCGACTCGCTTTATTCCATCGTGCAGATGCCCAAGGGCTACCCCGTTGCCACCATGGCCATCGGCGCCGCCGGCGCGGCGAATGCGGGGCTCATGGCGGCGGCGATCCTCGCCATTTCGGACCGCGCACTGGCAGAGCGGTTGGACGCCTGGCGCACGGCGCTGTCAGCCTCGATTCCGGAGGAGCCGGTCGATGAGTGATGCCCTGTTTCCCGGCGCGACGATCGGCATCCTCGGCGGCGGACAACTGGGCCGCATGCTCTCGGTCGCGGCCTCGCGGCTTGGTCTGAAGTGCCACATCTACGACCCCTCGCCCGAGCCGCCCGCGGGCCACGTGGCCGACGCGGTTACCACCGCCGCGTGGGACGACGCGGAGGCGCTGGCGGCCTTCGCCGAAGCCGTCGATGTCGTGACCTACGAGTTCGAGAACGTGCCCACCGCCTCGCTCGACCGGATCGAGGCGATCCGCCCGATCCGGCCGGGACGCGAGGCGCTGCGCATCAGCCAGGACCGGCTGACAGAGAAAGAATTCCTGTCGGGCCTCGGCCTGGCCACCGCCCCGTTCGCTCCCGTCGACACCGCCAACGACCTGAACGAAGCGCTCAGGATCATCGGCACGCCCGCCATCCTCAAGACCCGGCGCTTCGGCTACGACGGCAAGGGGCAGGCCCGGATCACGGGACCGGAGGATGCCGAGGCGGCGCTGGCATCGCTTGAGGGCGCCCCCGCGATCCTGGAAGGGTTCGTGGAGTTCAGCCACGAAGTCTCGGTCATCGGCGCGCGCGGGATCGACGGTGCGGTGGCCTGCTACGACCCGGGCGAGAACGAGCACCGCGAGGGGATTTTGCGGACCACCACCGTCCCGGCCCGCCTGAGCGGCGGACAGACGACTGACGCGGTGCTGCTGGCCGGCCGCATCCTCAACGCGCTCGACTATGTCGGCGTGATGGGTGTGGAGCTGTTCGTGACGCCGCGCGGCCTGATCGTGAACGAGATCGCGCCGCGTGTGCACAACTCGGGCCACTGGACGCAGAACGGCGCGGTGATCGACCAGTTCGAACAGCACATCCGTGCGGTCGCGGGCTGGCCGCTGGGCGACGGCCGGCGGCACGCCGACGTGGTGATGGAGAACCTGATCGGCGACGAGGCGGCGCGCCTGCCCGAGCTGTCCGCCGATCCCACGGCGGCGCTGCACCTCTACGGCAAGGCCGAGGCGCGGCCGGGTCGCAAGATGGGGCACGTCAACCGGATCACCGGCCACCCCGCCTGAGCCGCAGGAACGCACGCCCGCCGCATGACGTTGCAGCAGCAACTGACTGTTCAGGAGTCTCGTCCATCATGCGGCTCATGCGCCCCCACGCCCCGCTCCTCCGGCGGCTTCAGCCGCCCTGCCCCGCCATGTCCGCACCACACCCGAGGCAGCGAGAGGAGCGATGCATATGAAAACGATCACCGAGTTCCCGCACGAGATCATCGAGGAAGAAAACGTCTTCATCCCCGTCACCGACGGGCTGCACCTGGCCGCGCGCATCTGGCGGCCGAAGGACGCGGGGCCGGTGCCCGCGATCCTGGAATACATCCCTTACCGCAAGCGCTTCGGCACGACGGTGCGGGACGAGCATACGCACAAGTACCTCGCCGGGCACGGCTATGCCTGCGTGCGGCTCGACATCCGCGGCAGCGGCGAGAGCGAAGGCGTGCTGATTGACGAGTACCTGCCGAGCGAGCTGCACGACGGCGTCGCCGCTCTGCACTGGATTGCCGATCAGGAATGGTGCGACGGCAATATCGGCATGATGGGCATCTCGTGGGGCGGCTTCAACGGCCTTCAGATCGCGGCCATGCAGCCCGAGCCGCTGAAGGCGATCGTGACCATCGCCTCCACCGACGACCGCTATTCCGACGACATCCACCACATGGGCGGCACGCTTCTGGGCGACAACCTGTCGTGGTCGTCGGTCATGTTCTCGTACAACACCATGCCGCCCGACCCCGCGCTCGTGGGCGAGCGCTGGCGCGACATGTGGATGGAGCGGCTGGAGGGGTCCGGCCTTTGGCTGAAAACGTGGCTCCAGCACCAGCGGCGCGACGCCTACTGGCGGCACGGGTCGGTGTGCGAGGATTACTCCGACATCAAGATCCCGGTCTTCGCCGTGAGCGGCTGGGCCGACGGCTACACCAACAGCGTCTTTCGGCTGATGGAGAACCTGGATGTGCCGAGAAAGGGCCTCGTGGGCCCCTGGGGCCACATCTATCCACATTTCGGCCGCCCCGGCCCTGCCATCGACTTCCTCGGCGAGCTGCTGCGCTGGTGGGACAAGTGGCTCAAGGGCAAGGACACCGGGGTCGAGGACGATCCGATGGTCTGCGCCTGGATGCAGGACAGCATGCCTCCGAATCCCGAATACGATTATCGCCCCGGACACTGGGTGGGCGAGGACGTCTGGCCCTCCCCCCGCATCCGCGACCTGCGCTACACGATCAGCCCGGACCGGGCGCTGGTTCCCAACGGCGGCAGCGACGAGGTGAAGCCGATGGACGTGCAGTCGCCGGTGACGCTGGGTCTCGCGGCTGGGAAATGGTGTTCCTACGCCAACGGGCCCGACCTGGCGGGTGATCAGCGGATCGACGACGGCGGCGCGCTGGTGTTCCAGACCGAGCCGCTGGAAGAGGATGTCGAGATCCTGGGCGCCCCGGAGGTCGAGCTCGAGCTCGCTTCGGACCAGCCGGTGGCGATGGTGGCGGTGCGGCTGTCGGACATGCGGCCCGACCACCAGGTGACCCGCATCACCTATGGCCTGATGAACCTGACCCACCGCGACAGCCGACAGCACCCCGAGCCGATGGAGCCGGGCAAGCGATACCGCGTGAAGGTGCCGATGAACTACATCGCCCAGCGCGTGCCGAAGGGCCACCGCATCCGGCTTTCGGTCTCGACGGTCTACTGGCCGCTTGCCTGGACGCCGCCGACGGACGTGAAGCTGACGGTCTGGACCGGCGAAAGCACGCTGTCGGTTCCGGCGCGCCCGGTGAAGGAGAACGAGGAGATTCGCGACTTCGGTGCACCGGTACAGGCCCCCGGCCCCGCCCTGACCACGTTCGAGGTGCCCGAACATCGCTGGCTGGTGCGCCACGACCTGGGCGGACAGTGGGCCGAGCTCGAGGTCGTGGATGACCGGGGGCGCTTCCGGCTGGACGACATCGACCTGACCGTGGGCAGCCACGCGGTCGAGCGCTACGGCGTGACGCCCGGCGACTTCACCTCGGTCGTGGGGGAAACGGAGTGGACCCGGACACTCGAGCGCGGGGATTGGTCGATCCACACCCGCACCAAGACGCGCCTGACCTCGGATCGGGAGAACTTCTACCTCCGGGCCGAACTCGACGCCTACGAGGGCGACGTGCGGGTGAAGAGCCTGAGTTGGGACGAGACGATACCCCGGGACCACGTGTAGAGCGGCGGTTCTTCCCACTGCGCCGGTCCTCAGGGACAGGCGCGGGGAAAGCGCCGTTGAGGCCCGGGCAGGCGCTCGCCCGATGCTGCCGGCCGGGTCCGGAAGAAGCGGGGCGTCGCCCTTTTGGCCGGATCACGCAAAGAAAAAAGGGCGGCCCGCGGGCCGCCCTTCAGTCGTACGCATAAACGGTCTTTACGCCGCCTGCTTGTCCACCGGCGCGGGCTGCTGATCTTCGGCGGTGCCGAAGGCCATGTCGTGCAGAGCCTTGACCGCCGTATCCAGCGCCTCGCGTTTCACAAGAAACTGCACGTCCACGCTGCGCGTGTTCTGGTGCGCGGCAATGACCTCGACCTGCGCCTCGTCCAGGGCGTCGAGACCCTTGGACAGCAGCCGCAGCCCGCCGAGGTCGCGCCCGATCACCGAAGCGATCGACAGCGAGCGCACGGCCAGGTCGGCCTGCGGATAACGCTCGCGCAGATCGCGCTCGACCCGCTTGATCGCCTTGAGCGGCGCGTCGACGTAGTGGGTGATCGTATTCGCGTTCGAGGTCTTCGAAACGATGCGGATCTTGTGGCGCGTCAGCGCCTCGAGGATCGTCGAGTCGTAGCCCTTCACGCCGACCATGTCCTGCTCGAACAGTTCGATGGCATAGACGTTCAGGCCGCAGACGATCTCGGCCGACGACGTCTCGGCCGCCTGGTCGTCGATCAGTGTGCCCGGGTCCATCGGCTCGAACGCGTTGGTCACACGCAGCGGCACACCTGCCTGGCGTAGCGTCTTCGCCGCCTTGGGGTGGATCGCCTCCATTCCCATGTTCGACAGCTGATCGGCCACGTCGTAGTTGGTGTGACCCAGCTTGCGCACGTTGTCCGCGCCCACCAGCTTGGGATCGGCCGAGGACAGGTGGAACTCCTTGTGTATCACCGCCTCGCGCGCATGGGTGAGCGATGCGATCTGCGAGAAGGTGACCTCGGAATATCCGCGGTCGAACTCCTGCATCAGCCCCTCGGAGCACTGGGCGTAGCCGGTAACGATGGGCAGCTCTTCGCTCAGGTCGACATGTTCGAGGCCCGACAGGATGCGCTCCTGCAACGAGTACTCGCCCTCGTCACGCCAACCGCTCAGATCCACGAACCGCGCGGCGACGTCGTGACGGCGCAGCAGAAGCGAGGTGACGAAGGCAGAGTGCGCCTCGCCCAGCCCCGACAGCAGCTCGCGGATGATGAGCATGTGCTGCGACAGCTTGAAGTGGCCGTACGAGCAGATGCGCTGCAGGTCGATCAGGCAGTTGCGCGCGCCTTCGATGCGTTCGCGCACGAAGTCGTCGGCCATGCTCTGGTCGGCGGGGTGGTCGAGGACCGCGTTATGCGCTTCCGTCATCGCCGCGGAAACGCGGCTGAGCGCGTCGGACCAGCCGTGGTCGTTCTCGGCGCTGGAGAACAGCGCATAGACGCCCGGCTCGCCCGTCTTCTTGTGCTCGAGCAGCTTGTCGGTGATGCCGCCGAAGGCCGAGACGACGAAGACGCGGTTATAGAGCGCCGCACCCTCGCGGTCCCCGACGAACAGCGTGTCCACCAGCTCGGGGAGGCGGGACATGGACGTCCCGCCGATCTTTTCAACGGTATGGTTGCCGTGTTGGGTCATGGGACTTTCCGGCAGTCGTTGGATTACAGGTTCAGCCATTCGCGGGCGCGTAGCTTCCGTCGGCCTGGTGCACTTCGTTGCCGGTGACCGGCGGATTGAAGCAGCAGGCCATGACGAGCTCTTCCTCGGCGCGAAGCGTGTGCTTGTCGTGCTGGTCGAGGCCGTACATGACGCCCGGCTTGATCTCGTAGGTCTTGCCGGTGGCCAGATCGGTGATCGAGCCACGGCCGGACATGCAGTACACGCTCTCGAAATGGTGCTTGTAGTGGAACGTGTGCTCCGAACCCGCTTCCAGCGTCGTGATGTGGAACGAGAAGCCCATGTTGTCGTCGGCCAGCAGCATGCGGACCGAAGTCCAGCGGGCATCCGAAACGGCGCGGTCGGTGTTCTTCAGCTCGTTGAAGTCGCGTACGATCATGTTTGTTACTCCGCGGCGATCTGCATGGGCGCGCACTTCTGCGCGGCGTTCTCGAGGATGGTCAGGCCCTTCTGGAACTGCTCCATCGGCGTGGTGAGCGGGGCGAGCACCTTGACGACTTCGTCGTGGGCGCCCGAAGTTTCGATCACGAGGCCGTTGTCGAAGCACTCGGCGCAGATCTGCTCGGCCAGGTCGCCCGAGCCCACGTCGACGCCTTGCATCATGCCGCGGCCCTTGAGCTTGGCGCCCGGAATCTTGTCGGCGATGCGCTGGAGCGCGGCGTTGAGAACCTTCGCCTTCTCGGCGATCTCGGTCTTGAAGGCATCGTCGGCCCAGAACTTCTCGAGCGCGACGCGCGCCGTGACGAAAGCGTGGGTGTTGCCCCGGAACGTGCCGTTGTGCTCGGCCGGCTTCCAGATGTCGAGGTCCGGGCGCACCAGCAGCGCGGCGAACGGCAGG
The DNA here is from genome assembly GCF_900115595.1 of Tranquillimonas alkanivorans. Taxonomy (GTDB): domain Bacteria; phylum Pseudomonadota; class Alphaproteobacteria; order Rhodobacterales; family Rhodobacteraceae; genus Tranquillimonas; species Tranquillimonas alkanivorans. The sequence goes on from NZ_FOXA01000013.1 coordinate 45,633, forward strand.
CCGAAGCCCGAGAGCGACTTCGCCAGCGGGATCAGGTCCGGCTCGATGCCCATCTCGTCGAACGAGAAGAAGGTGCCCGAGCGGCCGATGCCGGCCTGGATGTCGTCCACGATCAGCAGCGCGCCGTGCTTCTTCGCGATGCGGGCGATGCCCTGCACCCACTCGGTCGAAGCGGCGTTCAGGCCGCCCTCGCCCTGGATGAGCTCGACGAGGAACGCGGCGGGCGCGTCGATGCCGCTCGAAGGGTTGTCGAGCATCGCTTCGATCACGGCGAGCGTGTCCACGTCGTCGCCCAGCGACCCCTCGTAGGGCATGCGGGTCATGTCGTTCAGCGAAACGCCGCCCGCACCCGCGCGCTTGCCGGCGTTGCCGGTCGCGGCCAGCGCGCCCAGCGACATGCCGTGGAAGCCGTTGGTGAACGAGATGACGTTCTTGCGGCCGGTGACCTTGCGCGCCAGCTTCAGCGCCGCCTCGACCGCGTTGGTGCCGGTCGGGCCGGTCATCATGACCTTGTGCTCCATGCCACGCGGCTTGAGCACGAGGCGCTCGAACGTCTCGAGGAACGCCTGCTTGGTCTCGGTGTACATGTCGAGGCCGTGTGCGATGCCGTCGTTCGAGATGTGCTCGATCAGCGCGGCCTTCATGTCGGGGTCGTTGTGGCCGTAGTTCAGCGACGAGCAGCCCGACAGGAAGTCGATGTAGTCGCGACCTTCCTTGTCGGTCAGCGTGCTGCCGCTGGCCTTGGTGAAGACGGTGTCGAACGAGCGGCAATAGGAGCGTGCTTCGGATTCACGTCGTTCAAAAATGGTCGGTTCGGCTGTGGTGACAGTCGACATAACAAGTCCTCGGATATTTGTTCGTGATAGAGGTGGGACGCCTTCGGGCGGCGGTGATCAGGCCGCCGCGCTCATCGGTTCGCTGAAGGCGATCGTCACCATGTGTTCGGTGGCGTGCTGGCCGTCGAAGTGTTCGTCGCGCTTGAAGTGCGCCTCGCTGTCGATCTCCGCGCCCTCGCGCTCGGCGAAGCGGGTGAACAGCGCCCAGGATGCGTCGTTGTCCTTGGTGATCGTGGTCTGCAGCTTGCTGACATCCGCGCAGATCTCGCGCGAAAGGATGTCCTTCAGCATGCGACGCGCCAGACCCTGCCCCCGCGCTTTCTCGGACACGGCGACCTGCCAGACGAACAGCGTCTCCGGGTCCTCGGGCACGATATAGGCCGAGATCCAGCCGACGGTGTCGCCGTCGAGCTCGGCGATCACGCAGGTATCCGCGAAATGATCGCACTGGATCAGGTTGCAGTACATCGAGTTCTCGTCGAGCGGCTTGCACTCTTTGACGAGCGACCAGACGGCGGAACCGTCTTCACCGGTCGGCTTGCGCAACGCGATGGGCTTGCGGGGCATGTTTGTGGCGGTTTTCGTCACTTCGATTAGCCTCGTGTTGTCTCTTAGCATTGCTAAGTATATACATCGCTTCGGCCAATCAACCCCCAAGTCGGGGGATAGTTGCCGCTGATGCATGCAGATGGGCGCCGTCCCGCTGTTTTGCAAGGCTAACTAATAATACTACATGATGCGAAGCATCCCGAGTGTGGAGAACGAGATACATCTGATGTCAGAATTGCAGACGCTGCCACTCAAGGCTGGCGGCACACCCGAATCGTTACGCACACGGCACGCCATGGACCGCACAGACCAAAGCCTCATCGCCATCCGGCGCATCCTCAGATCGACCGAACTCTACGGCCGGAAACTCGCCAAGGCGGCAGGCCTCACGGCCGTGCAGATCCGCGTGCTGCAGATCGTGGCCGAGACCGGGCAAGCCACACCCAAGGACATCGCCAAGCGCATGGGCGTGTCGCAGGCGACGATGAGTTCGCTGATCGACCGGCTGTCGGCCAAGAAGATGGTCGAACGCCATCAGTCGCAGCGCGACCGCCGGCAGACCAACGTCGTGATCACGCAGATCGGGCGGCAGGCCGTGCTCGAAGCGCCCGACGCACTTCAGCAGAAGTACGTGAAACAATTCGAGTCGCTCGAGGACTGGGAGCAGGCGATGATCGTCGCCTCGCTCGAACGGGTCGCGGCGATGCTGGACGCCGAGGGTATCGACGCCTCGCCCGTCCTCGACATCGGCGACCTGTCGGGCCGCCCGCACAGCTGACGGCCGCGCCGGGCCAAGACCCGGCGCGACGCGCTCCTCAGTCTTCGATCGCTCTGCGCATCATCACCAGTTCCGTGAGCGTGTAACCCCGAGGGCTCACGCCCAGCAGGCCCGCCAGTTGCTGCTTCGAAGGGGTGAGGCGTCCGCGCGTGTCGCGGGACAACTCGTAATGCCCACCCCGAAGGGTGTTCCGGAGAGCCGTACCGTCGTCGTCTTCGCGTGCGCGGATGATAAGCACCATTTCGACGGCACTATAGGTGCCCGGAGCGACGCCGGCTAACGACGCTAGCGAATTGCCGCCGGGGATCGGTGCCCCGTCTGCCTCGGCACGGGCACGCAGGTGGCGCAGATAGCGGGTGAAGCTGCCGTCATCTTCGGCAGCCGCACGCCTTAACAGGATCAGGTCCGCGGCGGAATAATCGGTGGGGCCGACACCGACAGACCGGGAAAGCTGCAAAGTGTCCGCGGATGAAGGGCCGGGAACGGCCACGGCGGCAAGCACCAGTGCGACGGCGGAAACGCCGGCGCGCAGGAAGACGCCGCAGCCCCTCGGCCGGAGGTCTGACATGCGGTTCATGGCAGGAACTTTCGGGTTTAGGGAGCCAGCCCTGTTCTTTTGGTGGAGGCTCCGGTTGCTGCCCGTCTGTCAAGCATACCACAATCGGACTGAGTCGGGTTCGGCGAGGGTGCATGCTCCCCTGAGGCGAAGGCGCAATCGGATCAACCGGTTCGCCCAAAAGGCCGTCCCAGCGTCACGCTAGTGTGAAGGTCTCGCCCCCGGTCAGAGCGCGGGAAGGCCGGCCAGAACCTTGTCCAGCGTGGCCGGATACTCCCGCACGCGCACGCCACAGGCGTTGTAGATCGCGTTGACCACCGCCGCGCCGGCGCCCGAGATGCCGAGCTCGCCGATACCCTTGGACTGGATCGGGCACGCCGCGTCGTCGCGCTCGTCCAGGAAGGCGACTTCGATCTGGGGCACGTCGAGGTTCACCGGAACATGGTACTCGGCCAGGTCCCGGTTGACGATGTGGCCGTCGCGCGGGTCGTGAGCGATTTCTTCGGTCAGCGCCGCGCCGATGCCCCAGACCATGCCGCCCTGGCACTGCGAGCGCGCGGTCTTCTCGTTCAAGATGCGCCCGGCGGCAAAGACGCCCAGCATCCGCCGCACCCTGGTCTCGCCGGTCGTCGCGTTGACGGCGACCTCGGCAAAGTGCGCGCCATAGCTCGCTTGGCTGAATTCCTTTGCCGTGGTGCCGGGCACCAGGTGCCCCTCCTCGACCATCGGCCCGTCGGTCAGCAGGTCGGCCAGCGGTGCCCGCAGGTTGCCCCCGGTGGCCGTGCCGTCCTGAAGCCGCAGCTCGTCGGCGGTGCAGCCCAGCTTTGTGGCGAGCATCTGGCGAATGCCGCGACAGGCGAGGAACGCGGCCGACCCCGACGACGAGGCGCCCCATGACCCGCCCGAGCCCGGCCCCGGCGGCAGGTCGGTGTCGCCCAGCCGCGCCTCGACTTTCTCGGACGGCAGGCCCAGCATCTCGGCCACCAGTTGCCGCAGGACAGCGTAGGTGCCCGTGCCGATGTCGGTCATGTCGGTCTCGACCAGCGCCGTGCCGTCGGGGTGCAGGGTGACCCGCGCCTGCGCCTCGGACAGGACGTTCGCTCGCGCGGCGGTGGCCATGCCCAGCCCGATCAGCCACTCGCCCTCGCGCCGCTGTCCCGGCTCAGGGCTTCGCTCGCTCCACCCGAAGCGGCGGGCGCCCTCGTCCAGGCAGGCGGCGAGGGAGCGGGCCGAGTACTGAATGCCACTTTCGGGATGCAGGTCGGGGATGTTGCGCTTGCGCAGTTCGATTGGATCGAGCCCGGCTGCCTCGGCCAGCTCGTCCATGGCACATTCCAGCGCCAGCATGCCCACCGCCTCACCCGGCGCGCGGACCGAGCCGGCGCAGGTGCGGTTGACGCGCGCAACCTCTTGCTTGAAACGGCGGTTCTCGCCGCCGTACAGGAAGTGCGTCGCCTGCGCCGTAGGTTCACTGAAGCTTTCGCCCACCAGGTTCGACACGCGGTCCTCTTGCCCCAGCGCCGTCAGCCGCCCCTCTGTATCGGCGGCAAGCCGGATGCGCTGGCGCGTTTCGCTGCGGCGCATGGTGCCTTCGAACACCTGCTGGCGCGCCATGACGACGCGCACCGGGCGGCCCAGTTCCTGCGCCGCGATCGAGGCCGCGACAGCCTCGGGCGCGATCCCCAGCTTCGAGCCGAAGCCGCCGCCGACGTAGGGCGACAGGATACGCACGTTCTGTGCGGAGATACCTAGTGAATCGGCCAGTTCGGCCCGGTTGAACTTCAGCATCTGGTACGAGCCGCGCAGGATCAGCCGATCCCCGTCCCACTCGGCGATCGAGGCATGCGGCTCCATCGGTGCGCTGCTTTGCACCGGGGTGGTATAGGTAACGTCGACTGCGTGGGGGGCGTCACCCATGGCCGCTGCGATGTCGCCCTGGTCAAGTTGCCGCCTATCCGGCGTGTCCACCTTCGACGCCGTCTCGGGGTCCACGTCCGCTTCCTCGACGGCATACTCGACCTTCAGCGACCGCGCGGCGTGACGCGCCTGTTCGAATGTTTCGGCGACGACGACGGCGATGGGCTGCCCGAAATAGGCGACCTCGGCCGCGCCCTGCACAGGCGCCGCCCCTGCCCCGCCTTGCGCCGGGTTGCGCAGGAAGCGCTCATCGCTGATCACGGCGAGCACGCCGGGCATGGCCTTCACCGACGCCTCGTCGATCCGGACGACGCGACCCTTTGATATCGTGGCGCGGACGAGGAAGCCGTCAGCCATGTTGTCAAGTTCGTGCTCCGCGGCATAGACGGCGCGGCCGGATACCTTCAGCGGCCCCTCGGGCCGGTCCTGCGGCGCCCCCAAGACGCCCTGCGCCGTTTCGTCCAGGTGCCGCGGCTGCGGCGCGTCCATCTTAAGATAGGTCGTCATGCCGCTGCCTCCGTCTGCGTCGCCTCGCGCAGCACCGCCTTCAGGGTGCGTCGTGCGAGCGGAATCTTGAAGTCGTTGCCGCCCTGCCCCTGCGCCTCGCGCAGAAGCGTATCGGCCGCCTTGTCGAACAGGTCGTCGGACGGCGACTCGCCCGTCAGCGTGGCCTCGACCTCCGGGTCGCGCCACGGCTTGTGGGCGAGCCCGCCAAAAGCCAGCGCCACCCCGCCGATCCGGTCGCCGTCCATGCGCAGCACGCACGCCACGGAAACCAGCGCGAAGGCATAGGAAGCCCGGTCGCGCACCTTGCGATAGGCCTGGAACGTGTTCTTCGCCGGGGGCGGCAGGATCACGGCGGTGATCAGGTCGCCGGGCGCGAGCGTCGTCTCATCCTGCGGCGTGTCGCTCGGAAGGCGATGGAGATCGGCGATCGGGATCCGTCGCCCCGCGCCGTCCGCGCCTTCGACCTCGATCTCGGCGTCGAGCGCGCGCATGGCCACCGCCATGTCCGAGGGATGCGTGGCGATGCAGTGCTCGCTCGCCCCCAGGATCGCGTGGATGCGGTTGAAGCCGCCGATGGCCCCGCACCCGCTGCCCGGGTCGCGCTTGTTGCAGGGCTGCGCGGGGTCGTAGAAATAATAGCAGCGCGTCCGCTGAAGCAGGTTGCCGCCCGCCGTCGCCTTGTTGCGCAGCTGCCCGGTCGCCCCGGACAGAAGCGCGCGCGACAGCACCGGGTAGTCGCGCCGCACGTCCGGGTGCGCGGCGAGGTCGCTGTTGGTGACCAGCGCACCGATCTTGAGCCCGCCTTCAGGCGTTCGCTCGACGTCACGCAGGTCGAGCCGGGTGATGTCGACCAGTCGCTCGGGCGTCATAACCTCGAGCTTCATCAGGTCCAGCAGGTTTGTTCCGCCCGCGATATAGCGCGCCCCGGCGCCCGCCTCTTTCGTCGCGGTCGCGGGCGCGTCGGCGCGGATGTAGTCGAAGGGCCTCATTCCGCGGCCTCCCGCGTCTCGGCCGCCTCGCGGATCGCCTGCACGATGCCGGTATAGGCGGCACAGCGGCAGAGGTTGCCACTCATGCGCTCGGCGATCTCCTCGTCGCTCAGCTCGATGTCACCCTCGAGCGACGGCGAGACATAGCTGGGCCAGCCCTCGCGCGCCTCCTCGATCATCGCGGTGGCGGACATGATCTGGCCCGGCGTGCAATAGCCGCACTGGAAACCGTCGTGCCGGACGAACCCTTCTTGCAGCGGCGCCAGGTGGCCGGGCCGGCCGATGCCTTCTATGGTGGTGATCTCGTCATCCTCGTGCATGGCGGCGAGCGTCAGGCAGGAATTGATGCGCCGCCCGTTCACCAGGATCGTGCAGGCGCCGCACTGGCCGTGGTCGCAGCCCTTCTTCGAGCCCGTCAGGCCGAGGTGATGACGCAGCGCGTCCAGCAGGCTCGTGCGTGGATCGAGGTCCAGCACCTGCCTGTCGCCGTTGATGTCGAGAGTGATTTCCATGACAGCGCCTCCTTGCCTGCACAGGACGCGCGGAAGGCTACCGTTGTTCCCCGGAAAGTGCCCGTGCCGTCGGGGCGAAAGACATGCGCTTGTGGATGCCCGAATATCGGGCAACGCAACGCTCAGTCGGACTTAGGGGAGGAAATGGCGCGCTGGGGAGGATTCGAACCCCCGACCCCCTGATTCGTAGTCAGGTACTCTATCCAACTGAGCTACCAGCGCGTGGAGTGAGGGCGATGTACCCAGCGTGGCCGGGCTTTGCAAGGGCCGATTTCCACGTGATCGGTGAAAAACCCGCCCTCCGTGGCGTAAGCCTCATTCGGCGGCGGCGTCAAGGCTGACGATCTGCTTGGGCAGCGTGATCAGGAAGCGGGTGCCGTCGGGCCCCGTGCTCTCGAGCTCGAGCCGCCCACCATGCCCGCGCACGAGGTCAGAGGCGATGACCAGCCCAAGCCCCGAGCCGCCCTTGCTCGCCCGGCCCTGGAATGGCTGGAACAGGTGCTCGCGCGCCTTTGGCGGCAGGCCCGGGCCGGTATCGGCGACGGTGATGCTCCACGCCGCCTCGTCCTCGGTGGCGCGCACCGAGATCTCGCCCGGCTCGCCGCTGGCCGCGATCGCCTGCCGGGCGTTGCGCACGAGGTTCGCGATTACGCGGTAAAGCTGTTCGGGATCCGCCCGCACGACCATGCCGCCCGGCACGTCCTCGGAGAAGCTGATGTCGTACTCGCCCGCAGCCAGCCGTTCGCCGTCGATCACGTCGTGCACGATTCCGGCAATCTGGACGCGCGACAGGGTCGGCGGCGGTTCCTCGGCTTTGCCGAACGTCAGCGTGGATTCGCACAGGCTGACGGCGCGGCTGATCGAGTTCAGCAGCTTCGGCGTCATCCGCTTCACCGCCGGGTCCTCGCTGCCCTCCAGACGGTCGGCGAACAGCTGGGCCGAGGTCAGGATATTGCGCAGGTCATGGCTGACCTTCGCCACCGCCCCGCCGAGTTGGGCCAGCCGGTCCTTCTGTCGCAGCGCCGCCGTCAGCTGGGTCTGCAGCGATTGCAGCGTCACCTCGGCCTCGCGCAACTCCAGCACTCCGGCCGAAGGCTGGATGATGCGGCGCGCGTCCTCGGGGGCGGCGGCGTAGCTCGACATCGCGTCGATCACCCCCTTGATCGGCTTCACGAGGAAGCGCCGCACGGCGAGGAACAGCAGAAGCGCCGTCAGCACCGAGATGACCGCCGACAGGATCAGGATGCGGATGCCGTAGTCGATCATCGCCGCGCGCAGCGGGGCGGTGGGCATGGTGATCTCGATCAGCAGCCCGCCCTCGCGCACCGGGTCGCCGATCACCCGGATCACGCGGTTCTCGGTCTTGAACAGGTCGAGCATCGCATCGCGGATCAGTTGCAGCGGCCCGATGGCGCGCAGGTCGTAGGTCGCGTCGATGGGCGACGGGATGGGCGAGGACAAAACGAGCTGGCGCACCTGGTCGCGCAGAAGCACGACGTTGAAAACCTCGGCGTTCTCCAGCAGCTCGCTTTCCAAATTCTCGTCGATCATGTCGCTTGCCAGAAGCGACAGCGACGCGATCTGGGCACGCTCCAGCCGGGACAGCAGGTAATCTTCGCGGAAGCGCGCGACCGAGGGGACGAAGATCAACACCTCGGCCAGCATGACGAACACCGTCGTCAGGATCAGAAAGCGTCCGGAGAGTGTATTCAGAAACATGCGCGCCCCTTCGCGCGGGTCAGGGAAGCACGCGCTGGACGACCCCCACGACCCGCTTCACCCAAGGATTATCAAACAGTTTGGGCGAGAAATAGGCCCCCGCGGCACGCTTGTTGATCTCGGACATCGTCGGGTACGGCAGAACGGTGTCCGAGATGGCGCGCATCTTCTGCCGGTTGGCAATGGCCTGCGCCCACATCGCGATCAGGTCCCCGGCCCCTTTGCCGACGATGGAAGCACCTACGGGGCGGCCCCCGACGATCACCACCTTGACCAGCCCCGTCGTCGCGCCCTCGGCCACGGCGCGGTCGTTGCCGCCGAAGTCCGCCCGCGCGACGGTCAGCCTCTCGCCGAAACGCTCCCGCGCCTGCGCCTCGGTCAGGCCCACCTGCGCCAGTTCCGGGTCGGTGTAGCTGACCCACGGAATGTGGTCGGTCTTCGCCTTCGCCGGCAGCCCGAACAGGATCGAGCGCACCACCACGCCGCCATGGTAGCCCGCGACGTGCGTGAACATCAGCCCGCCGGCCGCGTCGCCCACGGCATAGACGCGCTTGTTGGTGGTCGAGCGCAGGTCCGCACCCACCGTCACGCCCTTGTCGTACGCCACGTTCGCCCGGCCCAGGTCCAGCCGGTCGAGATTGACCCTCCGGCCCACTGCGAGGAGGAGGTGCGTACCGGTGAAGCGTCCGTCACCTGTCTGCAGCGTGATCCTGTCGCCCTCCAAGGACACGCGCTCCACCTGCTGCCGCTCGACGATCTCGACCCCCTCGGCCTTCAGCCGCTCGGCGACCAACGCCGCCAGTTCGGGGTCGTCCTTCGGCAGTACCCGGCCGCTTTCGACCAGGGTGACCTTGCAACCAAGGCGGACATGCGCCTGCGCCATCTCCATTCCGATGGGACCACCCCCGACGATCAGCAGGTGCTCGGGCCGTTCGCGCAGGTCGAAGATCGTTTCGTTGGTGTAGTACGACACGTCGCCGATCCCCTCGATCGGCGGGACGAGCGGCGAGGACCCGGTGGCAATGACGAAACGGCGGGCTTCGACCACGGTGCCGCCGGCCTGCACCTCGGTGGGCGAGATGAAGCGCGCCCAGTCGCGAATCACGCGGACCCCCAGCCCCTCGAACCGCTCCTGGCTGTCGTGCGGGGCGATGGCGTCGATGACGCGACGGACATGATCCTTGGCGGCGGCATAGTCGACCTGCGGCTCGACCGGCGTGATACCGTAGGGCGCGCCGCTGCGCATGGAGTGTGCGTGGTTGGCCGCCGCGATCAGCGCCTTCGACGGAACGCACCCGTAGTTGAGGCAGTCGCCGCCCATCTTCCCGCCCTCGATCAGGACGGTGCGCGCGCCCATCTGCGCCGCGCCCGACGCAACTGACAAACCCCCTGAGCCTGCGCCGATCACGCAGACGTCGACCTTGATCCTTTCGGTGACGGGCTGTGCATCGTCGCGGTCGATCCTGCTGTTCTCCATCACAGACCCTTTCTGCCGCGCACGGCCTTCAACACGATGGGCAGCGCCGCAAGCGCGCAAAGCCCGAAAATGGGAAGCAGAACGTGCGGCTCGAAGATGATGCCCAGATCGGGCGTCTCGCCGCGGGCGAAGACCTCGCCCAGCCCGGCCCCTACACTGGTGAAGACCAGCGCTCCCGGAATGATCCCGAGAAACGTGGTCACGACGTAGCGCCACAGCGGCACGCCGACGAAGGCGGGCACGAGATTGGCGACGAAGAACGGCACCGCGGGGACGAGTCGGATGAGGAACAGCATCTCCCACTGCGTGTCGTCTATGCCGGCCTTGATCCGCTTCACCATGCCCTCGCTCGCATCCATCCGCGCGGCCAGCTTCTCGCCCCACCCCCAGCGTGCCGCCAGAAAGATCAGCGACGCGCCGCAGGTGGCCGCGGTCACGTTGTAAAGCACGCCGGGGAACGTCGAGAACAGGAACCCGCCCGCCAGCGTCGCCACCGTCGCACCGGGGAGCGAAAAGGCGACGATGGCGACATAGGCCGCAATGAAGACGAGCACCATCGCGACGTAGTTCGAATCGCGAAACGCCAGCAGCCGCTCGCGATTCTCGGCCAGCGTCTCGAAGCTGAGCCAGTCGCCCAGAGTAAGCGCGCCGAGGACCGCCACCACTGCGATGGCGATCAGCGGAAGCTTGCGCAAAAGGCCGCCGCGCGGTTCAGGTCGGGTCGTGTCGCTCATGGCCATTCCTCTGCCGTCCCGCCGCTTTCATGCCACAAGACATGAACCCGCCGATGCGGTCCCGCCTGCCACATCACGCCCGGTTGATGGCCAGTGAAGAACGACGACCTCCGGTGGCCTCCCAAGGCGGGAAACTGTAACAATCGCCCGCCTGCGGACATCGAGTGTTGCAGCCGGGTCCGGCGCTGTTGACTTGCCTGAGGAATGTCCTTAGAGGGCGGGCTTCGAACATGCACGGGCCTTCGAATCCGGCAGGGATTTGGGCCGCCTGACGGAGACCGACAGATGAAACGCACTTTCCAGCCTTCGAACCTGGTTCGCAAGCGCCGCCACGGGTTCCGCGCCCGCATGGCCACCAAGGCCGGCCGCAAGATCCTGAACGCCCGCCGCGCCCGCGGCCGGAAGTCGCTGAGCGCCTGAGCGCCGCCACAGGGCAGATGATGACACCGCCGGAGGCCGGAGCGACAGGCGCAAGCGCCAAGGTCGCAGACGGCCTTGCGGCGGTTTCGTCGTGTCCGGAGATCCTGCGCAAGCGCGCGGATTTCCTGAAAGCCGCCCGCGCGAAGCGACAGGGGGCACCCGCCTTCATGCTCCAGGCGCGCAAGCGTGCGCCCGAGGAAGCGCCGGGTCGGGTGCGCATCGGCTATACCTGCTCGAAGAAGGTCGGCAATGCCGTCGCCCGCAATCGCGCCAAGCGGCGGCTGCGCGAGATCGCGCGCGCCGTCCTGCCGCATCACGGGCGGCCCGGCTGGGACTACGTCCTGATCGGCCGCAAGGACGCGACGGCCAAGCGCCCCCTGCCCCGGATGATCGAGGATTTGGAGCGTGCGCTGGCCCAGGTGCACCGATGACGCCGCTCGCCCGCGTCTTCGCGCTGCCCGTCCGGACCTATCGCCTGGTCTTCAGCCCCTGGGTCGGCTTCAACTGCCGCTATCAGCCCACCTGCTCGGCCTATGCGCTCGAGGCGCTGGAAAAGCACGGGGCAGTCCGCGGCGGCTGGCTGACGCTGTGCCGGATCGGACGCTGCCACCCGTGGGGCGGCAGCGGTATCGACAACGTTCCTTAGCGCGGGACCGTCTCGGCCATCTGGCCGCTCAGGTCCAGATCGTCGAGGTCCACGTAGCGGTCCGCGTTCGGCCGCTCAAACGTCGCGCCGCCGAAAAGCGTGACCGCGCCATAGATCGTCCACATCCGCCACGCCGACACCTGCGCCTCGCGCATCGCGGCCAGCATGATCCGGTCGGCGAAGCGCTTGTCTGCGGGCTGCGGTCCCCTGCCGGGGACGTCCTGCCACGCGATGTAGAGATAGTCGTGCACGATCGCCGCCTCGAGCCACGGCCCCACCCGTCCCACGACACCGCGGAACGGCGCCGGCACGCTGGCAAGGTCCGTCACCAGTCCCGCCGGAACCCGCAGCTGCCGCCAGTCTCCCTCGGGCGGACGCCACGAACACAAATAGTCGCGCCCGACGATGTAGTCGGCGTCCTCGCCCGTCCGCAGCTTCACCGCGTCCTTCGCCCTCACCAGCACCAATGCGCTGTCGTACCGGAAGCCGGCGATCTCGGTCTCGGCCGATGGATATGGATCGACGGGCTGTGCGGGTTGGTCGAAACGGCGCATGCGAATCCTCTTGGCGGGCGGCGCGGCAGGGGCTAGGTCGGGCGCATGCTCGACGATACCGAAATTCATCCGCTGTTTCACGGCGCGCCCTCGACCACCGAGTTCCGCAAGCTGCGCAAGCGCGTCGTGCGCCAGGCGCGCGAGGCGATCGAGCAATACGGCATGATCGAGCGCGGCGCACGCTGGCTGGTCTGCCTGTCGGGCGGCAAGGATAGCTACACTCTTCTCGCCGCGCTGACGGAGCTTCAGTGGCGCGGCCTGCTGCCCGTCGAGATCCTGGCCTGCAACCTCGACCAGGGCCAGCCGGGCTTTCCCGCGACGGTGCTGCCCGAGTTCCTGGAGAAGATGGGTGTGCCGCACCGGATCGAGTACCAGGACACCTACTCGGTCGTGATGGACAAGATCCCGCAGGGCCGGACCTTCTGCGCTCTCTGCTCACGCCTGCGCCGGGGACACCTTTACCGCATCGCGCGCGAGGAAGGGTGCTCGGCCGTCGTGCTGGGCCATCACCGCGACGACATCCTCGAGACGTTCTTCATGAACCTGTTCCACGGCGGCCGCCTTGCGACGATGCCGCCGAAGCTGGTGAACGAGGAAGGCGACCTGTTCGTCTATCGCCCCCTCGCGCATGTGGCCGAGGAGGATTGCGAGCGTTTCGCCCGCTCCATGAACTACCCGATCATCCCGTGCGACCTGTGCGGCAGCCAGGACGGGCTGCAACGTCAGCAGGTCAAGCAGATCCTCGACGGGTGGGAGAAGAACTCGCCGGGCCGGCGGCAGGTGATGTTCCGCGCCCTGATGAATGCGCGGCCCTCGCACCTGCTCGACCCCAAGCTCTTCGATTTCGCCGGCCTCGCCCGAGCGGGCACGACGGCCGAGGGCGCGGACGACGTGCCTGACCTGCGGCCGCAGGAATAAGCCAGCCCCTTCTCACGCCTGCGCGATCAGCGCCCGTTGGCCGCAGCGGCGCGGGGCGAAACGGCTTGACCTTTGCAGGCGCGGCCTGTTGAACCACGCTGACCTCGAAAACCGACAGGTGCAGTCCCTCATGGACGATCAGAACAAGAACCTCATCCTCGCCACCGCGCTCAGCTTCCTGGTCATCCTCGTCTGGTTCGTCCTGTTCCCGCCGGAAGAGCCGGTGACGGATCCGAACGCACCCGTCGTGGAAGAGACCGACACCGCCCGCGCCCTTCCCCCGGCACAGGGCGGCGATCCGGCCGCGCCCGTCGCGACGGCCGAGGGCCCGCGCGAGGACGTGGAAGCCGAAGCGCCGCGCGTCGCGGTGGAAACGCCCAGCCTGTCCGGCTCGATCTCGCTTCTCGGCGGCCGCATCGACACGCTGGCGCTGCGCGATTACCAGGAAGAGATCGCGCCCGGTTCGCCCAACGTGCAGCTTCTGTCGCCGCTGGGCAGCGCGAACCCGTATTACGCGCTCTTCGGCTGGGCGCCGGGCGGCGCGCTCGGGTTCGAGGACGTGCCAGGCGCGAACACGCTGTGGCAGGTCGAAGGCAACGACACCCTCACGCCCGAGACGCCCGTCACGCTGGTCTGGGACAACGACGCCGGCCTGACCTTCCGCCGCACGATCTCGATCGACGACGAATACCTGTTCACGGTCGAGCAGTCGGTCGAGAACGCGACCGGCGAGCCGGTGCGCGTCGCCCCCTACGGCATCGTGGCCCGGCAGGGCGAGCCGGACACGACCGGCTTCTTCATCCTGCACGAGGGCGTCGTGCGCATGTCGGACGGCGAGCTCGAGGAAATCGACTACGACGACATGCCCGAACTCGAGGCCGATGAGCGCTGGGGCCCCAACGCCGACGTGATCCCGGTGACCGAGAACGGCTGGCTCGGCTTCACCGACAAGTACTGGATGACCACGCTGATCCCCGAGCCGGGCCAGGGCTTCCTTTCGGTGGCGCAGTACGTGCCGGGCCGCGACGCCTACCAGACCGAGTCGCGTCTGCCGACGCTCGAGGTCGCGCCGGGCGAGATCGCGTCGAGCACCCAACTTCTCTTCGCCGGCGCGAAGGAGTGGGAGACGATCCGCGAGTACCAGAACGACCGCGGTATCGCAGGCTTCATCGACTCGATCGACTGGGGCTGGTTCTTCTTCCTTACCAAGCCGATCTTTGCGGTGCTGCACTGGCTCAACGGCCTGATCGGCAACATGGGCTGGTCGATCATCGTGCTGACGCTCATGATCAAGGCGCTGCTCTTCCCGCTGGCCTACAAGTCCTACGTCTCGATGGCGAAGATGAAGGAACTTCAGCCCGAGATGGAGAAGATCAAGGAGAAGGCGGGCGACGACCGCCAGAAGCTCCAGCAAGAGATGATGGGTCTTTACAAGAAGGAAAAGGTGAACCCGGCCTCGGGCTGCCTGCCCATCCTTCTGCAGATCCCGATCTTCTTCTCGCTCTACAAGGTGATCTTCGTCACCATCGAGCTTCGGCACGCGCCCTGGATCGGCTGGATTCGCGACCTGTCGGCCCCCGACCCGTCGTCGATCCTGAACCTGTTCGGCCTTCTGCCCTATGCTGCGCCGTCGCCGGATTCCTTCCTCGCGATCATCTCGCTGGGCATCCTGCCGATCCTGCTGGGCATCTCGATGTGGCTTCAGCAGAAGCTGAACCCGGCGCCAACGGACCCGACGCAGGCAATGGTCTTCGCCTGGATGCCGTGGGTGTTCATGTTCATGCTGGGCCAGTTCGCGAGCGGGCTTGTGCTGTACTGGATCGCGAACAACACGATCACGTTCATCCAGCAGTACGCGATCATGCGTAGCCAGGGCTACAAGCCCGACCTATTCGGTAACATCATGCGAAGCTTCCAGCGCAAGAAGCCGCAAGAGAAGTGATCCGCGCCGCCGCCCCTCGGGGCGGCGGTTGCGCATCGGCGCAGGAGATCGCAATGCCCGGCCCCCACCCCGACACGCTGCACCCCCTGGCCGAGCATCCGCGGGTGGTGTTCCTGCGTCCGCTGGCCGAGGGCCGGTCCAACGTCACCGTCGGGCCCTTCGCCTATTATGACGACCTGGACGCGGCCGAGGCGTTCTTCGAGCACAACGTGCTGCACCACCACGACTTCATGGGCGACCACCTGACCATCGGCGCGTTCTCCGCCATTGCCACAGGCGCGCGCATCGTGATGAACGGCGCCGCCCACGACATGCGTGGCGTGACGACCTACCCGTTCGACATCTTCCGCGAATGGGGCACCGACTTCGACCTCGACGGCTACCGCGCCCAGTCCCGCGGCGACACGGTCATAGGGCCCGACGTCTGGATCGGCGGCGAGGCCTGGATCATGCCCGGCGTCACCATCGGGGCGGGCGCCGTCGTGGCGGCCAAGGCGGTGGTCACGCGCGACGTCGCCCCCTACACGGTCGTCGCCGGCAATCCCGCACGCGAAGTGCGCAAACGCTTCGACGACGACACCATCGCCCGGCTGCTCGACCTTGCATGGTGGGATTGGCCCGCCAACCGTATCGCCGCCGCCATTCCGGCCCTGCGCCGGGGCGACCTGGAGGCCCTTTCCGCATGACCGACACCCTTCCCTTCCCCCTCGCCGAGCCCGATGCGCCCGCGCGGGAGGCCGGCCGAATGCTATTCGCCGGCGAGACCGAGTTCCTGAAGGGCGTGGTCGCGATGGACGGCCTGCCGCCCGCCGACCGCACCGAGATCTGCTTCGCCGGGCGCTCGAACGTCGGGAAGTCGTCCCTGATCAACGCGCTGACCAACCGCAAGGGGCTGGCACGGGCGTCCAACACGCCGGGCCGCACGCAGGAGATCAACTTCTTCACCGCCGCCGACAGCCATTACATCGTCGACTTGCCCGGCTACGGCTTCGCCAATGCGCCGCTGAAGGTGGTCGAGGCATGGCAGCGCCTGCTCAAGGCGTACCTGGCCGGCCGGCAGAGCCTGCGCCGCGCCTTCGTCCTGATCGATGCACGGCACGGCGTAAAGGCGGTGGACGAGGAGATTATGACGCTTCTGGACAGGTCCGCCGTGACGTTTCAGGCGGTGCTGACGAAGGCGGACAAGGTCAAGGCGGCGGAACGAGAGAAGGTGCTGGCGCAGGTCCGCACGAAGCTGTCGAAGCACCCGGCCGCCTATCCCGAGTTGATCGTCACCTCATCCGAGAAGGGCTGGGGCATCGAGGACTTGCGAGCGGTGATCGCGACGCTGGAATAGTGCGCGCTCATCGCTCCCTCCGGTCGCTTCTCGCGAAGAGCGACCGGAGGGAGCGATGAAACTCACACGTCCAGGCAGTAGCGCAAGATTGCCTTCTGGGCGTGCAGGCGGTTCTCGGCCTCGTCGAAGATCACCGAGTGAGGGCCGTCCATCACCGCGCTCGTCGCCTCGTCGTCGCGATGGGCGGGCAGGCAATGCATGAACAGCGCGTCGGGCTTGGCGTGCGA
Source organism: Tranquillimonas alkanivorans (assembly GCF_900115595.1). Classification (GTDB taxonomy): domain Bacteria; phylum Pseudomonadota; class Alphaproteobacteria; order Rhodobacterales; family Rhodobacteraceae; genus Tranquillimonas; species Tranquillimonas alkanivorans. Next base: position 62,250 of record NZ_FOXA01000013.1, read on the forward strand.
CATCAGCCGCTCATTCACCTGGTAGGGCCGCAGCTGGTTGTGCCGCCGCTCGCGCGCCGATTGCGGGTCGTGCATCGACACCCAGGTGTCGGTGACCACGAGGTCCGCGCCCTCGACCGCCTTGGCCGGATCGCGCTCGATCTCGATGGTCACGCCCTTGGCGCGCGCCTCGTCCAGGAACACCCGCTCGGGGTCCAGCGTCTGGGGACCGGTGAAGGTCAGGTCGAAGCCGAACTGTCCGGCGGCTTGGGCGAAGCTGGCGAAGACGTTGTTGCCGTCGCCCGACCAGACGACCTTCTTCCCCCTGATGGGGCCGCGATGCTCTTCATAGGTCAGGATGTCGGCCATGATCTGGCAGGGATGCGTGCGGTTGGTCAGCCCGTTGATCACGGGCACCGTCGCATGCTCGGCCATCTCGAGCAGCGTCGCTTCCTCGAAGGTGCGGATCATGATCAGGTCGACGTAGCGGCTCATCACCCGCGCGGTATCGGCGATGGTCTCGCCGTGGCCGAGCTGCATGTCCGCGCCCGACAGGACCAGGGTCTGACCGCCCATTTGCCGCACGCCCACGTCGAACGACACCCGCGTCCGCGTCGAGGGCTTCTCGAAGATCAGCGCCACCATGTGCCCGGCCAGCGGCTGCTCGGCATCCGGCGCGCCCTTCGGCTGGCCGTCGCGCGCACCTTTCATGGCTCGGGCGCTGTCGATGATCTGCCGGAGTGCGCCGGTGTCGGTCCGGTTGATGTCGAGGAAGTGGTTCATGGGGCGTCTCCGATGGGAAGCGCCGGGGGGCCGTCTGCCCCCCGGACCCCCCGAGGATATTTCTGGACCAAAGATGACACCACGACGTCAGGCCGCATCGCGTTTCACCTGCGTGGCGGCGGCGTCGAGACGGGAAATCGCTTCGGCGAGTTCCTCGTCCGTGATGTTGAGCGGCGGGATAAGGCGGACGACATTGTCTCCCGCCGGAACCGTCAGCACCTGGTGCGCATAGCCCTCCTTCACCACGTCCGCGGCGGGCAGCTTGCATTTCAGCCCGAGCATCAGGCCCGAGCCGCGCACGTGGTCGAAGACATCCGGGTGCGCCGCGACGAGCCCTTCGAGCTTCTGGCGCAGGAGGCCGGCCTTGCGATTCACCTCGGCCAGGAAGGCGTCGTCGGCGACGGTCTCCATCACCTTCGCGCCCACGGCGCAGGCCAGCGGATTGCCGCCGTAGGTGGAGCCGTGGGTGCCGGCCGTCATGCCGCGGGCGGCGTCCTCGGTGGCGAGCACCGCGCCCAGCGGGAAACCCCCGCCGATGCCCTTGGCGATCATCATGATGTCGGGCTCCACCCCCGCCCATTCGTGTGCGAAGAGCTTGCCGGTCCGCCCCATGCCGCACTGCACCTCGTCGAGGATCAGCAGGATGCCCTTCTCATCGCACAGGTCGCGCAGGCCCTTCAGGCACTGGTCGGGCAGCGGACGGATGCCGCCCTCGCCCTGCACAGGCTCGATGAGGATGGCACCGACGGTGTCGGTGATCGCGGCGTGGAACGCCTCGTGATCGCCCCAGGGCACGTGGACGAAGCCGGGCAGGAGCGGGCCGAAGCCCTTTGTCATCTTCTCGCCCCCGGCGGCGGCGATGCCGGCCGAGGAGCGGCCATGGAAGCTGCCCTCGAAGGTGACGATGTCGGTGCGGTCGGGGCTGCCCTTCTCGTAGTGGTACTTGCGGGCCATCTTCACCGCGAGTTCGCAGGATTCGGTGCCCGAGTTGGTGAAGAACACGGTGTCGGCGAAGGTCTTTTCGACCAGCGCGTCGGCGAGCTTTCTTTGCGCCGGGATGTCGTAGAGGTTCGACGTATGCCAGAGCGCCTGCGCCTGCGTCGTCAGGGCCTCGACCAGCGCAGGATGGGCATGGCCCAGCGCGTTCACGGCGATGCCCGCGCCGAGGTCGAGGAAGCGTCGACCGTCCTGCTCGATCAGCCACGTGCCTTCGCCCTTCACGAACGAAAGCGGCGCACGGTTATAGGTCGGCAGGATCGACGGGATCATCGGCAGGTCCTCGGATCAGGAAGCCCAAGAGGTGCCCCACGCACCCGGGCAAGTCAACGTCATGTGATGTGGAAGAGGCGTGCATCGCACGCGGAGCGGGACGTCAGGCGCGGATGCGTCGGCGTCGGAGGTCGGCGGAGATGCGGACGGTGCTCATGCCGGATGCGCTATACCGGCGGGCGGCGCTTGTCCAGCGGCGGCCGGGACGCGATGCGCCCCGGCCCGCGTGGTCAGGCCTTTAGGCGATAGCCCTTGCGGAACCAGTACCAGCAGAGCGCCAGCACGAGCCCGGTGGAAAACAGGCACACCAGGAGCCCCAGCCAGGGCGAGCTGTCGGAATGGCCGATCAGGCCGTACCGCACCCCGTCGATGAGATAGAAGACCGGGTTGAGGTGCGTAAGCCAGTACATCGCCGGCGGCAGCGTCTCGATCGAGTAGAACGTGCCCGAGAGGAAACTGAGCGGCGTGATGATGAAGTTGGTGATCGCCGCCATCTGGTCGAACTTGCTGGAAAAGATTGCCGCGACGACACCCAGTCCGCCCAGGAACGCCGAGCCGAGGATGACGAAGGTCAGCGCCCAGAACGGATGCGGCAGGCCCACGCCGACCGTCACCGCGACCAGCACCCAGATGGCGCAGGCCACGAACAGGCCGCGGCCCACGGCGCCGGCCATGTACCCGATCACAAGTTCCAGCGGCGACAGCGGCGGCATCAGCGTGTCGACGATGTTGCCCTGCACCTTCGAGATCATGATCGACGACGACGTGTTGGCGAAAGCGTTCTGGATCACCGTCATCATCAGGATGCCCGGCGCCAGGAACACCACGAACGGCACGCCCATGACTTCGCCCCGGGTCGGGCCGATGGCCAGCGCAAACACCGTCAGGAACAGTCCCGCCGTGATAAGCGGCGCCAGCAGCGTCTGCGTCCAAACCGCGAGAAAGCGCTTCACCTCGCGCTCGGCCAGGGTGTAAAGCCCCATCGCGTTCCAGCGCCCGAAGCGCCGTTCACCCATTTCCGCCGTATCTGCCATGCCTTACCTCTTCGCGACTCGGGCGGTCCTTGTAACCGCGTCAGGCGTGACTAGAATAGGGGCTCGCAGGAATTCTCAAGCCGGGAGCGTCCGACGGGGCCCCGGCTTCATAACGTCAAGGAAAGCCGATGTCCTGGACCGACGAGCGCGTTGAGCTTCTGAAACGGATGTGGAACGAGGGACAGTCCGCCAGCCAGATCGCCAAGGAACTGGGCGGTGTGACGCGGAACGCGGTGATCGGAAAGGTTCATCGCCTGGGTCTGTCGAACCGCGTCGGGGCCGCGCCCTCGAAGGCCGCCAAACCCGAGGCCGCCCCCGCGGCCGAACCGGAACCCGCACCCGCGCCGGTCCAGGAGACGAAAGTGGAGACCCCCGAAGTGGCATCCGAAAAGCCCGAGGCGCGCGCCGCCGCGCCCGCGCCGACCCCGGCGCGAAAACCCATCATCCCGGCGGGCCAGCCCCTGCCGCCGCAGCCGTCCGCGAACGAGATCAGCCCCGAGGCGCTGGCCTCGGTGCGCGAGGTCGAGAAGAGCGCGCGCAAGATCGGACTGATGGAACTGACCGAACGGACCTGCAAATGGCCTGTCGGCGACCCGGCAACCGAGGATTTCTGGTTCTGCGGCCTCGCCGTGCAGCCGGGCAAGCCGTATTGCGAAGCGCATGTCGGCGTCGCCTTCCAGCCCATGAGCTCGCGCCGCGACCGCCGGCGCTGACGCCGACTTTCATCGCGTTTCTTTCACCGGCGGTCGCCCTGCGTGGCCGCCGGTTTCCGCATGCGCGTCACCACAACTCGCCGCCATGCGGGCTCCGGTTCATGGGGCGGATGGGGTAGCGGCGCAGGATTGCGGTGTCGACATCCCTGCGGCTCAGCCCGATATCGCGCAGGCGGTGATCGGGCATGTCGCGCAGGTGGCAGGAGTCGCGGTAGGCGCGGTTGCGTGCGATGAGCCAGTGCAGGACGCATCGAAGGATGGCGCCGACCCCTCCTGGCCGGCGCGGGCGGGAGGCTGTCGTCGCGGGGCGGGCATGAACAGGCATGGCTAGGATCCTCGGCTCGACGTTGGGGGTGCCCGAATGTCGCCCACGGCCGTCAATGTACCGTCAGGATCGCTGCAAGGGCGGCACCGCCGAACGTCAAGGCATCGTCAAAAGTGCATGGACCGGCCCTGCGCAGCGCAGCGCCGCTCATGCAGCCGCCCGGCCGCTGACGCCTTCGTGCGTGCGCGCGCGTGCCCCCTTCCGCAGGGGCGCGGCATCGCCTACATGGCGGCGCATGTCCATGAACCCGCCAGACCTCCGCCCCGACCTTTCCCGCGCGCGCATCACCGAGACGCGCCGCGACGGCCAGCCGACAATCGGCATGGTCTCCCTCGGCTGCCCAAAGGCGCTGGTGGACAGTGAACGCATCCTCACGCGGCTCAGGGCCGAAGGTTACGGCATCTCGCCCGATTACACCGGCGCGGACGCGGTGATCGTGAATACCTGCGGGTTCCTCGACTCGGCCAAGGCCGAAAGCCTCGACGCCATCGGAGAGGCGCTGGCCGAGAACGGACGCGTTATCGTCACCGGCTGCCTGGGGGCGGAGCCCGAGTACATCACCGGCACGCATCCCAAGGTGCTGGCCGTGACCGGGCCGCACCAATACGAACAGGTGCTCGACGCCGTGCATTCGGCCGTGCCGCCCGCGCCGGACCCGTTCGTGGACCTGCTGCCGGCCTCGGGTGTCTCGCTGACGCCGCGACATTTCAGCTACCTCAAGATCTCCGAGGGCTGTAATCACAAGTGCCGCTTCTGCATCATTCCCGACATGCGCGGGAAGCTTGCGTCCCGGCCGCAGAAGGCGGTGGTGCGCGAGGCCGAGAAGCTGGTCGAGGCCGGGGTGAAGGAGCTTCTGGTGATCAGCCAGGATACCAGCGCCTACGGCACCGACTGGCCGCGGGGCGAGCGTGCCCAGTTCCCGATCCTCGACCTCGCGAAGGAACTGGGCCAGCTTGGCGCATGGGTGCGGATGCACTACGTCTATCCCTATCCGCATGTCCGCGAATTGATCCCGCTGATGGCCGAGGGACTGGTCCTGCCCTACCTCGACATCCCGTTCCAGCACGCCCACCCCGACACGCTCAAGCGCATGGCGCGGCCGGTCGCCGGGTCGAGGACGCTGGACGAGATCGCCGCCTGGCGCGCGGTCTGCCCGGACCTGACGCTGCGCTCGACCTTCATCGTCGGCTATCCCGGCGAAACCGCGGCCGAGTTCCAGACGCTGCTCGACTGGCTGGACGAAGCGCAACTCGACCGCGTGGGCTGCTTCAAGTACGAGAACGTCGCCGGCGCCCGCTCGAACGCACTGCCCGGCCACGTGCCCGAAGAGGTCAAGCAGGACCGGTGGGAGCGGTTCATGGAGAAGGCGCAGGCGATCTCGGAAGCGAAGCTCGCCGCCAAGGTCGGCCAGCGGATTGAGGTCATCGTCGACGAGGTCGAGGACGACGCCGCCACCTGCCGCACCAAGGCCGACGCCCCCGAGATCGACGGATGCCTGTTCATCGACGAAGGGCACGAGGACCTGAAGCCGGGCGACATCGTGACGGTCGAGGTGGACGAGGCCGGGGAATACGACCTCTGGGGCCGCCGCGTCTGATCTGGCCGGGCGGCGCCAGTGGCGCTACCTTCGCAGCATGACCCAAGCCATCGACATGCACGTCGCCTGCCCCGACCGTGACACCGCGCTTGCCATCGCGCGCGCGGCGGTCGAACGGAAGCTCGCCGCCTGCGCCAATATCTGGGGCCCGCTCACCAGCGTGTTCTGCTGGGAGGGCGCGGTCGAAGAAGACACCGAGCAGATGCTGAGCCTGAAAAGCGTCGAAACCCGCGCCACCGCGCTTTGCGATCTGATCGGCGAGTTGCACCCGTATGACCTGCCCGCCATCACCTGGCAGCGGGTCGAGGCCGAGCCGGGCACTCTAAGCTGGCTCGAGCAGGAGACCGGCTAGGCCACCATTCCGGCGATGGCCGCAGCCAGCGCGGCGACGGCGATGGACATCTGCGGGCGCCGCAGCCGCACGAAGTAAATCGGCGCCTCGCCCCGGCGCGCCGCGGGCGGGTCGGCCAGCAGCAGGAACACGTAACCCGCCAATTGCAGCGTAAGCGCCCAGAGCGGCGGCAGAAGCAGCGACACAAGTCCCGCGCCGAACAGCCAGAAGGTGGCGACGAATTGCGCAGGCTGCGGCCCGCCTTCGGTCCGGAAGCTCAGCCCCCGACGGACGCCGGACAGGAACAGAAGGATCGCCGCGCCCCAAGCCATGGTCAGCCACAGCGCCAGGTCGGCCCACCGCTCCGGCGCGATCCAGATCGCCACCGCGCCCAGCGCCAGAGGCACCATCGCGCCATAGCCCAGGATCAGACCGTCGCGCGGGATCTCGGGCCGTTCCTCGATCGTCAGGGTCCGCGCCGACGGGTCAGCCATCCAGCGCCGTCGCCAAGTCCGCGAGCGCGGGCAGGTCGCGCAGTTCCTCGGCATCGAACGGGACGGATGCGCGGGCCGTCTCGGCCGCGCCGGCGATCTTCACCGCCTGGAACGGCACGGCGATGCGCGTACCGTCCGGCATCTCGACCAGCGCCGCCACGATGCGACCGCCGGGCAGCATGACCAGGTTCTCGACCGTGCCCAGCGCCTTGCCCGAGGGACCGGCGAGCTCGCTTCCGATCAAGCCGGCCACCAGCACTCGATCCGCCGCCGTCCCGGCCAGTGTCTCGGCCGCCGCGCCCAGTTCTTCAGGTGTCTCGAGCGTGTCGGGCAGGTCAGGCAAGTCCAGGGCCACCGTCAGGGCGGGCAGGACGAGCGCGGGCAGGACGAAGCGGAGCATGCGAGCCTCCTTGGGTCACGGGGCTGCAACCCACCCGAATGCGCGGCGGTTCCTGTTCAGGGATGCGGCACCTCGAACAACTGCCATGCGCCCCACCGTCCCACCGGCCGCGCGTTGACGTCCATCACGAAGATGCCGATGCCGTCATAGTCTGCCGGACAGGCGACGAGGTCGGCCTCAGGCCGCGCGTACGCATCGAGCGCCGCCCTCTCCGTCACCCACCGGCACTGGTCAACCGGCTCTCGGTACGGCTCGCCGACCGCAAGCGGCGAAGGCGCTTCGGCCGCCGCACAGGCGGCCAGCGCCAGGATGGACGCCAAGTAAACATGCGGACGCTTCATCGCGCCCCCCTTCCAGCAGGCTCTCGCGGGCACTTTAGCCCCGCCGAGCAGACACGTCTGCCATTTCCCGCGCCTCAGGCCAGCTCCGCGAACAGCTCGCGGTTGCGACAGAAGGCGGGCGCGGCCTCCGCGGTCTCGTGCTCGGCCTGCCAGTGGGCGCAGGCACCCGGGCAGCGGCAGCCGGTGCAGCGCAGCACGGCGGCGCGATAAATCTCGGCACCGCGCGGACGCTCGACCATCGCGCTCAGGTCGGCGTCACAGCGCTCGGCCATTCCGTGCATCAGCGACACGTGGCGGTCGATCTTCTCGAACAGGCTCATCTTTCTTCTCCGTGATCTCTCGGGGCATCCGCGACCACTTCGGCGCGGCGGGCCTCGAACCAGGGTTTGTTGCGGCAGAAGCCGGGCGCTGGCACGGTCCGCCCCGCATGGTCGTCCAGCCATTTCGGGCAGGCATCGGCGTCACGACAGGCGACACAGCTGAACACGAGATCCGAAAGATCGTCAGGCGTAATCCGACCGCGTTGCAGCGCCTCACCCAAGTCGACGCCGGCCGTGTCGGCCATGCGGTTCACGAGCATCGCGTGGCGGTCGTAGCGTGACATACCGAGCATGACGGCTCCTCCTCGTCTCTGCCGTTACGGTCAGAGTGAGGCAGAGGCGCCGGGCCGGACATGATCTGAATCAAGCGTGCTCAGCCGAAGCCGATCTGCCCCTCTCCCAGCGCGGCGGTGGGACGAACGGGGCCGCACGTGACGGCCGACCTGAACAGCCGAAGCTGCGGGAACACGGTGAAGAGGTCCGAGCGTTCGGCGTCGGTCAACGCCTCGACCCGCAGCGAATCGAGATGGAGGCTCTCACAAAGCAGGCCGCCGACCTCGAGGATCTCGTGCTGCTCGAAGACGAGACCCACGTAGCTGACATGCGGTGCGGCGGTGTCTCGCGTCACGCCCTCGGCCCCGGTCAAGGCCCGGGCCGGCACCAGGATTTCCTCCATGCCGAAGAACAACTCGGCCCGCCAGCCGGTCACCAGCACCCGGTGATGCGGGGCAAGCACCACCTCGCGCGCGGGCGCGCCGGCGCCCAGTGCCCCGGGCGCGATGCGCACCGGGCGCAGATACTCGGTCTCGGGTCCGAAGGCGACGGTCTGTCGGCCGATCCAGCGCACCGGCTGAAGCCCCCGGTCCAGTGTCCAGACCGGGTCGCCCGGGCGCAGATCCTCAATTCTCTGCCGCCCGAGCCGACCGGTCACGCGCGTCCCGGCGGCGAAGCAGGCGGCACCGCCCGGCGGCTCGGCCTCGTCAAGATCGCGCCGTCGCTCGCGGCGGTCCGGCTCCTGCGCATAGACGCGCCGGCTTTCGCCTTCGGCAAGACCGTCGAGTTCCACGACGATGCGCGTCCCCTCCCCGTTCTCCAGCAGAACGTGCGTGGTCCCAACGCCCAGCCCTTCGGGCAGGTCGGTCCTGGGAGCGAGATCGCGGGCGAGCATCGCGCCGTTGGTGGCGCGCAGACGATAGAGCGGGTGACCCGCGGCGCTGTCTGCCGGGTCAAGCCGGAAGGTCTGGGTGCGGGCACCCAGCGGCTTGACCCCGCGCAGCGTGAGGATCGCGCGCGGCGGCTGTGTCCCGTTCAGACGCGCATCCGCATACGTCCCGATGCGGTCGCCGCGAATCTCGATCTCCATCGCTCGCCCCTTCTGCGGCCGCGGAGGCAGGTGATGATCCTATGCTTCCGCTCAGGGCATGCTTGGCCCGAGCGCCCGGCGTTGACAACGACGTGGGGCGAAAGCCGGCCCGGCACGCGGGAAACCGCTGTCACTGCGGAAACAATCGCGCCCCGGCCGGCGATGTGTTGCGCCATGCGCGCCGCACGGCCTTAAAGCCGCGCCGCCGCCGCCCGCACCGTGGCGATGCGGTCCGCATTTGGCGGGTGCGTGCCCAGGAAGACGTTGCCCGGGTCGGGCGAGCGAGTAAAATACTCGGCCCCCCGGAGCGGATCGTATCCCGCATACGCCGCGATGGCCGTGCCAAGCCGATCGGCCTCGAGCTCGAAGCCCTTGGAGTACCGCCGCGCGCCGACCTCGGCCCCGAAGCTCTGCGCGTTCTCGACCGTGGCGACGTCGGCCCCGCCCAGCGTCGCCAGCGCACCGGCCAGCATGGCGCCGGTCAGCGCGGACTGACGCTGGCGGTCCAAATGTCCGGCAATATGGTGCGCGGCCTCATGCCCCAGCACGAAGGCGAGTTCGTCGGCATTACGCGCCTCGGCGATGAGCGACAGCGTGAAGCCGATGATCGGCCGCCCGGTCGGGCCGATGGTCTGGAACGCATTGGGCGGCAGCCCCTGCCGGTCGTCCACGACCACGGCGAAGTCGCAGTTCACGCCGCGCGTTTCGGCCCGGCATATGTCTTCGGCCACCGGCTCGACCCGCTGCACGACGTTCACGAAGTTCCGCGCCGCGACGTCCGGGTTCATCCGCGGCGCCGGCACGGCTGACGGGGCCGTCCGGGTCTCGGGGACAGGCACCGGCGCAGTCGGAGCGACGGCGCAGCCCGAAAGCGCCAGAGCAAGGGTCAGGATCAGTGCGCGCATGTGTGTTTCTCCTGCTCGTCCTCAATGTCACCATAGCGTCCCCGCCTGCGGCGACCAGCCGCAAGCGCCCGGGCCTGTCCGCCCGGCATGCCGCCGCTACGTCGCGGCGCATGACGGAACGGCTCGACGTCATCTACAACGGGCGCTGCCCCATCTGCTCGGCCGAGATCACGGCCTATCGCCGGCACGCGCATGCGCGCGGCCTGCCCATCGGATTCACCGACTTGCACGAGACGGACCTGACCCGCCACGGCCTGACGCGGGAGACGGCGGCGCGGCGGCTCTACGTGGTGCGCGACGGACAACTTCATGCCGGGCTCGACGCGTTCCTGCGGCTGTGGGAAGCGATGCCGCGGTACCGCTGGCTCGCCTGCGCAGTCGACCGCCGCGGCGTCCGTCCTTTCGCGGGCTGGCTCTACGAGCGGATCGCCGCCCCCGCACTCTTCGCCCTGCACAGGCGCAGGATGCGCCGTCATTCGCTGTAACGCGCGACGCCGCGCCGCCGCTCCTCCAGCCAACGGGTGATGCGCCGCCGGTCGGCGCGGCTGCGGATCTGACTTGCGGTCAGGCTCTCGGCGACCAGCCGGTAGGGATCGCCCTCCTCGATGGCGAAGCTCCGGCGCGCTCCGCCAAGGCGGTTGTCCGCGGCCGTGGCAATGATGGCGGTCAACTCCAGCCGCACCACGTCCTCCCAGTGCACGCCCTCCTCGTCACCGATGGCACGCTCGACCAGCGTCTCGAAGCTGCCGATGTCGAGAATGTTGCCCGTCTCGAGCGGCCCTTGGTGCGTGGCGTCCGCCGGGCGCGACACCTCGCCCTCCAGCTCTGGATTTCGGTCGGTGATCGCCGCCGTCTCGAAGCCCTCACACGTCTCGACGCGGATCGTCACGTCCAGCAGATACACCGGCTCCATTCCAAGGTTCGAGATGAAGCACCGCGCCCGCACACCCTCGCCCGCGCCGCAATTGATCAGGATCATCGGCCGCCGCTGCCGGCGGAACGAGATCAGCAGGAGTTGAAGGTAAGCGACCCAGACGAACACGGTCACCACGCCCACGGCGACCTGCACGATCTCGTAGTTTTGCCTGATCCACTCCAGCATCCGCCCTCCGCCCGCGGCAACGCCCTGCCCCGGTGCGGGTTCCTGCCGCTTGCGCCGGCGCGTGGCCGGCGTAGGGTGGATCGCATGTTTACGATCGAACACGACTTCGACGCGACCGTGGTGACGCTGGTGGACGAGGCCGCCGTCCACCGCCAGGAAGACATCACCATCCACGCCTTCGAGGATTGCGTCACCGTCGAGCAGCTCGACACGCGCACCGACCGGGTACAGACGGTCACGCTGTCGATGTCGCAGCTGCGCGACCTGGCCGCCGCGCTCGACCTGCCCGAGGGCGCATATCGGCTGCAAATCGGCGGCGACTAGTCCTCGACGCGGAACACCTTGTCCCGCGCCTTGGCACCGCGCACCAGCGTCAGGCGCGACTTCGGGACGCCCAGCGCCCGCGCCAGAAGCTTCTGCACCGCCGCGTTGGCCTTCCCGCCCTCGGGCGCGACGGTCACGCGGATGCGCAGCACCCCACCCGCATCCACCTCCACCGCGTCGCGCGACGCCTTCGGCGTCACCCTCACGACGATCTCGGCGCCGGGGCGGGCCTGCTCGCTCAGATCAGCCATGCTTCCTCCTCTGGACACTCCCCCGGCCTCGGGTCAGGTTCCCACCCGACACGACGGAGGCGCGCATGACCACGGGATTTTTTTGGGACGAACGCTGTTTCTGGCACGGCGGCGGCAATTATGCCTTCACCGTGCCCGCCGGTGGGCTGGTGCAGCCGACCTTCGGCGGTCTGCCCGAGGCGCCCGAGACCAAGCGCCGCCTGAAGTCCCTGATGGACGTCACCGGCCTGACGCAGGAACTCGACGTCCGCTCGGCTCCCGAATCAAGCTGGGTCGACCTCGAACGCGTGCACCCGTTGTCCTTCCTCGAAACCTTCAAGGCAATGTCCGACGAAAAGGGCGGCGAACTCGGCAGCTCGGCGCCGTTCCTGCCTGGCGGGTTCGAGATCGCGGCGCGCTCGGCCGGGTTGGCGCAGACCGCGCTGCAGGCGGTGCTGAAGGGCGAGGTGAAGAACGCCTATGCCCTGTCGCGCCCGCCCGGCCACCACTGCCTGCCCGAGTGGCAGAACGGCTTCTGCCTGCTTGCCAACATCGCCGTCGCCGTCGAGGCCGCGCTCGCCGAGACCCGCGCCGCGCGCATCGCCGTCATCGACTGGGACGTGCACCACGGCAACGGGACCGAGGCGATCTTCTACGGCCGCGACGACGTGCTGACGATCTCGCTCCACCAGGAGCGGAACTATCCCACCAACACCGGCGATGCCTCGGCGCGCGGAGAGGGCAAGGGCGAAGGCTTCAACGTCAACATCCCGCTGCCCGCCGGCACCGGCCACACCGGCTATCTCGCCGCCTTCGACCGCATCGTCGCCCCAGCCCTCTCCCGCTTCCGCCCCGACGCCATCGTGGTCGCCTGCGGCTTCGACGCCGCCCTGATCGACCCGCTGGGCCGCATGCTCTGCACCGCCGGGACCTTCCGGGAGCTCACGCGCCGCACCATGCAGATGGCCGACGACCTGTGCGACGGCCGCCTCGTCATGACGCACGAGGGCGGCTATTCCGAGATGTACGTGCCCTTCTGCGGCCACGCCGTCATCGCCGAGCTTTCGGGCAGCGCCGTCGAGGCTCCCGACCCGCAGGCGGCGGTCTATGCCGCGCGCCAGCCCGGCCCGGCCTTCGATGCCTTCCTCGACGGCTGGATCGACGACCTCGCACGGCTCCACGCCTAGATCATCTTCGGTCAAGAAATATCCTCGGGGGTCCGGGGGCAGACAGCCCCCGGCCTCACTATAAATGCACTTCGGAGACCCCATGCCCGACGCCAATCAGCCCGCGCTCGACTTCCTGCTCGCCCGCCGCTCCCGCCCCGCCAAGACGCTGACGACGCCGGTGCCGGATCGCGACCAGCTGCGCCCGCTTCTGACCGCCGCCGGCCGTACGCCGGATCACGGCAAGCTCGAGCCGTGGCGCTTCATCGTGCTGCAAAAGCCCGCCCTCGTCCGCCTGGCGGAGATGGTCGAAACCCGCGGCGCGCGCTTGGGCAAGACTCCCGAGGACATCGCCAAGCAGCGCACCCAGTACGCCGACGGCGACCTCGCGGTGGTCGTTGTGGCAAGCCCCAGGCCGTCGGACAAGATCCCCGAGATCGAGCAGACGCTGTCGGCCGGGGCGGCCTGCCTTCAGCTTCTCAACGCCGCGCTCGCGGCGGGCTGGGGCGCGAACTGGCTGACCGGCTGGGCCTCGCACGATCGCGCCTTCGTGGAAGAGGGGCTCGGCCTCGCCCCGCAGGAATGGGTCGCCGGCCTGATCCATATCGGGACCGAGAAGTTCGCCCCGCCCGAGCGTCCGCGCCCCGACATCGACGCGCTGACCACCTGGGTCGACGCATGATCCTGACGGCCCTCTCCCGCGCGCTGGGGCAGATCGGCGACTCGACCTTCCGCCGGGTGCTGATCCTGGGGCTCGGCCTGACCGTCCTGCTGTTGGCCGGGCTGGGCTGGCTGACCGTGACCGGCATCGGCTGGCTTCTGCCCGAGACGATGTCGCTGCCCTGGATCGGCGAGATCGCGTGGGTGGACGACGCCGCGTCGGTCGCCGGTATCCTGCTGGTGCTGGTGCTGTCGGTGGTGCTGATGGTGCCGGTCGCCTCGGTCTTCACCGGGTTCTTCCTGGACGACGTGGCCGACGCGGTCGAGGCGAAGCATTACCCGCACCTGCCGCCCGCCGACCGCATCGCGTGGTCGACGCAGATCGCCGATGCGGCCGGGTTCCTCGCCCTGGTTGTGGGCGTGAACCTCGCCGGCCTGATCGTCTACCTGCTGGTCGCGCCCGCCGCACCGTTCGTGTTCTGGGCGGTCAACGGCTTCCTTCTTGGACGGGAGTACTTCCAGATGGTGGCGATCCGCCGGCTTGGCCGCCAGGGCGCCCGCGCCGCGCGCCGGCGGCACGGCGGCACGATCTGGCTGGCCGGCACGCTGATGGCGTTGCCGCTGACCATCCCGGTCGTGAACCTGACCGTGCCCGTGCTGGGTGCGGCGGTGTTCACCCACCTGTTCCACTTGTTGGAATCGGGTCCATCCGGCCGAACCAGTCGAAATCGCGCACGGTGATCCAGCCCGACAGGATGATGCCGGCGATCAAGATCCACAGCACGAAGCTGATGCCGGTGACCCACAGCGCCTTGCGCTTCATCTGAAGATTTGCCGGCGCGCCCGCATGGGTGCCCGGCACGATCTCGTTCTCGTCACCCTGCGTGCGCAGCCGCACCGGCAGCGCCACAAAAAGCGTCATGAACCAGATCACGGCATAAAGCACGATGGCCGAGGTGATGGACATGTCGTTAACCTCCTACCCGGCCGAGACCGGGACGTCATGCGGCGGCGCGGGGCTCCGCGCCGGGGCTCAGACCTGCTCGAGCTCGATCAGGCAGCCGTTGAAATCCTTGGGGTGCAGGAACAGCACGGGCTTTCCGTGCGCGCCGATCTTCGGCTCGCCGCCGCCCAGCACCCGCGCGCCCTCGGCCTTCAGCCGGTCGCGGGCCGCCAGGATATCGTCGACCTCGTAGCACATGTGATGAATCCCGCCGGCCGGGTTCTTTTCCAGGAAACCGGCGATGGGCGAACTGTCGCCCAGCGGATACAGAAGCTCGATCTTCGTGTTCGGAAGCTCGATGAAGACGACCGTTACGCCGTGGTCCGGCTCGTCCTGCGGGGCGCCGACGGAGGCGCCGAGCGTGTCGCGGTACTGCGCCGCCGCGGCGTCGAGGTCGGGAACGGCGATGGCCACGTGGTTCAGGCGTCCGATCATGGGCGGCTCCTTGTCAGCAGGGCGGTTATGGCCGCGCGGGCGGCACGCCGCAAGCGACGCGAAGCCGCACTCGGCCGCGCGCCGCAGAGTTAACGCGCCCTTCACCGACTCGCCCTCCAAATCGGAGGACACGCCAGAATGGAGGACACGATGACCCAGCCCCTGCCCGACTTCGTTTCGGTCCGTCCCAGCCCCGAACGGCCGCTCTTCGGCCAGACCGTGCTGGTGGTCGAGGATTCCCGCTACGCGGGGGAAGCGCTGCGCCTCATGTGCCTGAAGAGTGGGGCGCGGGTGCGCCGGGCGGCTTCGCTGGGCGCGGCGCAGCGGCATCTGGCCACCTATCGCCCCTCGGTCGCGGTCGTCGATTTGGGCCTGCCCGACGGCTCGGGCGCACTGCTGCTGCGCGATCTGCACGCCGCCCGGCCCCGGGTGCACGCACTGCTGGCGACCTCCGGCGACCCCGAGCGGCGCGACGTGGCCCTGGCCGCCGGGGCCGACACGTTTCTCGAGAAGCCCTTCGGCAGCCTTGCCGCGTTCCAGCAGGCGGTCCTGTCGCACCTGCCGCCCGAGGCGCGGCCGAACGCCCCCCGTCCCGCGCCGCAGGCCGAGGTGCGGCCGGACGCCGACGCGCTGCACGACGACCTGTCCCATGCCGCCAATCTTCTGTCGGTCCGCGACACCCGAATGACCGGCTACACCGCAGCCTTCCTTGCCGGACTTGGTCGGTCGGCCCGGGATCCCGTGCTGACCGAGGCTGCCCGGCGGCTCGCCGACAGCGACGGGGACGAGGGGCGGAGGACGGCGCTTGCGGCTCTCGTCCGCGACCGGCTGTCGCGGCGCGATATCGCGAGCGCTGGAGGTTGACCCGAAGGCCCTGCGCCCATAATGCTGTTCGCCCATTGTTCCAGTTGAGCCACGGCGCAGGGGCCTACAATATGTCGGCTATGGATTCATCGCCCGTACAAGACCTCCGCGCCTTCCTGGGCGGTGACAGCTTCGGCTGCGTCATGGCAGACCCGCCGTGGCGCTTCGTCAACCGCACCGGAAAGGTGGCGCCCGAGCATAAGCGCCTGTCGCGTTACCCGACGCTGACGACCGACGACATCTGCGCCCTGCCAGTGGCCGAGCACATGCAGAACCGCGCGCATTGCTACCTGTGGGTGCCGAACGCCCTGCTGCCCGACGGGCTGCGGGTGATGCAGGCCTGGGGGTTCGAGTACAAGTCGAACATCGTCTGGCACAAGATCCGCAAGGACGGCGGCTCGGACGGGCGCGGCGTAGGCTTCTATTTCCGCAACGTGACCGAGCTTCTGCTGTTCGGCACCCGCGGCAAGAACGCCCGGACCGAGGCCGCGGGCCGGCGACAGGTCAACATGATCCAGACCCGCAAGCGCGAACACTCCCGCAAGCCGGACGAACAGTACGAGCTGATCGAAAGCTGCTCGTGGGGCCCATACCTCGAACTGTTCGGCCGCGGCGTGCGCGAGGGCTGGACCGTCTGGGGCAACCAGGCCGACGCCGATTACAAGCCCAGCTGGAAGACCTACGGCTACAACTCGGGCTCTGTCGCGGCCGAGTGAGCTAGAACAGAAGCCCGTCCTTCGGCTCGGCCGGCGGCGTATCGGTGATCGCCGCCGCCGGCAGCCCCACCAGCAACAGCGGGCACGGGTTGCCCACGCCCCGCTTCACGCGGTCCTCGAGCTTGGCCCAGTGCGTCGTCGCCTGCCCGAACTTGTCCGACACGAACTGGCGCGCGAAGGCGTCGGCGAAGGGCATGCCCCGCGCGACGGACTTCGCCACCTTTTCCCGTTGGCGTTGGGTGCGGTCCTTCATGCCGTGCGCCGTCACGTCTTTCTCGCCCGTGATCCCCTGCTCGGTCACGAAGTCGCGGACCAGGTCGAACAGCCCCGACTGCAACGCCGAGCCGCGCGTGACCACAATGCCCAGGCTGATGGCCGACTGCGCGTGAAGCCGCTGGAAGTTCTCGAGATCCCGGTCGAAGAACGGGTCCTTGTTATTCCACTCGATCTCGAGCGCGAGCGTCCCCTTCACCGCCCGCCGCACGTGATCGATCTCGTGACTCTGGGCCTGGCGCACCTTGCCGTCGATCTTGGTCTCGGTGCGGAACACGTGCTTGGTCCATCCCGCCTGCGTCAGCCGCCGGCGCAGGCGCTGGGTCGACGGCGCCTCGCCCCCGCCCGAGGCGATGAGTTCCCCCGCGCTCAGGCTGAACGCGGTCAGCGCCTCGGCCAGTTCGGCCACCTCGCGCGGGAAGTCCACCGACAGAATCGCCTCGGCGTGGTTCGACACCGCGATGTCGAACCCGCGCAGCCTCAGATCGTCGAGCATCGGGTCAGAGCAGCCCGTGTTTCTGGAACAGCGCCTTCAGGTCGGCCTCGGGCCGCGCACCGATGTGGCTGATCACCTCGCTTGCCGCGACGCAGCCCATGCGGCCGGCGATCTCGGGACCGTGCCCTTCGCTCAGCCCCCACAGGAACGCGCCAGCGAACAGGTCGCCCGCGCCGGTGGCGTCGTGCACCTTCGTTGGAACCGCCGGGACATGCACTCGCTCTCCCGCGGTGATGATGTGCGCGCCCTTCTCGCTTTCGGTACAGGCGACGAACTCCACCTCGGCCGCGGCGCGGCTCAGCGCCTCCTCGAAATCCCCGGTCTGGTACATCGACAGGATCTCGGCGCGGTTGGCGAACAGCAGGTCCACGTCCTCCGCAATCATCCGGCGGAAGGCGTCGCGGTGCCGCTCGACGCAGAACGGGTCGCTGAGCGTCAGCGATACCTTGCCGCCCGCTCCTTTCGCCGCCGCGATTGCCTTGGCGAAGGCGGCGTGGCTTTCGGGCCCGTCGAAGCGGTAGCCTTCCAGGTAAATCCACTCGGCCGCCGCCATCTGCGCCTCGTCGATGTCGCTTTCTTCGAGGAACTCGGTAACGCCGAGATACGTGCTCATCGACCGCTCTCCGTCGGGCGTGACCAGCACGATGCAGCGCCCGGTCTCGGCCACATGGTCCTTCGGCGCGAACGCCGTCTCATAGGTCGCGCCCTGTGCCCGCAGGTCGTGGGTGAAGATGGCGCCGAGTTGGTCGTCCTTCACCTTGCCCACGTAGGCCGTGCGCCCGCCCAGATGCGCGATGCCCGCGATGGAGTTGGCCGCGGAGCCGCCGCTGACCTCCTGTGCAGGACCGATCTTGCCGTAAAGGTCCACCGCGCGCTCCATGTCTATGAGCTGCATGATGCCCTTCTCGATGCCGGTGTCGGCCAGGAAGGCGTCGTCGCAATGGGCCAGGACGTCGACCATCGCGTTGCCGATGCCGACCACTTGGAATGTCTTCATGCCGTCTTGTCCTCGTATGCACAGAGATCGCGGATCAGGCAGGCCGGGCATTTCGGCTTGCGCGCGACACAAGTGTAGCGCCCGTGCAGGATCAGCCAGTGATGCGCGTGGCGCTGGTATTCCGCCGGGATGTTGTCCTCGATAGCGCGTTCGACCGCGTCCACGTCCTTGCCCGGCGCGATGCCGGTGCGGTTGGCGACGCGGAAGATGTGGGTGTCCACCGCCTGCGCCGGATGGCCCCACCACATGTTCAGCACGACGTTCGCCGTCTTCCGCCCCACGCCCGGCAGCGATTGCAGCGCCTTGCGCGACGACGGCACCTCGCCGCCGTATTCCTCGACCAGGATGCGCGACAGCTTGATGACGTTCTTCGCCTTGTTGCGGTAGAGGCCTATGGTCTTGATGTACTCGGTCAGCCCCTCCTCGCCCAGTTCCAGCATCTTCTCGGGCGTGTCGGCAACCTTGAACAGCGCCCGCGTGGCCTTGTTGACGCCGGCATCGGTCGCCTGCGCCGAGAGCGCCACGGCGACGACAAGCGTGAAGGCATTCGTATGCTCGAGTTCGCCCTTCGGCTCGGGCTCGGCGGCGTGGAACCGCTCGAAGATCTCGCGGACGGTGGAATAGGGAAGCTGCTTTGCCATCGGCAGCGGTATGCCCGCTGGGCTGCAAGCCGGCAAGGGTGGATGCGGAAGGAAAAGCGCCGTCCCCTCCGCCCATCCGCCCATCCGCCCGGGCCAGCGGGCCGGGCAGCGCGCGACCGCCCCCATGAGCGGGCTCTTCGCCGCCGCCCGGGGTCGTGCCCTGCCCTCACGACAGAGGCCCTGCGATCGCCGCTGTTCCCGCGCAAGGCCACTCCTCACGCGCGACGTCCAGCCTTTCCGCAAAATCCGGGTCGCGCCGCCGCGCGCCTTCACCTACCTCTGAGCGCAGGAGACAAGCCGATGACCCTGCACCAGCCCCCCACGACCGAACACACCTACCACTGGCGCCTCATGCGCCGCGCGATCGAGCGGATCGACAGCGACGACGGCCGCGACCTGACGCTCGAGGAAATCGCGGCCGAGATGAACCTCTCGCCCGCTCACTTCCAGCGGATCTTCAGCCGCTGGGCCGGCGTGTCGCCCAAGCGCTTCCAGCAATACCTCACGCTCGGCCACGCCAAACGGCTGCTGGATGCACGCTTCACGACACTCGACACCGCTGCCGAGGTCGGGCTGTCCGGCGGCGGCCGCCTGCACGACCTTTTCCTGCGGTGGGAAGCGATGAGCCCCGGCGAATTCGCCCGCAAGGGCGCGGGCCTCACCGTCCGCTACGGCTGGTTCGACGGCCCCTTCGGCCGGATGCTGGCCATGGCCACGGATCGTGGCCTCTGCGGCCTCGCCTTCGCCGAGGAAACCGGCGACGCCGCCGCCTACGCCGACATGACCGCGCGCTGGCCTGCCGCGACGTTCCTCGAAGACGCCACCGCCGTCAGGCCGCATGTCGAGGCCGCCGTGTCGGGCCGCGGCGAGACGACCCTGCACCTCATCGGCGCGCCGTTCCAGATCAAGGTGTGGGAGGCGCTGCTGTCCATTCCCACCGGCCACGTCACGACGTACGGCGAAATCGCCCGCGCTATCGGCAGCCCGAAGGCCGTGCGCGCCGTGGGCACCGCCGTGGGCCGCAACCCCGTCAGCTGGCTGATCCCCTGCCACCGCGCCCTGCGCAAAAGCGGCGGGCTGGGCGGCTATCACTGGGGCCTGCCGGTCAAACGCGCGCTGCTTGCGGCCGAGGCCGCGCAGACGAAACTGTGACGGCGACACCACGCCGAGACGACAATTTCCCCTGCACAAGCGCCGTTTATGGCGTATGACGGCGTTGGAGATGTGTCACAGAACAACGAGGACACGATGAGAACGACCAAGAAGACCCTGATCTGCGCCGTTGCCGCAACGCTCACCCTCGGCGCCTGCGCCGAGCAGAGCCGCTTCGGCCCCGGCGGGGACCTTCAGCGCACCGGACAGGGCGCACTGGCCGGCGCGCTGGCCGGCGGTGCCATCGGCGCACTGACCGAAGGTGAAAGCTCGGAGCGCCGCAACGCGGCCATCGGCGCGGTAATTGGCGCCGGCGTCGGCGCGGCGATCGGCAACCAGCTCGATCGGCAGGCGGCGGAACTGCGCGACGACTTTTCGTCGGGCGCCATCGACGTGGTCAATACGGGCGACCGCCTGATCGTGCGTATGCCGCAAGACATCCTGTTCGCCACCGACAGCGCCACCGTCGCACCGACGCTGCGGTCGGATCTCGGCGTGCTGGCGCAGAACCTGCAACGCTACCCGAACTCGGTGGTGCGCGTCGTGGGCCACACGGACAATACCGGCTCGGCCGCCTACAACCAGCAGCTCTCGGAGCGCCGGGCGCAGGCCGTGACGAACATTCTGGCCACCAACGGCGTGTCGGGCCGCCGCCTCGCGGCGATCGGCGCGGGCGAAAACGAACCGATCGCGTCGAACCTGACCGCCGAAGGCCGTCAGCTCAACCGCCGGGTCGAGATCATCATCGTCCCCACGCGCTGACCGCAACATAAAAAACGAGGAAGGCCGGGCACACGTCGCCCGGCCTTTTTTGTTGCCCCGGCAGAGGGGCCGGTCATATATCCGAACCAATCCAGACGGTGATGCGATGCCCTTCCAGAAGGTCCAGCCCGAGAAACTGTCGAACTCGGTCGTGCGGCAGATCGAGCTTTTGATTCTGCGCGGCGTCCTGCGGCCGGGAGAGCGCCTGCCGTCCGAGCGCGAGTTGTCCGAGAAGCTGGGCGTCTCGCGCCCCTCCCTGCGCGAGGCGGTGGCCGAGTTGCAGAACCGCGGCCTGCTGACCGCGCGCGCCGGCAGCGGCATCTTCGTGGCCGAGGTTCTGGGCTCGGCCTTCTCGCCCGCGCTGGCCCGGCTTTTCTCGACCCACGAGGAAGCGGTGTTCGACTACATCGCCTTCCGCCGCGACATGGAGGGGCTCGCGGTCGAGCGTGCGGCGCGGCTGGGATCGAATACCGACCTCAAGGTCGTCAACACGATCTGTGAGAAGATGGAGACCGCCCATGCAGGGCGGAACCCGGCGGACGAGGCGCGGCTCGACGCGCAGTTCCACCTCGCCATCGTCGAGGCGAGCCACAACGTCGTGATGCTGCACATGATGCGGTCGATGTTCGAGCTTCTGCGCGAGGGCGTTTTCTACAACCGCCAGGTCATGTTCCGCCAGCGGACGACGCGGGACATGCTGCTCGATCAGCACCGCGCCATCAACGACGCGCTACAGGCCCGCGACGCGCCGGGGGCGCGGGCGGCGGTGGAGGCGCACTTGAGCTATATCGAGCGCGCCCTGCTCGACCAGCAGCGCGCCGATCGCAACGAAGAGATTGCCCGCCAGCGCTTCCAGAACGAAATCGGACGCTGAGCCGGCGCTCCTCGCTCCCTGCCGGTCCCGCCCCGCGCGAAGAGGCCGGAGGCGGCCGATGAGCCCGTTACGCAAGAAAACGGCCCGCGCTGTCGCACGGGCCGTTCGATGTTTGCCGCTTGGCCGTCTGCTCAGTGCAGCTTGGCCTGCACCGTCTTGATCGAGTCGTCGATCAGCGCATTGGCCTTCTGCGCGCTCATCTGCTTGGCAATGACCTCGCCCGCCGCCGCGACGGCGATTTCGACCGCGCGGTCGCGCACCTGGCGCACGGCCGCTGCCTCGGCCGAGGCGATCTGATCCTCCGCCGCCTGCATCCGGCGGGCGATGGAGTCCTTGAGGTCGCGCTTGGCCTGCTCGGCCGCTTCCCGCGAATCCTCGCGGGCATTGGCGACGATGCGGTCAGCCTGTTCCTTCACCTCGGCCTGCTTGCGCTCGTACGAGGCCAGAAGCGTCTGGGCTTCCTCGCGCAGCTTGCGCGCCTCGTCGAGGTCCGAACGGATGCCCTCGGCCCGCTGGTCGAGCATGCCCATCAGACGCCCGGGCACCTTGAAATAGATCAGGATGCCGATGAAGACGAGGAAGGCCAGAAGCACCACGAAGTTCGTGTTGCCCAGCGAAAAGAACGGCCCGGTCGCGGCCAGCGCGGGGCTGGCGGTGGCCAGCGTCAGCGCGATGGTCAGAACTCTCATGCCGCACCTCTTTTCAGACGGGCGTCGACGGCCGCGTTTACGGTGGCCGCATCGGCGGCGCCGCCCAGGGCGGCGACGATGGCCTCGGCCGTGTCCTTCGCGACGATCTCGACGCTCTGCATGGCGCCTTCGCGGATCTCGGCGATGCGCTTCTCGGACTCCGCCGACCGTTCGGCGATTTCCGCGTCCGCGTCCGCGATGGCCTTGTCCAGATCGCCCTGGATTTCAGCCTTCGCCTCCGCCGCAATGCGCTGCGCCTCGGCGCGAGCATCGGCCAGCGCCTTGTCATACGCCTTCTCGGCCTCGGTCGCCTTAAGCTTCAGCTCTTCCGCGGCGGCCAGATCGTTGGTGATCGTCCCCTGCCGCTCGGCCAGAACCGCGGCGATGCGGGGCAGCGCGATGCGGGAAAGGATGTAGTAGATCGCGACCAGGGCAATCAGAAGCCAGAAGATCTGATTGGGGAAGGTCTCGACGTTGAGTTGCGGCATACCCGACGCGCTCTCGTGGGCGAGATCTTCGGTAGTCACAACCGTGATGTCTTGGGTTGCCATGTCGTCCCCCTGAAACCTCGGAAGAAACCGGGCGGGGTGAGGTTATCACCCGCGCCCGGTCATAAGGATCACAAGGAGGATCAGACGGCGAACATCAGCAGAAGCGCCACGAGGAACGAGAAGATCCCGAGCGCTTCGGCGAAGGCGATGCCGATGAACAGCGTCGCGGTCTGGCTGCCGGCGGCCGACGGGTTGCGCAGGGCGCCCGACAGGAAGTTCGCGGCCACGTTGCCCACCCCGAGGGCGGCGATGCCGGTGCCGAGGCCACCCAGGCCAGCGCCGATGAATTGACCCAGTTCAGCGATGTTGCCTTCCATAGAACTCTCTCCTTGCGATGGAATTGGCGGATTTGGTTGTCGTGACCGTCAGTGGCTCGGGTGGAGCGCATCCTTGAGGTAGATGCAGGTCAGGATCGTGAAGACGTAGGCCTGGATGAAGGCCACGAGAAGTTCGAGCGCGTAGATCGCGGTGATGGCGAGCACAGAAAGCGGCGCGACCCAGGCGACGACGGCGAAACCGGCGAACACCTTGATCACCGCGTGGCCGGCCATCAGGTTGCCGGCAAGACGGATGGAGTGGCTGACCGGACGCACGAAGTACGAAATCAGCTCGATCACGGCCAGGATGGGCCGCAGCGCCAGCGGGGCCGACGTCACCCAGAACAGGCCCAGGAATTTCTTTCCGTGCAGCACGAAGCCCAGGATCGTCACGCCGAAGAACACGGCCAGCGCCAGCACGGCCGTGACGGCGATGTGGCTGGTGACGGTGAAGGCGGCGGGGATCAGTCCCAGGAAGTTGGCGACCAGGATGAACATGAACAGCGTCATGATGTAGGGGAAGTACTTCAGCCCCTCCTTGCCGGTCACGTCCTCGACCATCTTGTGCACGAAGCCATAGGTCAGCTCGGCCAGAGACTGGTGACGCGACGGGATCACGGCGCGGCCGCGGGTACCCACGACCAGCAGCAGCACAACGCAGAGCACGCCGATCGCCATCCAGAGCGTCACGTTCGTCGGCGTGTACCAGTGCACCTCGCCGTCACCGAAGAGCGGCGAGACGATGAACTGGTCCATCGGGTGGATGTTAAAGCCGCCGGTTTCCGCTTCCGTCGCCACGTTTCAGTTCCTCTCGTCCCCGTCGGCGGGTTGATCCGCCTCATCATGCCCAAGCTGGACCGACTTCGCGGTGCGCAGCATCGTCTTAACGCCGGCCGCGAAGCCCAGCAGCACGAACAGCACAAGGAAAACGGGCAGCGTGCCGAACAGCACGTCGAGCCCGTACCCGATGCCAAGACCGATCATCAGACCGGCCGTCAGTTCGATCACCATCCGCCAGGCGAGTTCGCCGTGCGAGTAATGGCTCTCGGACCGGGGGGCCGGCTCCTGCGCTTTCTTGGCCTTGGCGATCCGCTCTTCGAGCGCACGCATGCGTGCCTTGTCTGGATCGTCGGCCATGTCACCGGGGCCCCTCGGAAGTCGGGCGGACACTAGAAACAGGACCCGCCCGAGTCAAGCGCGCTGCACCGCGGAAAAATCCGCGACAAGTGTCTGTTTTTGCTAGATTTCGTCTGGCGCTGAATTTGGACGTCGCCGCCTGCCCCTGCGTCCGGCGCGCCGATCCATATTCAACCTTCAGGTTGACCAACGGCCGGCGGCGCCCTTATATCCCGCCGATGCGCCCCAGCCTCGACACCGTTTTCGCCGCCCTCGCCGACCCGACGCGGCGCGCCATCCTGTCGATGCTGCTCGAGGACGACATGGCCGTAACCGACGTGGCCGATCCCTTCGACATGTCGCTTGCCGCGATCTCGAAGCACCTCGGCATCCTCGCCGCCGCCGGGCTGATCAGCCAGGAAAAGCGCGGCCGGGTGAAGTGGTGCAAGCTCGAGCCCGACGCCCTGCGCGAGGCATCGGTCTGGATGCAGGGCTTCGGCCAGTTCGAGCCGGTCCATCTGGACGCCTTCGAACGCTTCCTGGCACAGGAGCTGGACGCCCCCGCCGATCCCGCCGCCTGAGCTTCAGAGGAAGCTCAGGATGGCCAGGACGATGACGACAAGTCCGACGATATAGATGATCTGGTTCATTTCCGGCCTCCTCAACGTGCCGGAGATGAACCTTTCGCCGGCGCAGTCGGTTCCTGCCGCTGCCGTTCCGCACTGCTGCTCAGGCGGAACAGCAACACCAGCGCCAGGATGGTCAGCGCGATCCCGCCCAAGGCCCAGAGCCCCGGCAACGGCGCTCCCAGGGCGATCCCCCACAGGATCACCCAGGACGGCGTGAGATAGGTATAGGCCATGACGTTCGCCGCCCGCAGGCGCAGCGACGCGTATTGCAGCAGGAAGGAGGTCGCGCCCGTCGCGAAGATCGCGGTATAGCCGATCGTGATCCACACAATCGGCGGCAGCGCCATCCAATCGGTCGCCGCGATGTCGCCCCAGCCCCAGACCAGCAGCACCGCGCACGAGCCCAGCAGCGTGAAGAACGTGAAGCTCAGCGCCGGCTCGCCCCGATTCAGGATGCGCACCATGGGAATATAGAGAGCATGCGCCACGCAGCCCCAGAAATAGATGAACTCGCCCCGCCCGACCTCAAGCCGGACGAGCGCGCCCAGATCACCCTTGAAGATAACCCACAATGCCCCGGCCCCGCCCACGACCAGCGCCGCCGCCGTTCCGCGCGACGTGCCCTGCCGCAGAAGCGGCCAGGCGAAGAGCGCCGACATCGCGGGCGTCAGCGTGAACACCGCCGAGGCCGAGACGGGATCGGCTGTCTTCAGCCCCTCGAACATCATGACGAAGTACAGGCTGAACATCCCGCCCAGCACGACGTAGCGCCACGGCGCCCGCGCGTGCCACGCCTTGAGCCCCGAGGTCGAGCCGGCGATCACCCCCAGCAGGATCGAGGCCGCCGCGAAGCGCACCGCGTTCAGCGCCGTCGGAGCGATGTGGTTCGCCGCCATCGATCCCAGCACGAAAGAACCGGCGACGAAGGTCGAGAAGACCAGCATCGCGAGGTGCCCGCGGGCGTGATCGCTCACGTCGAGGGCCAGCTCTTCGCCGCCTCCTTCAGGTGCGTCAGGAACGCCTGCACCTTCGTGGTCCGGTGCAGGTCTACATGCGTCACGAGCCACAGCGGCGCCGCCCATTCCGGCCGCGGCGGCATGACCTGCACAAGGTCCGGGTGATCGTCCGCCTCGAGCGTCGAGACGAAGCCGATCCCCACATCCGCCAGCACCGCGTCGCGCAGCACCCGCTCGTCGGTGCCGCGGAAGGTCACGCAGGCCTCGGGCACGTTCGCCGTCAGCCAGCGATGGAACGGTGCGCGGTTGGACCGGTCGTCCTGCGCCACGAAATGGTGGCCGGTCAGGTCGTCGTCGCCCGAAGGCCGCCCGAACCGCTCGACATAGCGATGCGTGGCATAGAGGCCGAACTGCATCGTCACGAAGGGCTGGACAACGTTGTCGGGCTCTTCCGGCGCGGCGCCCGCGCGGATCGCGACGTGCGCCTCGCCGTATTCCAGCCGGAACACCCGCTCGTCGGTCAGGTATCGCACCAGCAGCCCGTCATGCGCCGCCTGGAAGTCCGCCAGCACCGGCGTCAGCCGCGGTGAGAGCGAAGCGAGCGAGGTGATCACCAGCTCGCCCGACACCGTCTCGCCCCGCCCGCGTATCCGGCCGACGAGCTGCGTGAACTGATCGTCCGTGGCCTGCGCCACCTGCAGCAGGTCCTGCCCCGCCTCGGTCGCCGTATAGCCGCGCGCGTGGCGCTGGAACAGCTTGACGCCCAGCATCGACTCGAGCGCGTCGATATGCCGGATCACGGTGGCATGGTGCACCCCCAGCGCATCCGCAGCGCCACTGACCGTGCCCAGCCGCGCCACGTGATACGCCGTTCGGATCTCGTCCCAGTTGCTGACGGCCATCGTCCTGCTCCGCTATAGGGCCTCCTTTCAACGGCACGCGGGAAAAGATTGCAAGCGCCCCGCGCCGTTGCAGACCCGCCGGCGGCTCCTCCGGCGCAATCCCGGCTTTGCCTAGCAGGAATGCACAACAAATACGTACCGCCCCGCACAGACTCCGATCCCCGGCCTTCCCGTATGATTTTCAACACCTTCTCTCTGTGCATCTGCGCACTAGGATGTAGCTCATCAGCGTCCTTTCCCCTGCCCCGGTCGAAGAGCATCTGTCTGCCACGACGGACGCACCGCCGTCCGCCGCAGATTTACCGGCCGCCTCGCGGCCCGAGACAAAGACAGAAAGGACACTGAGACATGCTCGGTAAAACGATCATCGCCGCCGCCACCCTCGGCCTCGCCGCTCCCGCTTTCGCCGACAACGCGCAACTCGCCCGCTCCCTCGGCGTGGAGCCTGAACAGTATACCGCGGCGGAACTCGTCCGCCTGAAATCGGCGCGCGCCGAGGACAACCGTTTCATCGTGAACTACGTTCTCGAACAAGCCGACGCCCCCTCGACACGCTCCGCCGCCGCACCGGCCTTCGCCCGCGCACTTGATCTGGACACGACAGATTACACGGCGGCCGAACTTCAGCTCATCCGCCGCGCGCTGGAAGAGAACGACGACTTCCGCCTGAAGAACCTTCTGGCCGGAGCCGGGGCCGACATATCCGCCGGAACGACCGCGGCGAAGCGCCAACTGGCCTATGATCTGGGCGTGGAGCCCTCGAACTACTCGGTCCGCGAACTCGCCGTGCTGCGTGCCAAACGCAACGCGCGCGAAGACGACTGAGATCGCGCCATACACATCATGCACAACGCGGGGCGCCATTAAGCGCCCCGCGTAAGCACTGCTTCGCGCGCTTGTCGCCGATGATGCCGCACAGGAGCGCGATCGTAGACCCGCCCAAGCCGTGTGGCCAGCAACTGGCGACAACCGCGCCAGCGCGGATCAAGCTGTCACGAAAGCAGAGATGAACGCCACACCGCCTTGGCCCTCGGCCAATCTCCGTGCGATGCGACTCAAACCAACACCTCAAACAAAAAAGGGCGCCTCTAAAGGCGCCCTTTTTCTACATCGGAAACTGAAGAATCACTCATCAACGACCGTAGTGGTCGTCGTGGTCGTGCCGTCATCGTCGTCACCGGCGATCGCTGCGACCACACCAGCCGTTGCAAGAGCACCACCGGCGATGAGCCACGGGCTGATCGCGCCCGCGCCGACCGGCACGACGGCGGTCGGCCGCACGACGTCCGCCTCTTCCGTGGCACCAGCAAGACCGCCGGCGAACGCCTGCGAGGACGCGAGGATGCCGGCCGCGAGAATCGTAGTGAATTTCATCATCTAACTCCTGTTGCGTTTTGCCCCAGCATTTCCACGAATGCCGGCTCATTCAAGCGAATATTGCACGCACGGGCTCGCATTAACTCTTTTGCAACATCCGCGTCTACAGTGCGTCGCACTAAACCCTAGGGCGGTGCTGCCTTCGTGTCACGCCCTTCTCTGCAAGCCACTTGACGCCGCGCCGGTTCCCGCCTATCCCCCCACGCAACTCCGGAAGCCGCCAGACTTCCGGTCCCTTGGCCTGTGGCCGGGATCGCCTCCTACCAGCGCGTTGCGCCCGTAGGAGCGCTTGGCGTTTGAGCGGGGCGTTCCTACGTTCGCCCCAAAGTGCAACGGTGGAAGGAGCCGAGACGCGATGTTCGAGAACCTGTCAGACCGCCTCTCCGGCGTCTTCGACCGCCTGACCAAGCAGGGCGCGCTCAGCGAAGACGACGTCAAGACCGCCCTGCGCGAAGTCCGCGTCGCCCTGCTCGAGGCCGACGTATCGCTTCCGGTGGCGCGCAACTTCGTCAAGGCGGTGCAGGACAAGGCCACCGGCCAGGCCGTCACGAAGTCGGTCACGCCGGGCCAGCAGGTCGTCAAGATCGTGCACGACGAACTTGTCAACGTCCTCTCGGGCGAAGGCGAGCCGGGCGCGCTCAAGATCGACAACGCCCCCGCCCCGATCCTGATGGTCGGCCTGCAGGGTTCGGGCAAGACGACGACGACCGCCAAGCTCGCCAAGAGGCTCAAGGATACGCAGAACAAGCGCATCCTGATGGCCTCGCTCGACACCAACCGCCCCGCCGCGATGGAGCAGCTGGCGATCCTCGGCCAGCAGATCGGCGTCGACACCCTGCCCATCGTCAAGGGCGAGGACCCGGTCACCATCGCCAGGCGCGCCAAGACCCAGGCCAGCTTGGGCGGCTACGACGTCTACATGCTCGACACCGCGGGTCGGCTGCACATCGACGAGGAGCTGATCGCCCAGGCCGCCGCCGTGCGCGACGCCGTCTCCCCGCGCGAAACGCTGCTGGTCGTCGATGGCCTGACCGGCCAGGACGCGGTCAACGTGGCCGAGGAGTTCGACGGCAAGATCGGCGTCTCGGGGGTGGTCCTCACCCGGATGGACGGCGACGGCCGCGGCGGCGCCGCGCTGTCGATGCGCGCGGTCACCGGCAAGCCCATCAAGTTCGTCGGCCTGGGCGAGAAGATGGACGCGATCGAGGAATTCCACCCCGAGCGCATCGCCGGCCGCATCCTCGGCATGGGTGACATCGTCTCGCTCGTGGAAAAGGCCCAGCAGACGCTCGAGGCCGAACAGGCCGAGCGCATGATGAAGCGCATGAGCAAGGGTCAGTTCAACATGAACGACCTGCGCATGCAGCTCGAGCAGATGATGAAGATGGGCGGCATGGAAGGGCTCATGGGCATGATGCCCGGCATGGGCAAGATGCAGAAGCAGATGACCGAGGCCGGCTTCGACGACTCGATCATCCGCCGCCAGATCGCCCTCATCAACTCGATGACCAAGAAGGAACGCGCCAACCCGCAGGTGCTCCAGGCGTCGCGCAAGAAGCGCATCGCCGCCGGCGCGGGGCTCGAGGTGTCCGAACTCAACAAGCTTCTCAAGATGCACCGCCAGATGGGCGACATGATGAAGAAGCTCGGCAAGAAGGGCGGCCGCGGCATGCTCAAGCAGGCCATGGGCGGGCTCTTCGGCAAGGGCGGCCCCAGCCAGGCCGAGATCGAGGCGGCGCAGGCGCAGATGGCCTCGGGCAAGATGCCCGCAGGCTTCCCCGGCATGGGCGGCGGCGCAGGCCTGCCCCCCGGTCTCTCGGGCTTCGGCAAGAAGCGGTGAGGCGGGTGTTTTCCTCTTGCTCCAAATACTCCCGCCGGAGGCGATCCGACGCCTCGACCCGCGGCATCGGTTGCCCCGGCGCGATCACGCGCCACTGGATGCATGCACGACGCGCGGCAGCGCGTCCGATGGATCACGTCCCCGCCGCGGAGATCGCGGCATGAGCGCACCCACCATCGAAACCGCCCGCCTGCGCCTGCGTCCCCACGTCGCCGAGGATTTCGAGCCCTTCGCCGCACTCTTCGCGACCGACCGCGCGCGCCACATGGGCGGGCCGCTGTCGCGCCGCGACGCGTGGTTCCGCTTCGGGGCCGATGTCGGCCAGTGGGAGATCCTGGGCTTCGGCGCCTGGGCGGTCGAGCGGCAGGAGGACGGCGCGCTCGTCGGGCAGGTCGGCCTCAACCGCCCCCCGCACTTCCCCGAGCGCGAACTCGGCTGGCTCCTGTTCGAGGGGCATGAAGGCCACGGCTTTGCCGCCGAGGCGGCGACCGCCGCGCGCGCCTTCGCCTTCCGCGATCTCGGCTTCGAGACGCTGGTCAGCTACATCGACCCCGACAATGGCAGGTCGCTCGCGCTTGCCGAACGCCTCGGCGCGCGGCCCGACCCGGATGCCGCGCGGCCCGACGCCGGCGACGTCGTCTACCGCCATCCCCGGCCGGAGCACGTGTGATGGAAAACGTACATCCTCGCGCCGGGAACGTACGGAATGCACAATCGGAGCCGCCAATGTCCGACGCCACCGCCCGCGCCGCCGCGCTTCTGAAAGAGCATCGAGAGAGCATTGACCGCCTCGACGCGATTCTCGTCTACACCCTCGGCGAGCGCTTCAAGCACACCCAGGCGGTGGGCCGGCTCAAGGCCGAGCACGACCTTCCTCCCGCCGATCCCGCCCGCGAAGAGGCCCAGATCGCGCGGCTCGAAGATCTGGCGAACGCCGCCGATCTCGATCCCGAGTTCGCCAAGAAGTTCCTCGCCTTCATCATCGCCGAAGTCATCCGGCACCACGAGGCACACCAGTCGTAAGGCGCACCCGCGCCCCAACGCGCCATTTCAAAGGAGTAACGCAAATGGCCATGAAAATCCGTCTTGCCCGCGGCGGCTCGAAGAAGCGTCCGCACTACTCGATCGTCGCCTCCGACTCGCGGATGCCCCGCGACGGTCGCTTCCTCGAGAAGCTGGGCACCTACAACCCGCTCCTGGCCAAGGACGACGAGCGCCGGGTCATCATGAACCTCGAGCGCGTGCAGTACTGGCTCGCCCAGGGCGCGCAGCCGACCGACCGCGTGGCCCGCTTCCTCGAGAACGCCGGCATCCGTGAAAAGGCCGAGCGCAACAACCCCAAGAAGGCCCAGCCGGGCAAGGCCGCGCAGGAGCGCGCACAGGCGAAGGCCGACAAGGCCGCCGCTGCTGCCGAGACCCCGGCCGAGGAAGGCGCGGAGTAATCCGCCCCTTTTCCGGGTACATGACCGGCGGGGCCCCGCGCCCCGCCGCCAAGGGCGGGAGCAGGCATGGCTGAAGACAAGGTCTGCGTCGGTGCCATCGCGGGCGCCTTCGGGGTCAAGGGCGAGGTGCGGCTGAAAAGTTTCTGCGCCGAGGCCGAGGCCATCGCCGGATACGGTCCGCTGACCACCCAGGACGGCGCGCGCAGCTTCGACGTCCGCCTGACCGGGCAGGCCAGCAACGGCCTGCTCGCCCGCCTGTCGGGCGTGCGGACCAAGGAAGACGCCGACGCCCTGCGGGGCGTGCGGCTCTTCGCCCCGCGCGACCGGCTGCCCTCGCTTCCCGACGACGAATTCTATCATGCCGACCTTATCGGCCTCGCCGTCCACGATACCGGCGGGACCGAGCTGGGCCGCGTGACCGCGGTGCTAAACCACGGCGCCTCCGACCTGCTCGAGGTCCGACGTTCGGGCCAGAGCCGCACCGTCCTTCTTCCTTTCACGCGCGAAGCGGTGCCGACGGTCGACCTGTCGCAGGGTCGCATCGTGGCCGATCCGCCCGAGGGATTGTTCGAGTGAGCGCCCGCAAGCAACAGGAACAACAGGTTTCCTGGACCGTTCCCTGTCCAGACGAAAGGGACAGTGAAAGGTCAATCCATGCTCGAACTCATTCTCATCCTGCTCGTGGTCGCCGCGGTCGCGGCGCTGCTGGGCTTCGGCCGCATCTCCGGCGCCGCGCTGACCGGCGCCAAGATCCTGATCGGCATCGTGCTGGTGCTCTTCCTGCTTGTGCTGCTGGGGATCATCGCGATCGCCTAGGACCGGTCCGCGCTCGATACGACCGCCCGGGCCAGCGGCCCGGGCAGCGCCCGCCCCGCTTTCCACGGGGCGGGCGCTGCGCGCTGCCCTCCGGCCCAAGCGGCTGCCCCGTCGGAGAAGGCGCATGACCACCCCCACCCGCTCTCACGGCCGGCTCTCCATCCGCGCCACGGCTCGGCCGCGCGAGTTGATGACCGACACGCCGCACCTCGCCGGCGCCTGGCAGGCCCGCGTCATCACGCTGTTTCCCGACCTCTTCCCCGGCGTCCTCGGCGCCTCGCTCACCGGCAAGGCGCTGCAGGACGGCCTGTGGCGGCTCGAAACCATCGACCTGCGCCCCTACGGCGTGGGCAAGCACCGCAACGTCGATGACACGCCCGCCGGCGGCGGTGCCGGGATGGTGCTGCGCCCCGACGTCGTCGGCCGCGCCATCGCCCATGCACAGCAGGACACGCCCGCCGACCGCGCCCGCTGGCCGGTCGTCTACCTCTCGCCCCGCGGCCGGCCCTTCGACCAGCGCATGGCCGAACGCTTCAGCCGCACCGACGGGATCACCCTGCTCTGCGGCCGGTTCGAGGGCGTGGACGAGCGCGTGATCGACCATTACGGCATCGAGGAGGTCAGCCTTGGCGACTTCGTCCTCACCGGCGGCGAGATCGCCGCGCAGGCCTTGCTTGACGCCACCGTCCGACTTATACCGCGCGTGCTCGGGAATCAGGCGTCGACCGAGGAGGAATCGTTCTCCGAAGGTTTGCTCGAACACCCGCAGTACACACGGCCCACCGTCTGGGAAGGCCGCGAGATACCCGAAGTTCTCCTCTCCGGGCATCACGCGAAGATCGCCG
This sequence comes from Tranquillimonas alkanivorans, assembly GCF_900115595.1. GTDB lineage: Bacteria > Pseudomonadota > Alphaproteobacteria > Rhodobacterales > Rhodobacteraceae > Tranquillimonas > Tranquillimonas alkanivorans. The sequence continues at coordinate 95,279 of NZ_FOXA01000013.1, forward strand.
ACTGGCGGAGGGCCGAAGCCGAAAGGCTGACCAAGGAACGACGTCCTGACCTCTGGCGGGCATGCCGTGCGGCGCACGGCATGGACCCGGAAGGAGACCAAGAGCTCTGAGGACGCGCCCAAACTTCGCGGGAAAACCGTGAGCGACATAAAGGAGCGGATCAGATGAACCTGATCGCACAACTGGAAGCCGAGCAGATCGCCGAGCTCGGCAAGGATATTCCGGACTTCAAGGCGGGTGACACCATCCGCGTCGGCTACAAGGTGACGGAAGGCACGCGCACCCGCGTGCAGAACTACGAAGGCGTCTGCATCAGCCGCAAGCACGGCGAAGGCATCGCCGGCACGTTCACCGTCCGCAAGATTTCCTTCGGCGAGGGCGTGGAGCGTATCTTCCCGCTCTACTCGACCAACATCGACTCGATCACCGTGGTGCGCCGCGGCAAGGTCCGTCGCGCCAAGCTCTACTACCTGCGCTCGCGCCGCGGAAAGTCGGCCCGGATCGCCGAGCAGACGAACTACAAGCCGAAGAACACCGGCGCCGCCGCCGAAGCCTGAAAGGACGCGCGATGAAAAAGGACACCCACCCCGACTACCACCTCATCGACGTCAAGCTGACCAACGGCGACGTCGTGCAGATGAAATCGACCTGGGGCAGCGAAGGCGACCAGATCGCGCTCGACATCGACCCCTCGGTGCACCCGGCCTGGACCGGCGGCACGTCGCGCCTGATGGACACCGGCGGCCGCGTCTCGCGCTTCAAGAAGAAGTACGAAGGCCTCGGCTTCTGAGCCACCCGGATACGAGATCGGAAAGCGGGTCCTTCGGGGCCCGCTTTTCTTTTGCACGGACGGAATACCCGCCCCGCACAATCTTCGGTCCTGAAATATCCTCGGGGGTGAATGACCCGCAGGGTCAGAGGGGGCGGACAGCCCCCTACCCCGCCCGCCGCACACGACGCAGGGTGTGGCGCAGGCGACCCACAGCGCACGCAAGATGTCGTTGATCCCGCCGTTGCCCGGCGGCGTGCCTTCCAATACATCTTGCTCCGCCGTAGCGTGTCGGCGGAAAACCGCGCGCGGCGCGAACCCCAGCCAATCGCAAAGCAGGAACACGAAAGTGGCCCACATCATCGTCGTCGGGAACGAAAAGGGTGGCTCCGGCAAGTCCACCACCTCGATGCACGTAGCCACCGCGTTGGTGCGCATGGGGCACCGCGTGGGCGCGCTGGACCTCGATCTCAGGCAGAAAAGCTTCGGTCGCTACGTCGAGAACCGCCTGGCCTTCTGTGCCGGGCAAGGGCTCGATCTGCCCTGCCCCGACTACCGCGAACTCCCCGAGGTCGACCAGGCGACGCTGGCCGAGGGCGAGAACCCGCACGACCGCCGCATCTCGGCCGCCGTGGCCGAGCTCGAGGAAAGCAGCGACTTCATCCTGATCGACTGCCCCGGCTCGCACACGCGGCTCAGCCAGGTAGCCCACAGCCTTGCCGACACGCTGATCACGCCGCTCAACGACAGCTTCGTGGATTTCGACCTGCTGGCGCGGGTGGACGGGCGGACGAACCGCATCCTCGGTCCGTCGGTCTATTCCGAGATGGTGTGGAACGCGCGCCAGTTGCGTGCGCAGGCCGGGCTCAAGCCCATCGACTGGATCGTGGTGCGCAACCGGCTGGGCGCGCAGCAGATGCACAACAAGAAGAAGATGGGGGATGCGCTGACGAACCTGGCCAAGCGCATCGGCTTCCGCGTCGCGCCGGGCTTCTCGGAACGCGTGATCTTCCGCGAACTGTTTCCGCGCGGCCTGACCCTGCTGGACCTCAAGGATGTCGGCGTGGGCAACCTGAACATGTCGAACATCGCGGCCCGGCAAGAGCTGCGGGACCTCGTGCGCGAGCTCGACCTGCCCGGCGTCAAGATCGACTTCTGAGGCGCGGCACTCCGTGCGCCCACGGTCGGCGCCGGATTGGCGGCAAGACGGTCGACCGCAGCACGCTTTCCACGACCTTCTGAAGCTTTGGTAAACGCTCCGACCGCCTCGCCGGCGATCAGCGGGCGCTGCGCTCGACGCTCAGGCGCACGGGGCGCGGCACCGGCAGGTGGCGGCGGCGGCCACGAGCCACCGATGGGCGCAGGCGCGGGTCCTCGGGCCCCGGCAAGGGCGGGAAGCGGTCGCGCGCCTTGGCGCTTTCGGTCAGCGGCTGGAAGTACGGGACAGCGAACATCTGCGGCATGATCTGCCTGTCATCCTCCTGCGCCGCCTCGCGCCGTCTGCTCCACCAGGTGCCGCCCAGTCCCGCCAGCAGGCAGAGCGCGGCGAGCCAGAACAGCACGACGCGTGCGCCCGTCCGGACCGGTTCGGCCAACGCGGCGGCGCGTGATCCCACCCATGGCGTCACCGCCACCGGCGATGGGACGAGGTCCAGCGCGCGGTCCGAAAGCGCCGCACGCACCGCTTCGCCCAATCCCGCCGGAGCCCCCAGCGTGCCATTCAGCTCGACCAGCGGCCCGCGCTTTCCAACGCCGCGCACGTCGGTCAGGTAGCGCGGCCAGAGAACGGTACCGTTGTCCGGCTCCGCGTCCGGGAAGACCGCGAAGCCCAGCGCCGGGCCGGCCTCGGCCCCAGCGGGCAGCAGCGGGAAGGCGACCGCCGGGCGCTGCGACAGCGGCCCGCCATGGGTCACCCGCGCCGGCGCCGTCAAGTCCGCCTGTGCCAGCAGCGTAACCTCGCCCGCCAGCCCCGTGTGCCGCTCGGCGTCGAACGACTCGAGCGGAACGGTGGCCGGCGGCGACAGGCGCAGTGCGATAAGACGCTCGGCGGTCTTCTGGTTATCCAAATAGACGATCACCAGCGCCGCCAGAAGCAACGCGATCGAGGTCGCGTAGAACATGTTCGGGAAGGCACGGGACAGTATTTTGGCAGCTCGCCCGATCATCGCCGGCTCCGGAAGTGACGCACAGGCAGGATGTCGCAGAACATATGGGCAGCAGTAAGGCGCGGGCGGAGAATTTTGCGCCTTTCGGATGGGTGATGTGCGCCGTGCGCACCGGGGCCCGACCGCCGCGCGGCCAAAGAATGCGGCGACACTTTGGCATCTGCGGCGCACATCCCATACTTGTATGCCTGCCCATTGGATAACCCATGGGTTACCGTTGGGTCAGGCGGTGTCGAGGCGGATCAGGTGGTTGTCCCAGGCACGCCCGGCCCGGCTGGCGAGCGGGCTGAGGCGGTCGGACACTTCCACCAGCGCCCCCAGTCCGTCCGAGGCCAGGAAGCCACCGGGCGCCGGGGCCAGGCCGCAGACGTCCCTGCGCCGCACGGTGCCGAGGAACGCGCCGTCGGGCGCGAAGCGGTGCAGCCGCCCGCCGCGGGGCGAGGTGATGGCGACGCTCTGTCCGTCGCCCGCGAAGGCGACGCTGCCGGCATAGCCTTGCATCGCGATCTGCTCGGCCAGGTCCGCCTCGGCGAGCTTTGCCGCAGCGCCGCGCCTGTGCAGGCCCAGGAGCGGCACACCGTCGGACGGAGCGCCCTGCCACTGCGTTGCGAACGCCACCAGTCCGTCCGGCCGCACGGCCAGATGGCGGATCGAGTTCTTGTGGAGGTCCCGCTCCAGCTCGACCTTGTCGAGCAGCGCGCCCTCGGCGTCGAGGTAGACCAGGCTCGGGCGCATCGTGTCGAGGTTCAGCTTCTCGCGCCCTTTATCGGGATGCGTGCGGATGCCGCCATTGGCGACCACCAGCACGTCGCCCGGCAGCACCTTGATGTCGTGCGGGCCGGTGCCGTGGCTCGCGATCTCGCCGATCCGCCGATACCCGGCCGAGCGGGACCACAGGCCGATGCGGCCGTCGCCGGTCCCGAAGTCGTTCTCGGTCGTGCACAGCGTTTCGCCGCCGTCGATGAAGGCGCCGTGGCCGTAGAAGTGCCGCCCCTCCGGCGCCTCAAGCCGGTGGCGCACCTGGCCGGTGGCGCAGTCGATAACCAGCGCGAAGGTGCCGGGGCGGCGGGCGAAGGCCACGGCCTCGGGCGCGTCCGGATGCGCGGCGGCGGCATGGCCCCGGTCGGGCAGCGGGATGCGGAACAGGTCGTCGCCCGTGGCCGACAGGCCGAAGAGCGCAAAGGCGCCGTCCGCCTCGCGCGCGGCGCCAAGGTAGGCGGGCGCGCCGGCGTCGGCCCAGCTGAGCCGGGGAATGGCGGCGGCGGCGAGGGCCGAGGCGAGGAATCCGCGTCGCGTGGTCATGGCTCAGTCTCCGTCGGTGGCGTTGAAGCCCGCCGAAACGCCCAGCGTAACGCCGATCTCGTTGGCGACGGCGTGTTGGATCGCCTCGATCCGCTGCTGGAGGATCTCGGCCTCGAACCGGCCCTGCACCTGCGCCACATCGGCCAGTACGGGGTCGAGTTCGGCTGCCAGTTCGAGCGCGGCGGCGAATGCGGCCTCGGTGTCCGGGGTCGGACCGGTGGCGAGGGCGCGGGCAAGGTCGCGCAGCGCCTCGAGCGACAGTTCGACGTTGTGCAGCGACCGACCAGCGCGGCGGGCTTCTGCCCGCTCGGGGCGCGGGCGGTCGAAGGTCCCCATGGGCCGGCCGAGGCGCTGGTCCTTCGTGAATTCGAGCCCCGTGGTCAACGCTGTGTAAAGCGCCTGCGCGGCCTCTTTATCCGTCAGAAAGGTATCGTTGCCGGGCTTCCCCGCCGTGCGAAGCGTGGCGGCGAAATCCTCGCGCCACTCGGTGTCGATGTCCTCGGCCATGCGGTGCAGGTCGCGGGCGATGGCGGTGGCGAGCGCGCAGGCATAGTCGTCCGCCCCATAGCCCGACACCGCGTCGTCGTAGAGCAGCCGTTCCAGCGCGAAGAGCCCGCGCCCGGCGACCGAGACCTCGGCGAACGCCTCCGGCGACTCCACCACCGGGTCGGCGTCGGCCAGAAGCCCCGCGACGGTGCGCTGCACCATGCCGCGCGTGTCGGGCCAGAAACCGATGGCGAGCGCGCGGCCGTCTTCCTCGAGCGGGCCGAGGCGCAGGTGGCTGATGCCCATCCAGGCGTCAAAGGCGTCCTGGTAGGCGGAGCGGAGGGTCTCGGCCCGGCAATCGGCCTGCGCGGTGCGGGCCAGGTCTTCCGTCGCCGCCTCGAACGCGGCGGTGGCGGGCAGGATGTGGTCGTCGATGGCCTCCTCCACCCCGGCGAAAGCGGGACTGGCGGCGAAGATCAAGGCGGCGGCGAGGTGGCGCATCACAGGCTCTCCAGGAAACGGATCAGGGCGTCGCGGTCGGGCTTCGGCATCCCGACGACGCGATCGCGGGCCTCCTGCGCCTCGCCCCCGTGCCAGAGCACGGCTTCGAGGAGCGAGCGCGCGCGACCGTCGTGCAGGAAGTATGTGTGGCCGTTCACCTGCTCGGTCAGGCCGATCCCCCAGAGCGGCGCGGTGCGCCATTCGCGCCCCGTGGCGCGGCCCTCGGGGCGGTGGTCGGCCAGCCCCTCGCCCATGTCGTGCAACAGCATGTCCGTGTACGGCCAGATCAGCTGGAAGCTCTGCTCGGGTTGATCTTCCAGCCGGTGAGTGACGAACTTCGGCGTGTGGCAGGACGCGCAGCCGGTGTCGTAGAAGACCTGCTTGCCGCGCAGCACCTCGCGGTCTTCGATGTCGCGCCGGGCGGGCACGCCGAGGTTGCGGGAATAGAAGGTGACGAGGTCCAGCCCTTCGGCATCGATCTCCTGGCCGCGCACCTCGTCGTCGCCGTGGGGGGCCGAGAGGCAGCCGGCCTGCGCGTCGGTGCAATCGCCGCCGGGCGCTGTGAAGATCGGGTTCGAGATGCCGATATCGCCCGCGAAGGCGCTGGCGGATTGCTCGCGGATGGTCGGCGCGCCGGCCTTCCAGCCGAAGCGGCCGAGCATCGGGCGGTCGTGCTCGAACGACCAGACGATCTGCGCCTTGCCCGAGATGCCGTCGCCGTCCGCGTCGTCGGGGTCGGCGTGGGCGAGGATGTCGGCGGCGGGCACGGCTTCCAGCAGACCCAACCCGATCATCGGCGGAGCGACGCGGGGGGACAGCATCGTGTCGGGGTGAAGCGGGCCGTACCCCTGGTTTTCAACGGTGTAGGTCGGTTCGCGCAGCGTGGCGGTCTCGCCGTCCGACAATTCGACCTCGACCTCTTCGTAGGTGACGCCCAGCTTGCCCTCGGCGGCGTGGCCCTGCACGGCGAAGTCCTGAAGCTGGCCGCCATACGTCGGCTCGGGTCGCGTGCGGGGCGTGGCGTCCTCGATGGAAAGCAGGAACGCTTCGATCTCGCTCATCTCCTGGTCCGGCGCGGCGGGAACCGAAAGACGCAGGAACATCGAGGTGGCGTCGTCGTCGGGCCCCTCGGGCGGATGGCCGCGCCCGTCCTTGAGGTGACAGCGCTGGCACGAGCGCGCGTTGTAAAGCGGGCCCAGCCCGTCGGACGCGCGGGTCGAGGACGGGGACGACACCCAGAGCTTCCTGAACAGCCCGTTGCCGACCTTGAAGTCCAGCTCGCGCTCGAACGGGATGTTTCCGGACGGCAGGGAGAAGGCGTCGGCATCGCTGCGCGCGCGCACGGTGGCGGCGCCGGCGGGGTTGGCCTCGAACGGCTCGGCTGCGGTTAAGTCGCTGGCGGGCTGCACGATCCTGGCGATGCGCGCGGACTCTTCCGCGGTGCGCGGGATCACGTCCAGGTGCGGCGCGGCCAGGTCGTCGGTGGGTGCGGCGAGGGCCGCGCCGCCCGCCAGGACCGTGGCGAGGAAAAGCAGCTTCGGTCCGCGTGTCATGTCGTCCTCGGGAATGCGATGCGGCGCGACCCGGGGGCCGCGCCGCGACTGGCGGCTTACTGGAACACCGCGTTGGGGTTGTCGAGGCTGTCGGAGCCTTCGAAACCGATCTGGTCCACGCCCAGCGCGGCGACCGCACGTTCGATCGAGCGGGTCTGCTCGACCAACGCGTTCACGGCGTCCATGATCAGCGCCTCGCCGGCCTCGTTGCCACGCTCGAGCATCCGGTCGTACGAGAACCCCGCCTCGGCCGCGGTCTTGAGCTGGCCCAGTTCGATCATCGTCTGGTTGAGATCCTCGCGCAGCGCGGCGTCGACCTGTGGATCGGCCTCGGCCACCAGCGACGACAGGCTGGGCCCCGAGACGACGCTGCCGTCGGCGCGGACGTATTCGCCGAAATAGACGTTTCGGATGCCCATCCCGTCATAGAAGTGGCTGTTGTGGGTATTGTCCGAGAAGCAGTCATGCTCTTCCTCGGGATCGTTGAGCATGACGCCGAGCTTCATGCGCTCGCCCGCCTGCTCGCCATAGGACAGCGAGCCCATGCCGGTCAGGATGGCGACCAGCCCCGCATCCTCGTCCGACAGCACCGCCTCGCGTGCGGCGCCGCCCTCGGCCCACTGGCCGACCATCCATTCCAGGTCGCTGACCAGCAGGTCGCTCGCGGCCTGAAGGTAGTCGCCGCGCCGGTCGCAATTGCCGCCGGTGCAGTCCTCGCCCGTGGCGTAGTCGGTCCACGGGCGTTCTCCCGCACCCGCGTCGGTGCCGTTGAGGTCCTGGCCCCAAAGCAGGAACTCGATTGCGTGGTAGCCGGTGGCGACGTTGGCCTCGACCGCGTCGGCCTCGTGCAGCTCGTTTTCCAGCAGGGCTGGCGTGATCTCGGTCGCGTCGATGTCTTCACCCGAAAGCGAAAAGGTCGGGTTGGCGATGACGTTGAGGGCGGCGTATCGGTTCTGGTCCGTGGCTCCGCCGTAGGAGGCGTCGACATAGTCGATCAGCCCCTCGTCGAGCGGCCAGGCATTCACCTTGCCCTCCCAGTCGTCGACGATGGGATTGCCGAAGCGATAGACCTCTGTCTGCTGGTAGGGCACGCGAGCCCGGAGCCAGGCCTCGCGCGCTGCCTGCAGGGTCTGCGCGGACGGCTCGGCGATCAGCCTCTGGATGGCGGCATCGAGCGCGCGGGCGGTGATCAGGCTGTCTTCGTAGGCGGCGGCAGCGATGTCGGCATAGGTGGCCAGCACCTCGCCCTTGCTCTGCGCCAGCGCGGGCGTGGCGGCGGCGAGCGCCAGGACGGCGGTCATGGTGGTACGCATGGAAATCTCCCTGAACCGGATGGGCCGCCTGCTCGGGCGGCAGCTGCTGCAGAACCTGACCAAGGGACTCGGATTTGTCAATTCCGACTTCGGCAGTCAGGTATTCGGCCGAGCCCGGGCCCGCAGCAAAAGCGCCAGGAAATAGAAGCCGCCGATCAGTGCAGCCACGGTGCCGGCGGGCAATTGCATCGGGAACAGAAGCGTCCGCCCCGCCCAGTCCGACAGGACCAGCAGCAATGCGCCGGTCAGCGCCGCCGCGCCCAGTTGCGGGCCCACCTGCCGTGCGCCCAGAAGCGCCGCGACGTGCGGCGCAAGCAGGCCGACGAAGCTGACCGGGCCCATGAAGGCGGTGACCACGGCGGCCAGCGCGGCGGCCACCACCATTGCCACCGGATTCGCCCTCGCCGGGTCCAGGCCCCGCCCCCGCGCCACGCCCTCGCCCGCCGCCAGAAGCGTCAGCCACCGGCCTAGGCCGAGCGCGGCGAGCGAGAGCACCGCCACCAGCACGGTCAGGATGAGCGCGTTCGGCGCGGTGACACGGTAGGTCGATCCGCCGAGCCAACCGAGGATGGCGAAGGCGTCGTCGGTGCCCGACGCCAGCGCCAGCTTCACCAGCGCGTCGAACAGCGCCCCCAGCGAGATGCCGACGAGCGCGATCACGGCGGGCGCATTGCCCTGCCTGCGCCCCAGCCACAGCAGGGCGAGGAGCACGGCGAAGCTGCCCAGAAGCGCCAGGCCCAGCCCCGCCTCGTGGATCGAGCCGCCGGCGATGACGGTGAAGCCGATCATCGCGAAGCTCGCCCCCGAGGACATGCCCAGGATGTCGGGCGAGGCCAGCGGGTTGCGGATCAGCCGTTGCAGGATGACGCCGGAGACGGCCATGCCCGCCCCGGCGGCGGCGGCGGCCAGCACGCGGGGCCAGCGGAACGACCAGATCATCGGGTCGGGCAGCCCGATACGCCAGCCCCCGGCGCCGGGCGAGACGCATAGCGCCGCCACCGCGGCCAAGGCCAACGCGCCGAGGAGCGCGAGCCCGAGGTGGTGCGGCGGTCGGGGCCGGGTGCCCGGCAGGCGGAACATGGTGTGATCCTCGGCCGCCATGCGGCGGCGGGCCAGCCAGATCAGCGCCGGTGCGCCGATCAAGGCCGTGGTCGCGCCCGAGGGAACCAGATCGCGCGCGTGCTGCGTGGCAAGCACCGCCAGCGCGTCCGTCAGCGTCAGGACCAGCGCGCCCAGAACGGCGCTCGCCGCGACCTCCGCCATGGGCAGGCGCGCGCCGACACGGCGGGCAATGTTGGGGGCGATCAGGCCGACAAAGCCGATCATGCCCACCGCCGTCACGCTGAACGCCGTCAGCGCCAGCGCGGCCAGCGCCGTGAGGGCGAGGAAGGGCCAGAGCGTCAGGCCCCGCCCCTCGGCTCCCGCCGCGCCGAGGCGCAGCAGCGCGAGGCCGCGGGCCGCCAGCAGCGCGACGGCAAGCGCAGGCAGAAGGCGCGGCCACAGCCACGCCACCCAGTGCCAGTCCGTCTGCGCCAAGTCCCCCGCCCCCCACAGGAAGAGGTGGCCGAAATAAGGAGAGTTCAGCAGCAGGACCGCGCTGGCCACCGCGCCGAAGAGAAGGTTGACGGCCATCCCCGCCAGCACCGCCTGCACGCCGACGAGTCCCCGAATGCCCGTGATGGCGATCACCAGCCCGACCGCGATGATCGCACCGGCAAGACTGACCCACGCACCGTGGGCCGCGAGAAGCGCGGGCGCGGCGAGCGTGGCGATGACGGTGGCGAGCCACGCACCCGAGGCCGCGCCCAGCGTCAGGGGCGAGACCAGCGGGTTGCGCGTGATCTGCTGCATCAGGCTGCCCGCCGTCCCCAGCGCCGCACCCACCAGCATGGCGAGGATCACCCGGGGAAGCGCGGCATAGAACGCCTGCGCCTCGGCAAAATTCTGCGGCTCGGCGCCAAAGGCGAGCGCCAGCAGGCGCGCCGCGCCGGCGTCGGCGTCGACGGCCAGATGCAGCGCCCCCGCGAGAAGGAGCGCGATCAGTACGGCGGCGGCAGGGATCATTCGAGGGCGAGCAGCGCGTCGCGGAAGGCGCGGGCGTGGCGGCCGAGGGAAAGCGCGCCGCCGTAGCTCCAGACCGGCGCGACCTCGGCAAAGCGGCCGTTCGCGACGAAGGGCAGGAAATCCCACAGCGGCGTCTGCATCGCCTCGGCCCCGCCCATGTGCGGGCGGATGGCGAGCACCACTCCAGTTTCGGCCTGCGCCAGATCCTCGAGCCGCCGGGTGGCGACACCCCAGGTCGAGGACGGGACTTCGATCTCGGGCTCGAAGTCCAGCCGGCGCAGGACGTGGAGGGGGACGGAATTCTCGCCGTAGACCCAGGCGCTCGCCTTGTCGTTCAGGCGGATGGCAGTCGCCTTGGGGTCGGGACCGAAGCGGTGCGCCAGCTCGGCCGCGATGGCGTCCAGTTCCGCCTCCTGCGCCGCCAGCCGGTCTTGGGCCAGCGCCTCACGGTCCAGGAGCGCGCCCAGTTCACGGTAGATACGCAGGGCGGCGGCGACGTTGTCGTGGTCGGCATCCCAGGCGTCGAAGACGACGACCGGCGCGATCTCTTCCAGCCGCGCGAATTCTTCCGGCTCCACGTCGGCGGTCAGGATGGCGTCGGGGGAGAGTTGTGCGATGCGCTCCAGGTTCGGCTCGGTGCGCAGGCCGACGTCGACGACATCCTCTGGCAGCGCCGGGTGCACGACCCAGGTGCGGTAGTTGTCCGTTTCGGCCACGCCGACCGGCGCCACGTCAAGGTCGAGCACCTGTTCGGCCAGCGCCCAGTCCAGCACCACCAGCCGCTCTGGCGGAGCGTCAAACGTCTGCGGGCCGCGCCGGTCGTGGACCGTGACCTCGGCGGCGGCGGGCAGCGCCGTGCACAGAAGGACCAAGGCGATCAGGCGTTTCATTCGACCGGCAGTTCGGTCAGGGCGTCGGCGAAAGCCTCGGCCAGCCGCGCGACCGAAAGCGCGCCACCGAAGGTCCAGACGGGCTCGGCCACGGCGAAGCGGTCGGCCTGCACGAAGGGCATGAAGCGCCACAGCGGCGTGTCGTAAAGCTCTTCACCCGCCGGGAACGGGTCGATGTGCAGCACGATCGCGTCCTCGTACTCCGACAGGTCCTCGACCCGGCGCTGAGTGAAGCCCCAGTCGGTGGGCGCGCCGGCATCAGCATGGGTGAGGCCCATCCCCTCGAGCGCGGCGGTCGCCATGGAGTTCGCGCCGTGCACGCGAACGGCCGCGGGCGTCAGCAGGCGGACCGGCACAACCGGCGGGACCTCGCCGCCGAAATGCGCGTGCACGCGGGCGCCCGCGGCTGCGGTGCGTGCGTCGATCTCCTTCAGCGTCTCGCGCGCCGCCGCCTCGCGGTCCAGAAGGCGGCCGAGGGTCAGGAACGTCTCGCGCGCCTTCGCGGGGTTGTCCTGCGCGGCGTCGAAGCTTTCGAACCACATCACCGGTGCAATCTGCCCGAGCGCGTCGAGCCCCGCCTGCTGCTGATCCGACGCGAGGATCAGGTCCGGCGCGGCGTCTGCGATCGCCTCGAGATTGGGTTCGCTGTGCAGGCCCATATCCGCCACCCCGTCGGGCAGCGGGGGCGCGGCGACCCAAGTGGCGTAGCCGTCGGTTTCGGCCACCCCGACCGGCGTGACTTCCAGGCCCAGCAGCATCTCGGCCATGGCCCAGCTGAGTGCCACGACGCGTTCGGGCGGCGCGTCAAAGGTCTGCGGCCTGCGGTCGTCGGCGACGGTCACCTGCGCGGCGGCGGGCGCGGCGAGGCACATGAGGGTCACGAGAAGGCGAAACATCGGTGTCTCCGTTGGGTCAGGCGACGACGGCGTGGCGGCCGCCCGAGGGTCCGGGCAGCAGCGCCATGTCGAGGCCATAGAGGTCCCTGAGGACGGGTTCGGTCAGGAAATCGGCGGGCGGGCCGTCATATGTCAGCCGCCCCTGCTTGAGCGCCACGATTCGGTCGGCGTGACGCGCGGCGAGGTTGACGTCGTGCAGCACGACGATGACACGCCGCCCGGCGTCGCGTGCCAGCCGCCGCAGAAGCGCCATCACCTCGTAGGCGTGGGCGAGATCCAGCGCCGCCGTGGGCTCGTCGAGCAGCAGAAGCGGCGCGTCCTGCGCCAGTAGCATGGCGATCCAGGCGCGCTGACGCTCCCCGCCTGACGCGTCGTCGGCCATCAGCCCGGACATGCCGGTCACGTCGGTCATCTCCATCGCTTCATCGACGGCACGGTGGTCCCCGGCCCGCCAGCGGCCTAGCGCGCCGCGCCAGGGAAAGCGGCCCAGACGCACCAGTTCGCGCACCGTCAGCCCCGGCACCGGCGGCAGGCGCTGGGGAAGGTAAGCGACCCGCCGGGCGAGTTGACGGGTCGAGAGGGCGCGCAGCGGGGCGCCCTCCAGCGTGATATCACCGGTGTCGGGCCGGTCCTGCCGTGCGATGATCTGCATCAGTGTGGACTTGCCCGACCCGTTGTGACCGAGGAGCGCGGTCACCCCGTCGCCGCCCAGCGCCAACCGGTCGAGGGAAAGAACCGTGCGCCCGTCATGGACGCGGGAGATGCCGCGCGCCTCGATCATCAGAACTTCGCCGTCGCCGTCAGCAGTGCCGAACGGCCCTCACCGAAGTAGCACGCGGCGGTGCCGCAGAACGTCATGTGACGTTCGTCGCCGATATTGCGGACGCTGAGCGTGACGTCGTAGCGGTCGGTCTCGTAGCCCACGGCGGCGTCGTAGAGGGTGTAGGACGGCGTTTCCTGCGTGTCGGTCCCGTCCCACTTCTCGCCGTTGTAACGGACGCCGACGCCGAAATGCATGCCGTCGATGCCCCAGTCAGTCGGCCGGTAGCCCAGCCAGAGCGATCCGAAGCGGTCGGGCACGGTGGCGATGTTGTGGCCGTCCTCGTTCTCGTGATCGAGCACGGTGAAGCCCGCATCCAGCGTGAAGTCGCGCCAGCCGGTCTTGGCCTCGAACTCGAGCCCGCGCACCGTCGCCTCGCCCGTCTGGACCTGGAAGCCCTGGTTGTCGGGATCGTCGACCAGCAGGTTCGACTTGGTCAGGTCGAAGGCCGCGACCGAGAACAGCGCGTTGGTTCCGACCGGCTGGTACTTCACGCCGATCTCGTACTGTTCGCCCTTGGTCGGCTCGAACTGGTTGCCTTGCGCATCGGTGCCCAGCGCCTCCTGCCGGAAGCTTTCGGCGTAACTGACATAGGGCGCGAGACCGTTGTCGAAATTGTAGATCGCCGCAATGTTGGCGGTGACCTCGTCGTCCGAGCTGTTGATCGTGGCGTCGCTGAAGTCACCCGTCGTCTCACCGGTCTCGATCTCGCCCCAGGCAAGGCCCGCGTCGATGCTCAGACGGCCGCCAAAGGTGGCACGGTTCTGGACGTAGACGTTGCGCTCTTCGGTGGTCGAGGTCGGGTAGTCGTCGACCGTCACGTCGGTGACGCCGGTATACACGGGGTCAAACGGGTCGATCGGGCCGGCGCTGCCGTAGCCGTAGTCGTTGTCATAGCTCGCCCGGGTGTAGGACGCGCCGAACAGCGTGCGCATCTCGACCGTGCCCAGCGTGTATTCCGCGGTGGTACGGGCATCGACGGCGAACGTCTCGAGCGTCCTGTCCGAGCCATAGACGGTCCGGTTGATCGTGCCGTCCGGGTTGTAGCGCAGGGTCGCGTAGTTGTCGTAGGCCCACCAGGCGTGGTCATAGTCGGCCTCGGCGTCCAGCACGCGGGCGTTCGCCTCGACGCTCCAGACGTTGTTGAAGCGGTGCTCGAACAGAACCGTGGCCGAACGCTGTTCGGTGTCGAAGCGGTCGAAGTCGGGCTCGCCCACGAAGACGTCGTCGGGCAGGTAGCGGCCGCTCGCGAAGTCGGGGGCGGCGTAAAGGGTGCCGTAGAGCGACGCGAACTGGATCAGCGGGCTGCCTTCGTTCTTCTGGTAGGTGCCCAGCAGGGTCAGCTTGGTGTCCGGCGTGATGTCCCACGTCAGCGACGGCGCCAGCGCGATCGCGTCGTCCCGGCTGTAGTCAACCTGCGTCTCGGCCTCGCGCACGAGCCCGACCATGCGCCAGCTCACGTCGTCCGAGAACTGGCCGCTCCAGTCCACGCCGATCTGCTTGCGCTCGTACGAGCCGAACTGGAGTTGCACGAGGTTCGGCGCATCGTCGCCCGCGACCTTCGAGGTGGTATTCACCACGCCGCCGACCTCGCCGTTGCCGTAAAGGCCCGAGGCGGGACCGCGCAGCACCTCGATGCTGTCGATCAGGAAGGGCTCGGGCTTGGTGTCGTTGTAGTAGCCGAAGCGCGACGGCAGGCCGTCGTGATAGGTGGTCGGGCGGAAGCCGCGGATCAGGTACCAGTCCGAGCGGTTGTCGAGACCGTACTCCCCCGCCTGCACGCCCGTGGCGTAGGACAGCGCCTCTTCCACGTCGGTAGCGCCGCGGCGCTGGATTTCCTCGGTCGTGACCACGTCGACCGAGCGCGGGGTCTCGACGATGGGGGTCCCGGTCTTGAGCACGCTGCCGGTGTCGAGCGCGACGCTTTCGCCGAAGATGCCGCTTTGCGCCTCGCCCTCGACCGTGATCGTTTCGAGCTCGATGACGTCCTGGGCCATGGCAGGGCATGCGGCGAGAAGCGCCAGACCCGACACGGCCAGTTTGCGGGTGAACATGTCCCGTCTCCTGGATTCGTTATTGTTCTTGCCTGGCGGGAAGCTGGGTCGGCGTCTCGCTATAAAGTCATAGCGAAACAGTCAAGTATTAGCGACTCCAATATGCCGCCACGTACCTGTCTTTCTTTCCGCGGCCGCCCGAGCGCCCAAGCGCCGTGCGGACCTGCGCCACCTGCGCCTTCTCGGCGGCGAACCAGTGATAGGCGCCGGACGACGGGGCGCCGTCGAGGAAGGCCTCGGCGAGGGGACGGTCCCGGTCCCGGATCAGCCACTCGATTCGGGCGTTCGGCCCGTGGGCGATGGGCAGGATGTCGCGCTCGTGGCCGACCTCGATCATCGCCGCCGCCTTCGTCTCGGGGAGCACGTTTTCGAGGATGCGGGCGATCGCGGGCAGCGCGGTTTCGTCGCCGCCCATGTGCAGCCGGTCGGCCTGCGGGATCCAGCCGCCGCCGGGACCCATCATGCCGACGGTGGCGCAGGGAGCCGCGTTCTCGGCCCAGCGGCAGGTCGGGCCGTTGCCGTGCAGGAACACGTCGACATCGACCCAGCCCGCGCGACCGTCCACCCTGCGGATGGTGTAGGCCGGCGTGTGCAGCGCGTCGTCGCCCTTGGGCCAGCGGGTGCGGCCGCCCTCGACCACCGGCCAGACCGGCGCACGGCCCTCGGGCGGCAAAAGCAGGCGGACGTGCAGGCCCATCCGCTCGAATTCGTCGAGCCGCTCGCCGGCTAGCCGCAGGCGCTGGAAGCTGCGGCCGACGCGATGGCTGGCCAGCAACTCCATCAACCGAAAGTTCGGCGGCGGGCCCGCCGTCTCGTCCATGCCGGTCCAGTTCAGCGAGGCGGCAAGGTCCGGGTCGGCGTGGTCGACTTGGTGCAGCACAGTCTCGCACAGCATGTGCAGGTTCGAGGCCGTCCCGGCGAACAGGTCGAGCCCCAGCCCGTCGCGCCCGGTCCTGAACCTCAGTTCGCCCGTCGTCAGTTCGGCTACGGTGACATCGCCGTCCTCGCGGAACGGAATGTCGTGTTCTTCGAGCGAGCCGCGCAGATGCGCCAGCAGCGCCTGCGGATCGGGATGCGCCAGGTGGGTCGAGGTGGACAGGTCAGGCATGACGGTTTCCGGTGCGGTTGCATGGGATTGGCTGGCCCCGCGGGCCTGGCTGTCGGTCATCGGGAAAAGCGGATGGGAAGCGAGAAGGTGAAGCTTGGGTCGCGCAGCTCGCCCGGCGCCGGGGGAAAGCGGCCCGCCGATCGCACCGAACGCAGCGCCGCCTGGTCGAGCGCGGCGTTGCCCGAGGAGCGGGCGAGGGAGAGACCGCGCAGGCTGCCGTCGCGCCCCACGGTGATGGTCACGAGCACCGTGCCATCCGCGCCGCGAGCCGCCGAGGGGTAGCGCTTGCGCCGCTCGACGCGGGCGCGGATCGCCGCTCCCCAGGCCGCGCGCAGGTTCTGCGCCTGCGCCGTGCTGAGCGTTGACGCCTCGGACGGGCGGCTTTCGCCCGCGCTGGGACCGCCACCCGCGCCGGCGGCGCGCTGTCCCTGTCGGGACACTTGCGGCTGCTGCTGTTCGCGGCGCGGTTCCGGCTCGGCAACCTCGCGCGGGGGCTCGGGGCGGTCGGGCCGCTCGGGCGGGCGGATACTGGCCTCGGGCGGCAGATCACTTTCGGGCTCGTCCGGCTGCGTCTCTTCCTGCTGCTCTGGTTCCTCGGGCTCGGGCTCGGGGTCCGGCTCGGGGGGCGGCGACTGTTCCTCGGGCTCTTCCGGCTCGGGCTCTTCGGGCGGCGGCGGAAGCTCGACGGCCGCCATCGGCAGCGGGTCGGGGGCATGAAAGCTGGGCGCCGAGGGCGCGTCGGGACGCTGCGGCGTCTGCGGCGCAGGCGTTTCGGAGCGCGTGATCTCTGGCGCGGCCTCGGCCACCATCTCGGGCGGCTCGGGCATCTCGAGCGGTTCGGTCGGTTCGGGCGGGCGATCCCAGTCTTCGACCATCTGCTGCATCTGCGCCTGCGCAGCGGCGACCGACACCAGCGCGTCGCCACCCTGCCCGGCCGAGGCTGCACCCTCTTCAGGACGCTCTACGGCGAGCGCCGCGACGTGGAGCCCCACGGCGATGGTCACGAAAACCGAGGCCTCTATCGCGCGCTTCATGGCCGCACCGTGATCAGCGACACGTCACCGACCCCCTCCGCCCCGAGCTTGGACAGCAGCGCGGCCACGGCGGCGGCGGGCGCGCCCGCGTCGGCGCGCAGGACCACCGGCGGCGTCTCGTCCCCGTCGCAGGCGCCGCAGAGCGCGGTGCGCTCGGCCGACAGCGCCGCCAGCGCCGCGTCTTCGCCCACCGCGTCGCGGAAGCCCAGCGTGCCCGCGGCGGCGAGGTGCAGCACCAGGCCGGTCTCGGCCGCGTCCTCGACCTCGGCCTCGGGCGGCTCGACCTCGAACGGTGCGGGCGGCGTGATCTGCGCGGCCATCAGGAAGAAGATGAGCAACAGGAACACCACGTTGATCATGGGCACGACGCTTTCGGGCGCGGGTTTGCGGGGGGGCGGATCAAAGCGCATCGGGCTACTCCATCAACACCACGCGGCCGAAGCCGCCGCGACCCAGCATCTCCATTACCTCGACCGTGCGCTGGAGCGTCGCCTCATCGCGCGGACGCAGGACGATGGCGTCCTCGGGCGTTTCGGTCAGGCGCTCGAGCTCGGCCAGCAGGCCGGCCTCGTCCTGGGCCACGCCGTTCAGGCGCAG
The DNA here is from genome assembly GCF_900115595.1 of Tranquillimonas alkanivorans. Lineage (GTDB taxonomy): Bacteria > Pseudomonadota > Alphaproteobacteria > Rhodobacterales > Rhodobacteraceae > Tranquillimonas > Tranquillimonas alkanivorans. The sequence goes on from NZ_FOXA01000013.1 coordinate 112,831, forward strand.
GCCCTCGGGCGTGACCTCGACCAGCCGGGGCGGTCCGGAATAGCCTTCGCCCTGGCCGGCGACCTGCAGCGGGAGCTGCATGTCGAGCCCGAAGCGGGCGGCGAGCATGAAGAACACCAGAAGCAGGAACACCACGTCGATCATCGGCGTAAGGCTGGGCCGCCGCCGGGGCCGGGTGTCACCGAGGTCAAGCATCAGGCGGCCCGCGCCGGCGCGTCCGGTGCCCCCTGCCCGCCGCGCAGGAAGACCTGCGTCGTGACGTCCTCGATCTCGATGCGCAGGCGGTCGGCGACGGCCTCGAACCAGGTCAGCGCGGCCGAGGCGGGAATGGCCACGGCCATGCCGGCGGCGGTCGTCAGAAGCGCCTCCCAAATGCCGCCGGCCAGCGTCGCCGGGTCGGCGCGCGCGCCGGCCTCCTGCAGCGCCTGGAATGCGGCGATCATGCCGAGCACGGTGCCCAGGAGGCCCAGGAGCGGCGCGATGGTGGCGATCAGTTCAAGCGGCCGCAGCCCCGAGCGGGCGCTGGCGAGGGCAAGGCGGGCGACGCGTTCGGCCTCGGCCTCGGCTCCCGCGCGCGTCAGTTCGCGGTCGCGCAGGGCGGCCATGGCCGAGCGGACGACGCGGGCGCGCACGGTGCGGCGGTGGCCGATCAGGGCAAGCGCCTGGTCCTCTTCCCCGGCCGCCCAGAGCCGCACCGCGCGACGCACGCGCCGCCCGCCGGTCCAGGCGCCGAGGATCAGGAGCCGCCAGATCTTCCAAAGGATCAGCGCGACGGTCAGGACCGAGAGGGCGGCGATGGCCCAGATCGCGGGTCCGCCGAACCGGAGGAACTCCAGCGCAGCTTCGATCTCTTGTACGAGGCCCGGCCCCAGAAACTCGTTCATCACTCTGCCCCTCACTGGCGTGTCGAGGCCCGAATAGTAATGCCGAGTTAAATAGTCAAGTATTTGACCGCGCCACGCCGAAGCGCGGACGGGCGCGTCTCGGGAGCGATCACGGAACGATCACCTTCCGGCGCCCGTGCCCGAAGCCAGGGCGCCGGTCCGGTCACCGCACCAGCAGTATCGGGACCTTGCAGTTGCGGATCATCTCGAGCGCGGTGGAGCCGATGAACAGCGCACGCAGGCGCGAATGGCCCGATGTGCCCATGACCAGGTGCTCGAACGGCGCCTCCTCGACCAGCCGGCCCAGCGCCTCCTCGGGTTGGCCCGGCAGGATCTCGGTCTCGGCGTCCATGCCCGCGCCGGCCAGCATCGCCTTGGCGTCGGCCAAGCCCTTCTTCGCCGCCTCGGACCCCGTGCCCACGGTGACCACCTTCACCTGCAGCCCGGCATAGAGCGGGCTGCGCGCGACGTAGTCGACGGCGCGCATTGCGCTCGCGCTGCCGTCATAGGCGATCAGGACACGCTCGACCGGGTGGAACGCGCGCGAGGCCACGAAAAGCGGCTTGCCGGTGGCGCGCATCACCCGTTCGAGGTTCGAGCCCAGGTGCCCCTTGGCGAAGTCGGCGGCTTCCCCGCGCTTGCCGATCAGCACCATCTCGGCGTCGGCTTCCTTTTCCGAGATCGCCTCGACCAGGTCGCCATGTCGCAGGTGAATCGAGGCCGTAACCCCGGCCTCGTCCAGAATGCCCTTGGCGTCCTCGAGGATTGCGCGACCGCGGTGGACGACGAGCTTCGAGCGCTGTTCGTCCAGCGCCGAGAGCTCTTCGAGCAGGGCGGTGCGTGCGCCCAGTGCGATCGAGCCGGACAGGTCCTGAGCGCTTGCCGTTTCGCGGCGGCCGAGGACGTGCATCAGCTCGACCGCCAGATCAGCCCGCCCGGCGATCCAGGCGGCGTGGTCGCAGACGCTTTTCGAATAGGTGGAGCCGTCCACCAGGGCGATCAGCTTCTTGGTCATGACGTCTCCTTCCTCAATGCGCCATCAGATCGTCCATCGCGCCCGGCTTGTCGTGCACCGCAAGCCGGTCGACGATGGTCTCGGACGCCTCGTTCATGCCGACGATCTCGACCTCCGAGCCGTCCCGGCGGAACTTGAGCACGGCCATGTCGAGCGCCGCAACCGACGAGATGTCCCAGATATGCGCGTGGCTCACGTCGATGACGACCCGCTCGGCGGCCTCCTTGAAGTCGAAGGCGCGCATGAAATCCTCGGCCGAGGCGAAGAAAAGCTGACCTTCGACATAGTAGGTGCGCACCCGGCCGTCCTCGGACAGGGTGGAGCGGACGCGAAAGAGTTGCGCGATTTTGCCCGCGAAGAATATGCCCGACAGCAGCACGCCGACCAGCACACCGATGGCGAGGTTATGGGTGAACACCACGACCACGACCGTCGAGAGCATCACGATCGACGACGACTTCGGGTGCGTGCGGAGCTGCTTGATCGACGACCACGAGAACGTGCCGATCGACACCATGATCATGATCGCCACCAGCGCCGCCATGGGGATCTGCGCCACCAGGTCGCCCAGTGCCACCACCATGAACAGCAGGAACACGCCCGCGGCGAAGCACGACAGCCGCCCGCGGCCGCCCGACTTGATGTTGATGATCGACTGGCCGATCATCGCGCAGCCCGCCATGCCGCCGATGAAACCGGTGGCGGTGTTCGCAAGGCCCTGGCCGATGCACTCCTGGTTGCGGTCCGAGCTCGTGTCCGTCAGGTCGTCCACGATGTTCGCGGTCATCAGGCTTTCGAGCAGGCCGACCACGGCGACGGCGGCCGAGTACGGCAGGATGATCAGCAGCGTTTCCAGCGTCAGCGGGATGTCGGGGATCAGGAACACCGGCAGCGTATCCGGCAGCTCGCCCATGTCGCCGACGGTGCGGATGTCCCAGCCGAAGATCATCGCCAGCACCGTCAGCACGATGATGGTCACCAGCGGCGACGGCACGGCCTTGGTGAGAAGCGGGAACAGGTAGATGATCGCCAGCCCCGCCGCGACCAGCGGATAGGTCAGCCACGGCACACCGACGAGTTCCGGGATCTGCGCCATGAAGATCAGGATCGCCAGCGCATTGACGAACCCGGTCATCACCGAGCGAGACACGAAGCGCATCAGCTGCCCCAGTCGCGCCGCCCCCGCCGCGATCTGCAGCAGGCCCGCCAGCACGGTCGTGGCGAGCAGGTATTGCAGCCCGTGCTCGGCCACCAGCGTGACCATGAGCACCGCGGTCGCCGCGGTGGCCGCCGAGATCATGCCGGGCCGCCCGCCCGCGATGGCGGTGACCACGGCGATCGAGAACGAGGCATAAAGCCCGATCTTCGGGTCGACCCCGGCAATGATGGAGAAGGCGATGGCTTCCGGAATGAGTGCCAGCGCCACGACGAGGCCCGACAGGAGGTCGCCCCGGATGTTGCCCAGCCACTGGCTGCGATACACGTCAACGTTGATCATGAATGTCCCGTTCCTGGCCGGTCGGGCGATCGCCGCACCGGCTGTCGTTTCAGGTTTCGATGGTTTGCCCGGCGGATCGGCGGCCGGGAGAGCCACCCGGGAGTTTCACCCGGGTCCAGACGATCACGTTCCCGATACCCCGCGGGCCGTCCGTCCGCAACCGGCTGACGCTGAAGAACGCTTCGCCCGTGCCCGGAATCTACGGTCGGACCGACGCCCGGCCGACCCGTGGGAAGACCACCGGGCGGGAAGGAGGCCGCGCAGGCGGCGATCTTGAAGCGGAGCGTGCAGTGCCTCTGGCGCACCGTCGGTCCAGTTCCATCACTGGCGCGGAGTTCGGAGCGGCGTACCCTCGGCCGCACAGACTTCCAGCGGAGGTGACACTATGTTTGGAATGTTTGGAGCAAATCGTTTCGCCGAAGGCCCTGCGCGTCGCGCTGCGCTCGCGGCGGGGGTCGCCCTGGCGCTTCCGACGGCGGCGTTTGCGCAAGATGACAGCGCCGCCATGATCGAAGCGGCTTTGAGCGCGGCACTGCCGCAGCTTCGCGACGGAGCCACAGTCTCGGACTTGGAAGGCAACGTGCTCCGCGAGGGCGACAACGGCTATACCTGCTTTCCACCCCCGTCGGAGATCGCCGGTGCGATGTGCATGGATGGCGAGTGGCTGCGCTGGATGGACGCCTGGATGAACGGCACACCCTTCACCGCCAACTCGGTCGGGATCGCTTACATGCTGGCGGGAGACTCGCCGCAGGGCGGCGCCAGCAACATCGACCCGGCTGCGCAGGAGCCGACGGCGGACAACGATTGGGTGGTCGAGGGGCCGCACCTGATGGTCATCGTGCCGAACGCCGAGGACCTGGCGTCGCTGCCGAAGACGCCACAGGTGGCAGGGCCTTACGTGATGTGGGCCGACACGCCCTACGCCCACGTCATGGTGCCGGTGGACGCACGTGGTCCGCAGCGGGAGGTCCCCGAGTGACATTGAGCGAAGGTGGCGCCGGGGCCCGGCGCCACCGGTCGCGGCTGCGACGAAACGGCGCCCTCCGCCGTGCAGCCGGACGACCGCGCGTCGCGGGGGCAAAAGGACGCTTACGGCACCAGCTTCGGCTGCGCCGCGAAGGGGCTCAGGCCCAGCCAGCTCTGCATGGTCCGAACAATCTCCGGATCGCCGTCGAGCGACATGTTCCGCCGGGCCGTGGCCACCGTGGCGAGCCCCATCCAGACGGCGGTCATGGTGCGCAGATCGGTCTCGACGTACAGATCGATCTCGAACCCGGGATCCGTCCGGCACAAGTCCACGTCGCCCGACGGCTGAACGACCAGCCACCACGACCGATTGGCCGGCGCGAGATCCGTGTACCGGAACTGTACGACGAGCCGCTTGCTCGGCAGCGGCGACGGATCGAGGTTCCGGCGCATGTCCCACATCAGGAGCGACGGGTCCAGCTTCTGGAGCGACACGTCCGACTGCACCCACTTCTGCCCCCACAGGCCGAACGCTTCAACCACCGGGTACAGGTCCTCTCCCGCAGAGGTCAGGCGGTATTCCTGCACGCCGTGCTCGCCGGGGACCGGCCGCCGTTCGACGATCCCGGCATGCTCCAACTCCTTCAACCGGCGCGACAGAAGCGTCCGCGACATGCGCGGCACTCCGCGCCTGAGGTCGTTGAAGCGCGTCGAGCCCGATACCAGCTCCCGGACAACCAGCATCGTCCAGCGCGTGCAAAGAACCTCGGCCGCCATGGCGACGGGACAGAATTGACCGTAGCTCGCCTGAGTCATGTCGCCCTCCGTATGTTCGACATGCGCGGCACCGTGCAGGAGCATAGCACGGATTTCCCAGTCCAGATACTGGACCCGACGGTCCAGTTCGGTCACTGGCGCGACACAGGCCCTCCGGTCATCTTGCGGCGCGACGGGGCCGATCCGGCGCTCGTCGAACGCCAGGGAGTTTCGAAATGGAAACAGAACTGCAGACCCTAGACGGCAGCAAGAGGGCGATCCCCCACGAGACGATTGCCGAAATGACGGCCGGGTTGCGGGGCACAGCCGCGACCGTTGGGCAGCCGGGCTACGAGGAGGCCCGCACGATCTGGAACGCGATGGTCGACAGGCGGCCCGGGCTGGTCATACGCGCAAGGGGCGTCACAGACATCGTGGCGGCGGTGAACTTCGCCCGCGACAACGGGCTGCTGATTGCCGTACGCAGCGGCGGCCATCAAATCGGCGGCTTCGCCGTGGCGGATGGCGCGCTGCAACTCGACCTGTCCGAGATGCGCTCGGTCCACGTCGATCCCGTGGGCCGCACCGCGCGGGTGGAGCCAGGGGCGACGCTGGGCGACGTGGACGCGGCGACGCAGCTTTTTGGCCTTGCTGTCCCGACCGGCATCAACTCGAGCACCGGCATTGCCGGCCTGACGCTCGGCGGCGGGTTCGGCTGGCTCACCCGCAAGTACGGGATGACCGTCGACAACCTGCTTTCGGCCGACGTCGCGACCGCCGACGGCAGTTTGCTTCGCGTCAGCCCCGACGAGCATCCTGACCTGTTCTGGGCCATTCGCGGTGGCGGCGGCAATTTCGGTGTCGTCACGTCCTTCGAGTTCAGGCTCCACGAAATCGGCACGCAGGTGCTGTCGGGCCTCCTGATCCATCCGATCGAGGACGCGGTCGACCTGCTGCGCGGCATGCGCGGCATCTGTGCCTCGGCGCCCGACGAGCTGACCGTTTGGGCCGTCCTGCGGAAAGCCCCGCCCCTGCCATTCCTGCCCGAGGAATGGCACGGTCGCGGAGTGATGATCTTCGCAGCCTGTTACACAGGCGATATGGCAGAAGGCGAGCGTGCGACGCAGGATCTGCGCGCACTCGGGAAGCCGATCGTCGACTTCATCGCCCCGCACCCGTTCACCGCCTGGCAGGCGGCCTTCGACCCGCTACTGACGCCCGGCGCACGCAACTATTGGAAAAGCCACGATTTCCTTGACCTTGAGGACGAGACGATCACCGCCGTACTGAACGCGATGGAGAACCTCCCCGACCCGCAATGCGAGGTCTTCATCGCTCAGATCGGGGGCGCGATGGCGCGTGTGGCTCCGGACGCGACGGCGTTCGCTCACCGCGCCGCGCACTACACGATGAACGTGCACACACGATGGGACGACGCCGACAAGGATGCGGCCTGCCTCGCGTGGGCGCGAGACCTCTTCGCGAAGACGGCCTCGCAGGCGACCGGCAGCGTCTACGTCAACTTCATGCCAGACGACGATGGAGACCGGATCGGCGGAGCCTACGGCGCCAACATCGCGCGGCTGCGGGAGGTCAAGGCCACGTACGATCCGGGCAACCTGTTCCGCGTGAACCACAACATCATGCCCGCGGCGGACGTGAAGGCCGCACAGTGAGGTGGCCTGCCCCCATCGGGTGGTCCGGGTTCGGTCTTGGTGCATGAGCGGTCTTGGCGCTACTGTGGGCGTGGCCGGCGAAGCGGCTCCGGATGGCGAAGCCGGCCACGCGATGACCTCCGGAGCCGGAGGCCGATACCCCGGCGATGAGGGCGGGCGCTTGGTGTTTGAACTGGCCCCCGTTTCGGCCGGACACTCGGGCATAGCCATGGAGGCTTAGGGTCAGGACTCACAGCCAGTAGATGACCATAGCGGCGAGAGCGATGGCCGAGAGGAAGACCGTGGGGCACCGGTCGTAGCGCGTGGCCACCCGCCGCCAGTCCTTGAGCCTGCCGAACATGATCTCGATCCGATTTCGGCGTTTGTAGCGGCGCTTGTCATACTTCACCGGTTTGTTCCGCTGCTTCCG
>NZ_FOXA01000027.1 GCF_900115595.1 Tranquillimonas alkanivorans
TCAGCCGCGAGGGCTACCTGCGGCAGGAGATCGACGCCGAGGGCCGGCAGGTCGACCACCCCGACCCCTGGGATCCGGCAGAGTGGGCGACGCCGCTCGGCGCCATGGTGGCGGTGCCAATCGAGGGGCGGCAGGTCTGGATCAGGCCGTGGCTCTACGTGCTGACCTGCCCGTTGGGCCACTCCGTCCCGGTGCTGCTGCTCGACACCCGGCTCGATCAGAACACGCCCGAGGACCGCGGCATCACCGACCGGCTCTACGGCGGCGACACCGCCTGGCGGCTCAGGCAGGAGATCGTGCTCGGCATCGGCGGCGAAATGCTCCTGCAGGCGCTCGGCTTCGAGATCGAGACCTACCACATGAACGAGGGGCATGCGGCGCTGCTGACGGCGGCGCTGTTGCGTCGGCACCCCCGAACGCGGCGCATCTCGACGGGCGACGTGCTCGACTACGACGATGACCGAGTGCGCGAGGTCTGCGTCTTCACCACCCATACGCCGGTCGAGGCGGGGCACGACCACTTTGCCTACGACCTCGTCGAGCGGCAGCTCGACGGGCTGATCCCGGTCAGCCAGCTTCGCCTGCTGGGGGGCGAGGACCGGCTCAACATGACGCGCCTCGCGCTCAACCTCAGCGGCTTCGTCAACGGCGTGGCGCTGCGCCACGCCGAGACGACGCGGAAGATGTTCCCGGGCTACACGATCCGGGCGGTGACGAACAGGGTCCACGTCCCGACCTGGACGCATTCCGCAACTGCGGCGCTGTTCCAGCGGATCGCGCCGGCCTGGGGCCACGACCCCGAGCAGCTCGCCGTCGCGGACACGCTCCCGGACGCCGACATCCGCGCGGCGCACGACGCGGCGAAGTTGGATCTCATCACCGAGGTCCGCGCCCGCACGGGTGTTGAACTCAAGCCCGACCTGCCGGTGATCGCCTTCGCACGCAGGATGACGGGCTACAAGAGGCCCGACCTCATCTTCGCCGACCTCGCGCGGCTACGCGCGATCCACGCGGCACGGCCGTTCCAGCTGGTCATGGCGGGCAAGGCGCACCCGAAGGACGACGGCGGCAAGGCGCTGATCCAGCACGTCCACCGGGTGATGGATGAGCTCCGCGGTGAGGTGCCGATGGCGTTCCTACCGGGCTACGACATGGCGCTCGCCAAGATCATGGTCGCCGGCGCCGACATCTGGCTCAACACGCCGCTGCCGCCGATGGAGGCGTCGGGGACGAGCGGCATGAAGGCGGCGGTGAACGGAGGGCTGAACCTCAGCGTCCTCGACGGCTGGTGGATCGAGGCCTGGATCGAGGGCGTCACCGGTTGGGCTCTCGGCGGCGATGACCGCCGGCACGAGGATGACGCGCAGGACCTCTACGACAAGCTCGAGCGCGTGGTCCTGCCGCTCTGGTACGACGACCCCCGCCGCTGGAGCTGGATGATGAAGCAGGCGATCAGCAAAATCGCCCCGCGCTTCAACAGCCAGCGCATGATGCGTCGTTACGCCAGCGAGGCTTACCTGAGATGAGCCGGTCGCACTGCTTTTCCGGGCCCTCGGACCGCCGACTGGGCCGGCACGACCCATACGAGGAACCCGAAGGAGGAGAAGACGATAAGAGTGCTGATGATTGCGACGCTGGTTTGAGCCGGCACGGGAACTGCCGCTCTGAGGAGGGCACGAGCACGACGAGGCGGTCGAGGCGAGTCCGGCGGGGCGGACATGATCGAGCAGATGTGCGAAGTACACGCCGGCCACGAGCATAGCCACGACTTCGAGGCCATGGAGGACATCGAACCCGAGCAGATGGAGCGGGTCATGAAGGCGATGCTCGACTTGGGGCTGGCCTTGCCGCCCCTGCGGAGCGTGCGCGGCCAGGAGATCTTCGCCGAGAAGGGCTGCGAGGTTTGCCACTCGGTCAACGGCGTCGACGGCGAGATCGGCCCTTCGCTGAATGCAACCGACACGCCCGGATCGGTGAACGTCTTCCACTTCGCGGCCAGGATGGGGCGCGGTGCGGCCCCGATGGTTCAGAAGCAGAAGGACCTCTTCGGCGAGAAGATCGACCGCAGCGGCGAGGAACTGTCGGCGCTGGTGGCTTTCGCCCACGACGAGGAGGAGCAGCGAAATCTGTCGCCGGAGCAGGTGCCGGCGCGGTTCAAGGAGTTGATCAGCGAGTGAGCCTCGCAATCCTCCGGTCCTGAGCGGCTTCAGCCCCAAGCGGCCGCGAGAAGCAGCACGAGCCCTCCGAGCGCAACGTAGACGGCGCACACGCCGGACGTTCTTGTTAGCACATCGCCTTCACGACCGATCATGCCGACGGTTGCGCTTCCGGCGATGATATTGTGCGGCGCGATCACGTTGCCGATCGCTGCCCCGAAGCCCTGCGATGCGGCCATGAGGCCGGGACCGAGCGACAGCGCCGTTGCCGTCGTGACCTGAAGCTCGCTGAAGAGGATGTTCGACGCCGTGGCCGAGCCGGTGATGAAGGTCCCGAGCACGCCCACGGCGGGCGATAGCAGCGGCCAGAGGACGCCGGTCCGGGCGGCGGCCGCCGCGAGGAGGTCGATCATGCCAAACTGGACCATGATGCGCGAAAGCGCGAGCATTGCCAGCAAGGCCAGTGCGACCGGCAGGATTCGCCATATGGCCTCCGCCACCGCGCCGCCGAGGGTGCGGCGGCGTGTCCCGACCAACGCGCCGGCCAGAAGCCCCAGCAGGAGGATGGTGCCGGGGTGGTAGGCGGGCTGGAAGCCGACCGTGGCACCGGGGGCGATCTCCCACTGCCAGACGTAGGACGCCAGCGCCTGCCGCAGGGGCGGGATCAGGCGGGTGAACAGGACAAGAACGAGGATCACGAGGTACGGCAGGAGATCGGCCCGGAGGCCGCCGAACCCGAGGCCCGCCGCTCTTCCCCCGCGCAGTCGGATCGCGATGAAAGCGCTCACGCCGATGAGTGCGCCGCCGAGGGTCGGCAACTCAGGCCCGATCGTCCAGGCGATCGCGAGGTAGGGCACGAGGAAGCAGAGCGCCGCCAGCCCCGTCGTGCCGAGTTCCGCGCGCGTGAGGGGCGTGTCCCCGGCGAGCCGGACCATGAGCCCGAGCAGCACAGGCGCGGCGATCGCGTGCAGCGTTGCGGTCCTGCCGGCGATGTCGCGGCCGCCGAGGCCTGTCACCTCGACCTGGGCCAGCACCGGCGTGCCGACGGCGCCGAACGACACCCCCGCGGCGTGCCCGAGGAGGGCGAGGCTGACGGCGCGCGCCGGGCTGTAGCCGAGACCGACGAGCAGCGGCGCCCCGAGGGCCACCGGCGTCCCGAACCCCGCGGCTCCCTCGACAAAGAGCCCGAAGAACCACGCAATGAGGATCGCCTGCACCCGTCTCTCCTCTGTGATATGCGCCAGAGCATTGCGGATGCGGTCGATCGCGCCGGTCCGTTTCTGGAAGGCGAAGAGCGCGAGAGCCGGCAAAATAATCCAGAGGATGGTAGCCGTCGCATGCGCCGCTTCGGCGCCGGCGACCAATGCCAGCGTAGCCGCGGACCCGGCGGGCCGAAAGTAGGTGAGCGCGAGCACGGTGGCGACGACAACGCCGAGCACTCCGGCCACGGCCGCCGAGCGTTTTAGAACGCCAAGCCCGACGAGGACGACTCCGAGGGGAGCGGCTGCCAGGAGGACTGGAACCATGACTGCTACATAGCAAGAAGCCGCGTTCGCTTCCACCCTCGGACCCGACCGCCTCTCGGGCCAACAGGTGCCGTCTGCTGCGGGCCTCGCTCAAACGCTCTTCCTTCCGGCCTGCGGCGAAACGCGCATTGACGGTGACGCGGACGGCGTCTCGACCCAGTTCCTGCTGTACGTGAAAAGACTAAGTCCTTGGGTCGTGCGCCACGGCGTCCGTGTGGCGGCTGAAGGAGATGCCCGAGAATGAGCGAGCCTCTTCCAATAGGCCGGCGCGGCGATCGTGGTGACGTCAAGTTTGCGGTATTCGTGGCACGATCCTGCGCCGGTCCGCTTGGACGCATCACCTGGTAGGTTGGAGTTCGGTCACAAGATAGGCAATCCCGGTCAGAAGGGCGACGACTCCGCCGAAGAGCATGAGTGATAAGGCCACTGCAATTCCCCGGACTGGCCGATGCGCCGCCAATCCGGCTTCCGTTAGCCAACGCTGGATCACAGTGACATAGAGGGGAATGGCGCTGACCAGCGTCGCATACAGATAGACCCCCGAGATGTTCTCGAAGAAGGCCGAACGCGCGAGGGTGGGTGCCACGACGCGAACCGCCGTGGCGCGGCTGCCTCCGAAGGACCCGAACCAGTCGGCGGACAGGACGTAGATCAGGATGTGCAGAGCTATGAAGGAAATGATCCTCGCCGATATGTCGAGGAACAGGGTCAAGCCCGGTCGTCGCTCAAGGTCTCCTCTCGCCTCGGTCGACGCATAGAGGAAGAAGGCGAGAAAATTCATCACGAAAACGATCGGCAGCCCGTTGGTGATGACCTGACGCAGAAATCGCCCGAGTGCCTGGCCGCTCTCGGACAATGCGGACGCGAAGCCTGGCGTCAGAGTGACGAAGAGCACGAGGAGCGGCGTGAGCCCCGCCAGGCTCAAGAGCATGGTGTTCCGCGCAAATCGCAGGAACGGCATATCAAGTGCAAAGAAGCGTTGCATTTTTCTCCTGGAGGCCGATCGCGGTCGCTCGGGAGCAAGCCAATCATGGCCCGTATCCCAAGTCGACACCGAGTGCCAGTCGCCTCAAAAGGCAGGAGCCTTTAGGTTCTTCGAGAGCCATCAAGATCAGCTGGCTGGGCGAAGCACGAGGTTTTGCCGCTATCTAACGGAGATCGTGCGGCCTGTGTGGCGATGAGGAAGCGATCAATCGTCAAAATCGCACCTCGCTTCAGCAGTCAGCGTATGGTGCACCGGTACGTGAGCGAAGCGTACCTGCGGTAAGTCGGGCCGCGACACTTTGGCTCGTCCAAGCTGTTTGACCTTCCGGCGCGGGAGGCTGCGATCAAGATGTCTCACCAAGGAGGACGCAGCATGGTTGACGCGACATCAGAAAGTCCTGCGAGGCGCGATTTCCTCTTCTACGCCACGGCGGGCGCGGCGACGGTGACCGCCGGCGCGGCAATATGGCCACTGATCGATCAGATGAACCCGACGGCGGACGTGGAGGCTCTTTCCGTGATCCGCGTCGATCTCTCTAACGTCGAGCCAGGCACGCAGCTTACCGTGCAGTGGCTCGGCAAACCGGTCTTCATCCGCCACCGCACCGAGGAGGAAGTCCTCGCTGCCCGCGACACGGACCTCGATGCGCTGCCGGATCCGGTGGCACGGAACGCCAATATCGACGGCACAGCGCCTGCGACCGATGCGAACCGGACCGTTCCGGGTCACGAGGAGCTCCTCGTCATGATCGGCGTGTGCACACATCTCGGCTGCGTACCGCTGGGTGACGGCGCCGGCGATTTTGGCGGCTGGTTCTGCCCGTGCCACGGCTCGCACTACGACGTGTCGGGCCGCATCCGGAAGGGTCCGGCCCCCGAAAACCTGGCAGTGCCGCTCTTGACCTACGAGGAGGGCGGCACGCTCACGCTGGGCGCAGCACTCGCGTAGCCGCAAAACACAAGCTCACTTTTTCGCATCTACGGCACGAGCGGCTCCGACATGCCGTAGCTGAGGGTCATCGGCCCGTCCCATATCTTGCGGACTGTCGGCCGACGTGCCCGCAAGCTTCTGAAAGACATAAAATGTTCTCTGCAGCCATCCCGTTCCCGAATCTCGACCCTGAGATCTTCTCGATCCACATTGGTAACTTCGCCTTCGCCCTGCGCTGGTATGCCCTTGCCTACATCGCCGGCATCCTCCTCGGTTGGCGTCTCTGCGTGATCGCGCTTCGTGATGCGGAGCTGTGGTCGACAGGCGACCCGCCGTTGTCGCGACAGCAGTTGGATGACCTCGTAACCTGGGTGATCCTGGGAATCGTCCTCGGAGGACGCCTCGGCTTCGTGCTGTTCTACCAGCCTGGATTTTACCTCCAGCACCCGCTCGAAATCCTCAAGGTCTGGCAGGGCGGCATGTCGTTCCACGGCGGTTTCATCGGAGTCGCGCTCGCCGTGCTGGTCTTCTGCGCCCGTCACAAGGTCCGGCTGATGAACACCGCGGACTTGCTCGCCTTGGCCACGCCACCTGGGCTGTTTTTCGGTCGCCTGGCGAATTTCATCAACGCGGAACTCTGGGGGCGCCCGACAGACCTCCCCTGGGGCGTCGTCTTCCCCGGCGATGCGGCGCGGGCCTGCGCCCAGATTGCCGCCCCCTGCGCGCGGCATCCTTCGCAGATCTACGAGGCGCTGCTGGAAGGCGCGCTCCTCGGCGGCGTGCTGGTCTACCTCGCATGGAGACGCGGATGGTTCGCGACGTCCGGGGCGATGACAGGAGCCTTCCTCACCGGTTACGGCGCTGCGAGAAGCCTGGTGGAACTCGTCCGCCAACCGGATGCGCAATTCGTCGCCGAGGGCAACCCGGTCGGACATGCCCTGCATTTCGCGGGCTGGGGCCTGACCATGGGACAGATCCTGTCCCTCCCGATGATCGCTGTCGGGCTGGGCCTGATATGGCGGGCCCGCCACCGGGGGCTTTCGTCACCGCCACGCCGTGATGCGACGGCACGAGCGGCGCGCTGAGGCCCGGGAAACGGGTCCAGGTGTCTGTGAACGCTCGCCAACCGCGATGGCCAGGCGGAGGATCGGATACACAGCGATACAAATCTCGAGGCCTCGTCAGTTGATCACGGGCCGGCGTTGGGGGACACTACAGCTCAGAACAAGAACGACGAGGCACACGATGAGCAGGTTTCGACCGCCCCGGCTGGGGCGCAGGAATTTTATTCTCGGCGGAGCAGCCTTGGCCGCAGCCCTTCCGGCGGCTCTCGAAGCGGAACCCGGCGTCGTGCGAAGGAACGTGTCGTCCTTCCGGCTCCATGACTGGCGCGATCACTTCGACGCCCTCGGAAAAGGGATCATCATCTCCGACACGCGCACGCGCGTCCTTCAGCACTGGACCTTGGATGGCGAGATGCGGGTCTATCCGACGTCGGTGCCGCTCAGCGACGAGCTGACCCGCAGGGGATACACCGAGATCGTCTTCAAGGACGAGGCGCCGGACTGGGCGCCGACCCCCTCCATGCTGGAACGCGACCCCTCCCTGCCCCGCTACGTCGGCCCCGGCCCCCAGAACCCGCTTGGCGTGCGCGCGATGCACCTGACCTGGCAATATTACCGCATCCACGGGACGAACGACACGCGCAAAATCGGCCGGCGGTCCAGCAACGGGTGCATCGGCCTTTTCAACGAGCACATCGTGGAGGTGTTCGACCGCACGCCGGTGGGAACGCAGGTGAAGCTGATCTGAAAAGGCAGCGGGGCCGAGCGGGATGTCGAAAAGCTGGAAAGCGAGCCTGGACGTACTTCGCGCACTGCTCTGCGGGATCGTCGTCCTGATTGCAGCAGGGCTCGCCACGAACGCAGGCGCGGCTCCGGCAAGCGGTGCGGATTCTGCGCTCCATGATCGGCAAGACGCGCATCCTCCCGCTTCGGACCATTCTGCGCACGAGGATGACGGGTGCCACGCCGGCCCCGACTGCAACGTCACCGCCGCCTTTCTGCCCACCGCCGCTCGTCCGCTGCCTACCCCGGACGCACCTGAAGCGTTTCTTCTGACCCATGTGCGACGCACGTCGCTCAGCCCCGAATCCGAACCGCCGCCTCCACGAGCCGGGCCTCTGAAGCAATAGCCCGAGACGCGGAATACGGAACAGGATTTGGACAGATGAAAAAGATGATAATGATCGCTGCGCTGGCGACGGCCGCCGGGGCTGCCGTTTGGGCGCATGGCGGTGCGACAGGCGTGGTCAAGGAGCGGATGGACGGCATGGCTGCGATGGGCAAGGCCGTGAAGTCGCTCGCTCCCATGATGCGCGGCGAAGAAGAGTACGATGCCCACGCGGTCCGCGAGGCGGCGGCGGTGATTTCCCGGCACGCCGGAGAGGCGATCACCTCGCGCTTCCCGGAGGGAACGACCGCCCCGCCGTCGGAGGCCAAGGATGCGATTTGGGAGAACTGGGGCGATTTCAGCGCCTTGGCGCAACAACTCGCGGTCGCAGCCGATGGCCTTGAGCTGGCGGCCGCCAACGGCCTCGCGGCTGCGGGCGGCGGAATGTCCGCAGACAGCATGATGGGCGGGAACTCGATGATGGGCGGGAAGCCGATGATGGGCGGAAGCTCCATGATGGGCGGGTCCGACACGATGATGGGAGGCGGGTCGGCCATGGGAGGCGCTCCTGGTCAAGGCATGACAGCCGAGCAGATCGGCGCGATGCCCGCCTCCGCCGCCTTCGAGATGACGAGCCGGGTCTGCTCCACGTGCCACACCCGGTTCCGCGCCGAGGACGACTGACCCATGAAGCGGATGATCGGAACCGGCGTCGCGGCGGTCGCAGCGGGTGTCGCGGCACTCGCGGCGGTCGCAGCCTGGCCGATTGGCAAACCTCCGGCAGAAATCATGCCGGAGGGCGATGTTCAGCGCGGGGCGTACCTCGCCCGCGCGAGCGGATGCATTGCCTGTCACACGAACTTCGAAGCCGGCGGCCCTCCGCTCGCCGGCGGCGCCCCGCTCGAGACCGACTTCGGCGTGTTTCATCCGCCGAACCTCACAACCGATCCCGATGCCGGCATCGGAAGCTGGAGCATCCGCGATTTCGCCCGGGCAGTGCGCCAAGGCATTTCACCGGACGGCGAGCCGTACTACCCGACCTTCACCTACCCGTTCTACGCATCCTTCAGCGACCAGGACATCGCGGACCTCTGGGCCGCCTTCCGAACGGTGGCGCCGGTGGATGAGCCGACGCCGGAACACGAGGTGGCTTTCCCCTTCGACCAGCGCTGGGGATTGAAGCTGTGGCGCGCTGCCTACCTGCGCACCCCCGCGACCGCGCCGAAAGAAGGAAGAAGCGACGCCTGGAACCGCGGCAAGGAACTCGTGCGCGGAGCGGCTCATTGCGGCGCATGCCACACGGACCGCAATTTCGCCGGCGCACGCGTGCTGGAAGCGGTGCTTTCGGGAAGCGACGATCTCCCGGGAGGAGGCAAGGCTCCGTCGATACGGCCCGACGCGCTGAGGACGGAGGGATGGACGGTTTCGAGCCTCGCCTACGCGCTTCGGACCGGCATCACGCCTGCAGGCGACGCGTTCGGAGGCAGCATGGGCGAAGTGGTTGCGCAGGGAACCGCGTTCCTGAGCCAGGCTGACCGGGAGGCGATGGCGATCTACCTCCTGGACAACGACCTGAGCGGCGGTGTGCAGGTTGCGGCGGGCGACTGAGAGCGCCTCTTCGCAGGGAAACCATGACCAGCTTGCGGGGCCGCGTCGGCCTCGCACCGGAGGACATTCATGCTGCGCTATCTCATCGCCGGAGGAGCGATCGCTGCCGCCGCCGCGGCCGTCGCCTGGTGGGTCACCGGACAGAAACCCCCTTCGGTGACGTCCTTCCGGCAACCCGCGGCCGTCGACCTCGCCCGTGGAGAGGCCCTCTACGGGGAGTACTGCTCCTCCTGCCACGGCGCAGACCTCCAGGGGCAACCGGACTGGAGAACGGCCGGCGCCGACGGGCGCCTGCCCGCCCCACCGCACGACGAGACGGGTCACACCTGGCATCACCCGGACAGGGTGCTGTTCGACTACACGGCGCTCGGCGGAAAGGAAGCGCTTGCGAAGGACGGGATCGAGTTCGACAGCGGCATGCCCGGCTTCGGCGAGGCGCTGGACGACCAGGACATCTGGAACATCATCGCCTTCATCAAGTCGACCTGGCCCGAGCGACAACGCAATGTGCAGGCAGAGAGAACGGCGGCCGACCTCGCCGGCTCCTGAGAGGGCCCCCTCCCTCGGTTTCGCTATCCGCGACCTTCGGGCACATTCCCGACCGCATGACCATCCACATCCTGCAACCCACGACCCGCCGCCGGCGCAACAGCGAAAGGCGGCGCCTCACTCGCACAGGAGAACCAGGAATGAGAAGTTACAGTCTCGCCGCCGCTGCCGTCGGTGCGCTCGCGACGGCGTTCGCCGCGCTGCCCCACAACGCCCATGCCGAGAGCGTATCTGCCGGGGAGGCCGTGCTCGAGGTGCGGAAGACACCCACCTGCGGATGCTGCGGGGCATGGGCGGCGCTTGCCTCGGAGCACGGCTACCGTGTCGAGCTTGAAGATGTCGAGGACTACGAGGGGATGAAGGTGGAGGCAGCCGTGCCGGAAGACCTTTGGGCCTGTCACACTGCCACGATCGCCGGCTACGTCATCGAAGGACATGTGCCGTTCGAGGCGGTGAAGAAGCTCCTCGACGAGCGCCCGGACATCGACGGCATCGCAGTGCCGGGTATGCCGGCTGGCTCGCCCGGAATGGGCAACGATCTCTCCGCAAGCTTCGAGGTCATCGCCTACGGCGGGACGGCCGGGGATGGCGTGGTGTTTCACTCGGTCGGCGGCTGAAGCCCCGTCGATCAGGCCAGCGAACGACAACGAGCGCCGCCAGAACTGGCGGCGCTCGTCTTCCGGCCGGGGCTACCGCGCCGTAGGTGCATGGCGGCGAGAGCCGCTCAGTTTTCCTGCATCTCCATCCCATTGCCCTCCATCATGCCGGAGGCGTCGTCATCCTGCATCATGCCTTGGGAATTGCCGTTCATCATCCCGGGCTGCCCCGCGGACGCCGCGCTCCCGCCCGGACCGCTCATCATCCGGTTGCGCATCTCCTGCATGCGTTCCATTCGATCTGCGGGAGTGGCCATCTCCTCAGGCGTCACTTCGCCGTCGCCGTCGTTGTCGAGGAACTGGAAGCGATCGACGGTGGCTTCGCGCATCATTGCGCTATGCAGGGTCTCGAACTCGTCCAGCGACAGGGTGCCGTTTCCGTCGGCGTCATACTCCTGAAGCAGGCCCTGCAGCGCCGTGCGAAGCTCCTCGGGCGTCACCGTGCCGTCCCCGTCCGCGTCGAATCGCTCCATCATCGCCATCATGGACATGCCGCCCATCATCGGCATGCCGCCTGCACCCATCATGCCCATTCCCGGCATACCGCCAGAGCCAGCCATGCCGGAATGCATCTTCATCATCTGCATCATGTCGTGGCCGCCGCCCTGGGCGCCGTACATCCCGGACCCGCCGGCACCGCGACGGCCGTGGCCGTCGTCTGCCAAGGCCGCACCGGCCGTTAGAGCGAGCGCCGCCGCGAGCGCTGCCGATCCAAACGTTTTCATCATATTCTCCTCTCCATATGTATCCGTGCCACACACTTGGGCACTTCACCCGCGAACGTGAAGTCCCAACAAGGGATGCTTTTGTATCGATGTGTCGCAGAGACCGAAGCTGATACAAACCGTGACAAAACCGGGCCTCACTACAGCCCCGGGAGAGCGCTATAAGGCCAGTTATGAACGGGTCTCCGCATATTCTCGTCGTCGACGATCATCGCCAGATCCGCGAGTCCGTCACGCGCTTTCTCGAAAAGAACGGGATGCGCGCGACAGCGGCGGGAGATGCGAAGGAAATGGACGCGAAACTTTCCTCCGGCCATTTCGATCTTCTGGTGCTCGACGTCATGATGCCGGGGGAATCCGGCCTCTCGGTCTGTCAGCGTCTTTCCGCCGAGAGACGCTTGCCCATCATAATGCTCACGGCCCTGGGACAGGAAATGGATCGGATTGCCGGACTTGAGATCGGTGCCGACGACTATCTTCCCAAGCCGTTCAACCCGCGCGAACTCCTCGCCCGGATCAAGGCGGTGCTGCGACGGGCCGAGCCGGGCGAAGCTCATGCGGGCCAGTTCGCAGGAAAGAACGTCCGTTTCGCCGACCTTACGCTGGTGTCGGACCGGCGGGTTCTGCAAACCGACGCGGGTAAAATCATCCCGCTCACGACGGCGGACTTCCGGCTTCTCACAGTCCTGCTGGAACGTCCGCGCATGGTGCTGAGCCGCGAGCAACTTCTGGACCTGACGTCCGGGCGCGCTGCCGGGCCGATGGACCGCATCATAGACAACCAGATCAGCCGTCTGCGGCGGAAGATCGAGCCCGATCCGCTTCGGCCCAGCGTCATCACCACCGTCCGGAACGGCGGCTATTGCCTGGCGACGGAGGTGGAGGTTCTCGAGTGACCGTTCCTCCGTTTCGCGGCCTGCGGGCGCAACTCATCCTTCTTATCGTCGCGGCGCTCGCGGCGGCGCAGGCGATCAGCCTCTGGCTCTTCGTGGACGAGCGCAGCCTTGCCGTCCGAGCCGCCCTCGGTTTCGAGGCGGCGGGACGGGCGGCCAACGTGGCCCGACTCCTCGAAGAGGCGCCGCCCGAGCTTCAACCCTCGATCCTGCGCGCCGCGAATTCCCCGCTCGTGCGCTTCGACTTGTCGAGCGCGCCCGAGGTGAGCCACCAGGAGCACGCCGACGGCGGCCGGATCGAGCGTCACGTCCGCACGCTGCTCGGCGACAGCTACACACGCGAGATCCGCGTCGAGCTTCACAGGATCGAGGGACAGATCCTGCCCCTCCCACATCTTTCGCCCGAAATGGCGGAACTGCACCGCGCCATGATGCGCGGTGAACTCTCTGCAGTGGAGATGAACCTGTCGATCGCCCTCGCCGGCGGTGACTGGCTGAACGTCGGGACCCGCTTCGAACGCCCGCCTCTGCAATGGCCGATGGTCTCGATCTTCTCTTTCGCTGTCACGGCCGGCCTTATCCTCGTCACCGCCTTCTGGTTCCTCGTGTCGCGGCTCACCCGACCACTGCGCGGACTGGCGCGGGCGGCGGATAGACTCGGCCGGGGCGAAGAGGTCGATCCTCTTCCTGCCGTGGGACCCGCCGAGGTGCAGGACCTGACGCAGGCGTTCAACCGGATGCAGGATCGCCTGACGCGCTTCGTCGCGGACCGGACGCGCCTTCTCGCCGCGGTCGGCCATGATCTGCGTTCGCCGCTGACCGCCCTGCGGGTCCGCGCCGAGATGGTCGATGACGCTGAAACGCGGGAAAGCCTGATCGAGTCCGTCGAGGAGATGCAGCGGATGGCAGAAGCGACGCTGACCTTCGCGCGCGGACTGACCGGGGCGGAGGAGCCCGAGACAGTGGAGATCGCGGGATTCCTCGACGCCTTGGCGCGCGACATGGTCGAGGAGGTGGAAATCGGCGCGGGTCCTGTCGTCAAGGCCCGCGTGCGACCCACTGCCTTCCGACGCGCCGTGCGCAACGTCCTCGAGAACGCCAGCCGCTATGGCGGCAGCGCCCGGATCGACTGGCACACGTCGGACGGCGACCTCGTCATAGAGGTCACCGACGACGGCCCGGGCATTCCGGCCGACCAGATCGAACAGGTGTTCGACCCGTTCTACCGGCTCGAAGCCTCGCGATCACTGGAAACCGGTGGCCACGGCCTCGGCCTCTCGATCGCCCGTTCGATCGTCCGGGCGCACGGCGGCGATGTCAGGCTTTCGAACCGCCCCGAAGGCGGCCTCAGGGCCTCGATCATCGTCCCGCTCGGCGGCGACGCGCCGATGCATCGCTCCGACACGGTCGAGCGGCAGACCGCCGTGTCCATCGGGCCCCTGCGGTCCGACCCGGGCAGCAGAACGGAGGAAAGCCGATGATACCTGAACTGGGCCACTTCGCCCTCGCTCTCGCACTGGGGCTCGCCCTGGTCCAAAGCGTTCTTCCGCTGGCAGGCGCCTCCCGGGGGAACCTTCTCTGGATGCGCTCCGCACGCGCCTCCTCCCTCGGGCAGCTTCTGTTCGTCGCGGTCGCGTTCGCCGCGCTCATGCGGTCCTTCGTCGTCAGCGACTTCACCGTGCGCAACGTCGTCGAGAATTCGCACTCCCTCAAGCCGATGCTCTTCAAGATCGCCGGCACCTGGGGAAGCCACGAAGGCTCGCTCGTGCTCTGGGTCCTGATCCTCGTCGCCTTCGGTGCGGCCGTCTCTCTCTTCGGGGCCAACATTCCCGAACGACTGAAGGCGCGCACGCTGGCCGTGCAGGCCTGGATTTCGACCGGCTTCCTGTCGTTCCTCCTGCTGACGTCCAACCCGTTCGAGCGGGTCTTTCCTCCGCCGCCCGACGGCAACGACCTGAACCCGCTCCTGCAGGATGTCGGGCTCGCGATGCATCCGCCACTTCTCTACGTCGGATACGTCGGGTTCTCGATCGTCTTCTCCTTCGCCGTCGCGGCGCTCCTCGAGGGTCGGGTGGACGCGGCCTGGGCGCGCTGGGTGCGGCCGTGGACCCTGGCCGCCTGGATGAGCCTCACCGCCGGCATCGCGCTCGGGTCGTGGTGGGCCTATTACGAGCTCGGCTGGGGCGGCTGGTGGTTCTGGGACCCGGTGGAGAACGTGAGCTTCATGCCGTGGCTGCTGGGCACCGCGCTGCTGCACTCGGCCATCGTGACGGAGAAACGGGACGCCTTCAAAAGCTGGACGATCCTGCTGGCGATCCTGACCTTCTCGCTGTCGCTCCTGGGCACCTTCATCGTCCGCTCCGGCATGCTGACCTCGGTGCACGCCTTCGCGGTCGATCCCGAGCGCGGACTTTACATCCTGATGCTGCTCGCGCTGTCCATCGGCGGCTCGCTCGCGCTCTACGCCTGGCGGGCGCCGATGATGGAGGCTGGCGGCCTCTTCCGGCCGATCAGCCGGGAAAGCGGGCTTCTCGTCAACAACCTGATCCTCGCCGCCGCCACCGGCACGGTGCTGTTCGGCACGCTCTACCCGCTCTTCTACGAAGCGCTGACCGGCGGCGACAAGCTGTCGGTGGGCCCGCCCTTCTTCAACTCGTCCTTCGTGCCGATGATGCTCCCGCTGGTCTTCGTCATGGGGCTCGGTCCGTTCCTGTCGTGGAAGCGGGCGGACCTCGGCGGCGTTCTCCAGCGCCTGCGCTTCGTGGCGGCGCTGTCGGGGCTGGCCGCCCTCGCCGTCTGGTATGTCGCGGAGCGCGGCCCGGTACTGGCGTATCTCGCGATCTTCCTGGCGGTCTGGCTGCTTCTGGCCACGCTGCGTGAGTGGGGCCTGCGCATCAGGCTCGCCGAGGTGCCTCTCGGCGAGTCCCTTCGCAGAGCGCGGAAGCTTCCACGAGCGGCGCACGGCATGACGCTCGCCCACGCGGGCCTCGCGGTCGCCATCTTCGGGTTCGCCGGGTCCAGCGCCTGGAAGTCTGAGGAAATCGTCTTCGTCACCCCGGGTTCCGACGTCTCGATTGCCGGCTTCGACGTCACGTTCGAGGGCGCCAAGCGTCTGAACGGGCCGAACTACATCGCCGACCGCGGCACGCTCACGGTGCGCCGGGACGGAGCCTTTGTGAAGACCCTCTATCCGGAGCGGCGCAGCTATCCGGTGGCACAGAGCACGACGACGGAGAGCGCCATCCGCTCGACGCTCGCGGGCGACCTCTATGCCTCCCTCGCGGAACCCGCCTCCGACGAGGCCAGCGCATCGGGTGCCTGGACACTGCGCATCCTCTACGAGCCGCTGGTCAACTTCATCTGGCTCGGCGCCGTGATGCTCTTCGCGGGCGGAGGGCTATCGCTTTCGGACCGCCGGCTGCGCGTCGGGGCGCCGAAGCGTCCTTCCGCGACGCCAGCGGCCGTGGCGGCGGAGTGACACGATGGTCAGGCTGCTCGCGCTCATTCCCCTGCTCATCGCGATCGTCTTCGGGGCGTTCTTCCTCTGGGGACTGAACCCGGATCGCGATCCGAGTGAACTTCCCTCGGTTTTGATCTCCCAGCCCGCCCCCGCCTTCGACCTGCCCCCCGTCCCAGGCGCCGGCGTGCCCGGCCTCGCGCAGGAAGATCTCGCGGACAACGACGGCGCCGTGGTCGTCAACGTCTTCGCCTCCTGGTGCGTGCCATGCCGGGCGGAGCATGCCGTCCTCACCCGCTTCGTCGACGAGGAAGGCGTGCGGCTCTTCGGCATCAACTACAAGGACCAGCCCGAGGATGCCGTCGCCTGGCTCGAAAACCTCGGCAACCCGTACGAGCGGATCGGCTCCGATCTCGATGGCCGCGCCGGGATCGAATGGGGCATCTCCGGCGTGCCGGAAACCTTCATCGTCGGCTCCGACGGCACGGTCCTCTTTCGCTACGTGGGCCCCGTCGTCGGAGACGAGGCGGTGGAAGAATTCGGTATCGCCCTCGCGCAGGCTCGCGCGGTCCCTCTGCAAGGAGAAGGCTCATGAAAAAGCTCATCGCGGTTTTTGGCCTTGCCTTGCTGCTGCCGGTTGCGGCCAGCGCCGTAGAGCCCGACGAGATCCTCGCGGATCCGGCGCTCGAGGCGCGGGCGCGCGGAATTTCGCGACAGCTTCGCTGCGTGGTCTGCCAAAACCAGGACATCGACAGTTCCAACGCGGGCGTCGCGCGCGATCTGCGCCTGCTCGTGCGCGAGCGACTGGAGGCGGGCGACACCGACGAGCAGGTCATCGCCTTCGTCACGGCCCGGTACGGCGACTTCGTTCTCCTGAAGCCGCCGTTCAAGCCCGAGACTTACGTGCTCTGGTTCGCGCCACCCGCGCTCGCCCTTCTCGCGCTGGCCGCAGGGGCGGCCGTTGTCGCCGGGAACCGCAAGCGCCGCCGACAGGCGGCTCTCGACCCGGAGGACGACGCCCGGGTGGCGCGCATCATCGAGGACTACAAAAGGGAGCCGCAGTCTTGATCTGGATGTTCTTCGGCCTCATGGGGCTCCTTTCGGCCATCCTGATGGCGTTCCTGCCGCTCAGGGCCGCGAGGGCGGACACTGCTCCCGCTGCTGACGGGGTCGGCGTGTTTGTCGATCAGCTCGACGAGGTCGAACGTGATCTCGAGCGAGGGCTGATCTCGGAGGACGAGGCACGCTCGGCCACTGCGGAGATCAAGCGGCGACTCCTCGCCGCCTCGCGCCGGGACACCGGCCACCGCGCCCCCTCCGGGGGCCGCAGTGCCATCTTCGTGGCGGCGCTCCTCGTCCCCCTCGCCGCTGCCGGCTATTATACTCTCATGGGTGCTCCCGGCGTGGCGAGTGCAGCCTTCGCCGAACGCGGCGCGGAACGCGCACAGGCGGAACAGATCGCGGACCTGAGTGAACGGCTGCGGGAGAGGCTTGAAAGCGCGCCGGACGGCGGCCCGAGCGAAGGGTGGATGCTGCTTGGGCAGACATACCTTCGCATGGGCCGGTTCGACGGAGCGGCTCGCGCCTTCGCCACCGTTGCCGAGCGCGACGGCGAGGCCACCTCGGCCACCTTCTCGCTTCTCGCCGAAGCGCTCATTGCCGCCGAGAGCGGCATCGTCACCCCACGGGCGGAGCGAGCGCTCGAACGCGCGCTCACGCTCGACCCCAGCAACCCCGCCGCAAGCTTCTACAGGGCGATCGCGCTCGAGCAGGCTGGCAAGCTCGCCGAGGCGCACGAAACGCTGGTTGCGCGGCTGGAGGCCGCGGAGGGGCCCGCGCCGTGGATGCAGTCCTTCATCGCGCAGGCCAACCGCATCGGAGAGGCGCTGGACCGCGAGCCACTGACGATGGCCGACTTCGCCCCGATGCTCGTGACGCAACCGCGGGGCCCAAGCGCGGCCGACGTTGCTGCCGCACAGGAAATGAGTGAAGAGGACCGCAGCGCCTTTATCCGGTCGATGGTGGACAGGCTGGCGGCGCGGTTGGAACAGCAGCCCGAGGATCTCGACGGATGGCTGCGGCTGGGCAACGCCTACCGGGTGCTCGGCGAAACCGATGCCGCGCGCGACGCGTATCTGCGTGCCAAGCCGCTCCTGAACAATGTGCCGGAAGCCGATCCGCGTCGTGGCGCCGTACAAGACGCCCTGGCGGCGCTCGATGACCGCGAGTGACTGCGAGATTGCGCTCCGCAGGGCGCGAGCTGGCGGCAGCTATGCGGGTAAGGACGACCTTTACGGCACTGCAGACGGCTGCCGGTAGGCGCACCGGCCCGTGCGCTACATTCCGGCGTTACGCCGGCCGGCAACTCTTCGGCGCCCGCATGGGCGACGTTGTGAGGCAGGCACCTTCCGGCTGTTCGACACGCCGGCATACTTCATGGACCTAATGGCGAGGCTATAGGCCGCTTTCCGCCGGCGGTGAGGCGCAGCCGGACCTTCCCGTTGCGAAGGCCGATTGACAGGCCGCGCGACCGGCACCAATACCATTTTAAGATGAGACTATTGCACCCCCTCCTCGGGCGGTTCTGCGCCATAATCCTTCTGGTCCTGTCAGGACCGGTGGGCGCGCAGGCCGTCGTGCAGGGGGTGGGCCACGGCACGCATTGCGAGGAGCCTGCGGTCGCCTTGCAAGCCGTAGCCGCGCATGCCTCGGCCCAGTCTGTCTCGCGTGACGGCGGGCACGATCATGGCGCGCATGCACCCCATGACGGTGCGCAGGGGTCTTGCGCCTTCCATCAATGCGCAGGTCCGGTGTATCCTGATCCGGTCCTTGACACTGCCCGGCGTCTGGTGCGCGCGGATTCCGAATGCTCGGCCGAGGCCGTCCATGCTGCGTTCGAGCCCGACGCACTGCAAAGGCCACCCAAGGCCTGACCCCGCCTCGCCCGGCGCTCCCGCCGGGACGGGCGACTGGCACGCATCCGCGTGTGCCACAGGCTCACCTTGGACAGGACAAATCTATGACCATTCGATATGCGGCCCTTGCGCCGCTGGCTTTGGCCGGCTGTGCGGCCGCCGCGCCCTTGCCACCGGCCGCCCCTCTGGCGCCAGCGGCCAGCGTCGCGCCTCTCGTCACGGCGCCGACGGTGCCCGCCTTGCGCGACACGCCCGCCGACCTCACCCAGCCGGGCGACTGGCGCGGCCTCAACGACCGTCAGTCACCCGCGGGAGCGAACCGATGAACGCGCGTCTCAGGGTCACCGCAGGCCTCGCCGTCGCGGCCGTTCTGGGCGGCTGCGCCGCGCCGGCGGGCTTTGGCCCCGCGATGGAGCGCGCTGGCTTCGCGAGCGTCGCCAGCACCTCCCGCAGCGCCACGGGTGCGAATGCCGTCTGGCTTCAAACCCCGGCCGAGATCGCCGCCAATTCCGAGCAGGTGGCCGCCATCGTGCGCGGCAAGACCATCTCAGCCGATACCGCCGTTCAGGTCGCACTCCTGAACAACCGAGCGCTTCAGGCAGCCTATGCCGATTTGGGCATCTCGGCCGCCGAGGCATGGCAGGCGGCGCTCTTGCCCAACCCGGTGCTGCATCTGGGCGTGCTGGGCATCGGTTCGCCCTCGCTCAACGGCTACCGCGTCATCGAGGGCGGCGTGGCTGCCAGCGTGATCGGCTTGACGACGCGCAAGCAGCGGAGCCGAATTGCCGAGCTGCGCTTCCGGCAGGCGCAACTCGCCGCCTCCGCCGATACATTGCGCGTGGCCGCGGAGGCTCGCCGGGCCTGGATCGAAGCCGTCGCCGCTTTCGAGCAATCCGCGCTTTTGGGCCAGGCGCAGGAGATGGCGGCAGCCGGCGCGGAGTTGGCGCAGCAGCTCGGGGCTACCGGTGCACTTAATCGTGCGGGGCAGGCTCGCGAACTCGCTCTTGCCGCCGAACTGGAGGCGCAGAGGGCCCGGGCGCGGCTGGACGCCCAACTGGCCAAGGAGCGGCTGACTCGGGCGATGGGCCTTTTCGGTGCGGACCTGCGCTACTTCGTGCCCGACGCGCTGCCGCCATTGCCGCATCTCTCGGCGCGCGAAAACCTTGAGGCCGAGGCGTTGGCTGCGCGCGTGGACCTCGCCGCCGCCGCACTGGAGTTGGAAGCGGTGGCGCAGGAGTACCGTCTGGCCGACCGAACGCGCGTACTGTCGGACATCGACCTCGCCCTCGGTGTGGAGGTCGAGCGCGAGGAGGAGGACGGTGCCGTTGAGAGCGCTGAGACCGTCGGATTGGATGCCGAGATCGCGCTGGAAATCCCCGTCTTCGACAATGGCGCTGCGCGGCTGCGCCAGGGCGAGGCGGCTTATATGCGCGCCGCGCATCTGCTGGCGCTCAAGGCAGTGGAGGTGCGCTCCGAGGCGCGCGAGGCGCATGTCGCCCTGGTCGGGGCGCATCGCATCGCCCAGCAGTGGGAGGAGCGCGTCTTGCCTCTGCGCCGCACGATCGAGGAGGAGGCGCTGCTCAGCTACAACGGCATGATCACCTCGACCTTCGATTTGCTGGCTGACACCCGCGGCCGGCTGGACGCCAGCCTCGCGGCCGCGGCCGCGCGAGCGGACTACTGGATGGCGGAGGCCAACGTGACGGCCGCACTTTACGGTGGCGGGGCGGTAGCGCCCGCCGGCGGGGGCGGAGAGGGTCCGGCCGCGGCGGCCGAGCCCGGACATTGAGGAACATGGAGATGATGCACAAGTTCAGCCGCCGGAATTTTCTCGCCGCCGGTGCCACCCTGGTCGCCGCCGAGGCGGTGGCCCAAACCTCGCAGGGCGCGGTTCCCGAAGCGCCTGCCACCGGTGCGGCCGTTCCGCCGCCCCCCTCGCAGGGTCGGCCTTACAATCCGGTCGTCACGCTGAACGGCTGGTCTCTGCCGTTCCGCATGAAGGACGGCGTCAAGGAATTCCACCTCGTCGCCGAACCCGTCGAGCGCGAGATGGCCGACGGCATGGCTGCGCGTCTGTGGGGCTACAACGGCACGTCCACCGGACCGACCATCGAGGCGGTGGAAGGCGACCGGGTACGCATCTTCGTCACCAACCGCCTGCCCGAGCACACATCCGTGCACTGGCACGGCCTGATCCTGCCCTCGGGCATGGACGGGGTGGGCGGCCTCAGCCACAAGGGCATTCCTTCGGGCAAGACCTTTGCCTACGAGTTCGACCTCGTGAAATCTGGCACCTTCATGTACCACCCACACGCCGACGAGATGGTGCAGATGGCGATGGGCATGATGGGCCTGTTCATCGTGCATCCCCGGGATCCGGCCTTCATGCCAGTGGACCGCGACTTCGCATTCCTGCTGGCCGCCTACGACATCGACCCCGGCAGCCACGTTCCCCGCGTCATGGAAATGACGGACTTCAACCTCTGGACGTGGAACAGCCGGATTTTTCCTGACATCGACCCGCTCGTCGTGGCGAAAGGCGACCGCGTACGGGTGCGGGTCGGCAACCTGACGATGACCAACCACCCGATCCACATGCACGGCTACGACTTCAAGGTGACCTGCACCGACGGCGGCTGGGTGCCGCCCGAAGCCGCTTGGCCCGAAGTGTCCATCGACATTCCCGTGGGCGCGATGCGCGCCTACGAGTTCGACGCCGTGCACGAGGGCGACTGGGCGATCCACTGCCACAAGTCGCACCATACCATGAATGCGATGGGCCACGACATTCCCACGTTCATTGGTGCCAGCAAGGACCGGCTGTCGCAGATGATCCGCCGCCAGCAGCCCGAATACATGCCCATGGGCACCGCAGGCATGGCCGACATGGGTGAGATGAGCATGGAGTTGCCCTCCAATACCGTGCCGATGATGGCCGGATGGGGGCCGCACGGCCCGCTGGAGATGGGCGGCATGTTCTCCGTGGTGAAGGTGCGCGAGGGAATTGCGCCCGACGACTACGCCGACCCCGGATGGTACGAGAATCCGCCGGGAACCGAGGCCCTGGAATGGACGGGCGACCTGCCCGACCCGGTCCGGCAGATCAGCGCCCGGACCGTTCTGACGCCACGCCCGCAAGGGTCGTGAGGCGTGAACCAAAATAGGAAACAGCAAAATGAGCAGGAAACTGATCGGCGCCGCGGCGCTGAGCCTTATAACGGGGGCCGCGGTGGCCAGCGGCACCCACACGGCCCCCCATCACGAAGAGATGGCCGCCGGCCGTCCCGGCGAAGCTGCGGAAGCGACGCGGGTGGTTGAGATGACCATGCGCGAGCTCGACAACGGCGAGATGGTATTCGAGCCGAGCGAGCTGTTTTTCGCGGAAGGCGAGACGGTACGCTTCGTCGTCAGCAATGAGGGGCTGGCCGAGCACGAATTCGTGCTGGATAGCCACGCGAAGAACGGAGAGCACATGGAGCTAATGGCGCGCTTCCCCGAGATGGAGCACGACGACCCGAACTCCGTGCGCCTGGAGCCGGGCGAGACCGGCGAGATCATCTGGACTTTCTCGAAGGCTGGCGGCTTCGAGTTCGCCTGCCTGCTGCCCGGCCATTACGAGTCCGGCATGCAAGGCCCCATTCTCGTCAACTGAACTCTCGGAGAAACTCATGAAACGACTGATCCCTCTCTTTGCCGCGCTCAGCCTCTCGGTCGCGCCCGCCTTCGCCGACGCGCATTTTGTAAAAGGCAAGGTGAAGAAGCTCGATGCGGAGGGCGGCAAAGTCACGCTGATCCACGAGGAGCTTACGAGCCTCGACATGCCGGCGATGACCATGGTCTTCGTGTTGGCCGATCCGGCCATGGCCGGAATGCTGTCCGAGGGCGCCGAGCTCGAGTTCGCCGCCGATCGCGTGAACGGAAAGCTCACGGTCACCGAGCTACGCTGAACGGCCGCCGCGCCGCCCCACGGGGCGGCGCGGTGTATCGAAATCTGAACCCGTACGGCGCTGGAGCATGTGCTCTCCGGGGGCGCGGCACGCCCGCGGCCCGCGACAGCGGAGCCGAACGTGTCCGGCTGCGGGCAGCGTGATCGCCGTGCGTATTCACCTTCCCGTTGCATGTCATGCGCGGACGGCCCGGCTCGCTCGAAGCGCTTACGGGAGCGCAACCATCTGGTGGCCTTCGCCTTGGACCGCAAAGTCGCTCGTGGGCTTCAGCGTCGCCGCGTCGACCACCCAGACCTTGGGCTCCGCCCGCGACGACACGAACAGCACACCGGTGCCCGGCACCGGCGTCAAGTGATAGGGTTCGGGGCCCAGCGGTGCGGCGGTCGTCGTGCCGTCGGACAGATCGATCGAGACGAGCTTGTCCTCTCCCCGCCCTGCCACGACCAGTCGTCCGCCGTCGGCGGTCAGGCCCAGCCCGTGGATCTCGCCGCCGATATCGAAGCTACGTTCGGTCTCGCCGCTGTCGAGCGACAGCTCCAGCACCCGGCCCGCCTCGGCATCGGCCACGTAAAGCGCGTTTGCGGACGGATCGAGGACAATGTGCTCGGGGGTTTCACCGGCGACCAAGTTGCGCCGGACGATCCCGCGGGTCAGATCCACCTCGCTTACCGTGCCGTTGCCCGTGTTCGAGACGTAGACCGTTTCGGGATCTCTGCCGAATACGGCGTAGTTGGGCATCGCGCCGGTTGGCACGAAGGCGACGGTTTCGTTGTCGTGCAGGTCGACGACCGAAATCCCGTCGCCCGCCGGGTGCGTCGCCACGGCGAAGCGGCCGTCGGGCGAGACGGCTGTGTGGTGCACAGCACCGGGCACCTCGATGCGGCGCAGGATCTCGCCCGTTTCGACGTCGATCACGCTGAGCATGCTCAGCGCTGCATTGGCTGGTCCCTTTCGGCCCTCCGGCTTGGCGTGGTGGACGGCGTGATCGTCGGCCGAGACACCGGCGGGACGGTCTGCGGCCATCGCGTCGGCGCGGTCGACCTCGGCGAAACTGCCCGCGACCAGCACCGGCACGCCGGAGGCACCGCCCAGGCCGTGCACGGCCTCGACGCCCTCGATGCGGTTGAGCGTCCGGCCGGTTGCGCCGTCCACGACGAGAACAGAATTGCCGCTGCCCTCGGGGACATAGACGGTCTGCGCCACGCCTGCGCCGGCGGTCAGCGCGGCAAAGGATGCGGAAGCGAGGAAGGTTGCGAGTGTCTTAATAACCATGGGCTGTGTCCTTCGCGCCCCCGATCGCGCCCGCGGCCGCCACGAAAATGACAGGACGCGCAGACCGCCGGAGGCCGATGTTGGGTCAGAGAGATTGGCGTCCGGGCGGGCGCCGGGTGCGGCACGACAGCAAGGCCTGTCACGCGGGTCAGGCCTGCGGCGGAGGCCGAAAGAGGTCGCCCAGATGATCCGACGCCGCTATCTCACGCGCCGGCATCGGGGATGCGCCGGCGAGGCCTGCCCCTGACATCGGCAGCGCCGCGGGGATGACGGCGGCATGGCAACCGACATTGTCCTGGCAATGGCTGACGGCCGCAGCGGCCAACACGCCCTGCAGCGGCGCCGCTTGGACCTGCAACGCCTCGTGCGTGGGGTAGTACGGCGGGTGTTCGGGAATTGGCAGGTCCAGCAGCGTACCGAAGGTAAAGGTTACCGCCACCAGGATCACGACGATCCCGGATACGTTGAACTTCGCTGTCCTCTGCATGAATTGGCGCACCGGCACCTCCTTTTCTGCCCGCAGCCATAGCTCGCCGCTGCTGCCCAGGCCTTGACGCAAGTCAAACGAGTGCTGGCCGCAATGACTCCCGACGGCTCGTCTCCTTGGCGCGGCCCCCGTTGAATGCCCTCCAGCGAGTAGGCTCGCCGCGGGGCCATTTGAGCCCCGGCATCACTCACTTCAGGCAGTCGCATAACCGGGGTGCTCACGGGAGCAGCTATCGCGTGGCGGGCGGGCTTCTGGGCGGCGACCTGAGCCGGCACGCCGCGACCCTGCACTGCGTGGTAATGGTCACCCAAAGCTCTGCGCCGCACCGCGTGCCTTCGATCATTAACCCGTTTCGCTGCCTTCGCCGGAAGCTGGGCCAACATCGGCAGCCTCGCGGGAATGCGTCTGGGCTTAGGTGCGGCGTCACCGGTCACCAATCTGATGGAGCCGGAGGTCGTTGCGGCCTGGGCTACGTCTGCCGTTCCTGTTCGGAGCAGTCTTGGACGTGGTCGTGCTGGCGCTGCGCCGCAGGTTGCCGGAGGCGCCGCACTTTCAGCGATACGAGGCGGTGCACTGCCCCTACTCGCCCCAATGGGAAGGCTTCACATGCAATCGCCCCGACATGGTGCAAGGCATGCTCTTTGCCTCTCTGGTCTACGGGCGCACCGCGCCGCGACTGCGCACGAGCGCCCGGCCTCGGACCGCCTGGCGGACCGGCATGGGCCGATACGGAAGGGTGAGACGCGTCATGAAGCTTCCTTCGCCGCGACCCTGAGTCACGAGTGCGCCGGAGCCGAGAACATGCGGTGCAAGTCGGTGAGCCGCCGAACCGCGACAGCGCCGCCCGATCAGGCCAGAGCCCACTACGTTCCGGCTTCGACCAAGCGCCGCCGCGGAAACGGCCCCGACCGCCCTCCCGGCCCCGTTTTCCGAGGCGCGACGCACGGAAATGCCGGGCTGCCCCGCGGAAGCCGGACGTTCCTAACTGCCTTTGCCCACCCGCCCCGCACCACCTGCCTGATCGAGCGCCGTCATCACCGCTTCCAACGACAGCAGTTCCGGAAGGACGACGCCGCCGGGCGCTTGGGGGCCATACACGGCATTGAACGGGATGCCGAAGCGGTCGAAGCTCTCAAGATAGCGCGAGATCGCCTCGTCGGGTTGGGTCCAGTCCGCCTGCATCGCCGTGACGCCCTCCCCGGCGAGCGCAGGCGCCACCGGCTCCCGCTCGAGCACCAGCGCCTTGTTGGCCTTGCAGGTCAGGCACCAGTCCGCCGTCACGTCGACGAAGACGATTTCCCCCCGCGAGACCCGCTGTGCAATCCCGGCCCGGTCGAACGCGATCCATGGTATCCCGTCGGTCGCTGCACTGTCTCGAGCGCCCCCTGCGCCGCCGTCTGCGAAGGCGCCGGCCAGCACCAGCGGCAGCACCGCGAGAGCAGAGGCAAGGCCGAGTCGGGCCGGGCGCGGCAGCCGAGGCAGCCCCAGCGTCAGGATCAGAGCCACGCTCGCGCCGGTGACGAGGCGTGCGCTCGTCGCGCCCGCGACGCCGGACAACACCCAAACCAGCCACGCGGCGGTCGCCGCCAGCAAAAGCGCCAGCAGCCCCTTGACCACGAGCATCCAGCGTCCCGGTCGCGGCATGTGACGCACCAGGCCCGGGGCGGCGGCGATCAGCAGGTACGGGGCCGCGAGGCCGAAACCGAGAAAGGTAAACACGATAACGATGTCGAGGCCGCGCCCGGCGAGGGCGAAGGCAATGGCGGTGCCCAAGAACGGCGCAGAACAGGGCGTCGCGAGCACGGCTCCGAAGGCTCCGGTCAGGAAGTCGCCCGCATGGCCGCCGGACGCGCCGGCTTGCGCCAGCCGGGTCTGCAGCCCGCTGGGCAACCGGATCTCGAACAGCCCGGCGAGGTTGGCGGCGAAGATCGCCAGGAGCACGATCATGAGCGCAAGGAAAACCGGGTTCTGGAACTGCACCCCCCACCCCACGGTGACGCCCAGCCGCTGCAATGCGTAGAGGACCGCCGCGAGCCCCCACATGAAGGCCATGACACCTGCGGCCGAAGCCAGGAACCCACGCCGGACCTTCGCCCTCGCGGTGCCTTCGAGCTTGAGGGCCGCGCTCAGCTTGATTGACAGCACCGGCAGGACGCACGGCATGACGTTGAGGATCAGTCCCCCGAGGAGCGCCGTCATCGCAATCCAGAAGAGGTCGGCCGCGTCGGGCGCGGCCGACGACGTCGCGAACGGCGCAGGAGGCGCCGCCATGGCTCGGTCCGGTGACAAGGTCACCGCCCGTGCGCCTTCATCGGTGACTGTGACCGACATCTCCGACAGAGGCCCTGCCGGCGCCGCAAGTATAGGGACCCGGGCCCAGAGAAGGCGTCCGCCCTCGCCCATCCGGATGTCCGGAGCCCCCAGTGACACCCCTGCCCCGAGTTCCGGGAAGACGTCCGGCCGGTCGAACGGGACATTGCTGCGAACGGAGACGACCAGTTCCGTCGTCTTCCCGTCGATATACGCCTCCGCCTCCGTGACCGCCGAGGCAGACTGTATCACCGGAACGCGCTTCGCGAACTCCGCAATACGCGCAGCACTTCGCGCGTCGAGGCCTGTGCCGACGGGTACTTCCAAGGCAAGGTCGAACTCCTGCGGCACGCAGATGTCCGAGCACGTGAGAAGCCTGACGTGCGCTTCCAGCCGCGCCGGCTGCCCAGGCTCCTCGAGCGCGATGCGCAGCGGGAAAACGACTTCGCCGTGATAGCCGAAGTTCTCGATGCCGAAGGCGGTGAACCTTTCGGGCGCTGGCCATTGAAATTCGACGTCTTCGACGTTCGACGACTCGGACCAGTCTACCTCGGGCGGAAATCCGACGTCGCCGGGCGTCCGCCAGTAGGTTTTCCACCCCTCTTCGAGCTGAAGCTCCAGCCCCGCGGAGAGGCTCTGCGCCCCCGGCACCACCCCTTCTTCCGCAACGATGAGCTTGGCAGTCACCGCCGCCGTGGAGGCGGTATCGGAGACAGCGGCAGAGGCAGGGTGTGAGCCAGCGATCGGGAACGCCAGCAGGACCGCGAGCGTGGCCCGGGCCGGCCAAAGGGATTTCCGAAGTCCCCCGAGAACGACCTGTTTCATCTGTTCCCTCCGGCATGTGCGCATGGCGGCGTCCTCACGGGTAGGCAGCTCGGGAAGACGAATTGAGGGCGAATCCAATCCGGCCGCCCGAGCACGAGAGCCGCGCCACACCCTCGTCCTGGTCCACCACGACACACTCCGCGGGAAGGTTCGTCGCAGTCGGTGCCTCCGGTGGCCGCTCGGCGTCCGGCTGAAGCGAGCACTGCTTGGCACCGCCCGTCGAACAGCCGGCGAGAACTGCCGGCCCGAGGACCATAAGCATGCGAAGCCGGTCTGCCGTGCCGCGTGCGGTCACCGTGGCGCAGGCTTGGCGGCCTCGACCGGCACCGGGATGGGGGCTGTTTCCGCTCCGTCGGCTTCCTCGCTTTCCTGCTTTCCGTGACAGCTCCGCCCCATCATCCTGTGCATGACCAGATGCATCCCGAGGCACAGAACAAGCGGTGCAAACACGGCTGCGTTCGACCACAAGCCCGCCAGCGTGCCGCCGGATGCGAAGAAGCCGGCGACAGGCAGGAGCATGATGGCGCAGCACGCCATCATGCCCAGCTTCATGACCTTCGTAGATCCGATCCCTGATTTCTGTTTCATTTGCATTCCGCACATCCACCAATTCACGATCCTTATCACCGCCACCCGCGCGGGAAGGTCAAGGATACATTCCGATACAAAAATCACCTGCTTGTCAGATTGATGCGAGGGCCGGAGTCGATATGGTTCGAGGGCAAGACAAGACGCAGCGCCTGTTTCACGAACAGAAGATCACGACCTTCGGCGGGAAGTCGAACGCCGTTCTCACTTAGATAGTGACAGGAGACAAACGGAAACGGATACATGAAATTACTTTCGGTGGCGATCGGCGGCGTGCTTCTTGCCGGCGTCGGCGTCTTTGCCTGGCAGATCTCTCAGCCCATTGCAGCCCCACAAGGCCATTCGATGGTTCCACCGGACACGTCGGCGATCGCCGAGGGAGCGCCGATCGTCCAGGTATCGGTGCCGCCCGAGCTGTCCGCCGAAGCGCAGATCGGAAAGCGCGCATTCGAGGCGGTCTGTGCGACTTGTCACGGCACCAACGCTGCGGGCCGCAACGGCTTCGCGCCGCCCCTGGTCCACAAGATCTACGAGCCCAGTCACCACAGCGACAGAGCTTTCCTGAATGCCGCGGAAAACGGCGTGCAATCCCATCACTGGAACTTCGGCAACATGCCGCCCGTCGACGGGCTGACGCGGGCTGACGTGAAGTACATCGCGGCTTACGTCCGCGAGCTCCAGAGGGAAAATGGCATCGATTGAAGCATGCCAAGGGGACATACGGAATGACCATGAAGGCCACGATTTCGGCCGCGCTGCTCGCGGCAACCTTGCCATGGACCGCCGCTGCAGACGTGCTCGACGAGGGCCGTGTCCGCGAACTGGTGCTCGAGACGATCCGGGAAAACCCGGAGATCGTGCTCGAGGCCGTGACACTGCTCGAGCAGAGAAAGATCGATGCTCAAGCCGCGACGCAAGCCGATGTTCTCACTCGAGAGCGCGAATTGCTCGAACGGGACCCCAATGCGCCCGTGCTGGGGAACCCCGACGGCGACGTCACCGTCGTCGAGTTCTTCGACTACAACTGCCCTTACTGTCGCCGTGTGAAGCCCGAGGTGCAGGCTCTCATCGCGTCGGACCCGGACATCAGGCTCGTCTACCGCGAATGGCCGATCCTCGGGAAAGGATCGGAGTTCGCCGCCCGTGCGGCGCTCGCGGCGCGGGAGCAAGGCAAGTACGAGGCCTTCCACTGGGCCCTTATGGCGCTCGAGGCCCGCGCAGACGAAGCCTCGGTCATGCAAGTCGCACAGAACCTTGGCCTTGATACCCAGCGGCTGCGCAAGGACATGGCCGCGCCCGAAATCGACGAACACATCGCCACCTCCATGCGGCTCACACGGGAGCTTGGCTTCAACGGGACACCCTCATTCGTGATCGGCGATGCTCTCGTGCCGGGCCTCGTCGATCTGGATCGGCTACAGAGCCTTGTCACCGAAGCGCGGAACGAAGAAAGGGAGTGACGGCCGGCACGCCAAAGGTGCGCGTGCGCACCTTGATGAATGAGCCGGTTTTCTTAGCCCAGGAGCGCCGCCGGTCCGGCGGCGCTCGCGGTCATCTCACTTCAGCTTCTTGGCAGCCGAGGCGCTGTAGGCCCCCAGGACGAGCACCACGATGCCGACGATGACGTCGTTCCAGACCGCGGCCGACAGGTAACCGGCCAGCACCCAGGGAGCGATGATCAGCCATGCACCGATGCCTGCGTTCGTCCAGCTCGCCCACTCCGCATGCGCGGGCTTGCCGAGCCGAACCCCCGCAAGAATGGCGATCAGAAGACCGCAAACGAGGTCATTCCAGAGAGGGGCGGGCAAGCCGGAATAGCCGAGCACGAATGGTGCGATGATCAGCCAGATACCGAGCGCAAGATTGGTGCCGCTGGTCCAGCGCACAGTGCCCGCTGCCCGCGGGTCGGTCGTCGTCTCGTTTACCATGGCGTTACTCCTACTCGTTGCGAAAACACCGTCCGAAAACGGAAGCCGGAGCGCTTTCTACAGCGCAGTCTGGGGCAGAGTCGTATTGGACGCCTTGCCCTTGCCTGAAAAACGCACGGCCGATGCGCCAGTTTCAGCCGAAGTCAAAGATTCCGAGAGAAACGCCGGCCGGATCCGCGAAACCCTTTTGGCCGACATTCTTCATTTCAGGAAATGCCGTATAACCGTAGGGAACAGCAAACATGGCACGATTTTGGAAGCCCACCGGGACAGAATACGCCCCGCTCTGGGAAATCCGCACAGCTTGGGTGCTGCGAGCCCTTATCCTCGTAACGGCGGCGCTGCACATGGCCCGCGGACAATGGCTGTTCACCATGCTGTGCCTGGTCGCGCTGGCGCTGATACTGGTGCCGCCCCTGCTCGCCCGCTCGAGCCGCCTAAACATCCCCCTTGAGATCGAACTGGGTCTGCTCTGGTGGCTGGTGACCGACATGACCCTCGGCCGGCTGATGCAATTCTACGGAGCCGGGATCTTTTACGACAAGATCATCCATTTCGGGAATTCGGGCCTGCTGGCGATGGTGGCGTTCCTGGGGGTCTACACGTTGAGCATGACAGGTCGCCTCAGGATCGGCACGGCACTGAGCCTGGCGACGATCTTTTTCGTCACACTGGGAGTGGGTGCGCTGTGGGAGATCGCCGAATTCGTCTCGGACAACATCACCGGCGAGAACACCCAAGGCTCGCCGCTGATGTCTCCGCTCGAAGACACGATGTGGGACCTGATCGTTGACGGCGCAGGCGGCTTTATCGGCGGCGGCGTCGGCGCAGCGTACATGCGAGTGTCCAAGCGCAGCCTCGCCCGTTGGCGATGCTTCATGGCCCGTCTTGCCGGCTGATCTCAGCCGCCAGCACGCTCGGCAAGACGCGCGCCGTCGGTGACGCGGTCGCTGGGGTAAAGCACGACCCGGTCACCCGGTTCGAGCCCCTCCAGGACCTGCGCTTCGTCTTCATTCATCCGCCCGATCGCCACCTTTCGCACCGCGGCGCGCCCGGCTTGCACCACGAATACGGCCCAATCCTCCCCCTCGCGGAACAGCGACGCCACCGGCACCTTTAGCACCGAGTCCGCTTCCCACAGCAGAATCTGCGCCGTCACGCGATAGCCGTGCCCAAGCCGCTGCCACGTCCCCGGCGCTGCCTTGATGTCCAGGACCACCCGCGCACGCAGTTCCTCGATGCCAAGCGCCGAAATCTTCGGGAAGGCGATCGGCTCGACTTCGGCGACGCGGGCGTCAAGGGGCGCTCCACCCCAATCAACGATGCGCGCCGGAGCGCCCACCTCCACCTGCACCGCATCGGTGGACAGCAAGTCCGCCACCACCTCCAGGTCGCCCAGGTCGCCCACTTCGACGAGCGGCGCGCCGGCGGGAACGATGCTCTCGCTCTCCTGCAGGATCCGCAATACTTCGCCGGAAACCGGGGCCTTGACGTGCACCTTGCGGTCAGGCTGTTCACTACCGCTCGGTTCTTCCAGACGCGCGGCGATTTCGGTCCGGCGACTGCGGCGAACCTCCAGTTCCGCCTGCGCTGCCTCGAGCGCATGTTGGGCGGTTCGCACACGCGTCTCCGCCTCCTCAAGCGCCTCCCGGGACAGCACGTTGCGACCGGACAGGGACTGCTTTCGCTCCAGCTCGCTTTCCGCGAAGCGAACCTCGGCCTCACGTCCGCCGATCTCGTGCCGGGCCAGATCGGTCGCCGCGTCCGCGGCGGTCAAGGCGGCGAGCAGTTCGCTCCGTGTCCGCTCATCCACCAGACCCGAGGGTGTCGGCAGGATCGTCGCCAGAACCGTCTCCCCCTCCGCCACGGTGTCGCCGACGCGAACCGGCGTGCGGAGCACGCGGCCCGAAACAGGGGCCGAGACGGTGAAGAGGTTGCGAATCCGTGTGTGCGCCTCTTCCTCGACAGTCACCGCAAGCGAACCTGTCTCGGCACGGCCGAGGTCCACCAGAACCGGCCTTGGGCGCAAGAGCACAGCCGCGGCCACGGCGATCCCGATCAGCACAAGGGCAAACAGCGCCCAACCTTTGTGACGTGACAACATGATCATTCTCTCGTTTTCATGGCCGCGACGAGGTCGAGTTCCCTCACCCGGCGCCAGAGCAGGAGGGCGGACGCGGCAGCTCCGGCGAAGACGCCCGAGCTGGCGATGGAGTACGTCTGAAGGTCGAGCGCCAGCGGCATCCGCATGAGGTCGGCGTCGAGACCCGACTTCATCAGCATGGCGATCCCGTATCCGGCGCCCCATCCCACGGGCTGCGACAGCAGGACCAGCAACGCCAGCTCGGCCACCAGGATTCCGAAAGTCTCGGCTCGGCCGAAGCCAAGGATCCGCAGACTCGCCAGGTCACGCTCGCGCTCCAGAAGCGCGACGCGGGCGACGTTGTAGACGACACCGAAGGCGATGACGGCTGCGAGGCCGGTATAGATCGACGACATCGCGCTGACAATGACCGCAACGGCCTCGCGAAAGCTGCCCAGAGAGGACGCCTGAAGGGAAATGCCGCTGATCCCCGGCGTCTCCTTGACCTTTGCATACAATGCGTCGAGTTCGGCATCGTCGATCTGCACCTCGACCTCGTCCGCCAGTGGCCGCTCCCCCATCAGCCGTGCCAGGGCCTGGATGTCGATGACCGCGCGCATTCCGATGTAGTCCTCAAGCAACCCCATCACAGGCAGCGCCACCGTGCGCCGGCGGCCCTCCAGCAGATCCACCTCTATCCGGTCGCCCGGCGCAACGCCCAGACGGTCGGCAAGCCACTTCGTCAATGCGAGGCCAGCTATGGGCGGTGCGACCGGACGCAGCTCGGTGTCGAGAGGGCGGTGCAG
Organism: Tranquillimonas alkanivorans; assembly: GCF_900115595.1. Taxonomy (GTDB): domain Bacteria; phylum Pseudomonadota; class Alphaproteobacteria; order Rhodobacterales; family Rhodobacteraceae; genus Tranquillimonas; species Tranquillimonas alkanivorans. The sequence goes on from NZ_FOXA01000027.1 coordinate 32,819, forward strand.
GCGGGCACTAACAGCGCGGCCGTAGAGCGTGACGCGCTTCTCTATAGAGCCTTTGCGCACCCGTACCGGAACGGCGCGCACCGCTTCGCCCGCCAGCACGCCCGGCAGTCGCTCCACCTCACGCACAACGGCCTCGGGCGCAGCGTGCGAAAGGCCCAAGGTAGCATCCTGTCGCTCAACCCTGAGGTATTTCACCTCGATCAGCCGTTCCAGAGAATCGCTCAGGTAAAGCGACGCAATCAGGATGGCGGTGCTGCCTGATATCGCCAGAAGCGTCATTGCCGCCCGCCACGGATGCACCAGTAGGGTGCGCAGCGTCATCGCGGCCGCGGGCGGAAGACGAACTCCAAACGGCCGACCCAGCGAGGCACCCGCCCGAAGCGTCGGCGGCACCGCTGGCTGCATCGCCACCGCCGGCGGCAGGCGCACCACCCGGTTCAGGGCCTGAACCGCCCCAAGCGCCCCGGCCACCACCGGCAACGCCGCCGCCACGGCATAGACATCCGGCGCGGGGGCGAAGACCAGATCGGGGAAACTGAAGAACTCAGCATAGATCCGGGCGACATACTGTCCAAGCAGCGCTCCCGCAGACCAGCCGAGGGCAATACCCGCGATGGCAAGAAGTGCGACAAACTTCAGATAGTGCATGGCGATGGTGAGGTCGCGATACCCCAGCGCCTTCATCAGGCCGATTTGCCCTCGCTCCAGCAGGACCAACCGGCCCAGCGTCATGTTCACAAGAAACAGCGCTACGCCGAAGAAAATCGGCGGCAGTGTCCGGCTCATGGCGCGCAACATGTCGAGCCCGTGATCGAGGAACGCATGAGAATATTGGTCGCGACGACCATGTGCCGCCTCGCCACCATAGGATGCCAGAAGCGCGTCGAGCCGGCGGATCACGTCAGCTTCGGCCGCGTCGCGCCGGACGGTCAGCGCCACGGACGAAAACGCCCCCTCGAGATCGAAAATCGCCTCGAGCGCTGCCTCGCCCATCCAGACGATGCCGAAGCGGCGATCGTCGGGCATCAGGTCACCCGGGCCGGTGGCGTAAACGAACTCGGGCGACAGGGCGATACCGACGATCCGCAGCCGGTACCTGCGGCCGTCGAGGATCGCGCCGAACTCGGAGCCCGGCGAATAGCCGTGGGCGTCGGCGAAGCCCTCGTTTACCACGACCTCGCGGGACGCATCCCGAACCGGCATCCGGCCCTCACGCAAGTAGGGGACATTTACGCGCGGCGGCCGCCCCTCAGGGAGCGATACGAACAGGCCGGTCGCAGGAGCGGCCACGCGATCGAGATCGAGGAGCCCCGGCTTGACGATCCGGGTCTCCATCGCCTGCACGCCGGGAATGCGCGCGATATCGTCCGCCACCCGGTCCGGCGCACGCTCCAACGTGGCGAAGACATCGGCGAAGCGCTGACGCTCGTAATACGCGATCCGCGTCTCTTCCAGCGAGCGGTAGGAGCCGACCGCCAGCACCACCGTCGCGGCGCCGCCGGCCATCACCAGCGAGATAGCCAGCGCCTGCGTCCAGAGGCGCCAAAGGTCGCGCAGAAGTTTGCGGTCGAGCGTGTGCATGCCGCCAACTTACTGCGGAAGACCCGACCCACCGTGATCTGCGTCAAGGTCAGGCACACTTGTGCGCAGCTGGCCTTCACCCCGACCGAACTGGGCGGGCGAACGATGTCGATGGCGCTGATAAGCCTCCCCTCGTTGTATCGCGGCTGGAACGCAAACAGCGCCTGACGCAACACGTTGCTCTAAGGACGACGCGGGCGAAGTGCTGACGCCCGTGATAGTCCTCGCGCAAGGCCTATAAACCCGGATCGGGCCGAAGGCGGTAAGAAGGATGGCGACCCCGCAGGCAAGCCCCAGGTAGATCGCGACCGACTGGTCGCGCATGAGCCACTGGTCCCGCAGAAGCTTCTTGTCCAGCGCGTGCAACTTCACCACGTGATCTCTTCGGCACGGACCCGTTCGGCGCTAACCTCGGTCTCGGCCACGCGCCCGTCGTGAAAGCGGACGATCCGGTGGGCCATGCGGCGGATGCCGGCATTGTGGGTGATGACGAGGGTCGTCGTGCCGAACCGCGCGTTGACGTCCTGCAGCGCGGCGAGTACCGCGGTCCCCGTGCGGCTGTCCAGCGCCCCGGTGGGTTCGTCGCAAAGCAGCACGCCCGGGCGCTTCGCGATCGCCCGCGCGATGGCAACGCGCTGCTGTTCGCCGCCCGACATCTGAGATGGAAAGTGGTCGAGCCTCTTCTCGAGGCCGACGAGGGTGAGCGCCTCCTCGGCCGTCATCGGGTCGGGCGCGACGTCGGTGACAAGATCGACGTTCTCGCGTGCGGTGAGGCTGGGCACGAGGTTGTAGAACTGGAACACGAACCCGACATGGTTGCGCCGGTAGCGGGTCAGCTGGCGTTCGCTCATCGCCGTAAGCTCGGCGTCGCGGAACCAGGCGCGCCCCGCGCTCGCCCGGTCGAGGCCGCCGAGGATGTTGAGAAGGGTCGACTTGCCACTCCCCGACGGCCCGAGCAGTACGACGAACTCGCCCTCCGGCAGTTCCAGGTCCACCCCGTCGAGCGCCCGCACGGCCGTCGGGCCGCTGCCGTAGGTCTTGCCGACACCGGCGGTTCGGAAGACCGGCCGGACCGTGCACGGGTCGGGGACTATGGATTGCTGCATGGTGCTCTCCCGCTTCGTCCGGCATCTTTGCCGAGAAGCAAGCAATGCACGTTGATCGGGATCAATGTGGAGCGGAGCGTCGGCGTACGTGTGCTTATGAGGGTGGCAGAAGGTCTCCGTCGTTCGGACTGTCAGGCAAAGTGTTGCAACGCCCGAGGGTCTGGCCGCTTTCGCACCCGGCCGAGATCTTCGGAGCGCCGCCGCGCGGGGCCGCGATACCAGGAGCCGGTTACCGTGGGAGTGGCTCTGAAGGCCGGCTTTTATTATGAGCAGGCGTACGGGGCGGCCAGTGAGCGCATGCATTCCGAGATGGACATCGCGTACTCGGAGTTCCTGCAGGATTGACTCCAATCACGACAGCAATAGCCTCAGGTGACGCCGGCCACCTTGTATCGATCGGAGGCCGGAGTAACCGCTACAGCGGTTGTAGCTTAATGCGGGAAATCAGCCGGAGCGCGGGGCGGCGCCGGACCACGACGGCACCTCATGCGGCTGCTGCCTACCGCAGGAAGGTCTGCACTTCCGACCTCGACCCGATGGACGATGCTGCACGGCCACATGCTTCGGGCTACCGAGGCCTCGACAATGTCGGCTTCCGCATATCGGCAGAACGCATGTTGCATCCGCGGCGAAAGCCCGAAGTCCGGCCTTCTCAACAGAGGCCTTCGTGGTCGCGGAAAAAATCGAGCACGTGCGGCGAACGGCAGGAAGGACCCGCACTCCGGTCATCGGGCTCGTGAAAATGCTGCGCACTGCACGAATGGCCGTTTCGGTGAAGCCGCGCCGCGGCGCCGATCCCCGCCTCGAGTGTCGGCTGTGGGCCGGGGGCGTCATGTTGCTCGTCAGCGTGGTCACGCGACCCGCGGCAGTGCCGCATGACCGCTTCGAGCCCAAACTGACCACGTTGGCCGTAGGAGGCTTCGCAGTCGCAGCATGGGGCACCTGCCGCAACCGGCCCACTCCTGCCGCTCGCTGATGTACTGGGTGCTGCGCCGCAGCTTCACCAGACCGGACATTGCTACATTGCGCAGCAATTTTCGGAGGCTGCGCGGCATCAACTCGGTCGTTCCGGCCGTTCGCGTCAGGTGATCGGTGTCTTACATTAGCCGAAAACAAGCATCCGAACCGGCATCCAGACGCCCATGACCAGCATCATCACGTTCTCGGTCAAGGAAACGACCCCGAGCGGCACGTTGCTGGAGCCGCCGACGCAGGCGCATTTCAGTTCCCGCTTGTCGATGTAGACGGCCTTGAAGACCGAGATCGCGCCGACCGCGCCTATGAAGATGGCCACCGGCGAGGCGATCCAGATCAGTGCGCCGGCAATCATCAGGATGCCCGCCAGAGCCTCGCCGAACGGGTAAAGATAGCCGTAGCGCACCCAATGCCGCGCCAGAAGGTCGTAGTTCAGGAACATGGTCGAGAAGCTTTCGACATCCTGGAGCTTCTGGATGGCGAGGACGCACATGCTGATGGCGATGAACCACTCGAAGGCCCGGACGCTGATCACGCTGCCGAAGGTGTACCAACTGACGGCGAGCGCCATCAGGAACGCGGTCGAGAAGATGGCGATGACGGGCCGGTAGCTGGTTTCGCCCTCGCTCTTCACTTCGTGACCGAAGTGCTCTCGAAGAT
>NZ_FOXA01000065.1 GCF_900115595.1 Tranquillimonas alkanivorans
AAACCCGACGCGACGCTTTCATGGATGGATTACTTCTACTTCTCGCTCGTGAACTTCACCACGCTCGGGCGCGGGGACCTCGCGCCGGACGGCCACCTGCGCTTCATCACGGGGATGGAGGCCTTTCACGGCTTCCTGCTGCTGACCGCCTCGGGCTCGTTTCTGCTGCAGGTAATGTCCGGGAAGGCTCCGCTTTCGCGGCAGTAGACCCGGCTGGCCCTCTTTGGGAAACGGCGCTTCGGCCGGTGCGTTCAATACTCCGAGCAAGGAGACGCCCATGGAGACACTCGCCAACCTACTGACGTTCATGGCGGAACCCTGGTTCGCGATCCCATGGTACTCCGTCGGGATCGCCGGGGCCGCGTGGATCGTGTATGACAGTTTTCACGCCAACAGCGCACTGAACCCGCCGCTCAAGGCGTGCTGGCCGATCCTCGTAATCTTCTTCTCGGTGATCGGGGTCGCGCTATACCTCGCGGTTTCGCGTCCTTCCGATATCGGTGACTACGAGCCGGGCGAGCCGAAGATGCGCCGGTTCACCCATTATGCGAAGCCGCAATGGCGCAAGGTCGTTGGCTCAGCGGCGCACTGCGTCGGAGGCGACGGCCTGGGGATCCTGACCGCAATGGTAATGGCTCGGCTCTGGGGCTTCACATTCTGGCAGGAGTTCTGGTTTGAATACGCCGTGGGCTACCTACTGGGTTGGTTCCTGTTCCAGACGTGGGCGATGCGTCTGCACGGCAACGGCTGGCTGCAGGCGATCTGGAAAGGCGGTCGAGCCGAGTTCTTCTCGATGATCACCGTGATGCTCGGGATGGGTGCCGTGATGTATTACGTCACACCCGCCGTCGTGGGCGAGCAGCCGCTGCCCGACACCTATGCCTTCTGGACCTTCGGGGCGCTCGGGCTGCTCGTCGGTTTCATCTTCACCTACCCGATGAACTATTGGCTTGTCGCGATCGGTTGGAAGCACGGCGAAGGGCACGAGCACATGCTGAAGAAAAAGGATCAACAGAAGCAGCAAGAGGCGCACGCATGACTCCAGGTATCAAGAGCGTCCTCGCCGCCATCTCCCTCACCGTCGCCGGGAATGTCGCGGCCGCGCAAGCCACGCCGGCCGAGAAGGTGGCCCGGAGCCTCGCCGCTGAAATGAGCGCCTCGGCCGCCACGCTCGAGGCCGGGAAACGCCACGAGGGCACCAAGCCCCTCGACCGCGCGCTGCACCTGGCCGAGTTCGCGGAGCAATCCGCCGAAGTCGGCACGGACGTCTTCCGCAATGCCTTGGAGGCCTTGAAGGCGGCACGCCACGAGTTGCAGATGGGCCGGCCCGAGCAGGCCGTCGCACGCCTGACCGACGGGGCGCGGGCGCTGGAACAGACGCCCGGCGGCCTGCGCCTGGGCGGGGTCGACCCGGACAGGCTGGACGAGATCGAGGGTCTCCCGGTGCTCAACCTCCACGGCCACGAACTGGGCGAGATCGTCGGGTTCACGCAGGGAGAGAACGGAGCGATCGCGCGTGTCGAACACGGCGATTTCATCTTCTTCGGCGGCAATGAGACCCCGCTCGAGGCGGATCGACTGCTGTCGGGAGGAGGGTTCGTCGTGCTGCCCGAGGATATCTTGCCCGAAGCTTTCGAAAGCTGACAGATGGGCGCCAGTCGAAGGCGTTTCAGCGAGGCTGGGAAGATCGCCACGCCACTTGCGCGAGCCCCCCACTGAAGGGCGGAATGCGCTGGCGCTCAATGACTGCTCTTACATGAGCCCCTTGCCTATCTCGCTTCCGCGGCGAAGGTCCGGAACCCGCCCCTCATGTCGGACGGCTATGCAGGTGCAGCGTGAAGTGAGCACCCGCAGCGAACGGCCGAAAGGTCCGCGAAGCTGCCGCGACATCCCCAGGAATGCTGCGCTGTTGTCACTGTGCGGGTCCGTGGGCGGCGATTGCCGGTCGCGATCAATGAGCGACCGACGCCGCGCCAACCGAAGTCGGGCTTAATCGTCGAGGGGCTGGAGGCACTGCTTGAGGCAGACGGGCGGCGGGAAAGATGATGCGCGCTGAAGGCATGGGGCCTGCGTCGTGCCAAGCGCAACTGTATGAACAAGGCGCAAGTTTCAGTTGCGCGAAAGCTGGCGGTGATCCTCCATTGCACCTGGGTCGACGGGACGGCTCTCGAATGGGAAAAGAGATGCCGGTTTGACCGATGCTTGATCCAATCCGAGATCGCAGGGACTGGCATCGGCTCTGTCCTGTCCCGCCGGAACGGTGGTTGCGTTGACCTCGTTCAATTTGCGGCAGGGCTGAAAGGCATCTGCGTTGCATATGTTGACGGCACCCGATCCGAAAGCCACCGTGAGGCCATTACCAGCCGGCACTGTGATGCCGTCGACGTCCGGTCCTCGAGGAGCTTTTTCACCGTCTCGAACGGCAAATGCCCGTCGACGACGTAGCCGCGATCGTGGCGGTGTGACAGGCCCAGAGGTCTTCCGGCACGGCCGCGGCGTTGTGGGGCAGCGCGGCGAATGCCGTCACGAGCGCACCGACGGCCGCGGCGGCGAGGCTGTGC
>NZ_FOXA01000056.1 GCF_900115595.1 Tranquillimonas alkanivorans
GAAATGGTGCCCAGGAGAAGGGTTGTGTTCCGTCTCGGGGCGTCATCACGGCTAACCCTTCGGGTCGTGCCCTGCAAAACCAATGATTTAGCAAGTTTGCCCGTGGTGCAACCCAGTCGTGAACTACTACGGTTTCTACTACGGCGCTTATTCCCGTCGCGAAACACGACCTTCCGACGGAGCGCGTTCACTGCGGGACTGCTCCGACATCGGGTTGTCTAGGTGGGTCAGCCCCTCAGGGAGGCGCTGAGGTGACCGTGGAGCCGCCATAAAAGGCGGAAGCGCCCTCCCTACACAGTCAGTTTCAACGACCTCTGCGGGCGGCTCTGAAGCCGTGGATGCGCTTTGGTAAGGAGGGGGCGGGGCGAGTGCCACCCCCGGTGGGTACGTTACCGTATATGGCCGTTCCCCGAGATTTGGGGAAATCCTTCGTCAACCAGTTCAGGGATACCGTGACAGAACTGCAGTACGGGGTGGGGAGCGGCCACAAGTACGGGAGAAGCCGACAGGGTGAGCCGGGGGCTTAAGACCCATTAGGGGGACAGACTGCTATAAGTATCTAATAGCATCTCGTCCCCTCAACGTGGGCTATAGGCCCCCGCCTCAGCCTGTTCACGACATCATGGGCAACCACTCCATGCTCGGATCGAGTACTTCGCCCCACCCTGTGTCCGGTAGCGCAGGATCCCCGCGCCGGAGGAACTCGACCCACTCGGAGAACGGCACCCGACCCACTCGCTCGGACAGACCGGGGATTTCCTGCTTTGCCTCGCCGCCGTGAAGCAGGAATAGGTGCTTGTGCTCCTTCAGGCGGTTGTTGTTCCTTGCTTTGAAGCGCACCACCACGCACCCGGACCTCATCAAGCTTGGCAACATACGAAGCTGATCCTCGCGGCCAAGAACACTCCTCTGCAACGCCTTCTTGGCAGCCTCAGAGGACGGGTGAAGGTCCGGCCTCATCTTCCTCAACCCGAGCGGGGTCAGCGGCACGTTTCCCTTCTTCAAGAGCGCGAGTTCCAACGGGTCGGGCATCAACTCGTCAAACTTGCACAAGCGATGGACGGGAATTTCCACCGGAAGGTTGCTCAGAAGGAAAACTCGCTTCATCGCCTCAGCGTGCACGAGGCGGAGGCGTGCGACAGCCTGCACGGTTTCAGCTTCTCGCATCTGAGCGTGAATGGCCTCAATACGGGCGTCAGAGAAGGCGTGAACCATCACCCCGTGTTGTTCCCGAGGACCATTCTCGGCGTTTAGAAACCCCCGCAACTGGACCGGCAGGAATCCGCCCTTTTTGGCTCTTCTGTCCGTCTGAACGCGCTGCGTTGCTTCGTCGTGGAATAGCGGCTCGTCGTCTGCCCAGAACAGCGCCCGTGCCATCTCGTCCACCGTAGCCGATGGGGGCTGGTTGCGCCCTGCAATGAATGCGACCGTACACTCTTTGGCGGCATTGCTGCCGCGAAGGCTCATAAAGTGGGCGACAATTACCTCTGCGTGAAGCCCGTCGTGCTCCCGAAGGTAATCGCACAGAGCCTTGTGCCCCACAACTAGCGGCTTCTCACCGATCTCGGCCCAAGCATTGACGACCCGAATGAGGTTGCCAACCTCATCAAGATTGTTGTTCCAAAAGGTATTGCTACCGGTGCGGTCATAGACCTGTGTGACCCACGCTCTTTGCCGGATATCGATGCGATGAAACTCTACGGGGCCAACTGCTTTTTCCAAAAGCTGTTCATCCGCCGTCGCATCCAATACGAGCAGATTAGCGTCATCAGGAACTTCTACCTCTGATCCAACACAAAGAACGACGTCGTCTTTCACAGGGTCATACGTCACACGCTCCGCACGCTTGCGGTCCGACAGTCCCAACTCTTCCCGCAGCAGACGCAGGGCCGTGACAGCGCGCCGGCGTGGGATTTCATCATTGCTAATGGACACGGCGTTCGCTCCAAACGGAACGTGCGTCAGCGTCTCCCTGATATCCTTCTCGACGGCCCGAAGGTCAACTTCGGCAACGCCCTCGTCGCGCAGGACATCAAGTACGGGGCGCCCTTCTTCTAGGGCTTCACCGATGAGTTTACCAAGCCGAGGGAATGACACGGTCCTGATCAGTTGCGAAAGATGCGCGCGGCGAACCCGTACCGCCTTTGCGAGACCCGTAACGAACGCTTCATCAATAATTACAGTATCAGGATCGCGTTGGATCGGGTTCCTTGGAAGAGACAAGTAGTTGTGTGCAAAGATACGCACCACATTCCCATTCAATTCGTCGATTGGCGGGTCGGCGAACTGCTGTATGTAGCCACAGTGGTCGTACAGCGGGCATCGCTGAACGCACGACTCGCCGTCCGTGTCCGAGCGACATGCGTGCTTAAAAACCGGAAGCTCGGCTTCTTCGAGAGCGCGAACATGGTCGGCGCGCCCGCACATAACAGGAAGGTCTCCACGACTTCCGCCGGTCCGAGGAAAGACGTGAACAACGCGTGCGTTTACGCGGCTGCCTTCCGCCAACAATTTTTGCTCATACTCCGCAGCTAACGAGTGATACGGAACGTAGATTTCGACACGCCTGTTGAAAGAAGAGGTGAGCGACTGCTTGAGGTGCTCAATCGTCCGATGGGTCTTCCCTGCTCCCATCGTAATTCGCAAAGCCAATCGCTTCGGTCCTTCGCCGTCAGAAAAGAACGCAGAAAGGTGGTGCTCAAGTTGCTTAAGGCCAACCTCGCGCTCAACCACGAGCGGTTTATGGTACGGCTCGTCGACGGGGTAAAGGATGTCTTCTTTGTTGCTGCCTGAGAAAGTCCAAGTTCCGGATTTGAATTCCTCAAGGCGGCGGCGTGCCTCACGCGCCGCATCGTCGGCAGACCACTTACCATCGGTGTTGTCGACCGACCGCTCAAATAGCTCCCACGTCAGGCTCGCGACCTTGTCCAAGGAAGCTTGCTTCCCGCTCTTCCGCAGGCTAACTGTCATCGCTTCATTGCTGCACTGCAACAGGTAGCGTTCGCGGCCGTCGACCACGAGACCCGTCTCCGGGTCGCGAGTGACATACTGAGCGCGTCCGGTGCCCGTGCGCTCCGCATTGCTGCCCTTGCTACTACGCTCGCTCAATGCCGCAGTTGCATCTTCGGGCACTTTGACGACATCGCAGTTACATTCCGCACGATAAACGCCCGATCGATTGGTGAAGGGATCGGTTGCTCCATTGATAAACTCGGGTCGCGCCGTGAAGTGGGGTTGAACTGCTTGGAATAGGGCTAGGTCCGCCGGTGACCCGGACAGCCAACGCTTCATTCCGAGATCATCTACCTGCCGGTCGAGCCAAAACCAAAGATGCACTCGTATGCCCGGCTTAACAGCCATCGACGCAGAGAATTGATACCAGCAATCAACACCCTGAAATTCTTTAGGTAGTAGCCGGATGGTATGACTCAAGATTGCGTGCGCGTTTTCTGGTATAAGCTCAAGGTCGCGGGGCGCTTCAATCCCGTCAATGTCTAGCATACACCAACGCCGAGCCTTGTGCTTGAATGTAGCAGGCGACGTGGACGAGCTTTTTGAAAGCCGCCGTATCGGGCTGCCAAAGATGTTCGAGGCCGGTTCGCCCCGGATGATGAACTTGCTCCCGTCGTTTTCAATTTCACTCAAAGCAACTGAGAGGTCGGCGAACCCATTAACAGACCGATTCACGCAGAGAAAGAACTTCCCGAGGCGCACTTCGTGTGGAAACACCTCGCCGTCGGCGCCCTGCTCAAAACGCTTCGCAGCATAGCCAGTCTCTGCGCATTGTAGAATGGTAATCTGTTCCATCGGCTCCGCAGCCAGTTCCTTGTGTAAAGCCGAAATCCGCGATTCGCGGTCCGCTGTAAACGGATGACGCAGCGGCAACGGAATTCAAAGGTTGGCGGGAGGAAGAAAGAGGGAAAGAGGAAAAGAGGGAAAGAGGGAAAGAGGGAAAGAGGGGAATAGGGGAATAGGGGAAGAGGGGAAGCTGCTAAGGCCATCGAAGGGGCGGCGAGCGCTGGCGGCTTCTATCGCTCAGGGCGGTCACATGAGCGCATGGCGACTCCCGCGAGGAGAACTGCCTCAGCTGATGCCGCAGGGCGGATCATCATGGACAGCACAACCTCTAGCGGCTAAACGATCATGACAGACAAGCTGAGGGCAGAGAAGACGTGCACCTAGAAAAAGCGGTGGCAGCAGACAAGCCACAGGCAGCACCCGAACGGGTAACACTATACGAGGTCAAAGGCGAAGAATACATGTACTGTCCGATACGAAAGCGGACATACAAGGTCACAAACAAGCCTGAGGAAAAGGTCCGCCAATGGTGGCTTTATCAGCTGCGAGATCATTACGGGTACAGCTTCGATAGGATCGGCGTAGAAGTTCCTGTAAAGGTCGGCTCTAGCGAAGCCAAGAAGAAGGCGGATATCGTCGTCTACACCGACAAGACCAAAAGATTTCCGCGTATCTTCGTTGAGGTTAAAAAGCAAAATCGGACGGATGGCCTTGACCAGCTTGAAGTCTACATGAACGCGACCGGCTGCCGGCTGGGCCTGTGGAGCAACGGCGGCCCTTCGAACGTTTATCTTCTCCGCATTGAGCCCGCAGAAGGGCAAGAGGAAGCAAGCTGGCGGGAGCTTCGAAACATTCCGTCCGCCAATGAGAAGCTTGAAGACGTCGACTCGCCGATAACTCGTGCGCACCTTGCTCCCGTGGAGGATTTCCTTTCTATACTGCGCGAGTGCGAGGACCACATTAAAGCGCATGAGGGCGTAAACGTATTTGACGAAATCTTGTAACTGATATTCGCGAAGCTCTACGACGAAAGGCGGAACCTGAAAAACGACTCTTCTCCCGCGCAGTTCCGAGTTGGGGCATTAGAGGCGGCAGACGCGGCACGTCAGCGGATTGACGACCTTTTCAAAGATGCAAAGTCCCAATGGCAAGGCGTATTTTCGCCCGGCGATGTCATTGAAATGAGCGATGACACTGTCGCATTTTGTGTGTCGGCCCTTCAAAAAGGCTACCTTCTCAAGTCCGATGCCGACGTGTTGGGGTCTGCCTTCGAGGTGATGATCAACCCTACAATGAAGGGCGATAAAGGGCAGTACTTCACTCCAAGACACGTCATCGATCTGTGCATATCTGTTCTTCGGCCGCGAGATACCGAGACCATCTTCGACCCGTCGTGCGGCAGTGGTGGCTTCCTAGTTTCGGCGATGGAGCATGTTTTCTCCGAAATCCGTCGTGAAAGGGACGACGAGAGCGAGATTCTGGAGAACCAGAAAGATTATGCGTCGCACAACGTCTTCGGAATAGACTACGATCCCATTATTGCGAAGGTTGCCAAGGCCTACATGCTAATTTGGGGTGACGGCAGGTCCAATATCTGCGTCGGTGACGGCCTGAATGAGGTCAACTGGAACGACGAGATGAAGTCAAAGTTTCTCGTCAAGGAAGGCGCAAGGTACTCTCCTAGGAAGTTTGACATCATAGCAACCAATCCGCCTTTCGCCGGTGACATATCCGCAGAATCGACGTTGAAGAAGTACGAGCTAGCCTACAAGCTCGACTCAGCGGGTAGATCAAAGCGGAAGGCGAAAGTGTCGCGTGATATCCTTTTTCTAGAGCGATGCTTGGATTTTCTTGAGCCGGGCGGCCGGATGGCGATTGTTCTGCCGCGTGGAACTTTGAAAAACTATAATGACGAGGAGATACGACTCCACGTTCTTCGCCGCGCGCGCATCCGCGCGGCAGTAAGCCTTACCGGAAATATGTTCAAGCCGTTCACCAATACTAAGACCTGCATCCTCTTCCTTGAAAAGCGTGATCATCCGGTTGGGGCCGACGCTGAAATGGCGGAAGATCCAGATGTTTCCTTCGCTGTTTCATTAAAGCCCGGCAAAGATAGAAGTGGAAAGCTCATTCGTGATGCTGACGGGAAAATCCTGTCTGATCTAGAAGAAATTCGCGACTATCTTGTCAAGAGAATCGAATGGGGGGCGATATAATGCCACTTCTGGCCACACGTCCATTTTCCGAGGTTTTCCTAGAGCTTCAAGGGGAAGGGGGAAGAAAGCATATACTTGAGCCGGAGTATCATCAGGACATCTATCGCGAAGCCTCTGTTCGCGCTTCGGAGACAGAGGGCGCATTTCAATTGGCTGACCTCAATGTTGTGGAAAGGCCTATCTCGCGGGGTGTTCAGCCGGTTTACGTTGATGATGAAAGCGACCCAAGCTCTTTGTCATACGTAGGCATGATTAGAGAAGACGGGTCGACGGTTCAGGACGGTGAGACAGACGGCATATGCGCTCTGAAGTCAGTGGCAATCCGTCGTGGCTTTATTGACTTTGGGGTTGCCCGCTCAGTTTCGCGAGATTTCTTCGAAAAGAAGGAAAAGGCGGGTGTCTGCCGTGGAGACGTCCTGATCAACTCTACCGGCGACGGAACGATAGGTCGGGTAGCCGTGTACAATCGTGATCACCCCGCTGTGGTCGACGGCCATGTCACTATCGTTCGCCTCAAGGACCGCCGTATGTCGTGGTATGTCGCCGCTTATCTATTGAGCGATGAGGGGCAGCATCAAATCTACCGGTACATTAACGGGTCGAGCGGGCAAGTAGAGATTTACCCTCAGGATATTGGTAGGCTTTGGATTCCCGGGTGTGACGACGGGGCGATCGAGAGAATTGCGAGGCAGTTTGAGGCAGCCGTTGAAAAGTTCGACGAGTTTCAGCAGGAGCTACGGGCTACGCTGTCTCTGTGCGGATAGGCGCGGGGATCCTGCGCTACCGGACACAGGGTGGGGCGAAGTACTCGATCCGAGCATGGAGTGGTTGCCCATGATGTCGTGAACAGGCTGAGGCGGGGGCCTATAGCCCACGTTGAGGGGACGAGATGCTATTAGATACTTATAGCAGTCTGTCCCCCTAATGGGTCTTAAGCCCCCGGCTCACCCTGTCGGCTTCTCCCGTACTTGTGGCCGCTCCCCACCCCGTACTGCAGTTCTGTCACGGTATCCCTGAACTGGTTGACGAAGGATTTCCCCAAATCTCGGGGAACGGCCATATACGGTAACGTACCCACCGGGGGTGGCACTCGCCCCGCCCCCTCCTTACCAAAGCGCATCCACGGCTTCAGAGCCGCCCGCAGAGGTCGTTGAAACTGACTGTGTAGGGAGGGCGCTTCCGCCTTTTATGGCGGCTCCACGGTCACCTCAGCGCCTCCCTGAGGGGCTGACCCACCTAGACAACCCGATGTCGGAGCAGTCCCGCAGTGAACGCGCTCCGTCGGAAGGTCGTGTTTCGCGACGGGAATAAGCGCCGTAGTAGAAACCGTAGTAGTTCACGACTGGGTTGCACCACGGGCAAACTTGCTAAATCATTGGTTTTGCAGGGCACGACCCGAAGGGTTAGCCGTGATGACGCCCCGAGACGGAACACAACCCTTCTCCTGGGCACCATTTC
>NZ_FOXA01000041.1 GCF_900115595.1 Tranquillimonas alkanivorans
GGCGCGGGGATCCTGCGCTACCGGACACAGGGTGGGGCGAAGTACTCGATCCGAGCATGGAGTGGTTGCCCATGATGTCGTGAACAGGCTGAGGCGGGGGCCTATAGCCCACGTTGAGGGGACGAGATGCTATTAGATACTTATAGCAGTCTGTCCCCCTAATGGGTCTTAAGCCCCCGGCTCACCCTGTCGGCTTCTCCCGTACTTGTGGCCGCTCCCCACCCCGTACTGCAGTTCTGTCACGGTATCCCTGAACTGGTTGACGAAGGATTTCCCCAAATCTCGGGGAACGGCCATATACGGTAACGTACCCACCGGGGGTGGCACTCGCCCCGCCCCCTCCTTACCAAAGCGCATCCACGGCTTCAGAGCCGCCCGCAGAGGTCGTTGAAACTGACTGTGTAGGGAGGGCGCTTCCGCCTTTTATGGCGGCTCCACGGTCACCTCAGCGCCTCCCTGAGGGGCTGACCCACCTAGACAACCCGATGTCGGAGCAGTCCCGCAGTGAACGCGCTCCGTCGGAAGGTCGTGTTTCGCGACGGGAATAAGCGCCGTAGTAGAAACCGTAGTAGTTCACGACTGGGTTGCACCACGGGCAAACTTGCTAAATCATTGGTTTTGCAGGGCACGACCCGAAGGGTTAGCCGTGATGACGCCCCGAGACGGAACACAACCCTTCTCCTGGGCACCATTTCCCAAAAGTTAACGGAACATGGTCAACCGCGGCGGCGGCGGAGCCTCCGCCTCCCTTCGGAGACCCCGCCCGGCCCGCCGGCGGCATGACGGACCGAGGCCACCTTGGCAGGTCCGGCAGTCCGCCGTCGTTAATCCATGACACTCCTGACGCGCGGTTGATGCAGCGTGATCCCGGAAACGAACAGCCGCCTGTCTGCGTTCGTCCGGGTGAAGGAGGACTTATGCCGTTCCATCGAGTCGCGCCCATTCTTGCGCTGACGCTTACGCTGGCCGCCTGCGGTGTCGCCTCGGGCAGCGGGCCCGAGCCGATCGTCGACGACCCGGACCCGAGCGACGGATGGCACAACGAGATCCAGACCAACGGCGATTAGCCAGCGCAGGACCGGACCTTCAGCCCCACGGTCCCCGCGCGGGCGCGGCGGATTGCGCCGTCGCGGAGGGCGCTCCGCGCTCGGCCGCCATCGCCTGAAGCCGGGCCACGCGCTCTTCCGTGCGCGGATGGGTCGAGAACAGTCGATCGTAGTTGTGCGCGTGAAGCGGGTTGATGATGAACATGTGGGCAGTCGCCGGATTGCGCTCGGCCACGTGATTGTCGATCCGCGACGCCGCCGTCTGGATGCGGCGCAGCGCCGAAGCCAGCCATAGCGGATTGCCGCAGATCTCGGCGCCGATGCGGTCGGCCTCGTACTCGCGCGCCCGGCTGATCGCCATCTGCACCAGGGCCGCCGCCACGGGAGCAAGGAACATCATCGCCAGCGTTCCCGCCAGACCCAGCGGACTGTCGCGCCTTCCGCCGAAGAACAGCGCGAAGCTCGCCAGCATCGAGATGGCACCGGCGAAGGTGGCGGTGACGGTCATGAGCGCCGTGTCGTGACTGCGGATATGCGCAAGCTCGTGCGCGACGACGCCCGCGACTTCCTCGTGGCTGAGCTGGCGCAGCAGGCCGGTCGTGACGGCAACGGCGGCGTTCTCCGGGTTGCGCCCGGTGGCGAAGGCATTGGGCTGCGCCGTCTCGATCAGGTAGACGCCGGGAACCGGCATCCCCGCGTCACGCGCAAGGCGTGTCACCATGTCGTGGAGGCCCGTCCGGTCGCCCGGCGCAATGGGACGCGCGTTGTGCATGCGCAGCACCATCTTGTCCGAGTTCCACCACGTGAACAGGTTGGTGACCGCGGCGAAAAGCAGCGCGAGCACCGCGCCGGTGCCGCCGCCGATCAAATACCCCACGCCCATGAAGAGCGCCGTCAGCGCCGCCATGAGCATCGCTGTGCGCGCGTAACCGGCCATTCCGACCTCCTTCACATCCAGACACGGTTGATATGTGGAGGCACGGCGGGCACGGCAAGCGCCGGCTTCAATCGAGCTTGCGCGCCTCGTCGATCAGCATCACCGGGATGCCGTTGCGGATCGGGAAGGCGAGGTGGGCCGCCCGCGACACGAGCTCCTGGCGTTCGGGGTCGTAGCTGAGCGTCGCGTGGATTTGCGGGCAGACCAGCGCCTCGAGCATGCGACGGTCGAACTTCTGCTCGTCATCCTTCATTGCACACGCTCCTCTCCGGCACCGCCGCGCAGAGCGAACTCGATCAGAGTGACCAGCGTCTCGCGCCGGGTCTCGAGCGTCGGCGCCTCAAGCAGTGCCTGCTTGTCCTCGGGCGGGAACGGGCACAGCATCGACAGCGAGTTGATCAGCAGCTCGTCCTCGGCCTCGCGCAGGGACTCCCAGTCGGTCTTGAGATCCTCGGACTCGAAATACCGGCTGAGCAGGCGCAGGAACCGATCACGACCAAAGCTTGGATCGTCCTCGGTCCCGCCGAGGTCACGCTCGAATCCTTGCCACGAGACGTCGCATCGGATGTAGGGGGTGAAGCCCTCGATCTCGCGCCGGATCCGGAAGCGCGACACGCCGGCGAGGGTGATCATGTAGCGGCCGTCCTCGGTCTCGGAAAATGCCGTCAGGCGGCCGGCACAACCGATGCTGTGAAGACGCCTGTCGCCCGGCCCCTCGTGGGGCTGGACCATGCCGATCAGACGGTGCTGCGTCTTCATCGTATCATCGAGCATCGCCAGGTAGCGCGGCTCGAAGATGTGAAGGGGAAGCCGCGCCCGGGGCAGCAGCAGCGCACCGGGCAGCGGAAAGACGGGGATAGTCTCGGGCAGGTCGGCGGCTTTCAACATGTCAGGCGACTTAGACCGCCCGGCGCGTCAGGCAAATATCATCGAGGACAACTTGCGCCTTCCATTCAGAACCACCGGGTCCTGCGGAGGGAGCGCGTCGAAGATCTTGAACAGCTGCGTCTTCGCCGCTTCGTCGTTCCAGTTGCGATCCCGGCGGAAGAGTTCCAGCAACTGGTCCACCGCGCCCTGCGCATCGCCCTTGGCATAGAGTGCCTGCGCCAAATCGTAGCGCGCCTGGTGATCGGTCGGGTCCGCCTCGACCTTGGCCTGAAGCTCGCCCACCGGACCGGCACTTTCCGCCTGCCGCGCGAGTTCGAGCTTGGCGTGCGCCGCCTCGAGCTCCGGCGCATGGCTGATGTCGGCGTCGGCACCGTTCAGTATCGCCTCGGCCTGTTCGAGATCGCCCAGCTCGATGTGAGCACGCACGAGGCCCGCGTAAGCCTTCGCGTTCTTCGGGTCTTCGCCGACGATGGCCGCGAAGGTTTGCGCCGCATCGGTTACCGCGCCGTCGGCCAGCATCTGCTCGGCCGCCTCGATGGCGTCGTCCAGCCCGCCCGATGCGTCGCCGCCCGACTGCTGCACCAGACGGTCGACGAATGCCTTTATCTCGGAGCCCTGTACGGCGCCTTGGAAGCCGTCGATGGGTTGCCCCTGCCAGAAGGCATAGACCGTGGGGATCGACTGGATCCGCAGCTGGCTGGCGATCATCTGGTTTTCGTCGACGTTGACCTTGACCATCTTGACCGCGCCCTTGGCGGCGCGCACCGCATCCTCGAGCATCGGGCCCAGCGTCTTGCAGGGGCCGCACCAAGGCGCCCAGAAGTCGACGATAACGGGAACCTGCTGGCTCGTCTCAACGACGTCGGCCATGAATGTGGCCTCGGATGACTCCTTGATCAGGTCATCCGGCGCCGGGTTCGCGTTCTGTCCAAGCTCCAGCATCCTCACGCTCCTTTTACACGTCGCGGCTTCGACGGGTTAGATGGAGCACACGTGCTGCGCTTGCAAGGCTCGCGTCTCAGACGTCGACGTCGAAGGTCGCGAAGACCGGCGCGTGATCCGATGGCTGCTCCCATCCGCGCGCGTCGCGCAGGATGCGGCTGGAATGCGCCGCGCCGGCAATGTCGGGCGTGGCCCAGACGTGGTCCAGCCGCCGCCCCTTGTCGGCGGCGTTCCAGTCAGGCGAGCGATACGACCACCAGGAATACAGCCGTCCTTCGGGGATGTCGGCGCGGGTGACGTCCACCCACTTTCCGGCATCCTGCGCCTCGCCCAGGTGCTCGACCTCGACCGGTGTGTGGCTGACGACCTTCAGAAGTTGCTTGTGGCTCCAGACGTCGTCCTCGCGCGGGGCGATGTTCAGGTCGCCCACGAGGATCTGGCGCTCGGGCCGCTCGCCGTGGAAGCGGTAGCGCATCTCGGTCAGGAAGTCGAGCTTGTGGCCGAACTTCTCGTTTATCTCGCGGTCGGGCTTGTCGCCGCCAGCAGGGACATAGAAGTTGTGGATGACAACCCCGTTCTCGAGCGCCGCCGCTACGTGCCGCGCATCGCCCTTGCCGCACCAGTCGTGGTGGCCGGCATCCCTCAGGGGCAGCTTCGACAGGATCGCGACGCCGTTATACCCCTTCTGCCCCCGCGCCACGCAGTGGGTGTAGCCGAGCGCCGCGAAGGCCTGCAGCGGCATCTTCTCGACCGGCGACTTGCATTCCTGCAGGCACAGGACATCCGGCGCCTCATCCGTCAGCAGGCGCGACACCAGCCCCTCGCGCAGGCGGACCGAGTTGATGTTCCAGGTGGCGAGGGTGAAAGACATATGCGTCTCCGTGTTGCGGTGCGGCGGGAAGGTATGGCGCCAAGCCGGGAAGATCCAGACGGGGAACGGGCCCCGGAACGCGGCGTTTTCCGAGTGAACCTGACACACGGAAGGACGACATGAGACACCTCATCCCCACGCTCGCCCTTGCCCTCACCGCCGCCCCGCTGGCCGCGCAGGACGAGGATATCGGCGGCCCCGTCGACACGGCGAGCGGCACAGTCACCGGCACGTTGAACTTTGAGGACGTGGCGTGGTCCGTCACGTCGGAAGACATCCTGGGCGGCAGCCGATGGCAGGATGCGGACAGCGGCCGGCTGGTACGCATCGTTGCCACGCCGGAGCGTGACCACGAGGGCCGCGGCGGCGCGCTGATGATCGAGTTCGTGGCCGCAGGCGGGCCAGCGGCATACGGGGTGGCGCAGCCACAAGTGTCGTTTCAGCCCGAAGGAGCCGACGACGTCTGGACGGCCGGACCGGAAAATGTCGACCTGATTGTCGAAGCCCTGACGGTCGAAGGCGACGAGATGGCCTTGGGCGGCAGTATTTTCGCCACCATGGTGCCCGGCGGAAGCGACGAGCTGATCATCGAGGCCGAGGACTCTCTGCGGCTCGACGGGAATTTCCAGGCCACGATCTATTCCGACCAATGAAAAAAGGCCCGGGCCGAAGCCCGGGCCAGTCCAACAGGGAGGTTCCGTGTCGTTACCCGGTCACGGAGTCGGGCTCTCTTCGCCTCAGGCGACCAGTCTGTAACCGCCGCTTTCGGTAACCAGTAAACGTGCGTTGGAGGGATCCGGTTCAATCTTTTGTCGCAGACGGTAGATATGCGTCTCAAGCGTGTGGGTGGTCACGCCTGCGTTGTATCCCCAGACCTCGTGCAGCAGCACATCCCGCGCCACCACGCCTTCCGAAGCGCGGTAGAGAAACTTGAGGATGTTCGTCTCTTTCTCGGTCAGCCGGATCTTGCGGTCCGACTCGTCGATCAGGATTTTCTGCGACGGCTTGAACGTGTACGGGCCAAGCTGGAACACCGCGTCCTCGGACTGCTCGTGCTGGCGCAACTGTGCGCGGATGCGGGCCAGAAGGACCGGGAACTTGAAGGGCTTCGTCACGTAGTCGTTCGCGCCCGCGTCGAGCCCAAGGATCGTGTCCGCGTCGCTGTCATGGCCGGTCAGCATGATCACCGGGCATTTCACGCCCTGCTTGCGCATCAGGCGGCACAGTTCGCGTCCGTCATTGTCGGGCAGCCCCACGTCCAGGATCACAAGGTCGTAGAGCGCCGCCTTCACCTTCTCCATCGCCTCGGCGCCGCTGCCGGCTTCGAAGACGTCGAAGTCCTCGGTCATCACGAGCTGTTCGCTCAGCGCCTCGCGCAGATCGTCGTCGTCGTCGACCAGAAGAATTTTCTTTAGACCGCTCATTCAGGCTCCTCCATTGCCTGCGCAACAAATCGTGAGCGCACCCGGTTCCCGCAAGGAATGCGACAGTAAACTCACGCGGACGTGTGCCGGATCGGGCATATGTTTCACATTCCCGCAAATGCCTGTAGACGGGGCAGAAAGGACGTCAGCCATGCCGTTTGCCCCCTCTCCCATCGAACGCCTCGCCCGTGCCCGATCCGACCTGCGCATGGGCCTGCCGGTCGTGCTGTCGGGGCCGGACAGCGCGGCATTGGTGGCCGCGCCCGAAGTTCTGTCGTCCGAACGGCTGGCCGAGTTTCTGTCCGAGGGGGAGCCGGTGTTGGCCATCACACACCGCCGGGCCGAGACGCTGAAGATCCGGGTCTACGACGAGGACCTCGCCCGCCTGCCCATGCCCCGCGACATGCAGGCACGCGAGCTGCACGCGATCGTCGATCCGAAGGACGACCTGTCGACCCCGATGAAGGGGCCTTTCCGCACCGAACGCGCCGGCGATGCGACACTGCACCGGGCGGCGATCGCGCTGGTGAAATCAGCCCGCCTGCTTCCCGCCGCGCTTGTCCGTCCGGTGGAGGACGGCGAGGCATTGGCCCGCGAGGTCGGCCTGACGACGCTGGACCTGGGCGAGACCGATCCGCTTTTCGCCGCCGCCCCCAAGATGTCGCCGGTCGTCTCGGCCCGCCTGCCCATGGCCGCGGCGCGCGCCGGTCGGCTCCATATCTTCCGCCCTGACGACGGCGGCGACGAGCACTACGCCGTCGAGGTCGGGCAGCCGAACCGCGACCATCCCGTGCTGGTGCGATTGCACTCGGCCTGCTTTACCGGCGATATCCTCGGCTCGCTCAAGTGCGACTGCGGGCCTCAGCTGAACGGGGCGCTGGCGCAGATGGCCGCCGAGGGCGCGGGCGTGCTCCTTTACCTCAACCAGGAAGGGCGCGGCATCGGGCTGGCCAACAAGATGCGGGCCTATTCGCTTCAGGATCAGGGATTCGACACCGTGGAGGCCAACCACCGGCTGGGCTTCGAGGATGACGAGCGGGACTTCCGCATCGGCGCGCAGATCTTGCGGCGGATGGGGTTCACCGAAGTCCGTCTCCTGACCAACAACCCGCGCAAGGTCGACATGCTCGCCGAGTGCGGCCTGCGGGTGACCGAACGCGTGCCGCTTGCCGTGGGCCGCAACCCGCTGAACGCGGACTACCTGGCAACGAAGGCGTCGAAGTCGGGCCACCTGTTTTGACGCCGGAGGATCTGGTCCTCACGCCCCGCGGCCTGCGCGTCCATGGGCGCCTGATCGCCTGCTCCATCGGTCGCGGCGGGATCACGGCAACGAAGCGCGAGGGAGACGGCGCGACGCCCGCCGGAATGCACCAAATTGTCGGCCTGCTTTACCGATCCGACCGAATCGCGCAGCCAGCGCCCTGGGCGCGACCGATTCGTCCCGGCGAGCTGTGGTCTGACGACCCGGAAGATCCCGCCTACAACACGCTGGTGCGAACGCCGCACCGCTTCTCGCACGAGCGCCTGCGGCGGAGCGACAGGCTTTACGATCTCGTGTTGCTGACGGACTGGAACTGGCCGCATGCCGAACCCGGCCGGGGATCGGCGATTTTCCTGCACCGCTGGCGGAAGCCCGGACGCCCGACGGAGGGCTGCATCGCAATGTCGGCCGGCAATCTGCGCTGGGTGGCCCAGCGAGCCCGGCCCGGAACGCGGCTGATCGTACCGCTCCTCGCGGCCTGACGGTTGCTCCCCGCGACGAGAAACGGCAGGACCGGGAACCGTCTAGCCGTAGTCGCGCGCACCGAAGATGGCCGAGCCGACCCGGACGTGCGTCGCGCCCTGCATCACCGCCTTTTCGAAGTCGCCGCTCATCCCCATCGACAGGCCCTCGAGCCCGTTGCGCTCGGCGATCTTCTTCAGCAGCGCAAAGTGCAGAGTCGGCTCTTCCTCGACCGGCGGGATGCACATCAGGCCTCGCACGGGCAGGTCCATGCCACGGCACTCCGCGATGAAAGCGTCGGCGTCTCCCGGCAGCACGCCAGCCTTCTGCTCTTCCTCGCCCGTGTTCACCTGGATGAACAGGTCGGGGCAGCGGCCCTCTTCCTGGGCGAGGCGCGCGATGGTCTTGGCCAGCTTCGGGCGGTCGACGGAGTGGATGGCGTCGAACAGGTCGAAGGCCTGCCGCGCCTTGTTGGTCTGAAGCGGGCCGATCAGGTGCAACTCGATGCCCTCGAAGCGGTCGCGGAAGTCCGGCCACTTGCCCGCCGCTTCCTGCACCCGGTTCTCACCGAACAGTCGATGGCCTTCCTCCAGCACAGCCTCGACCCGCTCGAGCGGCTGGATTTTGGACACGGCGATCAGGCGCACCGACCCCTCGGGCCGGCCGGCGGCGCGTTCGGCGGCGCGTAGACGGTCTGTGATGTCGGCAAGGCTCATCGCCAAGTCTCCTTTCGCGGGCGGAGAGATCCACAGGAAGGCGAAAAAGAAAAGAGCGGGCACAAGGCCCGCTCTTCCCTAGGCATATCCCTGAGTGGGATCAGAACGCCATCGCGATGCCGAAGGAGTAGGTGCTGAAGTCGTCGTCATCGGCAACGCCGAAGCCGTCGAACTCGCTGTTGCCGTAGCCGGCCTGCAGCTCAGCACCGCCACCCAGGTCATAGTTGGCGACGAGGCCCCAGCCGGAGGCTTCCGTATCGTCCTCGAAGTCAAATTGGCCCCAGTTGGCCGCAACGGTGATCGCGCCGGCGGTGTAGCCGAGGGCCAGACCGGTGTGGTCCACGTCGCCGTCCAGCACGGAGCTGTCGAGCGTCGAGTAGTTCACGATGGCTTCAAAGCCTTCGTAGAACTCACCGGCGAGCGAGACGCCCCAGATGTCGGCATCGTCGAAGTCGTTTTCGACGGTCTGGTAGCCGAGGCCGGCCGAGAAGCCGATGCCGCTGAAGTCACCCGCGTAACGCGCGCCGAGGCCGAGAACCGGATCACCCAGGTCTTCGTCGTCCGGAACTTCGGCCGACGCGGCGAAGGCGAAGTCGCCGAAGGCGTAGTCGTAACGTGCGACCTGGCCGTCGTAGATGCCGTCGAGGCCGGCGTTGCCATTGTAGCCGGCGTGCTCGTGGTCGTCACGGAGCGACGAGCCAATGATGGCTTCGGTCAGGGCCCAGTCCAGCGCACCGTCGGTGTCGCCCATCGTCAGGGTGCCGAAGGCGCCCGAAACGAAGATGGTCGCGCCACCGTCGTCGGAATCGTCGCGGGTCGCGCCGGACTCGGGACCACCGGTGACGGCGTTGTTATCGCCGATTTCTTCGTCGAGGTCGACGTCGAAGCCGAAGGTCAGGCCACCGTCGGTTTCGCCGACGCCGGTGAAGGTCACGTCCACGTCGGTATGGAACTGCGTGTCGATGTCGTCACCGCCGAAGATGCCCATCTCGGCGAAGCCCGAAACGGCCATTTCCTGCGCAGCGGCGAAGCCGGTCGAAGCAACCAGCGCCGTCGTGGCGAAGAGAATCTTTTTCATGTTTTCCCTCATCTCTCAGATATTGGCCCCGAGGGAAAACTCCCCTCAGGCACACCGGAGCAATGCGCGTTTTGCGGGATCGGAGCAAGGCTGCGGGAACGGCCGCTTCCCTTAAGGCCACGGATTGGTGCAGAGGTGCCACAGTGCCGCCACCCGAACCGGTCGGCTCCCCGGAAGTATAGGAAACGGTGGCAGAAATCCGCCGTCGGCCCTGGTGCGGCGTCCCGCCGCTCTGGCGTTCGGCGTGGCTTTTTCGCAGCCGCCGCTTGTGGGGTGGAATCAGGTGCGCTACCACTCCGGCGAAGCAAAGGACGTGGGACGCGGGTATGACCAGCGGCAAGTTTATCCGGACAATGGCTCTCTTGGCGTGCGCGGGCGCGGTCGCGGCATGCGAAAACGGCAGCTCGCCATTCGAGCGGGACGTAAGTGCCGGTCCGGTAAGCGAGGCCGTCCTGCGGCAGCGGGCGAACACGCCGCCGGCCCAAAACGCAGGGCGGACGACGGTCTGGGATCTGTTTGGGGCCGGCCAGGACCCGAACGTCACGGTCGAGGTCAACAAGTACATCTGGAACGCGACCCAGCAGATCCTCGACTTCATGCCGGTCGAAGCAGTCGATCCTTTCGCGGGCGTCATCGTTTATGGCTACGGCACCCCGCCCGGCGGCAGCCGCGCGTACCGCGCCACCGTCTATGTGCAGGATCCGGCGCTCGACGCGCGGTCGCTGAACGTGGCGCTGGCCACGTCCTCGGGTCCGGCGAGCCCGGATACCGTGCGTGCGCTCGAGGACGCGATCCTGACCCGCGCCCGGCAGCTGCGCCTGCAGGACACCCGCCTCTGATCCACCGCCCCGGCTGAGCTGCCGCAGGACGGCCCCGCGCCACGGCGCGGGGGCTGGAACCTCTTTCGGTCCATCGAAGATGAGCCTCCGGGTGCAGGCACTTTGATTGTTTCAACACCGTCCGCGTGAAATGGCCGTAGCATCCATACTGCTGCGATGCCTTCGGTGCCGGGCGCTCGCTGGAGCGCAGTAACTACCGGTTGCTGAATCTGCCGCCCCCCCCACCTTCTTACAGAATTCTTGCGAGGCTGCTCAGTCAGTCAGACGGTCCCTAACAAATGTCAGTACTGACACGCGACGAACGCTGACCCCGCTTGAACGAGCCGTGATTCTCCGATTAGCCTCTGCGCAGGAACATTTCGGGAACTACATCCGCCATGCCATCACTGTTTGATCCGCTCCTAGAAGCATTCTGCCAAAGGTTCGCACTGACGCGCAATGCCAGCGACGCGGCCCGGTTCATCGGCGCCCGTCCGCACCTCGCGGCTAGCCGCGGAAGTCGGTTGAAGAGACGACAGGTGGTCCAGAAGAGGCTTGCCGAACTAGCAAGGTTCGAGCCTGAGGATCTGCGGCTTCAATATAATCAGGCGCTTTCGAGGCTTGTTTCGACGGCGTTTTTCAATTTCGGGCATGTCTTCGTTCCGAACCCAAGAGGAGGTGCCCGAATTGACCTGAGCCAGCTCCCAAAGGAGTTCGCTGATCTTCTGAAGGTTTCAGTACACGTATCGGCAGAGCATTGGCCGGACCGAACCTGGACTTGCACGCAGATTAGGCTTCGGGCGCCACGCCAAAAGTCCAACGCGCTCCGCGCGATCGAACCCTTCGTAGGAAGCCGGTCATGTCCAGAGCAACACGACGAGCCAGTCCTGCGGAGCCGCAGATCCGAACCGTGAGTGACGTCCTGGACCAGCACTCCCTGCTCGCGGGCGAGAGTCATGGCGACTTCGAGAGCCTTCGTGCGGCGATGCTGGACGACTTGGCTCCACGAAGCGCTTACGCGCAGGTCATCGCGAGAAATTTGGTCGATCTTGAGTGGGAGCGCCGGCGGCGCATCAGGTGGATTCGCGCGCTCGTGATGAGCGAAGTGCGCCAGACGTTAGGCGCGGCTCTGGAGGAGCGACTGCCGCCAAAAGATCGCGATCGCCTCATGTCGGCGCTGATGATTCCGGGAACTGCCGGTGAAAGCGCTGCTTCCAGCATAATGAAGATGGAGATTGATGTAGACCTCCTTACGGCTGAAGCCTACGCGAGAAAGTCAGAAGACTTGAAGAGGTTCGAAGACGAAGCCCGCAGGATAGAGACGCGGCGTCGACGGCTGCTGGCGGACTTTGAGAAGGTGCAAAGCCGGCCTCGGAACACTGTCGAAGACGCAATCGTCGTTGACGATGAGCGAACGGAGACAGAGGCGGAATCGTGACCGCACGAGCCGGGAAACCGCAAGAACCTCCCACCGTCGTTCGGTCGGCGCAGAACGCCCGTCGTCACGGCTTGGCGGTGCGTACCGAAGTCGATGAGGAAGTACTCGACCTCTACCGGGTGATCGCCGACGACTGGGAAGAGCTCGCGAGTACAGGGCAGACGGCCGCGGGATATCGGTTGCATTCAACGACGCTTGAACTGGCAAGGGCGGAGGTTCAGGTGCGCCGTGCGACTGAAGCGCTGAAGGAAGTGGAAGAGAAGATAGAAGCTCTGCTGGAGGCCGACGCCTTCGCTGGTACGCCAGAGGCGCGTGGTAGGCGCGAAGTGCTGCGGGGGTTCGGCCTCACGCCAGACCTCGACGAGAGACATCGCGAGCTTCTCGATCTCATGTGCATATCGATCAGCGGAAACCTGTCCCTACGTGATCCTGTTTCGATCGCCATGAAGGAATTCCGCCTCCTGCTGCGCTACCGAAGGGAGGCAGAAAGTTGGCGCAAAAAGGCTTTCGCCGCATGGTGCCGTGATCTGGAGAAGTCGTCGGACCGTCCCGCCAGTCAATTTTACGAAACGGATGCAAACACAACCTGAAGCTGTTTCTCAACGGTTTGTGCAGTGCGAGGTGATGATGGCTGCCGGGCCCTCCCGGCCGGCCCCGCGCCCCGGCGCGGGGGCTGGACCAATGCGCCCCCGCCCCATATCAAGCGCGGGCGCTATTCCGAACGCTCAGGACCAGGGAACACACGATGGCACGCTACTCCGCCAGCGAGATCGAACCGAAGTGGCAGAGGGCTTGGGACGAGGCCGGCACCTTCAAGGCCGTCCACGACCCGTCGAAGCCGAAGTACTACGTGCTCGAGATGTTCCCCTACCCCTCGGGCAACCTGCACATCGGCCACGTGCGCAACTACACGATGGGCGACGTGGTGGCGCGCTACAAGCTGGCGACCGGCCACGCCGTGCTGCACCCGATGGGCTGGGACGCCTTCGGCCTGCCGGCCGAGAACGCCAGCATGGAGCGCGGCATCCACCCCGGCGACTGGACGTATTCCAACATCGAGAACATGAAGAAGCAGTTCTCGACCCTGGGCCTGTCGCTGGACTGGAGCCGCGAGTTCGCAACCTGCGATCCCGAGTATTACGGCCAGCAGCAGGCGATGTTCATCGACTTCATGGAGAAGGGCCTGGTCTATCGCAAGAACGCGGTGGTCAACTGGGACCCGGTGGACATGACCGTGCTGGCCAACGAGCAGGTCGAGGACGGCAAGGGCTGGCGCTCGGGCGCGCCGGTCGAGCGGCGCGAGCTGACGCAATGGTTCTTCCGCATCTCGGACTATTCCGAGGAACTGCTGGAGGCGCTGGACCGGCTCGACAACTGGCCCGAGAAGGTCAAGACGATGCAGCGCAACTGGATCGGCAAGAGCCGAGGCCTCCAGTTCGCCTTCTCCATGATCGACGGCCCCGAGGGGCTTGACCGGATCGAGGTCTACACCACCCGCCCCGACACGCTGATGGGCGCGAGTTTCGTCGGCATCTCGCCCGACCACCCGCTCGCGAAAGAGCTGGAGGCCGGCAATCCCGACATCGCCGCCTTCAACGCCGAGTGCCGCCGCATGGGCACCAGCGAGGAAGAGCTCGAGAAGGCCGAGAAGAAGGGCTTCGACACCGGGCTCAAGGTCCGCCACCCGTTCGATACGGCGTGGGAGTTGCCGGTCTACATCGCCAACTTCATCCTGATGGACTACGGCACCGGCGCGATCTTCGGCTGCCCCGCGCACGACCAGCGCGACCTCGAGTTCGCACGGAAGTACGACCTGCCCGTGACCTCGACCTACGTGCCCGAGGGCGAAGAGGAGGGCTTCACCCGCCCCGAGGACGGCGGCGACGCCTACGTTCCGCCGAAATCCGAAACCGTGCGCTACGTGAAGGGCTTCGCGGGCGACGAGCTGCAGACCGGTGAAGAAGGCGTGAACGCTGCAATCGCCTTCTGCGAGAAGACCGGCGTCGGCCACGGCGTGACCAAGTTCCGCCTGCGCGACTGGGGCCTGTCCCGCCAGCGCTACTGGGGCTGCCCGATCCCCGTGGTTCACTGCGAAAGCTGCGGCGTAGTGCCCGAGAAGAAGGAGAACCTGCCGGTCGAGCTGCCGAAGGACGTGACCTTCGACAAGCCGGGCAACCCGCTGGACCGTCACCCGACCTGGCGCGACGTGCTCTGCCCGAAGTGCGGCCAGCCGGCCAAGCGCGAAACGGACACGATGGACACCTTCGTGGATTCCTCGTGGTACTACGCCCGCTTCACCGCGCCGCGCGCCGAAACGCCGACCGTGGCGGAAGAGGCCGAGTACTGGATGAACGTCGATCAATACATCGGCGGCATCGAGCACGCGATCCTGCACCTGCTCTATTCCCGCTTCTTCGCCCGCGCGATGCACGAATGCGGCCACCTGCCCGCCAGCGCCGTCGAGCCCTTCGACGCGCTGTTCACGCAAGGGATGGTGACGCACGAGATCTATCAGACGCGCGACGACAAGGGGCGGCCCGTCTATCACTTCCCCAACGAGGTCGAGAAGACCGACAGCGGCGTGGTGCTGACCGCCACGGGCGAGCCCGTCGAGGTCATCCCCTCGGCCAAGATGTCGAAGTCCAAGCGCAACGTCGTGGACCCGGTCGCCATCGTCGAGCAATACGGCGCCGACACCGCGCGCTGGTTCGTGCTGTCGGATTCGCCCCCGGAGCGCGACGTGGAATGGACCGCCTCGGGCGCCGAGGCGACGGCCAAGCACCTCGCCCGGGTCCATCGCCTTGCTTCCGAGGTCGCCGACGCGCCCGAAAAGGGCGAAGGCGACGAGGCGCTCCTGCGCGAGATGCACAAGACCATCCACGACGTGACGATGGGAATCGAGAGCTTCGGCTTCAACACCTCGGTCGCGCGCCTCTATGCCTTCACCAACGCGCTGGCAAAGTCGAAAGCCGGCCGCGCCGCGAAGACCGAGGCCGCGAAGACGCTCGCGCAGCTCATGTCGCCGATGACGCCGCATCTGTCCGAAGAGATCTGGCACATGCTCGGCGGCGAAGGGCTGGTGGCCGAGGCCGCCTGGCCGAAGGCCGACCCTGCGATGCTGGTCGAGGACGAGGTCACGCTGCCGATCCAGATCAACGGCAAGCGGCGGGACGAGATCACGGTGCCCAAGGACCTGGACAAGGCCGAGGTTGAAAAGCTGGTGCTGGCGACGGATGCTGTGCAGAAGGCGCTGGCCGGTGGTCAGCCGAAGAAGCTGATCGTCGTCCCCGGCCGGATCGTGAATGTCGTCGTTTGATCGCCGCGCTGCCCTTCTGAGCCTCGCCGCCCTCGCCGCCTGCGGGTTCACCCCCGTCTATGGCCCCGGCGGCGCGGCCGAGGGGCTGCGCGGCACCATCGCCGTCGATCCGCCCGACGACCCCGAGGGCTATGCGCTGGTGCGGCAACTCGAACGGCGGCTGGGGCAGCCGGTCGATCCCCTGTATGACCTGTCGGCCGACATCCTGCTGCGGCAGGAAGGGCTGGGCGTGACGCCCGATCAGGAGGTCACGCGCTACCAGCTGATCGGCGCGGTCCGCTTCGTCCTGACCGAGATCGCCAGCGGCGAGGCCGTGGCGACCGGCGAGGTGCGCAACTTCACCGGCTATTCCGCGCCG
Source organism: Tranquillimonas alkanivorans (assembly GCF_900115595.1). Taxonomy (GTDB): domain Bacteria; phylum Pseudomonadota; class Alphaproteobacteria; order Rhodobacterales; family Rhodobacteraceae; genus Tranquillimonas; species Tranquillimonas alkanivorans. The sequence continues at coordinate 15,556 of NZ_FOXA01000041.1, forward strand.
GTCTTCGACCCGTCCCGCGGCTCGATCGCGGGCAACCCGGTGACGGTGCTGACCGCCGAGAGGGATGCCCGCGAGCGGCTGATGACGATCCTCGCCGATCAGGTGGTGGCGCAACTTCTGGCCACCGCGCCGGAGTGGCGACGGTGAAGCTCAACGCGCGCGACGCAGCCGCCTATTTCCGCAAGCCCGACCCGCAGGGGACGGGGGCGCTGATCTATGGTCAGGACGCGATGCGCGTGGCGCTCAAGCGGCAGGAGCTGATCGCGAACCTCGTCGGCCCCAAGGGCGAAGAGGAGATGCGCCTGGCCCGCCTGCCCGCCGCCGACCTGCGCCGCGACCCGGCGGCGCTGATCGACGCGGTGACGTCGCAGGGCTTCTTTCCCGGCCCCCGCGTGGCCTTCGTCGAGGACGCGACCGACGGGCTGCACGACACGATTGCGACCGCCCTTCAGGAATGGCGGCCGGGCGACGCGCAGATCGTGGTGACGGCGGGGCAACTCAACGCGCGCTCGAAGCTGCGCAAGCTGTTCGAGGGGCACCGCTCGGCCGTCGCGGTGGCGCTCTACGACGACCCGCCGGGGCGCGACGAGATCGAGGCGATGCTGTCGCAGGCCGGGCTGAAGGACGTGGGGCGCGACGCGATGGCCGACCTGACGGCGCTGGCCCGCGCGCTCGGCCCCGGGGACTTCCGCCAGACGCTCGACAAGATCGCGCTGTACAAGATGGGCGACGACACGCCGCTGACGCCGCAGGATATCGCCACGCAGGCTCCGACCTCGACCGAGGCGGCGGTGGACGATCTGCTGAACGTCGTGGCCGAGGCGCGCGCGCAGGAGATCGGGCCGCTCATGCAGCGGATCGAGGCGCAGGGGGTGAACCCCACGACGCTGTGCATCAACGCGCTGCGCCACTTCCGCCAGCTGCACCAGGCGGCCTCGGACCCCGGCGGGGCGGGCAGCGGCATCGCCCGCGTACGCCCGCCGGTCTTCGGCCCCCGCCGCGACCGGATGGTGCGTCAGGCACAGGCCTGGGGCGCGGCAAAGCTTGAGCAGGGGCTGGGCGTGCTCATCGACACCGACCTGACTCTGCGCTCGACGGCCCGCGTGCCGCAGATGGCGCTTGTCGAAAGGGCGCTGATCCGGCTGGCGATGCTGGGGCGGACCTGACGGATCAGGCGGCGCCGCGCGCCTCGTGCTGCGCCATGATCTCCTGCCAAAGATTGCGCTTGCCTCGGAACATCATCGTTTCGAACCGCACGCCACACTGAACGAGGAAAGCGCGGAGCATATCGCGGTACCGCTCGCACTGCTCCGGCGTCGCGTCCGGCTCTTCCTCCAGATAGGTCATCCAGGACAGGCGCACCTTGCGGATCACGTCGGCCATGCTGCCATCGTGCAGCCCCTCCATCGCCGGGTCGTAGACGTGCGTGTCGAGCTCGCGCGCGCTGGCCCGGTCCGAGGCGTAGTACAGCATGTTCCAGCGGCGGAAGGGGTCCACACCAAGTTCCAGAAGAAAGTGCGACAAGTCGCCCGGCTCGGTCGCGCGGCGGCAGATCGGCACGGCCACGAGCGGCGCGCCGTAGCGCAGGATGACCTCGTGATTGATCGCGTGCAGCTGGTCGAGATGGTCGGACCGCAGGGTCTCCAGCGTGATCGGCCGCACCGCCGGCCTCCCCTTCGACCCGCGCAACGTCCGCAGCCCCCTGAACACTTCGCCGATCACCCGCGCCTCCTGTCGTTTCTTTTGTCGTGCTGCCCTCCCTCCTTAGGCGATGCAAAGATGGCGGAGTCGGGGCAGAGCCGCGCCGCGACCGGCGCAATTCGGCGGTCATTCGGGGGAGTGTTTCAGACCTGCGAACGCGGCAACGGGCGGACCCTTGTCCGCCGCGCACTGATGATCGCGATCGCCGACATTGGAAAAGCGATGCCGGACCTCACGACCGCGCGTCGGCTTTACTCACCGCACTAAGCGCCGCTGCCTTCGACCGGCGTGCACCGTTCCAGGCGGAAAGGTTTGGTTTCGGAAGGGTGAGTGCCTGGACCTGCCACCGGGTTGCAACAGCCGGTCCGACGTCGGCTGCACGGGGGAATGATAAGTTTTCGCCCGCGCTCTCACGAAAGTCTTGGGAAAAGTGGTGCCGCAGAAGGGACTCGAACCCCCGACCCCATCATTACGAATGACGTGCTCTACCAGCTGAGCTACTGCGGCACCGAGCCCCGCGGGGGCCGGTCAGCGCCGGCTTCCCGACGCTTCGGCGCGCCTCCTACCAAGGTTTCGCGCGGGATGTAAGCCCTAATTTTTGGCGTTCGCCTCGTCTCGCTGTTCCTGCGGGACGACGACCTCGGCCTCGGGCACGCTGACCGCGTCCTGCCGCTCGTCCGCCTCGACCGGCTGGACCGGACCCGGGGCCGCCGGGTCCCGTTCCGGGCCCCCCTCGACGGTGTCCTCGGCCGGAACGCTGGTGTGGTCGTCAAGCTGGCCGACGATCAGCGGCAGCATCTCGGTCCCCGCCGGCAGCACGACCTCTCCGGCCGGCGGCTCGCGCCACGACAGGGTGTCGAAGCCGCCGCAATTGTCGCAGACCGGCTCCCACTTGCCCTCGATGTGCTGGCAGTTGTCGCAGACCCATTGCGGCCCGCGCGGCGCCGTCAGCGCCCGCGTCAGCCAGCCGCGCACAACCGCATCGCTCGCGCCCTCGCCGCGCTCGATGGCCGCCATGAGCGTGAAGACGCGAGAGGTCGGGTGCGCCTTCACCAGATCGCCCAGCGCCCGGCGCGCACCCGGAAAGTCCTCGGCCGCGATGTGCAGCTCGGCAAGCAGCATGCGCGTCTCGGGGTGGTCGGGATGGCTGCGGGTCAGCACCGCGAAACGCTTGATGCGCGCCTGCGGCGTCTCGTTCGGCTTGATCTCGGCGAAGGCGGCGGCGAGGTCCGGATGCGGCTGGGCCTCCCACGCCTTGCGCAGCACGCGGGTGGCGTAGCGGTCCTGTCCCTTCTCGATGTAGTGGCGCGCGGCCATCGCAGCGGCAGGCACAAGGTCCGGCGACAGGCGATTCGCCTCGATCGCCGACTCGCGGGCCTCGATGCTTTTGCCTTCGGCCAGGACGTCGCGCGCCTCGGACAGCGCCAGCACCGCGTCCCGGCGCTTGTGCACGTCGCGAGGCAGCGAGCCGTGGCGCAGCTTGGCACCCAACGTCTTGCGCGCGCCGCTCCAGTCGTGCCGCTGCGCCTGGAGCTGCAACAGCACGTCCTGCGTCTCGGTGTGCTTGGGCTTGATCGCGAAGGCCTTCTCGGCCAGCCGGTACGCCGTCTCGGTGTCGCCCTCGTCCAGCCGCTGCTTCATCAGCCCGCGGACGCCGACGAACCGCGTGCGGTCGTCAACCAGCAGGCGCTTGTAGACGTCCTCCGCCTTGCGCCGGTCGCCAACCATCTCGGCCGCCTGCGCGGTCAGGAGGTTGGTAAGCTCAGGCCGGCGCAGGTAGCGCTCGGCCTTGGCCGCCTTGGACATGGCGGTGCGCCCTTCGCCGGACGCGAGTGCGAGCATCCCGTCGGCCAGCGCGCGATATCCCTTCCGCTCGCGGTTGCGGTCGAAGTAGCGGCTGAGCGCCGTTTCGTCGCCGTTGAGAAAGCGGATGAGCGCGACGACAAGGCCGACGAGCTTGAGCACGATCCAGATCGCCACCAGCAGGACGAGCGCCGCGATGGCGGCCTGGAGCGGGCCAAGCACGAATTCCACGTCGGCCACGGCGACGAGGATGCCCCCGTCGGCTTCCAGCAGATAGGCGGCGCCCAGCGTGAGCGCGGCGGTCGCGCACACGAAAAGGACGATCTTCAGCAAAGACCACAGCATGACGGCGCCCTCAGTTCGCGTTCAGGTTTGTGGCAAGTTCGGCGACCGCCGCCTCGGCGGCCACCCGCGTGCGAGCGAGGCCGAGCCATTCGTCCATCGCAGCCAGGCCCGGCTCGGGCAGCACCTCCAGCGTTTCGAGCGCGGCGGCGATCTGCCCCTCCTCGACCCGGGCCGCGGCGCGCGACAACACCGCATCGGGATCGTTGCCCTCGCGTTCGGACAGCGAACGGAAGCCGGTCTGCGCCCGCAGGAAGCTGCCCAGCCGGTCAAGCGTATCGCCGTCGCCGGCCGTTGCCCGGATCGACACCTCGAGCGCGGCGCGTGCGGCCTCGGGGAAGGTCCGCTGCAGAAGCGCCACCGACGGAACGCCGGTTTCGGACGCGTCCTCGAGCACCTCGGGCAGGTCGACCTGTGCATTGGCCTCGAGGTCTTCGAGCGCCGCCTCGAACACGCTGCCGCTTTCGATGGCGGCCTGTATGCGGTTCAGAGCGGCGCGGGAGATAACCGCCTGCGCCTGCCGCTCGGCAGCCGAGATTTGCTCACGCTGAGCCGTCAGCTGCTCCTGCAGGCCCGAGAGCTGCTCTTCGTACTGCGACAGAACCTCCTCGGGCACACCCTGCGGCTCCGGCTCGGGCCGCGCGGCAATCTCCTCGACGCGTGCGGTCAAGGCAGCGACCTCCTCGGCCAGTCCGGCCACGCCCTCGTCGGCGGCCGCGCGCAGTTCGTCCAGCGTCTCCTGCGTCACGCCGGACTCGGTCGGCTCCAGCCCCGCCACCTGTTCCTGCAGGGTGGTGAAGTCGCCGCGCAGCGCTTCGACATCGCTGCCCAGCGTGTCGAGGCGACCGGCCTGCGTGTCCAGCCGGCCCAGCACGTCGTCGAACCGCGCCGCCTGCTCGTCGAGCTGTCCGGCCTGTTCGTCCAGCCGCGCCATGAGCGCGGGAACCGGGTCCTCGCCCGTCTCGTCCTGAAGCGTTGTATAGTAGGCGATGGCATAGCCGATGGCGCCGGCCAGAAGGCCGCCCAGCAGAAGCGTCGCGAAGCCCGGCCCTTTCGAGACACGGGGCCGCGGCTCCTTGGCAGGGGCCGTCGCGCGCGGCGGATCAGTCCGGCCGCCGCCTGCGTCGGGCGTTGCCTCGGCGGCGCTGGCGCCCTTGGCCGGTGCGGCGGAGGTCGGCTTGTCCGCATCCGGCTTCGCATCCGTCTCGGCCGCGCCGGGCCCGGTGGCCGCCTCGGTCGAGGCGGTGCTTTTACTGGTCGGGGTCTTTTCCGCCGTTTTGGCAGATTCGTTCTGGTCCGCAGGCACCTTCGAAGCGGTGGCGTCAGCCGCCTTGCTCGTCGAGGCGGCGCTGCCGGTGGTGCGGGTGGAGCCCGCCTTCGGCACTCCGCCGCTCGCGGTGGACTTGCCGCCCTCGGTGGCAGGAGCGTCCGTCGCGGCCTTGCCCGTCGAAGCGTCGGCAGCCTTGGTGTCCTTGCCGCCGGCAGCGCCCGCCGTACCGGACTCGTCGCGCTCTGAGCCCGGTGTCGCACCGGTCACGGGCGTCGTTGCCTTCGGCTCGGACCCGCCGCTCGCCGCGGGGGCGTCCGGCGTGTTCGTTTCGTCCGTCTTGCCCCGCGTTCCGGTGCCGGAGTTCGGTTTCTTCGGTCTCGCCACGGTGCTTGTACCTCTTCCATTTCCTCGAACGCCGGCCGGTCGGGCGACGGACGGAGATTAGCCCGCCACCTCACCCCCAACAAGGCGGTCAGCCATCGCAAATTCGTTCGACTTCCTCCGCCATCGCCGCGGCGGTTGGCATTCCCGCAACCTGAAGCCGCCCCGAACCGGTCCATGCCGACGCGACGGCATCGCTCATGGCGACGACCTCGAGCGGCGCCCGAACCTCGCCCACCTGCCCCGCCACCAGCGCCGCCGAACGCGGCGAGAACAGCGGGAGAATCACGGGGTTCGGCCCGTCGAGCGCCTCTCGCGCCGCAGGACCCAGCGCCCGGTCCCGCTGATCATAGACTACCACGCTGTGCGTCGGCACCCCGGCGGCGGCCAGCCGCTCGGCCACGTCTCCCCGCGCATGCCGCCCCCTCAGGTGCAGAAGGGGTCCGCCGGGCCGTTCCCGCGACAGGTGCGCCACCAGCGCGTTGGCATCGGCCCCGCCGAAGCTGCACTCCATTCCCGCGGCACGCGCCGCCTGCGTCGTTCGCTCTCCCACCGCCCAGGCACGGCGCCCGCGCAGATCATGGCCGGCCACCGCCTCGACGGCGCTGGTCGAGGTCAGGATGAGGCCGGGGACGTCATCCAGCGGCATGTCCAGCGGACACGGCACGATTTCAATAATCGGATCGATTATTACCGGCCCCGCAAAGCCGCGCGTTCGGCATATTTCCACGAACGCGCGCGAGCGGTGCTCGGGGCGGGTCAGCAGCAGAACGGGATCGGTGGGAGCCAAGAGACCTCCCGAGCGTTGAATGGCGCGCAGGGCGGTGTTACCTGCGCTCGATCACGCGGGCAACCGGTAGCGCATGGGCCAGGACGTCACCATACTCGGGCTGGAAAGCAGCTGCGACGATACCGCCGCCGCCGTCATCCGCGCGCCTGCCGGGGAACGCCCTGAAATCCTCTCCTCCCTCGTGGCCGGACAGGCCGAGCTGCACGCGGCCTTTGGCGGCGTCGTGCCCGAGATTGCCGCCCGCGCCCATGCTGAAAAGCTGGACCTGGTGGTGGAGCAGGCGCTGGATCAGGCGGGCGTCGCGCTGCGGGACTGCGACGCCATCGCCGTGACCGCCGGGCCCGGGCTCATCGGCGGGGTGCTGTCGGGGGTGATGTGTGCGAAAGGCCTGGCGGCCGGATCGGGCGTGCCCCTGATCGGAGTGAACCACCTGGCCGGGCACGCGCTGACGCCACGGCTGACGGACGATCTTGGGTTCCCCTACCTGATGCTCCTCGTCTCGGGCGGGCACTGCCAGTTCCTGATCGTGCGCGGCCCGGACGATTTCACCCGCCTCGGCGGCACCATCGACGACGCACCGGGCGAAGCGTTCGACAAGACCGCCAAGCTGCTGGCCCTGCCCCAGCCGGGGGGCCCCTCGGTCGAGGCCGAGGCGGCGCAGGGCGACGCGGCACGCTTTGCCTTTCCGCGCCCCCTGCTAGACCGGCCGGGTTGCGACCTGTCGTTCTCGGGCCTGAAGACCGCCGTCCTGCGCGAGCGGGACAAGGCGATGGAGCGCGAGGGCGGGCTGCGCCAGGCGGACCGCGCCGACCTCTGCGCCGGGTTCCAGGCCGCCGTCGCCGACGTTCTGGCGGAAAAGTCGCGCCGGGCGCTGGCGGAGTATCTGGCGGTAGCCCCAGCGGCACCGGCCTTTGCCGTGGCCGGGGGCGTCGCCGCCAACAAGGCGCTGCGCGCGCGGCTTGAACAAGTCGCGGCCCAGCACGGCGCGCGCTTCGTCGCGCCGCCGCTGGCGCTGTGCACCGACAACGCCGCGATGATTGCCTGGGCCGGGGCCGAACTGTTCCGCACCGGCCGCCGGGACGGGATGGAGCTGTCGGCGCGCCCGCGCTGGCCGCTGGACCGGACACGCCCGGCGCTTCTGGGATCGGGCAAGAAGGGGGCCAAGGCATGATCTCGGTCATCGGAGCAGGCGCATTCGGCACGGCGCTGGCCGTCGCCCTGTCGCGGGACGGCGACCCGGTCACGCTGTGGGCGCGCGATCCGGACGACGTGGCCCTGATGCAGGACAAGCGCGAGAACGGGAAGCGGCTGGCGGGCGTCAGCCTGCCGGCCAGCCTGCACGTGACGGCCCAGATCGAAGAGGCCGCACAGGCGCAGACGATGCTGATCGCGGTGCCGATGCAGGCGCTCGGCGACCTCCTGGACACGCCTGCGCCGTTCATGGGCAGGACGCTGGTCGCCTGCTCCAAAGGCGTCGACCTGCGCACCGGGCTGGGCCCCGCCGATGTAATCGCGCGAAAGGTGCCGGACGCGCTTGCCGCCGTCCTGACCGGGCCCAGCTTCGCCATCGACATCGCCTCGGGGCTGCCCACCGCACTCACGCTCGCCTGTGGGGACGAGCCGGCAGGCACCGAGATCCAGCACGACATCGCGACGCCGAACCTTCGTCTCTATCTCAGCACCGATGTCGCCGGCGCGCAGCTTGGCGGGGCGCTGAAGAACGTCATGGCGCTCGCCGCCGGCATCGCGATCGGCGCGGGGCTGGGCGAAAGCGCACGCGCCTCGGCCATCACGCGCGGCTTCGCCGAGATGAAACGCTTCGCCGACATTCGCGGCGCGCGGCCCGAGACGCTGAACGGGCTGTCGGGGCTGGGCGACCTGATCTTGACCTGCACCTCGGAGAAATCCCGCAACTATCGCGCGGGGCTGGCGCTGGGACGCGGCGAGCCGGTGCCGGGCGGCACGGTCGAGGGTGTTGCCACGGCCCATGCCGTCACTAGACTGGCCGCCGAGGCCGGGATCGAGATGCCGCTGACCGCGATGGTCGACGCACTTCTGAACGGCGAGACAACGTTGCCGCGCGCCGTCGAGGGACTCCTCGCCCGGCCGCTGATCAAGGAGTAGAGATGTACGTCGTTCTCATCGCACGGGACAAACCCGGCCACCTGCAGACCCGGCTCGACAACCGCGAGGCGCACCTTGCCTATGCCCGCGCCTCGGGTATTCTGGAACGCGGCGGCCCGCTGCTGGACGACAATGGCGAGATGGCCGGGTCGATGGCCGTTCTGAACGTGCCGGACATGAAGACGGCCGAGGATTTCGCGGCGAACGACCCTTACAACAAGGCTGGGCTGTTCGCCGAGGTCACCCTGCAGGAATGGAAGCAGGTGATCGCGCCGTGAGATACTGGCTCTTCAAGTCCGAGCCCTCCACTTGGTCGTGGGACGATCAGGTGGCCAAGGGCGACGCGGGCGAAGAGTGGGACGGCGTCCGCAATTATCAGGCGCGAAACGCGATGCGCGAGATGAAGGTCGGCGACCGCGGCTTCTTCTACCATTCGCAGAAGGAGAAGGCGATCGTCGGCACCGTCGCGGTAACCGCCGAGGCGCATCCGGACAGCACAACCGATGATCCAAGGTGGGAGTGCGTCGACATCAAGGCGCTCGACACGCTGCCGACGCCGGTCACACTGGACGACTGCAAGACCGACCCGCGACTGTCCCACATGGTGCTGGTCAACAACACGCGTCTTTCGGTCCAGCCGGTGAGCGAGGACGAGTGGCAGGTGATTTGCGAAAAAGGCGGGCTAGCCACTCAGGCATAGAGCGACTCTTTTCCGAACTCGCGCACGAGCATGTAGTAAAGCACGGCGCGGTACTTCTGAGGCTCCGACCGGCCATAGGTCTCGATGGCGGCGTCGATCGCTTCCATCAGCTCCGGCCCGTCGGGCAGGCCCAGCTTGCGGATCAGGAAGTTGTTCTTGATCTTCGCCAGTTCACCCTGCGTCTCCGCCGAGACGATGGCCGTCTCGGAGTGATAGATCGCCGGCCCAACGGCGATCGTCACCTCCGTCAGCAAGTCCATGTCCGGCTCGATCCCGCACTTCTCGCGCAGGTCCGCGGCATATCGCGCGATCAGCACGTTGCGTTTCGGCATGTGGTCGCCCCCCTTCACCCCGCGCAAAAGTTACGGCTTTTCCGTGCGTTGTGAAGCCGTCCCGGCCGGAACCGAGGCGGGATGCCGCCTGTTGAGTTGCCGAAACACAACCGGACGGACGGCATGACCGGCGACACATCCCTGATCCTCACCGTCGGCGTCGCGGTACTTCTGGCGGCGGTGCACGTCTTTAGCCCGCACCTGCGTTTCCTCGATCGCAGGCCGCGCAGCATCTGGCTCTCCATCGCGGGCGGCGTCTCGGTCGCCTACGTCTTCGTGCACCTGCTGCCCGAGCTCGCGCATCTGCAACGCGAGCACGGAGAGGCCGCTCCGATTGAGGGGCTGCTGTACCTCTTCGCTCTCGTGGGCCTCGTCGTGTTCTACGGGCTTGAGCGGATGGCGAAGGCGATGGCGGGCGGGCGCACGCGCGCCTCGCCCCCCGGCGCGTTCTGGCTGCACCTGGGGTCCTTCGCGCTCTACAACGTTTTGATCGGCTACCTGCTGGACGAGCAGGCGCGCGAAGAGGGAACGGCCGGCATGATCCTTTACGGCGTGGCGATGGGCCTGCACTTCGTCGTCAACGATCGGGATGGGGTGGTTGCCGTCCTCCCCAGGCGGCATCGCGATGTGCCAAGGTCGTGTTGCTGAAGATACGAAACGGAGAGGACGGCAAATGAATGATACGATGATAGGCGTGGACCTTGCAAAGAACGTGTTCCAGCTACACGCGGCCTCGATGACCGGCCATCTGAAATACCGCAAGAAGCTGACGCGGGCGCAATTTCCGAAGTTCATGGCGGACCAGCTTCCTTCCGTGGTGGTGATGGAGGCTTGCGCCAGCGCCTCGCATTGGGCCCGGGAACTGACAAAGCTCGGCCATGAGGTGAGGCTGATCGCGCCGCAATACGTCCGGCCCTTTGTGAAGCGCCAGAAGA
>NZ_FOXA01000028.1:0-2789 GCF_900115595.1 Tranquillimonas alkanivorans
GGATTGCGCGACCATCATCGTCTGCCGATGGCGAGCCGTCCGCTACGGGAGGTAGCACTGACATCTGCGGGGACGCGCTCGCGGTAAGCGGTCGCCATCGACGGCGCGACGTCGATGGCGGCTGTAAACTTTTCGGCCCCGCCACCGCCAGGCACGCCGAGGCAGACGGTTCCGCATGCGTCGGCTGAGGAAGGGGAGGGGTGTCCGCCAAACAGCTTGGTCCGATCCCGTCGATCGGCGGACTTCCGTGCTCGTGAGGCAGACCCGCTATTATCGCACGGCCCGACAGCGTGGGTGCGGAGGGCCGGGGGCGTGAGGCACACCGGCGCGCGAAATAGTCTTATCTCGTGGGGTAGGGGGCGCTCGGGCTGAGATCGTATGCAAGACCGCGCCGCTCAGACAATGCCGTGCTGTCGTTTCGGCCGGGGGACGGTTAGACGGAACCGCATGACCGAGTCTCAAACCGTAATCATCGCCAGCCTGATCGTGGTGGCGACCGGTGCGTTCTGGGGCGTTTACTGGCTGCCCGTCCGTCGCATGGCAGAGGCCGGCCTGCCGGGCGCCTGGGGCACGCTCGCAGCCGTGGCATTGGCGGCTCTGGTGCTGGCGCCGGCCGCGGCGAGGCATCGGCGGGAGATCGCGGAGGCGCACCCGCTGGCGCTGGCCTCGATCGCCCTCGGCGGCGCGGCCTTCGTGCTCTACTCGGTCGCGCTGCTTTACGGGCGGGTCGCCGTCATCATCCTCCTGTTCTACCTCACTCCGGTCTGGAGCACGCTGATCGGGCGCTACGTGATGGGCTGGCGGAGCCGGCCGGAGCGCACGTTGGCGATCGCGCTCGGCCTCGGCGGTCTCGGCCTGATGCTGGGGGCCGACGGCGAGGTGCCGCTCCCGCGAGGGCTCGGGGAATGGCTCGCCCTGCTCTCGGGACTTCTTTGGTCCGTCTCCTCCACCGGCATCCGCTCCAAGTCGACCCTCGGGTCGGCGACGGCCGGGTTCGTGTTCGTTCTCGGCGCATGTGCAGGGGCTCTGGTGCTGGTTCTGGTTCTTGGGCCGTGGGCGCCGGAAGTCACGCCGGACGAACGCGGCGCGGCCACGAACTGGGTGCTCGCGGCGGGCGGCATCTGGTGGGGTCTCTCCATGGCGGCCCTGATGTGGGCGGCGGCGCGTCTGGAACCTGCGCGCGTGGGCCTTCTCCTGATGTCGGAGGTCCTCGTCGGAGCCCTCTCGGGTGCGGTCCTTGCGGGAGAACGGCTCGGACCGCTCGAAGTTGTCGGCGGCGCCTTGGTGCTCGGCGCGGGGGGTGTGGAGATCTGGTCCGGGCGGAGCAGGGGGAGACGGCGGCACACGGCTTGAGCACGTGCAGCGCTCCCGTTCGCGCGGCCGTCCTTGTGACACACCAACTGCCGTGTGCAAGGTTTTGGATGACTTCGCGGAAGGCGATTCTGTCGGCCCCCCGTCCGGACCATTTACCTCCTCGCATGGCGGGAAGCCGCCTTTTATCTCGAGGAGAAACACCAATGAACGACCGCCACCACATCCCCACGCGAATGCAGATCATTAACTGGCACGACGGCGGACCGCTGCCTGATGCGTTTGAGCCTTGGGCTTTCGAGGAAGAGGAACTGGAGGAGCTGCGGCAGCTCTGCGATGAGGGGCCGCACGTGGATATTCTTGACGCGGCGCTTCGGAGCCTCCTGCCCGAGCACTCGGTGATGTCGATAATGCGCGCCATCGAGTATTGTTGAAGCGTCTTCTGGCGAGGGAGGCGCCGCCGGATTTGAATGGGTGCAGCGGACATGTGCCGCCTCGCTCTCTTCGACGGTCGCGCTTGCGGTCGGGAGGCACACCCAAGGGTCGAGGATTGCGGCGCGTGCCCTGGAAGGAGATGACCTGTTCTTGACACGCGCAGGTTGACCGGCGGCCGGTAACCTGTTGATGCTGCCTGCCAAGCAACTTCGAGTAAATACTGATGCCTCAAGACCAAGATCGGGCTGCCGGTGTCGAGGCAGAACGGCGTGTCGTCTTCAAGGCGACATGTGCCGCGACAGTGAATTTCGCATCTGCGCAGAACGATGTCGCGGTGCTTCACTCTCTGGTGGTGGAGAACCGTGGTGACCGTCCTCTGGACAACCTGGAGGTGGTCGCGCGGGCGCACCCGCCAGTTCTGGCGGAGACGCGGTGGACGATCGACCGCATTGCGGCTGGATCGGAGGTCGCGCTGCGCGACCTGGCCACAAGGCTCGACATCGAGCGGCTCGCCAGGCTTGACGAGGCGGAGGTTTGCGAACTCGTCCTGTCGGTGACGACGGAGGACGGCCACACCGAGGAACAACGGCATCGCCTGGAACTGCTGGCGCGCGACGAGTGGGGCGGGGTGAACTGCCCCATTCGAGTGGTCCAGGTTGATTGTTAATGCATTGCCCCTCCTTCGGTCGACGGTGACGATGGCTTCCGGGGCAGGCGGTCTGTAGCCCAGGGCGCTATGGGGGCGGATGGTATTGTAGTGGCGCCGCCATTGTTCGATGAGGATCTGGGCCTCGCGGAGCGAGTAGAAGATCTCCCCGTCGAGCAGCTCGTTGCGGAAGCGGGCGTTGAAGCTCTCACAATAGCCGTTCTCCCACGGTGATCCGGGCTCTATGAAGGCAGTTTTCGCGCCCACGGCTTCGATCCATTCACGGACCTTTCGGGCGGCGAACTCGGGCCCGTTATCGGATCTGATGAACTCAGGGGGCCCCCGCAGGATGAAGAGATCTGTCAGGGCATCGACCACGTCGAGCGAGTTGAGCTTC
>NZ_FOXA01000028.1:2799-34605 GCF_900115595.1 Tranquillimonas alkanivorans
GGATTGCGCGACCATCATCGTCTGCCGATGGCGAGCCGTCCGCTACGGGAGGTAGCACTGACATCGGCGGGGACGCGCTCGCGGTAAGCGGTCGCCATCGACGGCGCGACGTCGATGGCGGCTGTAAACATACTCGGCCCCGCGACCGCCAGGCACGCCGAGGCCGGCAGTTCCGCCCGCGTCGGCTGAGGAAGGGGAGGGGTTTCCGCCAAGCAGCGTGATCCGATCCCGTCGATTGGCGCTTGTCCGTGCTCGCCAAGCAGACCTGTTCCTGCGCACGACCTGGCGGCCGGGGTTCGGAAGCGAAGGGCGGGGCGTGAAGCACATAGGCGTGCGAATTAGTCTCATCTCGTGGGGTAGGGGGCGCTCAGGCTGAGATCCGGATGCAAGGCCGCGCCGCGCCGACAGTGCCGAGGTGTCGTTTCGGGCAAGGGGTGGGTAGACGGAATCGCATGACCGAGTTTCGACCCTGATCATCGCCAGGACGCAGCAGGGACCTTTACCTCTGTGAGGGATGCCCCCGGGGCCGCTGAGGAGGTTCCTCGTTAGCGTCTTGGAGGGCCATGCGGTTGACGAAATGGGATTCGACACACATGTTGACGCATAACCGCGTCTTTGGGGGTGAGGCACATGGAGCTGAACGCAGTTTCGAAGGAAGGCGTCTTCGCGCCGAGGCTGATGGCGCAGTCGCTTCGTACGACCGTCGACGAAATCGCCCAGACCGCCGGGCTCGGGCGCGATGCGCTGGTACGTTCCAGCCGGGTGGGCAAACCGAAGACGCAGAAGCGGCTGCGTGAAATGATGGAGATCGTGACCCGCACCAGTCCGAGGTTTGGCTCCGATCTGATGGCTTACGCCTGGTACAGGTCCACGCCCCTCCCGGGTTATGGTGTGACGCCGATGCAGCTTGTCCAAGATGGGCGCGCCGATCTGGTGCATAGGCATCTCGATCGGCTGGACGCTGGCGTACACGCCTGATGCACCTTCGGGAGACGCTTTTTAGGGCGCTCAGTCCCTATTGGGCGTACCGGCCGCTTTCGGGCGACGGCGCCGCGAAATTCGGGGGCCGGTTCAACAGGATTGGACGACCGGCGCTGTATCTCTCCTTCTCCGTCGAGACGGCACTGAACGAGGTGCACCAGGCGGGAAGCTTCATGCCGACAACTCTGGTAGCGGTCGAGGTCGATCTCGATCCGGTTCTCGACGCCACTGATCCGGACGAACTCGGGAAGTCAGGGTTCGCGCTCGAGGATCTCGCTCTTCCGGACTGGGCAATGCAGATGGACATGAAGGGCCAGGCCAGATCGCAGGAATTCGCGGAGCGTGTCGCGACCCAAGGCTACTGCGGCGCCATCGTGCCCAGCTTCGCCCCCGGAGCGCGACGAGGCGCGCGTAACCTGGTCCTCTGGTCGTGGGGATCCGATTTGCCTGCACGGGTAAGGGTGGTCGACGAGCATGAACGGCTTCGGCATCCCCCAGCGCCACCAAACGAGACGGATTGAGACCCGACGACGCACCGTTCTGCCGAGCCAGACGATCAACCTGACGCTGGCCTCCTGTTTCTGCGGCGCTCGCGTCGGCGACCACCGCAGCAGTGCGACAGCAGGCCGAGCGGGTGATCATAGCCGGAACTGCAATACTGAAGCAGTTCCCGGCCTGCGAAGGCCTCGTTGATCATGGCGTTGATGCGACCAGATCGAGTACGGCCGCACCGGCGGTTTCTTTCACCTCAAGCGCCCGGATGGCCTAACGTCAACGCCGCACCTCGAGGTGGAACCTATAGCGGTCGGACCGGAAGCTGAGGATAACGCATTCCGCCGGCTTGTCCTGTTCGTCGAACGACTGACGGCGCGCGACGAGGAGCGGGAAACCCTTGCGGACGCCCAGCTTCTCGGCCAGCGAGCTCTCGGTCGATGTCGCCTCGATGTACTCCCGCGCCCGTTTCACGGTCACGCCGCAATTGACCCTGAGCCAGGCGTAGAGAGAGCCGGTCTCGAGTTCTTCGGACGTGGGATATGGTTGGGTGCGAAACAGGCGAGGGGGGAGCCAAGACATTGCCGTGCCGATCGGTTCGCCGTCGGCAAGCAAAAGGCGGTGCGACCGGAACACCGCCGTCCCCGGAGCGAGTTCGAGTGCTTCGGCGGCTTCGGCTGTCGCCGGTTCATGCCCGATCTCGAGGACGCGATAGG
The DNA here is from genome assembly GCF_900115595.1 of Tranquillimonas alkanivorans. Classification (GTDB taxonomy): domain Bacteria; phylum Pseudomonadota; class Alphaproteobacteria; order Rhodobacterales; family Rhodobacteraceae; genus Tranquillimonas; species Tranquillimonas alkanivorans. The sequence continues at coordinate 4,989 of NZ_FOXA01000028.1, forward strand.
ACGGAGTGAGGCCGCGCCGGCGCATGTCCTCAGAGAAGCCGGCCATTTCTTCCGCCGGCTGGTCGACCCGTTTTCGAAGTACGATCGATCCCTTGCCCGAGCGGCGCACGATGAGACCGGCAGACTCCAGCTCGTTGAGCGCCGCCCGCGAAGTCGCGCGGCTGACGCCGAAATGTCGGTTCAACTGCGCTTCCGACGGAAGCGTTTCGCCGGGCGCGAACGTGCCCGATTCCACGGCGTGGCGCAGGCGCTCCGCGATCTGGAACCAGAGCGGGGTAGGGCCGTCTTCGGCGAGCGGGCGCTGCCAATCATCCATAATATCGTCCGAACGTCATAACATTTGATTTGTAGTTTCCGATGATGCACAGTGATCCGAGTCGCGGCAAGCAGCGAACGCCGGAGTGCCTTGAATTGGCCGGCTATTCGCTCACCGCAGACAGAAGTCAAAGAGCCGCCGGGCGAACGGCGGCCGCCAACAACCGATAGGGAGTTCAGATGAAATCCTCGATTGCCACCACGGCGCTTCTCGTTGCGTTCGGAGCGGCCTCCGGCGCCGCCGCACAGGACACGCTGCCCATTTCGGGCAAAACCTGCGACCAGCTTCTTGAACAGTACGCGGGCCTGCCGTTCACCGACATCCTGCCACTCGAGGCGGGCCCCGTAACCGTAGACGGTTCCGAAGAAGAGATCGTCGTCGGCTTCTCGCAGACCGGCTTCAATCATCCTTGGCGCATCTCGATGCTCGAGGCGGCACAGGCCGAGGCCTGTCGGCATCCCAATGTCAGCATGATCGTGCTCGACGGCAACGTCGACGTCGCGAAGCAGAACAACGATGTGCGTGACCTGCTCGCCCGGGGCGTCGACGCGGTGCTGCTCAGCCCGGTCGAGTCGGCAGCTCTGATCCCGGCGTCGCGCGCCGTCATGGACCAGGGCATCCCGCTGATCGTGATGGACCGCGACGTGCCGACAGACAAGACGCTCTTCATCGGCCAGAGCAACGTCACGATGGGTGAGAAGGTCGCGCAGAAGATGGCCGACGACCTCGACGGGAGTGGCAACATCGTCGTCATCACCGGCCTCCAGGGCTCCTCGCCCGCCGTCGACCGCGATCAGGGCATGAAGAACGTGCTCGAGAACTATCCCGACATCGAGGTGCTGGCCGTCGGCGACGGCGAGTGGATTCGCGAGCCGGCAGTTCCTATCATGGAGGACTTTCTGACGGCCTACGAGGACATCGACGCGGTGTTCTCGCACGCCGAGGAATCCTCGTGGGGCGCGCAGCTCGCAATCGCGCGGGCGAACCGCTGCGAAGACGGCATCCTGCATTACACGTTCGACGGCTCCAATGCCGGGTTCAAGTCGGTGCGTGACGGCACCTTTCGGGCCGACGGAAATTACACGCCCTTCATCGGCGACATCGGAATGCGTGCAGCTCTCTACACGCTGACCGGTCGAGAGATCCCGGGGGCAGAGGCGTATTCGCAGCCCGGTCAGCAGCTCGCGCTGCCGGATTCGCCGACCGTCGTCGCCGAGAACGCCGAGGAATGGATCGGCCGCGGCTGGGGCGATTTCGAGCCGCCGCTCGATCCCTGCAAGTAACGGCACAGAACCGCCCCGGCCTTGGTCGGGGCGGTTCGCGTAGCAAGCATGACAGATGAACTTCTACAGGCGCAGGCACTGCGGAAGCAGTTCGGCAATAACGTCGTTCTGCGGGACGTGGACCTGTCGGTCGGGCGCGGCGAAGTGCACGCCATCGTCGGCGAGAACGGCGCAGGCAAGTCGACGCTGATCAAGATACTCGGCGGGGTACACCGCGCCGACGGCGGCACGATGAAGCTGGAAGGGCGCGAACTGATCCTGAACTCGCCCCAGGCGGCTCTGGATCAAGGCATCGTGGTCATCCACCAGGAACTGTCGCTCGCCCCGGATCTGACGACCGAAGAGAACATCTTTCTCGGGCATTTCCCGCGCAACGCGCTGGGGCTGCTGGACCGGCGCAGGATGCGCGAGCGGACGCGGGAGCTGCTGGACCGTCTGTCGATCGAGATCGACCCGACGGTGCCGGTCGGCCAGCTCAGCATCGCGCAGCAGCAGATGATCGAGATCGCCAAGGCGATTTCGGTCGAGGCGAAGATGCTGGTTCTGGACGAGCCTACGGCGGTGCTCGACGCCAACCGCGTCGACACGCTGTTCGACCTGGTGGAGCGTCTGAAGGCGCAGGGCATCGGCATCGTCTTCATCTCGCACCACCTCGAAGAAATCTTTCGGATCGCGGATCGTGTCACCGTCCTGCGCGACGGCGAGCGGACCGGGACGAGTGACGTGTCCGCGATCGACCAGGATTGGCTGGTGTCGAAGATGATCGGCCGCGAGTTCGAGGCGCACCACACCCAGGCGCGCGGCATGGGCGAGGTGGCGCTGGAACTTGAGGAGCTTTCGAGCGAAGGCGCCTTCGAGAACGTGTCGTTCAGCGTGCGGGCCGGCGAAATCGTCGGCCTCGCCGGGCTGATCGGCGCGGGCCGCACCGAGGTGGCGCAGGCGATCTTCGGCGTGCGTCCCCACAGCTCGGGCCAGATGAAGGTTTTCGGTCGGCCCACGCGCTTCTCGGGGCCGGGCGCGGCCAAGCGACAGGGCATCGCCTATGTCAGCGAGGACCGGAAGGCGTTCGGCCTGCTGCCGAACCGCCCGGTGCGCGAAAACGCCACCATCTCGAACCTGGCGCGGTTCAGGTCGCTCGGCCTTCTTCGGCTGGACCGCGAACGGGCCTTCGTGCGCGAGCAGATCGAGCAACTCGATATCCGGCTGCCCAGCATGCAGGCCGAAATAAGCACGTTGAGCGGCGGCAACCAGCAGAAGGTGTTGCTGGGCCGGGCGCTCGCCGGACGCCCGCGCGTCCTGATCTTCGACGAGCCGACGCGCGGCGTGGATATCGGCGCGAAACGCGAGATCTATCGCTTCATCGAGGAACTCGCCGAGGACGGCGTGGCCATCATCGTGATCTCTTCGGAGATGGAAGAGGTCCTCCGGCTTTCGGATCGCGTCCTCGTCATGCGGGGCGGTCGCGTCGCCGCCGAACTGCCTCGGGGCGAAGCCACCGAGGAAAGCGTCATGCGCGCCGCATCGCTCGACTGAAATCTACGGAGAACCTGGCAATGACCGAGACCTCCTCTCCTCCCGCGGCGGCACGCGCCGCTTCTACCGGCGACCGCTCCGCGACCCTCTACCGGCTGCTGCGGCAGACGGGCGTGCTGGCCGCGCTGGTCCTGCTGATCATCGTGTCGTCGTTTCTCAATGACCGGTTCCTCAGCGTGCCGAACCTCATGAACGTGCTGCGGCAGGTCTCCATCGTGGGCATCCTCGCCGTCGGCATGACCTTCGTCATCCTCACGAAGGGTATCGACCTTTCCGTAGGTTCTATCCTCGGCGTTTCGGTGGTGCTGTTCGCTGGCCTGCTCGAGACGCAGAGCATGGCGGTGGCGATCCCGCTGGGCATTCTCGCGGCGATGGCGCTGGGGCTCGTCAACGGGCTCGGCGTCGCCTTTGCGGGCATTCCGCCGTTCATCATGACACTGGGCATGCTGTCCTTCGCGCGAGGGCTGGCGTTCATCTACACGGGCGGCACCCCGATCCCGATCCTGAACGAGAACTTCTATGATCTCGGCAATGGGTACACGTTCGGGGTGCCGAACCCGACCCTGATCCTGATCGCGACGCTTCTGGTCAGCGGCGTGGTTCTGGCGCTGACGCCGTTCGGACGGTCGGTTTACAGCATCGGTTCGAACGAGGACGCGTCACGCCTTTCTGGGGTGCCGGTGGGGCTCTACAAGACCATCGTCTACGTGATTTCGGGCGGTGTGGCCGGGATCGCGGGGCTGGTCTATGCCTCGCAGTTGAGCGTCGGCACGCCCATTGCGGGACAGGCCTATGAACTCGACGCCATCGCGGCCGTCGTCGTCGGGGGCACGAGCCTGTTTGGCGGCAAGGGATCGGTCGCCGGGACGTTCATCGGCACTCTGATCATCGGGGTGCTGGCGAACATCCTCAACCTCACCGGCGTCGATCCGTTCGTGCAGCAGCTCTTCAAGGGCGCGCTGATCGTCGTGGCGGTCTTCATCATGGCACGGTCGAGCCGAGCATGACAGGCTCCGCCACCCACCGCTGGACCTGCCGGGCACCGACGGGCGTGCAGGTCGAAAGGGCGCTGCGCCGCTGCGACGAGATCCGCGCCTTGGTCGAGGCGCACGTCACGCCCGAGCGGATGTTGCGCTATGTTCGGGCGCTGAGCGACGCGCCCGCCCCGTCGGGGGTGGCCTCGCTCATGCGGACGCCTGTCCTGCGGGCGCTGCTGGAAGAGGACGGTGCGCTCGGAGGGCGGCTCGCGCTCGAGGCAAATTACGGCGGGACGGGGGCGGCCGCGCTTGCCACGGGCAGCGGCGCGGAGTCGGGTCTGTGGTACATCGCGCATCTCGATACGATCAGCTATCTCGTGCACCCGGCGCAGGGCGGTCGGCATCCGCTCGTGCCCTTTTGCTATCACCTCACCGGCCACGGCAAGCGGCCGGCTCAGGCGCTGCGCTACGACCTGGAAGCCGGCGCGTTCGTCGTCGTGGCCGAGGGGGTGCTGCTGTCGGACGGCGATGGCCCGAGCTTCGTCCCGAGCGGAGACGAGCACCTGCGCCCCGGCGACCGGGTCGTGCCGATGGCGCCGTTCGAGACCGGCCAAAACGGTCTGCTGACGGGCCATTTCGACAATGCCGGCGGCGTCGCCGCCTTGGCGCTGGCCGCCCCGGTGCTGGCCGAGATCGGGAGCGACGCCTTCCTGGCGATGCCGGACGAGGAAGAGGGGCCGGCAGCCACCGGCAACCAGTCGATCAGCCGGGGCTCGGCGCGCCTTCTGGCGGCCGCGCCCGCGCCGCGGTTCTCCGTTGTCGTCGACATGCAGCAGACGGCGGCCGAAGGAAATTGCGGCCCGGACGGCGCGGGCGTACCGGGGGCGGGCGCCGTCCTTAGCGAATTTTCGAGCCTGGCACGCGGCGCGGTCACGCCGCCGCCGCTGTATTCGGCCGTGCGGGAATTCGCACGCAATCTCGACGCCCGGGGCGCGACGGTAAAGGAGACCTCGAACCTCTACACCTCGCGCAGCGACGATGTGAGCGTGATGCAGCGGAACTCCGACATCGTGCTTCTCGGGTTCCCGGGGGCCGACAGGCATTTCGACACGGCGTATCCGACTGCGCACCTCGACGACCTGGTCAGCCTGTCGCGGGCTCTCGTCTACATGTCCGCGCTCGCCGCGGAACTGGAGGAGGAGCCATGATCGACCTGGTGACGGTGGGCTGGCTGACGGTCGACGATATCGTTCTGGAGGACGGCACCTGCCGCCGGAGCATGCCGGGGGGCGGTGCACTCTATTCCGCGATCGGCGCCGCGATCTGGACGGCGTCGGTCGGCGTGCACGCGCCGGCGGGCCGGCCGCACGCCGAACGCAGCCGCGCCGAGATCGCGTCCTGGGGGCTGGACACGGCGGGCATCGCCACGGCGGAGGGCAACGGGCTCGAACTGTGGATGCTGCACGAAAGTGACGTGCACAAGCAGCAGATCCGGAAGCTGAGTTCGTCGGAGCCACTGGCCATGGACGCCGCGCGCGGGCCGCTGCCCGAGGCGTATGGCAAAGCCTCGGGCTTTCATGTCGCGCCGCAGGGGCCAGAAAGCTCGATTGCCAACGCCCAGAGGCTCCATGCGCCGGGTCGGACGGTGACGATGGACATCCTCGCCGACGAGATGATCGACGCGGGCCGGTACGCGGACCTCTCCTACCTCGCCTGCCTCGACGCCTTCCTGCCGAGCGAAGCCGAGATCGACCGCATCTGGGCGCCGGCGCGGATCGAGGATTGGCTGGCCGAGACCGCCCGCAGCGGGAGTTCTCACGTCGTGGGGAAGATCGGCTCGAAGGGGTCGTTGCTGGCCGAGGCGGGCACAGGGCGGATGACACACGTTCCCGCGCTCGCCGTCGATGTAGCGGACACGACCGGGGCGGGCGACGCCTATTGCGGCGGCTTCCTGGCCGGGCTGGCGGCCGGCCGGCCGCTTGTGGAGTGCAGCGCCATGGGAACCGTGTCGGCATCATTCGTCGTGGAGGCCTATGGCGCGCTTGCGACGAAGCGGCCGGACGCCGAGGAGCGGGACGCCCGATACGAGCGGGCGCTGTCGCGCGCCGCCACCATCTGATGACGAGGAAACACTTAGACATGTCCGGGACCAAGAACGCCCTCGGCGAGATTTTCGGCCGCGAGCGCCCGCTGATCGGGAACGTCCACCTGCCTCCCCTGCCAGGAACGCCGCGATATTCAGGCGCGTCGGTGGCCGAGCTTCGCGAGATCGCGCTGGCCGACGTCCGCGCCTACGAGGAGGGCGGGATGGACGGATTGATGCTCGAGAACCATGGCGACATCCCCTTCCTGAAGCCCGACCGTATCGGTCCAGAGGTCATCGCGGCGATGACAGCCATTGTGCAGGCGGTGTCGGAGCGGACGGCGCTGCCTTTCGGCATCAACCTGCTGGCCAACCACGCGGTCGGAGCACTTGCCGTGGCGCATGCCACGGGCGCCCGGTTCGTGCGGGTGAACCAGTGGGTGAATGCCTACGTGGCGAACGAAGGCGTGGTCGAGGGGCTGAGCGGCGAGGCGCTGCGCTTTCGCCGGCGGATCGGCGCGGAAGGCGTCGTCATCTTTGCGGACGTTCACGTCAAGCACGGCGCGCATGCCGTCACCGGCGATCGGGACGTGGCCGAACTTGCGCGGGACACGGAATTCTATGACGCCGACGTGGCGATCGCGACCGGAAACCGCACGGGCGACGCCATCCCGACCGAGGAAATCGCGGCCATCCGCGCTGGCACGTCACTGCCGGTCATCGGCGGCAGCGGTCTCACGCCCGTCAACGCCGTTGAGCTCCTGCCGCATCTCGACGGGGCCATCGTCGGATCGAGCCTGAAGAAGGGCGGGCACTGGACCGGGCCCGTGGACCGGGCCCGGGTCGAGGACCTGGTTGCGCGTGTGCGTGACCTGCGGTCGCCGCGCATGGCCTGAGGACGAGGGACAGGGCAGGGCGCCACCGCCCGCGCCGCACATCATCAAGGGAGCGAAACCATGGTCGCAGACGCCAAGCCGAGGCGTGCCGAAGAGGCAGCGTCTCATGCTCATCAGGTGCCCGCCCGGACGGGACACACTCAGCGACGCAACACCGGCATGCCGCTGAGGCCGGAGATGTTCGAAGGCCACGCGGTGAACCGTAGCGCCGCCGAACGCCGAGCCGCCACGCTGACCACGCGCCGCTCGGTCAAGAAGGCGCACCAGGCCGCATGGCTGGTGAACGCCGTGCGCTGCATGGACCTGACCACGTTGGCCGGCGACGACACGGCCGCGCGGGTCCGCCGCTTGTGCGCGAAGGCCCGGTCGCCGCTGGCGCCGCACCTGATCGAGGGGCTCGGCCTGTCGGGCCGGAGCATCACCACCGGCGCCGTCTGCGTCTATCCGACGCTCGTCGAGCCCGCCGTGCGCGCGCTCGAGGGCAGCGGTATCCCGGTGGCGTCGGTCGCGACTGGGTTTCCCGCGGGTCTCATGCCGCTCGACCTGCGCCTGGCCGAGATCCGGTACGCGGTGGAGCAGGGGGCCGACGAGATCGACATCGTCGTCACCCGTGAACACGTGCTGCGCCACGACTGGTCCGCGCTCTACGACGAGGTGGCGGCGATGCGTGAGGCCTGCGGAAAGGCGCATCTCAAGGCGATCCTCGCCACGGGCGACCTGCGAACGCTGCGCAACGTCTACGCCGCCTCGATGGTTGCGATGCAGGCCGGTGCTGACTTCATCAAGACTTCGACCGGCAAGGAGGGCGTCAATGCGACGTTGCCGGTGTCTCTCGTGATGGTGCGCGCGCTGCGGGATTACGGGGACGCCACCGGGCACCGCGTCGGTTTCAAGCCGGCGGGCGGGATGAAATCGGCCAAGGACGCGCTCGCTTGGCAAATCCTCATGAAGGAAGAGTTGGGGCGCGACTGGCTCGCGCCCGACCTCTTCCGTCTCGGGGCATCCTCGATGCTCGCCGATATCGAGCGGCAGCTCGAACACCACGTCACCGGACGCTACGCCGCGTCTTCCCGACACGCGATGGCCTGAGGAACGAGATGAACGAGATCACGAACATCCTGGAGACCCTGGATTACGGTCCCGCGCCGGAGAACACGGACTTGGTGCGTGCCTGGCTGGAGCGTCACGACGGCCGCTTCGGACACTTCATCGACGGCGCCTTCCGGCCGTCGGGCGGAACATTCGACGTCTTCGAACCGGCGACGGGCCGCCACCTTGCGTCGGTCACACAGGGCACGTCGGCCGACGTCGACGACGCCGTGCGGGCGGCCCGTGCGGCGCAGCCCGGCTGGGCGGCGCTGTCGGGGCACGACCGGGCGCGCCATCTCTACGCGCTGGCGCGCCACGTCCAGAAGCACGCGCGGTTCCTGTCGGTGCTCGAGAGCCTGGACAACGGCAAGCCGATCCGCGAAAGCCGCGACATCGACATCCCGCTGGTCGCGCGGCATTTCTATCACCACGCGGGGTGGGCCGAGCTTTTGGAAGACGAATTTCCAAGTGCCCGGCCGGTGGGCGTGTGCGGGCAGATCATTCCATGGAACTTTCCCCTGCTCATGCTGGCATGGAAAGTGGCTCCGGCGCTCGCGGCAGGAAACACGGTGGTGCTGAAGCCCGCCGAGTACACGCCGCTGACGGCCCTGGCCTTCGCCGAGCTGGCGGCGGATTGTGGCCTGCCCGCGGGTGTGCTCAACATCGTCACCGGCGACGGGTCGACCGGCGCGGCCATTGTCGGTCACGGCGACATCGACAAGATCGCATTCACCGGCTCGACCGAGGTGGGGCGGATCATCCGTCGGCAGACCGCCGGCACCGGCAAGTTCCTGACGCTCGAGCTGGGGGGCAAGTCGCCGTTCATCGTCTTCGCCGATGCAGATCTCGACGCCGCGGTGGAGGGGGTGGTCGACGCGATCTGGTTCAACCAGGGGCAGGTGTGCTGCGCAGGGGCGCGCATCCTGGTCGCGGAAGCGGTCGCCGAGCGGTTCGAGACCAGGCTGAAGGCGCGCATGAAGACGCTGCGCATCGGCGATCCGCTCGACAAATGCACCGACGTGGGGGCCATCGTGCACCCCGTACAACTCGACCGGATCCGGAAACTGGTGTCGCAGGGCGCGCGCGAGGGGGCTGTCCTGCACCAGACGGATGCGCCGGAGGGCTGCTTCTTTCCGCCGACCCTGGCGGTGGGCGTCGAACCGGCCTCGACCCTGGCGAGGGAAGAAATCTTCGGCCCTGTGGCGACGCTGACGGAGTTCCGGACTCCGGAAGATGCGGTCGCGCTGGCCAATAACACGAAATACGGCCTCGCGGCGTCGGTATGGTCGGAGAACGTCAACCTGTGTCTTGATATTGCGGCGCAGGTGAAGGCGGGCGTGGTCTGGGTCAACTGCACCAACATCTTCGACGCGGGCGCCGGGTTCGGCGGGTACCGCGAGAGCGGGTACGGACGCGAGGGCGGTCGGGAGGGCATGATGGCGTACCTGTCGCATCCCGAGCCGAAGGCCTCCGGGACCGAGCCGGAGGTTCCCGCCCCGCAGGCCGCGCCGGGCGGGGGAGCCGCGGGGGCGGGCATTGACCGCACTGCCAAGCTTTACATCGGCGGCAAGCAGGTCCGCCCGGATTCGGGCTATGCCTACGCCGTCGCGGGCGGTGGGCATGCCGGGCTCGGCAACCGCAAGGACATCCGAAACGCGGTGGAAGCCGCCGCAAAGGCGTCGGCCTGGGGCGCGGCGACCGGGCACAACCGCGCCCAGATCCTCTATTACCTCGCCGAGAACCTGTCGGCCCGCGCCGCCGAATTCGAAGCGCGGCTGCGCGCGGCGGGGTCGGGTGTGGAAGCCGCCCGCGGCGAGGTGGAGATGTCGGTGCGGCGCTGCTTCTGGTATGCGGCGCAGGCCGACAAGTTCGATGGAGCCGTGCACCAGACGAAGTCGGCGCACGTCACACTCGCCATGAACGAGCCGGTCGGCGTTGTCGGCATCGCCTGTCCCACCAGCGTTCCGCTTCTGGGCTTCGTCTCGACGGTGCTGCCCGCGATCGCGATGGGCAATTGCGTGATCGCCGTGCCCTCCCAGCTCCACCCGCTTTCTGCGACGGACCTCTACCAGGTGATCGAGACGTCGGACGTGCCGGCCGGTGTGGTCAACATCGTCACCGGTATGCGTGACGAGCTTGCGAAGACACTCGCGCAGCACGACGGGGTGGACGGGATCTGGTACTTCGGAAGCGCCGCCGGCCGGAAGATGGTCGAGGCGGAGAGCACGGGGAACCTCAAGCAGACATGGACCGAAGAGGATGCCGCGCGGAACTGGATGAGCGCGGAAGGGCAGGGCAGGCGGTTCCTGCACCGCGCCACGCAGGTCAAGAACATCTGGGTGCCCTACGGGGAATGAGGTGAGCGCGCGGGCGGCCTTGCGGTCGCCCGCAAGGTTTGCAGCGGACGCCGGCGCGGGCCGGCGAGTGCTCGATTATTCGGCAGTCAGAGCAGCGTTCCGACAGGCCGCCGAGGTTCCGCACGAGAAAGCATAGTCATGCAATAAACCGTTTGACATCCGCCGGGGCTTGCCGCGACATTGACCTCGGTGAAACGTTTCAATCGCAGGGGAGGGCGATCCGAAGTGGCCGAGACGCTGAAGCTGTCCATGAAGGGCATCGTGAAACGGTTCGGCGGCGTCGTGGCGCTCGATTCCGTTGATTTCGAACTACGGCGCGGCGAGGTCATGGCGCTCGTCGGCGACAACGGCGCCGGTAAATCCACGCTGATCAAAACGCTGGCCGGCGCACACATGCCCGACGAGGGCGTGATGGAACTCGACGGCGACGCGGTCCGCTTCACGTCTCCGCAGGACGCCTGGAGGCGGGGGGTCGCGACGATCTTCCAGGAGCTCGCGCTTGCCGGGAAGATGACCATCGCCGACAATATCTTCCTCGGCCGCGAGATCACTCGGACCGTGGCGGGCATCCCGTTCCTCGACCGCCGGGCGATGCACAAGCGTAGCCGCGAACTGCTCGAGGAACTCGACGTGGTCGTGCCCGACATCCACACGTGGGTCGAGTACCTGTCGGGCGGCCAGCGCCAGGGCGTGGCCATTGCGCGCGCGCTCAACATCGACGCGGACGTGATCGTGATGGACGAACCCACCGCGGCGCTCGCCGTGGCCGAGGTGCGCAAGGTGCTCGAGTTCATCAAGACCCTGCGCCGACAAGGCAAGTCCGTCGTCCTGATTTCGCACAACGTGCAGGATGTCTTCGAGGTCTCGGACCGCATAACCGTGCTGCGCCGCGGTCGGCGGATCGGGCTCCTCGAGACCGAGAAAACCACCCCCGAAGAGGTGGTCGGGTACATCACCGGAGCGGCCGAGACGAAACGGCGCCCGGAGGCGGCCCACTGAACGACGAAGAACACGAAACCACACGGAGGTACTGACATGTCTTTCAAGCACACGCTTATGGGCGGGGTTGCCCTCGGACTGACGGCCGCGCTGCCGGCGTCGGCGCAGGACGACACCACGCGCATCGCCTTCATCCCGCAGATCGCCGGGATCCCCTACTACGTCGCCATGGAAGAAGGTGCCGAGCGCGCCGCCGAGGAACTGGGCGTGGAATACGTCCAGGAGGGGCCGACAAGCACCAACGCGGCCGACCAGCTTCGCATCTTCGAAAGCTTCGTGAACCAGGGCTTCGACGTCATCGCGATCTCGCCGCTCGACGAAGAGACTCTGAAGCCCGCGATCTCGCGTGCGCTCGAGCAGGGGATCGTCGTGCTGACGGCGGATGCCGACGCTCCGGGCAGCGACCGCCAGTTTTTCGTGGCCCAGGCGCTGGACCAGGATCTGGGGTACACGTTGCTGGACGAGGCCGTGGACCGCATCGGCGAAAGCGGCAAGATCGCCATCGTCTCGGACTCGCCAACCATCCAGTCAATGCAGAACTGGATTGCGGCGATCGAGGAACGCGCCGAGACAGCATATCCGGACATCGAGATCGTGTCGGTCGACCATACCGACGGCACCGCGCAGCGCGCCTATCAGTTCGCCACCGATGCCATGACGCGCAACCCCGACCTCAAGGCAGTGCTCGGCATGGCATCGACGACGTGCCCGGGGATCGCGCAGGCCGTCGAAGCCGCGGGGCTCGTGGGCGAGGTGCTGACCGCGGGCTACTGCTCGCCGAACACGGCGCGCGACTACATCAAGTCCGGCGCGATGCCGTACTCGGTGCTGTGGAATCCGGCCGACCTCGGCTACCTCACGGTCTGGGTCGGCGACCATCTGGCCGACGGTGGCGAGATCACCGGCGACTTCGAGGTCGAGGGCCTGCAGCAGACGATCCAGTACCTTCCCGAGAACGACGTGATCCTGCTGGGGCCGCCAGCGGTCTTCACCGAAGAGAACGTGGACGACTTTGACTTCTAAGGCTCAGATGGCGCGTTTCGCGTTCAAGGCACCCTCCCGGCCGTTCCGTATCGGCCGGGAGGGGCTCTTGCTGGCGGCGTTGGTCGTGCTCTGCACGATCTTCGCCAGCCAGTCCGAATTCTTTCTTTCCGAGCGCAACCTGACGACGATCCTGCGCAACTCGGTGGACCTGGCCGTGGTCTGCGCCGGGATGACCATCGTGATCATTCTGGGCGGCATCGACGTGAGCGTGGGCGGCATCGTGGCGGTGTCGGCCGTACTGATCGGGCGCGCCTACCAGTATGGGATGCCGGACTGGGTCGTGATTCCCGTGGGCCTGGCCGCCGGCGCGCTTCTCGGCGCGCTCAACGGCGCGATCATCTCGAAGACGCGGGTCCCGCCGATCGTGGCGACGCTTGGAACGATGTACATCTACATCGCGGTCCTGTTCCTGGTGATCGGGGGTGTCTGGATCAGCGGGCTGCCCAACACGCTGTCGTTCCTGGTTCTCGGCGACTTCATGGGGCTGCCGGCAGGCGTCTTCGTCATCGGCTTCATCTATGTCTTTTCCTGGCTTCTGCTGCGCCGGACGCCGTGGGGCCAGCGCGTGGTCGCCATCGGCTGCGACGAAGTCGCCGCCCGGCTGGTCGGCATCCGGGTGGACCGAACGAAGATACAGGCCTACGCGCTGCTCGGCCTTTTCGCGGGCATCGCCGCAATCCTGTACGTCGCGCGGCTCAGGAACGTCGAGGTCAACATAGGCACGAACATCGCGCTCGAGGCGATCGCGGCGACGATCCTTGGCGGCGCGAACATCCGCGGCGGGATCGGCAGCCTGATCGGCACGCTGATGGGGGTGCTTTTCATCAAGATCACGCAGAACGGGCTCGTGCTGATCGGCGTCTCCTCGTTGTGGGAAACGGTGGTGATCGGCGGCCTGCTGATCGTCGTGCTGATCCTCGACGCGCTCGAGACACGGAGGGTGTCATGAACGATCCGCTGACGCAGCGCTTGTTCTTCCTGTTCGGGCTGTTGATCGCCGCCGGCGTCGCGGGGGCGCTGCTGTCGCCGCATTTCCTGCAGGTCTCCACCGTGGCCTACCTGCTGCAATACGTGCCCGTCCTGGGTGTGCTCGGCATGGCGCAGACGCTGGTGATGCTGTCGGGCGGGCCGGGCATCGACCTGTCGATCGGCGCGACAATGTCGCTCGTCGGGCTCGCCATCGCCGGACTCTTCGGTTTGGGCGTGCCGCTGTTGCTCGCCTGCTTGATCGGTTTGGTGATCGGCGGAATGCTCGGCGCGGTGAATGCCTTTCTGATTTGCGTGCTGCAGGTGCCGTCGCTCATGGGGACGCTGGCCACCTTCTTCGCCTATTCCGGTCTTGCACTCGCGCTGACGGGCGGTTCGCCCATAGGGGGCATCCCGGACTGGTTCGGAACGCTGGCGCAGGGCCGCATCCTCGGCGTCCCGGTGCACATGTGGACGGTGTTCATTCCGCTCGCCATCGTGCTGCACGTGATGCTGTCGCGCACCCGAATCGGGTCGCACATCTATGCCGCGGGCAACGACGAGCGGGCGGCGTTTCTGTCGGGCGTGAAGGTCTGGCGCCTGCGCTTCGCGCTGTACTGCCTGAGCGGCGCCATCGCGGGCGTCGCCGCGATCATGACCCTGTCGTGGTTCCAGGCCGCGCGCCCAGACGCGGGCGAAGGCATGGAGCTTCTTTCGGTGACCATCGCCGTTCTGGGCGGCGCGCATATCTTCGGCGGGATCGGCCGGATCTCCGGCACGGTGCTGGCGGTGCTGATCGTCACGACCCTGCAGGTCGCGCTTCAGCTCGCCAACATCTCCCAAGCCTGGCAACTCGCGGCGATCGGCCTGCTGCTCATCGGCAGCGTCGTGGCCGACAACGCCGTCGGCGAGAAGCTGAGGGCCCGGGTTCGGCGCACGACTTCCTGATCAGCGGGAGGTCCAGCCGAACCAGTCGCGCTGGACCTCCGCCGCAGCCGACCCTCGCGCGGGGTCGGTAACGTCCAGATCCCGGACTTCGGCCACGGCGAGGCAAAGCGCCTGCGTCGCAAGCGCGGCCCGCAGCGCAGTCGGCAACGGCTTCGTGTCCTCGCTGTCCAGACCGGCCGTTCCGACCGAGGCCCCCAGCCGTTCAAGCCCGGCGCGCATCGCCGCGGTGCGGTCGTCCGCCGCGCCTCCGGCGCCGCACAGCACCACGTGATCCCCCGCACGCAGCATGAAGTGCGCGCCGTGGGCGAAGTTCTCGGCTTCGAAGGACCATGCGGCCAGACCGCCGGCTTCATGCATCTTAGCGGCACCGTAATTCGCCGAGCCGAGCGCCGCGCCACCACCAAGAAAGAAGAAGCGCGCGTCGGTGGGCAGGTGAGCGGCCATGGTCCGCGCGTGGTCGAGATAATGGTTCGTGGCCTCGTCGAAGACGCGCTGAACCGCGCCGCCCTCGACCGGTCCCGCCAAGGCGGCGAGCGCGAGCAGCGTCACGTGGTAGTCGAGCCCGTGCGGAATGGCGCGGCTGATCGGCTGATAGGGCAGGGGAAGCAGGTCGCCGGCCGCCTGCGCCAGCGCGCTGTCGGACTTGAGGGTGATGGCGAGTGTGTGCGCGCCCATGGCCTTGGCCGCTTCGATGGCCTCGACGGTGCGGCGGGTGGAACCCGAGATGGAGATCCCGACGACCGTGTCGCCCGCCCGGATGTCGGCGTCCCACAGCATGTCGGACGCGCTGACCGGGCGGATGTCCCAGCCGCTTTCACGGAAGAAACGTGTCATGGATTGCGCGGCGAACAGGCTGTCGCCGCATCCCCCGACCCAGAGCGCCCGATCCTTCGACGGGCGTATCCGTGCCGCCGCTTCCGAAAGCGCGCCGGCGGCCGTGCCGAGAATGATTGGCTGCTCGTCCAGTTCTTGCTGCATCAGGGCGCGGCTTGCGGAAGGCGTCATCGGGGTCTCCTTTTCTCAGGCGGCGCGGTGGGCGAGCGCGGACGGAAGATCGGAAGGCGTCACCGGGCCGACCTCCGTCAGGATGGCCGTCACAAGGCCCGGCGGAACGATTTCGAGCTCGGGCGCTTCGGTGGACGCCACCTCGCCCTGTTTCAGAAGGAAGTCGTAGGACCTCGGCGCGGGGGCGGGCAGTTCGTCGGCCCGGCGCTCACCGACCTTGAACAGGTCCGCCGCCCCGTAGACCGACACGTCGTGCGCCCGCGCCGACCGCGCTGCGATTGTCGAGCCGACGGTGTTGCTGATGCCACCGTCGCGCGTCACGCTCTCGGCCCCCAGAAGCACGGCGTCCGACTGGGTCACGGCGTATTCGAGCGCTGCATCGGGCACGAACAGAATCGGGACGTCGAGTTCGGCCAGTGCGGTCATGTACCGCCGCCCGCCGTCGATGGCGCGGCTTTCGGGGACCACGATGCGATCGAGCTCCCGACGCGCGGCGAGCGCACGTATCAGATCGGCGACCGTGCTTGAATAGTCGAAGATCAGCGGGTGACGGCACGCCGCCAGCGCCTCGACGCCGCGTTCGATCAGGTCGCGCCGCCTCTTCGCGGCCGCCGTGTCCCAGGCGGCGGCCCTCTCCTGGAGGAGCGTCACGGCCTCGGACGCCGGAAGGTCCTCGATCCCGTCGGTCTGCCATGCCAGCGCGTTTGCGACGATCGGGGCGCCGGCGCCACGGGTGCGGGCGATAAAGCGGGCGAGCTCCATCGCCTCGTCCAGCGCCGTCGGCCGGTCCGCGCCCGCAACCCGCGCCACGAGCGGGAGGGCGAGCGCGACGTGGTTCGACGCACCCAGAACGCCTTCGTCCACGATGTCGAGAAGGCCCTGCATCGTGTCGTCGTCCGGCTCGGACGCATGCTTGTGGCGCAAGATCTCCCGGTATTCGAAACGTTTCTCAGGCATCCGACCTCTCAGGCGTTCGGTATTTCAGAAAGTCCTCGACCTCTTGCAGCACAGGCAGCCCCGCTTGCGCTCCGTAGTTGCGGGTCGAGATTGCAGCGGCCGCGTTGGCGAAGTGCAGCGCCGCGGTGTCGTCCGCACCTGACAGCCGCGCGTGCAGGAAACCCGCGGCGAAGGCGTCCCCGGCACCGGATGTATCGGTGACCGGCACCGCGTGGCCGGCCACGTCGAGCACGCGGTCGCCGTCCTCCAGCCGTGCGCCGAGCCTACCGCGGGTCATGACGACCGTTTTGCCTTTGTTCACCACGAGCGGGCCGATGCGGCGCTCTATATCGCTGCGGCTCTGTTCGCTGACGAAAAGCAGGTCGACCCCGGCCACCAGCTCCGCCACGCGGTGTCCGTCAGCCGGGACGTCCGCCGCCTCGAGGTCGAGCGAAACCGACGCGCCGACGCTTTTTGCACGCGCGATCGCCTCTGCAGCAAGCTCGTGCTCGGTGAATGTCAGGTGCACGTGATCCACGCCCGCGAAGGCGGCAGGCGTCAGGTCGGCGGGGCGGGGGAGGTAGGCGGGACTCACCGCCTTGACCAGGGATTTCTCGCCTTCGTCGTCCACCATGATGATGCAGAAGAAGGTAGCCGCGCCGTGCCGTGTCGCGACATGGGAAAGGTCGAGCCCCTCGTGTGTCAGCGCGTCCAGCGCCTCCCGCCCCATCGCGTCGTCGCCCACCGCCCCGAGCATCCGGGTCGATGTGCCGAGACGGCTGGCGCCGACCGCAACATTGGCCGCCATGCCGCCCGCGCTCTGCGCCACACGCTTGCCATCGACTTTCTGATCTCGCCCCGGTGGACGGGGCACTTTGACCACGATGTCGATGTCGATATCTCCGATGCAGAGCAGCAGCGGTCTGCCTCCGGTCATCTCGGCCCCTCCGTCTCGACGGCGTCCCGGGCGAAAACCTCCTGCGCCGACGGCAGCCGGCCTTGGGCACCGAGCGCCGTCAGAGACAAGCTCGCCCCCTGCACCGCATGGGCGAGCGCGGCTTCCGCGTCGCCCTGCGCCAGCCAAGAGGCGAGGAAGATGCCGGTAAACGCGTCGCCGGCGCCGGTCGCATCGACCACGTCTACGGCCGGGGCCTCACACTGTACCGGCTGCTCGCCGGGCCGGAGCAGAACGGCGCCGTCGGCGCCGCGCGTGAGCAGAAGGGCGCGGCAGCGATTGCCGGTCACTGTGTCGAAGATACGCTCGGGGGCTCCAGCGACGTCCTGCATGCCGCGCGTCATCCGGTCAAAGGAGCCTTGGTCGAGGAACAGCACGTCGAAGGTTTCCAGCAATTCTCCGTAGTCCGGCAAAGTGCCCTGCGTCGCGTCGAGGCCCGCCGAATGCAGCGAGAGCAGGTATCCGGCGACCCGCAGCTCGTCCCGGACCTGCAGGGCGGCCGAAAGATGGAACCCGTCGAAGTGCACGCAGGCCGGCGCGGCATCAGGCGCACGGCGCGCCAGGTGACGCGCCAGGAAGTCCAGTGGCACCTCGAAGGGCTCGTTGATGATCGTCCGCTGGCCGTCGTCTTCGACGAGCACGATGCAGCGTGACAGCCGGTCGCCCGGCTGTTGCAGAGCGCCGCTGGCGTCGATGTTCCGGCTCGCCAGCTCCTCGAGCGCCCAGAGGCTGTCGGCATCATTGCCCAGATGCGTGACCATCTCCGCACCGATCTCGAGCGGTGCGCCGAGTGCGGCGGCGAAGGCGGACACGTTCGCGGCCGGTCCGCCGAGCATCTTCTCGATCGAGCGGGAGGTCGTGCGCTCGCCCGAGTGCGGCACGTGTCCGATCCGGACCATGTAGTCGATCGAGATGTAGCCAACCGAGATCAGCCGGGGACGTCCCGGTTCGGCCGCCGGCGTTGTGCGGGGCCGGCGCGCGATGAGCGACCGGGCCAGGCTGTTCGGCCGGTAGCCGAGCTCCTCCACCGCGCGCAACACCGAGCGCCTTGCCCGTTCCGACACCGACTTGCTGTCGTTGAGTACGTGAGAGACCGTGCCCACGGAAACGCCCGCTTCCTGTGCCACGTCGCGTATGGTCGCACGGCGGCCGGATCTGTAGCCTTGGCTTCTCGACATCGGGACCTTGAACCGCTCCACGCCGCATACTGACGGTGAAACGTTTCACCGTTCGCTGAAGTTCTGTCAACCTCAGCCTGCCAAATGTGAATTTCGCAAGGGTTCTATCGGTGCTCTTCTGTGCAAGCGAACGAAACTTGGTATCGCTCGCTTGGTTGAGCGCGTCATGTCCTGCAGCCACACGTGCGCAATCCGGAACCCGGTGGATGCCGTAGGCTGTTGAAGGCCGGAAGGAGAACATGATGCAGCGGGATGAGAACAGTCTCGCCTCTCTACGGGGAAAGCCATCGCAGCCGGGCATCACGGCCGTGCTCGGCGGAACCGGCTTTCTGGGCGGCCGCATCGTTCGGACGCTGTCGAATGAAGGGCATCACGTGCGGGTGGCGGTTCGGCATCCCGAGCGCGCGGCACACGATGCTCTCCCGGATGACGTGGAGCGGGTGCAGGCGGACGTCACCCACGTCGGCTCGCTTCGAGCTGCCTTGCAGCACGCGACGGGCGTCGTCAACGCCGTCAGCCTCTATTCAGAGAGAGGGCCACTGACATTCGAGGCGGTTCATGTCGAGGGCGCTCGGAACGTGGCCATGGTGGCGCGGCAGGTCGGGGCAAGGCTCGTCCATGTCTCGGGTATCGGCTCGGATCCGGAGGCCACGGACGGCTATGTAAGGGCGCGGGGCAAAGGCGAGCAGGCGGTTCGGGACGCGCACCCGGCTGCGGTCATCCTCCGCTCCGCTGTCATGTTCGGACCCGCCGATTCTTTCCTCACGACCCTGATGAACCTGGTGCAGCGATCGCCGGTCTATCCGGTCTTCGGTAAAGGGGCCACAAAACTTCAACCGGTACATGTGGAGGACGTCGCGGCCGCCGTCGCGTGTCTTTTCAAATGCTCGGATCCCGCACGCCTCTACGAGGTCGCGGGTCCCGATGTCTTCACCTATCGCCAGCTTCTGCGTCACATAGCCGACCGTGCCGGAGTTCGGGCGCGCTTCCTCCCTCTGCCATTTCCAGTCTGGACCGGCCTCGCCTGCTTTGCCGAACACATGCCGGGGGCTCCGCTGACGCGCCACCAAGTGGCATTGATGCGGATCGACAACGTGGCCGACCCAGATGTTCCGGGCCTCTCCGACCTGGGCCTCGCGCCCGAGCACATCGACGCGCTTCTGGATCGGCGTCTGCAGAAAGCGTCCTCGACCAAGGGTATCGGCTGACTGCGCTCCGCAATCGCCGCCACTCAACTTCCGTTGTCACTGAGGCGGAGCGCGCTCCGCCTCAGAAGTCGAACAGGTCCCCGAGCAAGGACTTCTTTTTCCGCTTGTGGTTGTACCTCCGCTCGTCAGGTCTCGATGGCCGGTCGCTTCGCGAGGTCTCTCGCACCGAGGTCGCGTCGGTCATCGATTTACATGCTGATGATCTCGAAGCCTCGGACGACCCGGCGCTCGCGCTTTCGAGACTTCTCGGCGTTGCCCGGTTAAGTCGCGATGCACGTGAATATCTCGAGACATGCCGAGCTTGGCGGGAGTCAACAAGATGAGCCGAATACGAAATGCCAAGCGAAGGAGGAAAGGGCGGAAGGACTAAGCCGCTCCGCGGCATTGGCGTCGTTGGGTGGCGTTGGTCCGTCGCATCAGCGTTCTTCCATGTGGCCGGACTGTCCGGGCTGACGATCGGGGTCTTCCCACCGTCAGACAGGAGGTTCCCATGGAGGAGAGAAGGGCTCGCTGCGCCAGGGCTCTTGTTAAAAGACGCGATGACGAGGTTGTGACGCGAGCGCGGTCAAAGGGTTCGAAGGTCCACCGCCTGATCTTTGCCGTTGCGACCGCGTTCCACGTCGTACTCGATCTTCTGGTTCTCCTGCAGGCCTCTCAAGCCGGCCCTCTCGACCGCGGAAATATGAACGAAGACATCGCCGCCACCCGCATCGGGCGCGATAAAGTCGTAGCCCTTGTCGGCGTTAAACCACTTCACCGTTCCAGTCGCCATCTTGTCGTCCGCTTCTGTTGATGCTGATCGGATACAAGCCTAACGGACGCGCGTTCGACGTGTCGACTCCGATCGGGACCGTGTGCCGCCGAAACGGATGTTACATCCAGTGTGAAGGAGCGTCCCAGATCGGACGCTGCGTCTCGGCGCGAGCCTGGGAACGGGTGAGGCCGAGATCCTTGAGCATATGGTCGTCGAGATTGCGCAGGTCGTTGCGCTGCCGCCAGACGGCGTCAAGATGCAGAAGCCTGGCCAAGACGCCGCGCTTGCGGCCTTGGCGGGCGAGTCGGCGGGTAGGGCTCAAGATCGCGTTGAACATCTTCGGTCTCATTTCGTTTGCGTGATGCAAGCCGTCATCAGCATCATTATCGTTGATTAAAAATGAAACTTCAGGCATATAATGTAAAACGATGCTTTGTGGCGTGATGAATCACGGATGATGATATGCCGCGAAACCTCGACCTGACCGCGCTTCGTTCCTTCGTGGCCGTTGCAGACGCGGGCGGTGTGACGCGCGCGGCTGGTTTCCTGAACCTCACGCAGTCCGCCGTATCGATGCAGCTCAAGCGGCTCGAGGAATCTCTCGACGCCTCGCTCCTCGACCGTGGCGGCCGGACCATTGCGCTGACGCCTGGTGGTGAGCAGCTATTGGCCTACGCGCGCCGCATGCTGGACCTCAACGACGAGGTGATGGCCCGGATGACCGACAGCGCCTTCGAGGGGGAGCTGGTGGTGGGCGTGCCGCACGACATTGTATATCCGGCGATCCCGGGCATCCTGCAGCGCTTCGCCGGGGAATTCCCGCGTGTCCGCGTGCAGCTCTTCTCGTCCTACACTCGTGATCTCAAGCGCAAGTTCGAGCATGGCGAGTGCGACTTCATTCTGACGACGGAAGACGGGATGGACTCCGGAGGCGAGACGCTCATCGAGCGGCCCCTGCGTTGGATCGGCGCTCGCGGCGGCAGCGCCTGGAAAGTCCGGCCGGTCCGGCTGGCCTTCTGCGCCTACTGCATATTTCGCTCCGGGTCTCAGAAAGCGCTCGACCAGGCGGGCATCGACTGGGAGATCGCTGTCGAGTCCCAGTCCGATCGCGCGATCGAGGCAACGGTCGCGGCCGACTTGGCAATCACCGCCATGATCGAAGGAACGGAGCCGCCGTACTGCGAAGCGGTGCACCACGGGGGGCAACTTCCCGAGCTCAAGTCGCAGAAGATCAACATGTATCGCTCGGAGATCGCCAAGGGCGAGGTCGCCGAGGCGATGGCGTCGCTCATCCGTCAGCACTACCGGATCGGCAAGGGGGGCTTCGTTGGCGTCGTCCCCGCAGACACGGCGCGTGCTGCAACTCCGACGACGCTCTGAACCGTTCTCGCGCTGACCGGGGGGTCGAGCCGCCCGTGCCAGGAAATCCGGACGAGTGGGCGGTGTACCAGAGGCAGGGCCACCTCTGCCTTGTGGACGCCATTAACCGCGGCGCATCACTGCCGGCTTTTCTTCAGCGGGTCCAGGGTTGTGGAAGGCCCACCTGAAGAAGGTTGCATCCGGCAAGTTGCGGACGATCCTCGCGACAACGGCTGTCGCGATTACCGCAAATACCAGCCGCCCGACAAGAACTCCGCCGACATCGGCGCCGAGCGCCACAACAAGAAGAGTATCCTCGATGATGCTGTGGGCAAATCCCATGAACACGCAGGTCAGGAAAACCTGCCGAGGAGATACGGCGCCCGAACGCGCTTCCCGTATCAGCAATCCACCCCCGTAGGAGATACCGAGGAACAGTCCGACTGCAGCCAGGTGTCCGGCCTCGCGCTTTATCCCGGCGAGCTGCAGAAGGGGCGCCATCGCCGTGATCAGAAGATCAAGGATGCCGGTCCGCTTCAGGATGTCGAGAGCGCATTGCAGGGCCAGCAGGATGACCAGCATCGTCAGCATGGTTTCCAGAAGTCCCGAGAAGACGTCGCGCCAATCGCTCGACGTGCTCATGGGGATCCACGCCGGGTTCGCCGGTGCGGATAACCAGCCGGTAGCAGAAAGGAGGCGATGGAGGATGAACGCGTAGAGCAACCCGCCCAAGGCGCGAAACAGCATCGTCACGATCAGTCCGGGCCCCGCCTTCTGAACGATTTTCTGCTCGAGCGGCAAGGCGTGCGCGATCAGCAAAAGCGAGGAGAAGACCGTGACGTCCGCCACACTGAGTTCCGAAACCGGGACGAGCGTGAAGAGGATCGGGATCGCGCCCCACATGCCGACCAGCAAGCCCGTGAGCCAGGCCAGCCCCAGCTCCGGTGGCAGGCCGACGAGGCTCATGACGGGACCGAAGGCAGGGGCGAGCGCGTCTATGAGACCCAAGCGCGAAAGCAACTCCGTCAGAAGGATGACCGGCACCATGATGCGGACGAGGATCCAGTAGATCTCCAGCGTCTCGCCGATTTTCCGCCGAGCGAAGGTCAGGATGGGCACCGTTTTCTCCTTGGCATGGCTGACAGCCAGTCGCCTGCTCTGGCGTTCAAGGCGTCGGATGTTTCGCTTGCCGTGCAGCCTCACTTCGACCCTCGTCGTCATCTTGCGGGCTCGCTCGGCCGCGCCTCGGGCAACCCGGGTCCTCAGCTCGCCGCGCCCGTTACCATGACCGCGCAGCGGCTGCAAAAGCCGCGCCGCAGAATGTGACGGGGCGCGGCGTGGTATGGCCAAGGCATCCGCGAGTAAGGGCGGCTCCCGTGCACCGACTGACGGTTCGCTCTGGTCTATTGCGCCACGAGAAAGCAGAGCCCAGGACCTGTCATTTCACGCGGACGCCCGCACTTTCGCAGTGGTATCAAGCCGTCCACCGCATCGCCGCCTTCGCCGGGTCAAGTGGCGCAAGCACAGCCGCTTGCGCCTTCTCGGCGGGGCACGGCCCGCGCTGTCCGGCAAGTGGCAGAGCGACGTGGATCGTGATGCAGCAGACTATGCGTCGCCTGCGGGCGCCGCATCCAGGGCAATGGGTTGACCATGGGGCGTGGCGCGGGCCGCCGCCTGCCAGCGGGCGGCCAACGCGGCGACGTCTGAAGCGCCGCAGAGGCGCTTCCGTTCCAGCATTTCGAGCAAGGCGTCGGACCAGACTGCCCAGTAGGTCTCGTCGACCGTTCTCTTGCGCCTGCCAAAGAGCGCGGTCCACTCGCTCCAGGTGAAGTGGCCGGCTTCATTCAGCGCGACCGTGAGCGCGAAGAGGTGCGCCTGCCAGGGTTCTTCGAAGGGCGTGTCAGGCTCGTTCAAGGTACGACTCCCAAGCTTCGATGCTGACCGAGAGGGTGGGATCTGCGCCGTCGCCATAAAGCTCGGTTGCCTCGAAGCGGATCGTGTAGAGGGGCTGTGGATGCTCACCGTCTCCGTGCGCATTCGTATCGGGAAAGACATGAGCTCCATGCACCGCCTCGACGACCCCGGCTGCGCCACGGGCATAGCCGGGCAGGCGGGTATGCCCGGCCGGCTGATGGTTTCGCGTGCGCACACGTTCGCCGATGGCGAAGGCCGGCTTCGGTCCTGTCCGCTCGGTCGGCCCGCCACGCGCCAGCACGTCTGGCACAGCCTCGGTCGTGAGACGACGGTCGGGCCGGCGCGGCGGGTGAATGGCATGGCCGTTCGTCAGCTCGTCCGGTTTGATCTCCTGCGCGGCCTCCAGGAGATGCTCGAGTGCGCGCAGCCAGATCTCGTAATAGCTGGCGTTGTAGTACACCGCGGGCGGCAGGCTCTCACGTGCGTGACGGGATGTATCGAGCGTCCAATGACCGAGTGCGCCGCAGGCGAGGGTGAGGCCGAGGACGCGCTTCTCCCAGTCCGCATGGAAGCGTACGGCTTCGTCCTCCGGAACGACGGCGCCGACTCCGTGCCTCCCGCCGACGTCCTGCGGCCCGTTCATGCCGCTTCCGGTGTCAGCGCCAACCCGCAGCCGATCATGCTGTCGCGGGTGACGAGCGCCGCGAGAGCCGGCTCGCTCATTCCGTCCGTGCCGGCGGGGCGTTCGGGAACGACGAGATAGCGAATTTCGGCGGTCGAGTCCCAGACGCGGATGCGTGTCTCCTCGGGCAGGCTCACGCCGAACTCCGCCAGCACGGCTCTCGGCTCGCGCACCGCCCGCGCCCGGTACGCCGGCGACTTGTACCATGACGGCGGAAGGCCCAGCACAGGCCAAGGATAGCAGGAGCAGAGGGTGCAGACGACGATGTTGTGCTCCTTCGGCGTGTTGAAGACGGCAACCATGTGCTCGCCCTGGCGCCCTGAGAAGCCGAGCGACGCGATAGCCGCGGTTGCGTCCTGTCGCAGCCACTTTGCGAACTCTGGGTCCGTCCAGGCGCGGGCAACGACCGCCGCGCCGTTGCGCGGACCGACCCTGTTCTCGTAGGTGTCGATGATCGCATCCACGGCCGCCGGGTCGACCAGCCCCTTCTCGGTGAGCACGGTCTCAAGCGCGCGCACCCGCGCCGTCATCGCGTCCATCTCGTTGTCGGCGTGGTCGTGGTCGTCGTGCATCGCGGGCCTCCTTGGCCGCGAGGATGCACTGGCGGTGCGTCGAATGCAAAGCGGGGCAGACCGTCTCGGCCCTCGGCGGAAAGTACATCGGCAGGCGGTACGTCCGCTGATCGATTCCAACCCGGAACCTGATGGCGCGGGACCGGGGCATTACCTCGGATCAGCACGCCTTACGCAGCTTCGGCGCTTTTGTTATTCCCGGCCCGGGAGATGGCTCCGCTGGCTGCTCGATCGGATGCGCCGAGACGGCGACGGGCCAGTGGAGATCGCTGCGGAGGCTGAATGCTGCAGGTTCTGAGAACGTCTTGGCCGCTGCTGCTGGGCATGGGGCTACTGATGGTGGGCAACGGTCTGCAGGGCACGCTGCTGGGCGTGCGCGGCGGGATCGAGGGCTTCTCGACTTTCGAGATGTCCTTCGTCATGTCCGCGTACTTCCTTGGCTTCCTTGGGGGCTCCCGACTTGCACCTGAGTTGATCCGCCGCGTGGGCCACATCCGGGTCTTCGCGGCGCTGGGGTCGTTCATCTCGGCGGTGCTGATCCTTTACCCCTCGATCACCGAGCCTTGGGCCTGGACGCTGCTGCGCGTCATCATCGGCTTCTGCTTCTCGGGCGTCTACGTCACCGCGGAAAGCTGGCTGAATAACTCCGCCACGAACGAGACGCGGGGCCAGGCATTGTCGCTCTACATGATCGTGCAGATGGTCGGCATCGTGTCGGCGCAGGGCCTGCTGAACCTCGGCGATCCGTCGGGCTTTATCCTCTTCGTCATCCCCTCGGTGCTCGTGTCGATCTCGTTCGCGCCGATCCTTTTGTCGGTGAACCCCACGCCCGCTTTCGGAACCGCCAAGCCGATGAGCCTGATGCAACTCTATGCGTTCTCGCCGCTGGGCTGCGTGGGCATGTTCCTCATGGGGGGCGTGTTCTCGGCGCTCTTCGGTATGGCGTCCGTCTACGGAACAGATGTCGGTCTCAATGTCGGGCAGATCTCCATCTTCATCGCGACGATCTACATCGGCGGGCTCGTGCTGCAGTTTCCGATCGGCTGGGCCTCGGACCGGATGGACCGAAGGCTGTTGATCATGATCGCCGCATTGGCCGGCGGTGGCGCCGGGCTGCTCGCCATGATCACCGGCGGCGCCTTCGCCATCCTTCTGGTGGCGGCGTTCCTCGTCGGGGGCACCTCCAATCCCCTCTACTCTCTGCTGATCGCGCACACGAACGACTATCTCGAGCACGAGGACATGGCCGCGGCCTCGGGCGGTCTCATTTTCATCAACGGGGTGGGCGCCGTCGCCGGTCCGCTGATCACCGGCTGGATGATGGCGACAGTGGGCGCGCAGGGATTCTGGCTCTACCTCGCCGGGCTGATGCTGGCGGTGGGCGCATACGCCGCCTTCCGGATGACGCAACGCGCCGCACCTTCCGTGGACGAGACGGCCTCTTATGCCCCGGTACTGCCGACAGCGACGCCTGTTGCCGTCGAGGTGGCCCAGGAATGGGCGATCGATGCTGCGGAAGAGGCGGCGTCGGACCAGGCGACCGGCGGTCGTGCCGCGTGACGCGGTTACTCGGTCGCTAACGTGCGGGCTGCAGTGCGCAGGCGCGGCGCGACCGCGTCTTCCGACGGGAGCGAAGCTGAAAACGCACCTTCGGAAGGACGCCCGCAGGCGGTAGGCCGTGTGAGCTTCGTATTCCCCTCGCCCGCTGATGCCACCAAGGGCCAATGTCCACAGCCGCCGCATCCGGCCATGAAGATGAAGGCTGGCACCTTGCAGCGCACCGCCGCGCAGCTCGCCTCAATCGGAACGCTTCCACTGGATTTCACGGGGACCGGTCGGTAGCCTTTCGGATATTGTAGGCAGAACAGCGCGTCATCATGTCGATTTCTCAGTTCCTCCTTGCCCGCCCCAACATGAAGCTGGCCCCGATTGAAGCCATCATAATCCGTGGTTGGAGAAACTGCGTGGCGAGGGCAGGGTACAAGTCGCCCGACCCGTTCAGCGGATGCGTTGTCGGCACCAGGGGCGGCGGACTTCTTGTACAAGTCGATGATGAGACTCGCTGCGTTGATCTGTGGGGTGTGCACGTTCCGAGCCGCAAGAAACTCGTCGGCCATCAGAGGGCGATCGAACGGCTCCTTCGCCACAGGGAGGTGCGGGTCGAGCCGCTGAACTTGAAGGAACGCCACGTCTTCTCAGCGCGCGTATATCTGCCGGACGGCCGGGACGCCGCCGCCTGGCTCGTCGAGCAGGGCGAGGTCTGGGCGGATCCGCGCGTGCGCGGCGCTTATCGTCGGGAACAGAAGGCCGCCCTCGAAAATGGCCGCGGACGTCTCCGGGATGCCACCGCCCCGATCTTCGGGCGCGGCCCCGATTTCAACCGCTACCGTAAAGGTCGCGCCCCCTTCTGGTATCGCTTCACATAGACCATTCGACCTCCCACTCCGCTCGCTGTCGCTCCTGCCGTGCCCGACGCTGGCGCTGCCTTGGATCGCAAGCGTCTTGATCGCGCCGCGCAGACCTGCCACCTCGGATGCAGGCGGGGACGGCTCCGCTCGGTCCGCGCGCCAGCATTCCGGGACGGCCCGGCAAGACACGGAGCCGCTTGCATGCGCACAACGTCCGACCGCATTCGACAGGCCGTCAGTTTCGAGCTTCTGGGCCTCTCCATCGTCACGCCGCTGTTCGGGTGGGTGTTCGACCACCCTCTCGACGAGATGGGTGTGCTCACCGTTGCTGGCGCGACAGTCGCAACAGGCTGGAACTATCTGTTCAATCTGGGCTTCGATCGTCTTCTCCAGAGAAGACGCGGTGACACGAACAAGACGCTTCCGATCCGGGTCGCGCACGCGTTCCTTTTCGAGACAACGCTTCTGCTAATCCTTCTGCCGCTTTTCGCCTGGTGGCTCGACATCTCCCTGCTGGCCGCCCTCTTGATGGACCTGTCCTTCGCGGCATTCTACCTGGTATACGCCTTCGTTTTCACTTGGGGCTATGACACGCTGTTCCCGCCGGACCGTCCGCTGAGGGAGGCATCGTGATGGAAGAGGAACCCGCCGGAGGCGGATCGGAGCCGTGCCTGGGTCATCTCCTGGTCGACGGGCATCCCGTCGATCCTCAGACCGTCCGGGACGTCGCCCGATTCCGGCGGGCCGAGCGCGCGCGGCTGCTGCAGGCCCGCACCCGTCCCGTTGCCGAAGCCCGCAAAGCGGCTGACGTCCTCGAAGATGCGCTGGCGGGGCTCGTGGCGCCCGCGCCGGGGCAAAGGATCGCTGTCTACTGGCCGATCCGGGGGGAGCCGGACCTGCGGGGATGGATGCGCGAGGCTCACGAGGCCGGCGCGCGCGTTCTTCTTCCGGTCGTCGTGCGCAAGGATGCGCCGCTCGCGTTCCGGCGCTGGACCCCCGGATGCAGGATGGAGCGCGGTCTTTGGAACATCCCGGTGCCGGCCGAGGGGGAGTCCGAGCATCCGGACACGGTCATCGCGCCACTGGTCGGCGTGGATGAGGCGCTTTTCCGGCTGGGCAACGGCGGCGGGTACTATGACCGGACGCTGGTGCGCCTGGAGCCGCGTCCGCACGTGATTGGCGTCGGCTTCGCCGAGTGCCGCCTGCGCACGATCTTCCCGATGCCTTGGGATGTCCCGATGAACGTCGTCATCCTGTCCGACGGAACCCGCCTTCAGGCTCGGGGTCCGGTGTAGAAATCTTGCAAGGGGGCGGTGTCCGGACCTTCGCCGCAGAGGCGAGATGCTTTGGGCGAATCGGCAGAAACGGACGTTGGCCCGCCGGCACATCGAATTCGGCATGAAATGGTGAACCGGCACGACGATCCCGGGGTTGATCCGTCGCGGCAAGCCATTCGCAACTTTGGAGAACCCTCATGGGGACCATGATCAAGGGCATTGTAGTGGGCGTGTTCGCGACGCTCCTTGTCGGCATCGCCGGTTGGCTGACCGTCGTCTACACGGGGGCCTACAACGTGGCAGCCTCGGACCGGCACTTCGACGCTGTCCGATGGACCCTCGATACGACGATGCAGCGTTCCATCGCGCGTCGGGCGGACGGGGTTGAGTTGCCGGAAAGCTTTCCGGCCGAAAGCGTGGCCGAGGGCGCGGCGAACTACGCCGAAAGCTGCGCGCACTGCCACGGCGCCCCCGGCCGGGAGCCGGCCGGATGGTCCCGCGGCATGAAG
Organism: Tranquillimonas alkanivorans; assembly: GCF_900115595.1. Taxonomy (GTDB): domain Bacteria; phylum Pseudomonadota; class Alphaproteobacteria; order Rhodobacterales; family Rhodobacteraceae; genus Tranquillimonas; species Tranquillimonas alkanivorans. Next base: position 34,237 of record NZ_FOXA01000028.1, read on the forward strand.
CCCGAGCCCCCACACCTGACCGAAGCCGCTGCAAACTGGACGCCCGAGGAAATCCGCTGGATCGTCGAGAACGGCATCAAGATGTCCGGGATGCCGGCCTTCGGCGCGGAACACGGAGCCGAGGAGATCGTGTCCATCACGGCTTTCGTCTCTCAGTTGCCGGGTCTCTCGCCGGAGGATTACGCGGCTCTGGTCCCGGACGGTGGCGGCGCGCACAGCAGTGGTGAGCAGAGCGGTGGCGCGCACGGCGGTGGCGCCGAAACCGAATAACGACGAACGAGGGAAACAGACATGTCCTACATCCGCTTTGGCCTGATGATCCTCACCTCCACGGTGGTGATGTTTGTCCTGATGTACCTGAACACCTAC
>NZ_FOXA01000029.1 GCF_900115595.1 Tranquillimonas alkanivorans
CGGGCCGCGCGTGAGACGAAGGACGACAAGAAGCGGATCAAGGCGCTGGAACGGGAACTGGCGCGCAAGGAGAAGGCGCTCGCGGAGGCGGCGGCGCTGATGATCCTCAGAAAAAAGGCCGAGGCGATCTGGGGCCGCGAGGACGAGGACGAATGACGTCTGCTTCGGATCGCCGAGACATCGTTGTCCTCATCGACGAGGCCGTGGCGGCAGGCGCCCGCCAGTCCGCCGCCTGCGCCGAACTCGGTCTCAGTGCCCGCACACTGCAACGCTGGAGGGATGGCGAGGGCGGGATCCGCGAGGACCGCCGCCCTTTGGCTGTACGCCCCGCGCCTGCCAACCGGCTGAGCGAGGAGGAGCGCGACCTCATCGTCGCGACCTGCTCCACGCCGGAGTTCGCCAGTTCGCCGCCCAGCCAGATCGTTCCCCGGCTGGCCGACCGCGGCACCTGGATCGCGTCGGAATCCAGCTTCTACAGGGTCTTGCGGGAGCGCGGCCAGAACCACCGGCGCGGACGCGCCCGGCCGGCAAGCCGGCGCAAGCCGCCTACCAGCTTCGAAGCAAAGGCGCCGTGCGAAGTCTGGTCATGGGACATCACCTGGCTGCCCGGGCCGATCGCGGGAGCGTTCTTCTACCTCTATCTCATCGTCGACATCTGGAGCCGCAAGATCGTCGGCTGGGAGGTCTACGAGCGCGAGACGGCAGACCTCGCCGCCCGGGTGCTCGAACGCGCGGTTTGGGGCGAGAAGTGCCTCACGAGCCCCCTGGTTCTGCACGCGGACAACGGCAGTCCGATGAAAGGCGCGACCATGAAGACCACGATGGAGCGGCTCGGCGTGATCGCGTCGTTCAGCCGCCCACGCGTGTCGAACGACAACCCCTTCTCGGAAGCGCTCTTCCGGACCTGCAAGTACATGCCAGGCTGGCCGACCCGAGGCTTCGCGAAAGTTGACGAGGCTCGGCTCTGGGTTCAGGGCTTCGTGCGCTGGTACAACCTCGAGCACCGCCACAGCGCGCTCCGCTTCGTGACGCCCGACCAGCGCCACCGCGGCGACGACCAGTCGCTCCTCGCTGCGCGCCACCAGGTTTATCAATGCGCCCGCGCTGCCCGCCCCGAACGATGGTCAGGCAAGACGCGAAACTGGAACCCCATTGGCTCCGTCTGGCTCAACCCGGAACGGCTGGAGGTCCGAAGCGGAGGTCATGGAGCCGCCGACGCGCTCTCCAACAAAGCTGGCGGCGGCGGCTCCATGACCGGCCCCGCCGAACGAGCAGCCTGAAATAAGTACGGGCGACAACTCCATTGACGAACACCGGTGGCTGTGCGCTCCCGCCGGGACTTCTCCGGCGTCGCACCGTTCCCTGCGCGGGCATCGCCTTCCGGACCTCCCGGGCTTTTCCTGCACGGCGGTGACGCGTCGGCCGGGCAGGGGCGTCTTTCACGACCGTCTCCCGCGCACGCTCCGTCGCCTGGCCCAGCTTGCGCCCCGCGGCGATCTGGGTGGCGCCCCGGCTGTAGGTCGCAGTGACGCGCTCGTCGCGATGTTGCAGGACGAGCGAGGCCAGTCGCGCCTCGTCCGGCGCCTCCGAGACGATGAAGCCTGCGACGACATTGCGGATCACGTGCGGGGTCACCCGCGACTTCAGATGCGTTTTCGTGAGGTCGCCGATCGCCTGCGATAGATACTCCTTCGCAAGCGGCTTGCCGCGGCAGCCGACGAACAGGCGATGCTCGCCATCCGGTGCGACGGCGGCCCGATGCAGGTCGAGATAGGCGCGCAACTGCCGTCGCAGGGCAGGGGGAATGGCGCGGACATCCCGCTGCCGATCCTTCGTCTCGTACGCCTCGAGGAAGAACGTCGTGAACCTGGGATCGAAGTTCCGGAGCAGGTCCAGGGTGGCGAGACTGCCCACCCGCACGGGCGAGTTTACCAGCAGAGCGATCGCGAGCGCCGCATGGGCCCGCTTCAGCGCCTTGTCGCGGTCGCGTTGGCCCCTGGAGCGTTCGCGCAGGTCTCGCGCCGAGACCGCGGCCTGATCCGCCAGCGCCTTGAGCTCGGTGAGCTCGACCACCCGGGACGCGTTGCGGGTGGGTTCGAGCGCGACACGCGTCTTCAGCCTGCGGATCGCCGGGGACATCCAGGACCAGTTCTTCTCGGGAAAAACGCTCCTTGTTAGCGCCTGGAGGGACTGGAGCTCGATGAGGGCTGTCGACATGCTGATCTGGTCACGTCGCCAGAGGTCCTGCCGTTGATCCAGGCGCCGACGGACCGTGTCGCGGTCGAGGCGGAGAGGCAGCCCGCTCTCCCGGCAGAAATCGAAGAAGGCCCAGGTGCGCTGCAGGGCGCTCTTGAGCCTCGAGGCCGCCCAGGTCTCGATCAGGATGCCGCTGGAGAGACCGTCAGGATCGATCCGCAGACCCGGAGCGGCGGCGGCCTGCCAGTCGGGCGGCAGGCGATGCCAATTCCGGTCGATCTCGCGCGCGAGCTTCTCGAGCTCCGTCGGCTGGGGAACACGGACGCGCCGCGGGCCAGGATCGCAGCCGGGCCAGACCAACCTCAGGATCTGACGGAGGGCGGTCTGCTGCTCCTTGCGGAGTGTGCCAATCCGCCTCTCGACGAGATCGGGATCGATTTCCGCTGGAGCGATGCCCTCGTCGGCCGCCAGCTTGAGCCAGCGCCCAAACGCTTGGCTGAGCCGCCTGCGCTGGTGCGTCGACTTGTCGGAAATCGCGGCCTCGAACCGCGTCTTGAGCTCCTCCGGCCAATCGGCCGGAGGCAGGGACAGGCGATGTTGTCCCATGGGGATCTCCTATTCTTCCTTGGGATCGTCGAACGTGAACGTGAGCGTTCCGAGCGCCCGGCGGGTCGCCTGATCGAGCAGCTCGAGGTAGCGACGCTGCGCCACGAGGCCGTTGACTTCGGCGTAATAGGCCTGCGTCGTCTCGATCTTCTTGTGGCCCAGGATCTCCTGGACGAGGGCCATCGCGCTCGGATCTTGGTCGAGGATCACCTTGCCCGCGATGTGCCGCATGACATGGAGATCCATGTCGAGCCGCGCCCAGCGGCGCATGTGGTGCCCGAACGCCCGGCTCATCGCGTTCAGCGTGATGTAGCCATGGCCGTCCGCGTAGCGGCCGGTCTTGCCCAGCTCGGGGCGAACTGTCTCGGCACCGGGCCAGAGATGCGGGTTGTCCGCGTCGCTGCCGGCCCGGGCGAGCGCGACGGGCCGGAAATGCTTGCGCCAGGAGCGCAGCATCTCGACGGTTTCCGGATCGATCCGCACCGTGATCGACCGCAGGTTCTTGAGCTCGCGCGCCGGAAGGATCAGCCAGCCATGGCCGCGGCCCACGGGCAGGCGGATGTGCGGCGTCTCTCCCCCGATCCGGAGACGGGCGAGGTTCTCTCGCCGGAGAGGTGCCACCCGCTGCGAGAGCCGGGCGAGGATAGCAGAGCGGGCGAGGGCGATGTGCCGGGGCTGCGGGCTCCTTCCGAGACGCAGCGGCTTGCACGCCTTGGCCCAGAGGGTCTCCGGCACCTCGAACCACCGCCCGAGGGCGGAGGCCTCGTTGAACTGCCGCAGCATCCGCGCGTGGCGCGGGCCGATCCGCCGTGCTTCGTAGACGTGTTTCACGGTGCCGTCGGGCAGCCGCTTGGTGCCGACGATGCTCGGGTCGAGCTTGTAGGTCAGGTCGACCGCCGGCTGGAGAGCAGAATCCTCGAGCTCGTGGGCCCGCCCGACCGCAACCAGCGCCTGGACGAGGGAGCACTCGTACCTGCCCCTGACGTTCTCCTCCCAAGTCTCGGCCTGGGCTTCGCAGCGCGCCCGCCGGGCGTTACGGATCGCCCGCACCACGGCCAGGAGGCAGTCCTTGCGGAACAGCTCGGCGAGCGTCTCGGGCTTCCGGGTCACGCGACCGTCGTGGAGCGACGCGTGCCAGGTCCGCTTGACGGCATCCTGCCAGTTGCGCAGCGTGCCCTTCTCCCGGAACAGGATCGTTTCGGAGGGGACATCCTCGGCCGTGAGCGCGGCCAGTCCCAGCTCGTCCTCCTCGTCCTCGCCGGGAATGGCATCCGACCAGGACAGGTCGGCCTGCGGCGAGGCAGCCCCGGCGATCATGGCGTCAAAGGGCGCGCGAATGCCGGCGGGCACCTGGCCCCAGGCGACATCCGGCAGGCGCCGTCTGTCGAGCTCGACCGGCCAGGCCTCAGCGACGAGAAGGCCCGCGTCCCGGGCCGAGTTCCAGAGCCGCGCTGCCCCGCGGAGCTTCTCGCCATGGCTCGTCGCATGGGTCAGGAGCTCCCGCTCGCCGAACTCCTCGAAGAAGTCTCCCGTCACCTCGCCCGGCCCGTGACCCGCCCGGTCGGCGCAGACCGCCAGGCGTCTGTGGACCGCGCGCTCGGCCTTGGCATGGTGCGGCGTCATCCAGACCAAGAGATCCACCGTCTCGCGCCAGTCCCGCCGGAGGGGGCCGAGATCGGCTTCGCGCCCGGAGACGGCCACCGGATCGACGAGCTTCACCGCCGCCCGGATCAGGGCCCGCTTGTTCTCCAGGCTCTTGACCGCAGCGACCCCGAGATCCTCGGGCGCAGCCGCGCGCAGGGCCGTCTCCACCGCGACTGCGGTGGCCGTGATCCGGCCGGGCGACGTCCCCTGATAGGAAGCGAAGGCGTCGATCGCGTCGCAGGCGCGTTTCGCCTTGTCGCCGGGAAACAGGGCCCGGGCCGCCTCCTTGGCGTCGTCGAGATCCGGGAGACGGATGCCCAGGCGCAGCGCCAGCCGACGCCGGGGCGCGTTGTCCCAGTGACGCAGGGCCCGGCGGACATCGGAGAGGATCTGGCTCTTCCGCTCGCCAAGCCGGTCGCCGAGCGCCTCCGGATCCGCGAGGACCTGCGCGAGGTCCGGGACCCGCACTTCCCCGTCTACGTCCATCGCGCTCCGGAGATCGCGCACCGATGCGATCGTGTGGGTGCGCGTCTGCGCCGGCATCGGCGAAAGCCTCAGGAGCCGGACCAGGTCGGCCGTGTCTCCCGTGCAGCATTGCGTTGTGTCATCGAACATGTCCGTCTCCTTGTTGGGGGGGCTGCCCGCCTCCTCCGAGGCCTGCGTGCGCCTCAGACGCAGGCCTCGGAGGAGGCGGCAGACGCGACAGGGGCGGCCGCGCCGCGTCCCCTCGCGCCCCCGGCGGACCCGGGGAGACGAGGCGCGACACGGGGGAGAAACGGGGCGCCTGCATTCCCACCCAATGGAGACCGGCCATTCTCCCCCGATGCGGCAAGGCATTGATATCTGGACATTTCACGAAAGGTCATCGGCCGACGCCTCCCGCCAATGATCGAGCCAGAGCCGGGTCATATCGGCCTCGATCCCCTTGTAGCGCCAGATCGCCAGGGCGGTGGTCTGCCAGCGGCCGTTGCGGAACGTGCCGTCGAGCAGGCCCGCCTTGAGCAGGCGCTGCACCTGCCGCGGGCTGCACCGCAGTTCCACGGCGGCTTCCGCGGTCGTCAGGATGTCGTCGGGGGGCAGCAGCATGTCTCTCTCCGTTGTGTGGCGACGGGGAGATGGGTCCCGCGAGCGGGCTCCCAAGGAAATGCGTGAAACCGCGTCAGCATGCGGTTCGACCCCGCCTGGGACAGGGCATGCGCCTCGCACGCACGGGATCGCTTGCCGGCGCTCGCAGGTGGAGCGCCGGCATCGCGGGGTAGGGCAGGGGACGGAAGGATGCGAGGGCGAAACGCTTGCTACGTTCCCGAACGGCGCGTCGACAGCTCGACCACGTTCCGCGCGTCCTCCTCGATCAGGACGACATCCTCCTCGCGATCTTCGACGGGGCCATCGCGGGACTCGGCCATGGCATTCTCGAAACAATCGCGGTCCTGAAGATAGGCTTTGCGCAGGTTCCGCAGGCGGCGCTCGTTCCGCTTGCGCTCGGTCTTCTTCAGACGCGCACGGATCTCTTCCAGCCGTGCGACCAGTGCCCCGCTCTTCTGCGGCCGCTTCATGTCCGCCGAGATGAGGTCCGGCACCTCCTCGATCTTGTTAAGAATTGCCACGATTTCCCGGATCAGTGCTGCCGGCAGGTTGGCGCGCTGCCCAGTGCTCAGCTTACGGTTGATGTTGCGCACGGTGGCCGGTTTACCCTCAGCCTGGAGCTGGTTGCGTAGCGTGAAAACCTTCTGCACCTGCCCCGTTCCGTTCTGGTGGTAGTCCTGAAAGAGGGCGAGCGTGCTCTGGAGGTGATACTCGGCAAAGCGGGTCGCGAGCTCTGCCGTCTCCAGGTCGATCGGGTGCCGTGCTTTGCCGAGAAGAAAGTGCAGCACCGGCAAATATCTCATGAGCGAGAAGCCGGTCCGGCGGATGAAGGATTTCGGCAAGGACGTGTCGCCCCAGGTCGCGCGGAGGCTCCGCCACCACTCCTCCAGATACGGCAGGACATCCGGGTTCAGTGTGTAGGATCCCGCCGCGCCCTCCTGGCAGCAGAGCGCCTGCCAGAGCTCGTGAAGATCGGCACGGCGCTCCTCGGTCTTCGGGCCGGTGAAGTACAGGTAGTGGTCGAACATGTCCGTGTCGGTGCGCGGGGGCGCGATGAAGTAGGTCATGCGCTGGCAGAACCCGTCGAGCATGCTTGAGAGATCGATATCCATCTTCCATGTGCTGGAGACGGTCAGCCCGAAAAAGGTGAACATCGGGCGCTCGATGACGCGCTTCTGGGTCTCTCCCTTCAACCGGTTGCTGATCGGCTTGTGGGAATAGGCGTCGAGCATCCAGGGCTTGATCCGCAGGAAATTCGCGCTCGTCAGCACTTTGTTGAAGAACTTGCCGACCTCGTCCTGAAACCAGTAGCTGCCGTTGTTTTCCGCCAGATCGTCGATCCACTGTGCGTCGCTGCCGGGCGCGGCGAGCTGAGAGACGGGACACTCGCCGTCGAGCGACAGGATCCGCATGACCTCGTCGGAGGCGAGCGTCTTCGCCTCCCCTGATTCCGCAAGGCCGATGATCCAGTGCGTCGGCACGATGTCTCCAAGCCCGGGCACCTCGAGGGTCGCGCCGCGCTGGGTGAGCCAGGAGGCCGCCACCATCACCAGCTTCATCAACGGAATAGCGTAGGAAATGTCGGTTTCGTCGAAGTGCCGCAAGAGACGCGCAAGATAGCTGCCTTCCGGCGCGAGCGACCGGACATCGAAGCTCTCCGGGTCAGTCTTAATGGCGAGCATGCGGACGAGCGCGTTCCATTCTTCGTCCGACAGGCGCCGTTTGTCGCGGCCCCGGCCCACGCGGATGTCGGAAAGCAGCGCCGTCTCTGCGGTCGCCGGTCGGGTGATGTTCTTCTTCGCCATCTCGGGCTCCTCTCGATTTCGATGGAGAGAAGGTTGGGTCGTTGAAAAAAACCGAGAGGCGGGATCAAACCGTCCAGACAAGGCGCCCAAAAGCGCCGACGGTTTCAATACAAGTCATTGAGAAAAAGTGATAAAAATACATAATCGGGAGCCGACATGCCGCCGACAGGTCCCTCGCCGCATGAAGCCTCGGGCGTGCCCCGCGTCCGGGCATGGTCACGGGGCTATCGGCTGAATGCAAACGTGCGTCACCGCGTCGAAGCCGAACACGGAGAAGCCGGCCGCGTTGAGCGGCCGGCTTTATCGTCATGCCAGCTCGGCGGCGAGGTCGCTCAGCCGTGCCCCGAAAAAGCGCGTTGCTGCGTCGAGATCGGGTTCGTCCCCGGGGCGGGCAGCGACGGGTGCTGCCGCGAGCAACTCCGCGGCCTCTTGGAACCGCAGCCGCGAGGGCTGTTTCCGCAGGTGTGCCGCGGCGGCCCGCCCCTCGGGCCCGGCGATTGCCGAGAGGAGACGCACCAAGGCGTCGCCGTGTTGGGCGAGGAAAGCCGCGGCGCGTTTTTCGGCCGGGCTCGGGGCGACGACGCTCGACACGTCTGGCTCGATGACGGTGTCGATGGTGGTGGGTTTCTGCATGTGCTGCATGTGGCAGTCTCCGGCGCGCAAGCGACTGGCGATCACCAGTACTTTGCAACTTGGCGCTCAAAGTCCGGCCGTCTGGAGACTCTGACGGCCGAGACGAGTACGCCGACGGAGACTGCCCCGTCGGCCGTTGTTGTGTGGATGTGTGAGGTCCCGTCGGGCAGGGGCGTCCCAGGGACCTGCCCCGAAGCCTCAGGCGGCGACGAGAAAAACGTCGGCTTCTGCTTCGGCTCGAGCGAGATGATCTCCCACTTGGTCGGCGAGGAGACAGAGATCCTCGACGATCGGGTCGTCGGGATCGAGCTCGTCGCAGAGCACGGTCTCCAGTCGGTCCGGGTCCCCGACGAGCCGCAACGCGAGCAGCTCGTGATAGACGTGAAGCTCTCGGGCGAGCCGCCGGGTGAGACGCGGCGACGAAGCCAGGTCGCGGAGCAGGCGCTGGATGCGCCATAGAGCTTGGGATCCGCCGAGCAACAAAGCAGCGTTCTGCACGCTCTGCTCGTTTGACCAGAGAAATGTCACCAGCTCGGCGAATGCGGACCGGCGGGAAAGATGGTAGGGCATGTAGCCTCCTTTCGGCAGCGCCGCCCGGGGATCGGGCGGTCAAGCGCATGCACCGCTGCCGGATGCATGCGGCAGACGCGGGAGGGCCCGGCCTGTCTTGGTGTTTTGGTGGGGAAGGCTCTGGAGCGGCGGGGGCCGATCGTCGGCCTCACCAGGAGGGCCGGCGAGCGACGCGTGCTGCTCAGGGGACGATTGTCAGCGTCTTTTTCGATCCGCCCGATTGGCCGAGCCGTGCGTTGCCGGACGCAGAGCGCGTCGTCTTGCTCGTCTTGTCGCGCCGGCCGGGGCGAGCGAACAAGCGGCTTTGCCGCTTCACCGTCTGGGGGCCGGGATGAATGCCTTCGGCTTCCTCCGAGAGCGGGACCGCCGGGAGCGACGCATAGATCTGGCACGCGCGCCGAACGAGAAAGGAGGGGAGCTCTCCCATCAGGGGCGGCTTACCATCGGGTCCCGAGCGGAACCGGCGATCGGCGAGGGAGACGCGGATCCGGCGGTCGCACTGGAACCGGGTCGGCTCGTTGAGGCCTGCCGCCTCCCATTCCTCTTGTCTGTCGAGGCGCACAGCATGCTGGGAAGGCTCAGGGCCCCAGAGGCGACTGGTGCCATATGCCACGACGGCTTCTCCGCTCGCAGCATCAACATGAACAAGGAGGCATGGCCGCACTTTGCAGCGCCGTCTTTCGGTATACGGAAACGCGAAGCGGACGATCATGCCCGGACGGGCGGACCGTGCCCAGGAGGGCAGGGAGATGGCGGTGATTGCAGTGTCAGTCATCGTCGAGAACTCCATCTTTTGGCGATGGCTCCCGAAGTCTGGCGTCTGTCGCGCCGCCTCGCCCCCGGGTGCCACCGGCACCACCCGGGGGCGAGGCGGCGCGACAGCGGCAGCTTCCTCCTCCTTTTTTTGCTGGTCGGCGCGGTCTGGGTTAGCGGCGATGAGGTCGAGAAGTCCGGTCCAGGTGCCGCGCCCGTTAAAGGCGGCTACGGTCCCGGCGGGGCTGGTCTACCGCATCGGCTCCAGGACCCAGCTCGGATGGGTTCTGAGCAGCCTTCCGCGGGTTTCGTAGGGCAGGATATTGAAGCGCCAGCCCCACGCTCTTTGTACCGGGCCGTGAGGCTGATGCCTCGCCTCATTACTTGAGCGCCTCCGGCGGCCCGCGGCGCGGCCGGAGGCGATTCAGCGGCGTCCTCGGCTTCGCCTAAGGTTCTTCAGGCGAGCGGAAGCACGAACGTTGGCAACGTACGCTTCGGCTTGGGTCTGACCTTCGAGGAGCCGGCGAGCGATGTCGGTCTCAAAACCGCGGCCGTGATCGAGCAAGGCGTAGTGACCACAGTCCAGTTGGCATGCGGCGAGCGTTGAAAGAGTAACCGCAATGCCGAGGTACGTGCAGTCCTCGGGCTTCTTCCACGTCGGGTCCACCACACGGCCTGTCTTCGGATCCATGCACCATGCGTGATGAACTTCCATCGGCACGTCCGGGTGACGCGCGATGCCTTCGCAATACAAGAGGCCATGGCGCCACGCGGCGTCGCCCGAATTCTGAAAACAGTAGCGCATTGAACCGCGACGCATCCCGCTCGGAAGCGGCGATCCACAGCGCGAGGTCGCCGCTTCTCTCAGAAATTGGATCATGGCCGGATCGACGCCCGATATAGCGGCGATCGCGTCGAGGCGGTGGTCGGCGGATGTGACGGTAGATTCGTGAACTCGCAAAGTGAAATCCTCCTATGGAAGCGGGTGTCCGGCGCATCACGCCGATGGAGGGAGGATGGGTTCGCACGGCAGTGAAAGAAGCGCGCGGCTGCCTGTTTGAATCGACGATCCGATCCGGGCGGCTGGCGGCCTTCGGAGCTCCGGCCCTTGGCCGCGCCTGTTCTCGTCTCGATCTCTGTTTCCATGATCCGCTCGGCCGCGAACGCCAGCATCTCGCGCACGAGGTCTCCATCAGCCTGCTTTTCAACCAGATCAAGCAGCGCCATTCTGTCGTCGGTCATCGTCATCTCCGTCTTTGGTTTCGAGTCTCGCAACCCGAACCATCTCGAAGATCGGCGATGGCCGCCAGCGTCACGCCCGGCCGCGCGCTGCGCTACGCCGGGGGCTCCGCGCGCGGCCTCTTACACCAAACCCTGGGGCACTATCCGATGACGGCCATTTCCGACATGGCATGAGGTCTTCATTCCGCGAACGAGCAGGCGGAACAGGCCGGTTCGGGCGGTAGTGTGCGATGTTCGGATTAGTTTGTTCGCGGCCGCCGGAGCCTACTTTGCTTCCCGGAACCTGCGGAGTCTTCGCCCAGACGACTTCTCCAGCGCCGCGGTCACCCGTTCCTACCCGGCACGGCGACAACATAAGCCTCGTCATGAAAGCGCTTGGCGGCGGCGGCTGCCGCTTCAACCGTGTCATACCTGCCGAGAAAATGGGTCCGGTCGTGCGCGCCTTCGTTGAGAACGCGTACATGGTATTCATCGTTGCGTGTTACGATGTAGGGAAGCCGCCACCAGATCAGCAGCTCCTCGATGTCACGGTCGGCGTGATCTGCGGACGCAGGTGGATTTTGTGGGTTCACCAGTATCCCATCAACCACCCGTTCGGCGGGCACTATGCGGGTGCCAACAGCAGTCGCTTGTTTCCATTGTATGTTCTGCAAGTTGTGGTCCTTTCGGTGCAGTGGGATGTGCAGAGAAGATTGGCTGCTTCCGGAAGCCCGGAAGAAAAAATCCCGGCAAAATCCGCGCGAGGTTGCTGGCCGGGGATCAGGAGCCCGGTCCTTGCACCTTCCCTTGCGGTTGAATTTCTTCAATGCTCCGGATGAAGATTGGGGTGAGGGAATGGTCTGGGTTCCGGATTGGCTGAAGCCGCGCGCACGTCGTATCGTCGGTTCGCACTCGACAGCGATGGAGAGCGTGGAGGCGGTAGGCCGGGAGACCTACGCATCCGCGACGAACGCAGCGCGCCCGGTCATCGAGATCGTTCGGCCGCACCTTGCCAGCGGCAAGTGCCTGATCGTGACGGGTTACCAGGACTTCTTCTCGTCTTTGTCGATCATCCTGCACGAGATCCGAGACATCTCCGCCCGTGATGATGCCCATGTGCGGATCGCCTTCGGCGTCGATACGGGGAATGCGCGTGGTTTTTCGGGGCGAGGCAAGCCTGTGGCCGAGGCGGCCAGAGATTATTTCTTGTCGCAGAACGGGCTGGCCGTCGAGGATGCTGCCGATCTGAAAGCGATCTTGGCGGCCGACGCGATCCGCGCGGGCAGGATCGACCTACGCATTTTTGACCCCACCCGCGCCCGCGAAGTCATGGGGGTAAAAGACGACCGCCGGCTGCACGCGAAGATCGTCGTGAGCGAGCACGGCGGCATCTCCGGGAGTGCCAACTTCTCGCGCGCGGGGCTCTACCGGAACATCGAGTTCGCCGACGCCTTCGGCGGCGACGCCGATGACGCCGCGGCGCGGGAGGCCGCGAAGGTCAGAAAGTCAGTCGCTGAGCAGATATGGAGCGCGAGCGCCGACTGGAATGCAGAGGCCCTCGAAATCCTTGAGGCGCTGCTTCGCCCCGTCTGCCCCGAGGATGCGGTGGCAGAGGGGAGAGCGATGTCGAGGAACGGATGATCCTCGAGCGGAAGGCGCTCTACCGGAAGGCCCAAGCCGACGTCTTCGCGCATGAGGACTGGGACATCCTCCTCGAGCTCGTGGAGAAGACCGGTGGCCCGGGCGCATAAAATGACGCGGGCTCGCGTTCGACTACACCGGATCGAGGCGAAAACGACGGTGGGAGAACGGCGGAGCCTGCTCTTCCATCTCTACCTGGGCGCAGAAGGGCATCCTGCCGCCTTCGGCATGAGCGCGGGCTGGATCGGAGGTACCGACGGCGCGGGAAACGGCGAGCCGGTCCCGCTACCCTTCGTGATGGATCACAAGGGGCGGCTGAACTTCGGCCGCTTCGCCGGGCGGCAGCTTCGGCGTGGCCAGATCTCTTGGAGGCAACACCAGGCATTGGCTGTGGGCACCGGCCTCGAAGTATGGCTCGCGGAAACCCGCGCCTCCTACATCGTAACCCGGCTCATTTTCGGGTCTCCTGTTCAACTTCTCCCCACCAGACCCTTTTGCACCCCGTTTTACGCTCCTCCTGCCGAGGCCGACGGAGTTCGGGGTTCCGAGACCGGAAAGAACATCAGGGGGGCTTCCGCCTCCTCCTCGGCCGCCGCGAGATACGCGCTCGGCTGTATGTCGCGGACAGCAAGATGGTCGATGAGACTCGGGATGCTGGCCGTACGGTGGCGCGTCTCTGAAATGATGGACGCGATCTGCAAAGCAGCGTCCTTCGGCACCGACACATCGGCGATTTTCGTCGCCAGTCGATCCGCCGGCATCGCAAGCGTGAGTTGTGTCATGGCCATCGTCTGCGCTTCCGCGCTTGTCCGCGCCTCTTCCGGCTCATCCAAGAGGAAGAGGGCCCGTGTTCTGGCGCTGCCGGAAATCGACAACCCATCGAGGACGATGCGGAGCGCATCGACGGAGATAGCGTCCGCCGCCATAAGGATCTTGCCCCGGCTCATCATCGCGTTGAACGTCTCGTGGAGCACCGGGTCCGCTTCCTCCAATACGGCTCGCGCATTGGCCCGAGACCGGGCGGTCCCGATCCTCTCTACGCGCGTCATGGCGCGGTCCAGCAGGTTCTGCAGATCGGTCATGCGCCATTCGTCGCGGAAGGCGACCACGTCTTCCCCCAGATGCTGAAGCTCGCGTCTCAACGTCTCGATCCGCTGGCACACCAGCGCGGTGCCGGCCGCGGAGACCCCGAGTCCGACGAGCGACGTCGCGAGCGTGGCAACCTGCAAGCCCTGCATCATGCCCAGCATCTGCTGCATCGTCTCGATGCGGTGCTTGATCTGCTCGTTCTGCACCACGCTGATTGCGCCGGTCGCCAGCCCGCCGACCTGGGAGACCATCGCCAGCGGATTGACAAGGCTGCCGGCGATCTTGGCCAGAGCAGAAGTCTCCTGCAGATGAGCCACGATCCCGCCGCCCTCGGCGTTGATCAATAGAGCTCCCCGGCGGATCAGCTTGCCGGCTTCGAACAGCGCCTGGTACTGGGGAGGTATTGCAAAGATGTAGCTCACAGAGGTTCTCTCCGGCGTTGTTGCAGTAGGAGATCGAGCCGGGCGAAATGCCGGGACAGCACCGATGCCCCAGGACTTGCTTGAGACAGAAGCGCCTGCTCGATGCCTGCCTTCAGCGCTTCCCCGTAGGAGCGGCGCTTGTTGCCCGAAACTGTGTAGGCCGAGACGGCCAGAGCGAGACCGCCGGCCGCGATGGCGACGGGAGCGACCAGCGTGCTTATGCCGATGGCGCCCAGCATCGCAGGCGCCACTCTGCTGCCGACCGCGACCGTCGCACCGGCAGAACTGCCGCCAAGTACGAGACCGCCAATGTCCCACACCGACCAGCCATCGTAATCCGTCAGGGACACCCCGGGGGAAGCAGGTCCGGTTTCGACTTCGAGAGCAATGCGCTGTGTGAGCCTTGCTTCAACCGATTGGATCTTGAAGCTGATGGCTTTCTCCAAGATGTTCCGCTCATGTGAGTCCTCTCGGAAAAGATGATCGTAGGCGATTTCTGCCACCGCCTCTTCCGAATAACCCCACAATTCGGATCGCGCGCTTTCACAGGCTTCCTTCCCTGACCAGCGTTCCTCTTCCCACCAGTCGATCAGGTCGGCATCGTGAAGCAGCTTCTTGCCCATCATGAGGTTGGATCATTTCCGAGCGCAGCGTCGGATCTTCCTCGATCGCCGTGGGCCGATATTTGGTCAAGGCCATGCGGAGCCAAGCAAAGCGATGCGGTCCTGAAGGCGTATCGGCAAGAGCTTTCTGGCGAGATCACGGAGCCGCCTCCGGACCATCCGAGGTGCCTTCGGCGAGATACCGTTGGTTTCCCGTCGCCCAGCCCAGGATGAGTTCGCGCCCGTCCGGCAGGTTGTGCATCAGTGGCACCGACCGTACGGCCTTGAGGCCGAGGAAACCGCAGAATGCCGCGAAATCCTCAAACCACCGATGTTCCCCAGAAAACGAATGAACGATCATGGCGGCCGCGCTTGCGTTCATCCGCCTGGCTTCGACGACGGCCGCGGCGGTGCGATGAAAGAGTTGGTAGCGCAGGTCCGGGGGGGGCTCCGGGCAGCCTAAAATCTCGCAGATCGCCGCGAGGCGCCGCTGTTTTCCTGCGGAACCGTCCGCGAGCCACGCCCCGATGGTCCTGTCGAAGGGCTCGGCAACCTTAGCCTCGACAGCGAGGGCGACGGTGCGCTCCGCCACGCGCACCAAGGCGAAGACGTCGCATTGGCTCTCACGTCGCCCGCCCGGCAGCGGCACCTTGTGTTCGGGAATGGCGAAGATCAGGTCGGCCTGGGCGCCGAGGATCTTGGCGATCTCTGACGGCAGGCCGTCGGCGGCTTCCCATGAGCGCGCGGCTGCCATTGCTGAGAAGCCGGCGCGCCAGTGCTTCTGGGGGTCAGCCAACAGGCGGCGCCAATCCGACAGACCGCGGGAGGGAACAAGGATCTTCGACATGCTCCGACGATCTACCGGAGGTGCGCGCGATGCAATCCCAAGATGATATGACGCCGCTCTGGCACAGGCGGAATCGAAGCAACGCGGTCACGCGACGTGGTCGGCCCCTCGCCGCACTCGGATTCGCGCCCGAGGCCCTGGATTCGATCCCACCATCGGGACCTCCAGCGGGCGTTATGGTGCGTTTCCGGAAGAGACGGGCTCGAGCGCATTCGGGTCACCGACGCTGTCGAGGGCCAGGAGCCGGTACAGCGCGACGAGCGCCCGGTCCATGACCCGGGTCTGCATGCGCACGCGGCGCGCCTCTTCTATGAGAGAGAGTGCCGTAGCGGCGCCTCTGGTGCCGCCAAGACGCCCTGCGGCATTCAGGAGCGCCTCGCATGCTCGGCGAGGAAGTCCCGTGTCGCGACGAGGTCCGGCGCAAGAGACCAGCCGGGTTGGAGAGAGGTGGAAACAGGCATGTGACGCCTCCTGGGATGATCTGACGGCCCGTCATGGCCCGTCTTCCTGGTCGACCGTCCCCGGGCTCGCTCTCGGCCCCGCTGTCTGGACGGTCTCGCAGAGACGACCGGCCCGGACAGCGGGCGAGAGAGCGCCCCTGCTGATCTCCTCCCGATGCTGGGTTCTCGGCGTTCGCTCTCCAGGAGCCAGGGCCCGCCGCAGGCCTCCTCGACGCCCCGAGGAGGGACCGTC
The DNA here is from genome assembly GCF_900115595.1 of Tranquillimonas alkanivorans. Lineage (GTDB taxonomy): Bacteria > Pseudomonadota > Alphaproteobacteria > Rhodobacterales > Rhodobacteraceae > Tranquillimonas > Tranquillimonas alkanivorans. The sequence goes on from NZ_FOXA01000029.1 coordinate 15,809, forward strand.
CCCGAGGCCCGCTCCCTCACCCCTTCATTCGGGGCTCCGCCATCGCCCGGCGAGCGAGCGGCAACCGAAGTCGCCCCCGCGCCGGCTTGTCACGGCCAACATGGATCAAGGATCCATGCAGCAATGATTTCCCGATAATCGCGATCGAGCGGTCCATGGGCGTCGATCAGCAGGAAAGGCTCCTGGTCGTGCGACTGCCCTTTCCAGACATCCCGGAAGAAACGCGCCATGCTGCGTTCTCCCGACGAGCCATGCCCGACAATATGTTCGAGGGCGACGCCGTCCATCCAGCATTTCTCGCGATCAAAACATCGTTGAACGGATTGGGGCGCACGGCCGAGCAGGGCGAAGAAGCGGGTCATCTCTGGGTTCATGCGAAATCTCCTCGGTTAAGCCAGGCTCGAAGCCAGGGCGGTTCCCCGGTTCGCGGCCGCACCGCGCCGTAGCGGACCGTGGAGGTGCGGGAAAGCCGGTTTGAATCCCATGTTGGCGGATTGTGCGTCAGCGAAAGGCCCCGATAAGCGTCTTGTGTGATTTTTGGTGTCACGAGTATTGACGCGCTCTCGGCAATGCTGTAGCGTCTGTGGTGAATATTGATTTCACCATTGAGGACGCGTCGCCATGGTTCAGCAGACTCCGCTTCAGCTCACGCAGCATGCGCGTCACCGGGCGGCGCAGCGTGCGGTGCCCCAGCCGGTGATCGGTCTGATCCTCGAATACGGGGAGAGCCGCCATGCGGGGCAGGGCGCGCAGAAATTCGCTCTCTCCAAGGCGAGCCTGCGGGACCTTCGCCGGGACCTCGGCGCAAGGATCCCGGGCAACATCGACCGCTACCGCAGCGCCTACGTCGTCGCGGCCGAGGGCAAGGTGGTTACCGTCGCCTTCGCCAGCCGCCCCCTGTTTCACTGACCGAGGATCCCATGGACAAAACTCTTCCTTCTCCCGCCGACCGGTTTCTCCCCCTGATCGAGGCGCTCTCGGAGGCAGACCTCCGGAGCGAGATCGAAGCCCCGGATCGGCTTCGCATGGCCTCCGGCCTGCATCGCGGGAAGCGGCTCGATGTCGCTTATGCCCCGTTCGACCATGTGAACCGGGAGGCGCGGGTGGTGATCGTCGGGATCACGCCCGGCCGACAGCAGATGGCAAATGCCCTGCTCGAATGCCACCGACAACTCCGGGCTGGTGCGGACCCCTCTCGTGCCCTTGCGGCGGCCAAGGTCCATGCCAGCTTCTCGGGCCCCATGCGCGCCAACCTGGTCGCCATGCTCGACGACATCGGTGTGGCTCGTCTCCTCGGGCTCGAGACCACGGCGGCGCTTTGGGAAGAGGCCTCCGACCTCGTCCACTTCACATCGGCCCTCCGATATCCCGTCTTTGTCGACAACAAGAACTATTCCGGGGCCCCCTCCATGCTCCAGGTGCCGCAGCTTCGGCAGGAGCTCGAGACCTGGTTCGGCGCCGAGATGCTGGACCTCCGCGATGCGCTTTTCGTGCCGCTCGGGCCGAAGGTCGGAGAGGCCCTGGCGTGGCTCGCGCCGAGGCTCGGGGTTTCCGAAGACCGCATCCTTACCGGGCTCCCGCACCCGAGCGGGGCCAGCGGCGAACGGATCGCGTATTTCCTGGGGCGAAAGCCGGCGGAGCTGCTGTCTGCGAAGACCAACGCCACCCGGCTCGACGCCGCGCGATCAGACCTCGTTTCGAAGATCAGCAAGCTGGGAGCCTGAAATGGAGCGTCGGACACCGCGAGACATGGATTTCGAAGAGCGCATTGCCGAGTTCACTGCAGGCTTCGACTATGAGAACGATCCGGCTGTGACGCTGGTCGATTTGGTGCGATCGGCCGGAGAGTTTCTCGCCCGGATCACCGGCCCGGAAGCCGTGGATCAGGGAATGAAGTTCGTCATCGGCGGCCTCGCCCTCACCGAGGGCGCCGACTGGCGCGAGGCTCTCGAGGCCGAAGAGCACGGCGCCTACGCGGTCTGGCCGCTCGGACAGATGCTTCATGACCTGAGCGCCTATGCCCATTACGGCATCGACCTGACGGCGCGCGAGCATGAGACGGAGGACCAGATCGCGGCGCGGCTCCGGGAGAGGGTCGAGCGGGCAGAGGAGTTCCTGGCACTCTGCCCCCTGGAGGCCTGGCTCGGCGAGACACGGTCGCCGCAGCTCGAGACGACGGTGCTGCTCGCTCGAAACCGTTGGGCGCTCGATCATGACCGCCCGGTCGAGCCCGAGGCATTGGCCGTGTTCGGCGGCGTGAAGATGTCCCGGATGCGCAACATGCTGGCGGGCAAGAACGCGACCTTCCACCGCGAGAACGGGCTGATCCCGGCGCACGAGGCCAAGTCCTGGCTGGAGGGGCGCGACAGCTTCTTCCCCTCGATCTGGCGCAGTGCGCGCCCGGTGCACAACGGCAAGGTCCTCACGCTGTCCTACGTGCACCCGTTGTTCGTACCCCAGGCGCGGGACGGCTCGATCTTCCATCCGGGGCTCGAGCGGCGCAATGGCTTCACCGTCGGGGAGAAGGGCCGCGAGTTCCAGGTGTCGACATTCGAGGATGCTCTTAGGGAACTGCAGGAGATGCCGATCCCGGCCTGGCGGCGCCCGAGTCCCGGACGGGGCGGCTGGGGCATCGTGCGTGGCACGACATGGGCGCGGATGAACTGGGAGGAGCTGGACAGCCGCGCCCGGTCGGAGATGGAACTCAGGAAGCTGGCGGAGGAGGGCGACGATGAAGACGTCTGAACGGCTGGACCGCGATGCATGGGAGGCGCGCCTCCGCGAGGTCGAGCGCGCCGGAGGCTTCCGGCAGGGCTACAAGCTGCTCTACTGTCCCTGGGCGGCCCTCCAGGGGAGCCACATGACGTTTCTCTCGCTGAACCCGGGACGGCCGCCGCGCGAGGCGGAGCTCCGGGTCGTCTCGGACGAGCGGGGCAACTCTTACGAAGTCGAGCAAGCGACGACGCGTTCTCCTCTCACCGACCAGTTCCTGCGCATGTGCGCCCTCCTTGATGTCGCCCCCGCGCAGGTCCTCACTGGCGTCGTCGCACCGTTTCGCAGCGACGGCTGGTCCGCCCTCTCGCCGGACCAGAGACGGGCCGCGCTGGAGCTCGGCCGGGCCTTCTGGCGCGAAGCGCTCGCATCTCCGGGACGACAGGGTCCGCTCGTCGTCTGCTCCGACCAAGCCGCGAAGCTCGTGACCGACCTCTTGGACGCCCGGCTTGAAGAGACCCTCCCGGCCGGCTGGGGGAACATCGCAATCCGCTGCTTCCGCGGCGCCGAGGATCAGAGGATCGTGCAGTTGCCGCATCTGTCGCGTTTCCGGTTGTTCGGCCGTCCCCAGTCGGAGCCGGCGCTGGCCCGCGCCTTCGGCTTGGCGGCGGGCGAGACCGCCTGATCCGAACCTGCTCCGGAGGACCTGCGTCATGTCCGGTCGTTTCCCGTCTCCCGCCGGATCGTGCCGCGCACCCCGGAACGGTCCGCCATAGCCTCGAGTCTGGGCGCGCCCCAGACTCGCTCCCGCCAGATACCGTCCCTGAATTCGAAGGCGTAGGTCCGCTCCGAGTCGAACTCCAGGATGAGGTTGTTGCCTTCCCGGACATGGAGATCCGCATCAAAGGTATCGGAGTGGTTGAGGTCCTCCTCGTGTCGTTCGACGAGCAGAACATGGTCGAGGCTGGGCGGAACGATCGAACCGACGACCGCCAAGGAATCCGTCTCGGCGCCAGCCGACCGCCAGAGCTCCCACCGGAGATAGCCGATGTCCTCTTCAGGGGCGCAGGTGCAGAACTTCGCTCTTCGACTTGGCCGACACATCTCGATCTCCTTCAGCAATGGCCGCGGGGCGACCTTGCGCCCTGGGACTTCTCATGGAGGAGTCTTCCCGTAGCCGTGCCGCCTATTTTTGCGGCCCGCCGTGGATATGGTCCCGCCCCTGAATTCTCCAAAGGGCCGGCCCCGCCGGCCTTTCTTTACTTTCAGGGGATTTCTAATTATTTCAGGGCAAGAATTTTCATTGAAGTTCAGCACTTTACCAGCTCCTTTGTGCAGATAATTCTGCGCTATGTGCAGTTTCTTCGGCGCGATGTGCGAAAAATTCTGCGCCATGTGCAGGTTCTCCGGATTCGCGTGCAGATTTTTCTGCATCCGTTGCCTTTGCGATCTCGCCACAAGTGCCATGTCTTCGGGCGCCGCCGGACTGAAGCGACGGTGCGCCCATCAGTGGCCGAACGGCCGCACATGCGACAGGTGAGCCAGCCTCAGCGTATGCATCTCTTGTCCTCATGGGGGCGGCGCAGCGACGATCAAGAGGATGTTCATGACCGTCGCTGCTCAGCCGGAAGATGAGCCATCTGCCGGGCCATCGGGAGATTACGCATGGCACCAGAAAACCGGAGCTCTATGCGCCTGGCTCGGATCGGCGCAGATACCAGGAAAAAGTGGCAGAGGGGCAGTGGCATGATCGGACAGTTGCGCAAGGTTCCAGCCAAGGCGCGCACTCTCGCGGCCATAGCTTCGCTTGCCTGCGCGGCTGTCCTCGTGAGCCTGACCTACGAATCTCCGATACTGTGGATTTTCACGACGCGGCACAGCTTCGTGCCTGGCCTGGTTTCGGGCCTTGTCGCGGTGTTCCTCGTGAGGCCTGTCGTGCGGGGCGCTCCTGTACGCGCACAAGCTCGATCTGCCCACCGCTGTAGCGCTCATGCTGGTTTTCTACCTGACCGCGGCTTTCGCTCAGATCGGCCTCGGGAGCCAAAGCGGGCTGTTGAAGACGCCGGCCATGCTCTTCACTCTGGTTGTCATTGCGCTCGCCAACTTCCGTCCGAAGAAATATGGCGAACCGGCGAACTGGCGATCGTCGCTGTCGCTATCTTTGGAGGGGTCAACCTTCGTATAGCGGATACCGCAATGGGTTTCTGGGGCTATCTTCTGGTCTTCTTGTCTTTCATCGGCGTGCTCTTGACCATTGACTTGAACAAGTTCTGGCACCAGGTGCTGTCGGCTGGACGCGGAGAAGTTCGGGATTGAGGTCGTCTGTGTACGCCCTCCTTCCTCAGAGTCCGAGATAGCCCCGCGGCACTTTAGACGGAGCCGCCGACGAAGCGCCATTCTCTGCTGCGTGATCAGCGAAGGACGATACCCTCCTCCTCCGCAGCATCCGCCAGCTCACCCTCCACCAAGGGGCGAAGCGAAAGTGTTACTTGCCCATTACAGGCCTCGGCGTACCTCATGAGAGTTTCGAGGGTCGGCAGGGATCCGGTCGCCGATTCCATCCGAGAGATTAATGGCTGCGTTAGCCCCGAGCGCGCCTCCACGTCTTTCTGAGTCAGGCCTTGGCGCTTGCGCAGCGCGCGCAACGCGAGGGCGAGGTCCCGCTTCATTGCCTGCTTCTCGGCCCGGGGCCCAATGTCTGGGCGCGCCATGCGCAGACGCGCGCGGAAATCCGGAAAGTCATGCGCCATTGTCCTTCCTCCAGTAGGGCGGAGAACTCCACCGTGGAACGCGGCCAAGGCCGGTATGCCTCAAGAGGCATATATATCGGAAAACATAGATGCCGCCACGGCGATGCCCCAGTCCTTCGCGCCACCGGCCGGATGTGCTTATCGCCGAACGGCAGGGGGTGGTGCTGAATAATGTGACGCTCAGGTCCTTACTCCTGATAAGGAGCCATTATCGCACCTGTTGGTGGAAACGCCTCCGGCCGGGCGGGAGGGGCCAGATCGCCAGCATTGATGCCCGCCGCGCGCGCCGGAGGTTTAGACGTCAGATCTGCTGTGATCTAAATGTGGGCGTCACGGTTGTTCGACCTCGACGATTGGAACTTGCGCTTCCTGAAGCATCCGCTCCGATACCAGGAAGCTGTAGTCGAGGGCACCGTCCCTCTCAGGACGCGGCGGGCAAACTACTCTCGCGATGCCGCTCTGGATGATCGCTCGGGCGCAGTCGGCGCAGGGGAAGCGGTTAACGTAAATTGTGCAGCCCTCCACTGCAACGCCGGCGCGGGCGGCATTGTAGATTGCGTTGCGTTCGGCGTGCTCGATCCAAAAGAACTTTTCGCCGCTGGCGCGGTCGAAGCGGGCGTCGTCGTCTGCGGAGACTCCGCGAGGAAGGCCGTTGTAGCCCGAGGCGCGGACCTCGTGGCCCGCGCCGACGATCACTGCGCCAACGTGGAAATCGCGGTCCTCAGACCAGCCTGCCATGTGGTCGGCGAGGCCGAGGAATCGCGCCGACCATCTGTCTTCGGGGCCGCTCATCGGTTCAACCCGCGAAGACATAGGACGTCTTGACGGTGGTGTAGAATTCGGCCGCGTAACGCCCCTGCTCTCGCGGGCCGTAGGACGATCCCTTCCGCCCTCCGAACGGCACGTGATAGTCAACGCCCGCTGTCGGCAAGTTCACCATCACCATCCCCGCCTGCGCTTTCCGGCGGAAGGTGCGGGCATATTTGAGGCTGCCGGTGCAAATGCCGGCCGAGAGGCCGAAGTCGGTATCGTTGGCCACCGCCAGTGCCTCCTCGAAGTCGCCCACGCGGATCACCGACCCGCAGGGTCCGAAGATTTCCTCGCGGTTGATACGCATGGTGTTGTCGGTACCGAGAAACAGCGCCGGCGCTTGAAAGAAGCCGGGCGTCTCCAACTCAAGCCGTTCACCGCCGATGACCTCGGCCGCCTCCGACTTTGCGATCTCCACGTAGTCGAGGTTCGAGCGTAGCTGTTTTTCGTCCACCACCGGCCCGATCTGAGTCGCCGGATCCAAGGCGTCGCCCACCTTCAGCGCCTGCATCTCGCGCGTCAGAGCCTCGACGAAAGCGTCGTGGATGCCGCTCTGGACGATCAGGCGGGACGATGCTGTGCAACGCTGCCCGGTCGAAAAGAACGTGCCGTTCAGGCAGGCCGGGACGGCCACCGACAGATCGGCGTCGTCGAGCACCACCATCGGGTTCTTGCCGCCCATCTCCAACTGGACCTTCTTCTTCATCCGGCCACAGATCTCTGCAATCCGGTTGCCGGTGGCGACGGAACCGGTGAACGAGATCGCATCGATCTCGGGGTGGTTCACCATGGCCTCGCCCACGATCGAGCCGCGGCCCATCACCAGGTTGAAGACGCCGGGCGGGCAGCCGGCCTCGTCCAGCAGGCGGGCGATGACGTGGGCGCAGCCGGGGGTCAGGTCGGCCGGCTTCAGGATCACGCAGTTGCCGAAGGCCAGCGCGGGAGCGATCTTCCAGGCGGGAATGGCGATCGGGAAGTTCCACGGCGTGACCAAACCGACGATACCCACTGGCTCGCGCACCACCTCCACGTCGATGTCCGGGCGAACCGACGACTGAAGATCGCCCGCCTGGCGTAGCGCCTCGCCGGCGAAGAACTTGAAGACCTGCGACGCCCGCATCGTCTCGCCGATGCCTTCTGCCAGGGTCTTGCCCTCTTCGCGGGCGAGCAGAGTACCGAACTCCTCTTTCCGTGCTGCGAGCGCATTTCCCACGGCGTCGAGAAGATCGTGCCTTCGCTGCGGCGTGCTGGCAGCCCATTCCTCGCGTGCGGCCTGCGCGGCTGCCACCGCCCGCTCCACGGCCGACGCGTCGGCCGAGGCGTAGAGGCCGATCACGTCCTCCGTGTTGGAAGGGTTCACGTTCGGGCGGTGGTCGTCGGCCGCGACCCACTTGCCGCCGATCAGGTTCTCGAAGCTGTCGAGCGTGTCTCTCATGTGGTCGTTCCCCTGTTGGTCTCAGCCCGCGAGCGCGGGCTCTGTCCGGTCCAGCGCATCGAGCGCTTGTCTTTCCTGCGGCGCGAGGTCGATGAAGGGCGGCAGGGTGTTCGCCCACGTCCTCTCCCCCGTCCTCCGCGCGACGAGGTATTTCACCGACGGGATCAGCGGCTGCCGCCCAATGGCTGCTCGAAGCTCCGCGATACGGGCGTGCAGGTCGGGCGTTCCGCCTGTGCGCCACGTCTCGGCGCAGATCGATGCCGAATGGTTGACGGTGGCTGAGATGCAGCCTGCGAAGCCCGACGTGGTGGCGTCTCCAAGACTGGTCTCGGAGCTTGGGAATACGGCCATGTCCGGCGCCGCCACGACAATCTCACGGCAATAGTCGAGGTCGCCCGAGGAGTCCTTGATCCCTCGGAACCGCTCGGGCGCAGCCCGGTGCAACTCCTCGATCACCGCGACCGGGATCTTCAGACCGGTCATTTGCGGGTAGTTGTAGAAGTAGATCTGGATCGCGCGGTCACCCAGCGCCTCATGCAGCGCAATGTACCAGCGGACCAGCCCGGCATCGGAGACCGGAGCATAGTAGTATGGCGGCAGGACCAGCGCGACGCGGTAGCCGAGGTCGTCGGCATATTCGGTCAGCGCGATGGTCTCGGCCAGCGACGGCGTGCCGGTCCCTACCATCAGCCGCTCGGGCGCGAACGTGCGGGCGGCCCAGCCCATGACCGTCTTCCGCGTCGCGCTGTCGAAGGAGTTCGCCTCTCCGGTCGAGCCCAGCACGTTCAGCCCGTCACACCCGTTGTCGAGCACCCAACGGCAATGCTCGACGAAGAGCGCCTCGATCGGCTGACCTTGCCCGTCCACGGGCGTGGGCACTGCGGCGATGATGCCTTTCATGTCGATGTCCTTAGCTGTCCTGCGTTTCGGGCACGCGGCGGGCGTAATGCGCGAGACGCGGGTGATCCTTGATCGGCGGCGCGGTCTTGTACCAGCCGCCGGGTTCCTCGAGTTCGCCGTCTGCTGCGAGGAAGACCTCGCGGTTGATCTCGGCGAAGATCGCGTTGTCGGCGTCGAGCTCATCGTCGTAGCGGATCGCATCGACCGGGCAGATGCTTTCGCACATGCCGCACTCGATGCACTCGGTCGGATGGATGTAAAACATCCTTTCCCCCTCGTAGATGCAGTCGACCGGGCAGGACGTGGTACAGATACCGTCCTTCACGTCGATGCACTGGCTCTGGATGACGAGCGCCATGTCTCCTCCGTCTATCTTCCGCGCCAGACGGGCGTGCGTTTCTCGCGGAACGCCTGGACCCCTTCTTCCTGATCCTCGGACGCCAGCGCCGCCATCAGTGCGGGCGTCTGAAGATTACGGGCCTCCACCGGCGAGAGGTGCGCGGTTTGCCGCACCGTCTGCTTGATGGCGGCGACCGAGAGCGGCGCGCAGGAGAGAACGTCGGTGACCCAGGCGTCCACCTCCTCGTCCAGTGCCTCGGGCGCAACGACCGCATTTACCAGACCGTAATGCGCAGCCTCGGTGGCCGAGAGCGTGCGCCCGGTCATCATCAGACCGGCGGCGATGTTGCGCGGGATCAGCCGTTGCAGCGCCACCATGCCGCCGTCGAGCGGCAGGCGCCCTACCTTGGCTTCAGGCAAGCCAAACTTCGCGGTCTCGGCGGCGATCACGATGTCGGCGCCCAGCACCATTTCGAACCCGCCACCCAGCGCCAACCCGTTGACCCGCGCGATGACGGGGATTGACAGGCTGGTTCGTAGTGAGATGCCGCCGAAGCCATTGGGATTGCCGGTGGCCCAGTATTCAAGTCCCGATTTCCCGGTGTTGGCCTTCATATCCGCCCCGGCGCTGAAGGCGCGGTCGCCCGCCCCCGTCAGCACGACGCACCGGATGTCGTCGCGGACCTCGATCTCGTCCCAGATGCGGTCGAGCTCGGCCTCGGTCGCGGCGTCGACCGCGTTCATGCGGTCGGGCCGGTCGATGGTCACGCGGGCGACGTGGTCGCGGACGTCGAAAAGGACGCTCATACCGCCTCCCGCCGCTCGGTCGCGTGCAGGCGGAATTCGCGGATCACTTCGTCCGTGTGCTGCCCCAGCTTCGGCGGGATGTGACGGACCACCACCGGAGCATCACTCAGGTGCACCGGGGAGCTGACGAGCGTGACCTTGCCCAAGAACGGGTGTTCGAGATCCAGCAGCATCTGGTTGGCCGCCGTCTGCGGGTCGTCAAGCGCCTCGCCAAGCGACCGCACCGGCGCGCAGAGCAGATCCTGCTCCTCAAGCCGTTCGATCCAGTGGGCGGTGGTGTTCGTGGCGAAGGCGTCGCGGAAGCGTCCCTGCAAGTACGGCTTGTTAGCACGCTGCACGGCGAGCGTGGGATACTCGGGCGACAGATCCTCGATCTCCAGCGCAGTGCAGATGTCGCGCAGCGGGTTCGCCTTGAATGCGCCCACCACAACCAGTGCGCCGTCCGTGGTGTCAAACACCCCGGTCAGTGGCATGGCGGCCCAGTTCAGTACCTCGCGGTGCTTCGACCACTGCGCGGCCTCCTGCATCTGCATGGCGATCATCGAGTCGTAGAGCGACACGCCGACCTTCTGACCCCGGCCGGTCTTCTCGCGCCCGAGAAGCGCGGCGAGGATGCCCTGAACCAGGTGCATACCGGCGGTGTAATCGCAGAGCGTGGTGGGATAGATCGACTTCGGAATTGCCGGGTCCTGCGTCTTCTCCATCACTCCCGTCATCGCTTGGGCGAGCACGTCCTGCCCGCCCTTGTGGGCATAAGGGCCGACCTCGCCGAAACCGGTGCCGGAGGCGCAGATGATGCGCGGGTTGATCTCTTTCAACGTGTCGTAGTCGAAGCCGAGCCGTTTCATCACGCCCGCGCGAAAGTTGTCGACCACCACGTCCGACTGCGCGACGAGGTCGTAAACCATCTGCCGCCCCGTCTCAGACTTGGTGTCGATCTCGACCGAGCGCTTGTTGCGATTGAGCGAGGCGAAGACCGCGTTGTTCATCGCCTCCTCGCTGGGCTCGCCGAAGAAGTTGCGCGACAGGTCGCCCGCGCCGGGGCGCTCGACCTTGATCACGTCGGCTCCGAAGTCGGCCAGCATCTGCGTGGCGCAGGGACCCATCATGACTTGGGTGAAGTCGAGGACGCGGACGCCCTCGAGCGGCAGGTGTTGCGTGTTCATCTGTTCCTCCCTCACGCGTCCACGGGCTCTTCGACCAGCGCGTTCGCCGACGGCACGTCGCCCGGATCGGCGCCCTGTGCGCGCATCTGTTTCTGAATGGCCGTTACATCGACGTCGCGCAGCGCGCAGTTCGCCTCCAGCGCCTTGGCGACGGCGATGCCCGCGGCCTCGCCCTGGCTCATGCAGGGCGGGATCTCGCGCGACTGCTTCTGCGCCTCGCTCTCGACCGAGTAGTGCCGGCCCGCGACGATCAGGTTGTCGAGCCCCTTGGGCAGCAGCGCCCGGTAGGGGGTGTAGTAATCGCGGCCTCGGCAGACGCTGTCGGCGAAGTGGCGGCGCTTCTTCACGTCGTCCTTTGTCACGACGTATTCGCCCTGCAGCAGCCGCGTCTGGCGGATGCCCATCTGCTCGGCCGCGCCCAACATCTTGGCGTTCTCGAAACCCGGCAAGTTTGCCCGCGCGAAAGCCAACAGACCCATCATCCGCTCACGGCCCTCGTACTCGGCTTCGACCATGTGTTCGGGCGACAGTCCGTCGTAGCCCGGCATGTGCGGGCAGTTGCACCACACGATCCCCGGCAACGGCGTCTTGAGCCACCACATGCCCCACGCCCCGCCGATGATGCGGCGCGCCTGGCGGTCGAGCTTCTTGTATTCCTCGGGGTTCTGGTACTCGAACGCCTCGGCCTTCGCGGTGTCCACATCGCAAAGCCGGAAGACGGTAGTGACGATGAATTGGCCGTCGGTGAACGACGCCCCGGCCGAGGACGCCACGTCGAGATCGCCGCTGGCGTCGATGACCATCTTCGCGCGGATCGCCTGGCGGCCCAGCTTGGTCTGGCAAACGACGCCGGTCACGCGGCTGTCCTCGACCAGCGCCTCGGAGAACCAGGAGTGCGTGCGCAGGTTCACCCCGGCGTCCCGCACCACATCGAGGCTCACGCGCTTCCAGGCGTCAGGGTCAAAAGCGACGGCGTGGATGATCGGCTGCGGCATGCCCTGCTTGTGGAAGTCAATGCAGCCCCAGCGCGACCACTTCTGCCACATCTCCCAGTTGGTCAGGCAGTCCTCGGACGGCGGATAGACAGCACCGTCCTGGCGCTCCAGTCGGTCCACGAACTCGCTCACGATGCCGGTGGTGACGATCTCATTTCCCTCGTTCACCATGTCGTCGAGCACCAGAACCATTCCGCCCGAGGCCATACCGCCGAGGTGGTGGTAACGTTCCAGCAGCGTCACCGAAGCGCCGTTGCGGGCAGCCGAGACTGCAGCGGTCACACCGGCGGGGCCGGCCCCAACGACGACCACGTCGGTGTCGGCGACGACCGGGATTTGCTCGGACCGGGATGAGATGTGGTCTTTGTTACGATCGGTCATTTGGACATACTCCTCCTGATGCGCCGCCAACCATCTTTCGGATCGAGGCGCTTAATATTCAGATTTCACAGTGGGTTAGCCTACCAGCGGACCACCAGCCTCTCGGCTAACGTGACCATGGCGAACATGAACACCGACAGCCCGGACGACATGAACACGGTCGCGTAGAGCAGCGGCGAGTTGAAGTTGAAGGTGGAGTCGATGATCAGCGCACCAAGCCCCAGGTCGGCCCCGACCCATTCCCCCACAATCGCGCCGATTACGGACGTGGTGGCCGAGATCTTGAGCGCCGAGAACAGGAACGGCAGCGACGACGGCAGACGCATCTTCCAGAACACCTCTGACTTCGAGGCCGACAGGATCCGCGCCAGCTCCAGTGCCTGGGGGCTGACCGATTGCAGGCCGCGCACCATGTTCACCAGCGTCGGAAAGAAGCAGATAAGCGCGGCGATCACGACCTTCGCGGTGATGCCTGGCCCGAAGATCAGAACGAGGATCGGCGCGATGGCGAGGATCGGAATGGTGTTGATGAACACCGCGATCGGGAAGAACGCGCGCTCGACCTGGCGGCTGTGCACGAAGGCGACGGCGATAAGGATAGCGGCGATGTTGCCCACGGCGAAGCCCGCAACGCTTTCGAAGAGCGTCGGCCAGAAGTTCTCCATCAGCACCGGAAACTTGCTGATGAAGGCACCGGCCACGTCCGACGGCGCCGGCGCTATGTAGGTCGGCACGCCGAAAAGCTTCACGCCGATCTGCCACAGGGCGATCAGGCCAAGCGCGGTACCCAGCGGCACGCCCACGGCTGCCATGCGGCGCCTGCGGTCCTTGATCTTCTCGACGTCCTCGATGGAGGGCACGGACTGCATGTCTTCGATGACGGCCATCAGCAAGTCTCCAGAAGGTTGCGCAGGTAGGCCGAGTAGCGGTTGAACTCGGGTGTGTCGCGTTGAGCGATGGTGCGCGGCTCGGGCAGGTCGATGTCGACCACCTCGCGCAGGCGGCCCGGATGCGATTTCAGCATGATGACCTTCTGGCCCAGGAACACCGCTTCCGCGATGGAATGGGTGACGAAGAGGATCGTCGTCCCCGTCTCGCGCCAGATGTCGAGCAGTTGAAGGTTCAGCCGGTCGCGCGTCATCTCGTCGAGCGCGCCGAACGGTTCATCCATCAGCAGAAGCTTCGGCTGGCAGACCAGCGCGCGGGCGATGGCGACGCGCTGGCGCATGCCCCCCGACAGCTCGTGCGGCAGGGCATCTTCGCGCCCCTTCAGACCTACGAGTTCCAGAAGCTCTCGCGGAGATCGGGAACCCACTGGAATGTCGATCCCGCGGTTGCGCCCGATCTCGAGCGGCAGTTCCACGTTCTTCAGCGCACTGCGCCAGGGCAGCAGCGTCGCGTCCTGAAAGACGAAGGCGAACTCGCGGGCGAGCCGCGCCTGCTCGGTCGTCTTGCCGAAGATCGTCACATCTCCCGAAGCCGCGGGAATAAGGTCCGAGACCAGCCGCAGCATGGTGGACTTTCCGCAGCCAGACGGGCCGAGGATTGTGTAGAACGAGCCGCACTCGATATCGAGCGTCAGCTCCTCGATCGCGGTGAACGTGCCGAAGCGGACGGAGGCCGCCTGCAGCGACGCGGCGAGGTCACGGGGGGCCGATTGGACCGGCGCACCCTGGATGTTCTCGGCAGCCATCATGGCGGTCACCCGTAATTCGGCCGCGCGTCGGCGGTCTCTTCCAAGACGGACAACGTCATCACGTCGTCCACGGCGGGGGCGGCATTCTCGAACTGTCCGAGGCTGTCATAGGCGTCGATCTGCGCCTGCCAGTTCTCCTTCGTCATCGTGCCCCACCCGCGTTCTGCGGTGGCGTCGTTGAAGGAGTAGTCGAGCACCATTCCCACGGTCTTGAGCTCGTTCTCTCGGTCGAGGTTTGGGTAGCGCGACACCAGGATGTCGACGGCCGCCTCGGGGTTTTCGTGCACCCAGCCCCAGCCCTTGGCGATTGCGCGCAGCATGCCCTGCACCAGCTCGGGGCTCTCGGACAGCGTCTGGTCGGTGACATAGTACGGGTTCGCGTAAAGCTGGATGCCGGCATCCCACAGCGACATGTCCACACGCTGATCGCCCAGGATCTCGAGCGCGCTGGTGTTGGTCCTCCAGCCGGTGACGACGTCGGCCTGCCCAGTCATCAGGGGCGCCATGTCGGAGCCCATCACCAGCACCTCGACGTCATCCTCGGAAATACCATTTTTCGCCAGCAGTGCTTCGAGCAGGATCCTTGCCGTACCGTTCGTGGCTACGCGCTTGCCCACAAGGTCCTTCGGCTCGCGCACCGGGTTCTTCTCGAGCGAGAAATAGGTGAACGGGTGCCGCTGATAGCCGGCGGCGATGCACTTGACCGGAAGGCCGGCCGAGCGGGCGAGCATGAGCGACGGGCTCGACGAGATCGACCCAATGTTCGCGCGGCCCGAGGCCACCGAGGCGACGCCGTCGATGTTCGGCCCGCCGGGCACGATATCGAGCGCCAGGCCCTCTTCGGCGAAGAAGCCCTGCTCATCCGCCGCGACCTCGCCCAGAATGCCGTTGCTCGCCAGCCATCCCAATTGGAGCGTCACGGTCTGCAGGTCCTGAGCGAACGCCTTTTCGATACTGACGAAGGTGCCGGTGCACGCAGCAGCGCCGACCGCCCCCAAAGACTTCAGTACGGACCGTCGGCTGAGGGCTGGTGATATGTCGCGAGTCATCTTGGTCTCCTGTTGGGCTCCAGACTCGGCCGCTGCATTTTTGTGTCCTTGTCCGGCCGATGGCTTGAGGTTAGGACCCAACGAGGCGATGCAGGTAGAATAAAGTTCTGCCACCCGTGGTGCGCTTTCTGCACCACCCGACGGAGCCGAGGACGTGATCCATTCCATCTTCCTGAAATACTTCGACGAAGTGGCTCGGCAGAAATCGATCCGGAAGGCGGCCTTGGTGCTGAACGTTTCCTCTACGTCGGTCAACCGGAAGATCCTGAGCGTAGAAAGCAGGCTCGGAGTTGCACTTTTTGATCGAACTTCAGAGGGCGTCGAACTAACAGCGGTGGGCGAAATACTGCTGGAGCACTGTCGCAAGACGCTCCACGACTACGAACGGGCAAGGGTGCTGATCGACGATATCCGCGACCTGCGCACGGGCCACATCAACATCTTCACGATCGACTCGATAGCGGTTGGCTGCCTGCCCCGCGCCATGAGTCAGTTCAGCGAGACGTTTCCCGACATCTCCATTTCCGTCACCACCACTCAGCCGGAAGACGTGGTGCAGGCAATCACCTCGGGTGAAGCCGACATCGGTATCGCCTTCACCTTCACAACGCACCCCGACGTACGGATGCTCTCCGAAAAGTCCGCTCCCTTTGGGATCATCCTGCCGCCCGACCATCCGCTGGCCAATCGGGCAAGCGTGACCGTGGACGACATCGCGACCTATCGGCTGGTGCGGACGATCGACGCGCGCGGGCGCAACTCAATCATTGACCAGGCCATCAACTCGCTGGCCTCGCCGTTGTCCACACACATCTTCACCAATACGCTTGTTCTTGCAAAGGAGATGATCCTCGCAGGCCAAGGTATCGGCCTTTATACGAAGATTGGCTTCTATGAAGAAGTCGAGCGCGGCGATCTGCGGTTCGTGCCACTTATCCAAGAAACACTGAACAACGTCCGCATCGGGGTCATGGTCTCCGCCAATGCCGTGATCGACCCGGCGAAGCGACTGATGTGCGACGCCGTCGGGCGCGAGATGAGCCGGATGCGGCTCGACTCGTGAGCGACACTGCGCGGACACACCGCTCCTGACTTGGATCCAATATACCGGCAGTTACGCCCGAGAGCCTCATTCCATCTCACTGATGCTCGCTGACGTCGGCTTGAACCGCACCGGGTCTGCCAGAGGCTCCAACTCTTGAGTAGACTGGAGCCATCATGAGCAAGACGACAAACAAGTTTTCCCCGGAAGTTCACGACCGAGCAGTCCGGATGGTCCTCGACAATCACGGCGGGCACTGTTCTCGCTGGCAGGCGATCGTGTCCATCGCAGCCAAGATCGGTTGTTCGGCGAACACCCTTAACGAATGGGTCAAGAAGGCCGAGGTGGACAGCGGGCAGCGCGGCGGCATCTCGAGCGATTGGCGGAGAAGATGAAGGCGCTCGAACGGTAGAACCGGGAGCTGCGCCAGGCGAACGAAATTCTCCGCAAGGCGTCAGCATATTTTGCCATAGCGGAGCTTGTCTTATGGAATCGCCGGCTCCTGAGGCAGAAGGGAGCCGCTGCCCGCGGGGACGCCCTGAGCTGGTCACGATAACCAGGGTGCGCTTATCGGAACTGTGGTCGGAGGCGTCGTGGCGCTGCGGGGAGGGACCTACTGATCCATCCAGTCCCAAGGCTCCGGCTTCGGCGGCTCCAACTCCAATCCCTCCGGCATTTCCACGCCGTGCTTCTCCAGCCAGTCGCGAACCTCACCCCACACTTCGGCGGGGCCGTGGGTCCGTGCAGAGAGAACTTCTTCCAACCGCTTCTTGAGATCATGGGGGACAGTGTAAGGCCACATGTCTCGGCACGTAGGCACTTCAGGCGCTCTGTCCACACCCGCGCCGATCGCCCCGATAACGGGCTTTAACGGGAGGCCTTGCGGAACGCCGATGCTTGTACGCTCGGCGAGCGCACAAGGGGGGCGACGTGAGGCCGGGACCAGCCCGCAGCGCTCACCAGAAGCGCGCGACTTCACTAATAGGTTTGCTTTCGTGCATTAGTGATAATAAATCGCACTGGTGTAATCAACTCAAACTGGAGAGTGGTTCAATGACTGGCATGGAACGACTGAAAGGCCTCAAGCTGACGGCGGCTCAAGCGAGCTATCTTCTCGAACTCTCTCCGGAGCTCATCATGGAGGCAGCAAGGGGCGAGGAGACGCCGCAATGGCTGGACTATTGCCTGACCGGCATGGAGACCGAGTACGAAGAAGACCCAGAGGCATTCGCGTATCTGCGGCTCGGGATGGAGTTCACCGGAAGCTCTTGGTCCGCACAGACCGTCCGTGCGACCGTGCCAGTGCTGATCGAACAGGCGCGCAAGGGACAGATTCTGAGCTATCGCGATCTGGATGGTGAACTGCATCGCCGCGATCCCAGCCGGACTCCGACGGGAACCTTGCCGAAACTGTCGAAGCCGCTGGGCCTTCTGGGCGACGTCGTGGACCATGTGCGGCGGGAGGCGCGGGACCCCAGCTCTCGGGTTCCCGAAACCTACGCCGACCTCCCGCCGCTCGAGGTCCTCGTCGTGCGTGGAAGCACGGGGCTGCCTGGGAAGGGAGCGGACGTCTTCCTCACCAACTACCTAAGGGACAGAGGGGAGAGCGACGTCGAGGAACGGATGATCCTCGAGCGGAAGGCGCTCTACCGGAAGGCCCAAGCCGACGTCTTCGCGCATGAGGACTGGGACATCCTCCTCGAGCT
>NZ_FOXA01000034.1 GCF_900115595.1 Tranquillimonas alkanivorans
CATCAGATCCGATAACGGGCCCGAGTTCGCCGCCCGAAAGGTCCGTGAATGGATCGAAGCCGTGGGCGCGAAAACTGCCTTCATAGAGCCCGGATCACCGTGGGAGAACGGCTATTGTGAGAGCTTCAACGCCCGCTTCCGCAACGAGCTGCTCGACGGGGAGATCTTCTACTCGCTCCGCGAGGCCCAGATCCTCATCGAACAATGGCGGCGCCACTACAATACCATCCGCCCCCATAGCGCCCTGGGCTACAGACCGCCTGCCCCGGAAGCCATCGTCACCGTCGACCGAAGGAGGGCAATGCATTAACAATCAACCTGGACCACTCGAATGGGGCAGTTCAATGTCTCACATTACTGACTGCCCAAGATAAAATGCCTTCCACTCTTAGCTGACAACGCCGTTTAGCCGACGCAACCATGCAACACCCAATCAAGACTCTGTTAGTCAATCCATGAGCATAAAGCCAATCGATCAGCGGGCGTTCGGCCCCGCTTCATAATCTACCAGTGAGAAACATAATCGATGATACGGCATTGGAGGGCGCAGAACTCATCAATACAATCGTTAAAATTATAGAAACATGCGAATCGCATGTCAGCTCAGGACGCGCCTATTTTCTGCGAAATTTCGTCCATGTCGGTCTCGCAGGATTCCGTTCTGGCAGTCCAATTCCGGAAACCCGAATCTTCACCCTTCGCCTCCCAATTATCTCTCCATTTAATTTTGCAACCACATCCATGAAATGACTGCCTCGATACGCGCTGCTCTCTCTGTTCATCAAACCAGTCCCTGAAATATGTCCGAGATCGTTAGTAACCTCTGCCTCAGCGCCCTGGTTTCTCACAGTCCAGTAAACTACAGCTCCTTCGGGAAGGGCATTGGGATCAGCGATAGTGAACTCGATATCACAACCCTTCGGAATTGGTCCTATATTGTTTACACCTTCCCAGCGTCGTTTTCCGGAGGTTGCAGCAACACGCACGTCAAGAGCATGACGGACAACAGTTGGCAAGCCCCACGCTGAATCTGCGGCCTTAGACACCGCCTGCACCTCTTCCGGAAACGGAAAAAAGTGCTTGAAGGCTTCAGACCAAATATCTGCACTTCCATACTCGTCTGCCGAAGCAAGTGCACGCTCCGTGATACTCCGAAGATCGGAAAGCCTATCAATGAAAGCATCACAATCGTCGTCATTCAGTCGATTGAGGTTTTCGCGAGTGTTGCCCGGATTCGGCACCGCCGCAGACTGACTTAGTCTTTCCTTGAGCGCACCAACCACTGCGCAAAATACTCGTCGTCTCCAGACAAACGTTCAGAATTGATAGCTTTCATGGCGTCTGCAACCAGCACGGTCAGAAGGATGGAAGAAGGACGGGCAGGAGCCTCGAATGTCAGAGCGGCCCACATTTTCAAATAGCGCGCTAACCGGCGAGCTCTGTCGCGTTCGCTCCCCTCGAATTGATCCTTCCACCACACGTAGATGGCTTTGGGGTCACTGCTCTCCCGCTCTCCGTCTTGTGTGGCCAAATCTCGCAAATCAGCAACCCGGTCCAGATGATAACTGGGTACGTCGATGTGAAAATCGCCTAAGAAGCATATTCGATTGCATCGTTGTTTTGGATTAGCTACGCTGGTAGCGTCGTTTGCTCCGTCAGCAGCATAATCGTCGAGAATCGACTGGACTCTATCCTTGAGCTCCAATGGCTTGACTTCACCAGACTCGGCGCTGCCCTGCCATTCGACGTAGACACCCAAGTCGATATCGAATTCCTCGCCCGTTCGAGCGGGGCGGATTTGCGTACCGAACTTGTATGAACCTTGCAGCCAAGAAGAGACAGGTTTGCCGAAGACATCACGCAAGCCGTTCTTCAAGACCTCAGCGAGATCGTTCCATCGCTCTTGTTGCTCTTCTATTTGCTCGTCAGATGGTCGAACGCGATACGCTAAGGTATCTTGGCGATCTTCAGGATTGTAAAAAAGCTTTGCGGCAATCCCCATCATCACCCCTTAAATCTCGGAAGAAATTCGAAACCTCTTCTCGTTGCAAGAAATCTTCCTCCCCAGCATCGTAGTCGAAAAAGCCTGACGCCCTAATGCCGGGCAAGTGTTCACGCAAGGAAGCATCCGCAAGCCCCTTGAGGTCGTCGCTCACACTTTTACTGGCGTTGTCCAAACGCATCTCAGGGAGCTGACTGGCCGAAGGCGCGGAATCAACTCGGACGTATCGTTCGCCGAAGCGATGCCGCATCATGAAGTCGGTGTTCATCTGTTGCGCCGAGATCATTACCGAGATCAGTCTTTGGTCCGTCAGCCAGTCCTTGTATCCCATGTTGCTGGCAAGCTTCCCGGGAAAGCTGAACTTTGCAGTTGTCGTTCCGACACTTAGAATCTCGGTGTCACCGACATCTTGCCCCAGGAAATGAAGTGCCTCATGTACTGCAATCTCATCCGGGCTGTTTGTATATATGCCACCATCGGCAAAGCGCTCGCTTCCGATTTTGTGAAGCGGAAAGAAGGTAGGCGCGGCGGACGTCGCCATCGCTACGTCAACGACCGGCAGCTTCCAGTCTCTTTGAAAGTTTTCATGATGCGATGTCTTGAACACCTGCGGACTACCCTTTGTTACGTTTACTGCTGGAACGATTGTCTTTTGCTTCAAGTCGCCTATGAAAGTATCTTCGCCGACAACATCGCAGATGAGCTTTCGCAACGGCTTTGCGGAATAGCGGGCGGTAGCGCGATGCGCGAAAAGGTCCAACAAAACCCCAACTTGCGATGAGGGCGGAGCCTTCGTTCCAAAAATTCTCGTGCCTTGCGATGACATGGCTTCAGCCACCTCACGCATGGTCGTCCTCCCAGACGAAACCGCGAGTGCGAGTATCCCACCAATGGAAGTCCCCGCGATCATGTCGAACCGACGATACAAAGGAACATCACCACTCGCCGCCTCAAGCCCTGCCAGAAACTGAGCGGTGTAAAGGCCTTTGTACCCGCCTCCTGATAGTGAGAGTATTCTGAATACCATTGGTGCAATATAGTGATGCCGCCGCACAGCTCAACACAGTATATTGGAGCATTTCATTGTGCACATGGTTTTTTCGTGTCTTGCGGACTTTATGCTATCAAGGCTGAAAGCTGCCGTCTTGCAGGGCGACCGACTTCATCTGCATGTCCGATCATCGGCTGCTTGGGGTGCACAAGCCGGGATATACTCTGCCGGGGTGAACCGAAACCAACGAGGAAGTTTCTTCGTTCTTCGGGGTCGCCGAAAGGCGGTTTGGCATAGACCATTCGAGCGGATTTGCGGAACGGGGTGAGCCAGGCCGTAAAGGTCTCCGCGCTGGCCAGCTCGGCCAGAGCGCCGAAGAAGGCCAGATGACCGGCCCGGTGCAGCTCCCTCAGCCCCTCCAGCAACAGCCGACGAAACAGCCGCGAAAGAACCTGCACAAGCAGGAAGAACCTTGGATTGCAGGCGACCCACCCCGCGCGCCATGCGCTTGGGATCGGCCGCGCTGGTCAGCACCATTTCCGCCGACGCCCTGAAAATCAAACCATACACCGCCTTCTTGCTCCAGAAGACGATTTGCGCGATCTCCGCCGGCAGGGTGAAGACCACGTGGAAATACTCCACGGGCCATAGGTCCTCGACGTGCGCGGCCATTCAGTCGCGCGCCGCCGGACTCTGACACTTGGGGCAATGCCGGTTCTTGCAGGAATCGTAGGCGACGTAATGGTGGCCGCCCTTCGACACAGCCCGCCACCTGCCCGCCGAGCGCCTCGGTCCGGCAGGCCTCGACCGCCGACATCACCTTGAGCTGCGAGAGGCTGGCATGCTCGGCATGGTCCGCCGCCACGCAGGACCATGCCGAGCGAAGGAGGCCTCTAAAAGAGACCGAGTTTTCAGTATCTTATGAACTTCTGGCAAATCTTCTCCCGTTCGGCGGCAAACCGTAAGGCGACTTTGGCAAAACTATACCGACCGGAACAGTCACACTGCTGAGCTTCCCCCTCACCCGCACTTCGAATGACCGCATGCCGCGCAGGTCAGGCAGCCTTCGATCATGCGGAGGTCGAAGCTGCCGCAGCTCGGGCAGGACTTGCCGCGGGGGTGGCCGAGCGGGACCAGCTCGGCGTGGGGGTCGCTTTTCAGGCCCATGCCCTCGCCGTCGATGAAGCCGATGGCGATCAGGTGGCGCTCGATCACGCCGCCGATGGCCGCCAGGATCGAAGGGATGTATTTGCCCTGCATCCAGGCGCCCCCGCGGGGATCGAACACCGCCTTGAGCTCCTCGACCACGAAGGAAACGTCACCACCGCGCCGGAACACCGCCGAGATCATGCGCGTCAGCGCCACGGTCCAAGAAAAGTGCTCCATGTTCTTCGAGTTGATGAAGATCTCGAAGGGCCGCCGGTGGCCATTCAGCACGATGTCGTTGATCGTGATATAGATTGCGTGCTCGCTGCCCGGCCACTTGAGCTTGTAGGTGTTGCCCTCAAGCGCCTGCGGACGGTCGAGTGGCTCGGAGATGTAGACGACCTCGCCCGGCTCTGACACCTGCGCCGCAGGCTCGCGGTCGGCGCTCTCGCTCACGGTCAGAACCGAGCCGGTGACCTCGTTCGGGCGGTACGTCGTGCAGCCCTTGCAGCCGGTCTCATAGGCTTCGAGGTAGACGTCCTTGAAGTCCGGGAAGCTGATGTCCTCGGGGCAGTTGATGGTCTTTGAGATCGAGGAATCGACCCATTTCTGTGCTGCCGCCTGCATCCGCACATGCTCCAGCGGTTGCAGCGTCTGCGCGTTGACGAAGAAGTCCGGCAGATCGGCATCGCCGTACTTGTCGCGCCACATCTGCACGGCGTAGTCCACGACCTCCTCCTCGGTGCGCGACCCGTCCCGCTGCAGCACCTTGCGGGTATAGGCATAGGCGAAGACCGGCTCGATGCCGCTCGACACGTTCCCGGCGTAGAGAGAGATGGTGCCGGTCGGCGCGATGGAAGTCAGAAGGGCGTTGCGGATGCCGTGTTCGCGGATGGCGGCTCGCACGTCGTCGTCCATGTGACGCAGGGCGCCGCTGGCCAGGAACTTCTCGGCGTCGAAAAGCGGGAAGGCCCCCTTCTCCTTGGCGATCTCCACGCTGGCGAGGTAGGCCGACCGCGCGATGCGCTTCATCCATGCCTCGGCCTGCCGCGCCGCCTCTTCCGTTCCGTAGCGCAGCCGCAACATCAGCAGGGCGTCGGCCAGCCCGGTAACCCCCAGCCCGATCCGCCGCTTGGCCTGCGCCTCCCGCGCCTGCGCCTCGAGCGGAAAACGCGAGGCGTCGACGACGTTGTCCATCATGCGCACCGCCGTCGCCACCAGATCGTCCAGCGCGGCCTCGTCCAGGTGCGCGCCCTCCTCGAACGCGCCGGTCACGAGCCGCGCCAGGTTGATCGAGCCCAGCAGGCAGGCGCCGTAGGGTGGCAGGGGCTGCTCGCCGCAGGGGTTCGTCGCCGCGATCGTCTCGCAGTAGGCGAGATTGTTCATCTGGTTGATGCGGTCGATGAAGATCACGCCCGGCTCGGCATAGTCGTAGGTCGAGCGCATGATGCGATTCCAAAGGTCCCGCGCCGCAATGGTGCGATAGACCTTGCCGCCGAACACCAGCTCCCACGGGCCGTCTGCCTTCACCGCCTCCATGAACGCGTCGGTGACCAGCACGCTGACGTTGAAGTTGCGCAGGCGGGCGGCATCGGACTTGGCGGTGATGAAGTCCTCGATGTCAGGATGGTCGCAGCGCATGCAGGCCATCATCGCACCCCGGCGCGACCCGGCCGACATGATCGTGCGGCACATCGAGTCCCATACGTCCATGAACGACAGCGGGCCCGAGGCATCGGCCGCCACACCCAGCACGTCCGCGCCCTTGGGCCGGATGGTCGAGAAATCATAGCCGATGCCGCCGCCCTGCTGCATGGTCAGCGCGGCCTCCTTCAGCATGTCGAAGATCCCGCCCATGCTGTCGGGGATGGTGCCCATGACGAAGCAGTTGAACAGTGTCACGCTGCGCCCGGTGCCCGCCCCCGCGGTGATGCGGCCGGCCGGAAGGAAACGGAAATCCTCCAGCGCGGCATAGAACCTGTCTTCCCACACCGCCGGGTCGGCCTCGACGGCGGCGGTCGCGCGGGCGACACGGCGCCAGGTATCCTCGACCGACCTGTCGAGGGGCGTGCCGTCGCCTTCCTTCAGCCGGTACTTCATGTCCCAGATCTGTTCGGCTATGGGGGCGGCGAAGCGGGTCATGCGGTGCGGCTCCTCGCGGCAGCTACAAGAGGTCCGGGTCGATACGCTTGGTCGCAGGTCCGGTCAACTTGCGACTCGTGCGGCGGAGGACCATCTTACACGCAAGCAACACTTGGGGGTAGTGGTGGGGCAACACATCAACCTGTTGAAGCTTTGCGTGGGCGCAGAGCGTGTCGAGGACCTGGAGACCTGGCAGCGGCACGGCCATGCAAGGGGGCCGGACGGTCTGCCGCGGCACGTCACGCGCATGTGGCCCAAGCGCGTGGACGAGATCCTCGCGGGCGGCTCGCTCTACTGGGTCTTCAAGGGCGTGATCCTGGCCCGCCAACGCATCCTGCGCCTCGACGAGGTCGACCGCGGCGACGGCATCCGCCGCTGCGGCCTTGTACTCGACCCCGAGATACATCGCACCGAGGCCGCCACCCGCCGCCCCTTTCAGGGCTGGCGCTACCTCAAGCCCGAGGACACGCCGCGCGACCTGCCTAAGGCCCGGAGCGAAGAACAGGACCTGCCCCCGCAGCTGATGGCGGCCCTGGCGGAGATCGGGGTGCGTTAAGCCACGTCCCGCGCCTGGCTGACGCCGCAGGGGGCTTTCCGCCCCCCCCTCGCGCCTCCGGCGCTCCCCCCGAGGATACTTCAGGACCGAAGATGAAGCGGTCCCGTATCATCTTCGGTCTTAAAATATCTCCGCCGGAGGCATCGCGGCGGGCGCAGCCAGCCGCAATCGAAGGGTGTCGCGCCGCAGGCGCGGCCTTCTGTCAGTCGAGCAGGTCGAGCGTCCGCTTCAACCCATTGAGCACCGACAGGGTGTCGTCGTCCCACTCGGCATTGCGCGACTTGAAGAGCGTGGCCTGGCTGCGGTGCACGGGTCCGTCGGACAGCATCTTCAGGTGGTTGGCTCGCAGCGTTTCGCCGGTCGAGGTGATGTCGGCGATGGCCTCAGCGGTTTCGTTCTTCACCGTGCCTTCCGTCGCGCCCTGGCTGTCGACGAGCCGGTAGTCCGAGACGCCGTGCTCGCGCAGGTACTCGCGGATTAGCCGGTGGTACTTCGTCGCGATGCGCATGCGGTGGCCATGGCGGCGGCGGAAGTCGGAGGCGGCGGCGTCGAGGTCGTCGAGCGTGTCGACGTCGACCCAGAACCGCGGCACCGCGATCACGAGGTCGGCGTGGCCGAAGCCCATCTTTTCGAGTTCCACCACCTGCCGCTCCCACGCCGGAAGCTTCTCGCGCACCAGGTCGGACCCGGTGACGCCCAGGTGGATGCGGCCGGCCGACAGCTCGCGCGGGATCTCTCCTGCGGACAGCAGCACAAGTTCGACTCCTTCAACACCGGTGACGCGGCCGGAATACTCGCGCTCGCCGCCGGCCAGGCCCATGCCCACGCCGCGTTCGGCGAACCAGTCGAAGGTCTTCTCCATCAGTCGCCCCTTGGACGGCACGCCCAGCTTGATCGTCATGTCGCCAGCTCCAGCGTCAGGGCGGGGCGGATCACGCCGCCGACGGCGGGGCTCGACCGGCCCTGCCCCAGCACGCGGGTCAGCGCGTCGTAGCGCCCGCCGGTGGCGACCGGGGGCAGGTCGGGGCGGCCTTCGGCGTAGAAGCCGAAGACGAAGCCGTCGTAGTATTCCATCGACGTGCGGCCGTAGCTCGCCTCGAACTCCAGCGTCGCCACGTCCACGCCCGCCGTCTCCAGCGCTTCAAGCCGCGCCTCGAACCGGGCCACGGCGTCGGCGATGGCCGGCATGTCGACCGCCATGTCTCGCAGGTGCGCCAGCACGTTCGGCGCCGTCTCCTTCAGGTCGAGGATGTCGTCCAGAAGCTCGACCTCGGCCGCCGGGATGGGCGGCTCGTCGGCCTCGGCGCGCAGCGCCTCGAGCCGCACCAGCACGTCAGCGCGAGTGCGCAAGCCGATTTCGGGTCCGGCCTTGGCCAGCGGATCGGCGGTCTGCAGCAGCTTACGGCGGTCGCGCGCGCCCTTCCCGCCGAAGCGGTCGAGGAGCGTGCGGAACCGGCGGGGCCGCCAGACGTGGTGCAGCAGCATCTCCTTGCGCCGGTCGCTGGCCGTCAGTCCGCGCACGGCCGCCATAAGGACGCCCATGTCCCCCGTCGCGACCCGCAGGCCCAGAGGCGCGAGCAGGCGCGAAAACAGCGCGAAGACCTCGGCGTCCGAGGTGGCCGGATCGCGTGGGTCGAAGACCTCGTATCCTGCCTGCAGGTACTCGACCGCACGCGCAGGATCGCTCTCCTGCCGGCGGAAGACCTCGCCCGCGTAGCAATAGCGCGACGGCTCGTCGCCGTTCTGCATGTGCATCTGCACGACCGGCACCGTGAAGTCCGGGCGCAGCATCTGCTCGCCCCTCAGCGGGTCGGCGGTGGTGAAGGCGCGGGCGCGGATGTCCTCGCCGTAGAGGTCCAGCAGCGTGTTGGCCGGTTGCAGAATCGACGGGTCCACCGGCGTGGCGCCCGCCTCCTGAAACGCGGCCAGAAGCCGCGCGGCCTCGGCCCGGACGGCGGCGCGATCAGACATCAGCCGTTCAGCCGCGCGCGGATCTGCGCGACCATCTCGGTGCGGGGGCACTCGAACTGTGCGGGCTGGGATTTCCACTCGTCCAGCGTCGCGCTCTCGGCGATCTTCGCGCCGAGGACGAGGTCCTTGATCTGCACCACGCCGCGCTCCTTCTCGTCGCCGCCCTCGATTACCGCGATGGGTGCGCCCCGCCGGTCGGCGTACTTGAGCTGGTTGCCGAAGTTCTTCGGGTTGCCGAGGTAGACCTCGGCCCGGATGCCCTCGGCCCTGAGCTCGCGCACCATCGCCTGGTAGTCGGCCATGCGGTCGCGGTCCATCACGGTGACGATTACCGGGCCCCGCGCCTCGCCGCCGATGCGGCCCTTGGCGCGCAGCGCGGCGAGCAGGCGGTCGACGCCGATGGAGACGCCGGTCGCCGGCACCTCCTGCCCCGTGAAGCGCTTCACGAGGTCGTCGTAACGCCCGCCCCCGGCGACCGAGCCGAACTGGCGCGGGCGGCCCTTTTCATCGGTGATCTCGAAGGTCAGTTCGGCCTCGAAGACGGGGCCGGTGTAGTAGCCGAGGCCGCGGACGACGGAAGGGTCTATGACGATGCGATCAGGGCCGTAGCCTTGGGCCTCTAAGAGCTTGGCTATCTGCTCGAGTTCAGCGACTCCTTGCTGGCCTCGGGCCGACTCCCCGATCATCTGGGCAAGCAGATCAATTGTCTCGGCTGCCGCCTCGCATCGTGACTGAAGAAATTGACCGATGATCTGCGCCTGCTCCATGGAGAGGCCGACCCCTTCAATGAAAGCTCCAGATTCGTCGAGGCGCCCTTTCGTCAGTAATTCCCAAACCCCTTCGACGCCGACCTTGTCGTATTTGTCGATCGTGCGCAGCACGGCTTGTCGGATGTTCTCGTCGTCTTCTGACAAGCCGAGAGCTTCAAGGACGCCATCAAGCACCTTCCGGTTGTTCACCCGCACGATGTAGTCCCCGCGCGGGATGCCCACGGCCTCGAGCGTGTCGGCCAGCATGGCGCAGATCTCGGCGTCGGCGGCGACCGAGGGCGCGCCCACGGTGTCGGCGTCGCATTGGTAGAACTGGCGGAAGCGGCCCGGGCCGGGCTTCTCGTTACGCCAGACCGGACCCATGGCGTAGCGGCGGTACGGGAACGGCAGGTCGTTGCGGTACTGCGCCGCGACGCGCGCCAGCGGCGCGGTCAGGTCATAGCGCAACGCCACCCAGTCCGAGTCCTCTTCCTGCCAGGCGAAGACGCCCTCGTTCGGGCGGTCCACGTCGGGAAGGAACTTCCCCAGCGCCTCGACCGTCTCGACGGCCGAGGTTTCCAGCGGATCGAAGCCGTACAGGTCGTAGACCTCGGCGATCTTGTCGAGCATCGCCTTCCGCTCGGTGACGTCGGGGCCGAAATAGTCGCGGAAGCCCTTCGGCGTCTCGGCCTTGGGGCGGGGCTGTTTGCGGGCTTTCGCCATGAAGGTCCCTCGGGGTACGGCAGTCGCGCGCGGTCTAGCCCAAGCCCGGCAGGGGGGCAAGCACGCCGCTTGGCCGGACCCGCGTGCGGTGGTATGGCGCGGCATGAACGAGATTTCGAGACTGGAGGAGCGCCTCGCGCACCTCATCCGCCAGAACGACGACCTGTCCGACATCGTTGCGGCGCAGGAGGCACGCCTGTCGCGGCTCGAGGCGCGCGTGCGGATGCTCATGGAGCGCGAGGCCGACCGCGAGATCGCCGAGGGCGGCACCGTCCCGCTGGCCGACCAGAAGCCGCCGCACTGGTGAGGTGATGAAAAAAGGCCCGCCGGACGATTATCGTCACGACGGGCCTCGGGAGGAGTTCCGTGTGTCCGGCGATCAGCCGGGGCCTAGCGTCTCGCAGCTGATGTCGCGGGCGGCGAGCCGGCGGCAGGCCAGCGCGGCCGAATCCTCGGTCATGCCGACGAAGTTCGCCTCGAAGCCGCCGTTGCGCTGGACCACCTTGCGCAGCGCCTCGTCCAGCGTGCCCAGTTCGGCCAGCGCGGTCTTCAGCAGCACCCGCTCGGCCTGGTAACGCGAGCCGTAGCGCCCGACATTGATGCCCCAGTGGCGGCCACCGGCGGTGGACATTCGGGTGACGACCTCGCGCGCGACTTCCTCGGCCATTTCCTCGGGCCGAGGGCGCGGCAGCGGCGTGGAGTCGAGCCTGGCGACCTCGACGCCCTCCCCGGCCCCGGCCTCGGCCACGGCGCCGTCGATGCCCTCTTCGATCTGCGCGACAAGCGTGGCGGGGATCTCCAGCTCCTGCCCCGGGCGGGCCCGCGGGCGGGGCGACTTGTTCACTGCCAGCACGACGCGGATCACCTTGCCCGCGATGCCGTGGTCGGGGTCGTAGACCGGCTTGACCGGCTTGCGCACGGCCACGTGCGTGGGCGCCTTGCGGAAGCCAAGGTCCAGAAGCTCGGCCACCTTAGCGTTGCGGCTGGCCGTGGAGCGGCCGCCGAATACCGTCGCGATCACCCGCTCTCCACCACGCTCGGCCGAGGCGACGAGGTTGAAGCCGGCGGCGTTGGTAAACCCCGTCTTGATCCCGTCGGCCCCCTTGTAGTCCGCCAGAAGCCGGCGGTTCGTGTTCGGCACGTCGCGGATCCCGGCATAGGTCGAACGGCGCGAGAACAGGTTGTAGTACTCGGGGAAGTCGTAGAACAGGTGCCGCCCCAGCGTGGTCATGTCCCGCGCGCTGGACAGGTGGCCGCTCTCGGTCAGGCCGTGGGCGTTCTTGAAGGTGGTGCGGGTCATGCCCAGCACCTGCGCCGTGCGGGTCATGCGACGGGCGAAGGCCGCCTCGCTGCCGGAGATGGCCTCGCCGATGGCGGTGGCCGCGTCGTTGGCCGACTTCACCGCCGCCGCGCGGATCAGATAGCGAAACGCGATGGTCTGGCCGGTGCGCAGGCCCAGCTTCGACGGAGGCTCGGACGCCGCGTGGCGCGAGATCGTCACCTTGTCGTCGAGCCCGATCTCGCCATTCTCCACCGCCTGGAAGGCGATGTAGAGCGTCATCATCTTGGTCAGCGACGCCGGATGAAGCCGCGCGTCGGCGTTCTCGGAATGCAGCACCTCGCCCGACCGTGCGTCGATGACGTGTGCGGCGTAGGGGGCGGCCTGCGCTGCTGCGGCCGAAAGTGCGAGAAACGCCGTTACTGCGATCAAACGGAGTCCATCACGGAGAGTCTGCCCATGCTGTTTCACGGATCACTGCCCTCTATCTGCCTCTGCGGCCGGAATTCTTCGAGTCCGGCTCGTTGCGAAGGACGCTAGCACAGGTTCTTGAAGCGGAAAACAGCCTATGTTCAGGGGCTTTCGCCGTGGCCTTGATGTAACTCAAGATTTCGTGCGGTCGGCGTGAGAATTTTCAACAAGTTAGCCCTGCCGCCCCCGCGTCAGGCGAGGCGCGCAAGAATTTCGGGCAGCCCCGCAAGCGACTCGATCTCGTGAAAGCGCGGATGCCCCTCGGGCGCCTCGGCGTGCTCGAGCGCCCAGACCAGTCCGTGCGGGACATAGACGCCCCAGCCGCCGGCCTCGATCGCCGGAACCACGTCGGATTTCATGGAGTTGCCGACCATCATCGCCCGCTCGGCCCCCTGCCCGTGCCGCTCGAATAGGCGCGCATAGACCTCTGGCGTCTTGTCCGACACGATCTCGACCCCGTCGAACAGGTCGCCCAGTCCCGACTGGGCCAACTTCCGCTCCTGGTCCAGCAAATCGCCCTTCGTCACCAGCAGAATCGTGTAATCCCCGGCCACCGACTCGACGGTTTCGCGGGCATGGGGCAGAAGCTCGATGGGATGGCCCAGCATCTCTTGCCCCGCCTCGATGATCTGGCGGATGACGGCAGCGGGCACACGTTCGTCCGTCACCTCGATGGCCGTCTCGATCATCGACAGCACGAATCCCTTGATGCCGAATCCGTAGTGCCCGAGGTTGCGTCGTTCGGCGGCGAGCAGGCGGTCTTCGAGATGCGCACGCTCGGCATGGTCGGCCAGGAGCTCCGTGAACCGTTCCTGCGTCATCCGAAAGAACTGCTCGTTGTGCCAGAGCGTGTCATCGGCGTCGAAAGCGATGGTTGTAAGGGTCGCCAAGTGTCCGTCCTTGCTGTATCGGGGGTGGTTCGGGCGCGGCGCCCGGCCCCCTTTTCAGGTTGAGCGACGCCCTTATATAGTCGGCTCAGCCGGAACACACGACACCAAGTCCGCGGAGAGACGGTTTGACTGGCCAGCCCCTCATCATGGCGAACAAGGACGACGACCCGGCCGACGGAGACGCCGGCGTTGTACTCGAGACCCGCAAGAAGACGCAGCGCCCGCCGCTCTACAAGGTGCTGCTGCTGAACGACGACTACACGCCGATGGAGTTTGTGGTGCACGTGCTCGAGCGCTTCTTCGGCATGACCCACAGCCAGGCGTTCGAATTGATGCTGACCGTCCACAAGAAGGGTTTGGCGGTCGTCGGTGTATTCTCGTTCGAAGTGGCCGAAACCAAGGTGGCGCAAGTGATGGACTTCGCCCGCCGCCACCAGCACCCGCTGCAATGCACGATGGAGAAGGAGTAGGCTGCGCGCCGCTCCGCATGACATGCTGACCACGAGACTCTCCTTGGCCGCCGAGCGCGGCCTTTTCCATTTGGACGGACCCGTCTGCGTCTTTGGCGCCCGGGCCGGAGACGACCTGTCGCCCCTGGGAACTGACGTGCAGGTGGTCCAAGGCTTCCACCCGGACTTCGACGTGCTGTCGCGTCGCGGCCTCGATGTGCGCGTGGCGCCTGAGGGGCGCTTCCCACTGATCGTGGTCGCCTTGCCCCGAGCCAAAGCGTTGGCGCGCGACCGCGTGGCGCGGGCCGCCCCGGCGCTGGCACCCGGCGGCGTGCTGGTGATCGACGGGCAGAAGACCGAAGGCATCGACAGCCTGCTGCGCGACATCCGCAAGCGCGCCGAGGTGGGCGAGGTGCTGTCCAAGGCGCACGGGAAGATCTTCACCGTGACCGGCGGCGAATTCTCCGATTGGGTGGAAGAGCCCGCCCGGATATCCGAGGGCTTCCTCACCGCGCCCGGCAGCTTCTCGGCCGACGCTGTCGACCGCGGCTCGGCGCTGCTGGCCGAGGCACTGCCGCCGCTGAAGGGCGCGGTGGCCGACTTGGGCGCGGGCTGGGGATACCTGTCGCACCACCTGCTGCAGACGTCACAGGCCGTGACCGAATGCCATCTGGTCGAGGCGGACCACGCGGCGCTGGACTGCGCCAGGACCAACGTCACCGACCCCCGCGCCCGCTTCCATTGGGCCGACGCAACCGCCTGGGACGGGCCCGAGCCGCTCGACCATGTTGTCACCAACCCGCCGTTCCACATCGGCCGTGCCGCCGACCCGTCGCTGGGCCGCGCCTTCATCGCGGCGGCCGTGCGACTTCTGAAGCCGTCCGGCCGGCTGTGGCTGGTCGCGAACCGGCATTTGCCTTATGAGGCGGCCCTCTCCGAAGGGTTCGCCCGGATCGAGGAGGTTGCGGGCGACAACGCGTTCAAGGTCTATGCCTGCGACAGGCCCCGCCGGGGCCGCTGACATCCACCTGGTGGCGCGCACGCGCCGGAGGATACCCAGATGAGCCTCACGATCTCAGGAAAGACCGCCATCGTCACCGGCGCCGCCAACGGCGTCGGTCTCGCGGTGGCGCGCCACTTCGTCGAGCGCGGCGCCAACGTCATGTTCGCCGACATGGACGAGGCCCGGCTGGCTGACGAGGTCGGCAATGTCGAGGACGAGAAGGGCACTTCGCGCTACTTCGCGGGCGACCTGCGCCAGAAGCTGACTGTGGCGAACCTGCTGTCGGCCACGCTCGACGCGTTCGACCGGGTGGACATCCTGGTCAACGCCTCGCGCCAGATGATCGCGTCCGACCCGCTTGACCCCGACGACGACGCGGTGTCCGTCCTACTGGAGCAGAACCTGCTGACGTCGCTGCGGCTCAGCCAGATCGTTGCGCGCAGGATGATCAAGCAGGCGGAGGCGGACGAGCAGACCGAGGGGCCGGTGGGGTCGATTATCAACCTGTCCTCCATCGCCGCGCGGCGGACACATCCCGAGTTGCTGGCCTATTCCGTCAGCACCGCCGCGCTCGACCAGGCGACCCGGTCGCTGGCCGTCGCTCTGGCCCCCCACCGGATCCGGGTGAACGCCGTGGCTTTCGGCTCGGTCATGTCGGCCTCTCTGCGCGGCGCGATCAAGGAGAACCCGGACTGCCGCGAGGACATCATCGAGAACACGCCGCTCAGCCGCATCGCCTCGGCCAGCGAGGTGGCCGAGACGGTGCAGTTCCTCGCCTCGGACGGCTCGGGCTTCATGACCGGCCAGATCCTGACCATCGACGGCGGCCGGACCCTGATCGACGTGGTCGAGGCGCCGGCGCACTGACCCGCCGCACGGGCCGGCCGCACCGGCAGGACGCCTTCGGCGCGAGAGTATTTCCGGCAAGAGGAAGACCCGTCGCAGGGGCGGCGACCCCGCGAAAGCTCGTCGTCTGCCTGGCCTTCTGCGGCTCGACCGCCTGCCCGACCCATTGCGCGCGCGAGGCGCCGGCCATGGCCAAAAGGCGATGGTGTTCTTGCCCAACCCCACGATCTGCAGCGTCCCGTCCTACGAGCGCGGCAGCGCGTCGTCTTATCTTTCAGAACGCTGGCATTTTCAGCCTGGACTGGAACGAGCCTTCGAGCGCCTGTGACAAATACGGAATTGGCGGCAGGTGTCGGATGAATCTTATTCGCGCGGTGTCGGCTCCGGGGGACCGGAGCTCCAGAAGAAGTTATCGGAAATCTCGACATATTCAGTGCCGTGGTCCGGAGCATTGATATTAGCGGCGCATCCACCATTTGAAACTTGCGCGAAGTTTCTCTCGATCGAATTAGGACGGGCCCAATCGGGTCGCCACCCGCGTCCGGTCAAGTCGTCGACACGAAAGGCGCATCCGGTTCCGCTCAAGACGACATTCCTTCGAACCTCGTTGTTCCAGCCACCGTTGATTCCGATCCCTGTCACATTCCGAGCTAGTAAATTTCCGACAACGGAGACCCCGCTGGCTCGGCCGTCCATGTAGATCGCCCAGCTGATCGGGCTTGGCCACTCGTTTAGTTTCTCGTAGCGCGGCGGCCAGAAGCTTCCATCAGGCCGTGCCATTAGCTGATCCGTTCCGGTAACGACATTGTAACGGATCGAACTGTCGAGGGGCGTCGACTGTGCGCCCATCATTTTTATTGCGCCGCCGTCCGCAGTCGCTTGGTTCGTGCGAAGAACTAAATTGTACTCGATTACGGCGCGGTGGCTCGCGTCCTGATCGCCCCACAGCGAACCGCCGGAGATTCCGAACTGGGCGGCGCGCTCGACGAAGTTGAAGGCAATGCGCAGGTTACGACTGGCTTGGAACCAGATGCCAGCACTCTCGAAGTAGACCTCCCCCACATCCCGGATACGGTTTCCAATAATGGCTCCGTTATCCGATCGGCCGAACGTACCGTACTGAGGCCCGAAGAATATAGCGTTGCCGGCGACATGAGCGATGTCGTTCCCGGATATGGTGACATCATCGCTTTCTGCAACATGAATCGCGACGCCGACGTTCTCGAAATAATTTCGATGAACGCGCATCCTGTCACCACCTATGATCCGGATGGCACCGAAACTGCGCATGTCGGTGGCGTACTTCCCACTACCCTCGGGCGCTCCGTTCCGGAAGCTAAGTCCCTCGACTGAAATGTCTTCAGTTCCCGCGAAGCGAAAAAAGGTCGGCAAGATCGCGACGGTCATCCTTGCATCGCTGGGATCGACGCCGGAACCGGGGATGTAGTGCAGGCGAGCGTTGCCATCGTCGAACCACCATTCGCCCGGAGCGTCCAGGAAGCTTTCCGCTCCGGCCAGGTAATAGCGGCTTCCGGCACCGGTGAAGAAGTAGCCGGTGCCTGCGACATGCACGAGGTCCTTTGCCGCGTCGATCGACAGAACGGGCAGCGTATCGCTGCCCCACTGCGTGTTCGGGAACAGGCCTCCGGTAACATGTGCCACCACGCCGCTTACGTCGTCGAGAACCGGAAGATCGCCGGGACGTGCACCGAACCGCGTGTTGCCGAGGGATTCGTCACCTGGTGCCGGAGTGCGTGCGAACAGCCATCCCCCGCGAAGATCGCCGTCTTCCGGCGCATTTGGAAATCGCGCCTTGATCTGACGCCGGCCGTCGACGAAGAGGCCCCCGATGCCGGCGCCTTCGGGAAGGTCGACGCGCGCGCTCCAGCGGCCGTCCCGGTCCTCGACCCAGTCGGCGACCTCCATGCCACCGTGCAAGACAGGTAACTCATCTTCTGCAGCGATCAGAGAGAGACCTGAATCCCGCTCATCGAACTCTACGGCAGAGCGAAGGAAATAATCTCCGCCGTGCACGATGATCCGAACCGCTTCTCCGATCGCTCGTGCCGCGTCGCGGGCAGCCTCGAAACTCGCCATGGGGCCGTCCGTTCCGTCCTTGAGCGGCGCGGGAAATCGGCCGCTCCATTGATCGTTGCCGAGCGGGGAAACGTGCAGGACAGAACCATCTGCCGCAGCGCAGCGCTGGATGCCGAGCGCCGTCAGCAGAACGGCCATCGCAACGCATGTCTGCATCCAAGAAAAAGCTCTCATTACAATGATCACAGCCTATCCCCTTCCGAGTTGCGGGATCGCCGACCGGTGCCGTGGCGAAAGGTACGCGAGAAGAGGGCGTTCAATAACCAGATGGGCGACGGCTCCTGCGAATACAGCGACGCAGGAGAGAAGGGCGAACATCAGCAAAGGCGGCACGAGCGCCTGCATCCCGGTCAGGGCGATGAGGATAGCTGCCGCGTTCATGACCGGCAGATGAAGCAGGTAAATGGCGTACGAGGCGTCTCCGAGAAACACGCCCAGGCGCAGCACGGAATAGCGGGCACGGGCCAGGCTCGCGACGATGGCGGCGGCGCTGAAGCCATAGGTCAAGGTGCGCAGCCCCAGGGGCCAGGGCGACACATACTGCTCCGAGAAGCCGACGGCGAGAAAGCCCGCGATGCCAAGAAGAAGAAGGCATCCCACGCTCCGCGCCGGCAGGTGCCGGTAGAGATAGGCGGCTGCGAGCCCCAGCATGAAGAGCAGGTTGTATGGAGACAGGAAGAACGCTGACGGAAAGCTTTCCGGAGGATCCGCGAGATGCAGCGCGCAAGCGGCCATCCAGAGGGCAAATACTGCAGCGCCGAGCCTGAGATCGACAATGAGCGTAACGAAGGTGATGTAAAACAAGATTTCGTGCTTCAGGGTCCACGCGACGGGCAGCACCGTCCGTCCTTCCGCCGGCGCCAGCAGATAGGATGTCAAGATGGAGTAGCCGTCCCGCGCTGCCTCCGGCGCCAGATCCGGAACGAACTGGTATCCCAAGAGCAGAAACGTGAGCACGACCCAGTATATGGGGTAGATTCGGATTACCCGCTTGCGCAGGAAGCGCGCAACCCGTGCCGGTCGTCCGAGGTCCTCACGGTGGACGTAGGCGATGATGAAACCCGACAGGACGAAAAAGAACTCGACGCCAGCATAGCCCCAGCCGAAGCCCTTCCAAGCGATCTCTCCGTCGTAGAGGCGCAGCGGCAGGACGAAGTCGTTTGCATGGTAGAACACGACCAGGATCGCTGCGACGGCGCGGGCCGCCTGGAGCGCATCAAGCCGCTCGGCCGAGGCCCGGTTCGCGACTTTCAACGGTCCGCTGGCCGCGGAGGCGAACGGCCCGCGGCTCGGACTGGTCATCGCAATGCCTCGTACATCTGTTCCAGCCGCTTGCGGGCCGTCTCTGGATGGAAACTTCCATGGGCGGATTCGATGGCGCCGGCACTAAGCGCCTCGTATCCGGATCGGTCTTCCCAGGCAGCGATCAACCTCTCGACGAGGGCATCCGCCATCCTCCCGGTCGCCGCGTCGTATGCCTCAAGATACCCCGGATCGTTCTGGCGATAGATCCAGGTCCACTTTCCGACCACGTCATCGTTCTCGAACGGAAGGAGATAGCCGTTCACCCCCGGCTTTACGATTTCCGGCAGCACGCAGGTGTCGCTTCCGATGACCGGAGTGCCCGAGGCGAAAGCCTCGATCGAGACGAAACCGAAGGTGTCGTGGAATGTCGGAAAGACCAGGAAATCGCTCGCATCCATCAACTGGTAGACCGCCGAGGGCGGCAAGCTCCTGTGATGGACAACTCCGTCCTGTGCGATGCCGCGCACCGCGTCGGCGACGTACCGACCGTCAGGCGGACCTATGTAGTCCCTGCGACTCCAGCCGAGGGAAGACACGATGGTCGTTTCGACCGGCACCCCCTGTGCCCGAAGCCTGGCATGGGCGCGCAGAAGGACCGGGCCGCCCTTGCGCATGAAATCCCGCCCCACGAACAAGAGGCGCAGCTTGTCGGAGTGCCTTTTGGGCCGCCGGGTGCGGGGCTGAACGGCGGGATAGACGAGCTCGGCTTTAGACAACAGTCTAGCCAGTCCGGGGAAACCCTCGTGCTGCGCACGAAACTGCCGGAGCGCGTACTCCGAAATGGCAATTATACCGCGACATCGCGCGTCGAGAAGGCTATCGCACAGGCGTCGCTCGAGCCACGGAAGCCTCCGGTCGGTCGGCGTACGCGGCAGAAAGTCTTCGAACGTGACGATGTAGGGCCGATTGGTCAGCCAGGGAATCGCGTTCCAAGCATGGATCGCCTCGAAACCTGGTTCCGGAACGAAGGATACGCAGTCGGCCCAGGAAAAGTACCTGTTCAGCGGCGTCAACGCGCGCTGGATGAAGCGCGCGTTCCGCTGGCCCAGGGCAATCGTGAAGTCAACGTGATAACTATGGCCGGTGCGGAGTCGGATTGGAGCATGGTCGCCAATACCGTCGCGATCGGCGATCGGGAGCGCAGTTGCGTTCAGCGTGTCTTGATCCGGCAGTAAGAGTCTTGGTGTGGGTCCCGTCATGCCGCAGACCGTGCTGCGAGACTAATGCGAGCGAATTCTTCGAAGATGTCATCGATCGACATCGTAATCCGCCAACCGGGGTAGTCCTTCCGGAAACGGGAGAGGTCCGTGTAGTAGACGATGTGGTCGCCAATGCGATTGGTTTCGCTGAGTTCCCAAGACAGCTCCCGGCCCGTCAACTGATTGATGCGATCGATGGATTCGATGATGGATACGCTGTTCGCCTTCCCTCCGCCGAGGTTGTAGACGGCTCCCGGCCGCGGCTCGGCGAGATACGCGTCAAAGGCGCCAATGACATCCCGGCTGTGGATCTGGTCGCGGACTTGCTTTCCCTTGTAGCCGAAGATCGTGTAAGAGCGTCCCTCGGCCGCGGCCTTGAAGAGGTACGACAGGTATCCGTGCAGCTGTGCACCGGAATGTCCTGCGCCGGTCAGGCAGCCGCCGCGGAAGCAGACGGTGTTCATGCCGAAGTAGCGCCCGAACTCCTGTACCATGACGTCGGCCGCGACTTTGCTCGCGCCGAACAGACTGTGCTTCGTCTGATCGATGCTGAAGGTTTCGGGAATGCCTTCGACATAGGCCGGGTCGTCGAAATCGTAGCGGGTTTCGTACTCGGCCAAGCTCACGAGGTTGGGTCCATCGCCGTAGACCTTGTTCGTGCTGGTAAAGATGAAGGGGGCCTCGGCAGCGAAGCGGCGGGTTGCTTCGAGCAGATTCAGCGTGCCCAGAGCGTTGACGCTGAAATCTTCAAACGGGATCTGGGCGGCGAGGTCGTGACTGGGCTGCGCGGCGCAGTGGACTATGGCTTCCGGCCGAACTTCGCGCACGAGCTCGAACACGGCGTCTCTGTCGCGGATGTCGATTGCCGCGTGTTGATAACTGCGGCAGTCGTTTACCAGGCGCTCACGCTGCCAAGTCGTGTCGCCGTCACTGCCGAAGAACGAGCGCCTCATATTGTTGTCGACGCCGACGACGCGCCAGCCAAGTTCGTCATAATGGCGCGCAGCTTCCGACCCGATGAGTCCGGCGCTACCGGTAACGATCATGCGCTTCATGTTATACCCCTGATCCAGATGCTCGACCGGCCCATTGCCGAACCAATGCGATGAGAAAGACGGTGTTTGTGACGGCATATCTTCGGAGCAGGCGCCGCGGCTCCTGCGACAGGCGAAACAGCCACTCGAGCGCATGGTCCTGCATCCAGCTCGGCGCCTGCCGCTTGCTGCCGGCGTGAAAGTCGAAAGCTGCTCCGACGCAGATCTGCGGGAGGCCGATGACATCGCGGTGGTCGAACGCGAAGCGCTCTTGCCTGGGACACCCCAAGCCAATGAAGACCAAGGCGGCGCCGCTCGCGCGGATTCTGGCCCCCAGGTCCGCGCTTTCTTCCGCGTCCAGCGGGCGGAATATCGACGGCTCGGCACCAGCGACCAGCAGGCCCGGAACATTATCGACGAGGCGCGAAGCCAGGCTTGATATGACGTCGGCGGTCGATCCGTAGAGATAGATCGGCAATCCTGCCTCGGCAGCGGCTCGACATATGCGCAGCATGAGAGCGGGGCCGTATACGCGGTCGCTCAAGCTGGCCCCGTGCAGCAGGTTGAGCGCCATACGCACCGGCTGCCCGTCAGGTGTGACGAGGTCGAAAGCCGAGATGGCGCGCAAGACGTCGGCTTTCGAACGCGCTTCGACGACTCCATGGACGGCTAGCGCCGTGACAAGCAGCGGTTCACGACGGCGGGCCGACCACATGACATGATCAACCGCATGGGCATAATCCACAATGGAGACCGGCACGTCGATGATGGAGCGCCGTTCGGGTTGTATCGGCCGCTCATCGTCTCCCGCTGGCGGATCTGCGCTAGGAATTTTGTCGAACATGCTCTCCTCTCTTCGTGGCTTCACGAAGCCGGGCGTCCTTGCCACGCCATCGCCCCGGAGCTTCCATTTTGGCGCAGCCGCCCTTGGCTTGGACCTCGGCCATTCGGACGCGACGGGGCCTCGGTGGAGGCGCAAAGGATCAGGTTTCTGATGGCGAAACGATCGAAGGTATTACCCTGTCGCCAAAGGGCCCCTCCGCACCCTGCCTTCAGTGGAGATTCGGCACGGAGCAGCCGCTGGCGTGTTCAGGCAACGAGAGCGCGCGCCATGAAGACGAAATTTACGAATCCCGGATCGCGGGGGCCGGAGCCTTCGAGCGGGACGAGCGCGCCATTTCGATAGACGAAGGGCCGATAGCCGAAATCAAGAAGGTATTTTCTGATACTTGCCAGTGCCTCGGGACGATGGCGATCTTCTGCTTCGATAATCAGGTGTGGCCGGTCCCGAACTAGAATGGCTTCGGCTCCGCGCAGAACCGAAAGTTCGTGCCCCTCGACGTCGATCTTCACGAGGCCGGTCGGAGGAAGATTATAACTGTCGAGGCGACGGCACATCACGGGGATCTCACGAATGGCGTCATCGGTGAGGGCGTTTTGCATCTCGATCGTCGCTCGTCCGTCTTGATGCTCCCCCAAGGGCACTCTCAACTTCGCTTCGCCTGGAGCGTCGGACAGGGCGACTTGCTGTACATCGACGCGACGGCCGAATGCGCGGATCAGGAACGCCGCATGTTCAGGCTGGGGTTCGAAAGCTATCACGCCTGCCGAAAACCGCGCGAGGTGCCACGAGTACACTCCGGTGTTCGCACCCACGTCCACGCTCAGGAGATCGCGAGAACAGAGCTTGGGCAGAAGATGCAGCTCAGGCTCGCCGTTCCGCCAAGAGCGCAGCGCACGCCGCGCCACGCGCAGAGACGGCGGCAGAAGTTCTTTCATTGCGCGTTCGACAGAGGCGGCGCGCCTTTGCCCCGGCGGTCGCCGAGAGAAATCATCAGGATCGCCGTCGTGAAAATGATGAACAAGAGGCTGTTCTGGTTCAGAAGCGTGCTCTCGGTGAGATTCATGACGAGGTAGACGCAAATCATTACGTTGAGCCATAGCCAGTGTTCTTTCGGATAGCGGCAGTGCAGGAGCGCACCGCTTCGGATTGCGCGGAAAATGACGATTAGGAGAACAAGTGTGCCCACGATTCCAAAGCTAAGCATCGAGTCTCGGAATCCGTTATGGGCGTGCGGAGCCATCCATGCGACTTCGGTCCAAATGGACCACGCTTCGCCGTTCCCCTCCGTCCAGAAGGCCTGGTAGCCGTACCCGAGCAGCAGGCGGCGCCAGATTGCTTCATCCACGAGAGCCCAGAGCGGCGTCCGCCCCGTGAAAGAGGCGTCTTTACCGGTCCCTTCAAGAAGGACACCGAGGAATATGTCGACGGATACGATGAATACGACGGCAGCCTGAACCCCGACCAGGATCAGCACCACACGTTCCGATGCACGCGACCGAGCC
This sequence comes from Tranquillimonas alkanivorans, assembly GCF_900115595.1. GTDB lineage: Bacteria > Pseudomonadota > Alphaproteobacteria > Rhodobacterales > Rhodobacteraceae > Tranquillimonas > Tranquillimonas alkanivorans. The sequence goes on from NZ_FOXA01000034.1 coordinate 23,200, forward strand.
AGCGCCACATAAAAGGCAGCAAAGCATGCAGCTGAAAGAGCCGTCACAAGCCCTGTCGTGGAGCGCGACAGCAGCAGGCAGGTGACGCTGACTGCGAAAAAGAACATCGCCATCGGCCGAAACCCGAAAGCGCGATCGGAAAGGAGAGTGGCGGAAGCGAGCGTCGAGACCGCCGCGTACCAGCCGAGGACATTCTTATGATTGAACACGCCACGAAGGTTCTGGTTCTCCGGCATGAAGGCCCAACCGGGCAGAGCCACCGCGAAGATCAGTGACAGCACCATGCATCCCCCCAGCAGCAGCACGGTCAGAACAAGGAACTGTCGAGGCGTGAAGCGGATGGCGATGTGGTAGGCCAAAAGGATCGACAACGCCAATCCTATGGCCCGACGAAAAGTGATCGACGGACTGATCGACCACAGCACAGACAGGAATGGCAGGACCAACAGCAGTGCGAGGAACAGATTCCGGCGAACCGCGGCCATGAACTGCATTGGGGTTCGGGCCAGAAGTGCGATGGTCACGGCGTAGACCGGCAGCACCATGAGCTGCAGTATGCTTCGCCCGCTCGAGGTCAGGTTGCCGTCCCAGCCGGTGAAGGCCAGGACCATAACTGCACCGGATTGCACGACAAGCGCGATCCCGACGCTCCAGCATTCCAAAGTTCTCCACTTAATACTGAGTCCGTCCGGCGGGGGGATGCCACGTTCCCTCACGCGATCAGCCGCCTGTCGGAACGCGGGATTTGGGTCTGAGCGCCGGGTCAATGCTGCACGGGCTCCGTTTGAAAAACTCTCGCCCGCAGTTTCCGAGCTCACCCGCATCCTGCGAACCGCCCCTTCCGCAGATTGATGTCCGCCAAAGGGCTGAGGCGCATACCGCCTTTGGTCAAAGACCCCCGAACTGCTAGAGACGACGGCTGGTTCACTGCCCCAATGCGCCAAAGACGGAGCTCGAGACGCGCCTAGGATGACCCGGCAACGGCTGGGAGTTCCAAGTGAGCATCGCGACTGAGAGGGAATACGGCACAAGAAGGCGGGCCCGACCTGCAGCACTCCTGTTCGGATTGTGCGCGGCCGCGTCAGCAGTCCTCGCAAGCGGCGTTGCGGCGCAGGAGGCGCCGCCGATCTTGATCGAGCGCGGCGATGTCCTCTCGGTTTCAGTGTTGGAAGAGCCGTCTCTCGATCGTGAGGCTAAAGTCGATGTCATGGGACGACTGATGCTGCCGCACGTCGGCAGCATCGGAGTGGCTGGGCAAAGCCTCGATGAGATCAGGCAAACCATCGAGCAGGCGCTGTCCCGGCAAGAAATCATTCGAGAGCCGACGGTGATTGTCGACGTCGCAAGCTATCGGCCGTTCTTCATCGGCGGCGCAGTGGAGCAGCAGGGGGCAGTTGCCTATGAGCCGGGCCTCACCGTCCGCCATGCTCTCCTGCTCGCCGGGGGACTGAAGCAAGACGACGCAGACGGTCTTACCCTGACCGACTTGAACGAAATGACTGCGGAAGTGCGAGCCACGACCTTCGCCCTTTTCGAGGTCAACAGCAGGATCGCTCGGCTCGAGGCTGAGCTCGAACTCCGCTCAGAAATCGAAGCCGTCGGCGGCGATACTCTCGACCGTAAGGAAGCTCAGGCCGTCTCGTCGCTCGACTCGCAGCTCCTGAGCTATCTGCTCGAAAGCAAATCTGCCGACCGACAGCACCTGAAGGACCTGATGGGGCTGATCGACTACGAACTTGACGTTCTTCGTCAGCAGAGCGCGAGCCAGGACGAGGAGCGGGAGTTGCAGAGGCGCGACGTCGAAAACGCCCGGGAACTCCTCAAGAAGGGGCTGACGTCCGAGCCTCGTGTTCGGGAGCTCGAGCGTGAACACCTTGCACTCGAGAGGACCCGCCTCGACGTGCAGGCCTATACCGCACGTGCCCGGCAGAACAAGGAGACCATCGGGTATCAGTTGGAGAACGCCGATCTGAAGTGGCGGACCGAGACCTTGGCGGCGCTTCGGGCCGCCGTTCTCGAGCGAACGCGGCTTGAGGCTGAGGCCGATCTCCTGGCTGCGAACTTCCTGGCTACCGGCCTCCGGCTGAACGAGGAGGAAGACCTCCTTCAGCTCGAGCCCGAGATCATAATCTACAGAATTGATGAGGGGCGCGAGCATTCCCTCAAGGCCACCATGACCACCGCAATTTTACCTGGTGATGTTCTCGACGTCACGCTCGCCACGCCGCAGGGATGATGGACGGATTGCACCCTTTTCAAACCGAAGACACTAGAGCCCGCATTCCGCGGGCTGCTTTCGAAGCACCCACTCCGAAAGCGCTGCTCCTCGTCAGCGAACTTGAAGACTACACGATAGCGTTCGCCAATGGCCTGGCCCAGCATGTGCCTGTAGTCTTGGCGGTGCCGCGGCGGCAGTATGCCGAACTGGCGGAATGGTTCGATCCGGCTGTCGACCTCCGGCTGTTGGATTGGCCGCGCCACCGCAGTCCGTCCAATCTCGCCTTCCTCGCGCAGCTTGTGGATCTGGTGCGACGAGAGCGGCCCGACATCATCCACGCGCTCAGCAACAACACGTTGTGGCTCAATCTCGTTGTGCCCTTGTGGCGCGGGACGCCGGTCATTACCACCGTGCACGACGTGAACGTGCATCCCGGCGACACCGAAACGTCCACTCTGCCAGGCTGGGCAACCTCGCTGATGGCCCGTCAGTCGCGCAACCTGATCGTGCATGGTGAGGCACTCAGGCAGCGAGCCGCCGAACGCTTCAAGAAGCCGCTGCAACGAGTTCATACCCTCCCTCATCCAACGATCATACGTTACGCCGACCTGGCTCGGCGCCACGGACTGAGGCGCCAGTCGGAGGAGGCATTTACCGTTCTCTTCTTCGGTCGAATCTACGCCTACAAGGGAATTGACTTGCTGATGCGTGCCGAGGCGCTGGTGCAGAACATTCCGAACCTGCGCATCGTCATCGCGGGACGAGGTGATGATCCTTGGGCTCTTCGCTCCAATATGGGCGATCCCGCCCGCTATGACGTGCGTCACCGCTTCATACCCGATCGTGACGTGACGCAGCTATTCCTCGACGCGGATTTGGTTGCATTGCCCTATTCTGAAGCATCTCAGAGCGGGGTGCTTCACATAGCGGCCGCATTCGGAAAACCGGTCGTCGCAACCGACGTGGGAGAACTCGGTACAACGATCCGGAAGTTCAGGATCGGTGCCGTCGTGCCGCCCAATGATGCAGGTGCGTTCGCGGCCGCGCTCGAAGCACTCGCGGCGGATATCGATCTCCGGAACCGCCTGGGGGCCCGTTCACTAGCCTGGGCCGAAGGCGAGAACGCGCCGGCAAAAGTGGGCGCCAAGGCGGAACGGCTGTACCGCCGGATCCGCGCCGAGCATCAGCATCGAGAGGCGGAGGCGTGACCCGTCCCGTGGTTCCGGTGCGCCATTACGGCCCGGGTGGCCTCGAAAGTGGCGGCGGGATCGGCCGCTTTATCGGCTACGTCGTTAATGAGGTGGCCAAGGAAGGAGTGCGTCATCTGGTCGTCGATACAAGGGGTCCGCGCTGGTCACCGCTGACCAGCCCCCTGCGCCTGCTTGCCGCTCTTGCGGTGATGGTGCAGGACCGCCTCGTCGCGCCGGAACGCATCCACCACATTCATGTCGCTGGACGCGGCAGCACCTTGCGCAAGTTGATCCTGACTGCGGCCGCCCGGCGGCTGGGATGCCAACACGTCTTGCACCTGCACGATTATGATTATGCCTCCGAGCTCGAGCGTCATTCGCCGCGTCTTCGATCAATGGTGCGAACGATGTTTCGAGGTGCCGATGCGGTGGTCGTGCTGGGACTGAACGACCGGCGGCTCGTCATCGAGACGCTTGACGTTGCCGCGGACCAGGTCGCCGTCCTTAACAACTGCGTGCCTGATCCAGGCGATTGCACGAAAGCTGCCCGCGGCGCGCCGCTGATCCTTTTCCTGGGACGACTGAGCCAGCGGAAAGGCGTTCCGGACCTGCTGGCCGCGCTGGCCCGTCCCGAGATGACCGCGCTTGCGTGGCGCGCCGTACTCGCCGGCGACGGCGACGTCGCGCACTATCGGTCGAGTGTCGAAAGCCTTGAATTGAAGGATCGCGTTGAGCTGCCGGGTTGGCTCGACGAAGAGCACACAGCGCATTTCCTGCGCAGCGCCGATATCCTGGTCCTGCCATCGCACGCGGAGGGCATGTCGATGGCCGTCCTGGAAGGTCTAGCTCATGGTCTCGCCGTCATAACCACCCGCGTCGGTGCTCATGAGGAGGTCATCACCGACGGCTCCACCGGCGTTTTCGTTCCCGTGGGCGACGCGGCCTCCCTCAGCTCGGCACTCGCCGGCCTGATCCGAGACGGCAAGCGCCGCGACGCCCTTTCTCGCGCAGCCAGAACTCACTTCCTCAGGCGGTTCAGCATGACGGTTTACATGCCGCTTTTAAAAGATGTTTACGACAAGGTTCGAGAACGGAGGCGCCGCGAGGCGACCACCAGCGGAGCCCGCGCATGACGCAGATCAATAAAATCAGCCGCGCCATGGAGATTCCTCCGCCACCCGTCACCGGCGAATCCGAGGATGAGTGGCTTGACGTCCGATCGCTTTTCCGGATCGTGCGCCGCCGCCTCGGGATAATCATCCTTGTTACACTCGCCGTGCTCGGAGCGGCACTGCCCATCATCCTAAATATAGAGCGCGATTATTCGGCGGCGGCACGTATCCTTATTCACGAACCCCGCCCAGCCGCATTGGCGTCCTCGGGCCTGGTGTCAGACAACGACCTCAACTTATCAACAGAGCAAGAACGGCTATTATCGCGCAAAAACGCAATCAGTGTCATCTCCGAACTCGACCTCAAGAATAATCCAGAGTTCAACCCAAGTTTACGCAGAGAGCCTTTCTTGGCGCGTGTGAAAAACGGACTGCGCGTTGCGCTAGTGGGGCACCCAGAGGATGTGACCGACGGAGCCACGTCACTGGATCTGGTGATACAGACATACCTTGGACACTTGTCGATCACTCGCTCGACGGGCTCTGAAGTCGTCGCCATACGCTTTTCCTCGCAGGACCCCCAGTTGGCAGCGTCGGTTCCGAACACGCTCATCCGCGTTTACATGGAAGAACGTGAACAGAGGGCTGCAGAGCGGCTGGGACGGGCGGAAGGCTGGCTGAAGGAGCGGATCGCCGAACAGAGACAGCGCCTTTCCAAAGTCGCCGCCGAGGCCGACGCGTTCCAGGAAGAGTCGCAGCTTGCGCTGATCGACGCCCAGGGAGCCCCGGAGACGATCACCGGCTTGAAGCGGAGACTCGCGAACCTCGTGCGCGAACGCGACGAACTGTCCGCGAAGCTGGCGCAACTAGAGAATGCGCAGCCGGACGATCTCATCGAGATAGTAAAGTCGGAAGTCCTCCTCGATCTCGAGCGAGAAATCGATAATGAACAGGTCAAGGTTGAGCTTCTTCTGGATCGCTACGGATCAGGGCATCCCGAAGTACTTACCGCAAATGCACGCATTGCGGGACTCGAGCATTCTTTAGAGAACGAGATCGATCGGGAACGAGAGCGACTTGCGGGCGAAATCGAAATGCTCAAACGAGAGGATGCTGCATTGCATGTCGCGTTGGCGTCCGCGCAGAGAACCTTGGCGGACGGGCGACGATTGGATGTGACTCTCGGCCGTCTGCAGCTGGCGGCCGATACCGAGCGGAGCGCGCTGAACCGGCTTGAGGAACAGCTGCGGGCGCTTCAGGCCGAAGCCGAGCTTCCGGTAAACGAAATTGAGGTCCTCTCGCCTGCCTCGGTTCCGCTCTTCGCGGATGGACGGGGCCGATCCTATTATTTGGCCGCTGCGTTATTCGCGGCGAGTGCGTTAGCCATGACGGTCGCCTTCTTTCTCGAGATGATTGACAAGTCAGTCCGCAGCCAAGAGCATCTTCGCAAGATTCAGGGGCTCAGTCCTGTGGGCTTCCTGCCCTCGATAGGCAGGCAAGCTCGACGCCAGATACTTGGTGGACCCAAGAAAGTTGGACGACTGTATTGGGACAGTGTGGAGGCGGTCGTTCTTGCGCTTGAGCAGCTCAACAACGGCGCCCTCCCACAGAGTCTACTGGTGACCTCGGCCCTGCCAGGTGAGGTGGTCCCCAAAAACCGGACGCTCGGCTAAGCTTGCCGCCAACGATGACAAGGACGAACAGCGTGGCTGGCAAACGGAAGAACTACGGT
>NZ_FOXA01000011.1 GCF_900115595.1 Tranquillimonas alkanivorans
GCTCCACCGGATACGGGCCGCCCTCTCCTCCTCCCTAGGGTGCGTTCGTTGAAAGAGCGGCGGCGTCCACCTCCTCCCGGGCGTCGCCGCTTCTGTATTCAGATGGCCCTCTGCACATCTGCGGGTAATGACCGAGCGAGCGGCGCCATACACTCGGCGCGCGCGCCCTGATGCTCGGCCACAGCAACCAGTTCCGAGGGGCAGATGCCGCGCGGCAGCACCATCGAGATGTTGGCGCAAAGCCGGAACAACTCGCCCCGGGAAAACAGGCGCGACCCCGACATCAGCAGCGCCGGACGTCGCGGATTGCGGATGGCGAACAGGTTGACCAGGGGAATGCCGCTGTGTTCGCCAAGATCGAGATCGACCACGACAAGGTCGTAGAGCGTGGTGAGGAGCGCCTGCCCCCCCTCCTCCATCGAGCCGGCCAGGGTGACCCCGTGTCCGGCTGCGGTAAGCGCAGCGGCCCAAGCCGGGCCGAGCGCCGGATCGCACTCGACAACAAGTATCTTCATTCTACGCCTCTCTCTTCGGACCGCCGGCGTTTTATGAGAGGCTAAAGTTAACAGCGGCTTAGCACGGACTCCGGAAAGAATCAGAAGGGCACGTCGTCCGCCCGGTCGGCTTCGATCACAAACTTGGCGACCACCTTCTTCGATCCCGCCTTTTCGAATGCGATATCGAGCTTGTCGCCCTCGATCCCGGTGACGGTGCCGTAGCCGAACTTCTTGTGGAACACGCGGTCGCCCTCGGTGAAGGCCGACACGGCGTCCGCGTCTATGATCATGTTGCGCGACTCGCGCGGCTGGCTCATCGAGCGCGTGGCGCTGCGGGCTTGCATTCTCTTCCAGCCCGGCGAGTTGTAGACGTTCGCCTCCGCCGCGCGTTCGTGCAGGTTCGACTGCGCCTCCTGCATCATCTTCGGGCTCGCGCTCGCCGCCATGCCCGCCGCGCCGTAGCCGCCACCATAGAGGCCCGGAGGCGTCAGCACCTCGACATGTTCCTCGGAGAGTTCGTCGACGAACCGTGACGGAAGCGCCGACTGCCACTGGCCATAGACCCGCCGGTTCGCCGCGAAAGAGATCGTGCACAGCTCCTCGGCCCGCGTGATGCCGACATAGGCCAGCCGCCGCTCTTCCTCGAGCCCCTTCAGACCGCTTTCGTCCATGCTTCGCTGCGACGGGAACAGCCCGTCTTCCCACCCCGGCAGGAATACGACCGGGAACTCCAGCCCCTTGGCCGCGTGCAGCGTCATGATCGAGACCTTTGCGCCCTGCTCCTCGGTCTCGTTGTCCATGATCAAAGCGACGTGTTCGAGGAAGCCCTGAAGGTTCTCGAACTGCTCCAGCGCCTTCACCAGTTCCTTGAGGTTTTCCAGCCGCCCCGGCGCTTCCGGCGTCTTGTCGTTCTGCCAGTGCGCGGTATAGCCCGATTCCTCGAGGATCTGCTCGGCCAGCTCGATATGGCTGATCTTCGGCTTGGGGCGCAGCGCGGCCTCGTCCTCGATCACCACCGCCTCGTCGTCGCCCGGCACGATCCTCTCCAGCGGGCCCACCGCCAGATCGTGCCAGCGCGCCAGGTTATCGACCAGCAGGCGCAATTCGGCCGCGCCCTTGCCGCCCAACCCCTTCTCGGCCAGCAGGATGCGCGCGCCATCCAGCAGGCTGACGCCGTTCTCGCGCGCCGCGATCTGGATCTTCTGCTGCGCCTTGTCGCCCAGGCCCCGCTTCGGCGTGTTCACGATCCGCTCGAACGCGAGATCGTCGTCGGGCGACACGGCGAGCCGGAAATAGGCCATCGCGTCGCGAATCTCCATCCGCTCGTAGAAGCGCGGGCCGCCGATCACGCGGTACGGCAGGCCTATCGTCAGGAACCGGTCCTCGAACGTGCGCATCTGGTGCGAGGCGCGGACGAGAATCGCCATGTCGTCGAGCGAGAAGCCCTCCATCCCGCGCGTGCCCTTCTGGAGCGACTCGATCTCTTCGCCGATCCAGCGGGCTTCCTCTTCCCCGTCCCAGTGGCCGATCAGGCGGACCTTCTCGCCCCCGTCGGCGTCGGTCCACAGCGTCTTGCCCAGCCGCCCCTTGTTGGCGTCGATGACGCCCGAGGCCGCGCCCAGGATGTGCGGCGTCGAGCGATAGTTCTGCTCAAGCCGGACGACGATTGCGCCGGGAAAGTCCTTCTCGAACCGCAGGATGTTGCCCACCTCGGCCCCGCGCCAGCCATAGATCGACTGGTCGTCGTCGCCCACGCAGCAGATGTTCTTGTGCCCCTGCGCCAGAAGCCGCAGCCAGAGATACTGCGCGACGTTGGTGTCCTGGTACTCGTCCACGAGGATATAGCGGAACCAGCGCTGATACTGGGCCAGCACGTCCGGGTTGTCCTGGAAGATCGTCAGGACGTGCAGCAAGAGGTCGCCGAAATCCACGGCATTCAACGTCTTCAGCCGCTGCTGGTAATAGTCGTACAGTTCAGTTCCGCGGTTGTTGAAGGCCGAGGCCTCGGAGGCCGGCACCTTGTCGGGCGTCCAGGCCCGGTTCTTCCAGTGGTCGATCAGCCCGGCAAGCTGGCGGGCAGGCCAGCGCTTCTCGTCGATGTTCTCGGCCGCAATGAGCTGCTTGAGCAGGCGAATCTGGTCGTCGGTATCGAGGATGGTGAAGTTCGTCTTGAGCCCCACCAGTTCCGCGTGCCGGCGCAACAGCTTCACGCAGATGGCGTGGAAGGTGCCCAGCCACGGCATCCCCTCGACCGTCTGGCCGAGAAGCCGGGCGACACGCTCCTTCATCTCGCGCGCGGCCTTGTTGGTGAAGGTCACCGACAGGATCTCGTTCGGGCGCGCCTTGCCGGTATTCAGCAGGTGCGCGATCCGGGTCGTCAACGCCTTGGTCTTGCCGGTCCCCGCGCCGGCCAGCATCAGCACCGGGCCGTCCAGCGCCTCGACCGCTTCGCGCTGCGCCGGGTTCAGGTCGTCGAGATACGGGGCGGGACGCGCTGCCATCGCACGGGCCGACAGCGGCACCGCCGCCTCGAATGCGTCGCTTTCGTCGAAACTGCTCATGGGCGCGACTCTAACCCGATCGCCTCGGGAGGGAAAGCGCTGTTCCCCGTCCGTTCACATGGTCGGCAACGAAGGGTAAGCTCGTTGACCCGGCCTTTACCTCCGCGCGCCATCCTGCCGCCGGAGTTTCGCCGCAGAGGTAAAGAACACATGATGCCGACCGAATCCGCCGATGCGCTGCGCCGAAGCCTCGGTGTCTTCTCGTCCCCGATGTTCGCCGTGGAACGGGATCCGGCGAAAGGGGAGTTCCGCGTCATCTGCGTCAACGACGCCTACGAACGCGCGACGGGATTGGACGGCAAGGCGCTCGCCGGCCGGCGCCCGCACGACCTGCTGCCCGAGCCACAGGCCCAGGAGCTCTGCACCCGCTACGCCGCCTGCCTGGCCGACAACCGCCCCCTGCGCTATCGCGAAACGCTGGATCTGCCGCAAGGCCGGTCGCGCTGGGACACGACGATCCAGCCGGTGGAACGCACCGACGGCACCACCCTGATCGTCGGCACAGCGCTGCCGCTGGACGGCTCCCATCACTCCGACGGGACGCGACGCGCACTCGACGACATCCTGTTCCTGGGCGTGCAGGCCCAGTTCCAGCTTCACCGCGTGACCAGCTATATCGAGAGCGTCTCACCCGGCAGCGGCGACCCGGTGGCGGAGCGTCTTCAGGCGGTGGCTGGCGTCTGCCGCTCGATCGCCAGCGCGCTCGGCGATATCCGCGATCGGGCCGAACGGGCGTGCGGCGAAATGCAGTCGATGCCGGTGATCCACGGGCCGCTCGACCCTCCGCCGACCTCTCCCCAGCCGGCCAACCGCGACGATGCCGCATTGGCCAAGCCGGCCCCCATGGCAGCGCCCGACATCGCGGCCGCCGTCCGCAGTATCGCCTCGACCGTCACGCATCCCGACTGAAGCGCCGCTGCGTCAGACCGTCGCATCCACCTGTTTACGGCTCGGCACGTTGGCCCTACAACTTTTGCTGCACCTGCAAAAAACGAGGGCGGATCATGGCCGAGTTCAACAAAATCCTCATCGCCAACCGCGGCGAGATCGCCATCCGCGTAATGCGCGCCGCCAACGAACTCGGGAAACGAACGGTCGCGATCTACGCCGCCGAGGACAAGCTGAGCCTGCACCGCTTCAAGGCGGACGAAGCGTACCAGGTGGGCGAAGGACTCGGACCCGTCGCGGCCTACCTGTCGATCGGCGAAATCATCCGCGTCGCCAAGATGTCGGGCGCAGATGCGATCCACCCGGGCTACGGCCTGTTGTCCGAGAATCCGGAATTCGTGGAGGCCTGCCGAGACGCCGGCATCACCTTCATCGGTCCCAAGGCCGAGACAATGCGTGCCCTCGGCGACAAGGCCAGCGCCCGCAAGGTCGCCATCGAGGCCGGCGTGCCGGTCATCCCGGCGACCGAGGTACTGGGCGACGACATGGACGCGATCCGCAAAGAGGCCGCCGGGATCGGCTATCCCCTGATGCTAAAGGCATCCTGGGGCGGCGGCGGCCGCGGCATGCGCCCGATCATGGGCCCCGACGAGCTTGAGGAGAAGGTGCGCGAGGGCCGGCGCGAGGCCGAGGCGGCATTCGGCAACGGCGAGGGTTACCTCGAGAAGATGATCGAGCGCGCCCGCCACGTCGAGGTGCAGATCCTCGGCGACAGCCAGGGCAACATCTATCACCTGTGGGAGCGCGACTGTTCGGTCCAGCGCCGCAACCAGAAGGTCGTCGAACGCGCGCCCGCCCCCTACCTCTCGCCCGCGCAACGCGAGGAACTGTGCAATCTCGGCCGAAAAATCGCCGAGCAGGTCGGCTACGAGTGCGCCGGCACGGTCGAGTTCCTGATGGATATGGCGACCGGGCAGTTCTATTTCATCGAGGTCAATCCGCGCGTGCAGGTCGAGCACACGGTCACCGAAGAGGTCACCGGCATCGACATCGTCAAGGCGCAGATCCTGATTGCCGAGGGCAAGTCGCTGATGGAGGCCACCGGCGTGGCCAGCCAGTACGACGTTCAACTCGACGGCCATGCGCTGCAGTGCCGAGTGACGACCGAGGACCCGACCAACAACTTCATCCCCGACTATGGCCGCATCACGACATATCGCTCGGCCACCGGCATGGGCATCCGGCTCGACGGCGGCACCGCCTATTCCGGCGCCGTGATCACGCGGTACTACGATTCGCTCCTGACCAAGGTGACCGCCTGGGCCCGCACGCCCGAGGCCGCCATTGCCCGGATGGACCGCGCCCTGCGCGAGTTCCGCATCCGCGGGGTCAGCACGAACATCGACTTCGTGATCAACCTGCTCAAGCACCCAGTCTTCCTGAACAACGAGTACCACACCAAGTTCATCGACCAGACGCCCGAGCTGTTCGATTTCGCCCCGCGTCAGGACCGCGCGACGAAGATCCTAACCTATATCGCGGACATCACGGTGAACGGGCATCCCGAGACCGAGGGCCGCCCGAAGCCCCGCGCCGACGTGAAGACGCCGAAAGCCCCTCGGCCGATGACCGACACGCCTGCGCCGGGGACCAAGCAAATCCTGGACGAACGCGGACCCGAAGGGCTGGCCAAGTGGATGTCGGAGCAGTCGCGCCTGCTGATCACGGACACCACCATGCGCGACAGCCACCAGTCGCTGCTGGCGACGCGCATGCGGTCGATCGACATGGTGCGTGTCGCCCCCGCCTACGCCGCCAACCTGCCGCAGCTTTTCAGCGTCGAGTGCTGGGGCGGCGCGACCTTCGACGTGGCTTATCGCTTCCTTCAGGAATGCCCGTGGCAGCGCCTGCGCGACCTGCGTGCGCGGATGCCCAACGTGATGACGCAGATGCTCCTGCGCGCCTCGAACGGCGTGGGCTATACCAACTATCCCGACAACGTGGTGCAGTTCTTCATCAGGCAGGCCGCCGAGTCCGGCGTCGATGTCTTCCGCGTCTTCGACAGCCTGAACTGGGTCGAGAACATGCGCGTCGCCATGGACGCGGTGATCGACGCCGGCAAGGTCTGCGAGGGCACGATCTGTTACACCGGCGACCTGCTGGACCCGGAGCGGTCGAAGTACGATCTGAAGTACTACGTCGGCATGGCGAAAGAACTGGAGGCCGCAGGCGCACACGTCCTGGGCCTCAAGGACATGGCGGGCCTGCTGAAACCGGTGCAGGCGCGCATGCTGATCGGCGCACTGAAGGAGGAGGTGGGCCTGCCGATCCACTTCCACACCCACGACACCGCCGGCATCGCCTGCGGCTCGATCATGGCGGCGGCCGAGGCGGGCGTGGACGCGGTAGATTGCGCAATGGATTCGCTGTCGGGCAACACCAGCCAGGCGACGCTCGGCACCGTGGTCTCGGCGCTGGCGCATACCGAGCGCGAGACCGGACTCGACATCGCCGCGGTGCGCGAACTCTCGAACTACTGGGAAAACGTCCGCGACCAGTACGCCGCCTTCGAATCCGGGATGCAGTCTCCCGCCTCCGAGGTGTACCTGCACGAGATGCCGGGCGGGCAGTTCACGAACCTCAAGGCCCAGGCGCGCTCTCTGGGGCTCGAGGAGAAGTGGCACGAGGTCGCCAAGACTTATGCCGACGTGAACATGATGTTCGGCGACATCGTGAAGGTCACGCCGTCGTCGAAGGTTGTGGGCGACATGGCGCTGATGATGGTCAGCCAGGGCCTCACCCGCGAACAGGTAGAGGACCCGAAGACCGAGGTGTCGTTTCCAGACAGCGTAATCGACATGATGCGCGGCAATCTCGGCCAGCCGCCGGGCGGCTTTCCGGCCAGCATCGTGAAGAAGGTGCTGAAGGGCGAGAAGCCGAACACCGAGCGGCCGGGCAAGCACCTGAAGCCCGTGGACCTCGAAGCCGCGCGCACGGAGGCGTCCGAGGCGCTCGGAGGTGAACAGATCGACGACGAGGATCTCGGCGGCTATCTGATGTACCCCAAGGTCTTCACCGACTACCGCCGCCGGCACGCGGAGTACGGGCCGGTGCGCACGCTGCCCACGCACACCTTCTTCTACGGCATGGAGGCGGGCGAAGAGATCTCGGCCGAGATCGCCCCGGGCAAGACGCTCGAAATTCGTTGCCAGGCCATCGGCGAGACGAACGACGAAGGCGAGGCCAAGCTGTTCTTCGAACTCAACGGGCAGCCGCGCCTGATCCGAGTGAAGGACCGGCGCGTGGCCGCCGCGAGCGGCGCCCGCGCGAAGGTCGAGGCTGACAACCCGAACCACGTCGGCGCGCCGATGCCAGGGGTCGTGGCGTCGGTCAGTGCGACGGCAGGCGCGTCAGTGAAAGAAGGCGACCTGCTGCTGACCATCGAGGCCATGAAGATGGAGACAGGCCTGCACGCCGAGCGCGACGCCGTGGTCAAGGCCGTCCACGTGACGCCGGGCGCGCAGATCGACGCCAAGGACCTGCTGGTCGAGCTGGAGTAAGGTTCGGTCTTCGTCGGTCCCTCCAGTTCCTCCTCGTGCAAGAAGAGGGACCGAAGGGACCGATGAGGGGCAGCGCAGCGTGCATGAACGAAATGCCGCGACGGAAGCCAAAAATCCCGCGGATCCCCTGAATTTTCCTCTTGCAGCCACCGGCCCTGATCCCTAAATACCGCCTCACCGACACGGAGCGGCAAACGCTGCTCCGGACCGAAAAGGAAGCGGGCGTAGCTCAGGGGTAGAGCATTACCTTGCCAAGGTAAGGGTCGTGAGTTCGAATCTCATCGCCCGCTCCATTCGGAAACAAGCCGGCGCAGCAGGCGCCAGCTGGTCGAAAAAATTCAAAGACAGATAATCCGTGACGCACGGCGCGTTTAGCATTCTTGCGGTCTGCTTGCCGCTGTTGCTCTTCCGCCGCTTGCCCCCTAACCACGGAGATTGGGCTGCGGGGGCTGAAGCGCCCCCGCTCCGTTCAGATCGTCGCGTTGGTGGCCCCGCCATCGCAGAGCACGTTCTGCGCCACGATGAAGCCCGCGTGCTTTGAGCAAAGGAAGGCGCAGGTTGCGCCGAACTCTTCCTTCTGCCCGTAGCGGCGCACGGGGATGGTCGCCTCGCGGCGTGTGCGGGCCTCTTCCATCGAGATATGCTCGCGCTGCGCCACGCCGGAGTCGAGCGATACCGCACGGTCGGTGTCGTGGATGCCCGGCAGCAGGTTGTTGATCGTTACGCCAAACTCGGCCACCTGCCGCGCCGTGCCGGCGACATAGCCGGTCAGGCCGGCGCGCGCGCTGTTTGACAGCCCCAGCGCCGGGATGGGCGCCTTGACCGATTGCGAAGTGATGTTGACCACGCGGCCCCAGCGCCGCTCGCACATTCCCGGCAGCAGCGCCTTCATCAGCGCGATGGGCGTGAGCATGTTGGAGTCGAGCGCTTTGATAAAATCCTCGCGCTCCCAGTCCGACCACAGGCCCGGCGGGGGGCCGCCCGCATTCGTCACCAGGATGTCGACGTCGCCCGCCGCCTGCAGGACCTTGTGCTGACCTTCCTCGGTTGTCACGTCGCAGGGCACGGTCGTGACGGTGACGCCAAAGTCTTCACGGATTCGCTTGGCCTCGGCCTCAAGCGCCTCTTCGCCGCGGGCGTTCATTACCAGCTCAACGCCGGCCTCCGCCAGTGCGCGGGCGCAGCCCAGCCCCAGCCCCTTCGACGAGGCCGTGACCAACGCCTTCTTTCCCTTAATGCCCAGATCCATTCGCGTGTCCTCCGCTGTTTCTCTTCGCTGCGCAGGACGTAGCACTCCGCACCCGGGCGGAAAAGCCGCGCCCGATGCGCCAGTGCACGCTCGCGCCGCAGATCGTGCGGCGGACGGGAATGCACGCACCCGCCGTTTGACGCCTCGCGCGCCGCCGCCTAAGGCTGTGGAGACCTCGGTTTCCGATCACGTGCAGATGACGCAAGACGATTATCCCCGGACGACAGCGACGCAGAGCCTGCCGGTATTCCCGGCAGCCGAGTTTACGGCGGTCGAGGGGGCGAGTCTGGGCGATCCCCTGGGCGTGGCGGCGGACCTCGTATTGGGCGACGTCTACCGCCTGGCGTCGGGCGCCTCCGGCACGCGTCTGGCCGTACACGGCCCGCCCGAGGCGCTGCGTGTGGCGTTCGACAGCCCCTCCGGCGTGCCGGGAGCGGCGGTGCGGCTGGACGCCTGCGCCACCTTCATGTCCCCCGACGGCGGCACGTTCGAGGCCCTGATCCTGGTCGAGGACGGGCGCCAGCCGCGCGTCTATCTGTTTCCGCTCGCCCCCGTCGCGCCGCGGCAGGCGTACGCGCTGGTAACACTTGATCCCCGGGCCGCGCCGCGCCGCTTCGCCGAGGCGGGTTGCGTGTCCTTCACGCGCGGGACGCGGATCACGCTGGCCACCGGGCAGCAGGTGCCGGTGGAGGAGATCGCGGTGAGGGACAAGGTGCTGACCCGCGATCACGGGCCGTGCCCCGTCCGCTGGGTGGGACGGCAAACGGTGCGGGCCTCCGGCGCCTTCGCCCCGATCCGTATCCGGGCCGGCGCGCTGAACAACGAGGCCGACCTGATCGTGAGCCCGGACCACCGGCTCTTCGTCTACCAGCGCCGCGACGCGGTGAAGGCCGGAAGATCGGAGTTGTTGGTCAAGGCCAAGTATTTGGTGAACGGCGACAATGTCACGCGGACGGCCGGCGGGTTCGTCGAATACTTCCAGCTGCTCTTCGACGCGCACGAGATCATCTATGCCGAGGGCATCGCCGCCGAAAGCCTGATGGTGGACACGCGGGTGCGCCCCGCCCTGCCCGACGCCGTGCGCGCCCAGCTACACAGCGTTGGCAGCGACGCCACCCGCCGGGATCTGGGGTTCGAGATCCGCGCCGGCTCGCTTGACGCGGCCGATGCAGTGAAGCTGCTGCGTCAGGCGTCGTCCTGATCGGGCGTGAAGAAGAACTCTTCCCGCGCGACCTGTCCGTCCTGAACGTAGTAGACCCCGACTTCCTTCATCCGGCTCCGCTCGCCCGTCTGGCGGTTCGTTGCTTCGACCTCGAAGATGACGGCGAAGCGATCTTCGCCGTGCAGGAACGGTCCCTCGACCGACAGGTCGTGCACCTCGAACGTCTGCTCCCACCATTCGTGCTTGCCCAGGATCGCCTCGCGCCCGTGGGCGATGCGGCTGTCCATGCCGGGACCAGCGAAAGGTTCGACCGATTCGGCATTCTCGGCGTATAGCTCCTGCACCATCGGCTGGGTGTCGCCGGTGCGGCAGGCCGCGACGAGCCGTTGCGCGATGTCCGATAGCGTGCGCGCCATGACCTCGTCCTCCCTGACATGTTCCGCCAATGTTCCAAGGCTGCCCGAGCTGCCCGAGTCGTGCAAGCACGTCATCGCGCGCCCGATTGCGCGGGACCCGCCGCGCCGCTATATGCCGCTTCATGCTCGACAGAACCTCGAACCAGCCCGTCCTGCCGCCCGAGATCGCGCGCCGCCGGACCTTCGCCATCATTTCGCACCCCGACGCGGGCAAGACCACGCTGACCGAGAAGTTCCTGCTTTTCGGCGGGGCGATCCAGATGGCGGGTCAGGTCCGCGCCAAGGGCGAGGCGCGGCGCACGCGGTCGGACTTCATGCAGATGGAGAAGGACCGCGGCATTTCGGTCTCGGCCTCGGCGATGTCGTTCGACTACCGCGACTTCCGGTTCAACCTCGTCGACACGCCCGGCCACTCGGACTTTTCCGAGGACACGTACCGCACGCTGACGGCCGTGGACGCCGCGATCATGGTGATCGACGGCGCAAAGGGCGTAGAAAGCCAGACTCGGAAGCTGTTCGAGGTCTGCCGCCTACGCGACCTGCCGATCCTGACCTTCTGTAACAAGATGGATCGGGAAAGCCGCGACACGTTCGAGATCATCGACGAGATCCAGGAGAACCTGGCCATCGACGTGACGCCCGCCTCCTGGCCCATCGGCGTGGGGCGCGACTTCGTCGGCTGCTATGACATGCTGCGCGACCGGCTGGAACTGATGGACCGCGCCGACCGCAACCGCGTGGCGGAGTCGATTAAGATCGAGGGGCTCGACGACCCCAAGCTGGCCGAGCACGTGCCGGCGCACCTGCTCGACCAACTCAAGGAAGAGGTCGAGATGGCGCGCGAGCTGCTGCCCCCGTTCGAAGCGCAGGCATTCCTGGACGGCACGCTGACACCGATCTGGTTCGGCAGCGCCATCAATTCGTTCGGGGTGAAGGAGCTGATGGACGGCATCGGCGAATTCGGCCCGCAGCCGCAGGTCACCAGCGCCGAGCCGCGCCAGATCGCGCCGGATGAGACGAAGGTCTCGGGCTTCGTGTTCAAGGTACAGGCGAACATGGACCCCAAGCACCGCGACCGGGTGGCCTTCGTGCGCCTGTCGTCGGGCCATTTCAATCGCGGCATGAAGCTGACGCACGTGCGCTCGAAGAAGCCGATGGCGATCTCGAGCCCGGTCCTGTTCCTCGCCTCGGATCGCGAACTGGCCGAGGAGGCCTGGGCCGGCGACATCATCGGCATCCCTAATCACGGACAGCTGCGCATCGGCGACACACTGACCGAGGGCGAAGCCTTGCGCGTCACCGGCATCCCGTCCTTCGCGCCCGAGCTTCTGCAGAACTGCCGCGCCGGCGACCCGATGAAGGCCAAGCACCTGGACAAGGCCCTGATGCAGTTTGCCGAGGAAGGCGCGGCCAAGGTATTCAAGCCCATGCTGGGCTCGGGTTTCATCGTCGGCGTGGTCGGGCAGCTTCAGTTCGAGGTGCTCGCCAGCCGGATCGAGATGGAATACGGCCTGCCCGTCCGCTTCGAGCCGTCGCAGTTCACCTCGGCGCGCTGGGTGTCGGGGCCGAAGGACAAGGTCGAGAAATTCGTGTCGTCGAACAAGGGCCACATCGCGCACGACAACGACGGCGACATCGTCTACATGACCCGCCTTCAGTGGGACATCGACCGGATCGAGCGTGACCACCCCGACCTCAAGCTGACGGCGACGAAAGAGATGATGGTCTGAGCCCTTGGAAACGACTTCAGTCCATCCCATTATCTGAGCTAGGTGCTTCGATGCCATTCGCCGCAGGCGTTCGGCACACCTTTTCGCGAGTCACGTTGACCGCAAGAGCCTGATCAAGTACCGAAAGTACGGGAATATATTCCAGATCGGGCAAGTTCGGCCGTCCGGGCCGCTCCCCTCAGACGTACGGGCCATGACGGGTCCGTAAACCAACGGATCCAGATGACCAAATTTTCTGACCTCGACCTCGACCCCAAAGTTCTCAAGGCGGTGGAAGAAGCCGGCTACACGACGCCCACGCCGATCCAGGCGGGCGCAATCCCCGCCGCGCTTCAGGGACGTGACGTGCTGGGCATCGCGCAGACCGGCACCGGCAAGACGGCGAGCTTCACGCTGCCGATGATCACCATGCTGGGCAAGGGCCGCGCCCGCGCCCGCATGCCGCGCAGCCTGGTGCTGGCGCCGACGCGCGAACTGGCCGCGCAGGTGGCCGAGAACTTCGACACCTACGCCAAATACACCAAGCTCACGAAGGCCCTGCTGATCGGCGGAGTGTCGTTCAAGGAGCAGGACCAGCTGATCGACAAGGGCGTGGACGTCCTGATCGCGACGCCGGGTCGCCTGCTCGACCATTTCGAGCGCGGCAAGCTGCTGCTGACCGGCGTTCAGATCATGGTGGTGGACGAAGCCGATCGCATGCTCGACATGGGCTTCATCCCGGATATCGAGCGGATCTTCTCGCTCACGCCGTTCACCCGCCAGACGCTGTTCTTCTCGGCCACCATGGCGTCCGAGATCGAGCGGATCACCAACACCTTCCTCTCGGCTCCCGAGAAGATCGAGGTTGCGCGCCAGGCGACCGCGTCAGAGACGATCGAGCAGGGCGTGGTGATGTTCCGCGCCAGCCGCAAGGACCGGCAGGCCGCCGAGAAGCGCGAGGTTCTGCGGCGCCTGATCGACGGCGAAGGCGACAAGTGCACCAACGCCATCGTCTTCTGCAACCGTAAGATCGATGTCGACATCGTCGCCAAGTCGCTGAAGAAGCACGGCTACGACGCCGCGCCGATCCACGGCGACCTGGACCAGTCCCAGCGGACCCGCACGCTTGAGGAGTTCCGGGAAGGCAAGCTGCGCTTCCTCGTGGCCTCGGACGTCGCGGCGCGCGGTCTCGACGTGCCGGCAGTGAGCCACGTGTTCAACTTCGACGTTCCCTCGCATTCCGAAGACTACGTGCACCGTATCGGCCGCACCGGCCGCGCCGGGCGTGACGGCAAGGCCATGATGATCTGCGTGCCTTCGGACGAGAAGAACCTCGAGGATATCGAGAAGCTGATCGACAAGCCGATCCCGCGGATCGAAAGCCCGCTGAAATCCGCCCCCGCGCCCGAAGAGGCCAGCGAGGAGCAGGAAAAGAAGCCGCGCCGCCCCCGTTCGCGCAAGCCGGCCGAGAAGAAGGCCGAGCAGCCGGCCGAGCCTCAGCCGCAGGAAGCGCACGCCGAGCCTCAGGCGCAGAAGGCCGAACAGCCGAAGCCTGAGCCGCAGAAGGACGAAAAGCGCGGCCGGCGCGGAAAGTCCGACAAGGGCGGCAAGCGCGACGACAACGTCGTCGGCATGGGCGACCACCTGCCCCGCTTCATCGCCATGAGCTTCGAGGAGCGCCGCGCGAGCTGACGCGCCGCTCCCGCCGCCGAACAGAAAAAAGCCCCGGAGCGTTCGCTCCGGGGCTTCTTCGTTCTGACCTTCCGCTGCCGCTCAGGCCAGCTTCGCATCCATCGTGATCTCGGCCGTCAGCAGCTTGGACACCGGGCAGCCCTCTTTCGCGGCGTTGGCCGCCGTCAGGAAGGCGTTCTCGTCCGCACCCGGCACCTTCGCCGTCACGTCCAGGTGCACCTTCGTGATGGCGAAGCCCTCGCCCTGCTGCTCAAGCGAGACCGTGGCCTTCGTCGAGATCTCGTCGGCCTTCAGGTCGTGCTGCTCGAGAATCATGCTCAGCGCCATCGAGTAACACGAGGCGTGTGCCGCGCCGATCAGCTCTTCGGGATTGGTGCCCGGCTCCCCTTCGAACCGGGTGTTGAAACCGTAGGGCTGATCGCTCAGCACTCCCGTCTGCGTCGAGACATGGCCCTTGCCGTCCTTCAGGCCACCGGACCAGCGTGCCGAACCGTGCTTCTTGATCATGTCTCTCTCCTTCTTCGGGTTGCGTTTTGGCTCAACTTAGCCTGCTGATGACGACCGTCACCTCCGGCTTGCGACCCAGCTCGTCATTGGCGGACTGCCGCACGATACGGCGCAGGCCGTCTTCGAGCTTCTCGTCATCGGCGATGGTCTTGCGGCCCGCGCGATTGACGAATTGCGACAGGTCCTCTTCCAGCACGTCGACCACGGGTGCCCGCGACCGGCCGGTCTCGGGCAGGCCCATGAGCTCGACCCACGGATCGCCCAGCGGCACGTCGTCCTCGTCCACGATCATCGTGACGACCACGTGGCCGTTCAGCGCCATGCGAATGCGGTCGCGCACCACGCCGTCGAGGGCGCCGATCTGCACCGCCCCGTCCAGATAGACGCGGCCGGTGTCGACATATTCCACGACCTGCGGCGCCTCGCCGGAAAGGCTGATGCAGGTGCCGTTTGGCGCCAGGACGCCCGTGATGCCGGATTCCGCCGCCAGCTTCACATGCTCGCGCAGGTGGCGGTGCTCACCGTGCATGGGCACCACGTATTTCGGCTTGACCAGCTTGTGCATGGTCTCGAGGTCCGGCCGGTTGGCGTGGCCCGAGACGTGGTAGAGCCCGCCGTTGTCGTCAACGACATCCACGCCCATTTCGGAGAACGCGTTCATGATCGAGATGACGCCGCGCTCGTTGCCCGGGATGGTCTTGGACGAGAACAGGAAGGTGTCGCCCTCGGCCATCTTGAGCCCAAGGTACTTGCCCCTCGCCAGCTGAGCCGAGGCGGCGCGCCGTTCCCCTTGGCTGCCGGTGACGATCAGCATCAGGTTGTCGCGCGGAAGCTGGGTGGCGTCCTCGGGCGGTATGGTCGACGGGAAGTCGGTCAGGATGCCCGTCTCGACCGCAGTCTCGACCATCCGCCGCATGGCTCGGCCCAGCAGGCAGACCGACCGTCCGGCCCGCTTGCCGGCCTCGGCCAGTGTCTTCACCCGCGCGATGTTAGACGCGAAGGTGGTCGCGACCACCATTCCCTGCTGCGCCTGCACCAGCCGCTCGATCTCGGGACCGACCATGCTTTCCGACCGGCCCGCATGGTGCGAGAACACGTTGGTCGAGTCGCAGACCAGCGCCAGCACGCCGGGCTTCGAGACATCGCTCCAAAGGTCGAAATCGAACGCCTCGCCCACGACCGGGGCGGGATCGATCTTGAAGTCGCCGGTGTGGATTACCCGGCCCTCCGGCGTGTCGATCACGAGCCCCGCGCTTTCGGGGATCGAATGCGACACCGGCAGGAAGCCGACGCTGAAGGGCCCGGCCTTAACGGTCTCGGGCCAGGGCGAGACGACGTTCACCTGCTCGGCGTCTTGTCCCCGCTCTTCCATCTTCAGCCGCGCCAGAGCCCCGGTGAACGCCCGGGCATAAACCGGCGCGCGCAGGCGGTGCCACAGGTGCCCCACGGCGCCAACGTGATCCTCGTGCGCATGGGTGATGAAGATGCCGTCGATCCGGTCGGCCCGCTCGACCAGCCACGCGATATCGGGAAAGATCAGGTCGACGCCCGGCGTCGTGTCCATGTCCGGGAACGTGACGCCGAGGTCCACGACGATGTACCGCTCGGCCCCCTCGGGGCCGTAGCCGTAGACATAGCAATTCATTCCGATCTCCCCCGCGCCTCCGAGGGGGAGGTAGATCAGCCGCTCATTGCTCATTTATTCACTTTCCTTGTTGTAGGCGTTGATCACCGTCAGGCCGTGCATGGTCAGGTCGTCCTCGATCCGGTCGAAGAGGACGTCTCCCTGAGCGAACAACGGCGCCAGGCCGCCCGTTCCGATGATGGTCATGTCGCGGTCGTACTCGCCGCGGATGCGATCGCAGATGCCCTGGACAAGGCCAACGTAGCCCCAGAATACACCCGACTGGATGCAGGCGACGGTGTTGGTGCCGATCACCTGCTGTGGTTTCGTGACGTCGACATGCGGCAGCGCGGCCGCCGCCTGGTGCAGCGCCTCGAGCGAAAGGTTCACGCCGGGCGCGATGACGCCGCCGACATAGGCGCCGTCCTCGGCCACGACGTCAAACGTGGTGGCGGTCCCGAAGTCGACCACGATCAGGTCGCCGCCGTGCCGGTCGAACGCGCCCGCGGTGTTGACCAGCCGGTCCGGACCCACCTGAGTGCCCTCGTCCACCCGCGGCTGCGTCGGAAGGCGGCATTCTGGTTTACCCACGACGAGCGGCCGACAGTCGAAGTAGCGATTGCACAGCACGCGCAGGTTGAACACGACCCGCGGCACCGTGGACGAGATGATGACCTCGTCGATGGTGACGTCCAGCTTCTGCGCCTGCATCAGCGTCGAGAGCCAGACGAAATACTGGTCGGCGGTACGTTGCCACTCGGTCGAGGTGCGCCAGGTCGCCAGGAAACGCGCGCCGTCCCATATCGAGAAGACGGTGTTGGTGTTACCGCAATCGATGGCCAGAAGCATGCGGGCGGACCTCAGAAAAACACGTCCGCGGCGGCGATGGCACGCCGGCCCTCGGCCGTGTCGAGGATCAGTTGGCCATGTTCGTCGATCGTCTCGAACCGGCCCACCGTTTCGCCGCTGCCGGTGCGGGCGGTGATGACCTCGCCCAGCCGGGCCGCGCGCTTGAGCCAGCTTTCGCGGATCGGCTCAAACCCCAGCCGCTCGAGGATTCCCTCCTCGGTCGCGTAAAAATCAGCCAGCCGGTCCAGGAACGCCTCGGGCTCGACCTCCGGCCCCAGGTCGGCCAGCGCCACCGGCGGGAAGGCCGCGTCGCGCACGTTCCACGGCGCGGATTTCAGGTTGACGCCGAAGCCGATGGCCAGCCAGTCCACCTGCCCCGCCGTCCCCGCGCTTTCCAGCAGGATGCCCGCGACCTTGCCGTTATCGAGCAGCACGTCGTTGGGCCATTTCACCGACAGGCGCGTACGGTCTACGTAAAGCGCCAGAGCCTCGAACAGCGCGTTGGCGGCAAGGAACGTGCGCAGCGCCGCCCAGTGCGCCACGCCGCCCGGCCGCATCACCAGCGTCGCTGCCAGGTTCCCCTCGCCCGTGTCCCACGAACGGCCACGGCGGCCCCGGGCCGCCGTTTGCCGTTTCGCCATGATCCAGGTCGGACGCTCGAGGTCAGGCGCCAGCCGCGCAGCCTCCGCATTGGTGCTGTCGACGGTGTCGAGGACGATCCTTCGATAGCCCTCGGGCCAGGGGGCGTCGTCAGCCGACAAGGCCGACCGCCGCCGCCGCCGCGGCGCCCTCGATCCCGAACAGGTTTACCACGCCCAGCACCATGATTGCCGCGGATACGACCAGGAAGCCCCACAGCACCGGCGATTGCGTGCGGTCGAGCCCCTCGGTCTCTTGACCGAAGTACATAAAGTAGACGATGCGCAGGTAGTAGAACGCCGCGATGACCGAAGCGATCACGCCCAGCACCGCCAGCCAGCCCAGCCCCGCGCCGACGGCGGCGCTGAGAACATAGAACTTCGCGAAGAAGCCCACCAGCGGCGGCACGCCTGCCATCGAGAACATCAGGATCAGCACCGCCAGCGCCTTCACCGGCTCGGTCTTCGAATACATGTGCAGCGACGCGATGTCGGTTACCGGCTTGCCGTCCTTCTCCATCGACAAAATGAAGGCGAAGGTACCGATGTTCATTACCACGTAGATGGCCATGTAGACCAGCATCGCCTGCACGCCGAACGCCGTGCCGGCGGCGAGGCCCATAAGCGCGAAACCCATGTGGTTGATCGACGAGTACGCCATCAGCCGCTTGATGTTTGGCTGCCCGATCGCGGCGACCGCGCCCAGGAACATCGAGGCGAGCGAGATGAAGGCCACGATCTGCTGCCAGTCGCCGACGATCCCGCCGAAGGCATCGTGCACGACACGGGCGAACAGACCCATCGCCGCGACCTTGGGGGCGGTCGCCATGAACGCGGTGACCGGCGTCGGCGCGCCTTCGTAGACATCCGGCGTCCACATGTGGAACGGCGCGGCCGAGACCTTGAACGCCAGACCGGAGGCGATAAACACAAGGCCGAAAAGCAGGCCCAGCGACGCCTCGGTCCCGACGGCGATGACGATGCCGGGGAACAGCGTCGTGCCCGCGTAGCCGTAGGTGAGCGACGCCCCGTAAAGCAGCAGGCCCGAGGACAGCGAGCCCAGCACGAAGTACTTCAGGCCGGCCTCGGTCGATTTCACGTTGTCCCGACGCAGAGAGGCGACGACGTACATCGCGAGCGACTGCAGTTCGAGCCCGAGGTAAAGCGCGATCAAGTCGCCTGCCGACACCATCACCATCATGCCGACGGCGGCGAGCGCGACGAGGATCGGATACTCGAACCGCAGGATGCCGCGACGGGCCATGTAGCCTTCGCTCATCACCAGGACGGCGGCGGCGGACAGCAGGATCGTCACCTTGGCGAAGCGGGCGAAGGCGTCGTCGACGAACATGCCGTGGAAGGCGATGTTCGCCCCGTCGCCCGACAGCCCGATCCAGCCGGCGAGCACAACGAAAACGGCGCTCGTCAGCCACACCAGCATCGGCGCCATCTTGTCCTTGGTCGTATACACGGCGCCGAGCAGCGCCAGCATCGCGAAGACCGACAGCAGGACTTCGGGCAGGATGATCGAGAAATCGGCAGAGGTCATGTGTCCGTGCCCTTTAGTGTTGCGCCGCCACGCGGGTCGCGGAGGTCAGATCCATGGCGGCCAGCGCGGTGCGATAGTCGAAGATCAGCGCCTCGACCGAGGGGCCGATGATGTCGGTGACCAGCGGCGGATAGACACCCAACAGGATCGTCATCGCCACCAGCGGGGCGAAGATCCAGCGTTCGCGGCTGGTCATGTCGGTGATCGAGCGCAGGCTCTCCTTGATTAGGTCGCCCAGCACGACGCGGCGATAGAGCCACAGCGCGTAGGCCGCCGACAGGATCACGCCGCTCGTCGCGACGGCCGCCACCCAGGTGTTGACCTGGAAGATGCCCACCAGCGTCAGGAATTCGCCCACGAAGCCGGACGTGCCCGGCAGGCCGACATTGGCGAAGGTGAACAGCATGAAGACGAAGGCATAGGCCGGCATCCGGTTCACGAGCCCGCCATAGGCGTCGATGTCGCGGGTGTGCATCCGGTCATAGACCACGCCGACACAAAGGAAGAGCGCGCCGGAGATGAAGCCGTGGCTGATCATCTGGAAGATCGCGCCGTCGACGCCCTGCTGGTTCGCGGCGAAGATGCCGGCGGTCACGTAGCCCATGTGCGCGACCGAGGAGTACGCGATCAGCTTTTTCATGTCGCTCTGCGCAAGCGCCACGAGCGAGGCATAGACGATCGCGATGGCCGACAGCCACAGGACCAACGGCGCCCAGATGTCCGAGGCCACCGGAAACATGGGCAGGTTGAAGCGCAGGAAGCCGTAGCCGCCCATTTTCAGAAGGATCGCCGCCAGCACGACCGACCCCGCTGTCGGCGCCTGCACGTGCGCGTCCGGCAGCCAGGTATGCACCGGCCACATCGGCATCTTCACGGCGAAGGACGCGAAGAAGGCGAACCACAGCAGCGTCTGAAGGCCGCCCAGAACGTGCATGCCCAGAATATCCATGCCGGCATAGCTGAAGTTGTGCGCCAACAGCGTCGGGATGTCCGTCGTGCCCGCATCGGCGTACATGGCAATCATCGCCACCAGCATCAGCACCGACCCGAGGAAGGTGTAGAGGAAGAACTTGAACGCGGCGTAGATGCGCTCTTTCCCGCCCCAGATGCCGATGATCAGGAACATCGGGATAAGGCCGGCCTCGAAGAACAGGTAGAAGAGCACCAGGTCCAGCGCCATGAAGACGCCAAGCATCAGCGTCTCGAGCACCAGGAACGCGATCATGTATTCCTTCACGCGCGTCGTGACGTCCCAGCACGCTAGGATCACCAGCGGCATCAGGAACGTGGTCAGCATCACGAACAGCACGCTGATGCCGTCGACGCCCATCTTGTAGGTCAGGCCCAGCAGCCACTCGCGCTCTTCCACGAACTGGAAGCCGCCGTCGGGGTCGAAGCCGAACAGGATGAACAGCGACAGCACGAAGCTCGCCGTCGTGGCGATCAGCGCCAGGTACTTGGCGTTCTTCTGCGCTGCGGCATCGTCTCCGCGCAGGAACAGCGCGAGGATCGCCGCGCCGACCAGCGGCAGGAAGGTGACGATGGAAAGTAGCGAGTTCGTCATCATTCAGCTCCGCCGAACAGCGTCACCCAGGTGAGCAGGACCGCGATCCCGAGCACCATGGCGAAGGCATAGTGGAACACGTACCCCGACTGCGCCCGGGCCGCGAGCCGCGTGAAGTAGGGCACGATGCCCATGGCCAGCCCGTTGATCCCGCCGTCGATCACGCCGCCGTCGCCGCGTCGCCACAGGAAGCGGCCGACCGACCGCGCTGGCCGCACGAAGATCACGTCGTAGAGCTCGTCGAAGTACCACTTGTTGAGAAGGAAAAGGTAGATCGGCCGCTGGTTCTCCGCGAGCTTCGCGGGCCAGTCCGGGCGGCGGATGTACATCTGATAGGCCAGCACGAGGCCGATGAGCATGGCGAAGAACGGCGACGCCTTGACCCAGACGGTGGCGTGGTGCGCCTCGTCCATCACGTGGTTGTCGGGATGGATGTAGATCGCTCCGGCGCCCGGGATCGGCACGTCCACCGCGCCGGTATTCTGAACCGGTTCGGTCACGGCCTCGGCCAGGTCCTGCTCTTCGCCGTGGTCGCCCTCGACCGTCTCGTGCACCACGGGGATGCCGAAGAACTCGTACACTTCCTCGTGCTCGCCGAAGAACGAACCGAACCAGATCATGCCCGAGAACACGGCCCCCAGCGCCAGCACACCGAGCGGCGCGAGCATCACCTTGGGCGACTCGTGCGCGTGATCGTGCGTGTGGCGGTTGCCGCGCGGTTCGCCGAAGAAGGTCAGGAACATCAGGCGCCAGGAATAGAAGCTCGTCATCGCGGCGGCGATCACCAGCAGCCAGAACGCATAGGTTCCCGCTCCCGAGTGTGCGCCCCAGGCGCTTTCGATGATCGCGTCCTTCGACAGGAAGCCGGCGAAGCCGATATGGGTCAGCGGGATGCCAACGCCGGTGATGGCGAGCGTCCCGATCATCATAGCCCAGAAGGTGTAGGGGAATTTCTTCCGCAGCCCACCGTAGTTCCGCATGTCCTGCTCGTGGTGCATCCCGTGGATGACAGAGCCGGCGCCAAGGAACAGCATCGCCTTGAAGAACGCGTGCGTGAAAAGGTGGAACATCGCGGCCGAGTAGACGCCCACGCCCGCGGCCACGAACATGTAGCCCAGCTGCGAACAGGTCGAGTAGGCGATCACGCGCTTGATGTCGTTCTGCACCAGACCCACCGTTGCCGCGAAGAACGCGGTCGTCGCCCCGAGGATCGTGATGAAGGCGGTCGCGGTGGGCGCGAACTCCATGATGGGCGACATGCGGCAGACCAGGAAGACCCCGGCGGTCACCATGGTCGCGGCGTGGATCAACGCCGACACCGGCGTCGGACCCTCCATCGCGTCGGGCAGCCAAGTGTGCAGCAGAAGCTGCGCCGACTTGCCCATCGCGCCGATGAACAGAAGCAGCGCCACGACCTCGGCCGCGTTCCACTCGCCCCACAGGAATGTCAGTTGCGTCTGGGCGATCTCGGGCGCGGCGGCGAAGATCGTGTCGAAGTTGATCGAGTCGACCAGGAAGAAGAGAGCAAAGATGCCGAGCGCGAAGCCGAAGTCGCCGACCCGGTTTACCACGAAGGCCTTGATCGCCGCGGCGTTTGCCGACGGCTTGCGATAGTAGAACCCGATCAAAAGGTACGAGGCGACGCCCACGCCTTCCCAGCCGAAGAACATCTGAACCAGGTTGTCGGCCGTCACCAGCATGAGCATGGCGAAGGTGAAGAACGACAGGTAGGCAAAGAAGCGCGGGCGATAAGGCTCGTCGTCGCGGAAGTTCGCGTCGTGCGCCATGTAGCCGAAGCTGTAGAGGTGCACGAGCGCCGAGACCGTGGTGACCACGATCAGCATGATCGCCGTCAGCCGGTCCAGCCGGATGGCCCAGTCGGTTGACAGCGATCCGCTTTCGATCCAGCGCAGGATCTGGATCTGGTGGGTTTCGCCGTCATGGGCGAAGAACACGATCCACGACAGAAGGCAGGCAAGGAACAGTAGGCCGGTGGCCGTCCACTGCGCCGCCTTCTCGCCGATGAAGCGATGGCCGAAGCCGCAGATGATCGCACCGATCAGCGGCGCGAATAGGATGATGGTCGCCACGTCGATCAGCCTTTCATCACGTTTACGTCTTCCACGTCGATCGTTCCGCGGTTGCGGAAGAAACAGACGAGGATAGCCAGGCCGATCGCCGCCTCGGCGGCGGCCACGGTCAGCACGAACAGGGTGAAGACCTGTCCGACCAGATCGCCCAGATAGGCCGAGAAGGCCACCAGGTTGATGTTCACGGCCAGCAGCATCAGCTCGATCGACATCAGGATGATGATGATGTTCTTGCGGTTCAGGAACAGGCCGAAGATGCCGATCACGAACAGCGCCGCGGCAACGCTGAGATAGTGTTCAAGTCCGATCATCTGGTCCCGTCCTTTCCGATCCGTCCCGATGTTCCGTCACGTTTCACTCGTTCCGCCTGCGTCACAGCCCCTGCCCCGGTTTGACGTCCTTGAGTTCCATCGCCTTCTTCGGGTCGCGGTACATTTGCGCCAGCACGTCCTGCCGCTTGACGTTTTCGCGGTGGCGCAGCGTCAGCACGATGGCCCCGATCATCGCCACCAGCAGCACGAGGCCGGCGAGCTGGAAGAGGATCAGGTAGTCGTCGTAAATGATCTGGCCCAGAAGCCGGGTGTTGTGCGTATCGCCGATCATCTCGGGCACGGCGAGGCGCAGCGCCTCGGCCTCTTCCGAGACCTGCCAGACCCCGAAGGCCAGGCCCAGCTGCATCAGCACGACCACGCCGATCAGCAACGCCAGCGGCATGTACTTCGCCATCTCGGCCTTAAGCTCGGCAAAGTCGACGTCAAGCATCATGACCACGAAAAGGAACAGCACCGCGACGGCGCCGACATAGACGATGACCAGGAGCATCGCGACGAACTCGGCCCCCAGCAGCACGAAAAGCCCGGCCGAACTGAGGAAGGCGAGGATCAGCCAGAGCACCGAGTGCACGGGATGGCGCGCGATGACGGTGAACAGGCCGGCGGCCACCACCGTGATCGCGAACAGGTAGAATGCGAAATCCGCGACGAACATTGTCTCGTTCCCTTGTCTTCCGGCCTCTGGCGGGCCGCTCGGTCAGCGGTAGGGCGCGTCCAGCTCGATGTTGCGCGCGATCTCGGCTTCCCACCGCTCGCCGTTCAACAGGAGCCGTTCCTTGTTGTAGTAGAGTTCTTCCCGCGTCTCAGTGGAGAACTCGAAGTTTGGCCCCTCGACGATGGCATCCACCGGGCAGGCTTCCTGGCAGAACCCGCAATAGATGCACTTCGTCATGTCGATGTCGTAGCGCGTCGTGCGGCGGCTGCCGTCCTCGCGCGGCTCGGCGTCGATGGTGATGGCCTGCGCGGGGCAGATCGCCTCGCACAGCTTGCAGGCGATGCAGCGCTCTTCCCCGTTGGGATAGCGGCGCAGCGCGTGTTCGCCGCGAAACCGCGGCGACAGCGGCCCCTTCTCGTGCGGGTAGTTCACCGTCGCCTTGGGCGCGAAGAAATAGCGAAAGCCCAGGGCGAACCCCTTGAAGATGTCGAAGAGCAGGAAATAGCGCCCTGCCCGGGCATAGTCGATCTTGGCCATGATCAGCCTCCCACCATCCAGCGGGCATAGGCGCCGCCGAACAGTTCGAAATGAGCGAAGAAGGACACCAGCACCACCCAGGCCAGGCTGAAGGGCAGGAACACTTTCCAGCCCAGCCGCATGAGCTGGTCGTAGCGATAGCGCGGGACGATGGCCTTCACCATCGCGAAGAGGAAGAAGAAGAACGCCATCTTGGCGACCATCCACAGCGCGCCGTCGGGCAGCCCCGGGATCGGCGACAGCCAGCCGCCGAAGAACAGCAGCGACGTCAGCGCGCACATCAGGAAGATCGCGATGTACTCGCCCGCCATGAACAGAAGGAACGGCGTCGAGGAGTATTCGACCTGGTAACCGGCGACGAGTTCGGATTCGGCCTCGGGCAGGTCGAAGGGCGGGCGGTTCGTCTCGGCCAGGCACGAGATGAAGAACAGGAACACCATCGGCAGGTGCGGCAGCCAGTACCAGTTGAACAGGCCGAAATCGCCGTCCTGCGCCCGCACGATGTCACCGAAGTTCAGCGACCCGGTCGAGATGATGACGCCCACGATGATCAGGCCGATCGACACTTCGTAGCTGATCATCTGCGCCGCCGAGCGCAGCGAACCCAGGAACGGGTACTTCGAGTTCGACGCCCAGCCGCCCATGATCACGCCATAGACCTCGAGCGAGGAGATGGCGAAGACGTACAGGATAGCCACGTTGATGTCCGCCAGCACCCAGGTGTCGTTGAACGGGATCACCGCCCAGGCGATCATCGCCAGCACAAACGACATCATCGGCGCCAGGAGGAACACGAAGCGGTCCGCCCCGGCCGGGATCACGATCTCTTTCAGCACGTACTTGAGCGCGTCGGCCACCGATTGCAGGATGCCGAAGACGCCGACCACGTTCGGTCCGCGCCGCATCTGGACCGCGGCCCAGATTTTGCGGTCGCCGTAGACCATGAACAGCAGCGAGATCATCACGAACCCGATGACAAGCAGCCCCTGCGCGGCGATCAGGAGCGTGATCCCCAGGCCCGTATCGAAGAAATCAGACATCCGTCCTCACACCGTCGGTATTCCGCTCGCGACGCAGGCCTCCACGACGACCTCGGCGTCGAGTGTCCTCGCCCCGTCGGGCAGCGTCGGCGAGACCGTGTAAACCGCATCTCCCCGCCAAAGGCCACCCTCTTCGTCCACATTCGTACGCACGTGTCGCGCGAAGCCGAAGCCCCGGATCAGCGCATACTGCGCCGCCGCGCACTCTGCATAGGCGCCCACGTCGTCCGCGCTTCGCGCGCCGCGCATCTCGACCAGGAAGTTGACCAGATCGGCGTCAAGCAGCCGCGTCTGGACCCCCTCGTACCTCGGAGCGAAGGCCGCCCGTGCGGCCTCCGGCCCGTCTGTTGCGCCCGTGCAGGCCGCCACCGCGCCCGCCAGGACCGTCGCGACAGAAGCCCGCACGCCGCTTACTCCGCCGCGATCTGGCCCTGGACGCGCGCCTTGGCGTTCGCGCTGAGCTGCGCCATCAGCTGGCTTGCCCGGGTGATCGGGTTGACGAGGTAGTGGTCGGCCAGCGCCGGCGCGAAGGCCGCCAGCCCCGGCTCGGCCGCCGGCAGGGGCTGCCACGCGTTCTCGGGCACCTCGTCGATCAGCGACAGATGCGGATGCGCCGCCACCAGCGCCTTGCGCAGCTGCGCCAGCGAGTCAAACGGCAGCGCCTGCCCCATCTCGCCCGACAGCGCCCGAAGGATCGCCCAGTTCTCCTTGGCCTCGCCCGGTGCGAAGCCGGCACGCAGCGCAAGCTGCGGGCGCCCCTCGGTGTTGACGAACAGTCCCTGTTCCTCGGTCCAGGCGGCGGCGGGCAGGATCACGTCGGCGCGGTGCGCGCCCCGGTCGCCGTGGCTGCCCTGGTAGATCACGAAGGGGCCGTCGGCGATCTCGATCTCGTCGGCGCCGAGGTTGAAGACAACCTCCGCCCCGTCCAGCGCACCCTCGACGCCGCCCTCGCTCACGGCGTCGACGTCCATCGCGCCCACGCGGCCGGCGGCGGTGTGCAGGACAAGCAGACCTGAATTCGACGCCTCGGCCATCTTCATCGCCTGGCTCAGCACCGCCTCGCCATCGGCACGGCGCAGCGCGCCCTGCCCGACGATCACGACGCTCGGCTTCGCCTTCGCCTCGTCGCTGACCTGCTCGTCGGACATGCGCGCCAGCGCGTCCGGGGTGTCACCGGCGTGGTAGTAGTCGTAGGTTAGGTCGACCTTCGGGCCGACCATCGCGACCTCGGCCCCGCGCAGCCACGCCTTGCGGATGCGCGCGTTGAGGACCGGCGCCTCGTGCCGGGGATTCGTGCCCACCAGCAGGATCATCTTCGCTTCGTCGATATCCTCGATCGACGCCGTCCCGACGTACGCCGAGCGGTTGCCGGCCGGCAGCTTGGCGCCGTCCGTGCGGCACTCGACGCGGCCGCCCTGCCCCTCGACCAGTTGCTTGAGCGCGTACGCTGCCTCGACCGAGGCCAAGTCGCCGACGAGCCCCGCGACGGTCTTGCCCTTCATCGCGTTTGCCGCCTTCGACAGCGCCTCGGGCCAGGTGGCGGGGCGCAACTTGCCGTTCTCGCGCACGTAGGGCCGATCGAGCCGCTGGCGGCGCAGCCCGTCCCAGACGAAGCGCGACCGGTCGGCCAGCCATTCCTCGTTGATGCCGTCGTGGTTGCGCGGCAGGATGCGCATGACCTCGCGCCCCTTGGTATCCACGCGGGTGTTCGAGCCGAGCGCGTCCATCACGTCGATCGTCTCGGTCTTCGACAGCTCCCACGGACGCGCGGTGAAGGCATAGGGCTTCGACGTCAGCGCGCCCACCGGGCACAGGTCGATGATGTTGCCCTGCATCTCGGAATCGAGCGTCGCGCCAAGATACGACGTGATCTCGGAATCCTCGCCACGGCCGGTCTGGCCGAGTTCGGGGATGCCGGCGACCTCAGTGATGAACCGGACGCAGCGCGTGCACGAGATGCAGCGCGTCATGTGCGTGCCGACAAGCGGCCCGAGATCGAGGTTGGCCACCGCCCGCTTCGGCTCGCGGTAACGCGAGAAGTCGACGCCGTAGGCCATCGCCTGGTCCTGCAGGTCGCACTCGCCGCCCTGGTCGCAGATGGGGCAATCGAGCGGGTGGTTGATGAGCAGGAACTCCATCACCCCTTCGCGCGCCTTCTTCACCATCGGCGAGTTGGTCTTCACCTCGGGCGGCGCGCCTTCGGGCCCCGGGCGCAGGTCGCGGACCTGCATGGCGCAGGACGCGGCGGGCTTCGGCGGGCCGCCGACAACCTCGACCAGACACATCCGGCAGTTACCGGCGATCGACAGACGCTCGTGATAGCAGAAGCGCGGGATCTCGATGCCCGCTTCCTCGCACGCCTGGATCAGCGTCATGGCGGGATCGACCTCGATCTCGCGCCCGTCGATGATGATTTTCCGGAGGTCGCTCATTCTATGCCTCTATCTCCGCCGCCAGCCGAAGCGATGCGCCGCCCTGCGGCGCCCCCCGGTCCTGCGACCCGTTGTCCTGCGCCGACGACCGTTCACCGCATCCCAGTTCGGCCCGCGTCACCTGGAGGACGCGCTCGATCCGGCCAAGCCGCGCCCGGATCGACCGGGACTCGCCCGGCCGCCGCGAAAAGGGGACCACGTTGTCGGACACCGTCATGCGCCGTATCCCTTCAGAACTCGTAAACCGCGCCGCGCCTCACCGGCAGACGCCCTTGAACATGTACCCGCTGATCCGGACGTCGGCGTAGCGGTCGACGTCGGTGAAGCTAATCTTGTTCGTGTCGAACGCGTCGAGGCAGTAGGCCCCCGCGGTCCGGATGGCAACGGCCCGCGCAGAGTCGAGCGTCGCGATGTTGGGATAGATCCACACTCCGAAGCTGCCGTCCGCGTCCCTGAGGACCAGGTGGCCCTGCGGGTCATCCCAAGCCCCCGGGATCATCGACACGTCGTGGGCGAAGGCCCCGGCGGGAAGCACGGCGAGTGCGGCGGACATCAGGATTCGGCGCATGGTCACTTACTCCTCAGCAGTCGCCCGGCCGCGGTGTCGCGGGCGATTTCCTCGCGCCCCACGGCGCAATAGCCCTCCGGGTTCGCCGGTGTGGCGCCTCGGGCGGCGAGGTCGGCGCGGATGCGATCCTCCAGCGCATTCTTGGCGGCCTTCGCGTGCTGGAGGGCGTCGATCTGCTGTTCGCTGTAGCCGGCCTCGCGCGCATAGCTCTTCAGCGAATTCAGGTAGCTCCAGGCGCGGATGAGACGAGGCGAGATCGTCGGGCAATTCTTCCGGATCTCGTCGGCCAGCCCTATAGCGTAGAAGCCCTGAACCACGACCGGGTTCTTCTCGATCGGGGGGAGCGCGGCGGCCGCGCCCGGGGTGGCCAGCGCCACGGCCAGCAAGGCGGCTTTTATGGTGATGCTCATGCTCTGCTCCATGTTCGGTCCGGCTGTCCGCACACTCCGAAGCTTCGCCCGTGGCCGGGGTCGTCCCCTCTTGGCGCGTTCGGCCCGAATATGCAAGGCGGCGCGCCGATCAGCCGCGCGCGTCCTCGGGGTTCGGACCCGGCACATCGCGCGCCTGGTCCATCTTCAGCTCGGCCGGCGTCTCGCCCTTGGCGCGGGCGATCATCGCCTCGACCCGCGGCGCGGCGACCACGCTGATCAGCGGCACGGTCAGCGCGGTCGAGATCAGTATCTCGAGCCACAGCGGCACCTCGATGCCGAACCAGACGAACAGATAGCTGAACAGCAGGACGCTGGGATAGACGCAAAGCCAGATGAGAAAGCTCAGGACGAATTGATCGCGCTTGGTCACGGAGGGGCCTTTCGGTGTGCGAGGGTTTCCGCCCCGCGAGCATAGCGCGCCACGTGCCCGCGTCACGCCCTACCCGCGCCTCGCCCCGCGTCAGCGCGCGGTGCAGCGCCCTTGGAAGGTGAGAACCGAACCGTCGCGCGCCGCGGCCCAGTCGCCGGTCGCGGGGTCGCGCACCCACGTCTTGTCCGAAGCCCCGAAGGTCCCGAGGCAATAGCGCGTCGCCTCGAACCGCACGGCTTCTCGTACGGCGTCGACGCCGGCGGTCCCGGCATCGACCGCGACGGCGAATTTGCGCGACATGCTGTCGGCCAGAAGCTCGGCCTCGAACGGGAAGGCCACTTCGCTTGCCATCCGCGTGCCGCCGATGCCCAGCCGGTCGCCGATCCCGCAGGCCGGAAGCAGCGCCACCAGCAGAAGAGAGACCGCCGCGCGCCTCATTCCGCGGCGACGGCGCTGACGCGGCCGGTGCGCTTGTGCTTGATGCGGTCCTCGATCTCGTCCCGGAAGTGCCGGATCAGGCCCTGGATCGGCCAGGCAGCCGCGTCGCCGAGCGCGCAGATCGTGTGCCCCTCGACCTGCTTGGTCACGTCGAGCAGCATGTCGATCTCGGCCGGCTCGGCGTCGCCCTTCACCAGGCGGTCCATGACGCGCATCATCCAGCCCGTACCCTCGCGGCACGGCGTGCACTGGCCGCAGCTTTCGTGCTTGTAGAACTTCGACAACCGCCAGATCGCCTTGATGATGTCCGTGGACTGATCCATCACGATCACCGCCGCCGTGCCCAGGCCCGAGCGCTGCTCCTTGAGCCAGTCGAAATCCATGATGCCCTCGCGCATCACGCTGCCGGGCAGAAGCGGGACTGAGGAGCCTCCGGGGATCACGGCCTTGAGGTTGTCCCAGCCGCCACGGATGCCGCCGCAGTGCCGGTCGATCAGTTCCTCGAACGAGATCGACATCTCTTCCTCGACCACGCAGGGGTTGTTCACGTGACCCGACACGGCGAAGACCTTGGTGCCCGCGTTGTTCGGACGACCGAAGCCCGCGAACCACTCGGGCCCGCGCCGCAGGATCGTGGGGACGACCGCAATCGACTCGACGTTGTTCACCGTGGTCGGGCACCCATACAAGCCTGCGCCCGCCGGGAAGGGCGGCTTCATGCGCGGCATGCCCTTCTTGCCTTCGAGGCTTTCCAGCAGCGCCGTTTCCTCGCCGCAGATATAGGCGCCCGCGCCGTGGTGCAGGTACAGGTCGAAGTCCCAGCCCGACCCGGCGGCGTTGCGGCCCAGCAGCCCGGCATCGTAGGCCTCGTCGATGGCGGCCTGAAGCGCCTCGCGTTCGCGGATGTACTCGCCGCGGATATAGATATAGCAGGCATGCGCGTTCATGGCGAACGACGCGATCAGGCAGCCCTCGATCAGCGTGTGCGGATCGTGGCGCATGATCTCGCGGTCCTTGCAGGTGCCCGGCTCGGATTCGTCCGCGTTCACCACAAGATAGGCCGGGCGCCCGTCACTCTCCTTCGGCATGAAGGACCACTTGAGCCCCGTCGGAAAACCCGCGCCGCCACGCCCGCGCAGGCCGCTGGCCTTCATCTGGTCGATGACCCAGTCCCGCCCCTTGCCGATGATCCCGGCGGTGCCGTCCCAGTGGCCGCGCTTCCTCGCGCCTGCGAGCGTGCGCTCGTGCATGCCGTAGAGGTTGGTGAAAATGCGGTCCTGATCGCTCAGCATGTCGAACCCGTTCCTAGTTGTCCCGGCGCTTGCGCCAGATCTGATATGTCACGATGAGCGCCCAGACGAATCCCGCCAGCGCCAGCAGGTCGAAGAGGAAGACGAAACGCGCCGGCAGGCCCAGTTCGCCGCCCAGCCACTGCCCCGCCATCCACAGGATCATCACCGCGGCGATCACGATCGCCACGAGCCGCGCCTGCCGCGCGAGTGCCCTGTCGTCGTCCCGGCCCTCGGCCATCGCGTCTGCCTTTCCGCGCCGCCGCCCCGGCGGCGCCATTCATCATCGTTGTCCGGCGCCTATTCCGACCGGTTCACCGGTCCGCGCCTTGCCTCCAGGTCCACCGGCCGCTGCGGCCTGCGGTGAAAGCCAAGGTAGAGCACCAGCGCCACCACCGCGGCCACCGCCAGCGCAAGGAAGAAAGCCGGCGAAAAGGTGAAACCGCCGATCACGGTCAGCAAGAGGTAGGCCACCACGAAGACGGTCGCGGCGAGCGTGCCCGTCAGTATCAGCGTGCCCCGGGTCTGCTTGGCCATGCGCTCTCTCCTTCGCGTCTTGCCGCTCCGGACCGTAATCTAGCGCCCGATCAGTCCTCTGTCTTGCGTTGCGTCACGATCTCGTTCGCCTGCCCCACCCAGTCGTCGCGGATGGCACGGCCGCGGAAGCTGCCCAGCTGGTCGTCGAGCCACGCCAGTTCCTCGGCATTCAGCGCCGCAAGCTGGTCGAAATGGTAGATTCCCAGCTCGTTGAGCTGCGTCGCCACCTTCGGCCCCACGCCCCGCAGCTGTTGCAGGTCGTCTGCCTTGCCGCCGCGCGGCGCGTCCAGCGTCGCGGGCTTGGTGCGCGCGGTCGGCGCCACGCCCTCGGCGCCCCCGGCGTCGGTCCTGGGGGCGGCGGCGTCCTGCGTCGGCATGCCCTCGGACGGCTGCCCCTCGTCGGGACGGGCGCGGTCGCCGGCATGGGCTTCCTGCTTGGTGATGCCCGTCTCGTCCGCCGGCCGGTCGGCCGAGGGTTTGGGCCCTGGCGTCGGAGCCGAGGTCGGCCCTGGCATGACACTGGGTGCCACGAGATCGTCCTGCGGCGGCACCTCGCCCTCGGCGGCGGTCTCGCCCTTGCGCCACGGCGTGATCAGCGGCACCTCGGTTCCGTCGATGCGCTTGATCGTGTCGCCGATCCGGCGGGCCAGCGCGACCGAGGCGTTGCCTTTTTCCCGGCCCTGCTCATACTCGGCAAGGCTCGTCAGGCCGCCCGCGGGTTCCGAGGCATAGCGGCCGTTCTGAGGCCCAGGCGGCGGCACGCGGCCCGCGGCCATCTCGTCGATGATCCAGGCCAGTTTCTCCTCGGTCAGATCCTCGTAGTAATCCTTGCCGATCTGCGCCATCGGAGCGTTCGCGCAGGCGCCCAGGCATTCGACCTCTTCCCACGAGAACTTGCCGTCCGCCGACAGCTGGTGCGCCTTCGGCGCGATCTTGTCCTTACAGACGCCGATCAGGTCCTCGGCGCCGCAGATCATGCAGGACGTGGTGCCGCAGATCTGGATGTGCGCCACGCTGCCCACAGGTTGCAGCTGGAACATGAAGTAGAAGGTCGCGACCTCGAGCACCCGGATATATGCCATGTCCAGCATCCGGGCGACTTCCTCCATAGCCGGACGGCTCAGCCAGCCCTCCTGCTCCTGCGCGCGCCACAGAAGCGGGATCACGGCGCTGGCCTGACGTCCCTCGGGATACTTGGTGATCTGCGCCTCGGCCCAGGCCTTGTTGTCTGGCGTGAAGGCGAAGCTTTCGGGCTGGTCGTGATACAGTCTGCGGAGCATCGGTCGTCTTTCAGAAAGGCTTGCTGACCCTTGGACGGGCGGCGGACGCGGCGGCGCCCCGGGCCGGAGTAGTCACACCGAACCGAAGGCGCAAGACAGAGGTCACCGGTCGACGCCGCCGAACACCACGTCGAGCGTCCCGATGATGGCCGACACGTCGGCCAGCTGGTGTCCGCGCGACACGTGGTCCATCGCCTGCAGGTGAAGGTAATCGGGCGAGCGCAGCTTCACCCGGTACGGCTTGTTCGTTCCGTCGGCCACGAGGTAGACTCCGAACTCGCCCTTGGGCGCCTCGACGGCGGCATAGATCTCGCCCTCGGGGACGTGGAAGCCCTCGGTATAAAGCTTGAAGTGGTGGATCAGCGCTTCCATAGAGGTCTTCATGTCGCCGCGCTTGGGCGGGCTGATCTTGCCACGGTGGATGACGGGACCGGGCTCGTGCCGCAGCTTCTCGCAGGCTTGCTTGATGATCTTGGTCGACTCGCGCATCTCGGCCATGCGGACGAGGAAGCGGTCGTAGCAGTCGCCGTTCTTGCCCACGGGGATCTGGAAGTCGAACTCGTCGTAGCATTCGTAGGGCTGCGCACGGCGCAGGTCCCAGGCCAGCCCCGAGCCGCGCACCATGACGCCCGAGAAGCCCCAGTCCTGAATCTCCTCCTCGTTCACCACGCAGATATCGGCGTTGCGCTGCTTGAAAATCCGGTTCTCGTTCAGCAGCCCCTCGAGGTCGTCGAGCACGTTGGGGAAATGGTCGGCCCACTCGTCGATATCGTCGATGAGCTGCGGCGTCAGGTCCTGGTGGACACCGCCGGGACGGAAATACGCGGCATGCATCCGCCCGCCCGAGGCGCGTTCGTAGAACACCATGAGCTTCTCGCGCTCTTCGAAGCCCCAAAGCGGGGGCGTCAGGGCGCCCACGTCCATGGCCTGCGTGGTGACGTTCAGAAGGTGATTCAGGATGCGCGTGATCTCTGAGTACAGCACCCGGATGATCTGTGCCCGGCGCGGCACCGGCGTGTCGGTCAGCCGCTCGATCGCCAGGCAATAGGCGTGCTCCATGCACATCGGGCTGACATAGTCGAGCCGGTCCAGATACGGCAGGTTCTGGAGGTACGTCCGGCTTTCCATCAGCTTCTCGGTCCCGCGGTGCAGCAGGCCGATATGCGGGTCGCACCGCTCGACGATCTCGCCGTCGAGCTCGAGCACCAGGCGAAGAACCCCGTGCGCCGCGGGGTGCTGCGGGCCGAAGTTGATGTTGAAGTTGCGGATCTTCTGCTCGCTCGTCAGAGCGTCGTCGAAGTTCTGTCCGTCCATGTCAGACCCTCACCATGTTCGCCTGCCATGCCTCGGGCAGGCGGCCCGCCCAGCGGGCCACGAAGTCGTATTGCGGCGCCAGCCATTCCCGCGCCTTCGCGCGCAGTCCCTCTGGCATGTCCATCGGCGCGCCCGCGTGCACGCGGCGCGCGGCATCCGGCGCCATCGGCGCGAGGCCGAGAAAGCGGCAGAGCCGCGCCAGCCCCTCGGAAGAGAACATCTCCTCGTAAAACATCACCAGCCGCTTGGCGGGTGCCACCGCGGCACTCAACCTACCCAGCGCAGCGGCATAGTCGCCCCGCGCCTCGATCTCGGTCTCCTCGCCCCGCAGGGTGCGGCGAAGGATGTTCTTCGCACGCTGAGGGTCGAGCGGGCCGCCCCCGCGCCGCTTGGCGATCATCCGGACGTGCGACCACAGCCGCGCCACGGGGTCGCGCAGCAGGTAGACGAAGCGCACGTCGGCCGTCAGCCCCGCCATGGCCCGCAGCCGGTCCGCCGGAAGCAACGCGTAGGCCGGCGTCAAGTCGCCGATCACCCGGCGCTCGCCGCGCCCCTCGGACAGGTATCCGAGATAGGCGTCGCGGTCCTCCCCCCGCCGCAGCACATCGAGCCACGCCGCGCGATCCGCGATCTTCCGCCTCAGCTCGGGCGCACGATCGGCCGGAGCGCCGGGAAGCCGGCCCTCGAACTGCGCCTTCATCGCCTCGGTCTGCGCGACCTCGCGGTCCAGCTCGCCCTTCTCCAGCGCATCGAAATAGTGCAGCTCCTTGATGCTGCGCAGGTGGCAATCGGGGTGCGCGGCCAGCGTCTCATACAGCCAGCTCGTGCCCGCCTTGGTCGCGCCCACGCAGAACATCAGGGTCGGCTTGCCCATGCTCACCCGCCCTGCCGGTCGCGGAACTCGTCGCGGAACGCGATGATCCACAACAGGATCAGCGCGCCCACCGGCAGGATCGCCAGCAGCGCGACGGGCGCGGGAAGGCCGTAGCGCGGCAGCAGCTTCCAGAACGGGATGACGGTCAGCGCCGCCAGCACCACGAACCAGATCAGACCGCCGCCGTAGCCCATCATTTGTCGGCGCCCTGCGTCGCCTTGTCGTCGCCCGGCAGGATGTAGTCGGCCCCTTCCCAGGGCGACATGAAGTCGAACTGCCGGTATTCCTGCACCAAGCGCACCGGTTCGTAGACGACGCGCTTCTGCACCTCGTCATAGCGCACCTCGGTGTAGCCCGTGGTCGGGAAATCCTTGCGCAACGGGTGCCCGCGGAAGCCATAGTCGGTGAGGATCCGCCGCAGGTCCGGGTGGCCCGAGAACAGGATGCCGAACATGTCGAAGATCTCGCGCTCGAACCAGTTCGCCGAGGAATGCACATTCACCAGCGACGGCACCATGTCCTCTTCGCGCGCGGCGAGCCGCAGGCGGATACGCTGGTTCTGGTACATCGACAGGAAGTGGTAAACGACGTCGAACCGCGCCTCGCGCGCCGGGTGGTCGACCGCGGTGATGTCGACTAGCGTGGTGAACTTGCAGGTCCGGTCGGACTTTAGGAACTCGACGAAGGACACCAGCGACGAGGGCGACACCTCGACCGTCAACTCGCCGCGGGCGATGTGCCACGACAGGATGCAGTCCGGACGCTTGGCCTCGATATGGGTTCCAAGCTCTCTCAGGGCTTCAGTCATGGCTTACCTCGTGATCGTGCCGGTGCGGCGGATCTTGCGCTGGAGCTGAAGCAGCCCGTAAAGCAGCGCCTCAGCGGTCGGCGGACAGCCCGGCACGTAGACGTCCACCGGAACGATCCGGTCGCAGCCACGCACCACGCTGTAGCTGTAGTGATAGTATCCCCCGCCGTTGGCGCAGGAGCCCATCGAGACGACATAGCGCGGCTCGGGCATCTGGTCGTAAACCTTGCGCAGCGCCGGGGCCATCTTGTTGGTCAGCGTGCCCGCCACGATCATCAGGTCGGACTGCCGCGGAGAGGCGCGCGGCGCCATGCCGAACCGCTCGAGGTCGTAGCGCGGCATCGAGGTGTGCATCATCTCGACCGCGCAGCACGCCAGGCCGAACGTCATCCAGTGCAGCGACCCGGTGCGGGCCCAGTTGATGATGTCATCGGTCGAGGTCAGCAGGAAGCCCTTGTCCTGCAGCTCCTTGTTCAGGGTCTGCGTCGTGACTTCCTTGTCGGGGCCGGCATCATAGGCAGCGGTGCTCACTCCCATTCCAGCGCTCCTTTCTTCCATTCATAGGCGAAGCCCACCGTAAGGACCGCGAGGAACGCCATCATCGACCAGAACGCCACATCGGTCATCACCGGGAACGCCACGGCCCACGGGAACAGGAAGGCGATCTCGAGGTCGAAGATGATGAAAAGGATCGAGACGAGATAGAAGCGCACGTCGAACTTCATTCGCGCGTCATCGAAAGCGTTGAAGCCGCATTCATAGGCGCTGACCTTCTCGGGGTCGGGCGAACGCACGGCGACGATCGCGGCGGCGGCGATCAGGATCAGGCCAAGCGCGACGGCCAGGCCCAGAAAGATCAGGATGGGGAGGTACTCCAGCAGCATCTCTTCCACGAGGGGCTCCTTTCACGCGGCACGCCCGCGCATGTCCAGTCGGTTGAGGGTTTAGACCTGCACCCCGGAAGGGTCAACCGAAGCTGCTGCGGATTCAGCGCGCCGCCCGGTCCCGCTTTCCCCGTATTTTCCGCACTTGCGCCCGCTGCCGGGCCGCGCCTGCGGCCAAGGTGCCGCACCCCGATCAACTGGCGGTAAGGCCGGATGCCGATCGCCGCCCTCTGCCATGCGGCCCGCGGATTTTCGTCGAAAATTCGCGCATCTCGCGCTCAGCCGATCAGCCGCGCGACCTCGGCGGGCAGATCGTCGAAATGCGCCAGCAGCCCGTCCGGCTCGAGCTCTGCCACCGCCTCGCCGTCGGGCCCGAAGGTGACCAGGAGGCAGGCGCAGCCGGCCGCCTGCGCCGTCTTCCGGTCCGTCACCGTGTCTCCCACCAGCACCGTGTGCGCCATGTCGCCACCAGCACGGCTCACCGCCTCGCGCAGCGGGCCGGGATCGGGCTTGCGCACCGTCAGCGTATCCGCCCCGATGAGCGAGCCGAACCACTCCCGCGCCTCCAGCCGCGCCAGCAGCGTCTCGGCCAGCCCCTCGGGCTTGTTCGTGCAGATACCGACCTTGTAGCCGTCGGCCCGCAGCCGGGCGATCGCCTCGGCCGCGCCGGGATAAAGCGTCGTCTCCACGCAGATGTTCTCGCCGTAGCTGTCCAGCAGCAGGGGATACTGCTCGTCCACGTGCCCCGCGCCGTAGTCCGCGTTCAAGCGCGAGAACCCCAGCTCAAGCATCGCCCGCCCGCCCCGGAACGCCGTGGCCTTGTCGGCCACCGGGTCGAGCAGGTCGCCATGGCCCAGCCCGCGGAAACAGGCGTTGGCCGCCGCGATCAGGTCGGCGCCGGTATCGGCGAGCGTGCCGTCGAGGTCGAAGATCACGGTGCGCATATATCACTCCCGGGCGGTTGCCTGCCGGATGTAACCTGCCGAAAGGAAGTTTGATCCGCAGCCCCTTGTCGCACCTGAACCAAAGAGTAGAAGACGGGCGAGACAACGACACGGACAGTGAATGGCGCATCACCTGATCGTCCTGGCCGCCGGCCAGGGCACCCGCATGCAATCCGACAAGCCGAAGGTTCTTCACGAGGTGGGGCATGCCCCCCTCTTCGCCCATGCCCTCGCCTCGGGCGCGGCGCTCGAGCCCGAGCGCACGGTGCTCGTCGCCGGCCACGGGGCCGAGGCGGTGCGAGGCGCGGCGGGCGATATCGATCCCGGCATCGACGTCGTGGTGCAGGAAACGCAGGAGGGCACCGCCCACGCCGTCGCGCAGGCCCGCACCGCGCTCGACGGCGCGACAGGCGATGCATTCGTGCTTTACGGCGACACGCCTTTCATCCGGCCCGAAACGCTCCAGAAGATGGCCGAGGCGCGGGCCGCCGGGCACGCGGTCGTCGTGCTGGGCTTCGAGGCCGCCGACCCCGGCCGCTACGGCCGCCTCGTGGTCGAGGGCGACGCGCTGACCCGGATCGTGGAGTTCAAGGACGCGACCGAGGCCGAACGCGCGATCACGCTGTGCAATTCCGGCGTCGTGGCCGCCGACGTCTCGGTCCTGTTCGACCTGATCGACGCGGTGGGCAACGACAATGCCAGCGGCGAGTACTACCTCACCGACATCGTCGAGATCGCCCGCGCCCGTGGCCTGAGCGCCACCGCAGTCACCTGCGACGAGGCCGAGACGATGGGCGTGAACACCCGCGCCGACCTTGCCGCCGCCGAGGCCGAGTTCCAGCGCCGCAAGCGCACCGAGATGCTCGACAACGGCGTGACGCTGACCGCGCCCGAGACGGTGTTCTTCGCCTTCGACACCTGGGTGGGCCGCGACGCCGTGATCGAGCCGCACGTGGTCTTCGGCCCCGACGTGACGGTCGAATCCGGCGCCACGATCCGCGCCTTCAGCCATCTCGAGGGCTGCCATGTCGGCGGCCAGGCCGTCGTCGGCCCGTATGCCCGCCTGCGCCCCGGCGCGGAGCTGTCGAACGGCGCGAAGGTCGGCAACTTCGTCGAGATCAAGAACGCCGAGATCGGCGAGGGCGCGAAGGTCAACCACCTCAGCTATATCGGCGACGCCACCGTGGGCGAGGCCGCCAATA
Source organism: Tranquillimonas alkanivorans (assembly GCF_900115595.1). GTDB lineage: Bacteria > Pseudomonadota > Alphaproteobacteria > Rhodobacterales > Rhodobacteraceae > Tranquillimonas > Tranquillimonas alkanivorans. The sequence continues at coordinate 38,491 of NZ_FOXA01000011.1, forward strand.
TCGGCGCGGGCACCGTCACCTGCAATTACGACGGTGTCTTCAAGCACCGCACCGAGATCGGCGCCCGCGCCTTCATCGGCTCGGACACCATGCTGGTCGCCCCCGTGCGCGTGGGCGACGGCGCGATGACCGGCAGCGGCTCGGTCATCACCCGCGACGTGCCCGATGCCGCCCTCGGGCTGGGCCGGGCCCGGCAGGAGAACAAGGACGGCTTCGCCAGGAAGCTCTTCGAAAAGCTGACGGCCCGGAAGGCCGCGAAAAACAACGGGGCAGTGTAAGAGATGTGTGGAATCGTTGGCGTTCTCGGCACCCATGAAGCGGCGCCGATCCTCGTCGAGGCGCTCAAGCGTCTGGAATACCGCGGCTACGACAGCGCCGGCATCGCCACGGTGTCCGGCGGGCGGCTCGACCGCCGCCGCGCCGTCGGCAAGCTGGTGAACCTGCAGGACCTGCTGGTGCACGACCCGCTGCCGGGCAAGTCCGGCATCGGCCACACCCGCTGGGCCACCCACGGCGCGCCGACCGAGGGCAACGCCCATCCCCACCGCGCCGGCCCCGTGGCGGTCGTGCACAACGGCATCATCGAGAATTTCGGTGAGCTGCGGGCCGAACTGTCGCAGCTGGGCTACGACTTCGGCACCGAGACCGACACCGAGACGATCGCGCTTCTGGCGCAGCACCACATGGATCGGGGTCTCGGCCCGCGCGAGGCGGCCGAGCAGACCATCGCCCGGCTGCGCGGCGCCTTCGCGCTCGCCTTCCTTTTCGACGGCGAGGAGGACCTGATCATCGCCGCGCGCAAGGGCTCGCCGCTGGCCATCGGGCACGGCGAGGGCGAGATGTACGTCGGCTCGGACGCCATCGCGCTCGCCCCCATGACAGACCGCATCACCTATCTCGAGGAAGGCGACCGCGCCGTGGTCACCCGCGCGGGCGTCGACATCGTGGACGCCGCCGGCCGCGCCGTCGAGCGCCCGGTCAAGACCATCGCCCGCGATGCGGCGCAGGTCGACAAGGGCGGCCACAAGCACTGGATGGCCAAGGAGATCGCCGAGCAGCCGACAGTGCTGGCCGACGCGCTGGCGCATTACCTGCCCGAGGGCGCGAAGGGCGTGAACCTGCCCGGCGTCGACCTGGACTTCGCCGGCGTCGACCGCATCGTGATGGTCGCCTGCGGCACGGCCTTCTACGCCTGCCAGACGGCGAAGTACTGGTTCGAGCAGCTCGCCCGCATCCCCGTCGAGGTCGATATCGCCTCCGAGTTTCGCTATCGCGAACCACCCCTGGGCGACAACACGCTGGCAATCTTCGTCAGCCAGTCGGGCGAGACGGCAGATACCCTCGCCGCCCTGCGCTATTGCGCCGACAAGGCCAAGATCCTGTCGGTCGTGAACGTTGCGGAAAGCTCGATTGCGCGCGAAAGCGACGTGGCGCTGCCGATCCTGGCGGGGGCCGAGATCGGCGTGGCCTCGACCAAGGCCTTCACCTGCCAACTCACCGTGCTGGCGCTGCTGGCGCTCAAGGCCGCGCAGGACCGCGCCGCCCTGCCCGCCGAGACGCTGGCACAGCACGTGGGCAACCTGCGCCTGCTGCCCGGCCGCATCGCGCGCGCGCTCGACGCGGGCGAGGCGATCCGCGAGCTGTCGTGGGAGCTGGCCGAAGCGTCGGACGTGCTGTTCCTGGGCCGCGGCCCGATGTACCCGCTGGCGCTGGAAGGCGCGCTGAAGCTAAAGGAAATCAGCTACATCCATGCCGAGGGCTACGCCTCGGGCGAACTCAAGCACGGCCCGCTGGCACTCGTGGACTCGACGCTGCCCGTCATCGTCATGGCCCCGCGCGACGGGCTTTTCGACAAGACGATCTCGAACGTGCAAGAGGTCATGGCCCGCGGCGGCCGGGTGCTGCTGATCACCGACGCCGAGGGCGCGGCCGAAGCGTCGGCGGGCGCGTGGCACGTGCTCGAGATGCCGTCTGTCCCGCCGATCTTCGCACCCATTCTCTATGCCGTGCCGGCGCAGCTTCTGGCCTATCACACCGCCATCGCCAAGGGCACCGACGTGGACCAGCCGCGCAACCTCGCAAAGTCGGTGACGGTGGAGTAGGCGCCTACTGCGCGTAGACCACGAGCGTGGGGAGGTCGGTCAGCGGCGCCTCGAGCAGGCGAAGCGCCGCAAGCGACACCTGACTGCCCGCGGTCGCGGGGCCGTCACGCGGAATCAGATCGACCTGCGCGCTCTTGCCCGTGGCCGGATACTCGATCCGGCCGGGCTGGCGCGCCTCCACCAGCGGCGTCCGGATCCACAGCCCCGGCTCGCCCGGATCGCCCAGCGAGGCGACGGTCTCGCCCAACCGGGTTTCTCCCCCTTGTGCAGGCGCGGCGGCGGCGGCGCGCTGTTCGGGTGTGGTCGTGTCGAACTCCTCGGCCGTCCGCGCCGCGGGCGGAGGCGGCGGCGCGACGGCAGCCGTCTGCTGCGGCGGTGGGGCGGCCATGGCGTTCGGCTCCCCGCCCTGCCCGTTCGGCCCGCTGGCACAGGCGGACAGCGCGAAAAGGATGACGAACGGGGCGGCGGCGCGCAGAATGATGCTCATACGCGAAAGCCTAGCTCGCGGCCTCGTGTCCGGCAACGCGACGCGGCGCTTGCGGCAAGGCTCTGCTGCAACTAGGTCTGTATACATGACGAAACCGCTCATCGACCCGTACCTGCGCCCGATCTCGTACCTGCGAGTCTCGGTCACCGATCGCTGCGACTTTCGCTGCGTGTACTGCATGTCCGAGAACATGACCTTCCTGCCGAAGAAAGAGCTTCTGACGCTGGAAGAGCTTGACCGCATGTGCTCGGCCTTCGTGAAGCTCGGCGTGAAGAAGCTGCGCATCACCGGCGGCGAGCCGCTGGTGCGGCGGGACATCATGACGTTCTTCCGCTCGATGAGCCGGCACCTCGACTCCGGCGACCTGAAAGAACTGACGCTGACGACCAACGGCTCGCAGCTCGCCCGCTTCGCCGACGATCTGTATGCCGCCGGCGTGCGCCGGGTGAACGTGTCGCTCGACACGCTGGACGAGCAGAAGTTCGCGGACATCACCCGCTGGGGCCGCCTGCCGCAGGTGCTCAAGGGCATCGATGCGGCGCAAAACGCAGGGCTGAGGGTGAAGATCAACGCGGTGGCGCTGAAGGGCTTCAACGAGGACGAGCTGTTCTCGATGACCGAATGGTGCGCCGCGCGCGACATCGACCTCACCTGGATCGAGGTCATGCCGATGGGCGACATCGGCAACGAGGACCGCTTGGGCCAGTACTGGTCGCTGAAGGACGTGCGCGCCGCGCTCGCCGAGCGTTACACCGTCACCGACACGCCCGAACGCTCGGGCGGACCGGCCCGCTATGTCCGGCTCGAGGAGACGGGCCAGAAGATCGGCTTCATCACGCCGCTCAGCCACAATTTCTGCGAAAGCTGCAACCGCGTGCGCCTGACCTGCACCGGCGAGCTGTTCATGTGCCTGGGGCAAGAAGACAAGGCCGACCTGCGCAAGCCGCTGCGCGAGTTCCCCGGCGACGACCGCGCGCTCGAGAACGCGATCCGCGCGGCCATCGCGCTCAAGCCCAAGGGCCACGACTTCGACTATTCGCGCCAGCGCCTCGACGGACAGGTGTCGCGCCACATGAGCCACACCGGCGGCTGACCCACCGAATTTTCGACGAAAGTTTGACTTTGCAAATCTTCCGCGAAGACTTGCAAACTCAGGCCGCCGGCATCCGCCTCTCAACGATTTCGGCCCACCACGAGCATCCTGCCGGGATGGCGTCGTCGTTGAAGTCGTATTCCGGGTGGTGGACCGATGCGGTGTCGCCGTTGCCCACCAAGATGTAGGCCCCGGGCCGTTCGTTCAGCATGAAGGCGAAGTCCTCGCCGCCCATCACCAGCGGCGCCTCGGCGCAGTCGCCTGCCACGGCGCGCGCGACCTCGGCGGCGAAGTCGGTTTCGGCCGCGCTGTTGCTCATCACCGGATAGTTGCGTTCGTAACGAACTCGCGCAACTGCTCCCATCGCCGCCGCCGTGCCCTCGGCGATGGCGGTCAGGCGGCTCTCGGCCATGTCCTGCACCTTCACGTCGAGCGTCCGCACGGTGCCCTTCAGCCGGACCTTCTGCGGGATCACGTTGAACGCCTTGCTCGACGTCTCGACCGCAGTGACCGACACCACGACCTGCTCGGTCGGATCGGCGTTGCGGCTGGCGATGGACTGAAGCGCCGTGATCACGTGCGCGCTCGTCACCACAGGGTCCACCGTCTCGTGCGGCTTGGCGGCGTGCCCGCCCCGGCCCTCGATCTCGATCTCGAACAGGTCGGTGGCGGCGAAGAACGGCCCCGGCCGGATGGCGAAGGTGCCCAAAGGCACACCGGGCCAGTTGTGCATGCCATAGACCTCCTGGATGCCGAAGCGCTCCATCAACCCGTCGTCGCACATCTCGCGCCCGCCGCCGCCGCCTTCCTCGGCGGGCTGGAAGATGACCACGGCCGTGCCGTCGAAGTTGCGCGTCTCGGCCAGGTACTTCGCCGCACCCAGAAGCATCGCGGTGTGCCCGTCATGTCCGCAGGCGTGCATCGCGCCCTGCGTCTTCGACGCATAGTCCAGCCCCGTCGCCTCTTCGATGGGAAGCGCGTCCATATCCGCGCGCAGGCCGATGACCTTGCCCGAGCTGTCCGACCGCCCCCGGATCACACCAACGACGCCGGTGCGGCCCAGCCCCGTCACGACCTCGTCGCAGCCGAAGTCGCGCAGCTTCTCGGCGACGATGCCGGCGGTGCGGTGGGTGTCGAACAGGATCTCGGGGTGCTGGTGCAGGTCGCGCCGCCAGGCGGTGATCTCGGCGTGCAGGTCGGCGAAGCGGTTCTTCACGGGCATCGGGGTCTCCTAGAGATGCGGGCCGGGCTCGAGCTTGGAGCCATCGGAGAAGCGGGACAGGCGGAAACGGCTCAGGTCGTGCCCCGGGTCGCGATCCATGGCAAGGTCGGCGGCCACCCGGCCGACGCCGGGGCCGATGCCAAAGCCGTGGCCGGACAGGCCGGTGAGGACGACGAGCCCCGGCAGGCTTTCGACGCGGTCGATGACGGGCACGAGGTCGGGCATGGTGTCGATCATCCCGGCCCAGGCCTTCTTCACCTTTACCTCGCCCAACTTCGGGAAGATCCGGGCGAAGCGGTCGGCCACCTCGCGCGCCTTCTTCGCGTTGGGGGTGGGGTCGAGGACGCGCATCCTCTCGAACGGGCTTTCCTCGTCGGCCTCCCACTTGCGCGGGGTGGTCCAGGCATCGGGCCAGCCGCGCGGGGCGGAGAGGCGATAGGAGGTGCCGAAGGGCTCGGCCTTGAGCTGCGGGACGAAGGCGCGCAGCGCGCGGAAGGCGTCGGGGCCGATCCAGAGCTCGTGATAAGACGACGGCGCGAGGTTGTAGCCCCCGTCCATCCTGCGGCGGAAGGCGAGACTGTCGTCGGCGGCGCAGCCCGCGAAGACCTGCGGCAGCGCCTCGGTCGCGGCCACCGTCGAGCGGACCGAGAGCTGCGGAATGTGAACGCCGTGGGCGCGCAGGAACAGCGACGACCACGCCCCGCCGGCGAGCACCACGCGCGGCGCGCGGATGCGCCCCTTCTCGGTCACCACGCCCGCCACCTGCCCCGCCTCGATGTCGAGCCGGCGCACCGCGCAGTCTTCGCACACAGCCACGTCCCGCCGGGCGGCGGCGCGGGCGAGCGCGGGAACCGCCTGCCACGCCTCGGCGCGCATGTCGGTGGGCGTCCACATCGCGCCCTTCCAGTCCTCGGCCGCGTCCGGCAGCATGTCGCGCATCTCGGCGCGGCTCAGCATCCTGGTGCGCAGCCCGTGGGCGCGGGCATGCTCCATCCACGCCTCGTAGCGGGCGAAGTCGGACTCGTTGTTGATGAGATAGACGGTGCCCGTCTCCTGCAGGCCCAGCGGCTCGTTCGTCTCGGACTGGAGCGCGCGCCAGATGCGGTTGGCCTCCATCACCATCGGCAGCTCGTCCGGGTCGCGGCCCTGCTGCCGGATCCAGCCCCAGTTGCGCGACGACTGCTCGCCCGCGATGCGCCCCTTCTCGACCAGCGCGACGCTTTGCCCCGCCTTGGCGGCGAACCAGGCGGTCATCACGCCCGCGACGCCGCCGCCGATGACCACCAGGTCGGCCTGCGCGGGAGGCGCGGCCGTGTGTTCGGCGGGCGTGGCCAGCGTGACGGGACCGGCGGGCGAGGTGAACGGCGCGTTCATGCGCAGCTCCCGCACCAGGGGGCGAGTGGGGGGCTCGGGCGGTTCGTCAAGGTGATCTCGTGGTGCATGGGCGCGAGGGTGTGCCGGGGCCGAGGCAAGGTCAAGGCCGCCCGGGCCCCGCGTTGACATCGCGCCGCCTGCGCTATCTGCCCGACGATCAGCGAAGAGAGGGAGGCACATGGCCGACGGCACGCGCGATCTGACCACGGGCTCGGTCCGGAGGGGCGTGCTGGCGGTGTCGGCGCCGATGTCGCTGGGCATCTTCGGCGTGCTCTCGGTCGGTATCGCCGACGCCTACTTCCTGGGCCGCGTGGGCGAGACCGAGCTCGCCGCCGTCGGCTACATCTATCCCGTCACCACCGCCGTCACGTCGCTGTCCATCGGCCTGTCCGCCGGCGCCAACGCCGCGCTGAGCCAGAGCATCGGGCGCGGCGACGGGGACGAGACGACGGACCGCAAGGCGCTGCACGCCTTCGGCTTCGGCGCACTTCTGGGGATCGCCGTCGCGGTCCTGCTGTGGCTGTCTATTGGCCCGCTCTTCCGCGCGATCGGCGCGGGCGAGGACGCGATGACGGAGGTCGCCGCCTACATGAACTGGTGGTGCCTGTCCTTCCCGTTCCTCGTCGCCACGATGATCGTGAACGCGATCTTCCGGGCCCACGGCGACGGGACGACCTCGGCCGCTTTCCTGGTGGCGACGGCGGTGCTGAACATCGCGCTCGACCCGCTGCTGATCTTCGGGCTGTGGATCGTGCCGCAGATGGGCACCGGCGGCGCGGCGCTGGCCACGGCCATAGCGCGGATCGCGACGCTTGTGGGCGCGGTGCTCTGGGCGCGGCGGCGCGGGCACCTGCGGCTGTGCGGAGCGCCCCTGCGCGACGTCTGGGGTTCGCTGCGCGAGATCATGCAAGTCGGGCTGCCGGCTGCCTTCTCGAACGCGATCAACCCCGCCGGCATGGCCTTCGTCACCGCCGCCGTCGCCACGCTGGGCGCGACCGCAGTGGCGGGCTTTGGCGCGGCAACGCGGGTGCAGAGCCTGGCCATCGTGCCGATGCTGGCGCTCTCGGCGGGGATCGGGCCTGTCGTCGGTCAGAACTGGGGCGCCGAGGCACACGACCGCGTGCACCGGGCGGTGCGCTTCACCTTCCGCCTGTGCCTGGGCTACGGGCTGGGCGTGGGGGCGTTGCTGTTCATGCTGGCCGACCAGATCGGCGGGCTCATCGCCTCGGGCGAAGACGACGCGGCCTACACGGCCGAATACCTGCGCGTCGTGGGCTGGTCGCTGTTCGGCTACGGCGTGCTGGTGACCGGCAACGCCGCGATGAACGCCCGCAGCCGGGCGGTATGGTCGATGGGGCTGAGCCTGTCGCGCATCCTGCTGGTCTATGTCCCGCTCGCCTGGGTCGGGGTGTGGACCATGGGCTTCACCGGGATCGTGGCGGCGGCGGCGCTGGCGAACGTGCTGGCGGCCTGGGGCGCTCTGGTGGCGTGCCGGGCGGTCGGGCTTCTGGACGGGCAGACGCGCGTGGTGGACGCTCCGGCGGACAAACTGAGCGACAAGGCCGCGCGCCTGCACCAGCAGGCCGAGGCGATGCGCATCCACTGACGTGCCCTACTCTACCGCCCGCCGGATACGCCGCAGCATGAGCCAGACCGCCAGCACGACCACCGGCGTCAGGATCGCGGTGCCCAGCGGCTTCGGGACCCCCAGCGGCGCCATCACCGGGTACGCGGCATAGGCCGCGAGGTTCACGGCGTAGTAGCTGATTGCGACGACCGACAGCCCCTCGACCGTTCGTTGCAGGCGCAACTGCAGGTCGGCGCGCTTGTCCATGCTTTCGAGCAGCTTCTGGTTCTGCGCCGACCGCTCGACGTCCACCTGCGTTCGCAGAAGGTTTCCGGCGCGGATCGCCCTCTCGTCCATCTCATGCAGACGCTTCTCGGTCGCCTTGACGGTGCGCATGGCCGGGTCGAAGCGGCGCATCATGAACTCGGCGAAGGTCTGGCGGCCCTCGAACCGTTCCTCGCGCAGGACGCCGACGCGCTGGTTTACGATGGCCTCGTACGCGCCCGTCGCGCCGAAGCGGAACGAGGTCCGGGCCAGCAGCCGCTCGAGTTCCGCCGAGACCGACAGGAGACCCTTGAGCGTGGCGTCCGGGCGCGGCACGTCGCCCGTCATCTCGGACATCAGCGACGACAATTCGCGGTCGATGTCGCCCATGCGCGGGCCCAGTTCGCGCGCGCGGAAAAGGCCGAGCATCGACATCGCCTTGTAGGTCTCGATCTCGCACAGGCGTTGCACCACCCGCCCGATCCGGCGCGATCCGCAGTCGGGCTGGACGAAGACGGCCATGCGCAAGTGCCCGGCCGCGTCGATGCGGAAATCGCCCGCGATGATCGCGCTGTCGTCGAGTACGCGGCTGACGGCCAGGCTTTCGGGCACGAACCAGTCGTCGATCTTGCGCTTCATCGCCTCGATCTCGGACACGACCTCGACCCGGATCAGGGCCGAGGTGATGCGCGCGCCGGGCGCGTCGCTCAGCCATCCGTCGGGAAAGACCTCGAACATCGCGGGGTCGAAGGGCCGGTCGGCCACGCCGTTTCCGAAGATGGTGTAGGTGACGAACTCGGTGTGCTGCTCCCACTTGAGCTCGTACTTGCCCAGCCGCCCGAAATAGTGCGTCGCGCCGGGCTGCGGGTGCTGCGCGCCGAAGCGGTCGAGCAAAGCGATCAGGTGCGCGCGGTCGGCCTCGCGGTCACGGTTGGCGGCATCGTGCGGCTGCTTGATGGCGAGGTAAGCGGCGAAACACGGCGCGTCGAGCGACGGGAAGGGCCGCGCATGCAGCTCGTTGGCAAGCGTGTAGCGCAGGGGGTGATCGGCGACGGGGCTCATCAGAGGGCTGTCCGGGGCTGCTGCGTTGCAGCGCAGACTAGCGGCACAGGCCCGTCGCGGGAACAGGAAAGTTCAGGGAAATCCGCAGCTTGCGGGTACACCACGGTGTACCGGGGCGGATAGCGCCGCCCCGGCCCGCAGCCTCAGCCCTTCTTGGGCGGCTGCTGCTTCTGCATCTTGTCGACGGCCTCGTTCACCTGATCGCGCACGGTGTTGAAGGCGTCTTCGTTCGCCTCGCGCGTGGCCTCGGCGAGCTTGCGCATCAGGCGCAGCGCTTCCTCGACTGCCTCGCTCATCGCCTTGGTCTTGGCGGTCATCTGCTCTGGGCCGGCGGTATCCTCGGCCCATTCGTATTGCTGGCGCGCGGCGAGGGTGAGCTTCCCAAAGATCTCCATCTGCTTGTCCAGCAGGTCCTTGTAGGCTTCGGCGGCGGCCTTGTTGGCCTCGACCATCGCGTCGAAGTTGCGCTGGTTCGACTTGATGATCGATTCCATGTCGAACATGTCGCCCTTGGGCGGCTGGAACATGTTGAACATCATCTGAGGGTTCCACATCCGGGCGATCTGCTCGGGGTCGAACGCCTTCATCATCTCGTTGATGTCCCAGGGATTCTTGGTGGACATGACCGGTCTCCTTCAGTGGCGTTTCTTCGGCGGCATCAGGTCGGTGATTGTACCCTCGAACATCTCGGCCGCGAAATTAACCGTTTCGGACAGCGTCGGGTGCGGGTGGATGGTGTGACCGAGGTCGACGGCGTCCGATCCCATCTCGATCGCAAGCGCGACCTCGGAGATCAGGTCGCCGGCGTTGGTGCCGACGATGGCGCCGCCGATCACGCGGTCGTCCTCGGGATCGAAGAGAAGCTTGGTCATCCCCTCCGACCGCCCGTTCGACAGCGCCCGGCCCGAGGCCGCCCAGGGGAACACGCCCTTGGCGTACTTGACGCCCTGCGCCTTCGCTTCGGTCTCGGTAAGGCCGCACCAGGCGACCTCGGGGTCGGTATAGGCGACCGAGGGGATCACGCGGGCGTCGAAGGCGCGGGCGTTGCCGGCGGCGACTTCCGCCGCGACCTTGCCCTCGTGCACGGCCTTGTGGGCGAGCATCGGCTGGCCCACCACGTCGCCGATGGCGAAGATGTGGCTCAGCCCCGTGCGCTGCTGGTGGTCCACGGCGATGAAGCCGCGTTCGTCCACCGCGACGCCCGCCTTCTCGGCATCGATCAGCTTGCCGTTCGGGCGGCGGCCGACCGAGACGAGCACTTTGTCGAACGTGTCGGTCGAAGTCTCGCCCTTCTCGTCCTCGAAGGTGACCTTCAGCCCCTTCTTCTGCGCCTCGACATTCGTGACCTTGGTCTTGAGCAGGATGTTGTCATAGCGCTTGCCCACACGGGCGGCGAGCGGCTTGACCACGTCCTTGTCCGCGCCGGGCATGAGCTGGTCCATCAGCTCGACCACGGTGATCTGCGAGCCGAGCGCATCATAGACGCAGGCCATCTCGAGTCCGATGATGCCGCCGCCGAGGATCAGCATCTTCTTGGGGATGTCCTTGAGTTCGAGCGCGCCGGTGGAGTCGATCACCCGCTCGTCGTCATGCGGGATGAAGGGCAGTTCGACCGGCTCGGACCCGGCGGCGATGATGCACTGGTCGAAACTGACGGTTTTCGCGCCTTCCTCCGCCTCGACCTCGATCATGTTGGGGCCGGTGAACTTGCCGTAGCCGTTCACCACCTCGACCTTGCGCTGCTTGGCCAGCCCGTTCAGCCCGCCGGTCAGCTGCTTGACGACCGAATCCTTCCAGGCGCGCACCTCGTCGATGTCGATCTTGGGCTTGCCAAAGCTTACGCCGTGACTGCCCATCTCGTCGGCGTCGGTGATGACCTTCGCCACGTGGAGCAGCGCCTTGGACGGAATGCAGCCGACGTTCAGGCAGACGCCGCCGAGGGTGGAATAACGCTCGATCAGCACGACCTTCTTGCCCAGGTCGGCGGCCCGGAACGCGGCGGAATAGCCGCCGGGGCCGGAGCCCAGCACGACGACCTCGCCATGCACGTCACCCTTGCCGCTGGCGCCGCCGGTCGGCTGCACCGCCTTCGGCGCGTCTTGCGCCCGCCCGTCGCGGTCGCCGTATCCCGCCTGCGCCGCAGCGTGCGAGCCGCCGCCCGGCTGCGCGCTGTCCGCCTGCTTCGGCTTCTCCTCCTTCGGCGCGTCGCCCGCGCCTTCCTCTTCGAGGATCAGGATCAGCGATCCTTCGGAGACCTTGTCGCCCTCCGCAACCTTGATCTCCTTCACCGTTCCGGCGGCGGGGCTCGGGACCTCCATCGTCGCCTTGTCGGATTCCAGCTCGATCAGCGGGTCTTCTTTGGCGATGGTGTCGCCCGGCGAGACCAGGATGCTGACCACGGGCACGTCGGTGAAGTCACCGATGTCGGGAACCTTTACGTCCATGTCGCCCCCCTTACAGCATCAGCCGGCGCACGTCGCCGAGCAGGTGTTTCAGGGTCGCGCAGAACCGTGCGGCGAGCGCCCCGTCGATGGCCCGGTGGTCATAGGACAGCGACATCGGCAGCATGTTGCGCGGCACGAACTGCTCTCCATCCCAGACCGGCGCCATCTTCGACCGCGTGAGGCCCAGGATCGCCACCTCGGGTGCGTTGACGATGGGCGTGAAGCTGGTCCCGCCGATCCCGCCGAGCGACGAGATGGTGAAGGACGCGCCCTGCATGTCCTGGCTTTTCAGCTTGCCCTCGCGCGCGGCCGAGGACAGATCGCCCAGCTCTTTCGAGATCTCGACGATCCCCTTGCGGTCGGCATCCTTGATCACCGGCACCACGAGGCCCTGGGGCGTGTCGGCGGCGAAGCCGATGTGGTAGTAGCCTTTCCTGATCAGCTTGTCGCCGTCGGGGTGGATCGAGGAGTTGACCTCCCAGTGCTTCTTCAGGGCGCTGACGGACGCCTTGATGATGAAGGACAGAAGCGTGACGCGGTAGCCTTCCTCCTTCGCCGCGGTGTCGAGCTCCTTGCGGTACTTGTCGAGCTCGGTGATGTCCGCCTCTTCGTTGTGGGTGACGTGCGGCACGTTCAGCCACGAACGGTGCAGAGCGGGGCCCGAGATCTTCTTGATCCGGCTCATCTCCACGTCCTCGACGGGGCCGAACTTCGAGAAGTCGACCGCCGGGACGGGCGGGATGCCCATGCCGCCCTGCGCGCCGCCACCGGCCGCGGCGGGCGCGGATTGCGACTTGTAGAACTTGGTCACGTCCTCGCGCAGGATGCGGCCCTTGCGGCCCGAGCCGTTTACCTGCGCCAGGTCCACGCCCAGGGTCCGGGCGAAGGCGCGCACGGACGGCGAGGCATGCACGCGGCCGAAGCCCGCGTCGGTCACCGTGGGCGCGGGCGCGTTCGGCGCAGGCTGCGTCGGCTGCTTTGGCGCCTCCTGCTTCGCCGGTTCCTCCTTCGCGGGCTCGGAGCGGGTGTGCTCCTTGTCCTTCTTCTCGGGCGCGTCGGCGTCGCTGCCCGCGACGTCGCCTTCCTCGATGATCAGGATCAGGGACCCTTGCGAGACCTTGTCGCCCTCCGAAACCTTGATCTCCTTGACCGTGCCCGAGGCGGAGGACGGCACCTCCATCGTCGCCTTGTCGGACTCCAACTCGATCAGCGGGTCCTCTTCCTTAACGCTGTCGCCCACGCCGACGAGAATGTTGATCACCGGGACATCGGTGAAGTCGCCGATGTCCGGCACTTTCACTTCGGTTGCCATACTCTCTTCCCTCTCGTTCCGCGCGTCACACCAGCCGCGGGTTCGGCTTTTCGCCGTCTATGTTGTACTTCTTCAGCGCCTTCTCGACGTCGCCCTTGCTCACCGCGCCCTGGCGATAAAGCTCCACCATTGCCGCGGCGGCGATGTGGTTGGCGTCGACCTCGAAGAACCGGCGCAGGTTTTCGCGGCTGTCCGAGCGGCCGAAGCCGTCGGTGCCCAGCACCGTCATCGGCTGCTCGACGAATCCGCGCACCTGTTCGGCGAAGTTCTTCATGTAGTCGGTCGCGACGACGATCGGCCCCTTCGCACCCTTCAGCGCCTCGGTGATATACGGCACCTTTGGCTCCGAGAGCGGGTTCAGCCGGTTCCAGCGGGCGCAGTCCTGCCCGTCGCGGGCCAGTTCGTTGAAGCTGGTGGCCGACCAAAGGTCCGAGGTGACGCCGAAATCCTCCTTCAGCATGTCGGCGGCCTTGACCGCCTGCATCAGGATCGTGCCCGAGCCCATCAGGTTCACGTGCTTCTTGCCCGGCTTCTGGGTCTTCTGGAAGCGGTGCAGCCCCCGGATGATCCCCTCTTCCGCGCCCATCGGCATGTCGGGGTGGGCGTAGTTCTCGTTCATCAGGGTCAGATAGAAATAGACGTCCTCCTGATCCTGGAACATCCGCTTGAGCCCGTGCTGCACGATCACCGCGACCTCGTACTGGAAGGTCGGGTCGTAGCTGATGCAGTTCGGCACGGTCGATGCCAGGATGTGGCTGTGCCCGTCTTCGTGCTGCAGCCCCTCGCCGTTCAGCGTGGTGCGCCCGGCGGTGCCACCCAGCAGGAAGCCGCGCGCCCGGCTGTCGCCCGCGGCCCAGGCCAAGTCACCGATCCGCTGGAAGCCGAACATAGAGTAGTAGATGTAGAACGGGATCATCGGCACGCCGTGGTTGGAATACGACGTCGCCGCCGCAATCCAGTCGGCCATCGCGCCGGCCTCGTTGATGCCCTCCTGCAGCACCTGGCCGTCCTTGCTTTCCTTGTAGAACAGCATCTGGTCGGCGTCGGCGGGGGTATAGGTCTGGCCCAGCGGGTTGTAGATGCCGACCGAACGGAACAGCCCCTCCATCCCGAAGGTGCGGCTTTCGTCGGGCACGATGGGCACGACGCGGTCGCCGATCTTCTTGTCGCGCAACAGCGCGGTGAGGATGCGGACGAAGGCCATCGTGGTCGAGATCTCGCGCTCGCCCGTGCCCTTGAGCTGCTGGTCGAACTTGTCGAGCTCCGGCACCTCGAGCGAGGGCGCATCGGTGAAGCGCTTGGGGAACGGCCCGCCCAGAGCCTTGCGCTTGTCGGCCAGATAGGCCTTCTGGGCGTTGTTCAGCGCCACGAAGGGCGCCTTGGGCAGGTCTTCGTCCGACACCGGAATCTTGAACCTGTCGCGCATGGCGCGCAGCTGATCCTCGGCCATCTTCTTCTGCTGGTGGGTGGTGTTCTGGCCCTCGCCGGCCGTGCCCATCCCATAGCCCTTGACCGTCTTGACCAGCAGGCAGGTCGGCTGGCCCGTCACTTCGGTCGCGCGCTTGAAGGCGGTATAGACCTTCTGGCTGTCGTGGCCCCCGCGGCGCAGGTTCCAGATCTCGTCGTCGGACATGTCTTCGACCAGAGCGGCCGTCTCGGGATACTTGCCGAAGAAATGCTCGCGGATATAGGCGCCGTCCTTGGACTTGAACGTCTGGTAGTCGCCGTCCACCGTCTCGTCCATCAGCTGGCGCAGGCGGCCCGAGGTGTCTTTCTCGAGCAGTTCGTCCCAGCCGCGGCCCCAGAGCAGCTTGATCACCTCCCAGCCCGAGCCGCGGAACGCGCCTTCGAGCTCCTGCACGATCTTGCCGTTGCCGCGCACCGGCCCGTCGAGCCGCTGGAGGTTGCAGTTGATCACGAAGATCAGGTTGTCGAGCTTCTCGCGCGCGGCGAGGCTGATGGCGCCCAGGCTCTCGGGCTCGTCCATCTCGCCGTCGCCGAGGAAGCACCAGACCTTGCGGTCCGACTTCTCGATCAGGCCGCGGTTCTCCATGTATTTCATGAATCGCGCCTGGTACACGGCCATGATCGGGCCAAGCCCCATGCTGACCGTCGGGAACTGCCAGTAATCCGGCATCAGCCACGGGTGCGGATAGGACGACAACCCGCCGCCCCCGACCTCGGAGCGGAAGTTCTCGAGCTGCTCTTCGCTGATCCGGCCCTCCATGAAGGACCGGGCATAGATGCCGGGCACCACGTGGCCCTGGAAGAAGACGAGGTCACCCCCGTGGATCGCGGACTTCGCGCGCCAGAAGTGGTTGAGCCCGGTGTCGTACATCGCCGCCGAGGACGCGAACGACGCGATGTGCCCGCCGTATTCGCTGCTTTCCTTGTTGCGGCGCACGACGGTGGCCATCGCGTTCCAGCGGTTGATCGCCCGGATCCGCCCTTCCATCTCCACGTCCCCCGGGATCTCCAGCAGGTCGTCCGAGGGGATCGTGTTCTGGTAGGGCGTGGTGGCCGAGAACGGCAGCGTCGCGCCCGCCGCGCGCGCCTGCTGGACGGCCTTGTCCAGCAGGTAATGCGCCCGGTCCGGCCCGTCGCGGGCGATCACGTCCTCGACCGCCTCCTGCCATTCCTGCGACTCGATCGGGTCGATGTCGGGGGTGCCGTCTTTCATGTCGACTCCTTCAGACGAAGAACTGTGCGCCGTTCGCGCTGAGCGTGCTGCCCGAGATGAAGCCCGCGTCGTCCGAGGCAAGGAAGACGACGCAGCGCGCGATCTCTTCCGGCTCGCCCAGACGGCCCACCGGGATCTGCGGGATGATCTTCTCGTTCAGGACCTTCTCGTCGATCTTCTTGACCATCTCGGTGGCGATGTAGCCGGGGCAGATGGCGTTGACCGTGATCCCGGCGCGCGCGCCTTCCTGCGCCAGCGCCTTGGTGAAGCCCAGGTCGCCGGACTTGGCGGCGGAATAGTTCGCCTGCCCCGCCTGGCCCTTCTGACCGTTGATCGACGAGATGGTGATGACCCGCCCGAACTTGCGCTCGCGCATCCCCGGCCAGACCGGATGGGTCATGTTGAAGACGCCGTTGAGGTTGGTGTCGATGACTTCGCGCCACTGCTCGGGCGTCATGCGGTGGAACATGGCGTCGCGCGTGATCCCGGCGTTGTTCACCAGAACCTCGACCGGGCCGAGGTCGGCCTCGACCTGCGCCGCGCCCTCCTTGCAGGCGTCGTAGTCGGCCACCGACCACTTGTACGCCTTGATCCCGGTCTCTTCGGTGAACGCCGCGGCGGCCTCGTCGTTGCCGGCGTAGTTCGCCGCCACCGAGTATCCCGCCTCTTTAAGCGCCACCGAGATCGCGGCGCCGATGCCGCGGGTGCCGCCGGTGACCAATGCTACACGTGCCATTGTCCTGTCTCCTCCACTGTTTGCCCCGGCCGGGCCGGTCCATCCTCTCGGCTCCCTAACGGAAGCGTGAACCCGGCCGGCCTGCTTTTTATGCAACGCTGCCATGCAACTGCGGCGTTGCACGGGGCTGCGGCCTCCCTCACGCCGTCACGTGTTCCGCAAGACCCCTGCGTCAAGTAGGGCACGTTTGCCCGACGCGGCGCAAGGCCCGCGCGGCGGCGCCCTTCCCTTGCGCCATTCCCCCGCCTATACGGGCGGCGAACGATCCGGGGACCGACATGCGCACCGCCTCCATCACCCGCACCACCGCCGAGACCGACATCTCGGTCGAGGTCAATCTCGACGGCACCGGCGCCTACGACAACGCGACCGGCGTGGGCTTCTTCGACCACATGCTCGACCAGCTGTCGCGCCACGCGATGATCGACATGACCGTCCGGGCGAAGGGCGATTTGCAAATCGACGACCACCACACGGTCGAGGATACCGGCATCGCGCTCGGCCAGGCCCTGCGCGACGCGGTGGGCGACAAGCGCGGCATCCGGCGCTACGGCGAATGCCACCTGCCCATGGACGACACGCTCGTGCGCGCCGCGCTCGACCTTTCGGGGCGGCCCTGGCTGGGCTGGGACGTGGCGATGACGTCGCCGAAGATCGGCACCTTCGACACCGAGCTCGTGCGCGAGTTCTTCCAGGCGCTGTCCACCCACGGCGGGATCACCCTGCACGTGGACCTGATCCGCGGCGTGAACGCCCACCACATCGCCGAGGCGGCATTCAAGGCCGTCGCCCGAGCCCTGCGCATGGCGGTCGAGCCCGACCCGCGCGCCGAAGGCGCTTTGCCCTCGACCAAGGGAGCGCTGTGAGCCGATGCTGACGGTTCTGATCGACTACGAATCCGGCAACCTGCACTCGGCCGATAAGGCGTTCCAGCGCATGGCGCGCGAAACCGGCGGCGGCGAGGTGCTGGTCTCGGCGAAGCCCGAGGACGTTCTGCGCGCCGACCGCGTGGTGCTGCCCGGCGACGGCGCCTTCCCAGCCTGCCGCGCCGCGCTGATGAACGACCGCGCCGCCCTGCACGAGGCGCTGCTCGAGGCGGTCGAGGTCAAGGGCCGCCCGTTCCTCGGCATCTGCGTGGGCATGCAGCTCATGGCGACGATGGGCCGCGAATACGAGGACGTGCAGGGCCTCGACTGGATCGCGGGCGAGGTCGTGCGCATCACGCCCTCGGACCCGAAGCTCAAGGTCCCGCACATGGGCTGGAACGACCTGGTGATCGACCAGGCGCACCCGGTCCTCGACGGGATCGCGACGGGCGATCACGCCTATTTCGTGCACTCCTACCAGATGCGCGTGACGCATCCCGACGACCTGCTGGCCCACTGCGACTACGGCGGCGACGTCACCGCCATCGTCGGCAACGCCAACCGCGTCGGCACCCAGTTCCACCCGGAAAAAAGCCAGAGCGCAGGCCTGCGCCTGATCGCCAACTTCCTGCACTGGACGCCCTGACACGGGGCCAAAATCCTTCAGAAGGTTTCTGGGAAGGCTCTTGAGAAGAGCCTTCCCGCCAGCGTCACTGGAGTCGCACCCAGTCCTGCGACGAACACAGCAGCCCGCCCGCGATACACCCGCGCAGCTCCAGCCGGTCGCCGCTCAGGTCCATCTTGCCGTGATAGATCTTGCCGTTCGACGGCCGCCAGACGCGCCCCTTGTAGTGGCCGTTCCCCTCCGGCGTCATCCCGATCACCAGCGTCTTGCCCAGGTTCGGCGACTGGTACTCGCCGCTCGCGTTGAAGGTCCGCGCGATCACGCCGCAGACCTGCCCCTCGCCGCAGGGCACCATCTTCACATGGGCATAGGCGCCGTCGTCCGGCTCGGTCTGCCACATCCCCTCGGCCGGGTCGGCGGCGGCCGGTCCGGCCAATGCGATGGCGGCGCAGGCCGCCGCAAGGTACTTCTTCATGCCTGTCCTCCCTTGACGCGCCGATCCTGCGGGGCAGCCGCCGCACCGGGCAAGCGTGACGTTGGGTTCCGCGGCGGGCTTGAGGTCCCCCGCCTTTGCGGGCAGAACGCGCGCGACCGCTTCGCAGGAAAGGCCGTGCCATGATCCTCTATCCCGCTATCGACCTTAAGGACGGCCAGTGCGTCCGCC
This sequence comes from Tranquillimonas alkanivorans, assembly GCF_900115595.1. GTDB lineage: Bacteria > Pseudomonadota > Alphaproteobacteria > Rhodobacterales > Rhodobacteraceae > Tranquillimonas > Tranquillimonas alkanivorans. The sequence continues at coordinate 56,989 of NZ_FOXA01000011.1, forward strand.
TGCTGCGCGGCGAAATGGAGGCCGCCACGGTCTTCAACGACGACCCCGCCGCACAGGCCCGCGCCTTCCAGGACGCGGGCTGCGAATGGCTGCACCTCGTCGACCTCAACGGCGCCTTCGCCGGCCGCCCCGTGAACGCCGACGCCGTCGGGTCGATCCTGGCGAACGTCACCGTTCCCGCCCAGCTCGGCGGCGGCATCCGCGACATGGCGACCATCGAGACCTGGCTCGACAAGGGCCTCGCCCGCGTGATCCTGGGCACCGTCGCCGTCGAGAACCCGGACCTGGTGCGAGAGGCCGCCCGCGCCTTCCCCGGCAAGGTCGCCGTGGGCATCGACGCCCGCGCCGGAAAGGTCGCGACCCGCGGCTGGGCCGACACCACCGAGGTCGAAGCCACCGACCTCGCCCGCAGCTTCGAGGACGCGGGCGTGGCCGCCATCATCTACACCGACATCGACCGCGACGGCGCGATGGGCGGCCCCAACATCCCCGCGACCGAGGCGCTGGCCCGCGCCGTGCGCATCCCCGTGATCGCCTCGGGCGGCGTCTCGTCGCTCGAGGACCTCAAGGCGCTCAAGGCCACCGGCGCGATCTCAGGCGCGATCTCGGGCCGCGCGCTCTATGACGGCGCGCTCGACCTGCGCGCGGCGCTGGCGGAACTGAAGGACTAGGGCTCTGGCCCCCGTGCCCCGAACGGCCTAGGACGGTACACATGCTGAAGACCCGCATCATCCCCTGCCTCGACGTGGCCGACGGCCGCGTGGTCAAGGGCGTCAACTTCGTCGACCTGCGCGACGCGGGCGATCCGGTGGACGCCGCGCGCGCCTATGACGCTGCCGGGGCCGACGAGCTCTGCTTCCTCGACATCCACGCCACGCACGAAAACCGCGGCACGATGTACGACCTTGCCACCCGCACGGCCGAGGCCTGCTTCATGCCGCTGACCATCGGCGGCGGCGTGCGCACGGTGGACGACGTGCGCAACCTGCTTCTGGCCGGGGCCGACAAGGTCAGCTTCAACTCCGCCGCCGTGGCCGATCCCGACGTGGTCGCCCGCGCGGCCGAGCGCTTCGGCTCGCAGTGCATCGTGGTGGCCATCGACGCCAAGACCGTCGCGCCCGGCAAGTGGGAGATCTTCACCCACGGCGGCCGCAAGCCCACCGGCATCGACGCGGTCGAGTTCGCCCGCACGGTCGAGGCCAAGGGCGCCGGGGAAATCCTGCTCACCTCGATGGACCGCGACGGCACGCGCTCGGGCTTCAACCTGCCGCTCACCCGCGCCATCTCGGACGCGGTGTCGGTGCCGGTCATCGCCTCGGGCGGCGTCGGCACGCTCGATCACCTGGTCGAGGGCGTGACCGAAGGGGGCGCGAGCGCGGTGCTCGCCGCCTCGATCTTCCACTTCGGCGAATTCACCATCGGCGAGGCCAAGGCCCACATGGCCGCCGCCGGCATCCCCGTGAGGCTGACATGAGCGTGCTCGACCGTCTCGCCGCCACCGTCGAGTCCCGCAAGGGCGCGGATCCCGACAGCTCCTGGACCGCCAAGCTGCTGGCCAAGGGTCCCGAGAAGGCCGCCGAGAAGTTCGGCGAGGAAGCCGTGGAGGCCATCATCGAGGCGGTGAAGGGCGACCGCGCGCGTCTCACCTCCGAGGCCGCCGACGTGCTCTACCACCTCCTCGTCATGCTCGCCGCCCGCGACGTGCCGCTGTCGGACGTGCTGGCCGAGTTGGAGCGCCGCGAGGGCACGTCGGGAATCGCCGAGAAGGCGTCGCGCTAGCCGCCACGCCCCCGGTCCGTTGCATCTGTAACTGTTGCACCTGCAACCAACGGGAACTCACCCGTCCGTCACCCCCGCCTCCGCGAAGGTCGCCATACCCGAGTGGCACTCCACTGCGCCGCGCAGCACGCCGAGCGCCAGGGCGCCGCCGGTGCCCTCCCCCAGGCGCAGGCCGAGCGACAGGAGCGGGCGCTTGTTCAGCCGCTCGAGCAGCGCCGCATGCGCCGCCTCGGCCGAGACATGACCGGCGGCGCAGTGATCCAGCGCCCCCGGCGCGGCCCTCTCGAGCACCGAGGCGGCAGCGGTGCAGATGAACCCGTCGAGCAGCACCGGCACCCGCAAGTGGCGCGCCCGCAGGACCGCGCCCGCCATCGCGGCCAGCTCGCGCCCGCCCAGACGGCGAAGCACCTCGAGCGGGTCGCCCAGGGCATCGCGGTGACGCTCCAGCCCGGCGGCCACGACCTCGGCCTTGCGCCCCAGCGCGGCGCCGGTCACGCCCGTGCCCGCACCGACCCACCCGACGCCGCCGTAAAGCGCCGCCGCCACGGCCGAGGCGGCGGTCGTGTTGGCGATGCCCATCTCGCCCGGCACCAGCACGTCGGCCGCCGGATCGACCGCGTCCCAACCGACGGAGAATGCGGCGCAGAGCTCGTCCTCGCTCATCGCCGGACCTTGCGTGAAGTCGGCGGTGGGGCGGTCGAGCTCGAGCGGCGTCACGGTCATCGTCGCGCCGAAGGTGCGGGCAAGCTGGTTGATCGCGGCGCCGCCCGCCTCGAAGTTCGCCACCATCTGCGCCGTCACCTCGGGCGGGAAGGCCGAGACGCCCAGCGAGGCCACGCCGTGATTGCCCGCGAACACCGCCACCTGCGGCCGTTCGATGCGCGGGCGAAGATCACCGCGCCAGGAAGCGTACCACTGCGCCAGGTCCTCGAGCCGCCCCAGAGCGCCCGGCGGCTTGGTCAGCTGCCCGTTGCGCGCCTGCGCGCCTGAAAGCGCCTGCGCGTCCGGGCTGGGCAAACCGGTGAGCGCGGCGCGGATGTCGTCGAGCGTGGCGAAGCGGGCGTCTGGCATGGGCGTCCTCGTTGCGTGTCGTATCGCACCTGTTTACCGCTTGCTGCGTCACGCGAAAGTGCTGCCGAAGGTAACCCGATGCCCACCCGCGACATCCGCCCGCTGACCGACCTCGCCGAGGCGCTGGCGCTGCTGACCCGCCTGCCGGTACGCGCATCCGGCACCCGAGGGGCCGAGGCCGCATGGGCCTGGCCGCTGGCGGGCGCGGTGGTGGGGGCGCTGGCGGGGCTGGTGGGCCTCGCCTCGGCGTTCGTGGGCCTGCCACCCGCCGTGGCCGCCGGGCTGGCTCTGGCCACCGCGGTGGTGGTCACGGGCGGGCTGCACGAGGATGGGCTGGCGGATGCGGCGGACGGGCTCTGGGGCGGGTGGACGCGCGACCGGCGGCTCGAGATCATGCGCGACAGCCGCATCGGCAGCTATGGCGTGCTGGCGCTGGTCCTGTCGCTGGGCCTGCGGTGGAGCGCTCTGACGGCGCTGTTCGCCGCTGGGCACGTGCTGTGGCCGCTGCTGGCGGCTGGGGCGCTGTCGCGCGCGCCGATGGTGGCGCTGGCGGCGCGCCTGCCCAATGCGCGTGGCGAGGGGCTGTCGGCGGCGACGGGGCGGCCCTCGGCGCATGTCGAGCGGCTGGCGCTGTTCGTGGCCTTCGGGCTGGGCTTCCTGGGCACCGGACTGGCGCTGCTCTGGCCCGCCGTGGCCGTCACGCTGGCCGCATTCGGCTGCGCGCGGATCGCGCGAGCCAAGATCGGCGGGCAGACGGGCGACATCCTGGGCGCGACGCAACAGGTCGGCGAGATCGCGGCGCTGGCGGCGCTGGCGGCCGTGCTGGCCTGAGCGACGTGCCCCCGAAAAAGAAAAGGCCGCCGGCCCGGCGGGCGGCGGCCTGATACGTCAGGTCAGGTCGTTTCAGGCGGCGCGGCCCAGCAGAACCTCGTCCACCTGCTTCTGCGCCGCGACCTCGTCGGCGCCCGAAACGGCGGCGACTTCGCGGGTCAGACGCTCGAGCGCGGCTTCGTAGAGCTGACGCTCGGAATAGCTCTGCTCACGCTGGTCGTCGGTGCGGTGCAGGTCGCGCACCACCTCGGCGATGGCGATCAAGTCGCCCGAGTTGATCTTCTGCTCGTATTCCTGTGCCCGGCGCGACCACATGGCCTTCTTGACCTTGGCCTTGCCTTTGAGCGTGGTCATCGCCTTCGATACGACGTCCGGCGTCGAGAGCGAGCGCATGCCCACTTCTTCCGCCTTGTGCGTCGGCACGCGAAGGGTCATCTTGTCCTTCTCGAAGGAGATCACGAACAGCTCGAGGGGAATCCCGGCGATCTCCTGGCTCTCAATCGACACGATCTGCCCGACCCCGTGCGCCGGATAGACCACGTAGTCGTTGGGACTGAATTCGGCTTTCTTCGCTTTGCTCATACAGACGGTATCCTCGGAAGGCCCCCAATCAACGGGCGACAGAAACGCGGCGGGAACACACACAGCCTCCCGTCGCTCGCGTTCGCACCTTGTTTCCGCGCCGCACGCTCCCCCCGAGAGCGAACGACGCACCCTGCCGCAGGCATCCCTGCGACCTTAGCCATATAGCGCAAGAGCGCGGCACTTTAAAGGGCCACGGCACCCGATTGTAGACAAATCGGTCGACCGCGCGGGGATTCGCGCAGCCGGCGAGGCGAGGTCAGCCGCCCTCGCCCGGCGCTTCCGAGAAGTATTTGTCCAGCTTGCCCTCTTCGCCGTCGCGTTCCTCGGCCTCGGGCAGCGGGTCCTTCTTGGTGATGATCACGGGCCAGTTCTCGGAATATTTTCGATTGAACTCAACCCATTTCTCCATGTCCGGCTCGGTGTCCGGGCGGATGGCGTCGGCGGGACACTCCGGCTCACACACCCCGCAATCGATGCATTCGTCGGGGTGGATGACCAGCATGTTCTCGCCTTCGTAGAAGCAATCAACCGGGCAGACCTCGACGCAGTCGGTATACTTGCAGGCGATGCAGTTGTCGGTGACGACATAGGTCATGGAAGCGTCCCTTCTCAGGCTTTCGGCTGACCTAGACGAGGTCCCGGGATCATTCAAGCGGCGGCGGGAACTTTGAAACCGTGTCCCGGCGATCCTTCTTCGTGGGGCGCCCCTTTCCCTCGAAGCGCGGGTTGGGCGGGACGTCCGGTTCGTCCGGCGTCAGGTCGTCGTAAAGCGCCTGCGCCTCCGGCGCGGGGCCGCGCCGCTCGCCCAGCGCGAGGATGCGGACGACGCGAATCCGCCGCCCCTGCGGGAAGGTCAGCACGTCCCCCGCGCCCACGGCGGAGGACGGCTTGTCGACGCGCGCCGAGTTGACCCGAACGTGGCCGGCGGCCACCTGCTTGGTGGCCAGCCCACGTGTCTTGAAGAAGCGCGCGAACCACAGCCACTTGTCCAGCCGGATCGTCGGGCGCGGCTCGGTCACGTCAGCCCTTGTCCTTCAGCCCCATCAGCGCGGCCGCGAAGGGATTGTCGGGGTCGATGGCCTTTTCCTTGCGCGGCGGACGCGACTGGAAGTTCTGCGGCTTGTCGCCCTTGGGCCCGCGCTTGGCGTCCTTCGGACCGCGCTTGCCCTGCGGACGGCCGCCGGGCTTGCCCTGCCCGCGCGGACGGCGCTGGCCCTGGCCCTGCCCCTCGCGGCGCTGACCGCGGTTGCCGGCCCAGGTGAAGGTGAAGAACACCTCCTTCTCGGGCTCCTCGACCTGCACGGCGTCGGCCTCGGCCACGGCGAGCGCGGCGTCCTCCTCTCCCGGCACCTCCTCGGGCTGCGAGGGCGGCGTTTCGTCCGGCCGCGCGGGCGGCTCGTCGGGCTGTTCGACCGGAGTTTCCTGCGGCGGCTGTGGCGTACCCTCGCCCGGCTGGTCGCCTGGCACCTCGGTCGGCTGCGGGTCGGGCACGTCGACGGCCTGCGGCTTGGCCACGTCGACAGCCTGCGGCTTGGGCTTCACCCGCTCGCCCTTCTCGGCGCGATAGCCGAGGCCCTGCATCAGGTCGGCGAACTGCTCCAGCGTGAGGCCGGTGATCGACAGCATGTCCGGCGTCGCCTCGAACCCGCCACGGCTGTCGCAGGGGCGCAGCAGGTCGGCCAGACGCTCGAGCATGTCGATGCGAATGGCGCGGTGGCCGGCCTTGGCGTAGCCCGACATGGTATAGCTGCCCTCTGGCGTGCCCTCGACCACCGGGATCGTCACCAGGCCCGGCGGCGGGCTTTCGGGGAAGACGTCGAAGCCCTTCGACAGCGACCACAGCACCAGCCGCAGCCGCGTCGGCGCGGGCTTGAGCAAGAGGGGCAAGAAGATGGTAAACTGGCCGAAGCGGACACCATGCTTGCGCAGCGCGCCACGCGCGTCCTGGTCCAGCTCCTTCACCTCCTGCGCCACGCCCGAGCGCGGCAGGATGCCGAGATTTTCGATAAGCCGGAATGCGAAGCCGCGGGCGAGGCCGGTCAGCTGCTCGTCACGCTGCATGGCCAGGAGCGGCTCGAAGAGGCTCGCGATCTTGCGGTCGATGAAGTGTTGCAGGCGGCGCTGCACCTTCTGCGCGACCTCGGGGCCCGCCTCGTCGTCGACGAAGACCTCGACGCCGGGCTTGAGCGGCTCGGGTCCGGCGACAAGCTTGCCCACCGCCTGGTCGCCCCACATCAGGCCGCCCTGCTCGGTATAGTCGATCTCGGTGTCCGGCGCGTTGTAGAAACGGTCCGAGCGCAGGTGGAATTCGGGACGCAGGGCCTGCACCGACGCCTGCCTGACCGTCTTTGCCTCGTCCGCAGACGCGCTTTGGTCCTGACGGAAGCGGAAGCCTTCCAGCCGTCCCACGAACTGACCCTCGACGGTCACTTCGCCTTTATCGTTCACCTCGGCCACCAGGCCCTCCTTCTGCTTGAGCCGGCGGAGCAGCACGCTTGTCCGCCGGTCCACGAACCGCTGCGTCAGCGCCCCATGGAGCGCGTCGGACAGTCGGTCTTCTACCGCGCGAGTCGCCCCGCGCCAATGAGTTTCGTCGTCCACCCAGCCCTTTCGCTGAGCGACGTAGGTCCATGTGCGAATATACGCCAGCCTCTTGGACAACGCATCGATATCCCCGTCGGTTCGGTCGATGCGCTTCACCTGCCGGGCCAGCCAGTCGTCGGGCACCCGCCCCCATTCGTGCAGGAAGCCGAAAATGCGCTCCAGCAGGTTTGCGTGCTCGGACGAACTGATGCCGCGGAAGTCGGGAATGCGGCAGACGTCCCACAGAAGCCGAACGTCGCGCGGGGAAACAGCCCGTTCGCGCACCTCGGGCACCTCGGCCAGCGACTTCAGCGCGCCCAGGTCGTCGGCCTCGCGCGCCTTCATCAGCCATTCGTCCTGCGTCCCCTCCTCGAGCGAGGCGACGAGGTTGTCGACGGTGGCGAAGTTCAGCCGGTCGTTGCGCCACTGAAGCTTTCGGATGGGCGTGAAGCGGTGGTTGGTGATCGCCTCCACCGTCTCGTCCGACAGCGGCGGCGCCTCGCCGGTCACGCCGAAGCTGCCCGGCGTCATGTGCCGCCCGGCCCGCCCCGCGATCTGCGCCAGCTCGTTCGGGGCGAGGTCGCGCATCCGGCGGCCGTCGAACTTGCGGGTCGAGGAGAACGCGACATGCTTGATGTCGAGGTTCAGGCCCATCCCGATGGCGTCGGTCGCCACCAGGAAGTCGACGTCGCCATTCTGGTACATCTCGACCTGCGCGTTGCGCGTGCGCGGGCTGAGCGCCCCCATCACCACGGCCGCCCCGCCCTTCTGGCGGCGGAGCAGTTCGGCGATGGCATAGACGTTCTCGACCGAGAATCCGACGATGGCCGAGCGCGGCTGCATCCGGCTGATCTTCTTCGCGCCCGCGTAGGTGAGCTCGCTAAACCGCTCGCGCCGCATGAACTGCACGCCCGGCACCAGCGCCGCGATGGCGTTGCGCATGGTGTCCGAGCCCAGGAACAGCGTCTCGTGCAGCCCGCGCGCGCGCAGCAGCCGGTCGGTGAAGACGTGCCCCCGCTCGGGGTCGGCGCAAAGCTGGATCTCGTCGACGGCCAGGAAATCCGCGCCCATTCCGTCCGGCATCGCCTCGACCGTGCAGACCCAGTACTGGGTCCGTTCGGGCACGATCCGTTCCTCGCCCGTCACCAGCGCCACGACCGAGGGGCCGCGGATCGCCACGATCCGGTCATAGACCTCGCGCGCCAGCAGACGCAGTGGCAGACCGATCACGCCCGTGCGGTGCGCCAGCATCCGCTCGATCGCGTAATGGGTCTTTCCGGTGTTGGTGGGGCCGAGGACCGCGGTGATCCGGCTTTCTGTCATCGCTGCTCGCAGTTGTGCTGGGACCACTAAACAAAACTCGGGCGGCGGCAACAAGGGCCCCTTCAGGCCGCCGGGACGTGTTCCCTGATGAAGTCCGCGATGTCCGCGATCCCCCGGTCGGCCTCCTCCGTCCACCCGCAAAGGAGGTGCCAGACATGGGGGACGCCCGACCATTCATCAAGCCTGACCTCGACACCCTGCGCGCGCAGCGCCTCGGCCATGCGCCGCCCGTCGTCGCGCAGCACTTCCTCGGTCACCACCTGGATCATCACCGGCGGCGCGCCGGCAAAGCGCCCGAAAAGCGGCGACAGGCGCGGGTCGCGCGGGTCGGTGTCGCGGGCATAGGCGCGCACACCCCGCTCGGCCCAGTCGAGCGGCACCAGAACGTCGGAGCGCCTGTTCTCATGAAGCGACGGCGAGGCGCCGGTCATGTCGGTGGCCGGAGAAACCGCCGCGACCGCGCCCGGATACGGCAGCCCCTCTGCCCCGATCCGGTGCAACAGCGCCAGAGCCAGCGTCCCGCCCGCGCTATCGCCGACGATGGCGATGCGCGACGGCGCGCACCGGTCGAGCAGCGCAAGATACGCCGTCATCGCGTCGTCCAGCGCCGCGGGAAACGGATGCTCGGGGGCAAGGCGATAGTCGACACCCAAACCCGCCATTTCCGCCGCCTCGGCCAGGCATCCGATCAGGTGCGCGTAACCCTTGACCGATCCCAGCACGAAGCCGCCACCATGCAGGTACAGAACGACGCCGCGCTCGGTCCGCCCGCCCCGATCGATCCAGGCGCAGGGCACCGTGTCCGCGCCGTGATGCAGCACCTCGGGCCGGATGCGCAGGCCCGACGGCTTCATGTGCAGAAGGGCGGCGTTCATCTCGAACAGCCGCCGCGCCATGGCGTGTGATCTTATGCCCGACAGCAAGGGCTTCTGCACCCAGCGCGACATCCGGGTGGCGATGCGCTGGCGCTGGGTGGTCATGGGCTAAAGCGTCCGGCCTTCGACCTCGCGCTCCAGCATCTCGATCCGCGAGTCGAGCCCGTCCTGCTGGGGGTTCATCTCGCGCACCCGGCGCCAGACCTCGAGCGCGTCCTGGTCGCGCCCGATCTCGGTCAGGATCAGCGCGAGCCCTGTCATCGCCCCGAAGTGATTCGGGTTCAGCGCCAGCGCCATGCGCAGATCGTCGAGCGACTGGCCGTAGCGGTCGGCGGCGTAATAGGCGGTGGCGCGGGCGTTGTAGCCTTCGGCGAAACCGGGCGCATGATCGATCAGGGCCGAGAAATGCTCGATCGCGCGACCGGCGTCCCCGGCTTCCAGCGCCTCCTGCCCCCGCTGCAGCAGCAGGTCCATCGAGGGCGAGCCGCTGCGGGACCATTCCTCCCAGATCTTGCGCTCGATCTGCTGCGCCTCTTCGGGTCCGGCCTCGCGCAGCGCGGCGTAGAGATCGCTCAGGTCCTGCTCCTGCGCGGCAGCCGAAAGCGGCAGCGCGATCAGAAGGGACGTAACGGCGTGTTTGAGAAGTCGCATCGGAACACCCATAACTCGGGACGACTTTAGCGCAAGCGCGCCGGAAAGCGACCCGCCCGGCGTTCACAAGGAGAGGAAGACGATGAGCGAAGTGATCGACCAGGCCGTTGTGGCCCTGAACGAAAAAGTCGGCAACGGCTTCGACGGCTCGGCCAAGTTCGTGATCGAGGACGAGGGCAACATCGTGCTCGACGGCGCCGGCGCGCGCGAATCGGACGACGACACCGACGTCACCATGACCGCCGACGCCGACACCTTCCGCTCGATCCTCGAGGGCGACCTGAACCCGACGAGCGCCTTCATGTCCGGCCGGCTCAAGATCGACGGCGACATGGGCACCGCGATGAAGCTCGCCTCGGCGCTGTCGTAAGATGGAGCCCGCGCCGTTGCATGCCGACGTGGCCGACGGCCCCGAGGGCGGGGCGGCGCACTGGCTGACGACCCAGGATGGCACCCGCGTCCGCGTGGCCCACTGGCCCACCGGCGGGCGCGGCACGGTGCTGCTGTTTCCCGGCCGCACCGAGTACGTCGAGAAATACGGCCGCGTCGCCCGCGAATTCGGGGCGCGCGGCTTTTCCACCATCGCCATCGACTGGCGCGGCCAAGGACTGGCCGACCGCATGCTCGACGACCCGCTATCGGGTCACGTCATGCACTTTTCCGACTACCAACAGGACGCCTCGGCCATGCTGCGCGCGGCGCGGGGGCTAGGCCTGCCCGAGCCGTTTCACCTGGTCGCCCACTCCATGGGCGGCTGCATCGGCCTGCGCGCACTGATGGAGGGGCTGCCCGTCCGCTCGGCCATGTTCAGCGCGCCGATGTGGGGCATCCGGCTCGCCCCGGCCATCCGCCCGCTGGCCTGGTCGCTGTCCTGGGGGCTGCGGGCCGTGGGGTTGGACCATCGCTACGCGCCGGGCACCTCGGCCAACACGGTCGTCGGCGCGTCACCCTTCGACGAGAACTCGCTGACCTCGGATCGCGACAGCTTCGACTACATGGTGGCGCAGGTGCAGACGTATCCCGACCTGTCGCTCGGGGGGCCCAGCATGCGCTGGCTTTACGAGGCGCTGAAGGAAACCCGCGCGCTTGACGCCCGCCCCTCGCCCGACCTGCCCACCACGACCTTCGTCGGCACGGACGAGACCATCGTCGACGTGGACCGCATCCACGCGCGCATGAAGCGCTGGCCGGGCGGCCGGCTGGAGGTCGCGAGCGCCGCGCGCCACGAGATCATGATGGAGGTCCCGGCGACTCGGCAGCGCTTCTTCAACGCCGCCGCCGCGCAGTTCCTGCATGCGCAGGAGGTCGAGCCGGCCTGAGCTAGAGCTTGATCTGCCCGAATGCCTCGCGCAGCGCCTCGGACCAGTCCACCGACATCTTTTGGAAGGTCGTGTCGTCGGGCTCGATCCGCCGCGACACCGACAGCTCCAGCGCGTCCTTCTCGATCACCACGAGGTCGAGCGGCATGCCCACGCTCAGGTTCGAGCGCAGGGTCGAATCCATCGACAGAAGCGCCGCCTTCTGCCCGTCGGCCAGCGACGTCTCAGGCCGCACCACGCGGTCCAGGATGGGCTTGCCGTACTTGTGTTCGCCGATCTGCAGGAACGGGGTGTCGCGCGTCGCCTCGATGAAATTCCCCTCGGGATAGACGAGGAACAACCGCATCTCGCCGCCCTTGCGCTGCCCGCCCACGATCAGCGTGGCCGAGGCGTTCTGTGCCATCGCGCCCATCTTTGATCCGATTTCGCTGGCCACCGCGCCCAGCGTATCGCCGACGATGCGCGCCACTTCGGACATCGACGCGGCCTGAAGGATCGACGGCACCGGCCCGTTCTCCGGGTCCTCGACCCCCTCGGTCAGCCGCGCGATGGTGGTCTGCGTGGTCGACAGGCTGCCGGCGGTCATGATCGCGATAACCCGCTCGCCCGGATCGGTGAAGGTGAACATCTTGCGGTATGACGAGATGTTGTCGAAGCCCGCATTGGTGCGGGTGTCCGACAGAAGGACGATGCCCTCGTCCAGAAGAAGTCCCACGCAGTACGTCATGATTCCCGGCCCCAGAGCGCAACCGCGCAAAGCTAGGGCGGCCCGGCCGCCCGCGCAATCGCGCCGCGACCGTTACCGCACGTTCGTTGACGAAGCGTGTCCGCCGCGCGCCTCAGCCGTCCTCGGCCAGCCGCAGGCCGGTCGTCTGCCAGCGCTGATGGGGATAGAAGAAATTGCGATAGCTCGGCCGCATCTGCTCGAGCGGCGTTGTGCAGGCGCCGCCGCGCAGGACGAACTGGCTGCACATGAACTTGCCGTTGTATTCCCCGATGGCGCCCTCGGGCGGGCGGAAGCCGGGATACGGCGTGAACGGGCTTTGCGTCCATTCCCACACGTCGCCGTACATCTGGTGACGGCCCTGCCCCGGCAGCGGACGCAGCTGGCCGTCGTCCATGAAGTTGCCCTCGATCGGCAGGTCCCGCGCCGCGACCTCCCACTCGGCCTCGGTCGGCAGGCGTTTGCCGGCCCAGCGGGCGAAGGCGTCGGCCTCATAATAACTGACATGCGCCACCGGCGCGTCGAGGTTCACGGGCTGCGGCCCGCGCGGCGTGAAAGTCCACCACTCCTCGCCGTCGCGCCACCAGTAGAGCGGCGCGTCCCAGCCCTCGCGCTCGACCGTGGCCCAGCCGTCCGACAGCCAGAGCGGCGCGCTCTCGTAGCCTCCGTCCTCGATGAAGGCGATCCAGTCGCGGTTGGTCACGGGCCGTGTCGCCAGCCGGAACGGGCGCAACAGCACCTCGTGGCGCGGCTCCTCGCAGTCGTAGGAGAAGCCTTCGCCCGCGTGCCCGATTTCGCGGATGCCGCCCTCGTGGTCGGTCCAGCCCATCTGATGCTCCGCGGCCACCGGCATCGGCTCGGGCGCCCGGATCGCGGGCAGAAGCGGGTTGAACGACAGCGCGTGCAACAGGTCGGTGACCAGCAGCTCCTGGTGCTGCATCTCGTGATGACAGCCCAGCACCGCCAACTCCGCCACGGCGGGATCGCCCTGCTCCAGCAGCCGCTCCATCGAGGCGTCCACGTGCTCGCGGAACGACATCACCTCGGCGACGCCGGGCCGGGTGATCAGGCCGCGGTTCGAGCGCGTGTGCCGCGGCCCGGCCTGCACGTAGTACGAGTTGAACAGGAACGCGAAGCGGTCATCGGGGGACTCGTAGCCCGGCATGTGCTCGCGCAGGATGAACTGCTCGAAGAACCACGTCGTGTGCGCCAGGTGCCACTTCGTGGGACTGGCATCCTCCATCGACTGCACGACCATGTCCTCGGTACGCAGGTCGGCGCAGAGGTCACGGGTCCTGTCGCGGGTGCGGCGATAGAGATCCAGCGCCTCGGCCTGCTTGGTCTGCGGGTCGGCGGCGCGGGTCTGGCTGGTGGACTTCATGGAACGATCCCCGTTGGCGAAAGTGAAAACCAACGGGAGGGTCCGGGGATGGTTCCCGCTGCGCCCGTGCCTCAGGCGCGTCTCCGCCACGGGCGCCATGCCTCGGACGCCGAGCGGGGATCGCCCAGGTGCAGCTTGGAAAGCGAGGTGCCGCGGTCATCCCGCGCCACCGGCCAGAGCGGTGCGAGCCGCCTGCCTTCGGGGTCGAGCGCGGCGATGGCCGCGCCCATGCCGCCCCGCCCGCGCACGGCGCGCGCGGCCTCGCCCGGCGCGCAGCCAAGGAAATGCGCCAGCACGCGCATCCGCGCCTCGAACACCGCCGCCTCCTGCGGATCGCCGGGGTCCAGCTCCACCGCCGCGTCGCACTCGACATCGTAGCCGAGCGAGCGGTTGGCCAGGTTGCTCGACCCGATGCGCAGGAAGCGGTCGTCCACGATCATCAGCTTCGAATGCACCGAGATCGGCGTCCCCCCGCGCGTGAGCGGATAGAAGGCGTGGAACCGCCCGTGCGCATCCGCCTGCCGCAACGCGGCGAGGAATCCGCGCCGCTGCGCGTCCATCACCGCACGATCATAGGCTGACGGCGCATGTTTCGCCGTGACCAGCACCACCTCGGGGCCGTCCGGCTCGGCCAGCCGCCGGGCCAGCGCGTCGCGTATGACGGTCGAGGTCAGGTATTGCGACTCGGCGTAGATGAGCCCGCGCGCGGCGGCGATGGCGTCGAGGAACAGCGCCTCGTTCTCGCGCACCTCGCCATCGGGCGTGTCGGCCGGCACGGTGCGCGCCAGCGCCACGGGCACGTCGTGCAGCGTGCGGGCGCCCTGCGCCACCGGCTCCGCGGCGCCCTCGACGGCGGGCACCTCTTCGTCCGTGACGGCAGACCACCGCTGCCGGGCCACGTCGCCCACGGCGCGCGCGACCGGGCCGGTCAGCGACAGGCTCATCGTGTGGCGCGGCGGCCCTAGGCCGCCGCCTGGCATCCGCCGACCCGCATCCTCGTCCAGGTGCTCGGCCCGGTCCCAGCGGTTGCCGCTGAAATCCGCGCCCGAGACGAAGGCCACGGCGTCGTCGACGACCACCAGCTTCTGGTGCAGCGTCGCGCCGTAAGGCACCCGGTTGTCGAGCGCGAAGCGCACGCGGGTGCACGCGAAGTAAAGGTGCCCCCGCTGCGGCATCAGCCGCTTGCCCAGCGACACCACCGCCGCCGCGTCCCAGGCCAGCACCCGGATCTCGAGGTCCGGCCGCTCGGCGCTCAACCGTTTCAGGAGCGGCCCGATCTCTCCGGGATCGTCCGGGTTCAGCGGCTCGAGCTGCATGCGCGGATCGAAGGTCCAGCCCACGATCAGCACCGACCGCCGCGCCCCTTCCAGCGCCCGGCGCACCGCCGAAAAGTAGGCGGCGTTGTCCATCAACACGTCGGCCCGCGCCGCGCGTTCGACCGCCAGGCAATTCACGCCCGGCCGCGCCACACGGTGCGCGCCGAGGGCGGCGTGATGTCCATCCGGCGGTGTCATGCGGCTCCTTCGGCTTGCGCTACGGCGGGGAAATCCCCGCGCGGCGCAAGCGGTTCCGCCGACGTCGCGGCACCGGCCAGGTCAGCGGAGCGCGCTTGCGCGCGCACGCCTCTCCGCGTGACGGGGGCTCTGCCCCCGCCGCCTGCGGCGGCTCCCCCGGGATATTTGAGGACCGAAGATGGAACGGGCGTCGTCAGCCCCAGTCGCGCAGGCGAGCGACGTAGCGGGCCATGGTGTCGATTTCGAGGTTCACCACGTCGCCGGTCTTCACCCCGCTCCAGGTCGTCGCCTGCTTGGTGTGCGGTATGAAGTTGATGCCGAAACTCGTGCCGTCGACCTCGTTGACCGTGAGCGAGGTGCCGTTGAGCGCGACCGAGCCCTTGGGCGCGATGAACTTGGCCAGCGCCTCGGGCGCCTTCAGCGTCACCCGCGTGCTGTCGCCCTCGTCCCGGACCTCGGTCACCTCGGCCACGCCGTCCACGTGACCCGAGACGATGTGGCCGCCGAGCTCGTCGCCCACGCGCAGGGCGCGTTCGAGGTTGAGCCGCCGGCCCACCGGCCAGCCGTCCTGCCCGATGTTCGTGGCCGACACCGTTTCGGCCGAGATCTCGACGTCGAACCAGCCGCGCGGCTCGGTGCCGGTGGCGATGACCGTCAGGCACACGCCGTCGCAGGCGATGGACGCGCCGATGTCGATGCCGTCGATGTCGTAGGCGGTGGCGATGCGCGCGCGCAGGTCGCCGCGCCGCTCGACCGCAAGAACCTCTCCGATGTCGGTGATGATGCCCGTGAACATGGCGCGTGCCTCCTGCTTGCGCCCCTCACTAGCCCCGGCCCGGCGGTCACGCAAGCGGCGCGACATCACCCCGGCGGCGTCATGAGCTTGCCGGAAAGCGCGCCATGGTGGATAGGCAGGTCAGGGAAGCACCCGGAACGGGGCGAGGGGACGGATGAGGCACGAGCACGACGCGGCAGCACCGCGGTTCCTGTTCCTGCAGGGGCCGCACGGGCCGTTCTTCGACCGGCTGGCCGCGATGCTGCGCGCGGCGGGCGGGCGCGTTTGGCGCGTGGGCTTCAACCGCGGGGACCAGGCGTTCTGGTCCGAACGCCACAGCTTCATCCCGTATGCCGAGCCTCCCGAAGACTGGCCGCAGGCGTTTCGGGCGCTGGTGCGCCATCACGGCATCAGCGACCTCGTGCTTTACGGCGACACCCGGCCCGTCCACGCCCAGGCGGTCGAGGCGGCGCACGAGCTGGGCCTGCGCATCCACGTCTTCGAGGAGGGGTACCTGCGCCCCTACTGGGTGACCTACGAACGCGGCGGGGCGAACGGAAATTCGAAGCTGATGGGGCTGGACCTGCCCGAGATGCGCGCGGCGCTCGAGCGGGCGCAGCCCGACGTGCCCGAGGCGCCGGCGCATTGGGGCGACATGCGTCACCACATCTTCTACGGCGCACTCTACCACGCATTCGTGCTGCTGGGGAACGGCCGCTACGCCGGCTTCCGCCCGCACCGGGCATTGGACGTGCGGCAGGAATTCGCGCTCTACCTGCGCCGCCTGCTGGGCATGCCGCTGACCTGGGCGCAGCGGGTGCGCGCCACCCGGCGCATCCGGACCGGCGGCTTCCCGTATCACCTGGCGCTGCTGCAACTGGCGCATGACGGCAACTTCACTGCGCATTCGCCCTTCGCCGACCAGGCCGAGTTCCTGGAGGCGGTGATCGACGGCTTCGCCCGCGGTGCGCCGCGCCATCACCACCTGGTGTTCAAGGCGCACCCGCTCGAGGACGGGCGAACCGACCAGCGCCACGCGATCCGGCGGCTGGCGCGCGCGCATGGCGTGGCGCACCGGGTGCACTACGTGCGCGGCGGCAAGCTAGCCCACCTGCTCGACCAGGCGCGCAGCGCGGTGACGGTGAACTCGACCGCCGCGCAGCAGGCGCTGTGGCGCGGCCTGCCGCTGCGGGTCTTCGGCGCAGCGGTCTATGCCAAGCCCGAGTTCGTCTCGCCCCAGCCGCTGGCCGAGTTCTTCGCCCGCCCCGCACGGCCCGACGCCCGCGCCTACCGCGAGTACCGGCACTTCCTGCTCGAGACGAGCCAGGTCCCCGGCGGCTTCTATTCCGCGCGTGGCCGCCGCCAGCTTCTGCGCCAGGTCGTCGACATGATGCTCGCCCCCGACGATCCCTATGACGCGCTGTCGCGCGGCACAGCGACCCCTCGGCAACAGTTGCGGGTCGTCACGTAGCCGCCCGCCTAGCCAGACTGCCCCAAGTCCCGTAGCGTGCCGGAAAAAATTCGCGGGCAGACGAACAGGTCGAGGAGACCGGGCAGTGAACAACAAGGCATCGCGCTTGGCGAAAGGCGCAGCTCTCATGGCGCTCGTCGCCGCGACAGCGGGCTGCGGCCTGCCCCGGTCGGGCCCCAGCAAGTCCGAAATCTTCGCCGGATCGGTCCAGCGCGAGGGAGACGCGTTCGTGGTGGCCGTCGACGACCGGGTGACGCGGGCGACGGCCTTGGTGCCGGCGCTGGGGTTCCCGCAAGCCTTCCTGGACGCCGGTCGGCTGGGCTCGGACACCATCCGCCCCGGCGACACGCTGGGCCTGACCATCTATGAAAACGTCGAGGACGGGCTGCTGGCCGACCAGGGCATGAACGCCACGGTGCTCGAAGAGGTACAGGTCGGCGGCGACGGCTTCATCTTCGTGCCCTATGCCGGCCGCATCCGCGCGGCGGGCAACACGCCCGAGGCCGTGCGCCGGCTGATCACCGACCGGCTGGACGAGCAGACGCCGGACCCGCAGGTGCAGGTGCGCCGCATGGCCGGCGACGGCGCGACCGTGTCGGTGGTGGGCGACGTCACCGCACCCGGCGTCTACCCGATCCAGCGGCCCACGCGCACGCTGGCGCAGATGCTGGCGCGCTCGGGCGGGCTGGCCATCGCGCCCGAGGTGGCGCAGGTCACGGTGGTACGCGGCCCCCATCGCGGCGAGGTCTGGTTCGAGGACATCTTCCGCGACCCGACCGTGGACGTCGCCCTGCGCGACGGCGACAAGATCCTGGTCGAGCAGGACGACCGCTCGTTCACCGCGCTCGGCGCCACCGGCACGCAGGCGCGGGTGGATTTCGAAGAACGCTCGATCTCGGCCATCGAGGCCATCGCCCGCGTGGGCGGCCTGCGCACCAGCCTGGCCGACCCCACCGGCGTCTTCGTCTTCCGCAACGAGCCCGAGGCCATCGCCGAGCAGGTGCTGGGCGTCGACGTGGCGGGACCGCAGCGCGTGGTCTACGTGCTCGACCTGACCGAGCCCACGGGCATGTTCGAGGCGCGCGACTTCGTCATCCGCGACCGCGACACCGTCTACGTGACCGAGGCGCCCTACGTGCAGTGGAGCAAGGTGCTCACCGCGCTTACCGGCACCGTCGGCACGGTCGAGACGCTCAACGACGTCGGAAGCTGAGGGCGCGGTGCGCCCCGCCCCCGCCGCCGAATTCGCCGCCAGACAGGACCCTGCCCGGCGGCTTTTCGTCTATACTGCCGGGTTCCTGACGCAACGCCGCGTGCGGCGCATCCTGCAGCTTGCCGGCTGGGACGTGCGGCTGGGCCGGCCGGGCGCGGGCGATCATGTCGGCGTCTGGGGCCGCAGCCCCCATGCCGCGCGGGGCGAGTCCGTGGCCGCGCGCACCGGCGCCCCGCTCCTGCGGGTCGAGGACGCCTTCCTCCGCTCGGTCCTGCCCGGACGTGCCGGATCGCCGCCGCTGGGCCTCTGCCTCGACACGCAGGGCGTCCACTTCGACGCCTCCACGCCTTCGAACCTCGAGCACCTGCTGGCGACGCATCCGCTGGACGACACCGCGCTGCTCGACCGCGCGCGCGACGGGATCGCGCGGCTCGCGCACTGGCACCTGTCGAAGTACAACGCCTTCGACCCCGCCTCGCCCGTGCCCGCCCCCGGCTACGTGCTGGTCATCGACCAGACCCGCGGCGACGCCTCTGTGCGGTACGGCGGCGGCTCGCAGGCGCTCTTCGACGAGATGCTGGCCGTCGCGCAGATCGAGAACCCGGGCGCGCGCATCCTGATCAAGACCCATCCCGAGACACGCGCGGGCCACCGCCCCGGCCATTACGACGCGCGGCACGAAGATGGCAGGACGACCCTCTACCCCGACGCCGTCAGCCCCTGGGCGCTGATGGAAGGTGCGGTCGGTGTCTACACGATCTCTTCACAACTGGGGTTCGAGGCGATCTTGGCCGGGCACAAGCCCCGCGTCTTCGGCCAGCCCTTCTATGGCGGTTGGGGCCTGACGCAGGACGAGCGCCCCGCCCCCCGCCGCGAACGCCGCCTGACGCGTGCGCAACTGTTCGCCGCCGCGATGATCCTCTACCCGACATGGTACGATCCGTTCCGCGACCGGCTGTGCGAGTTCGAGGATGCGATCTCGGCGCTCGAGGCCGAGGCGCGGGCGTGGCGCGAGGACAGGCATGGCTATGTCTCCAGCGGCATGCGGCTGTGGAAGCGCGGTCACCTGCAAAAGGTGTTCGGCCGTCACACGCGCCTGAGCTTCCGCGACGCCCCCGCGGCCGCCAGCGCCCGCGCCGACCGCACCGGCCGCCCGCTGATGGTCTGGGCCGGGAAAGAGACCGACGCCCACCGCGCCGCGCGGATCGTGCGGGTCGAGGACGGTTTCCTGCGCTCCCGGGGGTTGGGCGCGGAGCTGGTCCCGCCCCTGTCGCTCGTCACCGACGCCAGCGGCATTTACTACGACCCGGCGCGGCCCAGCGACCTCGAACACCTGATCGCCGCCTCGGGCCGCCTGCCCGCCGCCGAACTGCGCCGCGCCGAGGCACTGATCGCGATGCTGAGGAAACGGGGCCTGTCGAAGTACAACCTGCCGGCCCCCGGCGCGCCAACATATTCACAACCCAAGATTGTTTCGCGCGCGAAACATTCCGGAACACGCATCCTTGTCCCCGGCCAGGTCGAGGACGACGCTTCGATCCGCCTGGGCTGCGACGCAGTGCGCAGTAACCGCGACCTCCTCCGCCGCACGCGCGAGGAGAACCCCGAGGCTTTCATCGTCTACAAGCCGCATCCGGACGTGGAGGCGGGCCTGCGCCCCGGCGCCCTGTCCGACGCCGAGGCTCGGGCCCACGCCGACGAGGTCCCGGTCGGCGCCGACATCATCGACCTGATCGAGGCATCGGACGAGGTCTGGACCCTCACCTCCCTCACCGGGTTCGAGGCGCTGATCCGCGACCGCGCCGTGACCTGCCTCGGCACACCCTTCTACGCCGGTTGGGGCCTGACCCGCGACCTCGGCCGCGTCCCCGCCCGCCGCGCCGCCCGCCCCACCCTCACTGGCCTCGCCCACGCCACCCTCATCGGCTATCCCCGGTATCACGACCCGACGACGGGCCTGCCCTGCCCGGTAGAGGTCATCGTCGACCGCTTGGCCGAGGGCGCGCCGCCGCGGCTGGGGCCAGCCAACCGCCTGCTGTCGAAGGCCCAGGGCGCGCTGGCAAGCCGGGCGGACTGGTGGCGATGAACGACGGCTGAGCGCCGCCCCCTTGTCATCCCCGCGAAAGCGGGGACCTCCCACCGTTAGCTCTCACGTTGATCGCTGCGATATCGGCAAGAGACTCCTGCTTGCGCGGGGGTGACAGGTGGTATGCAGGCCGAACGGCAGAGCACTCGCCGGAGGACAGTGCCCGACCGCGGGCGGGGCGAAGCGCCCGCCCATGGGGGCGGCCGGGCGCTGTCCGGGCCGCCGGCCCGGACGGAAGAGCCTCTTGCCCCCGCTGAAAAAGCCTCCTACGCCCGCTCCCACTCGTGCATCACGTCCGCACCCACCTGCCGCACCGAGGACAGCCGGAAGCGTGGCGCCTCGGCCAGTCGGTCGAGGCCCATCGCGCCGATCGACGGCTGCCCCTCGGCCCCCAGCGCAAGACCGGCGGTGAAGCCCACCAGACGGTCCACCAGCCCCGCCTGCAACAGCGACGCCGCCAGCGCTCCGCCGCCTTCGCAGAAGACCCGCGTCAGGCCCGCCTGCCCCAGCGCCGACAGCAACGCCGCCGAGTCGAGCTGTCCCGAGGGCGCGACCTCGACCGGTAGCGTGCGTGCGCCCTGCGCCTGCCAGGCCTCGACCGCCTCGGGCTTCACGTCGCCCTCCCGCGCGCCGTGCAGCAGCCATAGCGGCGCATCGGGCACGCTGTCCCAAAGCCGGCCCTGGCGCGGAAGGGTCAGGTGGCGCGCCGCGATCACCCGCACGGGCTGCCAGGCCGCGCCCATGTCGCGCACCGTGAGTTGCGGATCGTCCGCCCGCGCCGTGCCGCCGCCCACCAGAACCGCGTCGTGGCGCAGGCGCTCGGCATGAACCAGCCGCCGCGCCTCCGGCCCCGTGATCCAACGGCTCTCGCCGGTGGCGGTGGCAATGCGGCCGTCGAAGCTGGTGGCGAGCTTCAGCGTCAGCGCCGGGCGCCCCTGCACCACGCGGCTGAGGAACCCGGCATGGTGCCGCCGCGCCTGCGCCTCCAGCACACCGGTCGTCACCTCGACCCCCGCCTGCCGCAGGATGGCGTGTCCGCCCCCGGCCACGCGCGGGTCCGGATCGACGAAGGCAGTGACGACGCGGGCGACGCCGGCGGCCACCAGCGCCTCGGCGCAGGGCGGGGTCTTGCCGTGATGGGCACAGGGTTCCAGCGTGACATAGGCCGTCGCGCCGCGCGCCGCCTCGCCCGCCTGCGCCAGCGCCACCGTCTCGGCATGGGGCCGTCCGCCCGGCTGCGTCCAGCCGCGCCCGGCCACGCGGCCGTTTCGCACCACGACGCAGCCCACCGCCGGGTTCGGCCAGCACCGCCCGGCCCCGCGCCGCCCCAGCGACAGGGCCAGCGCCATGAAGCGGGTGTCGTCCCCGGTCACTCGTCCGCTTTGACGGGCGGCCGCAGCTCGCTGACGAAGCGGTCGAAGTCGTCGGCTTCCTGGAAATTCTTGTAGACGCTCGCGAAGCGCACATAGGCCACGGTGTCGATCCGGGCGAGACTTTCCATCACGATCTCGCCGATCGTCTTCGACGGGATGTCCGTCTCGCCCATGCTTTCGAGCCGCCGCACGATGCCGCTGATCATCTGGTCCACGCGCTCGGGCTCGACGGGGCGTTTCTGAAGCGCGATCCGGATCGAGCGTTCAAGCTTGTCGCGGTCGAAATCCTCGCGCCGGCCGTTGGTCTTGATCACCACGAGGTCGCGCAGCTGTACCCTTTCGTAGGTGGTGAAGCGGCCGCCGCAGGCCGGGCAGAACCGTCGCCTCCGGATGGCTACGTGGTCCTCGGCGGGACGCGAATCCTTCACCTGCGTGTCGATGTTGCCGCAAAACGGGCAGCGCATGGCCTTCCCCTCGGTGATCAGCCCCGGAACTCCGCGATGAGTATAGGGAACCGTCAAGGGCTTGGGTAGATGTTATTCACAGCCCCTAGATGCAGCGACCCGCGGGCAACATGAACCCGCGGCACGTCTTCATGCGTTGGGGGCCGTATTCCAAGGAAACGGGGACGAACGATGGCGAAAACGCTGTTCATCACAGGCGCATCGTCTGGCATCGGCGAGGCAACCGCGCGGGCCGCACACGCGGCGGGCTGGAACGTGGCGCTGATCGCGCGCCGAACCGACCGGCTCGAGGCGCTGGCGGGCGAGCTGGGCGACCGGGCGCTGGCCCTGAGCGGCGACGCGACCGACCTCGGCCGGCTGGGCGAGGCGGTGGCGCAGACGGTCGAGCGCTTCGGCGGCATCGACGCCGCCTTCGCCAATGCCGGGCGCGGGCTGAGCACGTCGAGCGGACCAGAGGGCGACCCGGACGACTGGCGCGCGATGGTCGATCTGAACGTGATGGGCGTGCTGTGGACGACGCGCGTGGTCCTGCCCGAGTTGAAGAAGACGAAGGGGACGCTGGTGCTGACCGGCTCGGCCGCGGGGCGCACGCATATCTCGGGCTCGATCTACGGCGCGACCAAGTGGTTCGTGCACGGCTATGCCGGCAACATGGCCGAGGCGATGCGCGAGTGGGGCGGGCGCTGTACCCTGATCGCGCCGGGCATGGTCAACACCGACTTCTTCGACGAGGAGAAGCCCGACAAGCTGCACCCCGAGGACGTGGCTGATGCGGTGCTGCACGCCATCCAGGCCGATCCGCGCGCGTCGGTGCGCGAGATTTTCCTGATGCCGCAATACTGACGCCGGGCGGCGCGTGCGGCTTTGGCTCTCCTCCGACTCGGGTTACCCTGCGTCATCATTTGGAGGAGAGTCATTATGAGCATCGCACGCGTCACCGAAATTTCCGCCACCTCGCCCACCAGCTTCGACGACGCCGTCAAGCAGGGCATCGACCGGGCCAGCAAGACCATCCGCAACATCACCGGCGCCTGGGTCAAGGAGAACCGGGTGAAGGTGTCCAACGGCGAGATCGAGTATTACCAGGTGAACATGCAGATCACCTTCGTGCTCGACGACTGAGCGCGGGCACTCGGAGCGAGCCGGGGCAGACGGCGCGCGTTTGGCCCGGCCTCCACCACGGACACCCGCATCCGCTTCGTACCGACGCGAGGGCAGCGCCCGCCTTGGGGGGCGGTCGGGCGCTGCCCGGGCCACGGGGCCGGGCTTGGCTTGTTTGTCAGCGGGAGTGACAAGTTGCGGAGCGGCTGTGCACATTTTCACCGCGCAGACCCTCACCCGTTTCGCACCGACACGAGGGCAGTGCCCGCCCTGGGGGCGGTCGGGCGCTGCCCGGGCCGATGGCCCGGGCTGGGGATGCGGTCAGCGGGAGCGACTTTGCCGGGCTCAGCGAAGACAGCCGTTACGAGAGGACGGTGCCGACCTCGGGCGCACGTCCCCTCACCCGGCCATGAATTGTGCCGCGACGGTGCGGCGGTGGGGGCGGTCGCGGTGCTCGAACAGGTATAGGCCCTGCCAGGTGCCGAGCACGGGGCGGCCGGCCTTCACCGGGATCGACAGGCTGACCGGCATCATCGCGGCCTTGATGTGCGCCGGCATGTCGTCGGGGCCCTCCATCGTGTGCCGCAGGTACGACATCGACGGGTCGTCCGAAGGCGGCACCAGCCGGGTGAAGAAGGCGTGCAGATCGCGCTGCACGTCCGGGTCGGCGTTCTCCTGTATCAGCAGCGAGCACGAGGTATGGCGGACGAAGAGCGTCAGGAGACCGTCACCGACCCCCGCCAGCCAGTCGCGCACCTCGTCCGTGAACTCGTGGAGTCCCTGCCCCGCCGTCGCGATCTCGAACCGTGTCTGCATGGGCCCGATCCTGCGGCCGGACGCAGCGGCATGCAAGTGCCCGGGAACCCCGCCGAAGAGGCGCAGGTTCCCGTTCCATGTCGCAGGACGAACAGCCGCACCTCGACCCGCTCAGGGGGTTTCTGAACCGCGTGCTCGTCGTGGCCGCCGTCGCGGCCGCGGCGCTTTTGGTCTGGACGGTGCGCGACACGCTGCTTCTGACCTTCGCCGGTGTCATCGCCGCGACCGTGCTGCTCAACGTGGCGGGGCCGCTCAAGCGCCGCACGGGGCTGCCTCACCGCGCCGCGGTGGGCGTGGCGGCGGTGCTGCTGATCGCGGGCGTGTCGCTGATCGTGTGGTTCGTCGCACCCAACCTGCTGGACCAGGCGAGTCAGCTTGCCACCGACCTGCCGGCCGCGGCGCAGGAGATCGAGCAGGGCATCAGCGACCGCATTCCCATTGAAAGCATGGTCTCCGGCGCCGGCATCGTCGAGACGCTGGCCGGGCGCATCACCAGCTGGTCGCTCGCCCTCGCCGGGGCGGCCACGGCCTTCGTGCTGGTCGTCGTCGCCGGCATCTTCCTGGCCGCCGCGCCCGGGATGTACCGCGACGGGCTGGTCGCCCTCTTTCCCCGCAAGCGGCAGGAGGACATCCGCCGCGGCCTGACCTGCGCCGGCGAGGGGCTGAGCGCGTGGCTGCGCGGGCAGCTCGTGGCGATGACCGTGGTCGGCGTGTGCGTGGGCGTGGGCACCTGGGCCATCGGGCTGCCGACGCCGCTGGCGTTGGGGCTGATCGCGGGATTGCTGGAGTTCGTGCCCATCGTCGGCCCCATCCTCGGCGCGGTGCCGGCGATGATCCTCGCCCTGACGATGAGCCCGGCGATGGCGCTGTGGACGGCGCTGCTTTACCTCGGGATCGAGCAGGTGGAGTCGAACTTCATCCTGCCCATGGTCGAGCGCAGCGTCGCGGATGTACCGCCCGCCGTGTTCCTGCTGGCGCTGGTCGCCATCGGCACGCTCTTCGGCGTGATCGGCGTGATCCTCAGCGCCCCGCTGACGGTGACGATCTACGTCCTCGTGCGCGAGTTCTACGTGAAACCGCGCCAGACCGGTTAACGCCGGTCCTCCGGACGCTCGCACAGCTTGCGCGCCAGCGTGACCGAAAGGCTGCCCCGGTCGCCGCCGATCAGCAGAAGCCCGGTATCGCGGGCCGCCCCCTCGAGCCGCAGCGAAAACAGGATACCCTCGCCCGAGCGGCGGCGAGGCGGGGACAGCCGCCAGATGCGGCCCGTGTTCATCCCAAGCTCCTGCCAGGCGTACTGCCCGGCGGCGCACCAGAACGCCTGCGGCGCCGACTGCCCGCGATAGGGTACGAAGAACTCGGTCGGCCCCGTCCGCTCGACCACCATGCCGTTGGTGGCGATGAAGGCCGAGGCGGGCGTGGCCATAAGCGCGGCGAGAACGAAGGGGACGAGGCGTTTCATCGGCAACCTCCTTGCCATTCGAAAACGGCGGCCCGAGGGCCGCCGCTTGAAAATCACTGGTCCAGGAACGACCGCAGCTTGCGCGAGCGGCTGGGGTGCTTGAGCTTGCGCAGCGCCTTGGCCTCGATCTGGCGAATACGTTCGCGGGTGACCGAGAATTGCTGGCCGACCTCTTCCAGCGTGTGGTCGGTGTTCATGCCGATGCCGAAGCGCATGCGCAGGACCCGTTCCTCGCGCGGGGTGAGCGATGCCAGAACCCGCGTCGTGGTCTCTTTCAGGTTCTCCTGAATGGCCGAGTCGAGCGGCAGGACGGCGTTCTTGTCCTCGATGAAATCCCCGAGCTGGCTGTCTTCCTCGTCGCCGATGGGCGTCTCGAGCGAGATCGGCTCCTTGGCGATCTTCATCACCTTGCGAACCTTCTCGAGCGGCATCTGCAGCTTCTCGGCCAGCTCTTCCGGCGTCGGCTCGCGGCCGATCTCGTGCAGCATCTGGCGGCCGGTCCGGACCAGCTTGTTGATCGTCTCGATCATGTGGACCGGGATGCGGATGGTGCGGGCCTGGTCGGCGATGCTGCGCGTTATGGCTTGCCGGATCCACCATGTCGCGTAGGTCGAGAACTTGTAGCCGCGGCGATACTCGAACTTGTCGACGGCCTTCATCAGGCCGATGTTGCCTTCCTGGATGAGGTCCAGGAATTGCAGACCGCGGTTCGTGTACTTCTTGGCGATGGAGATCACGAGGCGGAGGTTGGCCTCGACCATTTCCTTCTTGGCCGCGCGGGCTTCCTTCTCGCCCTTCTGGACCTGCTGCACGATGCGGCGGAATTCGCTGATGTCGACGCCGACATACTGGCCGACCTGGGCCATCTCGGCGCGCAGTTCCTCGATCTTCGGAGTGGAGCGTTCGATGAACGCCTGCCAGCCGCGCCCGGACTTCTGCGCCATCTGGTCAAGCCAGGTCGGGTCCAGTTCGCGCCCGCGATAGGCGTCGATGAATTCCCGGCGGTTGATGCGCGCCTGGTCGGCAAGCTTCACCATGGAGCTGTCGATCGACATGATTCGGCGGTTGATGCCGTAAAGCTGGTCGATCAGCGCCTCGATGCGGTTGTTGTGCAGGTGCAGCTCGTTGACCAGCAGCACGATTTCCGAGCGCAGCTTCTGGTACTCGGCTTCGGCCTGCTTGGTGAACGACCCGTCCTCGTTCAGGGTGGCCGACATCCGCAGGTCCTGCATCTCGGACAGGCGGGTGTAGTCGCGCGCGATGATGTCGAGCGTCTCGAGCACGCGGGGCTTGAGCGCGGCCTCCATCGCGGCGAGCGACATGTTGGCCTGCTCTTCCTCCTCGTCGTCGTCGTCGGACTTCGCGATCGGGTTGCCGTCGGCGTCGTACTCGGGCTCGTTGCTCTTCTTCTTGGGCTGGGCCGCCTGGTCGGGCTGGGCGACATCGAGCCCCTCGACCACCGGCTCGTCGCCCTCGTCCTCGTCTTCCTCCCCGGCCATGGAGCGGCCGAAGGTGGCATCGAGGTCGATGACGTCGCGCAGCAGAATGTCTTCGTTAAGAAGCTCGTCGCGCCAGATGGTGATCGCCTGGAAGGTCAGCGGGCTTTCGCACAGGCCCGCGATCATGCAATTGCGCCCGGCCTCGATCCGCTTGGCGATGGCGATCTCGCCCTCGCGGCTGAGCAGTTCGACCGACCCCATTTCGCGCAGGTACATGCGCACCGGATCGTCGGTGCGGTCGAGCTTCTCGCCGCCTTCGGTCTGCGCGACCGCGACCTCGCGCGAGGTCGAGGTTTCGACCACCTCGCCGCCCTTGCCGTCGTCCTCGTCGGCTTCCTCGTCCTCGATGACGTTGATGCCCATCTCGGAGAGCATCGACATCACGTCCTCGATCTGCTCGGAACTGA
Source organism: Tranquillimonas alkanivorans (assembly GCF_900115595.1). Lineage (GTDB taxonomy): Bacteria > Pseudomonadota > Alphaproteobacteria > Rhodobacterales > Rhodobacteraceae > Tranquillimonas > Tranquillimonas alkanivorans. The sequence continues at coordinate 84,292 of NZ_FOXA01000011.1, forward strand.
CCTGCTCGGGCGGCAGGACCTGGTTGAGCTGATCATACGTGATGTAGCCGCGCTCCTTGGCCTCGGCGATCATCTTCTTGACCGCCGCCTGGCTCATGTCGAGCATGACTTCCCCGTCCTGGTCGTCCGGCTTGCGGTCGTCGGTGTCCTTGGCGGCCATACGGCACTCCTTCCATGCGCGGGCGATTCGCAGCTTTCGAATCTACAGCGCGAATCAACGATTCGCACACCCGTTTAACCCCGTTTTCCTTTACCGTTTACTCACCACGAGTCACGGTCCCTCGCGCCCTTCGGATCCGCCCTTGGCGTACGTGATGCGCTCGAGCAGCGCGTCAAGCGCGTCCCGCTCCTCGCGCCGGATGCGCGCCCCGTTGGCGCCGATGTCGTACTCGGTCCGGTCCTCTGTCTCGCTTCGCTGAGCGCGGTTGCGCGCCTCGGCCGCCTGGCCCAGACGCCATGTCAGCCCCTCGTCGGCAACGTCGCCCCAATCCTCGAGCGCCTCGTCCAGCTCGCGCCGCGCGCCGCGCGCGGCGGTCAGCTTCGCAAGTTCCTCGGCCAGGCAGATTCCGGCGATGTCGCTGTCCCCGGCGTTGCGGATGGCAGGAGCGATTGCCACATGGCGCGGCGCGAAGAGCTTTTCAAGGGCTGCCGGGCCGACCATGTCCTCGACGCAGGGCCGCAAACGCTCGGGCGGCTCGGCCGCGTGGCGCAAAAGCGCGGCCCGGATCGCCCGATGATCCTCGGTCGCAAGGTCCAGCCGCTCGACCTCGCCCTCGAACCGCGAAAGCAGAGTCGGGTGGACCAGCAGCGTCGCCAGGATCACCGCCTCGCGCAGTTCCTCCTCGATCGCGCCGGTCCCGCGCGCCAGAAGCGACGAGCGGGTCGCGGCATGCGCGGCCACCGGCGCCTGCTGGCCCCTGGGCGTCCACGGCTTGCGGTCACGCTGCGGGCGGCGGGGGCGAAACAGCTCCCACCGCATCTGTTTCAACGCGTCGTCGTAGTGCCGCCGCAGCGTCTGGTCCTGGATCTTCCGCGTCGCGTCGCCCAACGTCTTTTCCAGCGCCGCCTTCCGCTCGGGGCTGTCGAAGGTCCGGCCTTCGGTTTCGCGCCGCCACAGGAGCGACACCAGCGGCTGCGCCTCGTCCAGCGCGGCCTGCATGGCCGACGCGCCGCCCGCCCGGATCAGGTCGTCGGGGTCCTGCCCCTCGGGCATCAGGCAGAAGCGCAGGGACTTGCCGGCCTCGAGCAGCGGCAGCGCGATGTCGATCACCCGCATGGCCGCGCGCAGGCCGGCGGTGTCACCGTCGAGCGCGATGACCGGCTCGGGATGGATGCGCCACATGAGCTGAAGTTGATCCGGCGTAATCGCGGTGCCCAGCGGCGCGACAGTCGCCTCGAACCCGGCCTCGGCCAGCGCGATCACGTCCATGTAGCCCTCGGCCACGATCAGCGTCTGGCCCCGGCCGGCGGCCGAACGGGCGTTGGCGTGGTTATAGAGGCTGCGGCCCTTGTCGAAGAGCTCGGTCTCGGGCGAGTTGAGATACTTCGCACGCGCCTCGGGCGACATCGCCCGCCCGCCCAGCGCGATGGCGCGGCCGCGCGGGTCGCGGATGGGAAACAGGATGCGGTCGCGGAAGCGGTCATAGGGCTCACCGCCCCGGTCGGACCGCGCCGCGAGACCCGCGTCGATCACCAGATCCGCCGGGACGCCCTTGCCGGTGAGGTGCTGGAACAGCCCGCGCGGCGGAGCGAATCCGATTTCCCAGCGCTTCTGCGCTTCTTCGCTCAGGCCGCGCTTGGCCAGGTAGGCGCGCGCATTCGCCGCCGCGCCGGTCTTGAGCTGAAGGCGATACCATTGCACCGCCTGCTCCATCACGTCGGCCAGCTGCGTGCGGCGGTCGGCCTTCTTCTGCGCCTGCGGGTCGGGGGCGGGCATCGGCATCCCGGCCTCGCGCGCCAGGATCTCGATCGCCTCCATGAAGCCCACGTTCTCGGTGTCCTTCACGAAGCCGATGGCGTCGCCCTTCGCGTGGCAGCCGAAGCAGTAGTAAAAGCCCTTGCGGTCGTCGACGTGGAAGCTGGCGGTCTTCTCGTGGTGGAAGGGGCACGGCGCCCACATGTCGCCCTTGCCCTGGTTCGACTTGCGCTGGTCCCACATGACCTTGCGCCCCACCACCTGTGACAGGCTGATGCGGTTGCGCAGTTCGTCCAGAAATCCGGGGGGGAGACTCATGGCGCGCAGTATCGGAAAGCGCCCCGCCGGAGTCCAGCGGGGCGCGAGGTCACAGGCGCGCGCAAATTCCTCGCAAGGAATTTGCCAAGATCGTGAAAACGATCTTGGCGCTTCGGATCAGGCTGCGCGCTCCGGTTTCAGAAGCACAGGTCGCGGCAGCCTTTCAAGAAGGACACCGCGTCGCTGCCCGCGCCCGGGGTGAAGCACCCGCGTCGAGCTTGCCGTCCAGCCCCGCGGCCTTGGCCACCGGTCCGATGCGCCGAAGTGGAAGAACCTTCCGCGCATCACGAAGGTTGAACTGTTTACGCGAACAACGTATTCGCACCCCGCGCGCGGCGGGATGCTGCTGTTGTTGCTGTTCAACAAGTGGCTCAGGGTCGTTCCGCACCGGCCTGCGCCTCCGTGCCCGAATTTTCGGTGAAAATTCGGGCACGCAAATCTTCGACGAAGGTTTGCGACCCTCAGAGCCCCTTGGCGCGGTAGCTGGCGGCAACGCGGCCGATGGCCACCAGGAACCCGGCCGTGCGCAGGTCGACCACGTCGTCGCGGGCATGCCAGACCTCGCGCATCGACTGGTAGGCGGTGCGCATGGTGTCATCAAGGCCCGAGCGCACGAGCTCCAGCTCGTCCGCCCCGCGCAGGTACTTCTCCTTGAAGTCCGGCGACAGCTCCCAGCCGATGTTGTGATCGGCCGACAGCCGCTCGAGCTCGCGCACGATCAGCTCGTGGCGGGCCTCCTCCTGCCGGCGCTGCATGCGGCCGAAGCGAATGTGGCTGAGGTTCTTGACCCATTCGAAGTAGCTGACCGTCACGCCGCCCGCGTTGGCATAGAGGTCGGGGATGATGATCGTGCCCCTCTGGCGCAGGATCTCGTCGGCGCCGGCGGTGATCGGACCGTTCGCCGCCTCGATAATCAGCGGAGCGCGGATGCGCTCGGCGTTGGTGAGGTTGATCACACCTTCGAGCGCGGCGGGGATCAGGATATCGCACTCGTGCTCGAGCACCGGGCCGCCTTCCTCGACATAGGTCGCGTCGGGATAGCCGTAGACGCCGCCGTGGCGCTGGATCCAGTTATACACCTTGTCGACGTCGATGCCGGTGTCGCTGACCAGGGCCCCGTCGCGCTCGATGATACCGGTGACGCGGGCGCCGTCCTCGTCCGACAGGAACTTCGCGGCGTGGTAGCCCACGTTGCCCAGGCCCTGCACGATCACGCGCTTGCCGTCGAGCTTGCCCGAAAGCCCCGCCTTGGCCACGTCCTCGGGATGGCGGAAGAATTCGCGCAGGGCGTACTGCACGCCGCGACCCGTCGCCTCGACCCGGCCTGCGATGCCGCCGGCATGGGGCGGCTTGCCGGTGACACAGGCGTTGGCGTTGATGTCGGTGGTGTTCATCCGCGCGTACTGGTCGGCGATCCACGCCATCTCGCGCGCGCCGGTGCCCATGTCGGGGGCCGGCACGTTCTGGCTGGGATGGATCAGGTCGCGCTTGGCCAGCTCATAGGTGAAGCGGCGGGTGATCCGCTCGAGTTCGTCTTCCTCGTACTCGCGCGGATCGATGCACAGCCCGCCCTTCGAGCCGCCGAAGGGCGCCTCGACCAGCGCGCACTTATAGGTCATCAGCGCGGCCAGCGCCTCGACCTCGTCCTGGTTGACCAGCGGCGAATACCGGATGCCGCCCTTGACCGGTTCCATGTGTTCCGAGTGCACGCTGCGATAGCCGGTGAAGGTCTGGATGCCGCCGCGCAGCCGGACGCCGAAGCGCACGACATAGGTTGCGTTGCAGACGCGGATCTTCTCTTCCAGACCCGGGCTGAGGTCCGTCAGCGCCACGGCTCGGTTGAACATCAGGTCGACGGACTCGCGGAACGTCGGCTCTCTCACGGCTCTGGCGTCGGTCATACGGCTCTCCCTGCTTGGTCCGCGAATCGCCCGGGACCGGGCGTGCGTCGCAAGGGTAACGCCCCGGCGCATGAAAAAGCATCAACCTGCCGCCGATGCGGTCACTCGCGGCGGTCGGCCACCATGCCGGACAGAAGCTCGGCCATGAACTTGGCCTCGGAGGCCGAGGTGACGCCGCCGATGCCCACGCGCCGGCCCAGCCGCCACCACAGCCCCGGCGCCCAGGCGCGCGGGCCCGGCGTGTCGAGCCGGACCAGGAAGCCGTTCGACGGCTTGAACGCGAAGGCGCCGCGGTCGAGCCCCTCGATCGCGGCGAGCGGCGCGATGGGAGTGCCGTCGGTGTCGCGCAACCCCTCCGCCGTCAGCTCCACCGCCCCGGCCGTGGCCTGCCACAGCCGCACCGCCAGCCACAGCGCCGCGGCAGAAATGGCCAGAAGCGCGATCCGCCAGCCCATCGCCGGGTCGGTCGTCAGGGCCAGCCAGGCCAGGAGTACCCCCAGCAGGGCAAGCACGCCGGTCCCGAAGACGCGGCGCGGGGCGGAGGGGCGGAGGCGGGCCAGGACGTCGGACACGGGCGGCTCTTTCGGTTGCGGTTGCGCGCCTGCTATAGCGTGCCGCCCGCCGCTTGGCGAGCGGGCGCGGCCGCCCTATGGTGCGCCCGCACTAACGGAGGTTCCATGCGCGCCCTGCCCCTGCTGGCCTGCCTTTCCCTCGCCGCCTGTGCCCAGGTTCCCGGGCTGGACACGCCCGCCGCCGAACGCGCGCTCGCCGCGCCCTACCCCGAGCTCGTCCCGCTTGAGACGCTGCTTGCGGCGGCCGAACGCGATCCGCGCATCACGGTCGCGGAGGCCGAGGCGCTGCAGCGCCGGGCGGCCGCCCTGGGCGGCATCGACCGCGCCACCAGCGGAGACCTGGCCGAGCGCGCCGCGCGCCTGCGCGAACGGGCCGAGGCACTGCGCGCGGCCGACCTCGACGCCTGAGCGCCGCCGTTGCCGCCCGCGGGTAAACGGGCTAGAGGTCGCGCCGACCTTCACGCCTGATCACGGGAGCGCCACATGACCACCACTCTCCGCCTTGGCATCGCGGGCCTCGGCACCGTCGGCACCGGCGTCGTCCGCATCGTCCAGCGCCACGCCGCGCTGCTGGCCGGCCGCACGGGGCGCGAGATCACGATCTCGGCCGTCTCGGCGCGCACCCGCGACAAGGACCGGGGCGTGCGGCTTCAGGGCTACGAGTGGGAGGACGACCCGGTCGCCCTGGCCCGCCGCGACGACGTCGACGTGTTCGTCGAGCTGATGGGCGGCTCGGACGGCCCCGCGAAGGCGGCGGTCGAGGCCGCGCTCGGCCTGGGCAAGGACGTGGTGACCGCGAACAAGGCGATGCTGGCGATCCACGGGCAGGCGCTGGCCGAGCAGGCCGAGGCGCGCGGCGCCGCGCTGCGCTTCGAGGCCGCCGTCGCCGGCGGCATCCCGGTGGTCAAGGCGCTGACCGAGGGGCTGGCGGGCAACGAGATCACGCGCGTGATGGGCGTGATGAACGGCACCTGCAACTACATCCTGACCCGGATGGAAGACGCCGAGCTGCCCTATGACGAGGTGTTCGAGGAGGCGCGCGCGCTGGGGTATCTCGAGGCCGACCCGACGCTCGACGTGGGCGGGATCGATGCCGGGCACAAGCTGGCGCTGCTGGCCTCGATCGCCTTCGGCACGCAGGTCGATTTCGGCGCGATGAAGCTCGAGGGAATCGAGCGGATCAGCATCGACGACATTCGGCAGGCGGCCGACATGGGCTACCGGATCAAGCTGCTGGGCGTGGCGCAGATGACCGGGCGCGGGCTGATGCAGCGCATGTCGCCCTGCCTGGTGCCGGCGGATTCGCCGCTGGGCCAGCTTGAGGACGCGATGAACATGGTCGTACTCGAGGGCGACAGCGTTGGCCAGATCGTCCTGCGCGGCGCAGGCGCGGGCGAGGGACCGACCGCGAGCGCGGTGATGTCCGACATCGTGGACATCGCGCGCGGCACGCGGCTTTCGACCTTCGGCAAGCCCGCGGCGAGCCTGTCGCCGGTGGAAAAGGCCACCACCTCGACGCCCGCGCCCTATTACCTGCGCATGACGCTCGAAGACAAACCGGGCGCACTGGCCAAGATCGCCACGGCACTGGGGGCCGAGGGCATCTCGATCGACCGGATGCGCCAGTACGGGCACGAGGACAAGACCGCGCCAGTGCTGATCGTCACCCACCGCACGGCGCGCCCGGCGCTCGACGCGGCCCTGCAGGGCATGGCCGAGACCGGCGTCATCGTCGGCGAACCGGTGGCGCTGCGCATCGAGTCGGTCTGAGCCTTCACTCCTCGGACGGAAGCGGGGGCGGCTCCGGGGCCGCGTCCCAGTCCGGGGCGGCCTTCGCCTCTTCCCGGGGGAGCAGGCGGAGCGCGCGATAGCCGCCCGAGCGGCCCAGTTGCGCCAGCGCGGCCGTCGTGCCGTCGCGCGTGATCAGCCGCACGCGGTAGAGGTCCTTGCGGTCGAACGGCAGCGTCGCGCCCGGGCGCAGGGCCATGACCTCTTCGGCGGTCAGGCGCAGACGACCCAGGCGGCCGTCGACCGTCACCTCGCCCCCCATCACCGCCTTTTCCAGCCGCTCCGCCCAGGGGGCGGCGTGCGGCTTGTCCGGCGTCTCGACCTCGGGGGCCGGGACGGGCGGGAACAGCAGCCGCAACCGCCCCTCCCGCGCGCCGTTGCCAAGGTCGAAGGTGACATCCATCAGCGAGTGCGTGTCGTCCGCGAGCGCCAGCACGATCGCCGGGCCGCCCTGCAGCCGCGTGGCGTACCGGAAGCCCGTGCACTCGGCGCCCGGCACGTCCCGCTCGGCCAGCACCAGCATCCGGTCCAGCGCATCGGCCACCATCGCCGCGTCGGTCCCGGTGGGCGCGCGCTCGGGCACCGGGCGCGGCATGACCCGGCCCATCGTCTGCGCCTCGATCACCGAGGTCAGCAGCGCCGCGTCGACCAGCGCCAGTCCGAAGCGGCCCGACCCGGCTTCGAGCAGCAGGATCAGGTCGCCCTCGCCGGGCAGCGCTTCGAACGCGTCTGGCGCGACCTCGTCCCGCGCGATGCCGCGAACGCGGGCGGGCAGCGACGCCGTCTCGGACAGCGCCCGGGCGAGCGCCAGCCGCCAGGCCCGCAGCCCGTCATCCGCCGGTGTCTCGGTCCGTGGCGGGCCGCGCAGCTTGCGGCGCAGCGCCGAGGGTCTGGCGTCCCCGCTCATGCACATCCTTCAGGCTGGCTCTGGGCCCTTGTCGCAGGCCACCGTTACCAAAGACTGAACGTCAGGCGGCCTCGGCCCGCGCGCGCGGCAGCGTCACGCGAAAGGCCGCGCCGCCCTGTCCCGGCAGGTAGGCGATGCGCCCGCCCAGCCGCGCCATCACCTCGCGGCAGATGGCCAGCCCCAGCCCCGCACCGCCCGCCGCGCGGGTGTCCGACAGGCGCGAGAACTTCTCGAAGATGACGCCCTGGCTTTCGCGCGGGATGCCCGAGCCGTTGTCGACGAAGTCCACGCTCACCGCGCCCGGCTCCTGCCGCACGGTGATACGCAGGACGGGGCGCGGGGCGTCGCAGTACTTCTCGGCGTTGGCGATCAGGTTGATGAAGACCTGCGCCAGCCGGTCGGTGTCGGTGAACAGCACCACCCGCTCGTCCGCCGCCTGGCGTTCGATCCGCAGCCGGCCCAGCCGTGACTGCGTGGCAGACACGGCGCGGTCGATCACCTCGTGCAGGCTGGCGGGGCGCTCGTTCAGCGTCACCTGCCCGTTCTCGAGCACGCTGAGATCGAGCAGGTCGTCGAGCAGCCGCGTCAGGCGCAGCGCCTCGTCGTGGATGATCGCGGCGTAGCGGGTGCGCGCCCCGGCGTCGATTTCCTCGCCGTCGCGCAGGATCTCGGAAAACGACCGGATCGAGGTCATTGGCGTGCGAAGTTCGTGGCTGATCTGGCTGAGGAAGGCGTCCTTCTGGATGGACAGCTGGGTCAGCTTCTCGTTCGCCTCGCGCAGCTGCCGGGCGGTGCGGCCCAGCTCGGCCGACTTCGCCTCGAGCTGGCTGGAGTATTCCATGATCTGCGCGGTCTCGTCGGCCACGCGCATCAGTTCCTCGACCGACACCGCCGCACCGCCGGTGATCTGGCCCATCATGGCATGCGCCGTCGCCGCCCCGACGGAGCCCGACAGTTCGCGCTCGAGCTTCTCCAGGAACTCGGGCGTCGTGTCGGGCAGATAGCCCTCCTTCCCCTGCTCGGCGGCCTGCGCCTGGAACAGCGCCTGCGCCTCGGCGGGGCCGAGGATACGCTGCGCCATGATCAGCAGGTCCTCGGCCTCGGCCATGTGGGCCGACCAGCCGCGGGTGCCCGCGCCGAAGCGGAAGATGTTGACGAAATCCGCGCCCTGAAGCCGCTCCACCGGGCCGGGGAAGCTGGCGAGCGAGCCGGCCAGGAAGGCCAGCGTGTTCAGCGCCATCGACCAGAACAGCGCATGGGTGACCGGGTCCATCCCGTCGATCCCGAACAGCGCCTGCGGCCTGAGCCAGCCGAGGCCCCACGGCCCCTCGGCCAGCATCGCAGCCGACATCGCGCCGCTTTCTCCGAAGCTCGGCAGAAGCAGCGCATAGGTCCACACGGCGAAGCCAATGCCCAGCCCCGCCGCCGCGCCCAGCCGCGTCGCCCCGCGCCAGAAGATGCCGCCCACGAGCGCCGGCAGCACCTGCGCCAGCCCCACGAACGAGATCAGGCCGATCGCCGCCAGCGCCGCGCCGCCGCCCGACAGGCGGAAGTACAGGTAGCCCAGCAGCAGCAGCCCGGCGATCGAGATGCGGCGCGCGCGCAGCACCACGTTGCGCACGTCGCCGGAAACGGTGGCCCCGCCCTGCCCGGCGCTCAGCCAGATGGGCATGACGATGTGGTTCGAAACCATCGTCGACAGCGCGATGGTCGCGACGATCACCATAGAGGTGGCCGACGAGAAGCCGCCCAGGAACGAAAGCATCGCCAGCCCCGCCCGGTCGAATTCCAGCGGCACGGTCAGCACGAAGAGGTCGGGGTTGGCGTCGGCGGGCAGCACGGCCAGGCCCACGACAGCGATGGGCACGACGAACAGGCTCATCAGGAACAGGTAAAGGGGGAAGGCCCAGCTTGCCGTGGCGAGGTGACGCTCGTCCGCATTCTCGACCACCAGCACCTGGAACATGCGCGGCAGGCAGAGAAACGCCGCGGCCGAGAGGAAGGTCAGCGACACCCAGCGCCCGCCGTCGATGTCCCATGCGGCGATGGGCGAGGCCTCGGTCATGGCGAAGATCTCGCGCGCGCCGCCGGCCACGCCCCAGACGACGAAGGCCCCCACGAGCAGCAGCGCCACGAGCTTGACGATCGCCTCAAGCGCGATGGCGGTGACCACGCCGTGGTGGCGTTCGTTCACATCGAGGTTCCGCGTGCCGAAGACGATGGTGAACAGCGCGAGCCCCGCCGCCACCCAAAGTGCCGTGGCGTTCAGGTCGGTGACGGCCCAGCTTTCCGGCGTGACCACGTGGGAGTCCTGCGCGAAGACCGCGAAGCTCAGTGTCACGGATTGCAGTTGCAGGGCGATGTACGGCGTGGTGCCCACGACCGCGAGCAGCGTGACCATGACGCCCAGCAGGTTGGACTTGCCATAGCGGGACGAGATCAGGTCCGCGATCGACGTGATGCGCTGCGTCCGCCCGATGCGCACCAGCTTGCGCAGAAGCGCCCACCAGCCGACCATGACCAGCGTCGGGCCAAGGTAGATCGTGACGAACTCCAGCCCCGAGCGCGCGGCGTAGCCCACGGCACCATAGAACGTCCACGCCGTGCAGTAGATCGACAGAGACAGCGTGTAGACCCAGGGGCTTCTCAGCCAGCCGAGCCGCCCGCCCTCGGCCCGCTTCTCGGCGACGAAGGCCACGATGAACAGGAACGCCACGTAGGCCAGGCACACCGCGACGAGGACGTTGAACGACAGCATCGCCTCACTCCGGCGCGTCGCCGCCCTCGGGCGGGGGCGGCGCGTCGCTGTCGGCCAGCCGCCGCGCCATCAGTCCGGCGCTCAGGATCAGGAAGAACCAGACGCCGAAGACATAAAGCCCCCGCACGGCGGTCGAGCCGCCGTCTTCGCCCCACACCAGCGGGAAGGCAAACAGCACGGCCCCCAGAAGCGGCAGAAGCCGCGCGGCGTCCATCAGCCGGCGGCGGCGATAGGTCTGCCGCTCGAGGAATACCGGCTCGCGCGGCGGTCTCACGGCGCCACCATCTCGCGCACCGAGTTCAGCACGTCGGCGTTCGAGAAGGGCTTGGTCATGAAGCGGCTGGCGCCCAGCCGCTCGGCCATCTCGCGGTCCTTCCTCTGGCCGCGCGCGGTCAGCATCAGCACGGGCAGACCCTCGGTCGCCGGGTCGGCGCGCAGGTCCTGAAGCACGTCGTAGCCCGAGCGGTTGGGCAGCATCACGTCGAGGATGACGATGTCCGGCTTGCGCCGCGCCACCGCCTCGAGCGCGGTGGCGCCGTCGGAATGCGTGGCGACGTTCCATCCGTCGCGCGACAGGATGAAGCGGATCGCCTCGATGATGTTCGGTTCGTCCTCGATGATAAGGACCTGCTTGCCCATTCGGGGCTCCCCTCCCCAGAGAAGTGCGCGCCACGGCTCCCTCCCCGGACCCGGCACGGCGCGCAGTCGCGAAACTATGGCGCGACCGGCCCGCCCTGTCAAAACACCGGCCACGGGCGAAGGCTTTTCAGAAAAACCTTCCGAAAAACCTTTCAGAAGGTTTTTCGCGCAGCTTCAGGCGGATGTGCCGACGATCGACGGTTCGCGCCGCGCCGGGCACGGCTCGCGCATGCAGATCCGGCAGCTCGTGCCGACAGGCTGCACAGGGCCGGTCGCGGGGCCGTCGAGCGGCAGGATCAGCATAGCGGCCTCGGTCACCTGAGGGCCGCCGAAGCCCTCGGGGTGGCTGGGCTGCCCTATGGCGAAGGCGGTGAAGCGCTGCGGCACCCGGCCGACCTGTTCAAGCTCGGCGCGAATGGGCTGCATCGGCCGCGACAGCGCCTGGTAGAGTGGCCAGAGCGGGCAGGCCGCGCCGAAGCGTGGCAGCGGGAAACCCTCGAGCGGCTTGCGGAACGTCAGCGTGCCCGAACCGTCGCAGGTCACCAGCCCGACACTTGACGGCAGGTCGTCTTCAGGCAGCGTCGCCAGCCGCCGGAACGCCGACACGAGGTCGGTGCCGAAGCGGCCGGCCAGCGCCGCCGGATCAACGCCCTGCTCGGCCACGAGGCGGCGCACCTCGGCCAGAGGCATCGCCTGCGCCTCGCGGTGGGCGCGCTCCAGGTGCGCGCGGGCGAGCGCACGGCCCGAGGCGGAGGACAGCTCTTCCGCCGCCTCCACCACCCGGTCGAACGAGGCCGGCAGCGCGCGTTCACATTCGGGCAAGTGCCAGCCGCGCGCGGCCAGCCAGGTCTCGAGTTCTTCCTGCGGCGCGGCCACGTCGCGATCGGCGCTGCCGCCGGCATCGAGGTAGCTGACCAGCGCCTGCGCGCTTTCGGCAAGCCGGCGGCTGTCCTCGTAGAGGTTGCGGTGGAACCGCTTGCGCCATTCTGGGTCGATGCCGTCGTCGTCGCGCAGGATGCCGCTGGTCGAACGGATGGCGGTGACGGTCGAAAGCACGTCGTGCAGCGACGCCGACAGGAACGGGTCGTGGGTCAGCCGGTCGTTCAGCGTCTCGACCACCCGTTCGAGCGCTGCGATGCGCCGGCCCTGCGCCACGATCAGCCCGGCCCAGCCGGGAAAGGTGCCGGCGAATTGCTCGATCCGGGACAGCTCGGCCTCTGCCCCTTCGGGCGCGGCGGCGGCAAGCCGCAGCCCCTCGATCAGCGCGGCCTCGGCGCCCTCTGCCAGCGTGGCGGGGTCGGTTTCGAGCGCGCGCGCAAGCTCGACCAGCAGTTTGCCGCCGATTCGCCGCCGGTTGTGCTCGATAAGGTTGAGGTAAGAGGACGAAATGCTCAGCCTGCGTGCCAGTTCCGCCTGCTTGATCCCCAGATCCAGCCGCCGCGCCCGGATGCGGCTGCCCGTCAGTCCCGGCCGCGGCATCGGAAAAACCCGTTCCTTCCAGTCACTTTCTGCACCTGCGTGATAATTTGTTTACAGGCAGTCTGACCGATCTGTGTAAGGCTTTACAGAAAAATCCTGCCCACGCAGCGCCTTGTTGCTTCGTTTTCGCGACGGACACATCCTTCCGTCAGTCCTGTAAAGGGACTCTGCGCCGGTCCGAATGGAGGCGGACCGGCGCAATCAGTGAAAATGGGAGGATATACATGTCCAGTTCGAACTTCACACGGCGTGGCGTTCTGCGCACCGGTGCCGCCACCGGCGCCGGTCTTGCGCTGCCGACGATCTTTTCGGGCGCCGCCTGGTCGCAGGGATTCACGAACGAGCCGACGGGCAGCACCGTCACGCTCGGCTTCAACGTGCCGCAGACGGGCCCCTACGCCGACGAAGGTGCGGACGAGCTGCGTGCCTACCAGCTGGCGGTCGAGCATCTGAACGGCGAAGGCGACGGCGGCATGTTGCAGACGTTCTCGTCGCAGGCGCTGGACGGGGCGGGCATCCTGGGCAAGAAGGTCGAGTACGTCACCGGCGACACGCAGACGAAGTCGGACGCCGCCCGCGCCAGCGCCAAGTCGATGATCGAGAAGGACGGCGCGGTGATGATTACCGGCGGCTCGTCCTCGGGCGTGGCCGTGGCGGTGCAGGCGCTCTGCCAGGAGGCGGGCGTGATCTTCATGGCCGGTCTCACCCACTCGAACGACACCACCGGCAAGGACAAGCGGGCCAACGGCTTCCGCCACTTCTTCAACTCGTACATGTCGGGCGCGGCGCTCGCGCCGGTGCTGGCCAACGCCTATGGCACCGACCGCAAGGCGTATCACCTGACCGCCGACTACAACTGGGGCTACACCACCGAAGAAGCGATCCGCGCCTCGACCGAGGCGATGGGCTGGGAGACGGTGAACGCCGTAAAGACCCCGCTCACGCAGACCGACTTCTCGTCCTACATTGCGCCGGTGCTGAACTCGGGCGCGGACGTCCTGGTGCTGAACCACTACGGCGGCAACATGGTCAACTCGCTGACCAACGCCGTGCAGTTCGGCCTGCGCGAGGCCCAGGCCAACGGCAAGGACTTCGAGATCGTCGTGCCGCTCTACTCGCGCCTGATGGCGCGCGGCGCGGGCGAAAACGTGAAGGGCATCTACGGCTCGACCAACTGGCACTGGTCGCTGCCCGACGAGGGCAGCAAGGCCTTCGTGCAGTCCTTCGGCACCAAGTACGGCTTCCCGCCCAGCCAGGCGGCCCACACCTGCTACGTGCAGACGCTGCTTTACGCAGACGCCGTGTCGCGCGCGGGCAGCTTCAACCCGTGCGCCGTGGTCGAGGCGCTGGAGGGCTTCGAGTTCGACGGTCTGGGCAACGGCCCGACGCTTTACCGCGCCGAGGACCACCAGTGCTTCAAGGACGTGCTCGTGGTGCGCGGCAAGGAGAACCCGCAATCGGAGTTCGACCTTCTCGAGATCGTCGAGATCACGCCGGTCGAGCAGGTCACCTACCCGGTGGACCACCCGCAATTCGCGGGCGGCGCGCTCGGCACCTGCAACCCGGGCGCCTGATCGGCGCAGGCTGACGCGCCTGCCGGGGCCGGAGACCCTCGGGTACTCCGGCCCCTCGCCCCCTCTCTGCCTCCCGGGCGGTGCGCCGCCCCGCAACGAGGATCTCGGCACATGGACCAGATCATCCTTCAAATCCTGAACGGGCTGGACAAGGGCTCGGCCTATGCGCTGATCGCCCTCGGCCTGACCCTGATCTTCGGCACGCTGGGCGTGGTCAACTTCGCCCACGGCGCGCTTTTCATGCTGGGCGCCTTCTGCGCGGTGACGGTCCAGCGGCTGCTCACCCTCAGCCACGAGGTCGTCGACCCCGAGCGCACGGACTTCCTGGGCAACCCGCTCAAGGTCGACGTGCCCTACGTCATGGACATCTTCGGCGAATCCACCGGCGCGGCGATCATCGACTGGTCGGTGCCGCTGGCGATCCTGTTCGCCATTCCCGTCATGATCCTGATCGGCGTCGTAATGGAGCGCGGGCTGATCAAGCACTTCTACAAGCGTCCCCACGCCGACCAGATCCTTGTGACCTTCGGCCTCGCAATCGTGCTGCAGGAGATCATCAAGTACTTCTACGGCGCCAACCCGATCCAGACCCCCGCGCCCGAAGCGTTCCGCGGCAGCCTGGACTTCGGCGTATGGCTGGGCTTCGAAGCCAACCAGATCATCTATCCCTACTGGCGGCTGGTGTATTTTCTGTTCGCCGCGATCATCATCGCGGGCGTCTTCGCCTTCCTGCAATTCACCACGTTCGGCATGGTCGTGCGCGCCGGCATGGCCGACCGCGAGACGGTAGGCCTGCTGGGCATCGACATCGACAAGCGCTTCACCATGATGTTCGGCATCGCCGCGGCCGTGGCGGGCCTGGCGGGCGTGATGTACGGGCCGATCAACGCGCCCAACTACCACATGGGCATGGACTTCCTGGTCCTGAGCTTCGTCGTGGTCGTCGTGGGCGGCATGGGCAGCCTGCCCGGCGCGGTCGCCGCGGGCTTCCTGCTGGGCATCCTGGAAAGCTTCGCCTCGATGTCGGCCGTCATCGACCTCATCCCCGGCATCAACCAGATCATCATCTACCTGGTCGCCATCGTCATTCTGCTCACCCGTCCCCGTGGCCTGATGGGCCGCAAGGGCGTGATGGAGGACTGATCCATGCTCGGACTGAACAAGAAAGACGGGACGTTGCTCCTGATCGTCATCGGGCTGACTTTGTTCGCGCCCTTCCTTCTGAACCCCTTCCCGGTCGAATCCGAGCTGGCGCAGTTCAACGCGGGCTATCCCGACCTGATGCAGCGCTTCGTGATCTTCGGCATCTTCGCCATCGGCTTCAACATCCTGTTCGGACTCACCGGCTACCTGTCGTTCGGGCACGCCGCGTTCCTTGGCGCGGGCTCGTACGCCGGGGTGTGGATGATGAAACTGCTCAGCATGAACGTGATCCCGGCGATTGTCGCCGCGGTGATCGTGGCGGGGCTCTTCTCGGTGCTGATCGGCTACATCTCGCTGCGGCGGTCGGGGATCTACTTCTCGATCCTGACGCTGGCCTTCGCGCAGATGTCCTTCGCGCTGGCCTATTCCGTGCTGACCCCGATCACCGGTGGCGAGACCGGGCTTCAGCTGAGCCTTGACGACCCGCGCATCCTGACCGGCGGCGCGGAGGGCGGCAACCTGCCGGTGCCCTCGCTCTTCGGGCTCGAAATGCGCGACAGCTTCGACCTGGTGCTGGGCTCGTGGCTCTTCACCTTCAACGTGGGCTACTACGTCTGCGCGATCATCATGATCGCCGCCTTCTACCTGGCGATCCGCATCTTCCGCTCGCCATTCGGGATGATGCTGCGGGCGGTGAAGTCCAACCAGCAGCGAATGAGCTACACGGGCCTGAACTCGCGCCCCTACACGCTCGCCGCCTTCGTGATCTCGGGGATGTATGCCGGGCTAGCCGGTGGCCTGATGGTGTCGATGGACCCGCTGGCCGGGGCCGAGCGGATGCAGTGGACCGCCTCGGGCGAGGTCGTGCTCATGACGATCCTCGGCGGCGCGGGCACACTGATCGGCCCGGTGCTGGGCGCGGGCTTCATCAAGTATTTCGAGAACATCTTCTCGAAGATCAACGACCAGATCCTGCACGGCTGGTTCGCCTTTCTGCCAGACGGGCTGGAGAACGCGATGGTCGCGCTCGTGCATCCCTTCATCGGCAAGGGCTGGCACCTGACGCTGGGCATCCTGTTCATGCTCGTCGTCATCTTCCTGCCCGGCGGGCTGGTCGAGGGCGGACAGCGGGTCGGGCGCTTCGCCTTCCGCCGCCGCAACAAGAAGGCCGAGGGCGCCGAGGCCGAAGGCGCCGCCAAGCAACCCGCGGAATGAGGAGAGACTCGAATGGGTGTCCTTGAAGTCAAGAACGTGGGCAAGCGCTTCGGCGGTCTGCAGGCCCTCGGCAACGTCAACCTCAGCGTGAAGGAGAATACCGTTCACGCCATCATCGGGCCCAACGGGGCGGGCAAGTCCACGCTGCTCAACTGCCTGATCGGCAAGCTGATCCCCGACACCGGCAGCGTCATGTTCGACGGCCAGTCGGTACTGGGACGCAAGCCGCACGAGATCAACCAGATGGGCATCTCACGGGTGTTCCAGACGCCCGAGATCTTCGGCGACCTCACGGTGTTCGAAAACGTGATGATCCCGATCTTCGCCAAGCGCGACGGCGCGTTCCGGATGCACGCCTATGAAAGCGTGTCGAACGAGCGCGACATCACCGAGGCGGCCGAGAGGATGCTCGAGGACGTCAACATGCTCGACAAGCGGCACGTGCAGGCCTCGTCGCTGAGCCGCGGCGACAAGCGGCGGCTCGAGATGGCGATGTGCCTGAGCCAGGAGCCCAAGCTGCTGCTGCTGGACGAGCCCACGGCCGGCATGGCGCGGGCGGACACCAACAACACGATCGACCTGCTGAAAGAGATCAAGGCAAAGCGCAACATCACCATGGCGATCATCGAACACGACATGCACGTCGTGTTCTCGCTGGCCGAGCGGATCACCGTGCTCGCCCAGGGCACGCCGCTGGTCGAGGACACGCCAGCCAACATCAAGGGGCATCCGAAGGTTCGGGAAGCCTATCTCGGAGAAGCGCACTAGCGATTTTTCGTCGAAAAATCGCGACCGGCAATTCTTCGGCGAAGAATTGCCTCTGCCACGGAGGACAGCAATGAACGCCCCCCGAACCAGCAAGGACTGGAACCCGAACGCCAACCACGCGGCGACGGCGCCCGCCTTCCTGAGCGTCTGGAACCTAGAAGCCTATTACGGCGAGAGCTACATCGTCCAGGACGTGAGCTTCAACATCCACGAGGGCGAGATCCTCGCGCTCCTGGGCCGTAACGGCGCCGGCAAGACCTCGACGCTGCGCACCATCGCGCGCCTCGGCAATCCCGAGCTCAAGCGCGGCGAGATCTGGCTCGACCACCAGCCGCTGCACAATATGGCCAGCCACGAGGCCGCCGCCAACGGCATCGCGCTGGTGCCCGAGGACCGGCGCATCATCCCCGGCCTCACGGTCGAGGAGAACCTGCAACTGGCGCAAATCGCGCCGCCCGTGGGGTGGTCGCTCGACCGGCTCTACGACCTGTTCCCGCGCCTGGGCGAGCGCCGCCGGCAGGAGGGCGTGACGCTTTCGGGCGGCGAGCAGCAGATGCTGGCCATCGCGCGCGCGCTCGCCCGCGACATCAAGGTGCTGCTGCTGGACGAACCCTACGAGGGCCTCGCCCCCGTCATCGTGCAGGAGATCGCCAAGACGCTGAACGTGATCCGCGACCAGGGCATCACGACCGTGATCGTCGAACAGAACGCCGTCGCCGCCTTGAAGCTCGCCGACAGGGCGGTCATCCTCGACATAGGATCGGTCGTCTACGACGGATCGGCGCAGGAGGTGCTCGACGACGAGAAGCTGCGCGCCGAGTACCTCGCCATCTGAGCGGCCCGCCGCACCCGATCATCCGCCCGTCCCAGCCGGGACCGGCCGACAAACATGATATCCGGGAGGAGACGAAATGCTGGACGAATCCGAAAAGACCTACCCGCCGTCGGACGCCTTCGCCGGGACCGCCCATATCGACAAGGCGACCTACGACGAGATGTACGCCGCCTCGGTCAACGACACCGAAGGCTTCTGGGCCGAACACGGCAAGCGCATCGACTGGATCAAGCCGTTCACCAAGGTGAAGGACGTCAACTTCGACTACGGCGACGTCTCGATCAAGTGGTTCGAGGACGGCACCCTGAACGTCGCCGCCAACTGCATCGATCGGCACCTGAAGGACCGCGGGACCCAGACCGCGATCATCTGGGAGCCGGATGAGGACGGTGAAGACGCGCAGCACATCACCTATCAGCAGCTGCACGCGCATGTCTGCAAGTTCGCCAACGTCCTGAAGTCCATGGGCGTGGAAAAGGGCGACCGGGTGGTGATCTATCTGCCGATGATCCCGCAGGCGGCCTATGCCATGCTGGCCTGCGCACGCATCGGCGCGGTGCACTCGATCGTCTTCGCCGGCTTCTCGCCCGACGCGCTGGCCAACCGCATCGACGATTGCCGCGCGAAGGTCGTGATCACGTCGGACGGCGCGCCGCGCGGCGGGCGGGTGACGAACCTCAAGGACAACGTGAACCAAGCGATCAACCACGCCGCCGAGGACCCGCAGGTGCTGGTCGTCAAGCGGACGGGTCAGCAGATCGCTTGGGTCGACGGGCGCGACCACTGGCTGCACGAGATGGAGCAGGACGTCTCGGACCAGTGCGAGCCCGAGGAGATCGGCGCCGAGGACCCGCTGTTCATCCTCTACACCTCCGGCTCGACCGGGAAGCCCAAGGGCGTGGTGCACACCTCGGGCGGCTACCTCGTCTATGCGGCGATGACGCACCAGTACACGTTCGACTACCACGACGGGGACATCTTCTGGTGCACCGCCGACGTGGGCTGGGTGACCGGCCACAGCTACATCGTCTACGGCCCGCTCGCCAACGGCGCCACGACGCTGATGTTCGAGGGCGTGCCGACCTATCCCGACGCCGGCCGCTTCTGGCAGGTATGCGAGAAGCACAAGGTCAACCAGTTCTACACGGCCCCCACCGCCATCCGCGCGCTGATGGGCAAGGGCAATGAGCCGGTCGAGAAGTACGACCTGTCGTCGCTCAAGGTGCTGGGCACGGTGGGCGAGCCGATCAACCCCGAGGCCTGGAACTGGTACAACGAAGTCGTCGGCAAGGAGAGATGCCCCATCGTCGACACCTGGTGGCAGACCGAGACGGGCGGCCACCTGCTGACCCCCCTGCCCGGCGCCACGGCCACCAAGCCCGGCAGCGCCACCCTGCCCTTCTTCGGTGTTCAGCCAGTGGTGCTCGAGGCCGAAAGCGGCAAGGAGATCGAGGAGACCGAGGCCGAGGGCGTCCTGTGCCTGGCCGACAGCTGGCCAGGGCAGATGCGCACCGTCTGGGGCGACCACCAGCGGTTCATGGATACCTACTTCCAGCAGTACAAGGGCTACTACTTCTCGGGCGACGGCTGCCGGCGGGACAAGGACGGCTATTACTGGATCACCGGCCGCGTGGACGACGTGATCAACGTCTCGGGCCACCGCATGGGCACGGCCGAGGTGGAAAGTGCGCTCGTCGCCCACGCGAAGGTCGCCGAGGCCGCGGTCGTGGGCTACCCGCACGAGATCAAGGGCCAGGGCATCTATGCCTACGTGACCCTGATGGGCGGGGTCGAACCGTCGGATGCGTTGCGCAAGGAGCTGTCGGACTGGGTCCGTCACGAGATCGGGCCGATCGCCAAGCCCGACCTCATCCAGTGGGCCCCCGGCCTGCCCAAGACGCGGTCGGGCAAGATCATGCGCCGCATCCTGCGCAAGATCGCCGAGAACGACCCCGACAGCCTGGGCGACACCTCGACCCTGGCCGAGCCGCAGGTGGTGGACGACCTGATCGAGAACCGGATGAACCGCGGCTGAACGTCGGCCGACATACGTCACGTCTTCACGGGCCGGTGCACGCGCACCGGCCCGATTATTTTTTTGCACCCGCTGCTGCGCGCTAACAGCCCGCACTTGCTGGCTCCGGCGGCGGCCGAAGGTCCGGGTTCCCTCAGTTCACGAACAATTTTGGGGAACTGAAAGGGCTGTCTTTCGTCAAGCAGGCATAGCAACGGGCCACCCGGCCCGCGACACAGGAGATTACGTGATGTTCGACATCAAGGCCAAGCTGCTGGGCAGCGCCGCTGCGCTGGCACTTCTCACCACGCCGGGCCTCGCCCAGGAAGCATTCGACTGGGAGAGCACGTTCAACGACGCCACCGAGATGCAGATGAGCGAAGCCTCCGGCTCGCCGCTGCTGTCCGCCGAGGGCGACGAACTCGGTCAGATCGAGTACTTCGGGCTGATGGACGACGAGTTCTACGTCGTTATCCTCGACCCCGAGGGCCGCGAGATCCCGGTCCCGATGACCGAAGTCAGCTTCGAGAACGACCAGTTCATCGCCGACGTGGCGACCGACGACATCGCCATGATGGAGGAAGCCGACACCACCTCGATGCAGCGCATCGCCGACGAGGCCACGATCGAGATGGCCTTCCTCGAGGTCGAGCGCCGCGGTGCACTCGCCAGCGGCCAGGAGGCCAGCACCCAGACCGTGCAGACCGCCAGCGGCCAGTTCATCGTCGAACAGGCCGACCCGCAGGTCGACGTCGACGTGCCGGACCCGCAGGTCTCGGTCCAGCAGAACGCCCCCGAGGTGACCGTCGAGCAGCCCGAGCCCACCATCACCGTGACGCAGTCCAAGCCGAACGTGATGGTCGAGCAGCAGGCGCCGACCGTCACCGTCGAGCAGGCGCAACCGACCGTCACCGTCGACATCCCCGAGCCGGTCGTCACCATTCGCATGCCCGAGCCGGACGTGAACGTGGCCACGCAGCAGCCTGACGTACAGGTGCAGCAGCCCGAGCCGGTCGTGCGCTTCGTGCGTCCCGAGCCGCGCATCGTGATCGAGGAAGCCGAGGCCGAGGTGCAGGTCAGCGAAGCCGAGGCGCAGGTCGACGTGACCACCGCCGAGCAGGCGCAGGTCGCCATCGATCAGGGCGAACCGCAGGTCGACATGCAGACCGCCGGCGAAGCCGACGTCGCGATCGAGCAGGCCGAAGCCGAGGTGAACGTCGAGCCCGCCGAGGGCGCGCAGGTCGCCGTCGAGCAGTCGGAAGCCGAGGTGAATCTGGTCGAAGAGCAAGAGACCGCGCAGGCGACCGCCGAGCAACCCGAGGTGGCCGTCGCCGTGGCCGATATCGAGCCGCGCGTGGGCTTCGTGGTCATCGACCCGATCGACCTGTCGCCGACCGACCTGACCGGCGTCGGCGTCTACGGTGAAGACGACGAGCGCGTGGGCGAAGTGTCCGAGCTGGTCGTCGGCGACAGCGGCAACATCGAACAGGCCATTGTCGATGTCGGCGGCTTCCTGGGTCTGGGCGAGAAGTCCGTGGCCATGGACCTCGACCAGATGTCGGTCCAGCGCTCCGAGACCGGTGACATGATGCGCGTCTACGTCACCGCGACCGAGGAAGAGCTCGAAGACATGCCCGCGGTGCAATAATCGCCGCACCGGCATGACTTCCCCACTGGCGGGGCGCCCTTGCGGCGCCCCGCTTTTCGTTTGCAGACTGGTGCCATGCCCCGCAAGACGCATCCCGAAACGCCCGACGGCCGCTACTTCGTCGCGAAGGGCCGCCTGTGGCGCCGCACCGACCCGCGGCTGCCCGAGCCCGAGCGTCGTGCCGCCGTCAAGGCGCTGATGCAGGCCCGCCTCGCCGTCCGCGACGCGCCCGACGACGCCGCATTGTCCGACGCCCGCGCCGCCGTCGATACCGCCAAGCGCCGCCTCGGCGAGCGCGGCCCCGTCTGGTGGGACGACGGCGCCCCCGACGAAGGCGGCCGCGCGCCCTGGACCTCCAGCTACGCCAATTGGTGGTCCGGGCTCTCGCCCGATGAGCAGGCACGGGGCCGCGCATGACGCGCAGCCCGGCCCATGCTACTCTCCCTCGAGAGGAGGACCTGCCCATGCACCCCCAGTCCGGAGGCTGCCTTTGCGGCGCCCTGCGTTACCAGGTGACGGCCGAGCCGGTGCGCGTCACCTTCTGCCACTGCCGCTTCTGCCAACGCGCGACCGGCGCGCCGTACTTCATGGAGCCGATCTTCGAGGAGCCGGATTTCGCCTTCACAGGCGGCACGCCCAAGCTTTACCATCACCGCTCCGAGGGCAGCGGCAAGATGATCCATGTCCATTTCTGTGACACCTGCGGGACGAAGCTCGTCTACACGTTCGAACGCTTCCCGGGCCTGCTGGGCATCTTCGGCGGCACCTTCGACGACCCGCAATGGCTGGAGTGGCACGGCGGCAATTCCAAGCACATCTTCCTCGAAACCGCGCTGCACGGCACCGTGCTGCCCGCCGGCATCCCCACCTACCCGCGCCACGCCACCACCAATGACGGCACGCCCGAAGAAGCCATGGTCTTCGACGCGCCGAAGGTGGTCGCGCGCCCGTAAGGGCCTCCCCCACTCTCCAAGCCTCGCCCGGCGCCTCCGGCTGGACGCCGGGCGAAAGATGCGAACGTCTGAAACGAGAAGAGCGGGCCGCCCGGCCCGCTCCCCATCAGTCAGAGAAGAAGGCGGCCCCGGCCGGAGCCGCCCTCGCTCGCGAGCTCACTCGAACGCCATGTCCGTGATCTCGTGCGTCCAGGCCGCGTCGCCCGGGTCCTCGGTGATCACCGGGTCCGAGCCGCCCGCCAGCAGCGTGTCGACCGTGCGCTGGAAGTCCGCCGGGTCCAGCGTGCCGTTCGAGCCCTCGGTCAACTTCGAGATCTCGCGCACCATGCGCTGCTGGTGTTTCTCGGTCTGCGCACCGGTCTCGTCGTACTCCAGCACGATGTCCGCCGCCTCGTCCGGGTTCTCGGCCGCGTACTCCCAGCCCCGCATCGAGGCCGCCACGAACCGCGCCAGCGCATCCTTGAATTCCGGATCCTCCAGGCGCTCTTCAAGCACGTAAAGACCGTCCTCGAGCGTCGCCACGCCCTGGTCCTCGTACTTGAAGGTGATCAACTGGTCCTCGGGGATGCCGGCGTCGATCACCTGCCAGTACTCGTTGTAGGTCATGGTCGAGATGCAGTCGGCCTGCTTCTGCAACAGCGGATCGACGTTGAAGCCCTGCTTGAGGACCTCGACACCCTCTTCGCCACCTTCCGTCGGGATCTCCAGGTGGCTCATCCACGACAGGAACGGGTACTCGTTGCCGAAGAACCAGACGCCCAGCGTGCGGCCGGGGAAGTCCTCGGGGCCCTCGACGCCGGTCTCCTTCAGGCAGGTCAGCATCATGCCCGACTTCTTGAAGGGCTGCGCGATGTTGACCAGCGGCAGGCCCCGCTCCCGCGCGGCCAGCGCTGCGGGCATCCACTCGACCACCACATCGGCGCCGCCGCCCGCGATCACCTGCGTCGGCGCGATGTCCGGCCCGCCCGGCTTGATCGTGACGTCGAGCCCCGCGTCTTCGTAGAAGCCCTTCTCCTTGGCGACGTAGTAGCCTGCGAACTGGCCCTGCGTGACCCACTTGAGCTGCAGCGTCAGCTCGTCCTCCTGCGCGTGCGCGACGCCCGCGCCCATCATCAGCGCCAGCGCGCCTCCGATCATTCTTTTCATTGTCGTTTACCTCCTTGTTGTCATTTTCTCTGCGAGGGGTGCCAGAAGGTCACCGCCCGCTCGGCCACCGCAACCGCGCCATAGAAGGCCGAGCCTGCCAGCGCGGCGACGGTGATCTCGGCCCAGACCATGTCGAGCCCGAGCCGTCCGACCTCGGTCGAGATCCGGAACCCCATCCCCTTGATCGGCGAGCCGAAGAACTCCGCCACGATCGCACCGATCAGTGCCAAGGTGGTACAAATCTTCAAACCATTGAAGACAAAAGGCATCGCGGCGGGCAGGCGCAGACGGAAAAGCGTCTGCCAATAGCTCGCCGCATAGGTTTTCATCAGGTCGCGCTGCATCGACTCGGTGGCCGACAGCCCCGCGACGGTGTTCACCAGCATCGGGAAGAACACCATCACGACGACCACCGCCGCCTTCGACTCCCAGTCGAAGCCG
This sequence comes from Tranquillimonas alkanivorans, assembly GCF_900115595.1. Taxonomy (GTDB): domain Bacteria; phylum Pseudomonadota; class Alphaproteobacteria; order Rhodobacterales; family Rhodobacteraceae; genus Tranquillimonas; species Tranquillimonas alkanivorans. Next base: position 108,306 of record NZ_FOXA01000011.1, read on the forward strand.
AACCACATCACCAGGATCGGCGCGGTGCCGATGATCGGCAGCGCCGCGATGAAGTTGCCCACCGGCAGCAGACCCTTCTGCAGGAACGGCGAGCGGTCGATCAGCACGGCCGTGACGAAGGCCGCCGCGCAGCCCATGACATAGCCCGACAGCGCGCCCTTCACGAAGGTCTGGACGAAATCCTCCCACAGCGTCGGCACCTCGGCCGTCAGCCGCGCCCAGATGTCGGTCGGCGCGGGCAGGATGACCCCGGGCACGTCGTAGATGCGCACCACCAGCTGCCACAGCACGAGGATGGTCAGTCCGAAGATCACCGGCACCGCCAGCTTCGTCGCCCGCGACTTCGGCAGCGCCGCGATCCGCGCGTTCAGCCACCAGGAGAAGCCCCAGACCGCCAGCAGCGGCAACAGCCCCGGCGACAGCACCAGCGCCACGACCAGCACCACCGCCAGCGCCCCGAAGAACTTCACGCTTCCGGGCCCGAGCCACCCTTTCGCGAACGGCACTGCCTGATCCGTCACTGGTCGATCCCCATCTTTGGTCCGGAAATATCCTCGGGGGTGAATGCGCCGGAGGCGCAGAGGGGGCAGACAGCCCCCTCCTTCCCCCGAGACACACGCGCCGCGCTCACGCGCTCATCCCCATGCGCTTGAGCACGATCTTCTGCACCGCCCCCACGATGCCGACGAGCAGCGCCGCGCAGACGGCGGCCATGATCAGCGCCGACCAGATCTGGACCGTCTGCCCGTAATAGCTGCCCGACAGCAGCCGCGCGCCAAGACCCCGCACCGCGCCGGTGGGCAGCTCGCCCACGATCGCCCCGACGAGCGACGCCGCGATCCCCACCTTCAACGAGGCGAAGAGATACGGCATCGACGCGGGCAGGCGCAGCTTCCAGAACACCTCGGCGGTCGAGGCGTTGTAGGTCCGCAGCAGGTCCATCTGCATCCCCTGCGGCGAGCGCAGGCCCGACACCATGCCGACGACAACCGGGAAGAACGACAGGTACGCCGAGATGATGGCCTTGGGCACCAGCCCCTGCACGCCGACCGAGTTCAGAACCACGATGATCATCGGCGCGATGGCGAGGATCGGGATGGTCTGCGAGGCGATCGCCCAGGGCATCACGCTCATGTCCATGGCCCGGTTGTGCACGATACCCACCGCCAGCAGGATGCCCAGAACGGTACCGAAGCCGAAGCCCAGAAGCGTCGCCGATAGCGTGATCCAGGCATGGAAGACGAGGCTGCGGCGCGACGTGATCTCCTTGTCGATGACCGTGTCGTAAAGCTCCACCGCCACCTGGTGCGGGGCGGGCAGCTTGGGCCGGTCCTGGGTCAGCGTGTCGGCGACGATCTCGGAGAACGTCACCTCCTGCCCGGCCCGCGCCGCCTGGTCGAGCGTCCACTGTGAATTCATCCAGACGGCGGCGGCGTACCAGATCACGAAAATCGCGGCGACGACGGCGAGCACCGGCAGCGCCTTGTCCGCCACGCCGCGCAGCCACAGGCCCACGCGGCCCGACCGCCCGGCTCCCGCGCCCGGGGCTGCGAGGGGGATGTTCATGCCGACCTCCTCGGGGTGTGCCCTTCGCCAGCCTCAGACATCGTCCATCCCCGCCCGAAGCCCCTCGCGCACGCGGTGGGCGACGTCGATGAAGGCCTGGCTGTCGCGGATGTCCAGCGGCCGCTCCCTCGGCAGCGGGCTGTCGATCACGTCGGTGATCCGCCCCGGCCGCGGGCTCATCACCACGATCTTGGTCGAAAGGTAGACCGCTTCCGGGATCGAGTGCGTGACGAAGAGGCAGGTCTTTTCCGTCCGCGCCCAAAGCTGCAAGAGCTGCTCGTTCAGGTGGTCGCGCACGATCTCGTCCAGCGCGCCGAAGGGTTCGTCCATCAGCAGGATGTCGGCGTCGAAGGCCAAGGCCCGCGCGATCGACGCGCGCTGCTGCATGCCGCCCGAAAGCTGCCAGGGATACTTCTTCTCGAACCCCTTCAGGTCGACGAGTTCCAGGACGCTTCTCATCCTGCGCTCCTGCTCGTCGCGGGAATACCCCATGATCTCGAGCGGCAGCTTCACGTTCTTGCCGATGGTGCGCCAGGGATACAGCCCCGCCGCTTGGAAGACATAGCCATAGGCGCGGGCCTTGCGCGCCTCTTCCGGGCTCATTCCGTTCACGGTGATCTCGCCCGAGGTCGGCTCCTCCAGCGCGGCGACCACCCGCAGGAACGTGGTCTTGCCGCAGCCCGAGGGGCCGATGAAGCTGACGAATTCACCCTTTCCGATGTCGAGGTCCACGCCCTTGAGGGCGTGAACCGGGCCGTCGGCGGTCTGGAACGTCAGGTCCAGACCATTCGCCGTGACGACCGAGGGTTGCGGCGCGAGGCTCACCTGGGGCTTCTCCTGGGCGAGCGCCATCACACACCGCTCGCGGGGATGCCGGTCCGCTCGACCTTGCGCGGCGCGGTCAGCTCCTTCCACGTGGACAGCGCCTTGTTCACCGCCTGGAACGGCTCGCGGCTGACGAACTCGCCGTGGCCCTCCTGCCCCTTGAAATCGCCGTCATGCACCGCGACGCGGCCGCGAGTCAGGGTATAGCGCGGCAAGCCTTTCACGTGCTTGCCCTCGAACACGTTGTAGTCGATGGCGCTTTGCTGGCTGGATGCGCTGATCGTCTTCTCCTTCGCCGGGTCCCAGACCACCAGATCGGCGTCGGCGCCTTTCATGATCGCGCCCTTCTTCGGATAGATGTTCAGGATCTTGGCGATGTTGGTGGAGGTGACGGCCACGAACTCGTTCGGCGTGATCCGCCCGGTCTCGACGCCATAGGTCCACAGCATCGGCATCCGGTCCTCGAGCCCGCCGGTGCCGTTGGGGATCTTGGTGAAGTCGCCCACGCCATAGCGCTTCTGATCGGTCGTGAAGGCGCAGTGATCGGTCGCCACCACCGACAGCGACCCCGAGGCGAGTCCGGCCCAGAGCGAGTCCTGGTGCTGCTTGTTGCGGAACGGCGGCGACATCACGCGGCGCGCCGCATGATCCCAGTCGGGATGCGCATACTCGCTTTCGTCCAGCGTCAGGTGCTGGATCAGCGGCTCGCCATAGACGCGCTTGCCCTGCTGACGCGCGCGGCGGATGGCCTCGTGGCTTTCTTCGCACGAGGTATGCACGACATAGAGCGGCACGCCCGCCATATCGGCGATCATTATCGCGCGGTTCGTCGCCTCCCCCTCGACAGCCGGAGGGCGGGAATAAGCGTGCGCCTCGGGGCCGTCGTTGCCCTCGGCCAGGAACTTCTGCTGAAGGTCGGCAACCACGTCGCCGTTCTCGGCGTGGACCAGCGGCAGCGCTCCCAGCTCGGCGCAGCGCTGGAACGACGCGAAAAGCTCGTCGTCATTGACCATCATGGCGCCCTTGTAGGCCATGAAGTGCTTGAAGGTGTTGATCCCCTTCTCGCGCACGACGGTCTCCATCTCGTTGAAGACCTGCTCGCTCCACCAGGTGATCGCCATGTGGAAGGAATAGTCGCAATGCGCGCGGGTCGACTTGTTGTCCCACATCTGCAGCGCGTCGAGCAGCCCCTGCCCGGGGCTCGGGATGGCGAAGTCCACGACCATCGTGGTGCCGCCCGCCAGCGCCGCGCGGGTGCCGGATTCGAAGTCGTCCGAGGAATAGGTGCCCATGAAGGGCATCTCGAGGTGCGTGTGCGGGTCGATCCCGCCCGGCATGACATAGCAGCCGGTGGCGTCCAGTGTCTCGTCCCCCGACAGGTTGTCGCCCACCTCGACGATCTTGCCGTCCTCGATCAGCACGTCGGCTTTGTAAGTCAGATCGGCGGTGACGACGGTTCCGTTCTTGATGACGGTGCTCATGGTGCTCTCCCTGTTTTCTTATGTATCGCAGACCTGGTTGCCCTCGGCGTCGAGCAGCGCGACGCCTGTGACGGGCTCGGTCGCCTCGACGCTGATGCCGTAGCAGCCCTGCGCGTCCCGGATCAGGAAGATCGGGTCGACGCCCTCGGGCAGAGCGGCCATGGCCGCGGGCGAGATGTCGTCGATGGGCTCGGGCGGCGCGTTCGGATCGGGCACGTCGCATCCGGCCGCCGAGGTGAGCATCACCAGGGCGATCAGGCTTGTCCTCTTCATGTCCGGTCCCTTACTCGACGATGCCGGCGGTCTCGACGACGGCGTGGAACAGAACGTTCGCCCCCGCCTCGGCCCATTCGGGATGGATTTCCTCGGCCTCGTTGTGGCTCAGCCCGTCGACGCAGGGGCACATGACCATCGCAGTCGGCGCCACCTGGTTGATCCAGCAGGCATCGTGCCCCGCGCCCGAGATGATGTCGCGGTGGGTATATCCCAGCCGCTCGGCCGCGCTGCGCACCGCCTGCACGCATGTGTCGTCGAACTTCACGGGATCGAAGCCGCCCACCTTCTCGAAGTGGATGCCCAGCCCCATGTCGTCGGCGATGGCCTGCCCTTCCTCGCGCAGCCGCTGCTCCATGTCGCGGATCACGGAAAGGTCCGGCGAGCGGAAGTCGACGGTGAACACCGCCTTGCCCGGGATCACGTTGCGCGAGTTGGGGAAGACGTCGATATGGCCCGCCGCGCCCACGGCATGCGGCTTGTGCGACCAGGCGATGTCGTCCACCAGCTCAAGGATGCGCGCCATGCCCAGCCCCGCGTTCTTGCGCATGGGCATCGGGGTCGAGCCGGTGTGGCTTTCCTTGCCCGTCACCGTCACCTGCGTCCAGCTCAGGCCCTGCCCGTGGGTGACGACGCCGATATCCTTCTTCTCGGCCTCGAGGATCGGGCCCTGTTCGATGTGCAGCTCGAAGAAGGCGTGCATCTTGCGCTCGCCCACTTCCTCGTCGCCGCGCCAGCCGATGCGGTCGAGTTCGTCACCGAAGCGTGCGCCCTTGGCATCGGTGCGGTCCTCGGCCCAATCCTGCGCATGGACACCGGCGAACACGCCCGAGGCCAGCATCGCCGGGGCGAAGCGCGTGCCCTCTTCGTTCGTCCAGTTCGTGACGACGATGGGGTGCTTCGTCTTGATGTTCAGGTCGTTGAGCGTGCGGATGATCTCAAGCCCGCCGAGCACGCCCAGCACGCCGTCGTACTTGCCGCCGGTGGGCTGGGTGTCGAGGTGCGAGCCGACATAGACGGGCAGCGCGTCGGGGTCCGTCCCCTCGCGCCGAGCGAACATGTTGCCCAGCTGGTCGACGCCGGTGGTCAGGCCGGCCTCGTCACACCATGACTTGAACAGTGCGCGGCCCTCGGCATCCTCGTCCGTCAACGTCTGCCGGTTGTTGCCGCCGGCGACGCCGGGGCCGATCTTGGCCATCTCCATCAACGACTGCCAAAGCCGGTCGCCGTCGATCTTCAGGTTCTCGCCTGGTGCGGCCATGCCCGCTGGTCTCCCTGTGTTATGATTGCGGTTTCCGGGTCTTGGCGCCCGCTGGTCCGCTATTTAGTTTGACCGTTTGGTCAGGATCACGCTAGCAGAGCCCCTAAGTCAGTCAAGAACTTCGCCCGAAGGCGCGAAGCCCCCGGTCCGGCCTCGGCCCGGGCGGCCGGAAGAGCCGCAATTTTAGGCACTTGCCGCGACGGGTGCACGGGGACCGGGACAGGATGAATTCGCAAAAACCGAAGACGCGGATCCAGCGCCGCAACAGGGCGCTGATTCTCGACGCCGCGCTCGACGTCTTTTCCGCCCACGGGTTTCGCGGCGCGACCGTCGATCAGATCGCGCAGGCCGCAGGGCTGTCGAAGCCCAACCTGCTCTACTATTTCGGCTCGAAGGAGGAGATGCACCGCGAGCTTCTGTCCGGCATGATGCACACGTGGCTCGACCCGCTGCGCGAGCTGGGCGAGGACGGCGACCCGGTCGAAGAAGTCGTGGCCTACGTGCTGCGCAAGCTCGAGATGTCGCGCCTGTATCCGCGCGAAAGCCGGCTGTTCGCGAACGAGATCGTGCAGGGCGCCCCGCGCTTCATCGACAAGATCGAGGGCGAGTTGCGCGAGCTGGTCGAACAGAAGGCGGCGGTGATCCGGCGCTGGCAGGAGGCGGGGCGCATTGCGCCGCTCGACCCGCACCACCTGATCTTCTCGATCTGGGCGACGACGCAGCACTATGCCGATTTCGACGTGCAGGTGCGCGGCATCCTGCGCCCCGAGGACGACAGGCATTTCGCCGACGCGCAGGCGTTCCTGTCCGACCTCTACCGCCGGGCGCTGCGGCCTTAACGAAGTCTTCAGATTCGGGGCGCACGCTGGCGGGGAAAGTGGCAGCCCGAGGTCGGTGGGATGGTTCAGGTCGGCTCGGTATCCGCTCCGCCCGGGGCCGCCGTCGGGACACCGGCACGGCCCGCCTTCGCCCCGTTCGCCGTGAAGGACACACAGATGGTGCGTGGCGATATCATCGCCGACACGGGACCGCCGGAAACCGCGCGACCAGTCGAGCCCATATCGTCGGCGGAGGGCACGGCGCTTCGCGCGGGGCCGCCGTTGCTGACCGCCGACCCCGATCCTTTGACCGGCCCGCCACCCAGCTTCGATCACATGCCGCTGGACCGGGTACGGGAGTCGCTGAAGCGGCCGCCGGAGCCGGGGGCTGCAGAGGCGGAGCAGCGTGCCGCTGCCATAGGCGAGCGCGGACGGGACCGGGAGGATCAGCCATCCCGGCGCGCCGCTTACACCCCTGAAATATCGGGAAAGCCCGGCGGCCTGAACGTCCTGCGTTGAGCCCGCCGGGGGATCGGGTGCCGCCCGTTCAGGGCGGCACCCGCGCGTGTCACTCCGCGGCCTTGGCCGCCGGGTTGTTCGGGTGCGCGGTCCAGTTCGCGTATTCCGGAGACACGATACGGCCCGTCCGCTCGTCCTTCGCGCCCGCCTCGAGCCGCTCCATGGTGATGCAGTCCTCGACCGGGCAGACGTTGACGCAGAGGTTGCAGGCGACGCATTCCTCGTCGATCACCTCGAATGTGCGGCCCGGGTTCATCGCGATGGCCTGGTGCGAGGTGTCCTCGCACGCGGCGTAGCAGCGGCCGCACTTGATGCAGAGGTCCTGGTCGATCCGTGCCTTGGTCACGTAGTTGAGGTTCAGGTACTGCCAGTCCGTCACGTTCGGCACCGCGCGGCCCGAGACCTCGTCGATCGAGCGATAGCCCTGCTGGTCCATCCACTCGGACAGGCCCGATGCCATCTCTTCGACGATCTTGAAGCCATAGGTCATGGCCGCCGTGCAGACCTGCACCGACCCCGCCCCGAGCGCGAGGAACTCGGCCGCGTCGCGCCAGGTGGTCACGCCGCCGATTCCGCTGATGGGCATCCCCTGCGTCTCGAGGTCGCGCGCAATCTCGGCCACCATGTTCAGCGCGATCGGCTTGACCGCCGGCCCGCAATAGCCGCCGTGGGTGCCCTTGCCGTCGATCATCGGCTCGGGCGCCATGGCATCGAGGTTCACCGAGGTGATCGAGTTGATCGTGTTGATCAGCGACACCGCGTCCGCGCCACCGGCCCTGGCCGCGCGGGCGGGCTTGCGGATGTCGGTGATGTTCGGCGTCAGCTTCACGATCACCGGCATCCGGGTGTTCTGCTTGCACCAGCGGGTCACCATCTCGATGTACTCGGGCACCTGCCCAACGGCCGAGCCCATGCCGCGCTCGCTCATCCCGTGGGGGCAGCCGAAGTTCAGCTCGATCCCGTCCGCGCCGGTCTCCTCGACCAGCGGCAGGATCTGCTTCCAGGCCCATTCCTCGCACGGGACCATCAGCGACACGATCATCGCCCGGTCGGGATAGTCCCGCTTGACCTGCTTGATCTCGCGCAGGTTGGTCTCGAGCGGGCGGTCGGTGATCAGCTCGATGTTGTTGAGCCCCAGAAGCCGCCGGTCCGCGCCCCAGATCGCGCCGTAGCGCGGGCCGTTCACGTTCACCACGTGCGGGTCGAGCCCCAGCGTCTTCCACACGACACCGCCCCAGCCGGCGTCGAAGGCACGGCGGACGTTGTATTCCTTGTCGGTCGGCGGCGCGGAGGCGAGCCAGAACGGGTTGGGGCTTTTGATGCCCGCGAAGTCGGTCGAAAGATCGGCCATCTGTTCAGCCTCCCATCAGAACGGTGTGAATGTCCTCGGCGGCGTCGCGGCCTTCGGCCACCGCCGTCACGGTCAGGTCGTCGCCGCCCGCCGCGCAGTCGCCGCCGGCCCAGACCTTGGCCAGGATGGTGCGGCCCGCGCCGGTGACGGCGATCTTGCTGCCCTCGAGCGTGATCCCCTCGGGCGCGCCCTCGAGCCGCTGGCCGATGGCCTTGAACACCTGGTCGGCGGGGATGCGGAAGGTTTCGCCCGTGGGTTCGAGGCCGTTGGGCCCGTCGGTGGTATATTCGAACTCGACCTCGCGCACCGCGCCGTTGCCGTGCACGGCGACGGGCTGGGCGTGGTGGATGATCCGCACGCCCTTCTGCGCGGCGAGGTCCTGCTCGAATTCCGAGGCCGACATCCGGTCGCGCCCCCGGCGGTAGGCCATGGTGACGTTCTCCGCCCCCAGCAACTTGGCCTGCACCGCGGCGTCCACGGCGGTCATGCCACCGCCGATGACCACGACGTTGCGCCCGATGGGCAGCGTGGACAGGTCGCTCGCCTGGCGCAGTTCCGAGATGAAGTCGACCGCGTCGCGCACGTTCTCCTTCTCTTCTCCCTCGGCGCGCAGCGCGTTCACGCCGGCCAGTCCGATGCCGAGGAAGACAGCGTCGTACTGTCCCGTCAGCTCGTCGAGCGACAGGCCCTGCCCCAGCGCCGCGCCGAGCTCGACAGTGATGCCGCCGATCTTGAGAAGCCAGTCGACCTCGGCCTGCGCAAAGCCGCCGGGGGTCTTGTAGCTGGCGATGCCGAACTCGTTGAGCCCGCCCGCCTTGGGCCGCGCGTCGAAAAGGACCACGTCGTGCCCCTTCATCGCCAGCCGGTGCGCGCAGGACAGGCCCGCAGGCCCCGCGCCGACCACGGCGACGCGCTTGCCCGTGGGCGCGCCGCGCTCGAACGGATGGATGCCGCGCGCCATCAGCGTGTCAGTGGCGTGGCGCTGAAGGCGGCCGATCTCGACCGGCTTGCCCTCGGCGGCCTCGCGCACGCAGGCCTCTTCGCACAACGTCTCGGTCGGGCAGACGCGGGCGCACATGCCGCCCAGGATGTTCTGCTCGAAGATCGTCTTCGCCGCCGCCTCGGGCATGTCGGTCGCGATCTGCCGGATGAAAAGCGGGATGTCGATCGAGGTGGGGCACGCCGTCACGCAGGGCGCGTCATAGCAGAAATAGCAGCGGTCGGCCGCGACGTGCGCCTCGTGCCCGTCATAGGGCGGGTGGAGGTCGTCGAAGTTGTCGGAATAGGCCGTGGCGGGCAAACGTCCGGCAACGATCCCCGGCGTCATCTGGCTGTTGGCCATGCAAGTCTCCCTGTTTTCTCTTTTGTTGGAATCAGCTTGCCACAGGTCAGGTTTTTATCAACTGGTAAAATTCTGAAGCGGGGTCATCTGCCGACCATTACAGCGCCCGATGCCGCCGGCGCCTGCGGATAAGGCACTTGACAGAAAGGGCTGCGACCTTTTCACCCGCGTTCACGTTGCGTATAAGCGCACAAATGATCGCAAAGCCCGCGCACAGACGGGCGGCCCTATCCTCGAGGACGGCATGACAGAGAAAAAGCACGAGTCCGACGTCGCGTTCATCCAGGCCCTCGCCGAGCTTCTGCGGGAGAACGACCTGAGCGAACTCAGGGTCAAGCGCGACTACGCCGACAACGACAGTCTCGACGTCCGCGTGAGCCGCATCCAGCCGCAGGCCGCGCCGGTGCACGTGCCCGCCGCCCCGTCGGCTCCCGCCGCGCCGTCGCCCGCAGCCGCGTCCCACGCGCCCGCCGCCGCCCCCGCCGAAGCGCCGTCGGACGATCCGGCCGCGCATCCCGGCGCCGTACTCTCGCCGATGGTCGGCACGGCCTACCTGGCCCCCGAACCGGGCGCGGCAGACTTCGTGAAGACCGGCGACCAGGTGTCCGAAGGCCAAACGCTGATGATCGTCGAGGCGATGAAGACGATGAACCACATCCCGGCGCCCCGCGCGGGCACGGTGAAGCGCATCCTCGTCGAGGACGGCGCGCCTGTGGAGTTCGGCGCGCCCCTGATGATCCTCGAATAAGGATCGAGAGATGTTCGACAAGATCCTGATCGCCAACCGCGGCGAGATCGCGCTTCGCGTCATCCGCGCCTGCCGCGAGATGGGCATCGCCTCGGTCGCGGTTCACTCGACCGCCGACGCCGACGCGATGCACGTCCGCATGGCAGACGAATCCGTGTGCATCGGGCCGCCCTCGGGCGCGCAAAGCTACCTTTCGGTGCCGGCCATCATCTCGGCGTGCGACATCACCGGCGCGCAGGCGATTCACCCCGGCTACGGCTTTCTGTCCGAGAATGCGAATTTCGTGCAGATCGTCGAGGACCACGAGCTGACGTTCATCGGCCCCTCGGCCGAGCACATCCGCATCATGGGCGACAAGATCACCGCCAAGGAGACGATGAAAAAGCTGGGCGTGCCGTGCGTGCCCGGCTCGGACGGCGGCGTGCCGGACCTGGCGACCGCGAAAAAGGTCGCCGGGGACATCGGCTACCCGGTCATCGTCAAGGCGACCGCCGGCGGCGGCGGACGCGGCATGAAGCTTGCCAAGACGGCCGACGAACTCGAGCGCGCGTTCCAGACCGCGCGGGCCGAGGCGAAGTCCGCCTTCGGCAACGACGAGGTCTATATCGAGAAGTACCTCACCCGTCCGCGCCACATCGAGATCCAGGTCTTCGGCGACGGCAAGGGCCGCGCGGTTCACCTGGGCGAGCGGGACTGCTCGCTGCAGCGCCGCCACCAGAAGGTGTTCGAGGAAGCTCCCGGCCCCGTCATCGACCCCGAGACCCGCGCCCGCATCGGCAAGACCTGCGCCGACGCCGTGGCCGCGATCGGCTATTCCGGGGCAGGCACCATCGAGTTCCTGTTCGAGGACGGCGAGTTCTATTTCATCGAGATGAACACCCGCCTCCAGGTAGAGCATCCGGTGACCGAGGCCGTCTTCGGCGTCGACCTCGTGCGCGAACAGATCCGCGTGGCCGCCGGCCTGCCGATGGAGTTCCAGCAAGAGGATCTGACGGTCAAAGGCCACGCCATCGAGGTTCGGATCAACGCCGAAAAGTTGCCGAACTTCGCGCCCTCGCCCGGCCGCATCAGCCAGTACCACGCGCCCGGCGGGCTGGGCGTGCGGATGGACAGCGCGCTTTACGACGGCTACCGCATCCCGCCCTACTACGACAGCCTGATCGGAAAGCTGATCGTGCACGGCCGCGACCGGCCCGAGGCGCTGGCGCGCCTGCACCGCGCGCTTGGCGAGCTGATCGTGGACGGCGTCGACACGACCGTGCCGCTGTTCCACGCGCTGCTTCAGGAAGAGGACATCCTGAAGGGCGACTACAGCATCCACTGGCTCGAGAAGTGGCTGGAGCAGAATCTGGGCTGAGGCCGATGCACGGCCTGCCCCCCCAGGTCATAACGCCCCGGATGCTGCTGTCTGCCTATGCGCAGGGCGTCTTTCCCATGGCCGAAAGCCGGGACGACCCTGAGATTTTCTGGGTCGACCCGCGCTATCGCGGCATCATTCCCCTCGACGGCTTCCGCATATCGCGCTCGCTGCGCCGCAAGATTCGGCGCGAGCCGTTCCGCGTGACCTTCGACAGCGATTTCGCGGGCGTCGTGGACGGCTGCGCCGACCGGGACGAGACCTGGATCAACGTCACGATCCTGGAGCTCTACGAGGCGCTGTTCGCGGCCGGCCACGCGCACTCGGTCGAGCTTTGGGAGGACGACCTGCTTGTCGGCGGCGTCTATGGCGTGACGCTGGGGGCGGCGTTTTTCGGCGAAAGCATGTTCTCGCGCCGCACCGACGCCTCGAAGATCGCGCTCGCTTACCTGCTGGACCGGCTACGCGCGGGCGGGTTCACGCTGTTCGACACGCAGTTCCTGACGCCGCACCTCGCCTCGCTCGGCGCGGTCGAGATCCGGCGGTCGGAGTATCACGCGCGGTTGGAGCGGGCGATCGGGCAGGAGGCGAGCTTCAACGCGGCCGGTCCGGCGCCAACCGGACTTCAGCTGCTGCAGCGCATGACCCAGACGTCGTAGCGCGGATGCTCCAGCGCGTTGAGCGCCGGACTCGACGCGAACATCCAGCCCATGAACACCGGCTCGTCGCTGCCATTCTCGCGGATCACGAGGTAGGCATAGGCATCGCCCGAGGGGTTGTCGGCGGGATAGCGGCAGTCGGCGAGCGTGACCTGCAGCCGGCCGATCATCGCGCTCTCGCGCACCGACAATTCCATGTCGCGCACCTCGCCCGAAAGCTTGTCGAGCCCGCGCAGAACGGCGCCGCCAGCGCTTTCCACCCGCTCGGGCGCGGCTTCGGGCTCCGGCGGTTCGGCGTCGAACTGCCACTCGGGCGCCGGCTGTTCCTGCCCTGCTTCCGGCAGCGGCTCTTCGAAGATGATCTGTGCCTGTAGCGGCAGCGCCGCCAGCGCCAGCACCGCGGCGGCGAAAAGCGCTCTCATTCCTCGTCTCCGCCGCCGACGTAACGCAGAAGCAGGTTGAGCAGGCTCACAGCGCTTTGCGTGTCCTCGATCTCGGCCCCGGGCTCGAGGTTGAAGGGCGACCCGCCCGGGAGGAGTTCGAGGTAGCTGCCGCCCAGAAGTCCCTCGGACGCGACGATGATCGCGGTGTCCTCGGGCAGCGCCAGGTCCTCGTCAACGGTGAAGATCGCGTCGGCGCGGAACGTCTGCGGGTTCAGCGCCAGGTCCGTGACCGCGCCGACCTTCACACCGGCCAGCCGGACATCCGTGCCCTCGGAGATTCCCTCGATCGACGTGAAGCTCGCCGACAGGTCATAGCTGTCGCCGGCCCCGCCACCCAGGCCGGTCACCTGCCCCGCATAAAGAAGAAAGCCTGCCGCCACGGCCAAGACGGCGGTGCCGGTCGCGACTTCGCTGATGTTGTAGCTCGCCATGATTTACTCGGGCTGCCAGGCCTCGTAGTCGCGCCGTTCCTCCGGCTCGACCCGGCGGATGGAGCCCGGAGGCGCATAGGCCAGCGCGGTGCCGGTCAGGTTCTCCTGGTGCGGCTTTTCCCACGGCTTGTGGGGCAGAGGCAGCTTGGTGGGCGGCTCGTCCCAGGTGCGGTGCAGCCAGCCGTGCCATTCGGGGCTGACGCGGCTCGCCTCGGCCTCGCCGTTGTAGATCACCCAGCGACGCTTGCCGTCCTTGGACTGGTAGAAGGTGTTTCCGGCGTCGTCCTCGCCGACCTTCACGCCGTGACGCCAAGTGTAGAACTGGGTGTTCAGCGTCTGGCCGTTCCACCAGGTGACGGCGCGCAGGAGCGTGTCGAGAATGGCCATCGGATCCTCCGGTTTCGGTCGGCTCCGGTATGGCGCAACCGGCGACCGACGTCCAGTGGGCGACGCATTGGCGCGACAGTACGACCGGCCAAAACTCTTCGAAGAGTTTTGGCAAGTTTCTTAAAGAAACTTGCCGGTGGCGCGTGCCTGGCCTTATCCGGAGACGACGGCGCCCGCGGCCGGGTTCATCGGCCGCGGGCGTGTTTCGATCGTCCGTCGCGTCAGCTTGCGCTGGCGGATTCCTTGCGCTGCTCGGCGTAGATCATCAGAGGCGCCGCGTCGGAATTCACGGCCTCTTCGTTGACTACGACCTCGTCCACGCCTTCCATGCCCGGAAGGTCGAACATGGTGTCGAGCAGGATGTCCTCCATGATCGAGCGCAGGCCGCGTGCCCCGGTCTTGCGGGCAATGGCCTTGTGCGCGATGGCGCGCAGCGCGTCGTCGGTGAAGGTCAGCTCCACGTCCTCGAGCTCGAACAGGCGCTGGTACTGCTTGACGAGAGCGTTCTTGGGCTGCGTCAGGATGGTGACCAGTGCGTCCTCGTCCAGATCCTCAAGCGTGGCGACGACCGGCAGGCGGCCGACGAATTCCGGGATCAGGCCGAACTTCAGCAGATCCTCGGGCTCGAGCTGAGTGAGCGTTTCGCCGATACCGCGCTGGCTTTCATCCTTCACGTCGGCGCCGAACCCGATCCCGCTGCCCTTGCCGCGCTGCGCGATGATCTTGTCGAGCCCCGCGAAGGCGCCGCCGCAGATGAACAGGATGTTGGTCGTGTCCACCTGCAGGAACTCCTGCTGCGGATGCTTGCGCCCGCCCTGCGGCGGAACCGAGGCGACCGTGCCTTCCATGATCTTCAGAAGCGCCTGCTGCACGCCCTCGCCCGATACATCACGGGTGATCGAGGGGTTGTCGGACTTGCGCGTGATCTTGTCGACCTCGTCGATATAGACGATGCCGCGCTGCGCCCGCTCGACGTTGTATTCCGACGCCTGCAGAAGCTTGAGGATGATGTTCTCGACATCCTCGCCCACATACCCCGCCTCGGTCAGCGTGGTGGCGTCGGCCATCGTGAACGGCACGTCGAGAATACGCGCCAGCGTCTGCGCCAGAAGCGTCTTGCCGCAGCCCGTGGGGCCGATCAGCAGGATGTTCGACTTGTTGAGTTCGATATCCGCCTTGCCGGCGTGGTTGAGCCGCTTGTAGTGGTTGTGCACCGCCACCGACAGTACGCGTTTCGCATGCATCTGGCCGATCACGTAATCGTCCAGCACCTCGCAGATTTCCTTGGGCGTGGGCACGCCTTCGGAGGACTTCAGGCCGGAGGACTTCGTCTCCTCCCGGATGATGTCCATGCAGAGCTCGACGCATTCATCGCAGATGAAAACGGTCGGCCCGGCGATCAGTTTGCGCACCTCGTGCTGGCTTTTGCCGCAGAACGAGCAATAGAGCGTGTTTTTGCTGTCGCCGGAAGAATTCGCCATATCGTAAACCTCTGGGGCGGATCGCCCTCTCGTGTTGGTTGGCCGGGAGCCGCTCGGTCTGCCCTGTCGTCAGCGTAGGGCAGACCATTTTCGGGCACAACGCCAAAGTGCCGGCGGGCGCGGGGCCTTATTTTTCGTCCTCGGGACGGATGCGGTTCTCGACGATCTCGTCGACCAGGCCCCAGGCTTTCGCCTCCTCGGGATCCATGAAATTGTCACGCTCGAGCGCATCCACAACCGTCTCGAGATCCTGACCGGTGTGCTTCACGTAGATGTTATTCAGCCGGTCCTTCAGCTTCTGCGTCTCGCGGGCGTGGATCATGATGTCGGTCGCCTGGCCCTGGTACCCGCCCGAGGGCTGGTGGACCATAATGCGGCTGTTGGGCAGTGAGAACCGCATGCCCGGCGCGCCGGCCGCGAGCAGGAGCGAGCCCATCGACGCCGCCTGCCCCACCACGAGCGTGGAGACCTTGGGCTTGATGTACTGCATCGTGTCATAGATCGACAGGCCCGAGGTGACCACGCCACCGGGGCTGTTGATGTACATGCTGATCTCTTTAGACGGGTTCTCCGCCTCAAGGTGCAGCAGCTGCGCCACGATCAGCGACGACATCCCGTCGTGGACCGGGCCCGACAGGAAGATGATCCGCTCCTTCAGCAGGCGCGAGAAGATGTCGTAGGCACGCTCGCCCCGGCTGGTCTGCTCGACCACCATGGGCACGAGGGTGTTCATGTAGGTGTCGATCGGATCGTGCATGTCGCCTGCGTGCTCCTGCCCAGAAGGGAAAATATGCCACTCGAGTTCACAGAGTCTTAGTTGCGGCACCGGTGGGCTGCAAGGGCACCTGCCGCGGCGGGACCGCGCGGCCTCTGTGCGCGCGTACGGCCGATGTGCGTGGGGGCTGCCTGCCCCCACACCCCCGGGGATATTTCGGGACCGAAGATGGAAGGGGTGCGGAAGGGCGCCCGCCCGGGAGTCGTGGCCGGGCGGGCGCGCGCGTTTCAGCCGAGCTTCTGCAGCAGGCTGTCGATGGAAGCCTTGGCGTCGCCGTAGAGCATCCGTGTGTTGTCCTTGAAGAACAGCGGGTTTTCGATGCCGGAATAGCCAGTGCCCTGCCCGCGCTTGGACACGAACACCTGCTTGGCCTTCCAGACCTCGAGCACCGGCATACCGGCGATGGGCGAGTTCGGGTCGTCCTGCGCCGCCGGATTCACGATGTCGTTCGAGCCGATCACGATGACCACGTCCGTCTCCGGGAAATCGTCGTTGATCTCCTCCATCTCGAGCACGATGTCGTAGGGTACCTTGGCCTCGGCCAGTAGCACGTTCATGTGCCCGGGCAGGCGGCCGGCGACGGGGTGGATGGCGAAGCGCACGTCCTTGCCCTGACCGCGCAGCTTGCGCGTGAGCTCGCTGACCGAGTTCTGCGCCTGCGCCACCGCCATGCCGTAGCCCGGGACGATGACCACGCTGTCGGCCTCTTCGAGCGCCGAGGCCACCGCGTCGGCGTCCGTGGCGATCATTTCGCCCTCGACCTCGGTCGCGGTGCCGGCCGAGCCGCCGAAGCCGCCAAGGATCACCGAGATGAACGAGCGGTTCATCGCCTTGCACATGATGTAGCTCAGGATCGCGCCAGACGAGCCGACCAGCGCGCCGACCACGATCAGCAGGTCGTTGGACAGCGAAAAGCCGATCGCCGCCGCCGCCCAGCCGGAATAGCTGTTGAGCATCGAGACGACCACGGGCATGTCGGCGCCGCCGATCCCCATGATCAGGTGGTAGCCGATGAAGAGCGCGAGCAGCGTCATCAGGATCAGCGGGAACACCCCGCCGGTCCCGAAGTACCACACCAGGCAGATCAGCGAGACGACCGCCGCCGTAGCGTTCAGAAGGTGCCCGCCCGGCAGTTTCGTCGCCGCCGACGAGACCTTGCCCGCGAGCTTGCCGTAGGCGATCACCGAGCCGGTGAAGGTCACGGCGCCGATGAACACGCCCAGGAAAAGCTCGAGCCGGAGCACGTTGATCTCGGCCTGGGTCTTGTGTGCGACGATGGCAGCGAAGCCGCGGAACGTCTCGGCCACGCCTTCGGCCGAGGCCAGCACCGCCGCCTCGGCCCCCTCGAGCGCGAGCGGAAACGGCACGCCGGCGCCGGCGAAGGCGCTGGTGACGCGCCCGATCTCGACATGGGCGTTGTAGCCCACGAAGACCGCGGCGAGGCCGACGAGCGAGTGCATGGCCGCGACGAGCTGCGGCATCTCGGTCATCTCGACCTTCTTGGCGACGTACCAGCCGATGGCCCCGCCGCCCGCGATCAGGATCAGCGACAGAAGCCAGAGGCCCGAGCCCGGGCCGATCAGCGTCGCGAAGACGGCGAGCGCCATGCCCGTGATGCCGTACCAGACCGCGCGCTTGGCGCTTTCCTGTCCCGACAGGCCGCCGAGGCTCAGGATGAAGAGGACGGCCGCGACCACGTAGGCCGCCGTAGTGAATCCGAAGTCCATTATTCCTGCCCTCTTAGGATTTCTGGAACATGGCGAGCATGCGCCGCGTCACGAGGAAGCCGCCGAAGATGTTGATCCCGGCCATGAAGACCGACAGCGCGGCCAGCAGGATCACGAGCCACGAGCCGGACCCGATCTGCATCAGCGCGCCGAGGATGATGATCGACGAGATCGCGTTGGTCACGGCCATGAGCGGCGTGTGCAGCGAGTGGCTGACGTTCCAGATCACTTGGAAGCCGACGAACACGGCCAGCACGAAAACGATGAAGTGCTGCAGGAAGCTTGGCGGCGCAACGAGCCCGACCAGCAGCATCAGCACGCCTCCCACGCCCAGAAGCGCGACCTGGTTCTTCGTCTGGGCCTTGAAGGCTGCGATTTCCTGGGCGCGCTTTTCCTCGGGCGTCAGTTCTTTCGGCTTGTCCTTCTTCGGCGCGGCCGCGATGGCCTTCACCTTGGGCGGCGGCGGCGGGAAGGTGACTTCACCCGCATGGGCGATGGTGGCGCCGCGGATCACGTCGTCGTCCATGTTGTGGTTGACCGTGCCGTCCTTCTCGGGCGTCAGGTCGGTCATCATGTGACGGATGTTTGTGGCGTAAAGCGTCGAGCTCTGCGTCGCCATGCGGCTGGGGAAGTCGGTATAGCCGACGATGGTCACGCCGTTGTCGGTGACGAACTTCTCGTCCTTGCGCGTCAACTCGCAGTTGCCGCCGCGCTCGGCGGCGAGGTCGACGATGACGCTGCCGGGCTTCATCGCCTCGACCATGTCCTTGGTCCAAAGCACCGGCGCGTCGCGGTTGGGGATCAGGGCGGTAGTGATGACGATGTCCATCTCGGGGGCAAGCTCGCGGAACTTCTCGAGCTGCTTTTCCCGGAACTCGGGGCTGGACGGCGCGGCGTAGCCGCCGGTCTCGGAGCCGTCCTTCGTCTGCTCCTCGAAGTCGAGATAGACGAACTCGGCGCCCATCGACTCGATCTGCTCGGCCACCTCGGGGCGCACGTCGAAGGCGTAGGTGATCGCGCCCAGCGACGTGGACGTGCCGATGGCCGCGAGCCCAGCGACACCGGCGCCGACGATCAGCACCTTCGCCGGGGGCACCTTGCCCGCCGCCGTCACCTGGCCCGTGAAGAAGCGGCCGAAGTTGTTGCCCGCCTCGATCACCGCGCGGTAGCCGGCGATGTTGGCCATCGACGACAGCGCGTCCATCTTCTGCGCGCGACTGATGCGCGGCACCATGTCCATCGCGATGACGGAGGCGCCCTGGTCCTTCGCCAGTTCCATCAGCGCCTCGTTCGAGGCCGGATAGAAGAACGAAATCAGAAGCTGCCCCTGCCGCAGGCGCTTGGCTTCGTCCTCGGTGGGCGGGCGGACCTTGGCGACGATCTCGGCGGCGGACCAGAGCGCGTCGGCGCCCTCGACCACCTCTACCCCGGCCTCGCGATAGGCGTCGTCGGTGAAGCCGGCGCGCGTGCCGGCCCCCGCCTCGATCACGCAGTCATAGCCGAGCTTCTGCAGGGCCTTCGCGCTGTCGGGCGTCATCGCCACGCGCGCTTCGCCCGGCATCACCTCGGCGGGTGTTCCGATCTTCATGGAGTTTCTCTCCTTCATCATCCCTCGCACGCCCGTCGGTCGCGGGCGCAGTCAGCGTGGGGTTCTAGTCAAAGGAGCCCGCGTTCACAAGCCGAAGGACAGGGGGGAGAACGATTCAGATCCAGCGACGCGTCTTCTCGCAATAATCGTGATACACTTCGCCGAAGGTGTCGCGCAGGCGCGCCTCTTCTCCTCGGATGAAGCGCCTTTCGATGATCAAGACGAAGACGGGAACAAGCGCGAGACCCAGAAGCGAGCTCCAGACCAGCGAGAAGCCCGCCAGCGCCAGCGCATCGGCAAGATAGATGGGATTGCGGCTGACGCGGTAGACACCGGTGCGGATCACCGCGGTGGGATGCCCGCGTGGCATGACGGTCGTGCGGTGCCGGGCGAAGCCGGCCACCGCCGCCGCCATCAGCGCGACGGCGGCGAGGACCAGCGTCCAGCCCAGCCAGTCCGCCCATGCTCCGAATGCCACCAGCGGCAGATACGTCGACTGCGTCCAGGCCAGCACGAGGAAGGCCAGCAGCCAGACGGGCGGAAGGTCGAGCCAGCGCACGGCGTCAGCGCAGCCAGGCGTCGTAGTCGCTGACCAGCAGGTGCAGCGGGGCCTCGTCCTCCTCGACCTCCGAGAACCGGCCGATATCTTCGCGGAAGACGTTGTCGGTCAGGTCGTCGTTGACGGTCGAGACCTCGCCGATCAGCACGTCTCCGCCCTCGCCCCAGAAGGCATGCCAGTCGCCGGGCATCAGCGTGACGCTTTCGCCCGGAGCCAGTTTCAGCACTTCCCCCGCCGCGTATTCCCGCACGATTCCGTCGCACAGCACGTGCCCGCCCGCGGCGATGTCAAAATTGCCGTCGGCGTCCGAGCCGTGAAGCTGGACGGCGAGGGTCGCGCCGCCGCGGTTGATGATGTCTTCGGCCTTGATCCGGTGCGTGTGCATCGGACTCAGCTGATCCTGCCGCGAAATCAACAGCTTCTCGGCATAGCACATGCCCCTGCCCCGCTCGAGGTCCGACAGGTCGCCGTTGCGCAGGGTGAACAGGAACAGCCCCTGCCGGTCGAAGTCGCCCTGCCCGTAATCGGTGATGTCCCAGCCCATCCGCGTGTCCACTATCCGCGCGGCATCCGTTCGCCGTCGGAACTCCTCCGGCGTCCAGTAGGCGAAGGGCGGCAGGACGAAGCCATGGGCGCGGATCATCTCGTCCGCGGCGCGCATGATGTCGTTGATCCGGGAACGTTTCATCGGTGGGCCTCATTTGTCGGGTGCGACGGCGACCCTACGCCCCGGCTGCGTGGGGCGTCCAGCGGCAACCGGCGGAGCAAGGAATGCTGGCACGGATCATCTTGGCGATGGCTGCCGCGACGGCGGCTTTCCCCACCGCGGCGCAGAAAGCCGAGGGGACGCTGGCCGAAGAGGCCGCGGCGGCCGGCATCGGCGGAGTGGGCCTGTCGCCCTGCGCAGATCTCGTGGGGGTCGAAAACGTGTCTGTGCTGGCGCAGGCGGCCGATTGGGCGCTCGGCTACATAGCCGGGCGCATCGACGCGGGCGACGCTCTGGTCGAGGGCGAGCCGCTCGACGCGTCCAGCAGCACCGACATCGCCACGGGCATCCTGCTGTTTTGCACCGACAACCCGGACGCAACGCTGCTGGCCGCCACGCGCAGCTACGGCGAGCGCGTCTTCGGGACCGAGCCGGTCAGGCGATCTTTCGAACGGGTGCCGGCGCGCGTTCCGCGGCCCAGGCCGCGACCGCCTGGCCGAACGCCTGAAACAGCGGACGCGACACCGGATCCGTCGCCGCCCGCCACTCCGGATGCCACTGGACCGACAGAGTGAAGCCGGGTGCCCCGTCAATATAGATCGCCTCGGGCGTGCCGTCGGGCGCGGTGCCATCCACAACCACCCGCTTGCCGGGGCGCTTGATCCCCTGCCCGTGCAGCGTGTTGGTCAGGACCTCGTCCGCGCCCATCAGGCGCGCGAAGACTCCGCCGGGCGTGAAGCTGACCTTGTGGCGCAGGGCGAACTTTTCCTCCAGCGTGCCGTCGGGCGGCATGCGGTGGTTCATCCGCCCCGGCAGGTCGCGGATCTCGGGATAAAGCGTCCCGCCCATCGCGACGTTGACCTCCTGAAACCCGCGGCAGATGCCCAGAAACGGCTGGCCCTGCTCGACACAGGCGCGGATGAGCGGCAGCGCCACGCTGTCGCGCGCGCGGTCGAAGGCACCGTGCGCCTCGGTGGCGGCCTCGCCGTACTCCTCGGGATGGACGTTGGGCCGGCCCCCGGTGAACAGGAACCCGTCGCAGGCCTCCATCAACTCGTCGACCGAGACGAAGCGCGGGTCGGCTGGGATCAACAGCGGCATCGCGCCCGACACCTCGGCCACGGCCTCGGAGTTCATCGAGCCGCCGGCATGGGCCGGGTACTGGTCGTTGATCAGGTGATGATTGCCGATGATGCCGACGATGGGGCGGGTCATGTCTGTCCTGTCACGTTGAACCTCGTCCAGAATATAGACAGCGGTTGCATCCGCAACATTCGCCACTCGCGCACAGGTCGCGGCGCGACGTGTGCCTGATCGGCGGGCGGCGCGGCTGGTCACGTGGCGCGGTTCGTGCGCGCCATCACCATCACCGCGACCAGCCCGACCCCGATCACCAGCACCGCCGCCGGCGCGGCCTGCCCGATCTTCTCCAGCGACGCCTGCTCGTGCACCCGCGTGGCCAGCGTGTTGTAGTTGAAGGGCCGCAAGAGCAGCGTGGCCGGAAGCTCTTTCACGCAGTCGACGAAGACCAGCAGCAGCGCCGTGCCGACCGAGGCGCGCATCATCGGGACATAGACCTCGCGCAGCGCGCCCCCAGCGGTGCGCCCCAGCGCCCGCGCCGCCATCGGCAGGCTGGGCGACACGCGCCCCATCGCCGCGTCGGCCGCCCCCTGGGCGATGGCAAAGAAACGCACGGAATAGGCATAGACGATCGCGGCGGCCGAACCCGTCAGGATCAGCCCCGGGTCCCAGCCTGTCGTCGCGGCCACGAAGTCCGCCACCGCGTTGTCCGTGGCCGCCAGCGGGATCAGGATGCCCAGCCCCAGCACCGCCCCCGGCGCGGCATAGCCGATGGTGGTCAGCGGCAGCAGCGCCTTGGGCAGCCCCCGCCCCGTCAGGCGCACGCCGTAGACCATGAAGACGGCGGCCACGACCGTCAGCGCCGCCGCCGCGCCGCCCACCGACACCGTGTGCCAGAAGGCGCGCAGAAGGTCCGGATCGGACCAGTTCTCGAGGTTGCCGAGCGCGTGCCAGAGGATCACGCCGAAGGGCAGAATGAAGCCGGCGGCGAAGGGGATGACGCAGGCCGCCATGGCCGCCCAGGCCGGCCAGCCGTGCAGGTCGATCGCCTCGACCGGGCGCTCTTGCCGCGAAGCGCGGTAGAAGCGCACCTTGCGGCGGCTCACCTTCTCAAGCGCCACCAGCGCCAGGACGAGGCCAAGGATGACGCAGGCGATCTGCGCCGCGCCGCCCGCGTTCGCCATTTCGAGCCAGACGGTGAAGATGCCGGTGGTCAGCGTCTGCACCCCGAAATACTCCACCACGCCGTAGTCGTTCACCGTCTCCATCATCACGATGGCGGTGCCGGCGGCGATGGCGGGCCGCGCCAAGGGCAGGCCCACGCGCCAGAACCTTTCGAACGGGCCGGCGCCCAGCGCCCGCGCCACCTCGTACCCGCCGCCCGACTGCTCGCGGAACGCGGCCCGCGCCAAGAGATAGACGTACGGGTTAAGCGCCGCCGTCAGCACCAGGATCGCCGCCCCGCGCGACCGGATGTCGGGGAACCAGTAATCGCGCGCCGTCTCCCACCCGAAAAGCGCACGCAGTGTGGTTTGCACCGGTCCGGCATATTCCAGGAAATCCACCAGCGCATAGGCGCCGACATAGGCGGGGATCGCCAGCGGCAGCAGCAGAAGCCACTCCAGCCAGCGCCGGCCGGGAAAGCGATACATCACGACCAGCCACGCCGCGCCCGTGCCGATCAGCGCCGACAGCACGCCCACCGACAGCATCAGCAGGACCGAGTTGCCGAAATAGCGCGGCAGCGTCGTCGAGATCAGGTGCGGCCAGATGTTGCCGGTCGGGTTCAGCGCGATCCAAAGCACCGCGAGGATGGGCAGCAGCACCAGCCCGGCGATCACCAGCGCGCCGGCGGACCACGGGTCGATGCTGGCCCGCAGACGCGGCAGGACGGACGCTTGAGTGTTCTGGTCGGACATACGGAGCCCTTAGCCAAAAGCGGTTTCGCTGTCCACAAATCCGCCTATAGTGCGCGTCACGACGGGGACGGACAGATCACATGGAAATCGCATTTCACATCGGCGCGCATTGCACCGACGACGAGCGGCTGCTCAAGTCTCTGCTCGGCAACCGCGATACGCTCACCGCCTGTGGTGTCGCCGTGCCCGGCCCGGGCCGCTATCGCGGGCTCATTGGCGAGGTGATCAACAAGCTGCGAGGCGACGCGGCGACCGCCGACGGCCGCGACGCGCTGCTCGAGGCGATTCTGGAGGGCGACGACCCCGACCGGCTGATCCTGTCAAACGACAGCTTCGTATCGATGCCCGCCCGCGCGCTCGATGCCGGGCAAATCTATCCCCGGGCCTTCAAGACGGCCTGGCTGCGCCGGGCCTTCCCGGGCTGCGAGGTGTCCTTCCACCTCGCTATCCGCAATCCCGCCACCTTCGTGCCCGCGCTTTATGCCGCGCAGAAGGGCGATCCGCTGCACTTCGGCGGCTTTCTGGAGCGCCTCGAGCCGCTCGGGCTGCGCTGGTCGGACACGGTCGCGCGGATCCGCGAGGCGAACCCCGACGCGCCGATCACGGTCTGGCGGCACGAGGACGCGCCGCTGGTCTGGCCCGCGGTGATGCGTGCCGCGGCGGGGCTTGCGCCAGAGGTGCACCTGCATGGCCAGCACGACATGCTGCGGCCGGTCCTCTCGTCCGAGGGGATGAGCCGCCTGCGCAGCTACGTCAAAAGCCATCCGCCCGCCGACGAACGTGCGCTGAGGCGGGTGGCGGCGGCGTTCCTCGACAAGTTCGCGCTTCCCGAAGCCGAAGCGCCGGAGCTTCCCGGCTGGGACGTGGCGCTGACGGACGACCTGACGTTTCTCTACGAAGACGATCTGGAGCGCGTCGCCGCGATCCCGGACGTGCGCCTGATCACGGCCTGACGGCCCGCGCCCGCCGAAGCGGGCGGGCTCTCACGCCATGCCGAGCGCTTCCTTGTACATCTCGAGCACCGCCTCTTCCTCGGCGATGTCGTCCTTGTCGCGCTTGCGCAGCGCGATGACCTTGCGCATCACCTTGGTGTCGTAGCCGCGCCCCTTGGCTTCGGCCATCACCTCTTTCTGCTGGTCGGCGATGTCCTTCTTCTCCTGCTCGAGCCGCTCGTACCGCTCGATGAACGAACGCAGCTCGTTCGCGGTGACGCGATAGGTGGAGTCCGTGGGTTCGGTGATGTCGCTCATCTGTCGAGGTCCTGCTCTGCTCGGAGCCCGCCTGTTATCGCGCCGTCCCGCGCGGGGCAAGTGCGGCGGATTGCGCGGGCTGCCGCTGTCGGCTAGGCACGCGCTCGAACACGCGAAGGGGACGGCATGG
The DNA here is from genome assembly GCF_900115595.1 of Tranquillimonas alkanivorans. Classification (GTDB taxonomy): domain Bacteria; phylum Pseudomonadota; class Alphaproteobacteria; order Rhodobacterales; family Rhodobacteraceae; genus Tranquillimonas; species Tranquillimonas alkanivorans. Next base: position 132,982 of record NZ_FOXA01000011.1, read on the forward strand.
AAGTTCTGATCTGGATCGGCGCGGCGCTGACGCTTCTGGGGCTCGCGGGGCTCGTCTGGTGCATTTTCCAGGCGTTCCGCATCCGCAAGACCGAGCGGGACGAGGATCGTCTGCGCGCCAGGCTTCAGTCGCTGGTGGCATACAACCTCGGGGCGCTCGGCGTGTCGAGCCTTGGGCTGATGTGCGTGATCGTCGGCATCTTCCTGACCTGAGCCTCAACCCGGCCGGTCGGTGAAACGCCGGCCGTTCTTGATCAGCTCCGCCAGGATCGCCGGCTCGGCCCAGAGCGCGGCGTCCTCGTCGCGCAGGGTCCGCAGCGTGCGGCGCAGCATCAGAAGCCCGCGCAGGTCGGCGGCCATCATCGGCCCGCCCTTGGCCCGCGGGAAGCCAAGACCATGCAGCGCGGCAAGGTCCACGTCGACCACGCCGGCCGCGCCGCCACCGGCGACCAGCGCCCCGCCCGCCGCCGCGAGCGCCCCGCCCGCCGCCGCGAGCGCGGCGTCGATGCGCCGGACGATCTCGGCCGCAGCGGGGGGCTGCGCGCCCTCCCCGATCTCCGCCGCCTCGGGGGCCGGCTTCACCGGCGCGTCGCCGCGCCAGGCATAGAGCCCGCGCCCCGCGGCACGGCCCGTCAGCCCCGCGGCGGCCAGGTCGGCCAGCGGCCAGACGCCGCCCACGCCCCAGCCATGCGCCTCGACGGTCAGCGCCTCGGACGACACCCGGTCCAGCCCGAGCTTGTCGAGCAGCACGCACGGCCCTTCGGCCCAGCCATCGGCCCGGCAGGCGGCGTCGATGACGTCCGGCCCCGCCCCAGCCAGCAACAGGCGTTCGACCGCCCGCGCCAGCGCCGAGACGAGGACCGCCCGCACCTGCCCCGGAGCCTCCCCGCAGCGCACCGGCAGGCGGCCGAGGCGGCGCAGGAGCGCCGTGGCAGTGGCAAGCGTGCCTGCCGTCGCCCCGGGCGCGCCGCACATCCCGGCGATGCCCGGGAGCCCGTCGCTCAGGTCGATGGCAACGAAGCGCGCGGCATCACCGGCGGCCTCGGCCAGAAGCGCCGCCGGGTCGAGCCCCGCGTCGGACATGATGACCGCTTCGGGCCGCGCCGCAACACCGATTGCGCGCAGCAGTTCCGTCTTGAGCCGCGGGTCATTCTCGCCGCCCTCGATGACCACGTCCGCCTCGCCGACATATTCGAGCCGTGTCGTGGGTTCGAGAAGTCCCAGCCGGTCGTCGCGCTGGTCCTCGGTCATCCGGCCGGCGGCGATCTCGGCCTCGAGCGCGTCGAAAAGGTCAACCAACGCCTCGTCCAGCGCCGCCCGCTCCAGCCCGACCAGCGTCACCTCGAGGCCGGCGGCAAGGCACTCGGCGGCCAGCGCCGCCCCAGCCTCGCCCACGACGGCCACGTGATGTATGCGCGCCGCTTCGCCCTCCGTTCGCCCGGCCTCCCGCTCGCACAGGGCGGCGTGGCGCAGGGCGTGGGCCGCGTCGCTGTCTTCGCAGTCGGTGCGGGCGGTGCGCTCCACCTCGCGCCCCGCCTCTGAGGGCAGGATCAGCGCCGCCTCGACGCACTCGATCAGCCGGTGCACGACCTCCGGCGCCGCCGGCGTCAGGTCAGCGCGGGCGGCTTTGACATCTGCGATGAACCGCGCGGGGTCGGCCAGCCCCTCCTCGCGTTCCGAGGCCGGGACGGGCGGCGCGGCCGCCAACTCCAGTGCCAGCGCGGCGGCAATGCCCTTCGGATCCTCGTCGACGGCGTCGACCAGCCCCTTCTCGACTGCCTCGGCCGCGCCGACCGCCCGGCCTGTCAACAGCATGTCCAGGGCCGCGCCCGCGCCCACGAGGCGCGGCAGGCGCTGCGTCGCGCCGGCGGCGGGCGGCAGCCCGACCGCGACGCCGGGCAAGGCGGCGCTCAGACGCGGGCCGCCGACGCGCGCATGGGCCGCCAGCGCGAGTTCGAGTCCCGATCCTGTCGCAGCCCCCGCGAGGGCCGCGACCACCGGCTTCGACATCCGTTCGAGCCGCGCGCACAGCACATCGAGCGAGGGCGCCTCGTGCACCTCGTCCGGCGCGTCCAGCCCGGTGTCGGAGAAGAATTCACCACCAGCGCCCGCAAGCACCACGGCGCGCACCGCCGGGTCGGCATCCGCCCGGTCCAGCGCGTCGAGAAGTGCCGCCCGCGCCGCGCGGTCTGGCAGGTTACCGCGCCCGTCGCCGAGCACGATCCGCGCCAGGTCACCCTGCACGTCATAGGAAAGCGGCGCCGTCATGCCAGTCCTCGCCTGCGGTCCCGGTGAACGACCCGAGGCGGGGCGGCACGAAACGCGGACCGTGGCCGGGCCTCCCTCACGCCGGGTCGCTTCACCCTGCATGGCAGCAGTTGTATCCGCCGTGTCGCCCAACGCAACAGCTTGTTCGACGAGCGCGCCTCAGACCGGCATGTTGTCCCAGTACTCGTCGGCCTCGGGGTCCTCGAGCGCCTGCTCCAACCGCAGGATGTCGTCGGGCACGTCGTGGCCCAGCGCCCGCATCTCCGAAATCTTCTCGCGCAGGGCCTCCTGCAACACGTGGCGATCCTCGGGCCGCTTGGCGATCTCTTCGAGCAGCATGGTGATGGAGGTCTTCAGATTCTCGAACATCGCGTTCTCCTTGAAAAGATCAGGCGGCGCAGTTGCGGCAAACCGGCGTCGCCGGCACGGCGTCGAGCCGCGGATCCGAGATGTCTTCGCCGCAGCGCACGCAGATGCCGTAGCTGCCGTCCTCGATCCGCTTTAGCGCCGCCCGGATGGCCTTCACCTCGCCCAGCCCCGAAGCACCGATACGTTCGAGCACCTCGTCGTCCTCGCGCTCGATCGCCGACTCCTCCCAGTCGCTGGAGTGCGGCGCGTCGAGTTCCGCCTCGATGTCGTGCAGCCGCACGTCGAGTTCGTTGAGACGGGCGAGAAGCTGCGCCTTGCGCTTGGCCAGATCGGTCATGTCGTCCTCCGGTTCGTCGATCCGGGACACTCTGCCGTCGCGCGACCACCCGCGCCTTGACGCAAGTCAAGCGCAGGGCTGTCAGATCGGCACGTTGTCCCAGGTGTCGTCGTCGGCCTCCGGCTCCGCGTCCGGCGCCGCAACCAGCCGCAAGGTCGGCGCGCCGGAAAGCCGCGCCCGCAGCACCGCCTTCACCTCCTCGGCGCGCGCGGGCTGGGCCAGAACCAGGTCGATCAGCCGGTCGATCTCGTCACGCTGTACGAAGTCCTTCATCGGCATCCTCCCCGTGCGGGGCGCTGGCCTGCGCCCTCTGAGGGGAAGTTTAACAAGGCCTGCCGCCGGCCCGAAGCCCGAAATTCCCCTGCGTCACAACGTCCCGCGCGAAAAAACATATAAAGGATTTGCAATATGAAAGGCCACTCCCTATCTAGCCGGCAGCGGAGAGGTGCCGCCGATCGGGCCGGAGCGACAGGAGGGCCCGGAGCGGCGGGCTCCTTCGCCACGGTCAGCAAGGAACGGATACAATGCCCATCGACTGGATCATGGGGCTCGCCGGCGGCCTCGTCATCGGGACCGCCGCCGCCCTCTACCTTCTCGTGAACGGACGGATCATGGGGGCCAGCGGCATCGTCGGCGGGCTCGTCGATGGCTCCGGCCACTCCTCGGGGGGCGAGCGGCTCGCCTTCCTGGCCGGGCTCATCGGCGTGCCGGGCCTGATCGCGCTGATCTTCGGCGCGCCCGAGACCCACATCACCGGCAACCTTGCGGTGCTGGTGGCGGCGGGCCTCCTGGTCGGCATCGGCACCCGCATCGCCAACGGCTGCACCAGCGGCCACGGCGTCTGCGGCATCTCGCGGCTGTCGCTGCGCGGCATAGTCGCGACCGTCTTCTACATCGGCGCGGGCGGCCTGACCGTCGTGCTGTTCAAGCATATCCTGGGGGTGATTTGATGCGCGGCCTTTTCGCATTCCTCGCCGGCGGCCTGTTCGGCACCGGGCTGCTGATCTCGGGCATGGTCGACACGGCCAAGGTGCAGGGCTGGCTCGACGTCTTTGGCGACTGGGATCCGACGCTCGCCTTCGTGATGGGCGGTGCCATCCTGCCCATGGCAATCGCGTGGCGGCTGACAAGCCAACGGCGCCCCGCGCTCGGCGGCACGTTCCCGGCCAAGCCCGACCCGCGCCTGGGAAACAACCTCGTCGTGGGCTCAGTGCTCTTCGGGATGGGCTGGGGCCTTGCCGGTCTCTGCCCCGGCCCGGCGCTGGCCTCGGTGGCGTTCAACGGGATCGCGGGGCTCGTCTTCCTGCTGTCGATGCTGGCCGGCATGTGGGCCGCCCCGCCCCTGCGCGCGCGTCTGGATGCGGCGACCGGAACGGTGTAGGGAATCGGGCATGGAGATCAGGACCATCACCCCCGACTACAGCGTCTCGCCCCAGGTACGGGCCGAGGATATGGCCGCCCTGCGCGCGGCGGGCTTCAAGGCGGTGATCTGCAACCGCCCCGACGAGGAAGTACCGCCCGGCGAGCAGGCCGAGGCGATCCGCACCGCGGCCGAGGCCGAGGGGCTGACCTTCGTCTACAACCCGGTGACCAACGGCGCGATGACCGCCGACAACATTGAAACGCAGGGCCGGGTGCTTGACGAAGCCGGCGGCCCGGTCTTCGCCTATTGCCGCTCGGGCACGCGCTCCACCATCGTCTGGGCGTTGTCGCAGGCGGGCGAACGCCCGGTCGATGACATCATCGCCGAGGCCGGGCACGCCGGTTACGACCTCGCCGGCATGCGCCCGCAGATCGAGGCGTTCGCCGGCAAGCGCTGAGGCCGGACGCCTCTCCCGCTCCATCTTCGGTCCTCAAATATCCCCGCCGGAGGCAGCGCGGCCCGTCAGGGCCGCCACCCAAAGGGGTGCGCTGAAGGCGCTCCGCATCGCAGGCCGACAGGAACTGTCCGGCGGTAACAGACTTGTGTGCCCGCGCGACCGCGGGCTAGACCGCAGGCAGACCCGAAACGCGGAGGACCCGATGTCACAGCCAGACTTCAACGATCGCATGCTTTCCCTGGGCCTGGCCCGGGTGAGCGAAGCCGCCGCTCTGGCCTCGGCCCGCCTGATCGGGCGCGGCGACGAGAAGGCGGCCGACCAGGCTGCCGTGAACGCCATGCGCGACCAGCTCAACAAGCTCGACATCCGCGGCTGCGTCGTCATCGGCGAGGGAGAGCGCGACGAGGCGCCCATGCTCTACATCGGCGAAGAAGTCGGCAGCGGCGAAGGCCCCGAGGTGGACATCGCGCTCGACCCGCTCGAGGGCACGACTCTCACGGCCAAGGACATGCCCAACGCCCTGACGGTCATCGCGATGGCCCCGCGCGGCACGCTGCTGCACGCGCCCGACGTCTATATGGAGAAGCTCGCCATCGGCCCCGGCTACAAGCCCGGCGTCGTCACGCTCGCCATGTCTCCGGCCGAGCGTGTCTCGGCGCTGGCCGCCGCGCGCGGCGTCTCGACCGAGGACATCACCGTCTGCGTGCTCGAGCGTCCCCGGCACGAGGAGATGATCGCCGAGCTGCGCACCACCGGCGCGGCGATCCGGCTGATCACCGACGGCGACGTGGCCGGCATCATCCACACCGCCGAGGCCGAGCAGACCGGCATCGACATGTACATGGGGTCGGGTGGTGCGCCGGAGGGTGTGCTGGCCGCCGCCGCGCTCAAGTGCATGGGCGGACAGATCTACGGCCGTCTCATCTTCCGCAACGACGACGAGAGGAAGCGCGCCGAGAAGGCGGGGATCAAACACCTCGACCGCGTCTACACCCGCGACGACATGGTGACGGGCGACGTGATCTTCGCCGCCACCGGCGTCACCGATGGGTCGATCCTGCCCGGCATCAAGCGCGAGCCCGACTTCCTGACCGCCGAGACGATCCTGATGCGGTCGAAAACCGGCTCGGTGCGGCGAATGCGCTATCGCAACCCGATCGAGCGGTCTCCGGGCGGCTGGAGGTAGCGAATCCCGGCGACCTGCCATATGGTGGAGGGGCACTGACCCCTCCGCTACATATGGACGCACATGCCCCGGGACACCGCCGACAGCTGCTTTCTGAGCGTCTCCGCTTCTCTCACCGGCCGCCGCTGGGTCGGTCCCTCGCTGGAAGAGAACCGCCTGGCCGAGGCGATGGCGCAGACCTCGTCGCTGCCGCTGGCCGTCTGCGGCACCCTCGTGCGCCGCGGCGTGACGGCCGAGGAAGCGGCATCCTTCCTCTCCCCGGCGCTGCGTGACCTCCTTCCCGACCCGCTGACGCTGAAGGACATGGGCCCCGCCGCCGAGCGATTCCTGGCGGCGGTCAAGCGGCGCGAGCGGATCGCCATCTTCGCCGACTACGACGTGGACGGCGGCTCGTCGGCCGCCCTCCTCCTCGTCTGGCTGCGCGCCATGGGGCGCGAGGCGACGCTGTATATCCCCGACCGCATCGACGAGGGCTATGGCCCCAACGAACCGGCGATGGCCGAACTGGCCAGCCGTCACGACCTGATCGTCTGCGTGGACTGCGGCACCCTCTCGCACGGCCCCATCGCGGCGGCGAAGGGCGCCGACGTCATCGTGCTCGACCACCACCTGGGCGGTGAGACGCTGCCCGAGTGCGTGGCCGTCGTGAACCCCAACCGGCAGGACGAGGATGGCGGCCTCGGCCACCTTTGCGCCGCCGGCGTGGTGTTCCTGATGCTGGTCGAGGCCAACCGCCGCCTCCGGGCGGAGGACGTGAAGGGCCCCGACCTGATGGGCCTTCTGGACCTCGTGGCGCTGGCCACCGTAGCCGACGTCGCGCCGCTGATCGGCGTGAACCGCGCGCTGGTGCGGCAAGGCCTCAAGGTCATGGCGCGCCGCCAGCGCGCGGGCCTCGTCGCCCTGTCCGACGTGGCGCGCATGGACACCGCGCCCAACGCCTATCACCTGGGCTTCCTGCTCGGCCCCCGCGTGAACGCCGGCGGCCGGATTGGTCAGGCGGACCTGGGTGCGCGGTTGCTGTCCACCACCGATCCGCACGAGGCGGCGGCGCTGGCCGAGAAGCTCGACCAGCTCAACACCGAGAGGCGCGAGATCGAGGGCCGCGTGCGCGAGGAAGCGCTGGAACAGGCGGCGCAGCGCGGCCTCGACGGCCCGCTCGTCTGGGCGGCGGGCGAAGGCTGGCACCCGGGCGTCGTCGGCATCGTCGCGTCGCGACTGAAGGAGTCGACGAACCGCCCCGCCGTGGTGATCGGGCTGGAGAACGGCATCGGCAAGGGCTCCGGCCGCTCGATCTCGGGCGTGGATCTCGGCGCCAGCATCCACCGAGTCGCGGCCGAAGGGCTGCTGCTGAAGGGCGGCGGTCACAAGATGGCCGCGGGCCTGACGGTGGAGCAGGACAAGCTCGAGCCGGCGATGAAGCGTCTTGCCGAACTGCTCGACCGCCAGGGCGCGGCCGAGCGCGGGCCCAGCGACCTGCGCCTCGACGGGCTGCTGATGACGACCGCCGCGACCCCGGACCTGATCGCCCAGATCGAATCGGCCGGACCCTTCGGCGCGGGCGCCCCCGCCCCCCGCTTCGCCTTCGCCGAACAGCGCGTCAGCCACGTCCGGCGCGTCGGAGAAGGCCACCTGAAGATCGGCTTCACCGACGGCATGGGTCCCGCGCTCGAGGCGATCTGCTTCGGAGCTTTCGACGGCGGCATCGGGCCGGCGCTCGACGGCCACGGCGGCAAGCGCTTCCACCTCGCCGGCCGGCTTGAGATCAACCACTGGGGCGGCCGCCAGCGCGTGCAACTCAGGCTGGAGGACGCCGCGCCCGCCTGAGCGGCGCCCTGCCCCTCCGTCACCGCATTTTCTGAGGTTTTCGTAGCGGAAAGTTGGAAAAATCCCCTTGCCACCGGTTTTCGAATTCCGTAGACACCGCCTCACGCCAAGCGCGGCACTGACCGCCAGGCACAACAGAGTGGCCCGTTCGTCTATCGGTTAGGACGCCAGGTTTTCAACCTGGAAAGAGGGGTTCGATTCCCCTACGGGCTGCCACATCCTCTCCGAAAGCCTTATAATATTGGACTTCTGGCCCGAATGTGTCCCACGGTTCGCAGGGCGTGGTACACCCGCCGTCTTCGGGGCCTTCTGCACGCGGTCGAAGCCGCGCTCGGCCAGTAGCTCCCGATCGACGTCCTGGACATACGAGCGGACGACTTGAAGTCCGAGTGGGACAGTCGCGTGCCGATCTCGTAGAAGGTCGCGCCCGTGAACTGCCCCATTCGAGTGGTCCAGGTTGATTGTTAATGCATTGCCCTCCTTCGGTCGACGGTGACGATGGCTTCCGGGGCAGGCGGTCTGTAGCCCAGGGCGCTATGGGGGCGGATGGTATTGTAGTGGCGCCGCCATTGTTCGATGAGGATCTGGGCCTCGCGGAGCGAGTAGAAGATCTCCCCGTCGAGCAGCTCGTTGCGGAAGCGGGCGTTGAAGCTCTCACAATAGCCGTTCTCCCACGGTGATCCGGGCTCTATGAAGGCAGTTTTCGCGCCCACGGCTTCGATCCATTCACGGACCTTTCGGGCGGCGAACTCGGGCCCGTTATC
>NZ_FOXA01000030.1 GCF_900115595.1 Tranquillimonas alkanivorans
CGGAACGCATGAGAGACCAAGAAAGGAAACAGACATGCGCAGCATCCTTACCGCCGCCGTCGCCGCCGCCCTCATGGCCGGAGCCGCGCAGGCCGAGGTGCACGAGGTCAAGATGCTCAACCGGGGCGAGGCGGGCATGATGGTGTTCGAGCCCGCCTATGTCGCGGCGCAGCCGGGCGACGAGATCGTCTTCCTGCCCACCGACAAGGGGCACAACGCCGAAAGCATCGACGGCATGCTTCCCGAGGGCGTGGAGCCGTTCAAGAGCAAGCTCGGCGACGAGTTCCGCCTGACCGTGAACGAGGAAGGCGTCTATGGCGTCAAGTGCACCCCGCATTACGCGATGGGGATGGTCGCGCTGATCGATGTGGGCGAGGCCGCGAACGTCGAGGTGGCCAAGGCGGTCGACCACCGCGGTAAGGCCGGCAAGATCTTCGACGGGCTGTTCGAGCAGGCCGCTCAGTAAGATCGTCGGACATCGCGGAGTGGGCGGCGTCCGGTAAGCCGGGAGCCGCCCGACCAGTTTCTGAAGGCCGCTCGCGACGAGCTACTGCGACCTCGGCAAAGCGAATTGTCGCTGCCGCAGAGGGCGCGCAACCTTCGCAGGCGCTCGTTTATCTCCCGACGCGCTGAAGGAAGCGTTGCAGTCGCTCGTCCTTGGGCGCTCCGAAGATCTGCTCCGGCTCGCCGGCTTCCACGATCCGCCCGCCGTGCATGAACACCATGCGGTCTGCGATCTCGCGGGCAAACTGCATCTCGTGCGTGACGATCAGCATCGTCTGCCGCTTCCGGGCAACGCGCCGCATCAGGTCGAGCACCTCGCCCACCCATTCGGGATCGAGCGCCGAGGTCGGCTCGTCGAACAGCATCACGTCGGCGCCGATGGCCATGGCCCGCCCGATACCCACACGCTGCTGTTGCCCGCCCGACAGCGCCGCCGGATAGCTGTCGCCCTTGTCCGAAAGCCCGGTCTCTCGCAGGATCTCGCGGGCGCGCTCGGCCGCCTCGGCTTTGGGGCGCTTCTGGACGGTGACGAGCGCCTCCATGATGTTCTCTTGCGCAGTTCGGTTGGCAAACAGCGCGTAGTTCTGGAACACGAACGCGGTCCGGCGGCGGAGCGCGAGGATGTCGGCCTTCGACGCCCGAGCCGCATCGACGCTCAGGTCGCCGATGGTAATCGTTCCCTCGTCCGGCCGGTCGAGGAAGTTGAGGCAGCGCAGGAGCGTCGACTTGCCCGTGCCCGAGGGGCCGATCACCACGACCCTTTCGCCCTCGGCGATGTCGAGGTCGATGTCATCCAGCACCGTCGTGCCGCCGAAGCGCTTGGTCAGGCCCTTGATCGAGATCATCGTGCGAACGCCCTGTTCAGGCGGCTTTCCAGCCGCTTCTGTCCCTGGCTCAGCGTCTCGACCAGAAGCCAGTAGATCAGGGCTACGACGAGGAACGCCTCGAAGTAGAGGAAGCTGCCCGCCGCCTCTTTCTGCGCGGCGCCCATCATCTCCGTCACGCCGAGGGTGAAGGCCAGCGACGTGCCCTTGATCATGTCGATGAAGTAGTTGACCAGCGTCGGCGCGGCGATCCGGGCGGCCTGTGGCAGGACGATGCGGCGCATCATCTGGCCCTGCGTCATTCCGATGGATTGCGCCGCCTCCCACTGGCTGCGGTCGACGCCGGCGATGGCGGCGCGGATGCTCTCGGCCATATAGGCCGAGAAGTGCAGGGTCAGGCCCATGATCGCCGCTGTCACCCCGTTGATGTTGGTCAGGAACGACAGCACTTGCGGCAGCCCGTAGTAGAACAGGAACAGTTGCACCAGAAGCGGGGTGCCACGGAAGAAGCTGATGAACAGCACCACGAACCAGTCGAGCACCGGCACGCGGATCACCCGCTCGACTGCGAGAAGCGAAGCGAGGACGAGCGCGAACGCCATCCCCGCCACCGCCATGAACAGCGTCAGGGGCACGTAGCCCAGGATGACGGGCACGAGACCCAGCATGTAGTCCAGATCGAGCGCCCGCATCGGTCAGATCACTCTGCCGCGGCAGAGGTGATGTCGTTGTCGAACCACTTCTGCGAGATTTCGGTCAGGGTGCCATTCTCTTCCAGTGTATCCAGCGCCGCGTCGACCCGGTCGCGCAGGGCGCGGCCTTCCTCGGTGTCGCGGAAGGGATAGGCGTTGCGGATCTCGGAGAACGGCTGGCCTGCGAGTTCCAGCGGCAGCGGACTTTCCTGGATCACCTGGGCCGACGACACGCGGTCCATCACGAACGCGTCCACGCGGCCGAGCGCGGTGTCCTGCTCGATGTTGGACTCGTAGGTGCGGATGTCGATCTCGTCCGCGTAGGGCAGGTCGCGCAGAAGTTGCTCGAAGTTCGAGCCGAGGTTCACCGCAACCGTCTTGCCGCGCAGGTCCTCCACGCCCTCGATCTGGTCGTTGCCTTCCTTGGTCACCACCTGCGCACCGTCAATGACATAGGGATCGGTGAAGGCGAACTTCGCCTCGCGCTCGGGCGTGATGGTGATCTGGTTGGCGATCGTGTCGATCCGTTCGGACTCGAGGGCGCCGACGAGGCCCGAGAACGACATCGTCTCGTACTCGATGTTCAGCCCGGCTTCTTCGCCGATGGCGTTCATCAGGTCGACCTCGAAGCCCTGAAGCTCGTCCTGCTGCACGAAGGTGAACGGGAAATAGCCGCCGGACATTCCGACGCGCAGGGTCTCCGCCTCCTGTCCGAAGGCGGCGCCGGTTAGGCCGGCGCTCAGCGCGGCGGCAGCTGCGAAAGTCTTCAGCATCGTACAACTCCTTTTCAGGTCCGGCGACATACCTGTCGATTTCCAGCGCCGGCTTCAACGCGGCGCGAGAAGATAAGGCAGCGTATCCCGCCCTGCCGCCTTGCACGGACGCCGCCTTCCTTTCCGCCACGCCCGAGGTGGACGATTGTTCCCGGTGAATGTCCGGGCGCAGGACGTGGAGACGGGCTTAAGCGGCGGCCGCGACTTTGCCGCGGAAGTCTTCACTCCCTTGCAGCAGTCGGTAGATGATCGCGTCGAGCGCCCAGTGACGCTCGCGCACGTCATAGGGGACGGCGCGGCTGCCGGCATGCGCGAACGTCCCCAGACGCTGATGCACGATCTTGGCAAGCTTCGGGTATCCGAGCCCCTCGGAGACCGCCGACAGCGTGAGGAAGACGGCGAGCTCCTCGGCGAGGTCCACATGATCTCTTCCGTGATCCTGCATCCAGCGGTAGAGGTCGGGGTGGATGTTCAGCATGACGCCGCAGAAGCCGCGCTGGCCGGACTTCATAAGCGGCCAAGATATGGCGGAGTTGGCGTTGCTGATCTCAAGCGGCGTACCCTCCGCCAGCTTCGCCCGCCGCTTCACCGTCTCGACGTCGCAAGACACGTCCTTGAGCAGGGTAAAGCGCCCGCTTTCGGCGCAGTACGAGAATACCTCGTCCGTCAGCAGTCGGCGGTAGGGGGCGGGACATTCGTACAGACCCAGCGGCATGTCGTGGGGCAGGGCGGCCAGCAGGGCGTCGAGGTGCGAACGCAAGGCGTCGCTTCCGGCGTCGGGCGCGGCGAGGCGGTTGGTCACCAGAACCACGCCGTCCACTCCGGTGTCGGCGACGGCCAGCAGTTCCTCCTTCTGTGCATCGAAACTGTCGGAGATGTGGCCGGAGGCGACGACCGGAACGCGCCCCGCGACCTTCTCGGCCGTGAAGCGTGCGAGGGCCACGCGCTCTTCCAGCGATAGGTACTGCATCTCGGAGGATTGGCAGACGGCGAAGAGTGCCTCGGACCCGTTGGCGATGTACCACTCGATCAGCGCTTCGTAGCCCGCCCAGTCAATGCGGTCTTCGGGGGTGAAGGGCGTGATCATCACGGGGATGATGCCGTTGATGGAGGACGACATGGCAGGCTCCTGCGGTTGGGGGCGGCGCGGGATCAGGCTTCGTATCCGAACACGCGCGGCAGCCAGAGGGTGATGCCCGGGAAAAGGACCAGGACGAGAAGCGCGAGGATAAGCACGCCGAGGAATGCCCAGACCTCGCGGATGATCTCGACCAGCGGGATGCGCGTCACCGCGTTGATCACGAAAAGCAGAACGCCATAGGGCGGCGTGATCAGGCCGATCATGCAGTTGACCACCGCGACGACACCAAAATGCACCAGGTCGATGCCTAACTCGCGGCACGTGGGCAGGAAGAGCGGGATGATCACCAGGATGATCGTCGAGGCGTCGAGCACGCAGCCCAACAGCAGGATCAGCACGTTGACGCCCAGCAGGAAGACCAGCGGCGGAACGTCGAGCCCGACGAGCGACTGCGCGACGAGGTCGGGGATGTTCTCGGATGCAACGATGTAGTTCAGGATCAGCGCGCCGCCAATGACCAGCCCCACGGCGGCGGACGAGCGCGCGCTTTCGACGAGGATGCCGTAGAAGTTGCGAAGCGACAGCGCACGATAGAACACGGCGGCCAGGATCAGTGCGTAGAAGGCGGCGACGGCGGCGGCCTCTGTCGGCGTGGTGACGCCGCCGTAAATGCCGTAAAGCAGGATCGCCGGCATCAGGAGCGCCGGGAAGGCGCGGAACGTCAGGCCGGGCAGTTCCTGCAACGGCACCGGCTCTTCCAGCGCGAATCCCCGGCGGGCCGAGATCCAGTAGTTCATCGCCATCAGCACGGCGCCCATGAAGAGGCCGGGCAGGATGCCCCCGAGGAAAAGGTACCCGATGGAGGTATTCGAGACGAGCGCGTAAAGCACCATCGGGATCGATGGCGGGATAATCGGGCCGATGGTGGCCGACGCCGCTGTGATCGCGGCGGCGTAGCCGCGGGTGTAGTGGCCCGACTTGGTCATCATGTCGATGATGATTTTCCCGATGCCCGCCGCGTCGGCGACCGCCGAGCCGGACATGCCCGAGAAGATGAGCGAGGCCACGACGTTGACGTGGCCCATCCCGCCTCGGAAGCGCCCGACCAGCGCTATGCAGAACCGCAGGAGCCGGTCGCTGATGGTGCCCGCGTTCATGATGTTCGCGGCCACGATGAAAAGCGGGACGGCCAGCAAGATGAAGCTCTGGTAAAGCCCGTCGAGCAGAACCTTCCCCGCGGTCCCGACGTTCTGGCCGCCGACGGCGAGGTACAGGAACGCCGACAGCAGGATCGCATAGGCGATCGGCAGCCCGATCGCGGCGAGGAGGAACAGCGAGGCGAGGCAGAGGGTGAATTCGAGTGTCATTCGGTGCGGCGCTACTCGTACGGCAGGTGGTGGCCGTCCGCGCCGTGGCGCATCGCCGTCCACGCGCGCCAAGCGTATCGCAGGGCGACGACGACGAGGAAGACGAAGTAGATCGAATAGATGTCGCGCACCCGCACCCAGTCACCCAGCAGCGCCGACAGCGTGGCCGGCCGTTTGAGCCGCAGGATGCTGAAGGTGTCCCAGGTCGGCGCCACGGACCACAGCAGGCCGCCGCACAGCAGCACTCCGCCGATCACCGCGAACCACTTGCGCAGGCGCGGACTAACCGATGTGTAGACGATGTCGAAGGTCACGTGATCACGCTCGCGCACGACGAAGGCGTTGCCGAAGAAGATGATCCAGACCCAGAGCACGAGGCAGAACTCGAGCGTCCAGCCGAAGCCGCTGGGATCGAGCAGCGGCACCGCCTCGGCCAGCCAGTCGAGCCGCGCCGTGTAGCGGACGACGATCTGGAGGATGAACGTGGCGAACATGGCGGCCATCATCATGGCCGCCACGCCCTCGGCTCCGCGTCTGAGCCATTTCACGATCGGTGTCATCAAGACCCCGTTCCGAGCGTCGCGCGATCAGTTGCCGAGCGCGTTGATCTGTTCGAGCACGCCCTCGGGCCAGGCCTCCGCGAACTCGCTGTCCAGGTACATCTCCTGCACGTGGCTGCGGAACGCGTCGAGGTCGGGCTCGTAGATCGCCAGCCCCTGCTCTTCGAGGAAGCTGCGAAGCTCCTCCTCCTTCGCAAGCTGCGCCTGGCGGCCCGAGTCGGCGGCGGCGACGGCGGCCTCCTGCACGGTCTGTTGCTGCTCGGGCGTGAGGCCGTCGAAGACCTCTTTCGACATGGCGATGAAGTTCCAGTCCACCAGGTGCGAAGTCAGCGCGATCTGGTTCGTCACCTCGTAGAACTTCGCGTCCACCACCGTCGGCAGCGGGTTGTCCTGTCCGTCCACTGCGCCGGTGTGGAGCGCGGTGTAGACCTCCGTGAAGGCCATGGGCGTGGGGTTCGCGCCGAGCGCACGGCCAAGGAACTGCCAGGCGTCGGTGCCGGGCATCCGCAGGTTGATGCCGCTCAGATCTTCGGGCGTCTGCACATCGACCTCGTCGCGCGTCTGGCGCAGGTTCACGTGGCGCCGGCCAAGGTACATGGGCGCGAGCAGCTTGACGCCCAGCTCGTCCTCAACCTCCTGCTTGAAGGGATCCATCAGCGGGTCGTTGAACACCGCGACCTGGTGGTCGGCGTCCTGAAGGACGTAACCGGCGGCGAAGATTGACCAGTCGGGGAAGAAGGTCGCGAGTTCCTGCGCCGAGGTGATCGACATTTCGAGGTCGCCGGTCGCGATGGATTCCAGTTCGCTGCCCTGCGCGATGAGCGAGGCATTGTAGTGCGGTTCGTAGTCGGCGAAATCGGCTACAGCGGGCGCGAAGACCTCCTCAAGCGCGATGGAGCGCTGGTCGGTGTCGGATGCCGGCGTCGACAGGCGCAGCGTCACCTTGTCCTGGGCGAGCGCCGGCATCGCGGCGAGCATGGTGGCGAAGCCGGCGGCGCCGAGCAGCGCCGTGCGGCGGGTAAAGGTCGTCTTCATCTTGTCCTCCCTTTTGCGTCGTCTTCGCATGTCGTGGTGCGTCACCGAGGGTCCGGACCCGATCTGTTGCACGACGAGACCGCTGCAGCATGACTGTGATTCCGGCGTTCGTCGTGGTACGCCCACTGACACGCGGCTAACATGTCAGTGGATGGTTAGGCAAAGGAAAAGAGGAAAATCATGCGGATGCGCGCGCCCAACTCGGACGAGACGGAGCATGCGACGCATTCCGCGTCGCTCCGGCAGACGGCGTATGAGAGCATCGTGGACCTTCTGAACAGCGGCGCGCTGCAGCCCGGGCAGATCATCTCTCAGCGCGACTTGGTCGCCCGCACCGGCGCGACGCTCGGTTCGATCCGCGAGGCGATCCCGCGATTGGAAGGCGAAGGGCTACTTCAAACTCTGCCGAAGCGCGGGCTCAAGGTGCCCAGCCTCGACGTGGCCTTCGTCCGGGACGCGTACCAGATGCGGCGCATGATCGAGCTTGCTGCCATCCCCGACGTCATCCACCGGCTGCCCGCGACGACGATCGACGGGTGGATCGCGTGGCATGAAGATGCCGCGCGCCGCGTGGAGGCACGGCAGGACCTGGTCCGAGAAATCCAGGCGCACGACTGGGACATGCACGAGGTGCTCGTGGCCGCAATGCGCAACGACCTCGTCGCGCGGGTCTATCGCGTGACGGCGATCAAGATCCGCATGGCGGTCCAGAACCGGTTGAGGGTCACGCCCGACAATGCGCGCCGCGTGCTGGCCGAGCATCTGGCCATCTTGTACCCGCTGAGGACCCGCAACCGCGCGGCCGCCGAGCGTGCGCTCGGCCGGCACCTCGACGTGAGCCTTCGCCTGGCGCTCGGCGAGCGGTCGGAGGCGGGCGGGTTGAGCTAGTCCGAACGACCGGTCTGCCTGCGGCAACGAGATCGGAGAGCTTTGCCGGTCGTTGCACCGGAACCCTGCGCCGGTCTCGGCTCACGCGCAGCCGCGTTCTCGAACCGTGGCTCGGTTCAAAGAAAGGAAAGGGGCCGCGAGGCCCCTTTCGACGTTTTCGAACGCTGGCGAGTTTAACCGTAAACCAGCCGCGGTAGCCAGGTGATGACATGCGGGAACAGCATGCAGGTGACCAGCCCGACGATCTGCAGGAACAGGAAGGGCAGGGCCGCCTTGAAGATGTCGGTCATCGGGATCTCGGGCGGGGCCACGCCGCGCAGGTAGAACAGCGCGTAGCCGAAGGGCGGCGACAGGAAGCTCATCTGCATGTTCACCAGGTAGAGAACACCGAACCACAGCACCAGGTCGTCGGGGCTGTCGAGCCCGAACGACGCCGCGCCGAGCGCCTTGATGATCGGCACGAAGATCGGGACGCACAGAAGCAGGATGCCTACCCAGTCCAGGAACATACCCAGCGCCACCAGCAGGATCTGCATGATGATCAGGATGCCCCACGGGCCCAGGCCGGTCGCCGCCAGGGCCTCCTGCACGAACTGCTGGCCGCCTTCGAGCACGTAAAGCCCGACGAAGATCGTCGCGCCGAACATGATCCAGATGACCATCGCGCTGGCCTTCAGCGTCGTGATGCAGGCCTCGCGGATCGTCGCCCAGTCGAGCTTGCGATGGATGGCGGCCACGATGAAGGCGCCGAAGGTGCCGATGCCCGCGGCCTCGACCGGCGTGGCCACGCCCGAGAAGATGACGCCCAGCACGATCACGATCAGTGCAATAGGCGCGGCCATATTGCCCAGCAGGCGGATCTTCTCGCCGGTCGAGACCCGCTCCGCCGGCGGGATCGGGGGCCCGAGCTGCGGATTGATGTAGCTGCGAATGACGACGTAGGCGATGTAGAAGCCCGACAGCATCAGGCCCGGTATGACTGCGCCGATAAACAGCTCGCCCACCGACTGCTCGGCCACGACGGCGTAGATGATGGCCAGGATCGACGGCGGGATCAGAATGCCCAGCGTGCCGCCGGCCATGATCGAACCCATGGCGATCTTGGGGTCGTACTTCCGTTCGAGCATCGCGGGCAGGGCGATGATGCCCATGGTCACCACTGCCGCGCCGATGACGCCCACCATCGCGGCCAGGACGGTCGACGCGATGATGGTGGCGGCCGCCAAGCCGCCCTTCACGCCGCCCAGCACCTTGTAGATGACGTCGAACATGTCGTTGATGATGCCCGCCCTTTCGAGCATCGCGGCCATGAAGATGAACAGCGGAATGGCCGACAACTGGTAATTCGTCATCAGCGGAAAGATCCGCGACGGCACGATGTTGAGCGCCCTCTCGTCGCCCAGGATGAACAGGAACACGCACGCCAGGCCGCCGGTGACGAAGGCCAGCGGCAGGCCCGCCATCAGGAGCGCGAGAAGGCTCCCGAACATGATGAGTGTCAGCCACTCGATCCCGATTTCGAGACCCATACTCTTATTCTCCCCTCGCGATGGCGCGGATGTCCTTGCCCACTTTCGAGATGCCCTGAAGCACCAGGAGCAGGCCGCCGATCACCATCACCCATTTCATCGGCCAGAGCGGTACCTCCCACTCGTTGAAGCTGATCTCGCCCCACCGAATGTTGGGATCCGTCCACTGGTCGAGATTCCAGTCGGCCATCATCTGACCCAGGCTGATCTCGCCCCGCGCCCAGTCCGAGACGAGCGCATTGCCCGACGGCACGGCGATGGCGTCCATGGCGAAGATCCAGCTCGTCACCAGCAGCGTGCCGGCGAAGATGAAGAAGAAGATCGAGGTCAGCAGATCGACCCAAGCCTTGTTCTTGCGGCGCATGGGCGCATAGAAGATGTCGACCCGCACGTGGCTTTCGGTCAGCATCGCGTACGCGCCGGCGATCAGGTACTGCATGCCGAACATCAGGTACATCGCCTCGTGCGCCCAGTTGGTCGGGCTGTTGAAGACGTACCGCGCGATGACCTCGTAGTAGTAGACGAAGACGGCGATGACGGCCCAGTAGCTGACGAACTCGCCGCAGAAGAGCGACAGCCGGTCGATCCAGTTCTCGGCAAGATCGCGGTCGTCCTTCACGTCCTCGCCCGGTGCCGCGGAGCTCAGGTTGTGATCCGGCTCGGGCTCATGCTCGAGGTGTCGGTTCGCGCGGCGGACGAGCCCGGGCAGAAGCACGGCGTCGACCGCCAGCAGCGCCAGGATCAGGTATAGCGCCCAGAGCCCGAGGTTCGACCAGAAGTCGCGGGTCTCGCGCGCTTCGACGAGCGGTTGCTCGATTTGTCCAAGAACCTCCTCGGCCTCGGCGATGCGCTGCTCGGCGCGCTCGACGGTCTGCTCGGCCCGCTGCACGCGCCGTTCGGCCGCGCGTTGGGTGAAAGAGCCCTCTTCGGCGGCCTCGAATTCCTCCCGTAGGCCGGGCAGGGCGGCTTCCGCCTCTTCAAGCCGTGGCCGCTCGCTTTCAAGCGTGCGTTCGGCGATCCGCGACTGGTTCTGCACGTCCGACAGGACCGAACGCGCTTCTTGCTGCTGGCCGTTGGCGTAAAGCACGACAAGGAACACTGGTATGAAAACGAAGCCCCACAGGCTTTTCAGATAGAACCTGTGCAGGCCGATGATCCCGCCGGTGACGAGGATCATGTAGCCGAGGGCCGTGGAGTATCGGCGGGGGCCGTCTTGCGGCCGGCGGGCCAGCGCCATGGCGATCAGGGGAAAGGCGATGAGCCCCACCCAGTACAGCCAATGGGGCAGCGTGAAGCTGAGACCAGGCATGGATGCCTCTTGTTATGGATATTGCGCCCGGGAAAAGGCCACCCGGTGATGCCGGGTGGCCTTGGATGAGGGTCGGAACGGGATCAGAGATCCAGTTCCAGTCCTTCGGTCAGAAGCGGATCGACGTAGCCAAGCGACCCCGACTGCATGTAGTCGAGCTGGATCTGGAATATGCGCGCCGCGTTCGGATCGCGGTTGGCGTACTGGAACCAGATCGGCACGGCCACTTCGGTCATCAGTTCGACGTCGTCCTGGCTCAGGCGCGTGACCTGCGTCCCGTCGGCCTCGAACTTGTCCCAGGCCTCCTGGTCGGCCTTCTGGATCGCTGCGTGGTGCATGTCGGAGTAGACGTGCGTCTCCATCTCGACGAACTGCTTCATCTGGGGCGACAGCGCGTCCCACGCATCCTGGCGCACGGTCAGGTCCATCAGGTCGACCGGCTGGTACAGCGACATGAAGCCCGGAGGGCCCATCACGATGTAGTCGGTCACCTGGCTGAAGCCGAGCGCGTAGTTCACCGCCGGACCAACGTAGTCGGCCACGTCGATGGTGCCCTTCTCGAGCGCCGGGAAAATCTCGGAACCCGGAAGAACCGTCGTCTCGGCCCCGATTTCAGAGAAGACGTCGGCGACCATGCCGCCCGGAAGGCGCATCTTGCGGCCGCGGAAGTCGTCGATCGACCGGATCGGCACCTTTGAGTGGATGATGTTCGGGCCGTGGTGGATCGGGCCGACGAAGTGCATCCCCTGCGCCGCGTACAGTTCACGCGCGATGTCGATGCCGCCCAGGCCGTAGTAGAACACGTCCCACTCGTGCGGGTTGCGCAGGCCCAGCGGGTACGACGTCAGGAACGTGGCGGCGGGAATGATGCCCTGCGCATAGATGGTGAAGGGGTTCACCGCGTCGAGCACGCCGTTCTTCACCGCGTCGTAAAGCTGGAAGTCGCCAACGACGTCGTTCGCGCCGAAGGGCTGGAACGCCAGCTCGCCGCCCGTCTTCTCGACGATGCTGTTGGCCCAGTCCTTGAAAATCTGCAGCCCTGCGCCACCGGGCCACGAGGTCTGGATTTTCCATGTCGTCCCGTTGGCCTGCGCGCCCGCGATATGCGGAGCGGCGAGCGTCGCTGCACCGGCCCCTGCCAGTGTCCGCAACGCAGAGCGGCGGGTGGTTTTGTGGTTCATTGCATAATCCTCCCTTACCGAGAGGGATTGCAGCGCATCTTTGTTGCGCCTTCCCTCCCCATACAAGTCGTAAGATGATTCAGGCGAACCGGTAAAGTCTTCTTGCCAGTTTGCCATCACGTTCTCCTCGAAGGCGGTCACCGGACGGCAGCGACTTCGGTTCATCGCGTGGTCATCGCCCACTGCTGCGGCGGCCCATACTGTGACCGCCACAACCCGGTGGCCGGAGCCGAAAAGTTCTGTGAAGATCGGCAATCACCCAAACCTCCGACAGGAGCTCCGCCCATGCAGCGCACCTTCGTAATCCTCCTCGCGATCTGCCTGGCCGCGCCCGTGACCGCCCAGGATCGGGGGGCCGTCGAGCGGCAATTCCGGGATTGGCTTGAACGAAGGGTCTGGTCGGAGGCGCGGCGAGAGGGGGTCTCGCGTCAGACCTTCGAGAAGGCGTTCGCGGGCGTGGCGCTGAACTGGGACCTGCCCGGCCTCGTCCCGCCGGGAGCACCGACGGACGTGCCGCGCCTCCAGCGGCAGGCTGAGTTCGGCTCGCCTGGGAAGTACTTCAACCGCGGCTCCATCGACGGGGCGACGCGCGTGGGCCGGCAGATGGCGAAGCGCCACGCCGCGACGCTGGAGGCGGTAGAGAGGGCGACAGGCGTTCCGGGGCACATCGTGCTGGGGATCTGGGGCCGTGAAAGCGGCTATGGTCGCGTCGACATCCCGCACGACGCGTTCGAGGTGCTGGGGACCAAGGGCTTCATGAGCGCGCGGCGGGACTACTTCACCGGTGAACTCGTCGCCGCGCTGCAGATCGCCGAGGCCGGACACGCCCCCAAGCGCGCGATGAAAAGCAGCTGGGCCGGCGCGCTCGGCCAGCCGCAGTTCATGCCGTCGAGCTTCCTAGCCTACGCCGCCGATGGCGACGGCGATGGCCGTGCGGACATCTGGAGGTCCGAAGCCGACACCATCGCCTCCATCGCGACCTACCTGGCCCGGCACGGCTGGGTCGCCGGGCGGGACTGGGGCTTCGAGGTGACAGTGCCGCCTTCGGTCTCGTGCACGCTGGAGGGGCCCGACCAGGGGCGGCCCATTGCGGACTGGGCCGCGATGGGAATCCGCCGTGTCTCGGGCCGTTCTTTTCCCGCGCACGAACTGGCGGGCGAGGGCTATCTGCTGATGCCGGCCGGCCGTCACGGACCGGCCTTCGTCGTCACACCGAATTTCTATGTCCTGAAGGACTACAACATGAGCGACCTCTATGCGCTGTTCGTCGGCCACGTCGGTGATCGCATCGCCTATGGCATGGACGACTTCGCCGGCGGCTGGGGCGCGGTCGGCGGGCTCTACCGGTCCGACGTGGCGGCGATGCAGCGCGGCCTTGAGGCGCGCGGCCACGACGTGGGCGGAGCCGACGGACTGGCGGGCTTCAAGACGCGCCGCTCGATCGGGCGCTGGCAGGAGGGCAACGGCCGCCCCGCGACGTGCTTCCCGGAGGCAGGGATGAAGGCGCGGCTGGCAGGCTGACCCGGCAGCGATGGTTTCGCTTTTCCTGATCAAGGAGCACAAGGCTACGCCGATGCCCGGCCCAAAGGGCGGCCTCGATAAAGGTACAGGAATCCGCAAGCGCGCCACGGGGGCACTGATGGCGGCGTAGCGGTGCAGGGGGCATCGGACGCTGCAGTTGGCGCGCACGAGGACCGATGACGTGGAGCGCGTTGCACTGATCGAGGATCGCAAGGCGCTGAGAGGCTTGGCCACCTTCGTCAGCCAAACCCGCTGGTTCAGCGCGTTCCGGCGAGCCCGTCTGAGCGCTAGAACGTCAGCCGTCCCTGCTCCACGGCGGCGTGCTCTTGTCCAGGAACGCGGCGACGCCATCCCGGGCCTCGTCGGTCTCCCAGGCGTCGGCGAGCGCCCGGATCGAGAGGTCGATGGTCTCCTCGTCGATCCGCGGCCCCAGTGCCCGCGCCAGCGCCTTGGCGCGACCGACGGCGCCGGGGGCGACGTCGAGGTAGGGGGCGACCTCTTTGGCCAGGGCGGCCTCTGCCTCCTCCGGCGGCACGCTGCGGGAGACGAGGCCGAGTTGCGCCGCCTCGTTGGCCCCGAAGACGCGGGAGGACATGAAAACGCGCCGCGCCGCGCCCTCGCCCATCCGCGCCAGCACGTAGGGGCTGATGGTCGCCGGGATCAGGCCCAGCCGGGTTTCGGTGAAGGCGAAGCGCGTGCCCTCGATCGCCACGACGCTGTCGCAGACCGCGGCCATGCCCACGCCGCCGCCCATCGCCACCCCGTGCACGAGTCCGATCAGCGGCGCACGCAGCGTGTTCAGCGCGTGCAGCATCATCGCGAGTTTCCGCGCCTCGGCCATGCGGGTGTCGCGGTCGGCTTCGATCTGCGCCATCATCCAGGACAGGTCGCCGCCGGCGCAGAAGACCTTGCCCGCCCCGCGCAGCACGACGGCACGAGTGTCGGGCCGGGCGTTCAGGGCGGCGGCAACGTCGGTGAGCTCCGCGATCATCCGGGCCGAAAGGGCGTTGCGCTTCTCGGGGCGGTTCAGCGTCACGGAGACCACGTCGCGGGCGTCGCGGGTTACCTCCAGCGTCTCGTGTCTCATGCGTCGCTCCTGAGCGTGCGGGCGAAGGCGGCGGCCTCGGAGAGGCGCGCTCGGTCGATGCCGGTGTCGTGGCCGAGTGTTTCCATCAGCTCGCAGACGGCCTCGGTCGCCACGTTGCCGCGCGCGCCGGGGGCGTAGGGACAGCCGCCAAGACCGGCAACGGAGGCGTCGAAAGTGCGCAGCCCGTGGTCGAGCCCTACGCGGATGTTGTCGAGCGCCCTGCCTTGGGTGTCATGGAAGTGGCCGGCAAGGCGTTCCGGGCCGATCCGGGCGCTGAGGTGGCCCAGCAGAGCGCCGGTGGTCTCGGGCGTGGCCGCGCCGATGGTGTCGCCGAGGCTCACTTCGTAGCAGCCCATCTCAAGGAGCGCCGCCGCCACGTCCAGCACGGCCGCCGGCGCGACGCGGCCGTCATAGGGGCAGTCGGTGACGCAGGAGACATAGCCGCGCACCGGCAGTCCGGCCTCGCGCGCGGCCGCCATCACCTCTTCGAACCGCGCGAGACTCTCGGCCACGGAACAGTTAATGTTTTTCCGACTGAAGCCCTCCGAGGCCGAGGCGAAGACGGCGACTTCGTCCGCACCGGCCTGCACCGCGGCGTTGAGCCCCCGCAGGTTCGGCGTCAGCGCGGCGTAGGTTACGCCGGCGCGGCGGTCGATGCCGGCCATGACTGCGGCGGCGTCGGCCATCTGCGGGACCCAGTTCGGGCTGACGAAGCTCGTCACCTCGATCTTGCGCAGCCCAGTCCGGCTTAACAGGTCCACCAGCCGGACCTTCCGGGCCGCCGGGATCAGGCGTTGCTCGTTTTGCAGACCGTCGCGGGGGCCGACCTCGAAGATAGTGACCGGATCACGCATCCCCCACCTCCTCGAGCGTGACGAGGATGTCGCCGTCGCCCACCTGCTGGCCCACCTGCACCGCAACCTCGGCGATCACGCCATCGCGGGGCGCGGTCAGCGTGTGTTCCATCTTCATCGCCTCCAGCACCACCAGCGCGTCGCCCGCAGTCACGGTCCGCCCCGGTTCGGCGGACAGGCGCGAGACGAAGCCCGGCATCGGCGCGACTACGACGCCGCCGCCAAACGCCGCCGCGTCCTGCTGGTCGAGCGGGTCGTGACGGCGGAAGGTGGCGCTGCGGGTGCCTTCGTGCACCGTCAGGTGATCGCCGGTGCGCAGGACGTCCAGGCGGCGGCTGTGCCCGCCGCTTTCGACGACGGCCGCGTCCCCCTCGGGCCGGATGGAAAGGGTGCGGCCGTCCGGGGTGCGCACGGTCGGGCCGTCGATCTCCAGGTCGAGGTCGATCAGGTCGTCCCCCGCGAACAGGCGGGCGTGGAAACGATGCGCCCCCCAAAGGCGGAAGCCCCGCAGCCGCGCCCACGGGTCGCTCGACGCCGGGGCCTCCAGCAGTCCCGCCAGCGCCAGTGCGGCGACGATCTCGGCATCCTCTGGCGGCTCGGGCGGCCGCGACAGCGGCTCCAGGTCGCGCCCGATCAGGCCGGTGTCGACATCGCCGCGCGCGAAACCGTCGTGCCGGGCCAGCCGGGCGAGGAAGGTGAGGTTGGTGGCGGTGCCCGACACCCGCGTGTTTTCCAGTGCGCGGGAGAGGCGCGAGAGCGCCGTGGGCCGGTCGGGACCGTGGACGACGATCTTGGCGATCATCGGGTCGTACCAAGGGCTGATCTCGTCCCCCGTCCGCACGCCGCTGTCGATGCGGACCGGGCCGGGGGCGAAGGACGCGCCCGCCGGGAACGACAGGTGGTCGAGGCAGCCGGTGGCGGGCAGGAATCCCTTGGGTACATCCTCGGCATAGAGCCGGGCCTCGAAGGCGTGGCCGTCGACGTGCAGCTCCTCCTGCGTGACCGGCAGCGGCTCGCCGGCGGCGATGCGCAGTTGCAGTTCCACGAAGTCGAGGCCGGTGATCGCCTCCGACACCGGGTGTTCGACCTGCAGGCGGGTGTTCATCTCCATGAACCAGAACCCGTCGGGGCGCAGGCCGCGGCTGCCGTCGGCGATGAACTCCACCGTGCCCGCCCCACAATAGCCGATGGCGCGGGCGGCCTCGACGGCGGCGCGGCCCATTGCCTCGCGCACCTCGTCGGTCATGCCGGGGGCCGGGGCCTCCTCGATCACCTTCTGGTGGCGGCGCTGGAGCGAGCAGTCGCGCTCGAACATGTGCACGACATTGCCGTGGCCGTCGGCGAAGACCTGCATCTCGACGTGGCGGGGGGCGGTCACGTACTTCTCGATCAGCACCGCCGGATCGCCGAAGCTCGCCTGCCCCTCTCGCTGCGCGCCCTCGAGCGCCTGCGCGAAATCCTCGGGACGCTCCACCAACCGCATGCCCTTGCCGCCGCCGCCGGCGCGCGCCTTGATCAGCACCGGGTAACCGATGCGCGCGGCCTCGTCCGCGAGCGTGGTGAGATCCTGCGCCCGTCCGTGGTAGCCGGGCACCACCGGCACGCCCGCCTCTACCATCGCGACCTTGGCCGCGTCCTTCAGGCCCATGGCGCGGATGGCCGACGCCGGGGGGCCGACGAAGACCAAGCCCGCGCCCTGGACCGCCTCCACGAAATCCGGGTTCTCGGACAGGAAGCCGTAGCCCGGGTGGATGGCCCCGGCCCCGGTGCGGCGGGCGGCGTCGAGGATCGCCTCGGCCCGCAAGTAGCTTTCCGAGGCGGCGGCGGGGCCGATCAGAACGGCCTCGTCCGCCATCGCGACATGCAGCGCGTCGCGGTCGGCTTCGGAATAGACGGCGACGGTGCGCAGACCCATGCGGCGGGCGGTGGCGATGACGCGGGCGGCGATCTCGCCCCGGTTGGCGATCAGGAGTTTGTCGAACATCGCCGGCCTCACATCCGGAACACGCCGAAGCGCGTTGGCGAGATGGGGGCGTTGAGCGCGGCCGAGAGCGACAGCGCCAGCACGTCGCGCGACTTGCGCGGGTCGATCACGCCGTCGTCCCACAGCCTCGCCGAGGCGTAGAGCGGGTGCGACTGGCGCTCGAACATCTCGACGGTCGGACGCTTGAAGGCAGCCTCCTCCTCTTCGGTCCACCTCTCCCCCGCCTTCTCCATCGCCGTGCGCTTCACGGTGGCGAGCACGCCCGCCGCCTGCTCGCCGCCCATGACCGAGATGCGGCTGTTGGGCCAGGTCCACAGGAAGCGCGGCTGATAGGCGCGCCCGCACATGCCGTAATTGCCTGCCCCGAAGGAACCGCCGACCAGCATGGTGATCTTCGGGACCGAGGTCGTGGCGACGGCGGTGACGAGCTTCGCGCCGTCCTTGGCGATGCCCCCCGCCTCGTATTTCCGGCCGACCATGAAGCCGGTGATGTTTTGCAGGAACACCAGCGGGACACCCCGCTGCGAGCAGAGTTCGACGAAATGCGCGCCCTTCACGGCGCTTTCGGAAAAGAGCACGCCGTTGTTGGCGACGATACCCACGGGGATGCCGAAGACATGGGCGAAACCCGTCACCAGCGTCTCGCCGTAGCGCGGCTTGAACTCGTCGAAGCGCGAGCCGTCGACCAGCCGCGCGATCACCTCGCGGATGTCGTAGGTCGTCCTGAGGTCGGGCGGCACGATGCCCAGAATTTCGTCGGGGTCGTAGGCCGGCTCCTCCGGCGTCTCGAGCGCGACGTTGTGCGGCTTTTCGCGGTTGAGCGCCCTGACCGCCTGCCGGGCGAGCGCCAGCGCGTGGGCGTCGTCCTCGGCCAGGTAATCGGCCACGCCCGACAGCCGCGTGTGCACATCGCCGCCGCCCAGGTCCTCGGCCGACACGAGCTCGCCGGTGGCGGCCTTCACCAGGGGCGGACCGGCGAGGAAGATCGTGCCCTGTTCCTTCACGATGATGGTGACGTCCGACATCGCGGGAACGTACGCGCCGCCCGCCGTGCACGAGCCCATGACCGCGGCGATCTGGGGGATGTTCTTCGCCGACATCCGCGCCTGGTTGTAGAAGATGCGTCCGAAATGGTCGCGGTCGGGGAAGACCTCGTCCTGGTTGGGCAGGTTCGCGCCGCCCGAGTCGACGAGGTAGATGCACGGCAGGTGGTTCTCCTCCGCGATCTCCTGCGCGCGCAGGTGCTTCTTGACCGACATCGGGTAGTACGTGCCGCCTTTCACGGTGGCGTCGTTGCACACCACCATGACCTGCTGGCCGTGCACGCAGCCCACGCCCGCCACCACGCCCGCGCCCGGCGCGGCGTCGTCGTACATGCCATGAGCGGCGAGCGCGCCCACTTCGAGAAACGGCGAACCCGGGTCGAGCAGCCGTGCCACCCGTTCCCTCGGGAGGAGCTTGCCGCGCTCGACGTGGCGGCTGCGCGCCCTGTCGCCGCCGCCGTTCATGGCGCGGGCGGCGGCCTCCTCGATCCCGGCCAGCGCAGCGAGGTGTGCCTCGCGGTTGGCTTCGAACTGCGGCGCGCCGGTCACGACCTTCGAGCTCAGCCGAGTCCTCATGCCTGCGCCCCGACCAGTTCGCGCCCGATCAGCATACGCCGGATCTCGGACGTCCCCGCGCCGATCTCCATCAGCTTGGCGTCGCGGAAATAGCGCGAAACGGGGGTCTCGCTCATGAAGCCGGTTCCGCCCATGGCCTGCACCGCCTGGTGGGCGACGGTCATCGCTTCTTCGGAGGCATAGAGCACGCAGGCCGCCGCGTCCTGGCGCGTCACCCGCCCTCGGTCGCAGGCGCGCGCGACCTCGTAGACATAGGCGCGGGCCGAGTTCATCTTGGTGTACATGTCGGCGATCTTGCCCTGCATCAGCTGGAAACGCCCGATGCTTTCGCCGAACTGCCTGCGCTCGACCACGTAGGGCATCACCTCGTCCATGCAGGCGGCCATGAGGCCCAGCCCGATGCCCGAAAGCACCACGCGCTCGTAATCGAGGCCCGACATCAACACGCGGACGCCGCGCCCTTCCTCGCCCAGCACGTTCTGAACCGGCACCTCGACGTCCTCGAACACCAGCTCGGCCGTGTTCGACCCGCGCATGCCCAGCTTGTCGAAATGCGGCGAGGTGGAGAAGCCGGGCATGTCCTTCTCGACGATGAAGGCGGTGATGCCCCGGCTGCCGGCCTCGGGATCGGTCTTGGCATAGACCACCAGCGTGTCGGCGTCCGGCCCGTTGGTGATCCAGTACTTCGTGCCGTTGAGCACGTAGCGATCACCCCTTTTCTCGGCCCTGAGCTTCATCGACACGACGTCGGAGCCTGCCCCGGCCTCGGACATGGCGAGCGCGCCGATGCGTTCGCCCGAGACGAGCCCGGGCAGGTACTTTTCCTTCTGCGCGTCGCTGCCGTTGAGCCGGATCTGGTTGACGCAGAGGTTCGAGTGCGCGCCGTAGGACAGGCTGACCGAGGCCGAGGCGCGGGCGATCTCCTCGACCGCGACGACGTGGGCGAGGTATCCCATCTCCGCCCCGCCATACGCCTCGTCGACGGTGATGCCGAGCAGGCCGAGTTCGCCCATCTCGGGCCAGAGTTCGTTGGGAAAGGCGTTGGCGCGGTCGATCTCGGCCGCCATCGGCTTCAGCCGCTCCTGCGCCCAGCGGTGCACCGTCTCACGCAGGGCGTTCACCTCGTCCCCGAGGTCGAAGGTCATCGAGTTCGTGAACATGTCCGTCCTCCCGTCGGCGGTCTATTCGGCCGCCAGTGTCGTTTGCGGACGCTCGCCCGCGATCTCTTCCCGCAGGGTGGCTCGCCGCTTCATCGCCTCGGCGTGCGCCGCCTCCTTCACCGGGCCGAAGCCCCGAATCTCGGACGGCAGGTCCAGAAGCTGCCGGATGGCCGGAATCCGGTCAGGCCGCAGGTTGCGCTCGGCCAGGTCCATGTCCTCTTCGTAGCGCGCGATCAGCTCCCGCTCCAGCTTGCGGTCGGCGCTGTAGCCGAAGGGGTCGAGCGCGGTGCCCCTCAGCCCTTTCATCCGAGCCAGTACGCCGAGGAAAGGCAGCACCCACGCGCCCACCTCGCGTTTTCTCGGACGGCCGTCGGCGGCCTTGCCCGGCAGGAACGGCGGGGCGAGGTTGAGCGACACGCGCAGGTCGCCATCGAAGGTGCCTTGCAGCCCCTCGCGGAAGGCGGGGTCGCTGTAGAGCCGCGCGACCTCGTACTCGTCCTTGTAGGCCAGCACGCGGGCATAGTTGATCGCCTCCGCGCGCACGAGCTGCGGATCGTCGATCCCCTCCCGCGCCATTGCCCGTTCTAAACGCGCCAGCCGGTCGGCGTAGCGCCGCGCCAGCCGGTCGTTCTGGTAGGCAGCGAGGTGCGCCTTGCGGTGGGCGACGACCTCCTCCGTCGTCATCTCGGACAGGGGCTTCGGATGCTCCTTCGCCGTCACCAGCCGCGTCACCGCCTCGGGATCGTGCGCCAGCAGGCGGCCCCAGTCGAACGCGGCGAGGTTGAAGGGGATTGCCACGCCGTTGAGCTCGATCGCCTTCCGGATCGAGTCCCGCTCCAGCGGGACGAGCCCCTTCTGCCACGCGTAGCCCAGCATCATCATGTTCGCCCCGATCTCGTCACCGCAGATCGACAGGGCGAGCTCCGAGAAGTTCAGGAAATGCTCGCGGCTGCGGACGCTCTTGGCCACAATCCGCTCGACCGCTGGCTCGCGGAAGTCGAAGTCGCGCTGGCGGGTGAAGTCGGACACCGGCGTGATCTTGGTGTTGAACACCGCCTCCGTCCGCTCGGCGTCACAGAGCAGGATGCTTTCCTTGGACGCTGCCACGACCGAGTCGGCGGCCAGCAGCAGGTCTGCCCCGCCCGCCGCGATGCGCGGCGCGGCCACCGGCCGGTCGGGGCGCGAGATGCGCACGTGGCTCAGCACCGCGCCGCCCTTCTGCGCGAGCCCTGCCATGTCGAGGATCATCGGCACCTTGCCCTCGACATGCGCCGCCATCCCCAGAAGCGCGCCGATGGTCAGCACGCCCGTGCCGCCCACGCCGGTCACCGCCATGTTCCACGCGCGGTCGATTTCCGGCAGCGCGGGCTCGGGCAGGCCGCTCACCTCCGGGCCGTCCAATGCCGCGCCGCGCTTGAGGCGGCCGCCGCGCACGGTGACGAAGGACGGGCAGAAGCCCTTGAGGCAGGAATAGTCCTTGTTGCACATGGACTGGTTGATGCGGCGCTTGCGGCCCATCTCGGTCTCTTCGGGCTCGACGGCGATGCAGTTGGACTGCACCGAGCAGTCGCCGCAGCCCTCGCAGACCGCCGGGTTGATCCAGAGCCGCATGTCCGGATCCTCCATCTTCCCGCGCTTGCGGCGGCGGCGCTTCTCGGCGGCGCAGGTCTGCTCGTAGACGAGGATGGTGGTGCCGGGGACCTCGCGCAGCTCGCGCATGACGGTGTCGATCTCGTCGCGGTGGCGGATCTCGCTGCCTGGCGCGAGTTCGGCGGCGTCGTAGACGTCGGGGCGGTCGGACATCAGCACGATCCTGGCCACGCCCTCGTGGAACATCTGGTGCGTGATCTGCTGCGGCGTGAGGGTGCCGTCGATGGGCTGCCCACCGGTCATGGCGACAGCGTCATTGTAAAGGATCTTATAGGTGATGTTCGCGCCGGAGGCGACGGATTGCCGGATGGCCAGCTGGCCGGAATGGAAATACGTCCCGTCGCCGAGGTTCACGAAGCGGTGCTTCTCGTCCGTGAAACGGCCAATGGACGTCCAGGGCACGCCCTCGGCCCCCATGTGGGTGAAGGTCTCGGTGTTGCGGTCCATCCACTGCGCCATGAAGTGGCACCCGATCCCGGCCATGGCCTTCGAGCCTTCGGGAACGCGGGTCGAAGTATTGTGCGGGCAGCCCGCGCAGTAATGCGGCAGGCGGATCACCGGCGGGGCGTGGTCCTCGCCCCGGTGCTGCGCCGCCTCGATCCGGTTCAGGTGGTGGCGGATCTTCGCCGCCAGGTTCTCGGGCAGGTCGAGCCTGAGCACCCGGTCGGCGATGGCGCGGGCCACGCGCGAACTGGTCAGGCCCAGCGAGAACGGCAGGAACTGGCGGTCCTTGTCGTCGAACTTGCCGATGATGCGCGGCCGCACGTCGGCGCGCCAGTTGAAGAGCTGCTGCTTTATCTGGTTCTCGATGATCTCGCGCCGCTCTTCGAGGATCAGGACTTCTTCCAGTCCTTCCGAGAAGTGCCGCACGCCCTGCGGCTCCAGCGGCCAGGGCATCCGCACCTTGTAAAGGCGCAGGCCGATCGCCTCCCACTCCGGCCGGCGCAGGCCCAGCTCGGCCAGCGCCTGGCGCACTTCCTCGAACGCCTTGCCCGAGGCGACTATGCCGAAGCGGGCGTTCGGCGTGTTGATCTCGACCCGGTCGACGCCGTTGGCGCGGGCGAAGGCGATGGCGGCATAGCCCTTCTTCTCCTGAAGCCGGGTGTCCTGCACCCGCGGTGGGTCGGGCCAGCGTAGGTTCAGCCCGTCCGGCGGCAGCTCGAAATCCTCCGGCAGGACGAAGAGCCGCTCCTCCTGCGCAAGGTCGACCGAGGTCGTCGTCTCGACCGTTTCCGAGATCACCTTGAAGCCGACCCAGCAGCCGGAATAGCGCGACATCGCCACGCCCAGCAGCCCCAGTTCCAGGAACTCGTGCACCGACGACGGATAGAGCATCGGCATCAGCGCCGCCATGAAGGCATGATCCGACTGGTGCGGGATGGAGGAGGACTTGCAGGTATGGTCGTCGCCCGCGACGGCCAGCACGCCCCCGTGCCGCGCCGTCCCGGCGGCGTTGGCGTGCTTGAGCACGTCGCCCGACCGGTCGACGCCCGGGCCCTTGCCGTACCACATCCCCATCACGCCGTCCTTGCGTGCGCCGGTCGACAGGTGAAGCTGTTGGCTGCCCCAGACGGCGGTGGCGGCCAGATCCTCGTTCACCCCGGGCTGGAAGACGATGTCGTAGGGGTCGAGAAACTTTCTGGCCCTCACGAACTGCTGGTCCAGCCCTCCCAGCGGCGAGCCGCGATAGCCCGAGATGAAGGCGCCGGTGTTCAGCCCGGCCCCGCGGTCGCGGCGCATCTGCGTCATCGGCAGGCGGACGAGCGCCTGAGTGCCGGTCAGCAGCACGTGGCCGCCGACGGACGTGTACTTGTCGTCCAGCGTAATCTGCTTGGTCATGTCGGGCCTCCCTACCCACGACGCTTGCACGGGAGGCGCGAAACCCGGTCACCTTCACTGACCCTCCCCCTCAACATAGGGCGACAACGTTCCTGCGTGAGGGGGCGATGTGGGACGGTGTTGCTAGACAAGACGGCTGGGCCGATACTCCGTTCGACTCGCGGGGGAGAAGCGATGCAGATCGACGACGCGGACCGCCGGATCCTCCGCGTGATCCAGGAGGCGCCCGGCCTGACCATGCGCGAGCTGGGCGAGGCGACGGGGCTGAGCCACACCCCCTGCTGGCGCCGCCTGCAACGCCTGCAGGAGGCCGGCATCGTCAGCGACAAGCGCTACATCGTCGATCCCGAGGCGGTGGGCTACGAGATCGTGGTCTTCTGCTTCGTGCGCATCGCCGAGCACCGCCGCGCGCGGCTGCAGGAATTCGAGGCGGCGGTCGCCCGGGTGCCTGAGATCCTGCAATGCTATTCGCTAAGCGGCGAGCACGACTATGTCCTCCAGGTCATCGCCCGCAGCGTGCGCGCCTATGAGGCGACGGTGAAGAACGCTCTCACCGAGTTGCCCAACGTCCAATCGATTAGCACCAGCTTCACTTTGAAGCGGGTGAAGGCCTCGAACGTGGTCCCGGTTTAGCATCGGGATAGGTCTGGCAGATGGCCTGCCCCTTGGACCGGCCAGGCCAGTCACGCTCTGCCGCGTCGGCTCGAAGACGAGGCATCCGAACCATGCTCCTCGGGTAGAGAAATTCGGCAGGGGGCAACCACCATCCTCGACGTGGATCTGGGCGGGGAAAGCTCGCAGCCCGTGGCCGCCCGGCTGTCGGAGCGCGGTGCCCCTACGCCGGAGGGCGTGGCGCCATTCCTCAGGAGATTCTACAGAACCGCCGCCATCTCGTCGGCGCTGCACACGGTGCGTTTTGGCTGAGCCCGGCCTGCGAGCGCGATGGACAAGCGAGGTCAGGAACAGCGAAATGCTTTGCTTCACCGACGCACCGCCGACCAGAGCCCGCTCCGAAGAATTTTCCTGAGCGCGTTCTGAAGCCATGTTGCACGCAGCAGGTAGCATTAACCGAGGCAGTGGGCTGCGGCTTCGCTGGCGGCCGTCACTGCAAGCAGGTGGAGCGTAGCCGGGTAATAAGCCTGGTCGGCCGAGAAGGCGGGCAAAGTGTCGTCCGGGAGCGGACGCCCGGCGCACGTCACGAGCGCAGCGACAGCCGCGTAGCCCTGCGCATCGCTGCGTTCCGTCGTCCGTCCGCTTTCAACTTCCGCCCGCACCGGCACTCCCCCGGGACCGGGCGAGGTCAAAAGGCTCCGAACCCGCGAGACGGCCGGATGTGCAAAGCGGCCGGACCAGACGAGATACAGTGGGACGCGCAAGGCGTCGTATCCGTACCCGGCAGGCAGCCGGTCCGGTGCGCTAAGCCCGTCGGCGGTGACAACCACCCAGTCGGGAACGAGGCCGCGCCTCGCAATTCGTGCAAGCAGAGCCTCGCCGTCGTCCGCCACCTGCGCAAGCCGCGGAAGATCGAACGCCGCGGCGAGGGCGTGCAAGGCGAGCGGCATGTAGTAGGATGGGTTCACCGTCTCCGCCCCCGGTGCGGAGAAACGCTCTGCCGCCGGCCGGAGCAGCAGGCCACCGCCGGGCATTTCCCGGACCAGGATCATGTCGATGGCGCGGGCCACCTTCCCCGCTCGCTCGGCGTATCGGGGCTCGGCGAACTCGCGCGAGGCGCGCAGGAGCGCCCACGCGTAGAAGAGGTCGCCGTCGGAGGCGTTGTTGAAGTCGCGCACGCCCTCCCCGGGTCGCCAGCGCCAAGCCAGCAGCGGGTCCTGCCGGACGGCCAGGTGCTGCTCCGTCCAAGCGAACATCCGCGCGAAGGCGTCTGCATCGTTAAACGCAACGGTCAGCAGCATGCCCCACGCCTGCCCCTCGGAGTGGCTGGCGTTGTCCTGCAGCGCGTCGACCACGCGGCCCTCCGAGGACAGGAAAGCGTTCGTCCAATCCTGCCATGCGCCGCGCCAAGCGGATGTTTCTCCGCCTGCAAGACCGGGCGCGGCGGCCACGGCTGCACTCGACGTCATCATCCCGAGGAGCGTCCTGCGTTTCATACCGCCGTTACCTCCCCACCTGAGGCGTTCGTAGCCGAGCCCGACGAGACACGGTTCCCGCGCGCCCGGAATGCAGGGGAGGCACAAGTCGGCTCCGCCCGCGCGCCTGTCATGCTGCCCGGTGCGCTGATCATCGTGCTCGATGGAACAGTATCCCTGCGCATTCGCGCCTGCCCGAGCAACTTGAGCACAGATGGGTTGCATGTCGCCACAGGCTTCAGGCCCGTTCGGCCGAGATTCATGTCACGGAGCTTCGCCACGCCGTGTCTGCAGCCTCTTCCTGCGGCGGCACCGAAACACTGCGTCATGCGGATCGATCAAAGGTCAGGCGACGGGCAAGGTCCGCGAATATGGCCGACGGGCTGGTGCCGACGACGCCCGGCGCGCCCCCCTCGGTATAGAACCGCCGCAGGAGGGCCTGGTTCGTCGCCTCGTCGGGCACCAAGAGCAGGCGGGCGCCGTCGGAGCTGGCGGTCATCACCGTGGCCTCGATGTCGCCGACCGACGGAATGCGCAGGATGCCGCGCGTGCCGCCGGGCCAAGTCCTGCCGCGGATGCGGGCGGTGTCGCGGGCGAGCGACGCGATCCAGATGCGGCGCGGCACATCACCTTCGGCGGCGAAGATCGCCCTCTCCGGCCGGTCGGCGACGTGCCGCTCGCGCCTCGGCAGCTCGACGCAGGCGACAAGGATCAGCGACAGCACGAACAGGTTATAGATGGTCCAGAAGAGGACCACCGCCTTGCCGTCCCCGGCGTCGTAGAAGGCGAAGCGGTCCGAGACGACGCCGAGCAGCAGCGCCACGACCGTGAGCACGGTAAGGACGAGATAGGGCGCCATGAGCCGCCACTGAATCTGCAGCCGGCTGCGATCTCCGCCCTTCGCTGTAACGCTGAACGGGTGGCCCCTGGGCTTAAGGATTCCGGTCACGGCGGCACGGCTGATCTGGATCGCGCCCAAGTGCTGGCTCACGTCCTTGAGCATCGGCACCAGCATGCCCGGCGACAACAGGTTGAAGGCCACCATCGTCCACAGGAAGTAGACGCCGAAATAGCTCAGCACGTCCGGCACCTCGGCATCCACAACGGTGATGTTGAAGTACCAGTAGAGCAGCGGGTAGACAAAGGCGGCCAGACGAAACGGGTACGTGGTCAGCCAGAAAAAGGCGGAGTCGACCACGCTCCACCGGTCGCGCAGGCGCAGTCCGTTCCTGGCCAACGGTCCGAGTCGGCCTCGTGCGATCTGCATCAGGCCCAGGCACCAGCGCGCCCGCTGCGTGATGTACTCTTTCAGCCCTTCGGGGGCGAGCCCCTCGGTCAGCGGCTCGTTGAGGTAATGCGTTTCCCAACCCCGCTCCTGAAGTGCCAGTGTCAGCAGGAAATCCTCGGTCACGCTGTCGGTCGGAAGTCCGCCGACCTCGGACACCGCTTGCCACCGCGCCACCGACGAGGTGCCGCAGCAGATCGCCATCCCCCAGCCGTCGCGCGCGGGCTGCATGTGGTCAAAGAAGAACCGCTGCTCGTCCGGATACGATCGGCTGAGCCCGAGATTGTGCTGGATGGGGTCGGCGTTGAAGAAGTGCTGCGGTGTCTGGACGAGACCCGCCTTCGGATCATGGAACAGCGCGAGCGTCCTGCGCAGGAAGTTGCGGTGAGGCACGAAGTCCGCGTCGAGCACCGCAAAGAATTCCGGCGCACCCTCGTCCTCGAGCAACTCCAGCCCGTGGTTGATGTTGCCGGCCTTCGCGCCCTTGTTGTCCGGCCGCGTTACGTAGCGAGCCCCACGCGCAGCACAGAAATCCCGCAGCCAATCACGCCGCCCGTCGTCCAGCACGAAGACCTCGAACTCCGGCCAGTCGAGCGCCAGCGCCCCGACGATGGAGCGCTCCAGTATCTCGCGGTCCTCGTTGTAGGTCGCGATGAGGACGGCGGCGCGCGGAGCCGGGTCCGGAGACCACCACTCGGCGTTGTCATCCGCTTCTTCTTTCCGCTCGCGGATGCGTGACATCAGCAGGCTCCCACTGATCGAGCTGGCGAGCGCGCCAAGCTCGAGCGCGAAGAGCGACCAGCTCGCCAGACAGTCAATCGTGAAACCGAACGGCGCGAGTGTCTCGCTCCCCCGCCACCAGGCATAGCGCAGGGCCAGCAGGACACTCACCATCATCAGCACAGCGCGGTGACGGTTGTCGAGACGGTCCACCACCGCTGGCATCACCAGCGCGAGCCCGAGCACCAGCAGCATCTGGAGGGCGGCCGACTGCGTCTCGCTCAGCCAGACGATCTGCGGCATCAGAAGAGAGCCCGGAGCCAGTCCAGCGGCCGCCGCTCGAAGAAGGCCCGGCCGGTCCGCCCGACCGGGCATTGCAGGTCCGGGTCCGCGCGCAGGCCCGGGACCAACAGGGCCACGTCGTATCGTTCCAGATGTTGCCGGCTGGGCGCGACGGCGAGGTTGCGATAGACCGTCGCCGCACCGGAGCCGGCAAGCCGGGTGACGGTGCCCGGGTAGACCTCGCCGCTGCCCGCCAGCCGGAACTCTGCCGCATCCCCGATGCGCAGGCGGTTGTAGACGGTTTCGGTCACCGAAAGCGTCACGACGAGC
This sequence comes from Tranquillimonas alkanivorans, assembly GCF_900115595.1. Taxonomy (GTDB): domain Bacteria; phylum Pseudomonadota; class Alphaproteobacteria; order Rhodobacterales; family Rhodobacteraceae; genus Tranquillimonas; species Tranquillimonas alkanivorans. Next base: position 28,162 of record NZ_FOXA01000030.1, read on the forward strand.
GAGCCGCAATCTACAAGCCGCAATACCGGCTCCCCGCGCTGAAGCCGCTCTCCGTCGGCGGCGAGGACGTCCCAAACCTGGCCGTCGACGGTGGAGCGGATCTCCGCGGCCGCGAGCCTGTTGACCGCGACCTGCTCGGCCTCCACCCGCGCACCCAGGGCCGCGACACGGGACTGCGCCGCCCGAAGATCGGCCTGCAGTTCCGCAAGAAGGGTTTCAAGCTCCACGAGCCGCTGCTGCGAGTTGGGCGCATCGTTGTAGCCGTCGCCGATGAAGACCCCGGCGCGCGCGGCGGCAAGCGCGTTTTCGAGCACGTCGACCTCCTCGCGCGCACGGCTCTGCTCAAGTGAAGACGGATCGCCCGCCAGCGTCTCCTCCGGTTCCGCGCGCTCGTCGTTCACGCCGAGCAGGCGAAGACGATCCCTGGCGTGCGACAGCCGCAGTTCCAGCTCGGCGATCTGACGCTCGGCGAAGCGGTCGCCGCGCCGCTCCAGCACGGCCATGGTTCCGCGCGTGTCCGCGACCAGCGCTTCCAGCCGCGCCACCTCCGCGAAGGCGAAATTGCGTTCCATCTGGAGGTCATCCAGCCGGACGGCATCGGCGAGCGGATCGACGACCGTCGCGAGGACTTCGCCTTCGCTGGTGGCCGCGCCAAGCGCACGGTCCGGCATCTCGACCTCCCCGGCGATTGGCGTGCGGAGGGTGGACAATCTCGCATTGACGACTGCGTTGGCGCTTGCGCCGGCCATCTGCTCGCCGACGATGATCCAGAGTGCGACGGCGACGATCAAGGCACCGATCACAAGTCTCGTAATCCGCATGTCTCTTCCTCAAGATCTGGCGAATTGGGGTACGGCGGCGGGCGGCCTGCGACAGCGCAGCGCCGCTGGGCTCAGGACCCGGCCAGCGAGAGCCGGGCAAGAGCCGACGAGATGGCCGCGCCCTCCCGGCTGCTACTCACTTCCCGCGGGTACGTTTCCTGCCCAGCGATGAGCGCTTCCGCATCCTTCGCCAGCGTCGAAAGCGGCCGGATGAAGTGGGCGACGAACAGGTACGTTCCGATTAGAAGAAGCGACCCGAAGGCGAAGAGCACGCCGCCCGCGGCCCGCGATAGGGCGAAATATCCTGCCCCTGCGATGTCGGCGGGCACCATCGCCACAATCCGCCAGTCCAGGGCGTTGAATGGCGCCTGGGCCAGCTTCTCGGGAACCGCGATCAGAACGGGGTCGGACGGCCCCTCGTCCAGCAGGTAGACGCCCGCACCCCGGCTGGTGACGGTGGCACGCGCGACGGAGTCATAGGCCGTTCGGCCGAGGGACATCGCCTCGAAGACGGCGTCGCCCGCGCTGTCGACAACGACGACATCCATGCGCAGTGCCTCGGCGCCCTCCTCAAGATACCGGGCCATCCAGTTCGCTTCCAGGCGGTACGACAGCACGCCGTTCACACGGCCGCCCGCGGTCTCGATCGGAACCGCCATGTTCAGGTAGCGCAGCCGTTCGGCCGCGCTCGCGCCCTCTTCCTCGCCGACATAGCCGGCCGCGAGACCGCGGCGGAACCACGGCTGCCCGCCGACATCGCGCCCGACGCGCGCGGGATCAGAACTCGCAACGACATCGCCCGACGCAGCGATGACCGACACGCTGTCGATCTGAACCATCGAGTTGGCCAGAGCCCTCAGGCGGCCTTGCGCGGATGCGGCATCGGCCACCGAGACCGTTGAGGCGACGGCCTGGATACTGTGCCATTCCCGCTCGAGAGCCTTTTCGAAGTTCAGTCCGAGCGCGCTGCTCCGATCCGCGACCGAGGCCGTCTGCACCGCAACCTCGAGTCCGGCCAGCCGTTCCTCGATCATGAACGAAAAGGTAGCCCATCCCAAGGCCGCGAACAGTGTGACGAAGGCGAAGGTCGCCGCGACGACGCTGGGGAGCCTTCTGCTCCTGCGTGGCATTCTGTCTGCTCCATGTATTTTGAGTCGAATGCCGCATCTCAGGGATTCGTGGCAGCACTGTGGCGTCCGGCCTGCCGCCGTTCGCTCATAACCTTTTGTTTACTGTCCTGAGCCCGCGAGCATCCGGTTTTGGAGGTTTCGTTCAGGTGGACCGGCCGTTGCCCTGTCGGTCGAAGCCATGGTCACGCCTTCGACGTGCAGAGCAACGAACACCTCGTCGGGGACTCAGAAGCATACGCCCCGAAAAGAAGCTGTGCAGACGGCTCCGCTGCCGCGCCATGGCGTAAGACAAGCCGGATCAGGTCGTCCAGGTCGAACCTAAGCGCCGCTCGCCACAGCGGTGCTTTGTCCCTGATCCTCTCGCCACCCTTGGCTAACGCGACCTCGGTGCGCGAGGGGCCTGCCAGCCACGCCAGACGCTGACGATGCGGAAGGCGGCCGCAGCGGCCACGCCGGCCGCGGCAGTCCACCCCTCGTTGAGGTCCAGAGCGGCCCCGAGCACGACGACGAGCGCGCCGAGCAGGGCGGCGAGAGCATAAACCTCTTCTCGCAGAACGCGCGGGACTTCGGCCACGAGGACATCGCGCACCGTCCCGCCGCCGACAGCCGTCAGGATCCCGAGGACGACTGCCGGGAGCGGGTCGAGGCCGAAAGACAGGGCCTTGCCACATCCGCTGACGGCGAAGAGGCCGAGACCGATCGCATCGAGTATCATGACCGGCTTGTTGAGGCGCGCGATCAGCCGGTGCCCGAAGAACGCGCAGAGGGCCGAGCCGAGTGCGGCGACGAGGTAGCAGCCGTCGGCGAAGGCGGCGGGAGGTGTGGCGCCCAGGGCGATGTCGCGCAGCATGCCGCCTGCCAGGGCGGCGGCGACGGCCAGGACCGTGATGCCGAAGACGTCCAACTCCCGACGGACCGCCAGCATGCCGCCGCTGAGGCCGAAGACGAACGTGCCGAGGAGGTCGAGCCAGAGCCCGAGGGGCAGGACCTGCATGTCTATCGCTCCTCCGGGTCCGGTGCCTCGAACGCCAGCGACTTCGCCATCAGCGCGTTCACCGCCGCGCGTTCCTCCGGATCGAGGTTGGCGAGGATGTCGTCCTGGAGGTCACGGACGACGGGGCGCAGCGCCGCGACCACGCGCTCGCCCTCGCGCGTCAGGCGGACGAGGCGGGCGCGGCGGTCTTGGCGGTTCACCTCGCGGCGGACGAGGCCGCGCTTTTCCAGGCGCTCGATGACGCCCCCGATGGTCGCGCGGTCATAGCCGATCAGCGCCGCCACCCGCGCCTGGTCGATGCCGGGGCGGGCGTCGAGCGTGTCCATCGCGGCGAACTGCACCGGCGTCAGGTCGTGGCCGGCGGCCTTCACGCGCTCGACGAACACGCTGTTCGAGCGCTGGTGAAGCCGCCGGATCAGGTGCCCGGCCATCGTGTGAATGTCGAGAGACACGCTGCGCCCGCTCCGGATATCTGCGTCCGGCGGCAGGCGTACAGCAGTCGACTGTACGTGTGCAAACTATTTCCTTGCCACTTGGTGTGTACGCATACTACATGCGCCACGCGAGAGAGGCTTGGGAGGAGAGCATGCAGTTCCACCTGAACGGGTTCCGGCCCGGCGACCCGGAGACCGCTCCGGCGGCGAAACCCGAAGCTTCCGCCGGCGAAGTCGACGTGCTGATCGTGGGCTGCGGGCCGGCCGGCCTGACGCTTGCCGCGCAGCTTTCGCAGTTTCCCGGCATCGCGACGCGCATCGTCGAGCGCAAGCCGGGCCCGATGGAGAAGGGGCAGGCCGACGGCGTCTCGTGCCGGTCGATGGAGATGTTCGAGGCGTTCGGCTTCGCCCACCGCGTCATGCGCGAGGCGTACTGGGTGAACGAGACGGTGTTCTGGACGCCCGACCGCACGGACCGGGCGCGGATCGCGCGGGCGGGGCGGGTGCAGGACGTCGAGGACGGGCTGTCCGAGATGCCGCACGTCATCCTGAACCAGGGCCGTATCCACGACATGTACCTCGACGTGATGCGCAAGTCGCCCACGCGGCTCGAGCCGGAGTACGGGATCGAGGTCGCGGATCTGTCGGTGGACCAGACGGGCGAGGCGAGCCATCCGGTGACGGTGACCCTGAAACGGGACACCGGCGGGACCGAGACGCTGCGCGCTCGCTATGTCGTCGGATGCGACGGCGCGCGCAGCACAGTCCGGCGCGCCATCGCCCGCGAACTGCACGGTGACTCGGCCAACCAGGTCTGGGGCGTGATGGACGTGCTGGCCGTGACCGATTTCCCCGACATCCGCTTCAAGGGCGTGATCCAGTCCGACAGCGACGGCACGATCGTGCTCATCCCGCGCGAGGGCGGATACCTCGTCCGGCTGTATGTCGAGCAGGGCAAGCTCGAATCTGGCGAGCGGGTGGCGGACCGCGACATCACGGTCGAGCAACTCATCGCAAAGGCGCAGCGGGTGTTCCACCCGTTCTCCTTCGAGGTGAAGGACGTGGTCTGGTGGTCGGCCTACCAGATCGGGCAGCGGCTGACCGACAGGTTCGACGACCTCTCCGGAGGGGCCACAGGCCGGCATCCGGCGGTGTTCATCGCCGGCGACGCCTGCCACACGCACAGCCCGAAGGCGGGGCAGGGGATGAACGTGTCGATGGGCGACGCCTTCAACCT
>NZ_FOXA01000012.1 GCF_900115595.1 Tranquillimonas alkanivorans
CGTGGGCGACGAGATCGAGATCGTCGGCATCCGCGACACCAAGAAGACGACCTGCACGGGCGTCGAGATGTTCCGCAAGCTGCTCGACCGCGGTGAAGCCGGCGACAACATCGGCGCGCTGCTGCGCGGCGTCGACCGTGACGGCGTCGAGCGGGGCCAGGTGCTCTGCAAGCCGGGCTCGGTGACCCCGCATACCAAGTTCGAGGCCGAGGCGTACATCCTGACCAAGGAAGAGGGCGGCCGCCACACGCCGTTCTTCGCCAACTACCGCCCGCAGTTCTACTTCCGCACGACGGACGTGACCGGGACGGTGACGCTGGCCGAGGGCACCGAGATGGTGATGCCGGGCGACAACGTGTCGTTCTCGGTCGAGCTGATCGCCCCGATCGCGATGGAAGAAAAGCTGCGCTTCGCCATCCGCGAAGGCGGCCGAACCGTCGGCGCCGGCGTCGTCTCGAAGATCATCGAGTGATCTGAGATCGCCCAACGACCCGTAGGGCGCGAGGCTTCGGCCCCGCCCCTATGACCAAGACCAAGGGTTCGACGTGGGGGCCGCGTTCGGCGGCCTCCACCTCTCAACTTCAAAAGCCGTGAAAGGCATACGACAATGGCAATCGCTAGCCAGAACATTCGAATCCGCCTGAAGGCGTTCGACTACCGCGTGCTCGACGCCAGCACGCAGGAGATCGTGAACACCGCCAAGCGGACCGGGGCGCAGGTCCGCGGGCCGATCCCGCTGCCCAACAAGATCGAGAAGTTCACGGTCCTTCGTGGCCCCCACATCGACAAGAAGTCCCGCGACCAGTTCGAGATCCGCACGCACAAGCGGCTGCTCGACATCGTGGACCCGACCCCGCAGACCGTGGACGCGCTGATGAAGCTCGACCTGGCTGCCGGTGTCGACGTCGAGATCAAGGTTTGAGGAGGGCACCGGACATGTTGCGCTCTGGAGTGATCGCGAAGAAGGTCGGGATGACCCGCCTCTTCATGGAGGACGGGAAGCAGATCCCGGTGACCGTCCTGCAACTGGACAAGCTGCAGGTCGTGGCTCAGCGCACGACCGAGAAGGACGGATATTCTGCCGTGCAACTCGGCGCGGGCACGGCCAAGGCCAAGCGGACGTCGCAAGCCATGCGCGGCCATTTCGCCGTCGCCAAGGTCGAACCGAAGCGGAAGGTCGCGGAATTCCGCGTTGCCCCTGAGAACCTGATCGAGGTCGGCGAGGAGATCACCGCGAACCACTACTTCGAGGGTCAGTTCGTCGACGTCAGCGGCACCTCGATCGGTAAGGGTTTCGCGGGTGCCATGAAGCGGCACAACTTCGGTGGTCTGCGCGCCACGCACGGCGTGTCGATCTCGCACCGTTCGCACGGCTCGACGGGTCAGTGTCAGGACCCCGGCCGCGTGTTCAAGGGCAAGAAGATGGCCGGCCACATGGGCGCCGCCCGCGTGACCACGCAGAACCTGCAGGTCGTCAAGACCGACGCCGACCGCGGGCTCATCATGGTCAAGGGTGCGGTTCCCGGCTCGAAGGGTGGCTGGGTCACGATCAAGGACGCGGTCAAGAAGCCGACGCCGGAGAACGTGATCTACCCGGCCGCGCTCAAGTCGGCCGCCGAGGAAGCCGAGCGCGTCGCCGCCGAGGCCGCCGAGCAGGCCGCACGCGAGGCCGAGGAAGCCGAACGCGCCGCCGCCGAAGCCGCCGCCGCCGAGCAGGAGGCCGCGCTGAAAGAGGCCGAGGCCGACATCGAGGCCGAGAAGAAGGAAGGCGACGAATGAAACTCGACGTGATCAAGCTGGACGGCGAGAAGGCCGGCTCGGTCGATCTCGGCGACGAGATCTTCGGGCTCGAGCCGCGCGCCGACATCCTGCACCGCGTCGTGCGCTGGCAGCGCAACAACGCGCAGCAGGGCACCCACAAGGTCAAGACGCGGTCCGAGACCAGCTACTCGACCAAGAAGATCTATCGCCAGAAGGGCACCGGCGGCGCACGCCACGGTGACCGGAACGCGCCGATCTTCCGCAAGGGCGGCATCTACAAGGGCCCGACCCCCCGGAGCCATGGTCACGAGCTGACCAAGAAGTTCCGCAAGCTGGGCCTGAAGCATGCGCTGTCGTCGAAGGCGGCGTCCGGCAACCTCGTCGTCCTGGACGACGCGACGCTGGGCGAGTCCAAGACGAACGCCCTGGCCAAGCAGGTCAAGGCGCTTGGCTGGAAGCGTGCGCTGGTGATCGACGGCGCCCAGGTGAACGAGAACTTCGCCCGCGCCGCCGCCAACATCGAAGGCCTGGACGTGCTCCCCTCGGTGGGCGCCAACGTCTATGACATCCTCAAGCGTGACACGCTGGTGATCACGAAGGCGGGTGTCGAAGCTCTGGAGGCTCGACTGAAATGAGCGCGAAGCCCGAACACTACGACGTGATCCGCAAGCCGGTCATCACCGAGAAGGCCACCCTGGCGTCCGAGCATGGCGCCGTGGTCTTCGAGGTGGCGATCGACGCCAACAAGCCCGCGATCAAGGAAGCGGTCGAGGAGCTTTTCGGCGTCAAGGTGAAGGCGGTCAACACCACCATCACCAAGGGCAAGCAGAAGCGCTTCCGCGGCATCCGCGGCCGGCGCGCCGACGTCAAGAAAGCCTACGTGACGCTCGAAGAGGGCAACACGATAGACGTTACCACGGGCCTTTGATAGAAGGCACCGAATCGTCGGCCCCCGGCTTCGGGGGCCGACGTTTTTCGACCTAACCCGGGTCGCGAGACCCACGAAGCAGACGGAAGACAGAAAGCATGGCACTCAAGTCGTACAAGCCGACGACGCCTGGCCAGCGCGGGCTGGTGCTGATCGACCGTTCGGAGCTTTGGAAAGGGCGCCCGGTCAAATCCCTCACCGAGGGTCTGACCAAGAACGGCGGCCGGAACAACACCGGACGGATCACGATGCGCCGCCGCGGCGGCGGGGCGAAGCGTCTCTATCGCGTGGTGGACTTTAAGCGGAACAAGCACGACGTCGAAGCCGTCGTGGTCCGGATCGAATACGACCCGAACCGCACCGCCTTCATCGCGCTGATCCAGTACACCGACGGCGAGCAGGCTTATATCCTGGCGCCGCAGCGGATCGCCGTGGGCGACAAGATCGTCGCCGGCGCCAAGGTGGACGTGAAGCCGGGCAACACGATGCCCTTCTCGGGCATGCCCATCGGCACGATCGTGCACAACATCGAGCTGAAGCCGGGCAAGGGCGGCCAGCTGGCACGCGCTGCCGGCACCTACGCCCAGTTCGTCGGCCGTGACGGCGGCTACGCCCAGATCCGCCTGTCCTCGGGCGAACTGCGGATGGTTCGCCAGGAGTGCCAGGCGACTGTCGGTGCGGTGTCGAACCCCGACAACTCGAACCAGAACATCGGCAAGGCCGGCCGCAACCGCCACTTCGGGAAGCGCCCGTCGGTCCGCGGTGTCGTGATGAACCCGATCGACCACCCGCACGGCGGCGGTGAAGGCCGCACCTCGGGCGGCCGCCACCCGGTCACCCCGTGGGGCAAGCCGACGAAGGGTGCGCGCACCCGCAACAAGAACAAGGCGTCGTCGAAGCTGATCATCCGCTCGCGTCACGCCAGGAAGAAGGGCCGCTAACATATGGCACGCTCTGTTTGGAAAGGCCCCTTCGTCGACTCCTATGTCCTGAAGAAGGCCGAGAAAACCCGTGAGTCGGGCCGCAACGAGGTCATCAAGATCTGGTCGCGCCGCTCGACGATCCTGCCCCAATTCGTGGGCCTCACCTTCGGCGTCTACAATGGCCAGAAGCATATCCCGGTGCTCGTCACCGAGGACATGATCGGCCAGAAGTTCGGTGAATACTCGCCGACCCGGACCTACTACGGTCACGCCGCCGACAAGAAAGCGAAGCGGAAGTAAGTCATGGGCAAGGCAAAGAACCCCCGCCGCGTGGCCGAAAACGAAGCGATGGCCAAGACCCGGATGCTTCGCACGAGCCCGCAGAAACTGAACCTCGTGGCCGCGATGATCCGTGGCAAGAAGGTCGAGAAGGCGCTGTCCGATCTCACCTTCTCCAAGCGCCGGATCTCGGACGACGTGAAGAAGTGCCTTCAGTCGGCCATCGCGAACGCTGAGAACAACCACAACCTTGACGTCGACGAACTGGTGGTCGCCGAGGCCTATGTCGGCAAGAACCTCGTCATGAAGCGCGGCAAGCCCCGTGCGCGTGGCCGGTTCGGCCGCATCGTGAAGCCGTTCTCGGAGCTCACCATCAAGGTCCGCCAGGTCGAGGAGCAAGCCTAATGGGTAACAAAGTAAATCCGGTCGGCATGCGCCTCCAGGTCAACCGGACCTGGGACAGCCGCTGGTACGCCGACACCAAGGATTACGGCGATCTCCTGCTGGAAGACGTCAAGATCCGCGAGTTCATCAAGCAAGAATGCAAGCAGGCCGGCGTGAGCCGCGTGATCATTGAGCGTCCGCACCGCAAGTGCCGCGTGACGATCCACACGGCGCGTCCGGGCGTGATCATCGGCAAGAAGGGCGCCGACATCGAGCAGCTTCGCCGCAAGCTCGCCGCGATGACGGACAGCGAGCTGCACCTCAACATCGTCGAGGTCCGCAAGCCCGAGCTCGACGGTCAGCTGGTTGCCGAGTCAATCGCGCAGCAGCTCGAGCGTCGTGTGTCGTTCCGCCGCGCCATGAAGCGCTCGGTTCAGAACGCCATGCGCATGGGTGCCCTGGGCATCCGGGTGAACGTGTCGGGCCGCCTCGGCGGGGCCGAGATCGCCCGGACCGAGTGGTATCGCGAGGGCCGCGTTCCGCTGCACACGCTGCGTGCCGACATCGACTACGCCCATGCCGAGGCGAAGACGCCCTACGGCATCATCGGTGTGAAGGTCTGGATCTTCAAAGGCGAGATCATGGAGCACGATCCTGCGGCTCGTGACCGTCGCCAGGCGGAGCTCCAGGAAGGTCCCGCCCCGCGCGGCGGCCGCCGTTAAGGAGTGAAACGAGATGCTGCAACCTAAGCGCACGAAGTTCCGCAAACAGCACAAGGGCCGTATCCACGGCCAAGCGAAGGGCGGATCGGATCTCAACTTCGGCACGTACGGCCTCAAGGCGATCGAGCCCGAGCGCATCACTGCGCGTCAGATCGAAGCCGCCCGCCGGGCCATGACGCGCCACATGAAGCGTCAGGGCCGTGTCTGGATCCGCATCTTCCCGGACGTGCCGGTGACTTCCAAGCCGACCGAAGTCCGGATGGGTAAGGGTAAAGGTTCGGTCGATTTCTGGGCCGCCAAGATCAAGCCCGGACGCATCATGTTCGAGATTGACGGCGTGTCCGATTCTGTGGCAAGGGAGGCGCTCCGCCTCGCCTCCATGAAGCTTCCGATCAAAACTCGGACCGTGGTCCGCGAGGACTGGTAAGAATTTCGCGGCCCACCGCGCGTCATGCGGTGGGCCGCGCCTGTTGGAAAAGCGCCGGCACTGAAGGCCACGGGCCGTCCGGCGACTTCTGATGAGAGGGAAGGCGATGCACGCCAGCGAACTGAGAGACAAGACGCCGGACCAGCTGCGCGATCAGCTGACCGAGCTGAAGAAGGAGGCCTTCAACCTCCGCTTCCAGCAGGCCACGAACCAGCTGGAAAACACCGCCCGTATGCGCCAGGTCCGCCGTGACGTGGCGCGCGTGAAAACCGTTCTGAACGAGAAGGCCGCCGCCGCGGCGTCGGAGGCGTAAGCGAATGCCCAAACGTATCCTGCAAGGCACCGTGACCAGCGACGCCAACGCCCAGACCGTGACCGTGTCGGTTGAGCGTCGCTTCACGCACCCCGTTCTGAAAAAGACGATCCGTAAGTCCAAGAAGTACCGGGCTCACGATCCTGAGAACACCTTCAAGAAAGGCGACGTGATCCGCATCCAGGAATGCGCGCCGGTCTCGAAGTCGAAACGCTGGGAGGTGGTCGACCGCGTCTGACGGCCGCTCCTCGGTCCCTTTGGTTCCTGATCGCACGCGATAAAGGACCGCCGGGACGGAAGAGCCGACCGCAAATTCGGGACATCACGCCCGGTTTGATCGAAACCCTGGGGAAACAGGCCGGAAGGGCCCCCCAAAGGTCGGGAGAAACCACATGATCCAGATGCAGACCAATCTGGATGTCGCTGACAACTCCGGCGCACGCCGGGTTCAGTGCATCAAGGTCCTCGGCGGGTCGAAGCGGAAATACGCTTCCGTGGGCGACATCATCGTCGTCTCGGTCAAGGAAGCCATTCCGCGCGGCCGCGTGAAGAAGGGCGACGTCCGCAAGGCCGTTGTCGTTCGCACCGCCAAGGAAGTGCGCCGCGAGGACGGCACCGCGATCCGCTTCGACCGGAACGCCGCGGTCATTCTCAACAACAACAACGAGCCGGTCGGCACCCGTATCTTCGGGCCCGTGGTTCGTGAGCTGCGCGCGAAGAACTTCATGAAGATCATCTCGCTTGCTCCGGAGGTGCTGTAATGGCCGCGAAACTCCGCAAGGGCGACAAGGTCGTCGTGCTGGCCGGCAAGGACAAGGGCAAGCAGGGTGAGATCACCCAAGTTCTGCCCAAGGACAACAAGGCCATCGTCGACGGCGTGAACATCGCCATCCGTCACCAGCGCCAGTCGCAGACGTCGCAGGGCGGCCGCCAGCCCAAGGCGATGCCCATCGACCTCAGCAACCTCGCGCTCCTCGACGCCAACGGCAAGGCCACCCGTGTCGGCTTCCGCTTCGACGACGACGGCAAGAAGGTGCGCTTCGCCAAGACCACGGGAGACGTGATCTGATGCTCGACGCAGCGAACTACACGCCCCGCCTCCGCCAGCAGTACCGCGACACCATCCGCGCGGCGCTGAAAGAGGAGTTCGGGTACTCCAACGACATGCAGATCCCGCGCCTGGACAAGATCGTCCTGAACATCGGCTGCGGGGCCGAGGCTGTCCGTGACTCCAAGAAGGCGAAGTCGGCCCAGGAAGACCTGACTGCCATCGCCGGTCAGAAGGCCGTCATCACCAAGGCGAAGAAGTCGATCGCTGGCTTCCGTGTCCGCGAGGACATGCCGCTTGGCGCCAAGGTCACCCTGCGCGGCGACCGCATGTACGAGTTCCTGGACCGCCTGATCACCATCGCCATGCCGCGCATCCGCGACTTCCGTGGCGTTTCCGGCAAAAGCTTCGACGGCCGCGGCAACTACGCCACCGGCCTGAAGGAGCACATCGTGTTCCCGGAAATCAACTTCGACAAGGTCGACGAAGTGTGGGGGATGGACATCGTCATCACCACCACCGCGAAGACCGACGCGGAAGCCAAGGCGCTGTTGAAGCACTTCAACATGCCGTTCACCAGCTGAGGGACGATCTCATGGCGAAGAAAGCAATGATCGAACGCGAGAAGAAGCGCCAGAAGCTGGTTGAGCAGTACGCCGCCAAGCGCCAGGCGCTGAAGGATATCGCGAATGACGAAGGCCGCCCGATGGAGGAGCGCTTCAAGGCGCGGCTGAAACTGGCGAAACTGCCGCGCAACAGCTCGGCGACCCGCCTGCACAACCGCTGCCAGCTCACGGGGCGTCCGCACGCCTATTACCGTAAGCTGAAGATGAGCCGGATCGCGCTCCGGGACCTCGGGTCGAACGGCCAGGTCCCCGGGCTCGTGAAGTCGAGCTGGTAAGGAGGGTACAAGATGAACGATCCTCTCGGCGATATGCTGACCCGCATCCGCAACGCGCAACTGCGGGGCAAGTCCACCGTCCTGACGCCGGCGTCCAAGCTTCGTGCCTGGGTTCTCGACGTGCTGGCCGACGAAGGCTACATCCGCGGCTACGAGAACGTGACTGACAAGAAGGGCCATCCGGCGCTCGAGATCAGCCTGAAGTACTACGAAGGCACGCCGGTCATTCGCGAGCTCAAGCGCGTGTCGACCCCGGGCCGTCGCGTGTACTCGGGCGCCAAGGACATCCCGGCCGTGCGCCAGGGCCTCGGCGTCTCCATCGTCTCCACGCCCCGCGGCGTGATGTCGGATGCAGCGGCGCGCTCCGCCAATGTCGGCGGTGAAGTGCTCTGCACGGTCTTCTAAGGAGAACGGATTATGTCTCGAATTGGTAAGCGACCGGTCGAGCTGCCGTCGGGGGTTTCGGCCTCCGTCTCCGGCCAGACCGTCGAAGTGAAAGGCCCCAAGGGCACGCGGAACTTCACCGCGACCGACGACGTCACCGTCGCGGTCGAGGAGAACACCGTCACGATCACGCCTCGCGGCACGTCCAAGCGGGCGCGCCAGCAGTGGGGTATGGCCCGCACCATGGTCCAGAACCTGGTGACCGGCGTGAACACGGGCTTCAAGAAAGAGCTCGAGATCGCGGGTGTGGGTTACCGCGCCCAGATGCAGGGCAAGGTGCTGAAACTGAACCTCGGCTACAGCCACGACGTCGACTTCGAGGTGCCGGAAGGCATCACCGTGACGACGCCCAAGCCGACCGAGATCACGGTCGAAGGTATCGACCAGCAACAGGTCGGCCAGGTCGCGGCGAACATCCGCGAGTGGCGGGGACCCGAGCCCTACAAGGGCAAGGGCATCCGCTACAAGGGCGAGTTCATCTTCCGCAAGGAAGGCAAGAAGAAGTAAGGACGGCAGAGAATGGCTAACAGCAAACGTGACCTGTTTCTGAAGCGCCGCCTGCGCGTTCGGAACAAACTGCGGAAGCAGGCCAACGGGCGTCCGCGCCTGTCGGTCCACCGCTCGAACAAGAACATCAGCGTCCAGCTGATCGACGACGTGGCGGGCCGCACCCTGGCCTCTGCCTCGACGCTCGAGAAGGACCTGGGTTTCGTCGGCAAGAACCACGCCGAGGCGGCCTCGAAGGTCGGCACGGCCATCGCCGAGCGTGCGAAGAAGGCGGGCGTCGAGGAATGCTACCTCGACCGTGGCGGCTTCCTCTATCACGGCACGATCAAGGCCCTGGCCGACGCCGCCCGCGAGGGCGGGCTGAAGTTCTAAGGAGACGAGAGTATGGCAGAACGTGATAACCGCCGGGGTGGCCGCCGCGACCGCGACGAAACTCCGGAATTCGCCGATCGTCTCGTGGCGATCAACCGCGTGTCGAAGACCGTGAAGGGCGGTAAGCGCTTCGGCTTCGCCGCGCTCGTCGTGGTCGGCGACCAGAAGGGCCGTGTCGGCTTCGGCAAGGGCAAGGCGAAAGAGGTGCCCGAGGCGATCCGCAAGGCCACCGAAAGCGCCAAGCGCAACATGATCCGCGTGCCCCTGCGCGACGGCCGCACGCTGCATCACGACGTGTACGGCCGCCACGGCGCCGGCAAGGTGACGATGCGGACGGCGCCGACCGGCACCGGCATCATTGCCGGCGGCCCGATGCGCGCCGTGTTCGAGATGCTGGGCGTGCACGACGTGGTCGCCAAGTCGCTGGGGTCGCAGAACCCTTACAACATGATCCGCGCGACCCTGAACGGTCTGCAGCAGGAAGCCAGCCCCCGTTCGGTCGCGCAGCGTCGCGGCAAGAAGGTGGCCGACATCCTGCCAAAGCGGGACGAAGCCGCTGCGTCCTCGGTCCAGACCGTGGATGAAGCGGCCCCGGCCCAGGCCTAAGGAGAGACTGGCATGGCAAAAACCATCGTCGTGAAGCAGATCGGTTCGCCGATCCGCCGCCCGGCCAAGCAGCGCCAGACGCTGATCGGCCTGGGCCTGAACAAGATGCACAAGACCCGCGAGCTCGAGGATACGCCCTCGGTCCGCGGCATGGTCGCCAAAATCCCGCATCTGGTCGAGATTGTCGAAGAGCGCGGCTGAGCCGCGACCCTTTGACCCGAATGATGGAAACGCCCCGGCCACCCGCCGGGGCGTTTTTCCGTTTTGGATCAACGGCCGTCGGCCACGCGTCTTCAACTTGAGCATGAGTCCGTCTAGGCTTCCCCACCAATGGAGGAGTAAACGGAGGCGACGTGATGGCCGGGCGCACGGGTATGAATGTCAGGCGGACGAGCGAAGACGGGCGGTTCCCCCTCGTGATCGCGGTGCGGCCTGCATCGGTGGGTACCGTGCTGGCCGCCGGGATCAGCATACTACTTTTCATCGTCGCAGCGCGTTTCGCGCAGGACCTCGGCGCGCCGGCTGGAGAGGGAGTGATCTTCCTCGCCGTGGTTGCGGCAACAGGACTGGGCGCAATCTGGTCGTGCTGGAAGGTGATCCGTTCGTTCCGGCAGCGCACGGATATCCGGATCGATGACGGAGAGGTCTCGGTCACTGAACGAACCCTTCTGGGAACCCGCCATTGGAGCGAACCGCTCTCGGCCTTCGAGGGCGTGCGGTGGCAGCGGTACCAGCACACGCAGTCTTCGAGCGATTCGGACACCAGCAACCGGATCAGGCATACCCACCTGATCGAACTCGTGCATTCCAATCCGTCGAAGACGATACCCTTGTTCGAAGAGGTGACGTCGCCGCCGGGGCTTCTGCAGGTCGGCAGCCTGATGCGCGAGGCGGTGACCGAGGGGCCGCCGAGCGAAGAGCAGAAGGCGAGGCTGCGCGAAAAGGCACAGGAGATGCGACGCACGACCCGAGCCGGGGAGCCGCGCCTCGTGTGGGAAGGCTACGCCCGCCAGCTGGATATGCCGGCGATCGACGCGCGCGACGGGGGCTACGAGGTGCGCGAGGCCGAGGACGTCGACAAGAACGTACAGGAACTCGCCAAGGGGGGCCGCATCGATGCAGCGCAAAGCGACGCGCCGCCCCCGCCGTCTCTGGAGGTCGAGACGCTGGGCGATCCGGCCGATCCGGCGTCGCAGGAACTGCGGGTGCGGCTGCACGCGACCGAGGTGCCGCTGCTCTTCCATGGGCTTTTCGTCGCGGTCGGGAGCCTTTTCGTCCTGCAGGGCGTGTTCACGCTGAGCTTCGACACCATCCTCTTCGGTCTCGTCTTCATCGGCATCGCCATCGGCATCTGGTATCTTGAGCGGCGCGCCCCGCGAGAGATCCGCATCACGCGCGAAGAAATTGCCTATGTCGTACCGAACGTGGAGTCACGCGGCTATTCCGTCCCGCTTTCCGAGGTCGAGAGCGTGCGCGTGGGCATCCGGCAGGGCGCGACGGTGGCCGGCCGCTCGACGCCGCTTTTCGGCCGGGAACTGGTGCTTTCGACCGACCGGGGAGAGCACACGCTCGCGGGCGGAGTGCCGCAGGACGCGCTTGAATGGCTGCGCCGGTACATTGTCTCGGCCATCGCTCATGCCTGAGCCGGGGCAGGGGATTGAACGCCGGATAGGTTCCGCGTATACGCGCCCGGTGCTCCCTTTCGGGGCCGAATCCATTTGATAAGAATGCCGTGTCCGGACCATCCGTCGCTGGGGTCCGTGTCCGGCCAAGGAGAAGCGACATGAAACTCAACGAACTGCGCGACAACGAAGGCGCCGCCAAGAAGCGGATGCGCGTCGGCCGCGGCCCGGGCTCGGGCAAGGGCAAGACCGCCGGCCGCGGCATCAAGGGCCAGAAGTCGCGCTCGGGCGTGGCCATCAAGGGCTACGAAGGCGGCCAGATGCCGCTCTACCAGCGTCTTCCGAAGCGCGGCTTCAACAAGCCGAACCGCAAGGAATACGCGGTCGTCAACCTAGGCCTGATCCAGAAGTTCATCGACGCCGGCAAGCTGGGCGAAGAGATCACCGAGACCGAGCTGCTCGACAGCGGCCTCGTCCGCCGCAAGCGCGACGGTGTCCGCGTCCTGGCGAAGGGCGAGCTGACGTCGAAGGTGAACCTCACCGTTACCGGTGCGTCGAAGTCGGCGGTCGAAGCGGTCGAGAAGGCCGGCGGCACGCTCACCGTCACGTCCGCTCAAGCGGCCGAGTAACAGGTTATGAGCGGTAACAGACCCGCTTACATCCTCTGACAGTTTTCCCTGAGCGCCGCGGGTCCGGAAAACGGAGTCCGCGGCGCTTGCACGAAAGAGACCGCGAATGGCATCTGCAGCAGAGCAAATGGCGGCGAACATGAGCTGGGGCGCCTTCGGGAAGGCGACCGAGCTCCGCGGCCGCATCCTCTTCACCCTCGGGCTCCTCATCGTCTATCGCCTGGGCACCTACATCCCGGTTCCCGGCATCGACGGTGGTGCGCTGCGCGACTTCATGGAGCAGGCGTCGACCGGCATCGGCGGCATCCTGAACATGTTCACCGGCGGCGCCATCTCGCGCATGGGGATCTTCGCCCTGGGGATCATGCCCTACATTTCGGCCTCGATCATCGTGCAGCTTCTCACGGCGATGGTCCCCCAGCTGGAACAGCTGAAAAAAGAGGGGGAGCAGGGCCGCAAGAAGATCAACCAGTACACCCGCTACGGCACGGTGTTCCTGGCGACGTTTCAGGCCTATGGCCTTGCCATGAGCCTCGAGGCGGGCGACCTGGCCCACGATCCGGGCTGGTTCTTCCGAGCCTCGTGCATCATCACGCTGGTCGGCGGCACCATGTTCCTGATGTGGTTGGGCGAGCAGATCACCCAGCGCGGCATCGGCAACGGCATCTCGCTGATCATCTTCGTGGGCATCATCGCCGAGGTTCCGGCGGCGCTGGCGCAGTTCTTCGCCTCTGGCCGCTCGGGCGCGATCAGCCCGGTCGTCATCGTCGGCGTGCTTCTGATGATCGTCGCCGTGATCGCCTTCGTGGTGTTCATGGAGCGCAGCCTGCGCAAGATCCACATCCAGTACCCGCGCCGGCAGGTCGGGATGAAGGTCTATGACGGCGGCTCCAGCCACCTGCCGATCAAGGTCAACCCGGCGGGCGTGATCCCGGCGATCTTCGCGTCGTCCCTGCTTCTTCTGCCCACCACGCTGGCCACTTTCAGCGGCGGACAGACGGGTCCGGTCATGTCCACGATCCTGGCCTATTTCGGGCCGGGGCAGCCCCTGTACCTTCTGTTCTTCGGGGGCATGATCGTCTTCTTCACGTACTTCTACACGCACAACGTGTCGTTCAAGACGGACGATGTCGCGGACAACCTGAAGAATCAGAACGGTTTCATCCCCGGCATCCGCCCGGGCAAGCGAACCTCGGAGTACCTGGAATACGTGGTCAACCGCGTGCTGGTGCTGGGCTCGCTCTACCTTGCGGCGGTTTGTCTTCTGCCCGAGATTCTGCGTTCACAGCTCGCCATTCCCTTCTATTTTGGCGGCACCTCTGTTCTGATCGTGGTCTCCGTCACGATGGACACGATCCAGCAAGTGCAGTCCCACCTTCTGGCGCACCAGTACGAGGGGCTGATCGAGAAATCTCAGCTGCGCGGCAAAAGACGCGGCAAGAAAGGGACAGCAAGACGATGAACATCATCCTCCTCGGCCCCCCGGGTGCCGGCAAGGGAACGCAGGCCAAGATCCTCTGCGAGGAGCGCGGGATGGTTCAGCTTTCGACGGGCGACATGCTGCGCGAGGCGCGGACCAGCGGAACCGAGATGGGCAAGAAGGTGGCCGAGGTGATGGACCGCGGCGAACTCGTCACCGACGAAATCGTCATCGGCCTGATCGAAGAGCGGCTGGACGGGAACACCGGCAGCGGCATCATCTTCGACGGCTTCCCCCGGACGCTGGCCCAGGCCGACGCGCTGGACGACCTTCTGGCCCGCCACGGGCAGGCGCTGTCGGCCGTCATCGAGATGCAGGTGGACGACGAGGCGCTGGTGCGGCGCATCACCGGCCGCGCCACCTGCGCCAAGTGCGGCGAGGTCTACAACGACGAGACCAAGCCGATCCCGGCGGACGGCAAGTGTGCGAAGTGCGGGAGCACCGAGTTCAACCGCCGGGGCGACGACAACGAGGAAAGCCTGAAGCAGCGGCTGATGGAATACTACAAGAAGACGTCGCCGCTGATCGGTTACTACCACGCCAAGGGCAAGCTCGCCCCGGTCGACGGGCTCGGCGAGATCAACGAGGTCAAGGCGCGCATCGCCCGCGTTCTCGAGGAGGCGTAAACCTCCTCTTGACGCCAAGGCGAATCCCTCTTACACGGCGGCTTCTCTTGCGAGACTCGCAGTCGGTGAGGGGGGCGTGCGCCCCGGCCGATCCATTGAATTCAGCAGCAGCCCGTGGCGGTCATGCCTCGGGCTTCCGTTGTGAAAAAAGGTTCCGGCACTACGGAACCGCAACGAAAGGAAGATATCGACGTGGCACGTATCGCCGGCGTTAACATCCCCACCGCCAAGCGCGTTCCCATCGCGCTCACCTACATCACCGGAATCGGCCCGTCGTCGGCCCGTACGATCTGTGACGCCGTCGGCGTCGACCAGACCCGCCGGGTGAACGAACTGTCCGACTCCGAAGTGCTCGCCATCCGCGAACACATCGACGCCAACTACACGGTCGAAGGCGACCTGCGCCGCGAAGTGCAGATGAACGTCAAGCGCCTGATGGACCTGGGCTCCTACCGTGGCCTGCGGCACCGCCGCAACCTCCCCGTGCGCGGCCAGCGCACCCACACCAACGCGCGGACCCGCAAAGGCCCTGCGAAGCCGATCGCCGGCAAGAAGAAGTAAGGGAGGTCAGATACCATGGCACGTGATCGTCGTACCGCAGGTAAGAAGAAGGTCTCGAAGAACATCGCCGCAGGCGTGGCGCATGTGAACTCGTCCTTCAACAACACCAAGATCCTGATCTCGGACGTGCAGGGCAACGCCATTTCGTGGTCGTCCGCCGGCACCATGGGCTTCAAGGGCTCGCGGAAATCCACGCCCTACGCCGCCCAGATGGCCGCCGAGGACGCGGGCAAAAAGGCGCAGGAACACGGTGTCCGCACGCTCGAGGTCGAGGTGCAGGGTCCGGGCTCCGGCCGCGAGAGCGCTCTGCGCGCCCTGGCCGCCGTCGGCTTCAACATCACCGCGATCCGCGACGTGACCCCCATCGCGCACAACGGCTGCCGCCCGCCGAAGCGCCGCCGGGTCTGATCGGGTCGAATACCAATAGCACGGACCGTGGCCGCGCGCCGCGGTCCGCGCCTGTCATTTCAGAACCTCGGGTGGCCCTCGTCTCGGACATGGACGTCGGCCTGGAATTGAGGAGACACGCATGATCCACAAAAACTGGCAGGAACTCATCAAGCCGACGCAGCTCGAGGTCAAGCCGGGCAACGACCGCATGCGTCAGGCGACGGTTGTTGCCGAGCCGCTCGAGCGGGGCTTCGGCCTGACGCTGGGCAACGCGCTGCGCCGCGTGCTGATGTCGTCCCTGCAGGGCGCCGCCATCACCAGCGTGCAGATCGACAACGTCCTGCACGAGTTCTCGTCCATCGCCGGCGTGCGCGAGGATGTGACAGATGTCGTCCTCAACCTCAAGGGCGTGGCCATCCGCATGGAAGTCGAGGGGCCCAAGCGCCTGTCGATCTCGGCAAAGGGTCCGCAGGTCGTCACCGCTGGCGACATCTCGGAATCCGCGGGCATCGAGATCCTGAACAAGGATCACGTCATCTGCCACCTTGACGAAGGTGCCGACCTGTTCATGGAACTGACCGTGAACACCGGCAAGGGCTACGTCTCGGCCGACAAGAACCGCCCCGAGGATGCGCCCATCGGCCTGATGCCGATCGACGCGATCTATTCGCCGGTCAAGAAGGTCAGCTATGACGTGCAGCCCACTCGTGAGGGCCAGGTGCTGGACTACGACAAGCTGACGCTGAAGCTGGAAACCGACGGCTCGGTCACCCCCGAGGACGCCGTGGCCTATGCCGCGCGCATCATCCAGGACCAGCTGTCAATCTTCGTCAACTTCGACGAGCCCGAGGCCGCCGGCCGCGCGGACGAGGACGAGGGGCTGGAGTTCAACCCGCTCCTGCTCAAGAAGGTCGACGAGCTCGAGCTTTCGGTGCGGTCCGCAAACTGCCTGAAGAACGACAACATCGTCTACATTGGCGACCTGATCCAGAAGACCGAGGCCGAGATGCTCCGGACCCCGAACTTCGGCCGCAAGTCGCTCAACGAGATCAAGGAAGTGCTTTCGGGCATGGGCCTGCACCTCGGCATGGACGTCGAGGAATGGCCGCCGGAGAACATCGAGGATCTGGCCAAGAAGTTCGAAGACCAGTTCTAAGACCGGTGCGTAACGAGCACGCACCCTGCCGACGTAGGGTACGTGCTCACACGCATCGAACCACCCGGGTCCAGCGACCCCAAGGAGAGCCGGTGACACGCATCGCCGGCCGGACAAAGCAAAACGCGATTAGGAGATAGAAAATGCGTCACGCCCGCGGATACCGCCGCCTCAACCGCACCCACGAGCACCGCAAGGCGCTTTGGGCCAACATGGCCGGCTCGCTGATCGAGCACGAGCAGATCAAGACCACGCTGCCCAAGGCGAAGGAACTGCGCCGCATCGTCGAGAAGCTGATCACCCTCGGAAAGCGCGGCGACCTGCATGCCCGCCGTCAGGCGGCCTCGCAGCTCAAGCAGGATGCCTATGTCGCGAAGCTGTTCGACGTGCTGGGCCCGCGCTACAAGGATCGCCAGGGCGGTTACGTCCGCGTCCTGAAGGCCGGGTTCCGCTACGGTGACATGGCCCCGATGGCGATCATCGAATTCGTCGACCGTGACGTCGACGCCAAGGGCAAGTCCGACCGCGAGCGCGTCGCCGCCGAAGAGGCCGAGGCGGAGTAATTACCGCCCGTCATCGACGGACCGATCCAAAGCCCCGCCGGTCAGGCGGGGCTTTTTCCGTTTTCAGAGATGGTGTCGACGGTTTGGGCCACCTTGCTGCGGAATTCCGCCAGCCTGGCCGCGTCCCCGCTCAGGTCGCTGGCGCGCAGGAAGGCCACGATCTCGTCCTGCACGGACGGGGGCAGGTCGCGCAATATTTGTTCAAGCCCCTCGGCGGCGTATTCTTTCGGCACACGGAACTCCTAAATAACGAGTCAAGCGGGTGCCGGACAATGCGCACCGATTCGTTCAACGGCTGAATGAGGGTCCGGTTCCCACCAAGAACGGATCCCCGGGATGACGGCCCACACGAACCATGACGAACACCGCCTCGGCCGCTGGCTGAACGAACTTCGACGGCTCGCTCCAAGCGGGTATGCGCTCGCGCTCCACATCCGCTTCGCCTCGGCCCAGATGATGTTCGTGACCTATCCGCAGGAGTGGGTCGAGCAGTATACCGAGAGCGACTACCTGCTCTGCGACCCCACCATTTCATGGGCGCTCGGGCAGCAGGGGATGTGCCGCTGGAGCGGCCTGGCCTATCCTGACCCGCATAACGTCATGGGACAGGCGCGGGAGTACGGGCTGATCTACGGCTTCACCGTGTCGCACGGCCCCCGGTCGTCGCGCAGCGTCGGAAGCTTTGGGCGGGCCGACCGCGAGTTCACGGACGAAGAGATGGCGCGGATCGCGCAGATCGTGGCGCAGCTGCACGACGCGGCCACGCCGCCGGAAAGCCTGACGCCGGCGCAGCGGAACGCGCTCAAGCTGGTGGCCTCCGGCGCGCGGTACGCCGAAGCGGCCGAGCGGCTGGGCATCTCGGAAAGCGCGTTCAAGGCGCGGCTCAAGGCGGCGCGCGAACGGCTTCTCGCGCGGACCACCGCAGAGGCGATCCAGCGCGCGCAAGAGCACAAGCTGCTCTGACCCGCCGCTTCCCTCGCCCGGCGTCAGCGCCTAGATAAGGCCCATGGCCGACCTCTTCGATCCCGCCCCCGGCGCCCCCGCCGCGCCCGCCCATGACACTGCGCCGCGCCCGCTGGCCGACCGGCTGCGCCCCCGCGCGCTGGCCGAGGTCATCGGGCAGCCGCAGGTGCTGGGGCCTGACGCGCCGCTGACGACGATGCTGGCCTCGGGCGCGCTGTCCTCGCTGATATTCTGGGGGCCGCCGGGCGTCGGCAAGACGACCATCGCGCGGCTTCTGGCCTCGGAAACCGATCTGCACTTCGTCCAGATCAGCGCGATCTTCACCGGCGTACAGGACCTCAAGAAGGTGTTCGAGGCGGCGAAGATGCGGCGTGCGAACGGGCAGGGGACGCTTCTGTTCGTGGACGAAATCCACCGCTTCAACAAGGCGCAGCAGGACGGCTTCCTGCCGCACATGGAGGACGGGACGATCCTGCTGGTCGGGGCCACGACCGAGAACCCGTCGTTCGAGTTGAACGCGGCGCTCCTGTCGCGCAGTCAGGTGCTGGTGCTCGAACGCCTGTCGCTCGCCGACCTCGAACTGCTGGCGCAGCGGGCCGAGAAGGAGCTGGGCCGCAAGCTGCCGCTCGACGGCCCGGCGCGCGAAGCGCTGCTGGAGATGGCGGATGGCGATGGCCGCGCTCTGCTGAACCTGGTCGAGCAGGTGGCGGCGTGGAAGACGGACGCCAAGCTGGACAAGACGGCGCTGACGACCCGGCTGATGAAGCGGGCGGCGAAATACGACAAGTCGGGCGACGAGCACTACAACCTCATCTCGGCACTGCACAAATCGGTCCGGGGCTCGGACCCGGACGCCGCGCTCTACTGGTTCACCCGGATGCTCGAGGGAGGGGAGGACCCGCGCTATCTGGCCCGCCGCATCACGCGCATGGCGGTGGAGGATATCGGTCTGGCCGACCCGCAGGCCCAGACCCAGTGCCTGCACGCGTGGGAAACCTACGAGAGGCTCGGCAGCCCCGAGGGCGAACTGGCGCTGGCGCAGGCGGTCATCTACCTCGCGCTCGCGCCGAAATCGAACGCGGGCTACGCCGCCTACAAGGCCGCCCGCGCCGCCGCCCGCAAGACGGGAAGCGAGCCGCCGCCCAAGATCATCCTGAACGCGCCGACGGGGCTGATGAAGGAACAGGGCTACGGCGCCGGCTACGCCTATGACCACGACGCCGAAGATGCGTTCTCGGGGCAGAACTATTTCCCGGACGGCATGAAGCGTGGGGTCTATTACCTGCCGGTCGAGCGCGGGTTCGAGCGGGACCTCAAGAAGCGCGTCGAGTGGTTCGCCAAGCTTCGCGCCAAGCGGCAGGACGGTTGACATCGACCGCCTCGCCCACAAGAGAGTGCCCATGATTTCCACCGTCCTCCAGGTCGCGCTCGGCGGGGCCGTCGGCGCGTCCGCCCGGTACCTGACCGGCATCGGAGTCGTGCGCTTGTTCGGCCACGGCTTCCCGCTCGGCATCCTCACGGTGAACGTGCTCGGCTCGTTCCTGATGGGGATCTTCGTCTCGCTCGCGGCGCAGCGGGGCCTCACGCACCTGTCGCCGCTGGTGATGACCGGGTTCCTGGGCGGGTTCACCACGTTCTCGTCCTTCTCGCTCGACACGATCACGCTGATCGAGCGGGGGCAGGTGGCGGCCGCGCTGCTTTATGTCGGCCTGTCGGTCGTCGTGTCGCTGGCGGCGCTGGCGGCGGGAATGGTTTTGACACGAGGAGCCTTCGCATGAGCGGCGTCCAGACACTCACGGTCGGCCCGGACGAGGGCGATCAGCGCCTCGACCGCTGGTTCCGCCGGCATTTCCCGCACGTCCCGCAGGGCCGGGTCGAGAAGATGTGCCGCAAGGGCGAAATCCGCGTCGATGGCGGCCGCGTGAAGGGGGCGACCCGGCTGGAAGCGGGACAGACCGTGCGCGTCCCGCCGCTCCCCGATGCCGCCGCGCCCGCGCCGGACCGGCCAAAGGTCAGCGACGCGGATGCCGAGATGATCCGCCGCGCCGTCATCTACCGTGACGACCACGTGATCGCGCTGAACAAGCCGCCGGGCCTGCCGACCCAGGGCGGCAGCAAGCAGACACGGCATGTCGACGGCCTCGCCGAGGCGCTGCGCTTCGACTACGACGAGAAACCGCGGCTTGTGCACCGGCTCGACAAGGACACGTCGGGCGTCCTGCTGCTGGCCCGCACCCGCGCGGTGGCCGGCGCGCTGACCGAGGCGTTCCGCGCCCGCGAGACGCGCAAGATCTACTGGGCTGCCGTCGCCGGCGCGCCGCAGCCGCGCATGGGCACGGTGCGCTTCGGACTGGTCAAGGCGCCGGGGCACGGCGCGAAGGGCGAGGCCGAGAAGATGCTGTGCATCCACCCCGACGCGGTGGACGACACGCCCGGGGCGAAGCGGGCGACGACCGACTACGCCGTGCTGTCGAACCTGGGCACGCGCGCCTCGTGGGTCGCGCTGGTGCCGGTGACGGGGCGCACGCACCAGCTTCGCGCGCACATGGCGGAACTTGGGCATCCCATCGTGGGCGACGGCAAGTACGGCGGCTCGGGGCAGGAGAACCTGGGCAGCGGCTGGGGCGCGCAGCTGGGCGGAGAGATCAGCCGCAAGCTGCACCTCCACGCCCGCTCAATCCGCCTGCGCCACCCGGTGACCGGCGCAACGCTGAACCTGACCGCGCCGCTGCCCGAGCACATGCAGCGCACCTGGGACGCGCTGGAATGGCGCGCGGGCGACGTGCCCGACGATCCGTTCGAGGAGGAGGCATGAGCCTCACGCTCGTCATCTTCGACGTCGACGGCACGCTCGTCGACAGCCAGGCGCAGATCACGGCCTCGATGCAGGGCGCGTTCGTGGCCGAAGGGCTGAAGCCGCCCTCGCGCGCCGCCGTCCTGACCATCGTCGGCCTGTCCCTGCCGCAGGCCATCGCGCAGCTTGCGCCGGGGCAGGGCGCGGCGACGGTCGCCCGGCTGGTCGAGGGGTACAAGGACCACTACACCCACCTGCGCGCCAACGATCCGCAGGCAGGCGGCTCGCCGCTCTTTCCCGGCGCGCGCGAAGCGCTGGAGCGGCTGGCGCAGCGGGACGAGGTGCTGCTGGGCGTCGCCACCGGCAAGTCCCGCCGCGGCTTGACGCACGTGATCGAGACGCACGACCTGGCGCACTTCTTCCTGACGACGCAGGTGGCCGACGACCACCCGTCGAAGCCGCACCCGTCAATGATCCAGGCCTGCATGGCCGCGACCGGAGCCGAGGCGGCGCGCACCGTCATGGTGGGCGACACGAGTTTCGACATGGAAATGGGCCGCGCCGCCGGCGTCCGCTGCCTGGGTGTTGACTGGGGCTATCACCCGCGCGTGCAGCTTCAGGCGGCGGGGGCCGAGAGGATACTGGACGACTTCGCCGCGCTCGACGCGGCGCTCGACGAGATGTGGGAGATCGCGTGATGGCTGACTGGGCCGCCAAACGCTTCTGGAAGGACGTGACCGTGCACGAGGAGCCCGAGGGCTTCTCGGTCCGGCTGGACGGGCGGCCGGTGCGCACGCCGGCCAAGACCCCGCTGGTCGTGCCGACCCGCCCGATGGCCGAGGCCGTTGCCGGCGAATGGGACGCGCAGGACGAAAAGATCGAGCCGCTGAAGATGCCGACCACCCGCTCGGCCAACGCCGCGCTCGACAAGGTCGCGCCGCAGCGGCAGGCGGTGGTCGAGATGATCGCCGCCTTCGGCGAAACCGACCTTCTGTGCTACCGCGCCGAGACGCCCGAGGCGCTGGCCGAACGCCAGGCGCAGGCGTGGGACCCGCTGCTCGACTGGGCGGACGAGACGTTCGGCGCGCGCCTGACGCTGGTGGCGGGGGTCATGCCCGTGGCGCAGCCGGCCGAGGCGACGGCGCGGCTGACGCGGCAGATGGAGGGGATGAGCGATTTCCACCTCGCCGCTTTCCACGACCTCGTCGGGCTGACCGGCTCGATGGTGCTGGGGCTGGCCGTGGCGCAGGCGGTGCGCACGCCCCAGGAGGCCTGGGACCTGTCGCGCATCGACGAGGACTGGCAGGCCGAGCAATGGGGCCGCGACGCCGAGGCCGAGGCCTTCGCCGAGCAAAAGCGCGACTCCTTCCTGCATGCCGAGCGGTTCTTCCGGCTGGCAGAACGCTGAATTCCTGTGCATTCCTTCTGTTAACCTTAAGACATGCCGCTTCTTTCGTGGGCACAGGCCACGAACGCGGCCTTGACCTGTGCGCAACTCTGCGACCACACTTGCCCGCGTTCGGGGCAACGTCCCAGAACAATGCGACTTCGGTCCGGGGAGGGCCGGGAAGAACCGCCCGCACGGGCGGCAAACTCAGGAAGAGGTAAACATGAAGAAAACGGCTTTTCTCGGTGCGCTGACGGTATCCGGCCTGGTGGCTGGTGCGGCCGCCGCCGCGACGCTTGAGGACGTGCAGGAACGTGGCAACCTGAACTGCGGCGTGTCGACGGGCCTGCCGGGCTTCTCGGCCCCGAACTCCGCCGGTGAGTGGGAAGGCTTCGACGTCGCCGTCTGCCGCGCCGTCGCCGCCGCCGTCCTGGGCGACCCGACCGCCGTCGAGTTCGTGCCCACGACCGGCCAGACCCGATTCACGGCGCTGGCCTCGGGCGAAATCGACATGCTGTCGCGCAACACCACCTGGACGTTCAGCCGCGACAACGACCTCAAGTTCGAATTCGTCGGCGTGAACTACTACGACGGCCAGGGCTTCCTCGTGCCCAAGGCGCTTGGCGTGACCTCGGCCAAGGACCTCGACGGCGCCACCGTCTGCATCCAGACCGGCACCACGACCGAGCTCAACCTCGCGGACTTCTTCCGCACCAACAACATGGACTACGAGCCGGTCCCGATCGAAACCAACGCCGAGGCGCAGCAGCAGTACCTTGCCGGCGCCTGTGACGTGTACACCACCGATGCCTCGGGCCTCGCCGCGACGCGCGCGACGTTCGAAACCCCGAGCGACCACGTCATCCTGCCCGAGATCATCTCGAAAGAGCCGCTGGGCCCGCTGGTCCGTCACGGCGACAACGAGTGGGGCGACATCGCCCGCTGGACGCTGAACGCGCTGATCGCCGCGGAAGAGTACGGCATCACCTCGGCCAACATCGACGAGCTGGCCGAAGGCACCAACAACCCCGAGATCAACCGCATCCTCGGCACCGAGGGCAACCTGGGCGAGATGATCGGTCTCGACAGCGATTGGGCAGTGCGCGCCATCAAGGCGGGCGGCAACTACGGTGAGCTGTTCGAGCGCCACATCGGCGAGTCGACCCCGATCGGCCTGGCACGCGGCCTGAACGCGCAGTGGACCGAGGGCGGCCTGCTCTACTCGCCGCCGTTCCGGTAAGATCACACTCCGGAAGGGGCGCGGCATGACCGCGCCCCTTCTTCGATAAAGACAAGGGCACACAAGACCCGAGATACGAATTCGGCACGCCTGGGGCGGAGACCGAACAAGGGGGTACATCCGGTATGAGCACACTTTCGGAGCCACCGAAGGAGTCGTTCCGGCTGAGCATGCTGATCTACGACACGCGGTACCGGTCGCTGACCATCCAGACCGTGGCGATGATCCTGCTCGTCCTGATGATTTCATGGTTGGTGTCGAACACGGTCCAGAACCTCGAGAACCTGGGCAAGGACTTCGACTTCGGCTTCCTCGGCCAGCGCGCGGGTTACGACATCAACCAGCGGCTCGTCGAATACACGTCGCAAAGCACCCATGCGCGCGCCGCGCTGGTGGGCATCCTCAACACAATCCTCGTCGCCTTCCTCGGCTGCGCGCTGGCCACGATCCTGGGCGTGATCGCGGGCGTCCTGCGGCTGTCGAAGAACTGGCTCGTCTCGCGCCTGATGGCGGTTTACGTCGAGGGCTTCCGCAACGTGCCGCTGCTTCTGTGGATCATCGCGATCTTCGCGCTGATGACGGAAAGCACGCCGATGCCGCGCGACTTCCGCGAAGGCGGTGACGCGTCGATGCTGTTCGGCTCGATCGCCATCTCGAACCGCGGCGTCTATGTTCCGGCCCCGGTCTGGGGCGAGGGCGCGTCGTTGTTGATCGGCGTCTTCGTGATCTCGCTGATCGCCATATGGGCCTTCCGCCGCTACGCCCATCGCCGGCAGGAAGCGACGGGCGACATCCTGCCCGTGTTCCGTGTGTCGCTGGCGCTCTTCTTCATCCCGGTGCTCCTCACCTACTTCGCCATCGCCTTCGCCAACGGGCGGACGGAACAGGCGATCCTGGCCACGGGCGGCGAGGCCGGCCTGACGCTGACCGAGTATGCCGAGTCGCAGGAATCGCTGAACGTCTGCCTGATCCCCGGCACCACGACGGCGCTGAACCTGGAAAAGACGCTGCGCGGGGCCGACGTGCGCTACAACGCGGTGCCGTTCAACGACGAGGGCCAGGCGCTGGAAGGGTTCCAGGTCGGCGACTGCAACGTGCTGAGCGTTCCGGCCACCCAGTCCGACCCGATAATCGCCGAGGCCGAGGGCGGCTTCGCCCCGGTGCCGCTGGTCGAAACCATCCGCCGCGGCAACGCGCTGGAGTTCGAGCAGCCGTATCTGGGCGGCTTCAACTTCGACGGCGGCATCCACCTGCGCAACTCGCTGATCGCCCTGTGGCTGGCGCTGTCGCTCTATACCGGCGCCTTCATCGCCGAGATCGTGCGCGGCGGCATCCTGTCGGTGTCGAAAGGCCAGACCGAGGCGGCGTATGCGCTGGGCCTGCGTCCCAACCGGACGATGAACCTGGTGATCCTGCCGCAGGCGATGCGGGTGATCATCCCGCCCCTGATCTCGCAGTATCTCAACCTGACGAAGAACTCGTCGCTCGCCATCGCCGTGGGCTACATGGACGTGCGCTCGACCTTGGGCGGCATCACCATCAACCAGACGGGCCGCGAGCTTGAGGGGATGCTGCTGCTCGGCCTGTTCTACCTGGTGCTGAGCCTGCTGATCTCGGGCGCGATGAACTTCTACAACAGCCGCGTCAAGCTGAAGGAGCGGTGAGATGAGCGATACACACGCACAGACCGTCCGCTTCGTCCGCGAGTCCATGCTGCCCGAGCAAGAGCCGCCGCTGGCCGAGTCGGGGGTGCTCAAGTGGGTGCGCGAGAACCTGTTCTCGGGCTGGCTGAACATCCTGCTCACGGTGCTGTCGCTGGCCTTCATCTGGTTCGTGCTCAGCCACCTGCTGCCGTGGTTCCTGAACTCGGTCTGGTCGGCCGGCTCTCTGTCCGAGTGCCGCGAGATCCGAGACGAGGTCTTCGGCCCCGACGCCTCGTCGGCCTGCTTCGCAGTGATCACCGACCGCTGGCACCAGCTGGTCTTCGGCTTCTACCCGCCCGAATTCTACTGGCGGCCCATCGTGGCGCTGCTGCTGTTCCTGGCGGCCATGGCACCGGTGCTGTTCGCGGGTATTCCGCGCAAAGCGCTGTGGTTCAGCGCGGCGGCGCCTTTCCTGATCTACTTCGTCCTGTGGGGCGGCACGATCTGGGGCCCGCTCGCCGTGGCGCTGGGCTTCGTCGTGGGCTACGCGACCTTCGTCGGCCTGTCGCGCTTCAACGCGCTGCTGGCCACGCTCGGCGCCATCGTCGTGCCGATCCTCTACTGGCTGTTCGTCGCCGGGCCGCTGGCCGGCGCGCTGGCCTCGGTCCTGCCCATCGGGCTGACCTTCGTGCCCTCGGACGATTTCGGCGGCTTCCAGCTGTCGTTCATCATTGGCATGGCGGGCATCCTTCTGTCGCTGCCGCTGGGCATCCTGCTGGCGCTGGGGCGTCAGTCCAACCTGTTCATCATCAACAAGACGTCGGTGGCGTTCATCGAGATCATCCGCGGCGTGCCGCTGATCGTCTGGCTGTTCACCGCGTCGCTGCTGCTGAACTACTTCCTTCCGCCTGGCACGAACTTCGACCTGATGCTGCGCGTCATCATCATGGTCACACTCTTCGCCTCGGCCTACATCGCCGAGGTCGTGCGCGGCGGGCTCGCCGCGCTGCCCAAAGGCCAGTACGAGGCCGCGGATGCGCTGGGGCTGGATTACTGGCGGTCCATGCGGCTGATCATCCTGCCGCAGGCCCTGAAAATCTCGATCCCCGGGATCGTGAACACCTTCATCGGCCTGTTCAAGGACACAACTCTGGTCGTCTTCATCGGCCTTCTCGACCCCATCGGCCTGTCGAACGCCATCCGCGCCTCGACCGAATGGAATGGCATCTACTGGGAGCTGTTCGTGTTCATCGGGCTGATGTTCTTCATCTGCTGCTTCAGCATGTCCCGCTACTCGATCTACCTGGAGAACAAGCTCCAGCGTGAGCACCGTTAAGGAGAGACGTCCATGACAGACGCCGCCCCCGCCACCCCGCTTGAGACCCAGCGCGAGATCGACCGCAGCCACATGACTGTGTCGGACGAGGTCGCGATTCAGATCAGCGGCATGAACAAGTGGTACGGATCGTTCCACGTGCTGCGCGACATCAACCTCACCGTCTATCGCGGCGAGCGGATCGTGATCTGCGGGCCCTCGGGCTCGGGCAAGTCCACCCTGATCCGGTGCCTCAACCGCCTGGAAGAGCATCAGCAGGGCGAGATCGTCGTCGACGGAACCGAGCTGTCGAACGACCTCAAGAACATCGACAAGATCCGGTCCGAAGTCGGGATGGTGTTCCAGCACTTCAACCTGTTCCCGCACCTCACCATCCTGGAAAACTGCACGCTCGCCCCGATCTGGGTCCGCAAGGTCCCGAAGAAAGAGGCCGAGGAAACGGCGATGCACTTCCTCGAGAAGGTGAAAATCCCCGAGCAGGCGCACAAGTATCCCGGCCAGCTTTCGGGCGGCCAGCAGCAGCGCGTGGCCATCGCGCGCTCCCTCTGCATGCGGCCGCGCATCATGCTGTTCGACGAACCGACGTCGGCGCTCGACCCCGAGATGATTGCCGAGGTGCTCGACACCATGATCGAACTCGCCGAGGAAGGCATGACCATGCTCTGCGTGACCCACGAGATGGGGTTCGCGCGCAAGGTCGCCAACCGGGTGATCTTCATGGACCAGGGCCAGATCGTCGAACAGAACGAGCCCGAGGAGTTCTTCAACAATCCGCAGAGCGACCGGACCAAGCTGTTCCTGTCGCAGATCCTCGGCCACTAGGGCCGGGGTTCACTCTCCCAGCAGCTCGCGGGGCAGGGCGAAATCGACCGCCCGCCCCGACCCCCACTCGACGCCGCGCCACTGCGCGGCGTCGAAGTCGATCACGGTGGTGGCGCAGGTCGGGTAGTCGCCGAAGCGCGGATGGTCCCACGGTTCGGACAGGACGCGCGAGGCGAAGGCGCCGATTCCGGGATTGTGGCCGACGACCGCCAGCACGGGCGCCGACGCGCCCCGCACCGCCGCCAGGATCGTCTCGGCCGAGGCATGGAAAAGCGCGGGCAGGTAGTGCGGCACCGTGTGGTCCGGCAGCTCCTCGAGCACCCGCTTCGCCGTGCCCACCGCACGCCGGGCGTCGGAACAGAACATCTCGCCCGGGATGTAGCCTTTCTCGGCCATCCACGTGCCGATGGCATGGGCCGACCGCCGCCCCCGCGGGTTCAGCGGGCGGGCGTGATCGTCGAGCTTCGGGTCGTCCCAGGAGGACTTGCCGTGGCGGATCAGGATCAGGCGGAGGGTCATGCAAGACACGCTTTCATGTGGAACGCGGGCGGCCCGCGCCGCCCCGGAAACATCGGCCGACCGGCCACCCGGTCGCGTTCATGCAATCATGCCCCGCGCCGGAGTCCAAGCGCCCCGCACCGCCGCGGCGCAGCGCGATCCTCAGCGCGGCGGACGGATCAGCGAGCCCGCGCCATGCTCGGTGTAAAGCTCCAGAAGGCAGGCGTTGGGCGCACGCCCGTCCAGGATCACAACCGCCCGCACACCGTGCTCGATCGCGTCCAGCGCGGTTTCGGTCTTGGGGATCATGCCGCCCGCGATGGTGCCGTCCTCGGTCATCTCCCGGATCTGCTGCGGCGTGAGCTCGGTCACCACCTCGCCCGCACCGTTCTTCACGCCCGACACGTCCGTCAGCAACAGCAGCCGGTCCGCCTTCAAAGATGCGGCGATGGCCCCGGCGGCGGTGTCGCCGTTGACGTTGAACGTCTCGCCATTGCGGCCCGCGCCGATGGGGGCGATGACCGGGATGATCTCGGCCGCGTGAAGCGTGCGCAGGAAGTCGGGATTGAACTCCGCCGGCGTGCCCACGAAGCCCAGGTCGGGGTCCGTCGGGTTGCACACCATCAGGTTCGCGTCCTTGCCCGAAAGGCCCACCGCCTTGCCCCCGGCGGCGTTGATTGCCTGCACGATGCGCTTGTTGACGCGGCCCGAGAGTACCATCTCGACCACCTCGACGGTGGCGGCGTCGGTGACGCGCTTGCCCTTCACGAACTCGGACTTGATCTCCAGCCGGTCGAGCATCTGGTTGATCTGCGGCCCGCCGCCATGGACGATCACCGGGTTCACGCCGACCTGCTGCATCAGCGTGACGTCGCGGGCGAAGCTCTCCATCCCCTCGTCGCTGCCCATGGCGTGGCCGCCCAGCTTGATGACGACGGTCGCCCCGTCATACCGCTGCAGGTAGGGCAGGGCGGAGTTCAGGGTGGCGGCGGTGGCGATCCAGTCGCGGTTCATGGTGGATTGGGTTCTCATCTCTGTCCCTCGGGCTTGGGCCCCTGTTAATCTGACCTATGGTTCCGCTCAAGGGCGCAGCGGGCAGGAGGCAGACGCATGCAGGACGAGATACGGCAGCCGACGCTGCTTCTGACGGGGGCGAGCCGGGGCATCGGGCACGCCACGGTCAAGAAATTCTCGGTCGAGGGGTGGCGCGTGCTGACCTGTTCGCGCCAGCCCTTCGATGCGCGCTGCCCCTGGCCGGGGGGCGAGGCGAACCACATCCAGGTCGATCTCTCCGACACCTCCAGCATCGTCGCCGCGCTCGAGGTCATCCGCGCGAAGCTCGACGGCCGACTCGAGGCGCTGGTCAACAACGCCGGCATCTCGCCCAAGGGCGAGGACGGCGCGCGGCTCGACACGATCGGGACAGAGCTCGAGACCTGGAACCAGGTGTTCAACGTCAACTTCTTCGCGCCCGTGATCCTGGCGCGGAACCTCAAGAACGAACTCGCCGCCGCGAAGGGCGCGGTGGTCAACGTCACCTCCATCGCCGGATCGCGCGTGCACCCGTTCGCCGGCGCCGCCTATGCCACGTCGAAGGCCGCGCTGGCCGCGCTCACGCGCGAGATGGCGCACGATTATGGCCCCCTAGGCGTGCGCGTGAACGCCATCGCGCCGGGCGAGGTCGAAACCTCGATCCTGTCGGCGGGGACCGAGAAGATCGTCGAGACCCTGCCGCTGCGCCGCCTGGGCCAGCCGGGCGAGGTGGCGGACGTGATCCACTTCCTGTGCTCTGGCCAGTCGAGCTACGTCACCGGCACCGAGATCGAGGTCAATGCCGGCCAGCACGTCTGAGCGCTAGTCTTTCTCCGCCCTCGCCAGCAGCGCCAGCGCCCGACGCTCGGCCTTGCGCACGCGGATCGCGGTAAGGAACGCCTCTTGCAGCGTCTGCGAGGACGACCCCAGTGCCTCGCTCACCTGCTGTTCAAGCGACTCGTCCCCGGTCTTGGCGACGGCAGCCAGCGTGTCGCGGGCCAGCTGGTCGGCCACGTCTTCCAGTATCTGCATGCGGTCTCTCTCCTGTCTGCGCGTGAAGGGGGGCTGTCTGCCCCCCGTCACCTGCGGCGACTCCCCCCGAGGATATTTCAGGACCGAAGATGGAGCCGGTCACGCTTTCCGTTTCGTCCGGAGCGTCGGGTCGGCCTGTGTCGGGTCCTCGGGCCAGGGGTGTTTCGGATAACGGCCGCGCATGTCCTTGCGCACGTCGGCATAGGAGGTGGCCCAGAACCCCGGCAGGTCCATCGTCGTCTGCACGGGCCGGTGCGCGGGCGACAGCAGCGTGACCCGCAGCGGGCGCCCGGCGACGGTGGGATGGGTGGTGGTGCCGAGCATCTCCTGCAGGCGGACTTGGATGCCCGGCGCCTCGCCGTCATAGTCGATGGGGATGCGCCGGCCGAGCGGGGTCTCCACGTGGGCCGGGGCCTCGCGGTCCAGCGTTTGCATCTGCTCCCAGTCGAGCATGGCGCGGAGCGGCTCGAGCAGGTCGAAGCGTTTCCAGTCCTCGGAGGTGCGGACGCCCTTGAGGTAGGGCAGAAGCCAGTCCTCCAGCGTCTCCATCAGAGCCGCATCGGAGAGGTCGGGCAGGTCCGCACCCGCCTCCCGCACCAGCGCCACGCGGGCGCGGAAGCGGCGGGCGGCGTCGGAGAATGTCAGGCCCAGCTCGCGCACGCCGTCGAGCATCGCGCGGGCCACGGCCTCGGGCGGGGCGTCGCGCCAGAGCCGGTCGTCGAGCACCACCGCGCCGAATCTCTCCTGCCTGCGCGCCACCACCCGGCGCTCGCGCTTCGACCATTCGCAGACGTCGGTCCAGCCGATCGCGTCGCCGTGCACGGCACGCAGTTCGGCCTCGGTAACTTCGACAGCCTGCCGGATCCTCGCCTCTCTCGGATGTCCGTCGGTGTCGGTGACCACGATCAGGCGGGCGCTGGCCAGCGGATCGTCCTCGGTCAGCGCCGCGCCCTTGCCGCCCGAGAGCACGAAGCGGGGCGCGTCGCCCTTCCGCCGCAGGCCGACCCGGTCGGGATAGGCCAGCGCGGCCTGCTGGGCGAGCGTGAAGTCCGCACCTTCCCCGGCGAGGCGGCGCAGGCGCTGCGCCTCGTCCTTCACCCGCGCGCGGGCGGGGCGAAGAAGCTGATACGGCCGCCGCTCGGCGAAGCCGCGCGGGTCTCGCAGCGCTTCCAGCCGCAGCGAAAGGTCGGCGGGCGCGCCCTTGAGGATGTCGCGGTCGGACAGGAGCGCCGCCAGATCCGCCGCCCCGCCGCCCGACAGCTGCAGCATGTGCGCCAGCCGCGGGTGCAGCGGCATCGCCGCCAGCGCGCGCCCGTGCGCCGTGATCGTCCCGCCGTCGAGCGCGCCGAGCGCCGTCAGCAGGGCCCGCGCCTCGGCATATGCCCCCTCGGGCGGCGGCGTCAGGAAGGGCAGCTCAGCGGGCTCCGCCACGCCCCAGAGCGCCAGTTCCAGAGCCAGCCCCGACAGGTCCGCCGCCTCGATCTCGGCCGGCGGGAAGGGCAGAAGGCCGCCCTCCTCTCCCTTCGTCCACATCCGGTAGCACACGCCCTCGGCCACCCGCCCGGCGCGGCCCCGGCGCTGGTCGGCCTCGGCCCGCGTCACCCGCTCCGTCACCAGCCGCGACATGCCCGAGCCGGGATCGAACCGCGCGCGCCGCGCGCGCCCGGCATCGACCACCACGCGCACGTCCTCGATGGTCAGCGACGTCTCGGCGATCGAAGTGGCGAGCACCAGCTTCCGCCCCTCCGCCGCCGGCGCGATCGCCGCGCGCTGGGCTTTCATCTCCATCGCACCGAAGAGCGGCCGCACAGCCACGCCCGCTGGCAGCCGGCCGGCCAGAGCGCCCTCGACCCGCCGGATTTCGCCTTCGCCCGGCAGGAACACCAGCACACCGCCCCCGGTCTCGCCCACCGCCTGCGCCACCAGGTCGGCCACCGCCAGCTCAAACCGCGCGCCGTTCGCCACCGGCCGCTCCAGCCACCGCGTCTCCACCGGAAAGCTCCGCCCCTCCGACGTGATCACCGGCGCGTCGTCCATCAGCCGGGCCACCGGCGCGGCGTCCAGCGTCGCCGACATCGCCACCAGCACCAGGTCGTCGCGCAGCGCACCCCGGATCTCCAGGCACAGCGCCAGCCCGAGGTCGGCGTTCAGCGAGCGCTCGTGGAACTCGTCGAAGATTACCGCGCCGACGCCCGCAAGCTCGGGGTCGGACTGGATCATCCGCGTCAGGATCCCCTCGGTGACCACCTCGATCCGGGTGGCGCGCGACACCTTCGCCTCGCCCCGGATGCGGTAGCCGACGGTGCGGCCCACCGGCTCGCCCAGCGTCTCTGCCATCCGCTCGGCGGCGGCACGGGCGGCCAGCCGGCGGGGCTCCAGCATCACGATCCGGCCGGGCCGCAGGCCCGCCTCCAGCATCGCCAGCGGCACGCGCGTGGTCTTGCCCGCGCCGGGCGGGGCCTGCAGCACCGCGCGCCCCTCGGCACGCAGCGCTTCGATCAGGTCGGGCAGGGCATCGTCGATGGGAAGGCGCATCATGCCCGCCTTATCGCAAGCCGGGGGCGCGGGCGAAAGGCTGGACAAGCCGCGCGGCCCCATGCACATCGACAGGGATGACGCACGACCTCGACACCCTCGCCGAGCGCCTCCGCACCGGCGACCGCCGCGCCCTGGCCCGCGCGATCACCCTTGTCGAAAGCGGCCGTGCCGACCACCGCGCGCAGGCGACCGAACTTCTGGCGAAGCTCGCCGACCCAAGGCGCGAGGCGCTGCGCATCGGCCTCTCGGGCACGCCCGGCGTCGGCAAGTCCACCTTCATCGAGGCGTTCGGCACCCGCCTGACCGCGCAGGGCCTGCGCGTCGCGGTGCTGGCGGTCGATCCGTCCTCCGCCCGCACCGGCGGCTCGATTCTGGGCGACAAGACCCGAATGGAGCGGCTGTCGCGCGACCCGAGGGCCTTCATCCGCCCCTCGCCCAGCCAGAGCGAACTCGGCGGCGTCGCCCGCCGCACGCGCGAGGCGGTGAGCCTGTGCGAGGCCGCGGGCTTCGACGTCGTGCTGATCGAGACCGTCGGCGTCGGCCAGAGCGAGACGTTGGTGGCCGAGATGTCGGATCTGTTCGTCCTGCTCATCGCGCCGGGCGGCGGCGACGAGTTGCAGGGCGTCAAGCGCGGGATCATGGAAACGGCGGACCTGATCCTGGTCAACAAGGCCGACGGCGACATGAAGTCCGCCGCCACCCGCACCGCCGCCGACTACGCCGGCGCGCTGCGCCTGTTGCGCAAGCGCCCGCAGGACCCGCAGGGTTTCCCGAAGGCGCTCACCGTCTCGGCCGAGACGGACGAGGGGCTGGACGCCGCCTGGTCCGAGATGCAGGCCCTGGCCGAATGGCGCCGCGCCCACGGCCACTGGGTCGCCCGCCGGGCCGAGCAGAACGCCCGCTGGTTCGCCGAGGAGGTGCGGCAGGGCTTGCTCGCCCGCCTGCGCGAAGACCCCGCCACGCGCGAGGCGATGGAGCGGCTCTCGCGCCGTGTCGCCGACGGCACGCTGCCGCCCTCGGCTGCCGCGGCGCAGGTGCTCGACCAGCTTCCCGAGGCCTCCGGCCGCTAGGGCATCTTCGGTCCTGAA
Source organism: Tranquillimonas alkanivorans (assembly GCF_900115595.1). Classification (GTDB taxonomy): domain Bacteria; phylum Pseudomonadota; class Alphaproteobacteria; order Rhodobacterales; family Rhodobacteraceae; genus Tranquillimonas; species Tranquillimonas alkanivorans. Next base: position 33,016 of record NZ_FOXA01000012.1, read on the forward strand.
ATATCCCCGCCGGAGGCACCGCGCCGGGCGCAGCCCGGCGCCACGAAAAGGCGTCGCGCCGCAGGCGCGTCCGCGTTCCGACACGGTGCCGCCAGGGCCCCCATGAATCGCTTGACCTCCCCCGCCAACCCCCTTACACGGCGCAGACGGAATTCGGGGCGCTGCCGTGGGCGGTGCCCCTTGGTATTGCCGGACCCGCAGGACGTCCGGCTCAGGACTGAGGAAAACGCCCATGTCGCGCCGCTGCGAACTGACCGGAAAGGGCCCGGTGACTGGCAACAACGTCAGCCACGCCCACAACAAGACCCGCCGCCGCTTTCTGCCGAACCTGAACGACGTCTCGCTGATGTCCGAAACGCTGGGCCGCACGTTCAAGCTGCGGATCTCGGCGTCGGCGCTGCGCACCGTCGATCACCGGGGCGGGCTAGACAACTACCTGCTCAAGGCGAAAGAGGCCCAGCTGGCCCCCAACGCCCTGAAGATCAAGCGCGAACTGGAAAAGGCGCAGGCCACCGCCTGAGGCTTCTTCGTCGCCAGACGATCACGGCCCCGCCCGGCACCGGCCCGGCGGGGCTGCGTCGTTTTGGACTCTGGAAGCGTGTGTGCGGTCGTATCACTGATCGGCGCATGAAACAGATCCTCCTTTCCTGCGCCTTCGCGCTCGCCGCATTCCCCGCCCTCGCCGAGATCGTCGTCGAGCCGGGCGAGGCACGCATCTCCCGCCCCGGCGCCCCCTCGGGCGCGGCCTTCCTGACCGTCACCAACACCGGCGACTTGGCCGACAGGCTGACGGGCGCCCGCACTGACGCCGCTGAGAAGGCCCAGCTGCACACGCATGTCCACGAGGACGGCGTGATGAAGATGCTTCACGTCGAGGACGGCTTCGAGATCGCGGCGGGCGAATCGCTCGCCCTCGAACGCGGCGGCGACCACGTGATGCTGATGGGCCTTGCCCCGCTCGATCCCGAGGGAACGCTGAACCTGACGCTGATCTTCGAGAACGCGGGCGAGATCGAGGTCGAGCTGCCGGTCGCGCTACCGCGCTGATCCCAGCACCTCGTTCACCCAGGCCGGCACCACCTCGCTAGCGGGGCCATAGCGCCCCGCGTCGAACCCCGTTGCGCCGTCGGACGGTTCGAGGTTCAGCTCCAGCGTCGCGGCCCCGAACGCCTTGGCCTCGGCCACGAAGCCCGCGGCCGGATAGACGCTCCCGGACGTCCCGATCGACACGAAAAGCCGCGCGCGCTCCAGCGCCTCGACGATCCGCTCCATGTGATACGGCATCTCGCCGAACCAGACGACGTCGGGCCGGACGGCCGCCGCCCGGCATTGCGGGCAGGCATCGGCGGTCGACAGGGCAGGGGCCGCGTCCCAGCGCGCCCCGCAGGCGGCGCAAAGCGTGCGGAAAAGCTCTCCGTGCATGTGGATGACCGACCGGCTGCCCGCCCGTTCGTGCAGGTCGTCGATGTTCTGCGTGACGATCAGCACGTCCTCGTCCGCCTCGGCCTCCAGCCGCGCCAGCGCCCGGTGCGCCGCGTTCGGCTCGGCCTCCGCCGCATTGGCGCGCCGCGCGTTGTAGAAGTCGTGGACCAGCGCGGGGTCAGCGGCGAAGCCGTCGGGCGTCGCCACCTCGCTCAGGTCGTACCTCGACCAGAGGCCGCCCTTGTCACGGAAGGTGCCGAGGCCGCTTTCCGCCGAAACGCCGGCCCCGGTCAGGATCACGATCATGCCGCCACCTCGGGCGGCACGCGCCGCCTCAGCTGCAATAGGTCTCGGCCGTGGTGCCGAACCGCTTGTACTTCTGCCAGAACGTCTCGTCGCTGCGGCGGTCCGACTGGCGCACGACCTGCGCCTGGTGCGGGTCGCGGAAGAACTTCGCCGCCAGGCGCTGGTCGCGCCGGTCCAGCGTCAGGTCGGCCACGTGCTGGATGCAGCCGCACAGCGCCCGGTTGCCGGACGCCCGTTCCGAACTCAGGCACGCCCGTTCGATGGTGCCCGCCTGGGCCGCGCCGCCCGCGCAAACGGCCAGAGCCGCGATCGCAAGGAATTTCTTCATCTGCTCGTCCTCGTTCCTGCCGGGGCCGCCCGCTTGCCGCGTGCTTGTCCCCGGTCACTGCCATGTGAGGAACGATGCCTGAGTCGAAGATACTTTTCAATTTTTCAAGACCCGCGCGCACGCCCTGTCTCACCCGGTGATGCGAAACGACGACTCCCCCTCCGGCGTGCCCCGCGACACCTCCTCGACCGTATCCACCCGCGCCGGCAGCGGCCCCTGGTTCAGCCGCTCCACCATCGCGCGCACGGCGTCCTCCGGCCCCTCGAGCCACGCCTCCACCGCGCCGTCATCCGCGTTGCGCACCCAGCCCGCCAGGCCCAGCTCCTCGGCCTCGCCCTGCGTCCACGCCCGGAAGCTCACGCCCTGCACGCGCCCCGTCACGCGCACCTCGACCGCCACACGCTCCGACATCGCATCCTCCGCTCCAAAACCCTGCCCGAAAGGCTGCCACGACAGCCGCCGCAACACCAAGTCCGCTTGACCAGACACGGTTTCCACCGCATATCGCCGGTCATGACCGAGCTCCGTTACATCCGCAATTTCTCCATCGTCGCCCATATCGACCACGGGAAATCCACCCTGGCCGACCGCCTGATCCAGCTCACTGGAACGGTGGCCGAACGGGACATGAAGGAACAGCTGCTCGACGCGATGGATATCGAGCGCGAGCGCGGCATCACTATCAAGGCCAACACCGTCCGGATCGAGTATCCGGCCAAGGACGGCCACACCTACATCCTCAACCTCATCGACACGCCGGGCCACGTCGACTTCGCCTACGAGGTCTCGCGCTCGATGCAGGCGGTGGAGGGGTCGCTCCTCGTCGTCGACGCCACCCAGGGCGTCGAGGCGCAGACGCTCGCCAACGTCTACACCGCGATCGAGGCGGATCACGAGATCGTCCCCGTCCTCAACAAGATCGACCTTCCGGCCGCCGAGCCCGAGCGCGTGAAGGAGCAGATCGAGGACGTGATCGGGATCGAGGCGCACGACGCCGTCGAGATCAGCGCCAAGACCGGCCTCGGCATCCCCGAGATGCTCGAAGCCATCGTCCAGCGCCTGCCCGCCCCGCCCGAGGGCGACCGCGACGCGCCGCTCAAGGCCATGCTGGTCGATTCGAAGTACGACCCCTATCTCGGCGTCGTCGTCATCGTCCGCATCATCGACGGCGTGCTGAAGAAGGGCCAGCGCATCCGCATGATGAAGACGGGCGGCACCTACGACGTCGACAAGGTCGGAGTCTACCGCCCCGCCATGACCGACGTCGAAGAACTCGGCCCGGGCGAGATCGGCTTTCTCACCGCCTCGATCAAGCAGGTGCGCGACACCCGCGTGGGCGACACCATCACGACCGAGAAGAAGCCGACCGAGAAGGCGCTGCCGGGCTTCAAGCCCTCGGTCCCGGTGGTGTTCTGCGGCCTGTTCCCGGTCGACACCAACGACTTCGACGACATGCGCGATGCGATCGAGAAGCTCGCGCTCAACGACGCATCCTTCACCTACGAGATGGAGACCTCGGCCGCGCTCGGCTTTGGCTTCCGCTGTGGCTTCCTGGGCCTTCTGCACCTCGAGGTCATCCGCGACCGGCTCGAACGCGAGTACGACATCGAGCTCATCACCACCGCCCCCAGCGTGATCTTCCACGTCCACACCCGCGACGGCGAGATGATCGAGCTGCACAACCCTGCCGACATGCCCGACCCGGCGACCGTCGATCATATCGAGGAGCCGCGCATCAAGGCGACGATCCTGGTGCCCGACGAGTACCTGGGCGATGTGCTCAAGCTTTGCCAGGACCGGCGCGGCGTGCAGATGGACCTGACCTATGCCGGCACGCGGGCGATGGTGGTCTATGACCTGCCGCTGGCCGAGGTCGTCTTCGACTTCTACGACCGGCTGAAGTCGGTGACAAAGGGCTATGCCAGCTTCGACTACCAGATGATCGGTTACCGGGAAGATAACCTGGTGAAGATGTCGATCCTGGTGAACGACGAGCCGGTGGATGCGCTTGCCATGATGGTCCACCGGGACCGCGCCGAGGGCCGCGGCCGCGCCATGTGCGAGAAGCTCAAAGAGCTGATCCCGCGCCACATGTTCAAGATCCCGATCCAGGCGGCCATCGGCGGCCGCGTGATCGCGCGCGAGACCCTGTCGGCCATGCGCAAGGACGTGACCGCCAAATGCTACGGCGGCGACGCCACCCGGAAGCGCAAGCTTCTGGAGAAGCAGAAGGCCGGCAAGAAGAAGATGCGCCAGTTCGGCAAGGTCGAGATCCCGCAGGAAGCGTTCATCAACGCGTTGAAGATGGATAGTTGACGCCTGTCATCCCCGCGAAAGCGGGCACCTGCCACCGCTCACGCTGCGCCCATCCTTCCGCTAACACCGCGAGTCCCCGCTTCCGCGGGGGTGACACCAACGGGACCTCCGCAAGGCTCTAGTGGCCGATGTTCGCCTCTGTCGCTGCCCCTAGCTCCCATCACGCTCACCTCTCCCCCTGTCCACCTGCGCTCGCGCTTGGAGGTCCCCGCTTGCGCGGGGATGACACAAGACGCTCGCAATCGCTCCGCTGAGTTCGCCTCCCTTCGCTATCCGAATCCTGCTAATCTTCCCCAGCGTAACCCGGCCCCCTGGCCGGGCGCGGATGGGAGGATCCTGACCATGCTGAGACGTCTTCTCGCGGCCGGTGCGGTCGCGCTCGCCTTCGCAGGCCCGGCGATGGCATTCCAGTGTCCGGCCGACATGGCCGAGATCGACGCGGCGCTCGCCTCGAACCCGCAGGTTTCGGACGAGGCGCTGCAAGAGGCACATAGCCTGCGGCAGAGGGGAGAGGAGTTGCACGCCGCCGGGGACCACCAAGCCTCGGTCGACGCGCTCGCCGAAGCTAAGGCGCTGCTGGGCATCGGAGGGTAGGGCAGAGGCCCGCCACTCGGCGGGCGCGGAGCCATTCCGTCCGCGGAAGGGCGCCGACGCCCTCCGCCGAGTCGTCCCCGCGAAAGCGGGGACCTCTCCCGCCGCCAGCGCGGCGGTCGTACCCGCGTCGCCACTTGTCCACGACGGAGGCGCACGCCGTCGGTCCGGCCGTGTCCGGCATCGTGGCACGGTCTGCGCTAACGGCGGGAGGTCCTTGCATTCGCGGAAATGACAGGCGCCGCGGCCCTGATAGCCGGTGAATGACCCAGGGCGACGGCGGGGCGGAGGGGACGGCGAGCAAATCATGGGCACAGCTTGCCGCCCAAGAGTGAACATCCCGTGAACGCACCGCGCGGTCACCACTGATCGTAAGAGCCGTCCAGTTCCTGCACCCGTTTCCACTTCTCCCAGAGCGCATCCTGGCGGCGGCGCACCTCGTCGACCGAGCGCTTGCGGAACTCCTCGACCAGCAGGCCGTCGCGGGGCGGGACGATGGTGGCGACGTGGCGGTTGTGGCTCATCAGCCACAGGTGGCCCAACCGTTCCCGCACGAAGGCCAAGTCGCGGGCCATGTGGGCGCGGAAGTCGGTCAGGTGGACCTTGTGCAGGTGTGGCAGCATGGGGCGGCTCCTTTCAGACCCGGAAGCGTACAGCGTTTGCCCGGAACTGTACCGGAGGTACGCTTTCGGACGCGTCACCGCCCCGTGCGGTGCCTCACATCTGCGCCTCGGTCTCGATCGCTTCCTCCTGGATCGCGGCGCCGGTCTCTTCCAGGTCCTGCCCGAACCCGGCGGTGGTGTCGCAGGCGGCAAGGCCGGTCAGGGCGAGGATGGGCAGCAGTTTCACGAGCAGGTTCATGGTGTTCCTCTTGGGTTCGTTGATCCTGCGCCCAACGCCCCCGGCCGCCTCACGTTCCGCCGTCCCCCGACCCCCGCGCCGCGTCGGGGTGGCCCGCCATGAAGTGCCGCAGCACCACGAACAGCCGCTTCGCCTCGTCCTTGTCCCGCCTGTGCAGGGCGTCGCGAATGTCTTCGCAGATCATGGTCTGCACCCTCGCGGGGCCGTGATGGGCGTGCATCACGTAGTCGCCCAGCACCGCCGCGTCGAGCTCGGGCAGGTGCTCGTGCTCGGCCACCGCGGCGATCTCCTCGCGCGTCAGGATGGTCATGTCCTCGATGTCGTCCAGCGTGATCATCGCCTCCTCCCGTGCCATGCCACGCCGTCCAGTGTGCCCCATGCGGGCCGGGTCTGTCTTGACCTGCGTCATCCCGGCGCTGACGCCGAGGAACCCTGCCGCCGCCCGACCCGTTGGAATCTTAACCGCAAGCAAGCACGGGAGGCACGCCATGGACCGTCTTTCCATCCTGCTCACCCTGATGACGGGCGCCGTTCTGACGGGCGGGCTGGCCATCCTGTTCTTCACGTTCAACTGGTATTCGTGGTGGAGCGTCGGCGTCGCGGCGGTCATCGGATTCGCCCTGGCCTGGCCCTTGGCCTATGTCATCAGCCGCAAGGTGAAGCGCGACGACCCGAACTGGCGCGAGGATCGCGTGAAAGACGCGAAGAAGCCGGTCCCGCCGCCCGACGCGCCCGAGGTCTGAAACGCCCGCCGCGAGACACGCAAAAGGAGCCGCCATGTCCCGCCCCGGCCACTATCACCGGCATCAGCTCATCCTGCACTGGATGACGGTGCTGGTCGTGATCATGCAGTACCTGTTCAACGGCGCGATGCAGAGGGCCTACGCGACCGGGCTGGAGACGGGGGTATTCCCCCTCGACGGTTCGGCGCTGATGCATGCCGTGGGCGGGTCGCTGATCCTCGTCTTCATGCTCTGGCGCCTGACGCTGCGCTTCACCCACGGCACACCGCCCCCGCCCGACAGCGAGCCGGGCTGGATGCAGGTCGTGTCGCGCGGAACGCACTGGGCGTTCTATGCGGTGCTGCTGGCCATGCCGCTGACGGGAATGACCGCCGTGCTCACGCTCGAGCCGGTCTGGGGCACGGCGCATGAATGGCTGCGGATCGCGCTTCTGGTGCTGATCGTGATGCACGTCTCGGGCGCGCTGTTGCACGCCTTTCGCAAGGACAGTGACGCGCACCGCCGCATGCTGCGCGCCGACCCGCCGCAGACGCCGGCGACCGGCCCGGGCACCCGGCGCTGAGGCTCAGGCGTCGAGGAAGGCGCGGACCGAGGCTTCGAATTCGCGCGGTTTCTCGGCGTGCAGCCAGTGGCCCGCGCCTGACAGCTTCGCGAAACGCGCCTTCGGGAACAGGTCGCGGATGACGTCCCGGTGCTCGGGGAGGACGTAGTCGCTGTTTTCGCCCGACAGGAAGAAGGCGGGGCCGTCGAAGGTGTCGCCGATGTCCACGGGCCAGCCGACGATCCGCTCCATCTCGGCCGCAAGCACGTCGAGGTTCAGCTTCCAGCACTTGCCCTTGAGGTCGAGCGACTGGAGCAGGAACGCCCGCACGCCCGGCGTCTCGACCACCTCGGCCAGCTTCGCGTCGGCGTCCGAGCGCAGGCGCACGTCGGACAGGTCAAGCACGCGCATCGCGTCGACGAGGTGCATCTGCGTGTGGCCATAAGCGACGGGCGCGATATCGGCGACGACCAGCCGCCGCACCTTTTCCGGGTGCAGCAGAGCCAGCGCCATGGCGGCCTTGCCGCCCATCGAGTGGCCGATGACGTCACACTGCCCGTCGATCATCCCGGCCAGATCCTCGGCCATCTCGTGATAGCCGTGGCTGTCGGCCCACGGGCTGTCGCCGTGGTTGCGCATGTCGACGGCGGTTACGGGCCCGCGATCGGACAGGCGCTTGGCGATGACGCCCCAGTTCCGGGCCGAGCCGAAGAGTCCGTGCGCGATCAGCACGGGCACGGCGTCGCCGTCCGAGGGATGTTCGATCGTGGCGAGGGGGAGGGGGGGCATCGGCCCCCTCAGAGTTCGGGGTAGATCGGGAAGCGGGCGCAGAGCGTGGCGACCTCGCCCTTCACCTTCTCCTCGACGGCGGCGTTGCCGTCCTCGCCGTTGGCGGCGAGCCCGTCCACGACCTCGACGATCCAGTCCGCGATCTGCCGGAACTCCGGCTCGCCGAATCCGCGGGTCGTCCCGGCCGGGGAGCCCAGGCGGATGCCGCTGGTCACCGTCGGTTTCTCAGTGTCGAAGGGAATGCCGTTCTTGTTGCAGGTGATGTGCGCGCGGCCTAGGGCGGTTTCGGTCGCGTTGCCCTTCACGCCCTTGGGACGCAGGTCCACCAGCAGCAGGTGGCTGTCGGTGCCGCCGGTGACGATGTCGAGCCCGCCTTTCATCAGCTGGTCGCCCATCGCCTGGGCGTTCTTGATGACCTGCTGCTGGTAGGTCTTGAACTCGGGGCGCAGCGCCTCGCCGAAGGCCACGGCCTTGGCGGCGATCACGTGCATCAGGGGGCCGCCCTGGATCCCGGGGAAGATGGCCGAGTTGACTTTCTTCGCGATAGCCTCGTCGTTGGTCAGGATCATGCCGCCGCGCGGGCCGCGCAGGGTCTTGTGCGTCGTCGTCGTGGCGACGTGCGCGTGCGGGAAGGGCGAGGGGTAGTGGCCCGAGGCGACGAGGCCCGCGAAGTGCGCCATGTCCACCAGCAGGTAGGCGCCGACGCTGTCCGCGATTTCGCGCATCTTGGCGAAGTCGATGATGCGCGGAATGGCCGAGCCGCCGGCGATCAGCATCTTCGGCTTGTGCTCGGCGGCAAGCGCGGCGATCTGGTCATAATCGATTTGCAGGTCCTGCTGGCGCACGCCGTACTGCACGGCGTTGAACCACTTGCCCGACTGGTTCGGCTTCGCGCCGTGGGTCAAGTGGCCGCCGGCATCAAGGCTCATGCCCAGGATGGTGTCGCCGGGCTGAAGAAGTGCGGTGAACACGCCCTGGTTGGCCTGGCTGCCCGAGTTCGGCTGGACGTTGGCGAACGCCACGCCGAACAGCTCTTTCGCGCGCTCGATCGCCAGTTTCTCGGCCACGTCGACGTACTGGCAGCCGCCATAGTAGCGGCGGCCCGGATAACCCTCGGCGTACTTGTTCGTCATCACCGAGCCCTGCGCCTCCATCACCGCGGCCGAGACGATGTTCTCCGATGCGATCAGCTCGATCTCGTCGCGCTGACGGCCGAGTTCGGAGCGGATGGCGCCGAAAAGCTCGGGGTCGCGGGTCGAGAGGGTCTCGGTGAAAAAGCCGGAATCGCGGTGCGGAGCGTTCATCTGGGTCTCTCCCTTCGATGACGGGGCGGGGTTGCGGGCTCTTTAACGGATGACGCAACGGTTCAAAAGGCCCCAATGCGACGCACCGCAGCGCGCCGGCGGCGCGGACGGCGGCATCGCATGCTTGTGTTTCGTCGCGTCGCTTGCGATGCCTTGCAGGGAACGAGGGGAGAGCGCGATGGCGCCCAGGATCGCCTTCATGGCCAGTCCCACGGACGAGGCGCAGCGGGCCCGCGCCCGGCTGTGCGACGCCTATGGCGACGCCCCGCCCGAGGATGCGGACGTGATCGTGGCGCTGGGCGGCGACGGTTTCATGCTGCAGACGCTGAACGCGACGATGCACCTGCAAACGCCGGTCTACGGCATGAATTGCGGCACCATCGGCTTTCTGATGAACGAGTTCGGCGAGGAGAACCTCCTCGCCCGGCTCGAGGCGGCCGAACTCGAGGTGATCAATCCGCTGGTGATGACGGCGGCGGCCGATGACGGCAAGCTGCACGAGGCGCTGGCGATCAACGAGGTGTCTTTGCTGCGCGCGGGGCCGCAGGCCGCGAAGCTCAGGATCAGCGTCGATGGCACGGTGCGGATGGAAGAGCTGGTCTGCGACGGCGCACTCCTGTCGACGCCGGCGGGCTCGACCGCCTACAACTATTCCGCCCATGGCCCGATCCTGCCCATCGGGGCGGACGTGCTGGCGTTGACGGCGATGGCAGCCTTCCGCCCCCGCCGCTGGCGCGGGGCGCTGCTGCCCAAGGCGGCGAAGGTGCGCTTCGACGTGCTCGAGCACGCCAAGCGGCCGGTGATGGCCGACGCCGACAGCCGCTCGGTCCGCAACGTGCTCTGGGTCGAGATCCGCAGCGAGCCTGCGGTCGAGCACCTGTTGCTCTTCGATCCCGGCCACGGGCTGGAAGAGCGGCTGATCCGCGAGCAGTTCGTCTGAATCAACGCCCGTCGAAGGGCACGCAATCGCGCGCCTGGAAGGACCGCACCGGATCGTCGGTTCCGACCGTGCGACCGCTCATCGGATAGGTGCCGGGGGCGCAGGCGCCGAGCGTGACGGCGGCGCCGAGGACGAGGCAGGCGAATTTGAACGTCATGAAAATACTCCTTCGGATGCAGCCGCATCCGCGCTTCCAATGTGACGTAGGGTAACACAGGCCGCGTCGCGTGCGCTTGATGTGAATCACGCTCCATCGAATAGGGACCCCAGCGAAGGGCTGACCGAGGCAGCGAATTTTCGTCGAAAATTCGCAGTCTCCGGTTTTTCGACGAAAAATCGGTGCCTTGCCGCCGTCGCTATCCGATGACGGCGGGGTCGAAGGCGGATAACGCCGTGACGAAATTGCCTGTCCTCCGCCGCGGCCCCCATCGTCGGCGCATCGGCACCCTGCGCCACGGCGCAAAGCCGTCACAGCGAACCGCACCACGTGCACAAGGAGCAGACGATGACCCTCACCACCACGATCCGCACCGCCCTTTTGTCCCTCACGCTTGCCGCAGCCGCCGTTCCGGCCGTTGCGGGCGGCGGCTCGCGCCTGTCGGTCGAGCAGTTCGGTTGGCAGAACGAGCTGGGCGTCGCGCAGCACGGCGGCCGCAACCGGCTGACCGTCACGCAGGACGGGCACCGCAACACGGCGCTGTCGTCGCAGGACGGCCACCGCAACCGCGTGGTCATCGGCCAGGCGGGCGGCCATCACCGCGCCGACGTTCTGCAGACCGGGCGCTGCAACGTCGCGGGCGTGGCGCAGTTCGGTCGCAACAACAGCGCCACCACCACGCAAAGCGGCCGGTGCAACGCGCTCGGGGTGATTCAGTCCGGCCGTGGCAACACGGCCGACGTGATCCAGCGCGGCAGCGGCAACGTCACCGTGATCGTGCAGGATTGACCGGCGCGGGCGGCCCTCGCGCCGCCCGCCGCCCCGCAGCACAAGGAGAGACGCCATGACACGCAGACCCTCGAACCTCCCGGCGCGCCAGGCCGCGCTGGCCCTGCTCCTGCCCGCGACACTGGCGCTCGCCGGCGCCTGCGCCGTTTCGGCCGCATCCGACGGTACCGCCGACGGCCCCGTGCGGTGCGAGATCGCGGTCGCGGACACCGCGGGGGGCGTACGCCTCGTAGGGATCGCGCGCGCCGACCGCCCCGTCTCCGGCACGTTCGAGATGCAGATCGAGAAGCGCCGGGGCGGCGGCTCGGCGGTGATCGAACAATCGGGCACCTTCTCGGCCGCCTACGGCACGCCGGACACGCTGAGCCTGGCGACGCTCGGCGGGCAGGCGGCGGATTACGACGCCGAGCTCACCCTGAAATGGGAGGGTAAGCGCACCGTCTGTCGCCTGCACGACGCCATCAACCTCTGATCCCTCAGCGAAAGGAGCCACGCCATGTTCACCCGCATCGCCACCGCCGCCACGCTCGCCCTGTCCCTCGGCTTTGCCGCGCCCGCGGCGGCGGGCGGCAGCGTGACCTTCAACTTCGCGCCGCGGGGGGACGGGGCGCGGACCCTCGGCGCGCTTCTGAGCGCTTACGCGCTGACGAAGGACCTGGAGAACGAGGCGGAGGTGCGCCAGAGGGGCGAGGACAACACCGCCGGGACGCGCCAGCGCGGGCGCGGAAACCGCGCGCTGATCGAGCAGGACGGCGCGGGGCACGAGGGGAGCATAAGCCAGACCGGCAACGGCAACCTCTATGGCCTGTTCCAGAAGGGCCGCGGTACGACGGCTCACGTGAAACAACGCGGCGACGGGCGCGCCGGGCTGACGTTCCAGTACGGCTGGTGAGGCAGGGCCCCGCCCGCATGCCGGGCGGGGTTGCCGTTACGCCCTGGCGAGCCCGATGCCGCCGAGCGCGCCGCGGATCTCGTCCAGGATCGCGGGGTCGTCGATGGTCGCCGGGACCTTGACCTCGGCCCCGTCCGCGATCTTGACCATGGTGGCACGCAGGATCTTGCCCGAGCGGGTCTTGGGCAGCCGGTCCACCACCGCGACGTGCTTGAACGCCGCCACCGGGCCGATCTGGTCGCGCACCAGCGCCACGCATTCCTTCGCGATCTCGTCGTGCGGCCGCTCGACCCCCTTGGTCAGGCAGACGAAGCCCACGGGCAGCTGGCCCTTGAGCTCGTCGCTCATCCCGATCACCGCGCATTCGGCCACGTCGGGATGGGAGGCCAGCACCTCCTCCATGGCGCCGGTCGACAGGCGGTGGCCGGCGACGTTGATGACGTCGTCGGTGCGGGCCATGATCCAGAGGTACCCGTCCTCGTCCACGTAACCCGCGTCGCCGGTCTCGTAGTAGCCGGGGAAGTGGTCGAGATAGGCCTTGCGGAACCGCTCTTCCGCGTTCCACAGCGTCGGCAGCGTGCCCGGAGGCAGGGGCAGCTTCACTGCGATCGCGCCGAGCGTGCCGGCGGGCACCGGATGCCCGCCCTCGTCGAGGATGCGCACGTCGTAGCCCGGCATCGCGACCGAGGGCGAGCCGACCTTGACCGGCAGGTGCTCGATGCCCACGGGGTTGGCGGCGATGGCATAACCCGTCTCGGTCTGCCACCAATGGTCGATGACCGGCACGCCCAGCATGTCCGCCGCCCAGTTCACCGTGTCCGGATCCGCACGTTCTCCGGCGAGGTAAAGCGCGCGCAGGCCGCTCAGGTCGTATTTCTTCAGGTACTCGCCCTTCGGGTCCTCGCGCTTGATGGCGCGGAAGGCGGTGGGCGCGGTGAAGAACGACCGGACCTTGTGTTCCGAGATCACGCGCCAGAACGTGCCGGCGTCGGGGGTGCCGACCGGCTTGCCCTCGAACACGATGGTCGTGTTGCCGTGGATCAGCGGGGCGTAACAGATGTAGCTGTGCCCGACGACCCAGCCCACGTCCGAGGCGGCCCAGAACACCTCGCCTGGATCGACGTTGTAGATGTTCTTCATCGTCCAGTTCAGGGCGACCAGGTGGCCGCCGGTGGGCCGGACCACGCCCTTGGGCTGCCCGGTCGTGCCCGAGGTATAGAGGATGTAGGCCGGGTGGTTGCCCTCGACCGGGACGCAGTCGGCGGGTTCTACGCCGTACTGGAAGCCGTGCCAGTCGAAATCGCGCCCGTCCTCCAGCTTCGCGACCTCCTGCTCGCGCTGGAAGATGACGCAGAAGTCGGGCTTGTGCCTGGCTTGTGCCAGCGCCCCGTCGAGCAGCGGCTTGTAATGGACGATGCGCCCTGGCTCGATCCCGCAGGAGGCGGCGATGATCGCCTTGGGCTTGGCGTCGTCTATACGCACGGCCAGTTCGTGCGCCGCGAAGCCGCCGAAGACGACCGAGTGGATCGCGCCCAGCCGGGCGCAGGCCAGCATCGCTTCCAGCGCCTCGGGCACCATCGGCATGTAGATGATGACGCGATCGCCCTTGCCCACGCCCTTCGCCTTCAGCGCCCCGGCGAGAGAGGCGATGCGGTCGCGCAGCTCGGCATAGGTGATCGCGTGCTTGGTATGGGTCACCGGGCTGTCGTGGATGATGGCCACGCGGTCGCCGTACCCGGCCTCAACGTGCCGGTCGACGGCGTTCCAGCAGGTGTTCACCAGCCCGTCCGAGAACCATTCGTACATCGGCGCCTTGTCGTCGAAGAGCGCCCTGGACGGCATCCTCTCCCACTCGATGGCGCGCGCCTGCTCCATCCAGAACCCCTCGGGGTCCCGCTTCCACGCGTCAAAGACCTCCGCGTAGCTCATGGCCGTCTCCTCCCTGCGGTCACGATGACGTTACGCGGCGTCGCGGCGAGCGGGCAAGCCGGTCGTCTGCGCTATCCGGTCACTGTTGGCGTTAACGGAGAAGAAGGCTGCGGGGCTCATCGATCGCATCGGCCTTGCCCGTGCGGGGGGCGTTTTCGACATCGGCGTCGAAAACGGATTAGCGACTCGGGTCGCGGCGGCGCATGATGCGGGGCAGGGCCGGGCATGGCGCCCGCCCGCTCATCAAGGATCCGTTGCCATGGGCGACAAGAAGGACACGAAGAAGCAGCCGTCGAAACCGGGCTCGAAGCCGTCCGCGAAGTAATTCCCTCAGGTGCGCGCCGCTGCAGTGCCCCCGCAGCGGCGCGTTTTCGTTCAGCCGTAATGCGCCACCGGCGTGCCGGCGAGCGCCGACATGTTCAGCAGGCCGCGCGCGGTGATCGACGAGGTCACGATATGCGCGCGGTTGCCCATCCCCATCAGGATCGGCCCGACCTCGAGCCCCGCCGCCTTCATCTTCAGCACGTTACGCACGCCCGAGGCCGCGTCGGTGTTGGCGAAGACCAGCACGTTGGCCGCGCCGTCGAGCCGCGAGTCGGGGAAGATGCGGTCGCGCAGCCCGGCGTCGAGCGCGGCGTCTGCGTGCATCTCGCCCTCGTACGCGAAGTCGCGGGGCTTGGAATCGAGGATGTCGAGCGCCGCGCGCATCCGCCGCCCCGTGTCGCAGTCGAGGTTGCCGAACTGCGAGTGCGAGCACAGCGCGATCTGCGGCACCAGCCCGAAGCGGCGCACGTGGCGCGCGGCGCCGATCACCGTGTCGGCGATCTGCTCGGGCGTAGGCTCGGGGTGGACGTGGGTGTCGGCGATGAAGAGCGGTCCGTCCTCCAGGATCATCAGCGACAGCGCGCCGACGGGGTGAAGCTCTTTCGTGCCCAGCACCTGCTGGATGTAGTTCAGGTGCCACAGGTACTGGCCGAACGTGCCGCAGATCAGCGAATCCGCCTCGCCGCGGTGCACCATCACCGCGCCGATGGCGGTGGTGTTCGTCCGCATGATCGCGCGGGCGAGGTCGGGCGTGACGCCGCGCCGGGCCATGATCTTGTGATACGTGGTCCAGTAGTCCCGGTAGCGCGGATCGTTTTCGGGGTTCACCAGCTCGAAATCCTTGCCCGGGCGGATTGGCAGGCCCGCGCGTTCGGCCCGCAGCTCGATCACTTCGGGACGGCCGATAAGGATCGGCGTGTCGGTGGTTTCCTCGAGCATGGCGTGAGCGGCGCGCAGCACGCGCTCGTCCTCGCCCTCGGCGAAGGCGATGCGGCGCTCGGCGGTGGCAGCGGCGTCGAAGACCGGGCGCATGATGAGCGCCGATTTGAAGACCGAACTGTCGAGCTTGCGCTTGTAGGCCTGCAGGTCCTCGATCGGCCGGGTCGCGACGCCGGTGTCCATCGCGGCTTTCGCCACGGCCGAGGCGACGACGCCCATCAGGCGCGGGTCGAAGGGCTTGGGGATCAGGTAGTCGCGCCCGAAGGTCAGCTGCTCGCCCTGATAGGCCGCCGCGGCCTCGGCGCTGGTGGTGGCGCGGGCGAGGGCGGCGATGCCCTCGATGCAGGCGATCTTCATCTCGTCGTTGATCGTCGTCGCGCCGACGTCGAGCGCGCCGCGGAAGATGAAGGGGAAGCAGAGGACGTTGTTCACCTGGTTGGGATAGTCCGAGCGCCCGGTCGCGATGATCGCGCCCGGCGCGACCTCGCGCGCATCGTCGGGCATGATCTCGGGCGTGGGGTTGGCGAGCGCGAAGATGATCGGGTCGGTCGCCATGCGCTCGACCATTTCGGGATTGAGCACGTTGGGCCCCGAAAGACCCAGGAACAGGTCGGCGCCGTCGATCACGTCTGACAGCCCGCGCGGGCCGCCGGGCTGGGCATAGGCGGCTTTCTGGGGCGTCATATCCTCTTCTCGGCCCTCGTGGACAAGCCCGGCGAGGTCGCAGAGGAACACGTTCTCGCGCTTCACGCCGAGTTTCAGCAGCATGTCGAGGCAGGCGATCCCCGCCGCGCCGCCGCCGGTCGAGACGATCTTGATGTCCTTGAATTTCTTGCCGGCCACGCGCAGGGCGTTAACCGCGGCCGCGCCCACGACGATGGCGGTGCCGTGCTGGTCGTCGTGGAAGACGGGGATGTTCATCCGCTCGCGGCAGATCTTCTCGACGATAAAGCAGTCGGGGGCCTTGATGTCTTCGAGGTTGATCGCGCCGAAGGTTGGCTCCAGCGCGCAGACGATGTCGGCCAGCTTCTCGGGGTCGTTTTCGTTCAGCTCGATGTCGAAGCAGTCGATGTTGGCGAACTTCTTGAAGAGCACCGCCTTGCCCTCCATCACCGGCTTCGAGGCCAGCGCCCCGATGTTGCCCAGGCCCAGCACCGCCGTGCCGTTCGTGACCACGGCCACCAGGTTGCCGCGCGCGGTGTAGTCACCGGCGGTGAAGGGGTCGCTCTTGATCTCGAGACACGCCTCCGCCACGCCCGGCGAATAGGCGCGGGCGAGGTCGCGGCCGTTGGCGAGCGGCTTCGTCGCCCGGATCTCGAGCTTTCCGGGCTTGGGGTTGCGGTGATAGTCAAGCGCCGCCTGGCGCAGAGTGTCGGTGCCCTTGGTCGTCATGCCCTGCCTCTCCGTTCCGGAAGGCAGGACTAGACGATTGCTGGCGCTACGGAAAGATGGCTCAGGCGCCGCGGCCCGTCTTCTCCTGCAACTGGTCGATCTTCTCGGACGCTTCGGCCTTGGTCAGGTTCGGATCGAACGGCTCGTCTGCCTCCTGGCATAGGGTCTTGAGGTAGGACGCCTGCGCGCCGGTCATCTTCTCGTCGCCGGTCACCCAGTCCTCGGTCGGCTTGTCGGCGTTGCCGGGCGCGTCGGTCTTGGGATGCTGGTCATCGTCCTGCATGTTGTCCCCGTTGTTCGCTAAAAGTTCTCAAGAAAACGCCGACGCTGGGCTCGGCGTTTCCCTCAGCCCTTGAGCTTCTTTTCGAGATAGGCAATTCGCGCGTCCGCCTGCCGCGCGTCGAGGTTGCCGTCGAACGGTTCGCCCGCCTTCTCGGACAGCTCGCGCAGCTTGACGGCCTGCTCGTTGCTCATGTCGTGGGCCGGCCGGTCCTCGAACCCGTCTTCGCGGATCAGGCCACCGGCGGCGGGGTTCAGGTGGTGGTTCGTGGTCATGGCTTACGAGCGTCCCAGTTGTTTCTTCAGCGCTTCGATGCGTTCTTCGGCTTGGCCGCGATTGAGGCTGGTGTCGAAGGGCTCGCCCGCTTCCTCGGCCAACTGGCGCAATTCGACGGCCTGCTTTTCGGTCATCGCATCGTGACCGTGGGTGCGCGCGGTGGTGATGCCCGCCAGCGGCGTTTCGTCCACCACGCCCTTGGGTTCGTTGCGGTTCTTCATGGCGCGTCTCCGTTCAGTCAAATTTAACGCGAGGTCGAAGCGCCGGGTTCCGGCCGCGCCCTTGTCTTCGCGGGCCCGTCCCCTCAAGATCGCGCGATCATCCGAGGAGCCTGCCCATGAACCTGATCGACGCGGCGAAAGAGGTGCGCGAGAACGCCTACGCCCCTTACTCCAAGTTCAAGGTCGGCGCGGCGCTGCGCAGCACCGAAGGGCGCGAGCACCGGGGCTGCAACGTCGAGAACGTGGCGTATCCGGAAGGAACGTGCGCCGAGGCCGGGGCCATCGCCGCGATGATCGCCGCTGGCGACACCCGCATCGCCGAGATCGCGGTGATCGCCGACAGCCTGTCGCCCGTTCCGCCCTGCGGCGGCTGCCGGCAGAAGATCGCCGAGTTCGCGGACCCCGACGTGCAGGTGACGCTGGCCACCACCGGCGGCGCCACGCGGGTCATGAAGGTCGCCGACCTGCTGCCGGGCGCCTTCGCCGCCGAACACATGGAGAGCTGAATGACCGACGCCCGCAGCGTCCTGGCCGACCTTCGCGCCGGGGTCGCCCCCGAGCCGGACGCGGTGCGCTGGTTCGCCAAGGGCCTGGCCGACGGCCAAGTGAGCGACGCACAGGCCGGGGCCTTCGCCATGGGCGTCTGCCACGCGGGGCTTGGCGACGCGGGGCGCGTGGCGCTGACCGAGGCGATGCGCGACAGCGGCGACACGCTGGCGTGGGACCTGCCGGGTCCGGTGATCGACAAGCATTCCACCGGCGGGATCGGGGATTGCGTCTCGCTGGTTCTCGCGCCCGCGCTGGCGGCGCTGGACTGCTACGTGCCGATGATCTCGGGCCGGGGGCTGGGGCACACGGGCGGCACGCTCGACAAGCTCGAGGCGATCCCGGGACTGTTGACCGAGCTGGCCGAGGACCGCTTCCGGCATGTCGTGGCCGAGGTCGGCTGCGCCATCGTCTCGGCCTCCGGCCAGATCGCGCCGGCGGACAAGCGGCTATACGCGGTGCGCGACGTGACGGCGACGGTGGACAGCGTCGACCTGATCACCGCGTCGATCCTGTCGAAGAAGCTCGCCGCCGGCACCGATGCGCTGGTGCTGGACGTCAAGGTCGGCTCGGGCGCCTTCATGACCGACCGCGAGCACGCGCAGACGCTGGCCGAGACGCTGGTCGACACCGCCAACGGCGCGGGCTGCAAGTGCAGCGCACTGTTGACGGACATGGACCAGCCGCTCGCCCCCGCCATCGGCAACGCGGTCGAGGTGGCCGAGGTGATGCGCGTGCTGACCGGGCAGGGCGATACGCGACTGGCCGGGCTGACCGAGGCGCTGGGCGGCGCGCTGCTGGCACTTGCGGGGCAGGCCGAGAGTGCCGAGGCGGGGGCTGCGCGGGTGCGCGAGGTGATCGGCAGCGGCGTGGCGGCCGAGCGCTTCGGGCGCATGGTCGCGGCGATGGGCGGCCCGGCGGACTTCGTCGAACACTGGGAGGCACGTCTGCCGGTCGCCCCCGTGCGCCGCGTGGTGACGGCGGGGCGGATTGGCGTGCTGTCGCGCATCGACGGCATCGCGCTTGGCCTGAGCGTCGTGCGCCTGGGCGGCGGCCGCGCGCGGGAGGGCGACGTGGTCGATCCCTCCGTCGGGCTGACCGGCGTCGCAAGGCTGGGCGACCGGCTGGACGCCGACACGCCGCTCGCCACCATTCACGCGGCGGACGAGGCGGCGGCGGAGCGGGCCGAGGGGGAACTGCGCCGCGCGGTCGAGATTTCCGATCACGACGTCACGCCACCGAAACTGATCCAGGGAGAGGTGTCCTGATGCCACGTGCTTTCCTCGTCGTGCTCGATTCCGTCGGCTGCGGCGGTGCCCCCGACGCCGATGCCTTCGGCGACGCCGGCGCCAACACGCTGGGCCACATCGCGAAGGTCTGCGCCGAGGGCGGGGCCGAGGACGGGCGCAGCGGCCCGCTGAACGTGCCCCACATGGACGCGCTGGGGCTGGGGGCGGCGATCCGGCTCGCCTCGGGCGAGGCCGCGCCGGGGCTCGACGCCACGCCCACCGGCCTCTGGGGTGCTGCGACCGAGGTCTCGCGCGGCAAGGACACGCCGTCGGGTCACTGGGAACTGGCCGGCGTGCCCGTGCCGTGGGACTGGCACTATTTCCCGGACACGCGGCCCACGTTCCCCCAGGAGGTTTCGGCCGCCGCCGCGAGGCTCGCCGGGACCGAGGGCATCCTCGGCGACCGCCACGCCTCGGGCACGGCGATCATCGACGAACTGGGGGGCGAGCACCTGCGCACCGGCTGGCCCATCTGCTATACCTCGGTCGACAGCGTGTTCCAGATCGCCGCGCATGAAGAGGCGTTCGGGCTGGAGTGGCTGCTGAAGCTCTGCCGCGACCTCGCGCCCATGCTGCACGAGATGAAGGTGGGCCGTGTCATCGCCCGGCCCTTCGTGGGCGATGAGGCCACCGGCTTCACCCGCACCTCGAACCGCCGCGACTTCGCCATCGCGCCGCCGTCGCCCACGCTGTGCGACTGGGTCAGCGATGCGGGGCGCAAGGTCCACGCCATCGGCAAGATCGGCGACATCTTCTCGATGCAGGGGATCGACACGGTCGCGAAGGGCCCCGACGACCGGCTGATGGAGCACCTGATGCAGGCGGCCTCGGACGCCGAGGACGGCAGCCTGACCTTCGCCAACTTCGTCGAGTTCGACACCAACTGGGGCCACCGCCGCGACGTGTCGGGCTATGCCCGGCACCTGGAATGGTTCGACGCGCACCTGCCCAAGCTGATGACGAAGCTGCACCAGGGCGATCTGCTGATCATCACCGCCGACCACGGCAACGATCCAACCTGGCGCGGCACCGACCACACGCGCGAACGCGTGCCGGTGCTGGGCCACGGCGTCGGCGCGCACCAGATCGGCCTGCGAGCGTTCGCGGATGTCGGCGTCACCGTCGCCGCGCATCTGGGCGTCGCCCCGCAAGGACCGGGAAGGAGCTTTCTGTGAGCGTCACGACACTGCCGAAGGTCGAGCTGCACCTGCATATCGAGGGGGCGGCGCCGCCGTCCTTCATCCGGGGACTTGCCGCTGAGAAGAAGATCGACATCTCGGGCATCTTCAACGAGCGGGGCGAGTACAAGTACACCGACTTCTGGCACTTTCTCGAGATCTACGAAGCCGCGACCTCGACCCTGCAGTCGCCCGAGGACTTCCGCCGCCTGACCCGCGCCGTGTTGGCCGAAAGCGCGGCCTCGGGCGTGGTCTATACCGAGGCGTTCCTGTCGCCCGACTTCTGCGGCGGGCGGGATGTGGGTGCATGGCGCGAATACCTTGCCGCCATGATCGAGGCCGCGGACGAGGCCGAGCGGCAGGACGGCATCACGATGCGCGGCATCGTCACCTGCATCCGCCACTTCGGCCCCGAGAAGGCGAAAGAGACGGCAATCTGCGCTGCCGAGACTGCGGGCGACTGGCTGACCGGCTTCGGCATCGGCGGAGACGAGCGGGCAGGCGAACTGTCGGACTTCTCCTGGGCCTTCGACTGCGCACGCGAGGCGGGGCTGCGCCTGACCGCGCACGCGGGCGAGTGGACCGGCCCAGAAAGCGTGCGCGAGGCGGTGGACGTGCTGCACTGCGAGCGCATCGGCCACGGCGTCCGCGCCATCGAGGACCTGGCGCTGGTGGACCGGCTGGCCGAGGACGGCATCGTGCTCGAGGTCTGCCCGGGGTCGAACGTCGTCCTGGGCGTCTATCCGGACTGGCGCAGCCACCCGATCGAGAAGCTGCGCGCGCGCGGCGTGAAGGTCACCGTCTCGACCGACGACCCGCCGTTCTTCCACACTTCGATGGAGCGCGAGTTCCAGATGCTGCACGACACCTTCGACTGGGACGAGGGCGTGTTCGACGAAATCACCCGCACAAGCCTTGACGCGGCCTTCTGCGACGGGGAAACCCGCTCGCGGATCGAGAAGAGACTGGAGCGCCGCCCGTGACCGAGCATCTGAACGTCGTCAAGCACCCGCTGGTGCAGCACAAGCTGACCATCATGCGGGAGAAGGAAACCTCGACGGCGGTGTTCCGCCAGCTCCTGCGCGAGATCAGCCAGCTTCTGGCCTATGAGATCACCACCAACCTCGCCATGACCACCAAGCGGATCGAGACGCCGCTTCAGGCGATGGACGCCCCGGTGCTCGACGGGCGCAAGCTGGCGCTGGTGTCGATCCTGCGCGCGGGCAACGGCATGCTCGACGGGATGCTGGAACTGATGCCCTCCGCCCGCGTCGGCTTTGTCGGCCTGTATCGCGACGAGGAGACGCTGAAGCCGGTGCAGTACTACTGCAAGCTGCCGACCGAGCTGGGCGAGCGGCTGGTCATCGCCGTGGACCCAATGCTGGCGACCGGCAATTCCTCGGTCGCGGCCATCGACCTGCTCAAGGCGCAGGGGGCCAAGGACATCCGTTTCCTCTGCCTGCTCGCCGCGCCCGAGGGCGTCGCCCGCATGAAGGAGGCGCATCCGGACGTGCCCATCGTGACCGCCGCGCTGGACGAGCGGTTGAACGAGAAGGGGTACATCGTTCCGGGCCTCGGCGATGCGGGCGACCGGATGTTCGGCACGAAGTGAGGCGCTTGCCGCTTTACCCCCGCGCCCGGTTTCTGCATCCTGCCACCAGATGATGTGTCGGGGACAGGAATGAGACCCAGAAAAACGCTTGCCCTCGCGGCTTTCGTCGCCGCGTTCGCCCAGCTCGGCCCGGTCCAGGCCCAGCCCGCCGGTCCCCTGGACGCGCCGCTGGAGGCGCCGCCGGCCGGGTTCGAAGGCCGGCAGTTCGTCGACAGCCGCGGCTGCGTCTTCGTCCGCGCGACGATCAACGATGAGGTGAGCTGGGTCCCCCGCCTGACGGCGGAGCGAGAGCTTCTCTGCGGCTTCGATCCCACGCGCCGCGATGAGGATGACGCGGCCCCGGTTCTGGCCGAGACGCCCGAGGATGCGGAGCAGGCGGAGGAGGGCGACGCGCCCGACGTGGCCGGGACACCCGCCGAGGACGTCGAGGCTCCGGTGCTGGCCGAGACGCCGGAGGACGTGGAGCGTGCGGATCGAGAGGACG
Organism: Tranquillimonas alkanivorans; assembly: GCF_900115595.1. GTDB lineage: Bacteria > Pseudomonadota > Alphaproteobacteria > Rhodobacterales > Rhodobacteraceae > Tranquillimonas > Tranquillimonas alkanivorans. The sequence continues at coordinate 55,465 of NZ_FOXA01000012.1, forward strand.
CACCTGCCGTGGCCGACGGGGGCGAAAGCGGCGACGCGCCGGTGCTGGCAGAGACGCCCAGAGACCTGGAGCCTGCCGACGCGGCAGAGGAAGCTCCCGCACGCGCAGACGCGAACGAGGACGAAGCCGGAGAGGAAGCTCCCGCACTTGCCGACAGCGACGAGGACCGCGAGGCCCCGGTGATGGCAGAGGAGGCTACGCCCGAGGCGCCAGTTGCCGGCACCCCCGCCATGCCCGCCGCGCCCGAGCCCGAGGCGCTGCCGCGCACGGCCGCCGTCGACGAAGAGGCGGGCAGCAAAGGGGCGGCCGGTCTGCCGGCCGCCGATCCCGCGCCCCGCGCCCGGCGGCGCGTGCCGCCGGCGCCGCAGCTTGCCTGGACGGCCACCACTCCGCGCCTGCTGATCGACCGGCGCACGGGGCGGGATGTCAGCGGGGCGTATGACCTGATCTATCCCTACACCGACCCGGCGCGACAGGCGCGGGACCTGTCCGCCGGTACGCATGTCGCCGTCCGCACCCGGTCCGGCCAGCGCCTGATCGTGCGCCGCGACCGGCTGGGCGAGAGGAACGGACTCATGGTCCTGCTGGATCCGCCGCCCGCGCCCGCCGCGCAGGCCGCGACCTTCGTGCAGGTGGGAACGTTCGCCGTGACCGCGAACGCCGAGCGGCTGGCACTGCGCCTGCGCAAGGCCGGGATGCCCGTGCGCCTGCGCGCGGTGCGCGACGGTGGCAGGGGGTACCAGGAGGTGCTGGCCGGGCCCCTGACTTCGGGCGAACAGGTGCGCGACGTGCTGCGGCGGGTGCGCGAGGCCGGGTTCGCCGACGCATTCGTGCGCGGGTTCTGACCCTCAGCCGCCGCAGATGCCCTGAAGCGTGACCCAGGCGCCGTCGCTCAGAAGCGGCGGCGCTTCGCCATCGGGGTGGGGGTCGGCCTCGATCAGCGTCAGCGTGCTTTCGCCCGTGATATCAAGCGCCAGCGCATAGGGCTGCGCGCCGACCTCCACCGCCTCGAGCTGGGCCAGAAGCTCGGCGTCGGGCACCGGGTCGGGGGCTGCGATCATCAACGCCTCGGCGTGCCGGCGCAGCGTCTCCTGCGGTACGGTGCCGGTGGTCAACAGCCGCAGCGCCGTGCCCATCCCGCCGAAGCGAAGCAGGCGCTCCAGCGGGTCCAGCCTTTCGGCCCGCAGCTGCTCGGCCAGGACGTAGCCGGCCAGCGGCTCCGGCCCCTCGAAATCCTCGACCAGCTTGCGGTTGAGCAGGATCAGCCGGCCGGGCAGGTGCATGCTGTCGGCGATGACGCCGGGCAGGACCAGAATGTCGCTGCCGCGCCCCCCGAACAGCCGCCGCTCCAGCGTGTCGAGCGCGGCGCTGCCGCCGGGCGAGCGGCAGGGCGGGCCGGCGACGCGCTCGATCTCGGACAGCAGGCGGCGGCCGATCTCGGCCCGGCCCGCGTCGGGTACGACCGAGACGGTATGCCGGATCAGCGCGTCGGGCAGCCAGAAGACGGCGAGCGCGGCCACGGCGGCCGTCGCGGCGGCCATGAGGCCGTATCTCAGCCGGCCCTCACGCGGGCGGCTGCGGGCGATGGCGTTGCGAACCCGCTCGATCGCCTCGATCATCGTATCGTCGTCGATCTCGAGCTCGTCGTCGGCGTCGAAGCCGGGGGCATAGAGAGCGGGGCGCACGCTTGGGTTGAGCCGCTCGACCGCCGGCAGCGACCAGTGCGCCAGCGCCACGTCCTTCATGTCGAAGATGACAAGGCTTGTGTCCCCGACCGAGACGACGACGTCGCGGCGCTGTTCACCGGGCGCGGGCCGCCAGATGCCGGGAGCTTCCAGCCGTGAATACTCGGTGAGCGCCGTCATGTACCTGCTGCGCCGGCTCTTCGTCCGGGCGATGACCTGCCTTCGTGAAGCCGGACCCTAGGCGAAAGGCCGCCGCTTCACAACGGCCACGCGCGCGTTCTTCACCCTGTGCGTGTCGACAGGCCCCCCCAGCGGCGCACCCACTTCTCGACCTCGAGCAGCACCAGAAGGATTACCCCCAGCGCCAGGACAAGCAGCCCGTCGGCTGGCGAGACGGCCTGCGTCTCGAACACCGACTGAAGTGGCGGGGCGTAGGTGAACGCCGCCTGTGCCGCCAGCGCGATGGCGATACCTGTCCATACGGCGCGGGTACCCACGGCGGCACGGAGGCTGAGGGTGGGCAAGTGCAGGTAGCGGACGGAGAAGAGGTAGAAGATCTCGAGCACCACGATCAGGTTCACCACCAGCGTGCGCGCGTAGGACAGATCGCGCCCCTGCGCCTGGGCCCAGAAGAACACGCCGAAGACCGCCGCCGCGAACAGCGCCGAGACCAGCACCACGCGCCACACCATCTCTGCGTCCAGCAGCGGCGCGTTCATGCGGCGGGGACGGCGGTCCATCACGCCCGGCTCCGCCGGCTCGAACGCCAGCGTGAGGCCAAGCGCGACGGCGGTGACCATGTTGATCCACAGGATCTGCACGGGCGTCATCGGCAGCGCGATGCCGAAGAGGATGGCCGAGATGATGACCAGAGACTCGCCGCCGTTCGTGGGCAGGTTCCAGGCGATCACCTTCTTGATGTTGTCGTAGATCGTGCGCCCCTCGCGCACGGCGGCGACGATCGAGGCGAAGTTGTCGTCGGCCAGCACCACGCGCGCGGCGTCCTTCGCGGCTTCGGTGCCGCGGATGCCCATCGCGATGCCCACGTCGGCGCGCTTGAGGGCCGGGGCGTCGTTCACGCCGTCGCCCGTCATCGCAACGACGTTGTCGGTGGCCTGAAGCGCCTCGACCAGCCGCAGCTTGTGCTCGGGCGCGGCGCGGGCGAACACGTCGACATCGGGGGCGCGGCGGCGCAGCTCCTCGTCGCTCATGGCCTCGACCTCGGCGCCGGTCACGGCTTCGCCGTGGGTGCTCAGGCCCAGCTCCTCGGCGACGGCCATGGCGGTGAGGGCGTGATCGCCGGTGATCATCTTCACCTCGATCCCGGCGCGCAGGCAGTCGGCCATTGCCTCGATCGCCTCGGGGCGGGCGGGGTCGATGAAGCCGCCGAGACCCAGCAGTGTCAGGTCCGCGACGTCGTCCATGCCGATCGCCTTGCGCGATGTCGTCTTCGTGGCGAAGGCCAGGACGCGGTGGCCGCCCTTCGCCAATTCCTCTAGCCGGGCGGCCCAAGCGTCGCGGTCGATCGGCTCGGGTCCGTCGTCGCCCATCTGGGTCGCGCACAGCTTCAGCAGCCGGTCGGGCGCGCCCTTCACGTGGATGGTCCGGCCGTCCGGCCCGTGGTTCAGCGTCGCCATGAAGCGGTGGGCGGCATCGAACGGAATGTCGTCGAGCCGCCGGTGCGTGCGCCGCTCTTCCTTCGGGTCGAGCCCGGTCTTGCGCGCCAGTGCCAGCAGCGCGCCCTCCATCGGATCGCCCTCGACCCGCCAGCCGTCGTCGGACTGCACCAGCAGGGCGTCGCTGCACAGAAGCGCCGTGTGCGCCAGGCGCTGGACGGCCGAGTGCGCGTCCGCGTGCAGCGCGTCGCCGTTCTGGTGAACCTCGCCGTGAGGCATGTAGCCTTCGCCCGAGACCTCGACCGGCTCGGACCCGTGGCCGGTGACGACGGTGCGCACGACCATCTCGTTCAAGGTCAGCGTGCCGGTCTTGTCGGTGCAGATGACCGAGACCGCGCCCAGCGTCTCGACCGCCGGAAGCCGGCGCACGATGGCGTGCCGCCCGGCCATGCGCTGAACGCCGAGCGCGAGCGTGATGGTGATGACCGCCGGCAGCCCCTCGGGGATGGCGGCGACGGCCATGCCGACCATGGCGAGGAAGGCGTCCTCGACGGCATAGCCGGCGATCCAGACGGCATAGGCGAAGACGGCGACGCAGACGGCTAGGATCACGAAGGTCAGCAGCCGGGCGAAGCGGTCTATCTGCCGCAGAAGGGGCGTCGTCGTCTCTTCGATCCCGCCCAGCATCGCGCCGATGCGGCCGATCTGCGCGTCCGCGCCGGTCGCCACCACGACGCCCGTGCCGCGCCCCGAGGCGACGAGCGTGCCGGAGAAGGCAAGCGAGGTGCGGTCGCCGAGTGCGGCGTCGGCGTCGACCGGCGCGACCTCCTTGACCACCGACACCGACTCGCCCGTCAGCGCGGCCTCCTGCGCCCTGAGCCCGCGCGCGTCGATCAGGCGAAGGTCGGCGGGCACGCGGTCGCCGGCCTCGAGCAGCACGATGTCGCCGGGCACCAGCTCTTCCGCCGGCACCGTCTGGCGCGTGCCGTCGCGCACCGCCGAGGCGTCGGGCGACAGCATCGAGCGGACGGCGGCCAGCGCATCCTCGGCCCGGCCTTCCTGCCAGAAGCCGATGATGGCGTTCAGGATGACCACGGCGATGATCACCGCCGCGTCCACCCAGTGGCCGAGAAGCGCGGTGATTGCGCCCGATGCGATCAGCACCTGGATCAGCAGGTTGTTGAACTGGCCCAGCAGCCGGGCGAGCCACGTCCGGCGCGGCGGCTCGGGCAGGGCGTTGGGGCCATGTTCGGCCAGCCGCCGCGCGGCCTCCTCGGCGGTCAGGCCGTGGCCGTCGGTTTCCAGCCGGCGCAGCGTCTCGTCTGCCGGCAGCGCGTGCCAGTCCGCCGTCCGCGCCTCGGCGGGCGCGGCGTCCCGGACCGCCTGCGCGGGGGCCGCTTCGGCCATCCAGTTTCTCATGCGCAACAACGACACGGGAGCGGCGACGCCTATCGCCGCGCCTTGTGCGCGCCGAGCTTGAGAAGCGCGATCAGCAGTGCCAGCGACACGGTCGGGGCGCGGCCCGAGCCGATGTCCTCGTCGCTGTCGCGCGAGTCGCTTTCCCGCAGGAAGGCGCGCCAGTGGCCGTCCGGCTCGGTCGCCTGCCCGGCCAGGTGGATGGACCAGCCCGGCAGGCAGCGGTCGACCAGCCGCAGCACGCCCTCGGTCGCGTCGTCCAGCGCCTCGGGGTGGGCCGGGGCGTCGGGATACACGTCCTTCAGCGCGACCGCGGCCTCGTGCAGCAGCGTGACGTCCAAGTCCTGCGCCGACGTGGCGCGGTCCAGCAGGCTTTCCAGCGTTTCGACAGTCATCTTGGTCCTTCCCGGTTTACACGGCGCACGCTAGGCGGGCGCATGTTCGGTCACCTTGACTCGGATCAATTCCCTTGCGGCAGCTTGGGCGCATAACGCTGCAAAGCCAACCCGGCGGAAATGGAGCGATCATGTCCGAGTCGACACTAAGCGTCATCTGGTTCGAAAACCTAGCCCGCGGCGACGTCGCACTGGTGGGCGGCAAGAACAGTTCGCTGGGCGAGATGGTCCAGCAGCTCGGGGCGAAGGGCATCCGCGTGCCCGACGGCTTCGCCACCACCTCGGACGCGTTCCGCGCCTATCTTCGGGCCAACAGGCTGAACGACACGATGCGCGAGACGCTGGGCCGGCTGGACGACCACAAGATCACGCTGCACCAGGCCGGCACCCGCATCCGCGAGGCAATCGAGCAGGGCGACTGGCCCGACGAGATCGAAGAGGCGATCCGCGACAGCTATCGCGAACTCTGCCGCCGGGCGGGGGTGGACGACGTATCCGTGGCCGTCCGCTCCAGCGCCACGGCCGAGGATCTGCCGGATGCGAGCTTCGCGGGCCAGCAGGAAACGTTCCTGAACGTACGGGGCGAAAAGGCGCTGCTGGCGGCCTGCCGCCGCTGCTATGCCTCGCTCTATACCGACCGGGCGATCAGCTATCGGCAGGCCAAGGGATTCGAGCACGAGAAGGTCGCGCTGTCGATCGGCGTGCAGCGCATGGTGCGCTCGGACATCGGCGGCTCGGGCGTGATGTTCTCGATCGACACCGAGTCGGGCTTCGACAAGGTGGTGCTGATCAACGCCGCCTGGGGTCTTGGCGAAAACGTCGTGCAGGGCGCGGTCAGCCCGGATGAATACGAGGTCTACAAGCCCTTCCTCGACCGCCGCGAACTGTCGCCGATCCTCGAGAAGACGCGCGGCGCGAAAGAGATCAAGATGATCTATGCCGGGGCCGAGGGCGGCGAGACGAAGAACGTCCCCACCTCGAAGGCCGAGCGCGGGTCCTTCGTGCTTGAGGACGACGAGATCGTCGAGCTTGCCCGCATGGCCGCCACCATCGAGGACCATTACGGCCAGGCGATGGACATGGAATGGGCCAGGGACGGCGAGACCGGAGAGTTGTTCATCGTGCAGGCCCGGCCCGAGACCGTGCAATCGCGCGCCGACGCGGGGGCGCTGAAATCCTACTCCGTTGGCAAGGCGGGGAAAGAGATCACGCGCGGGCTGAGCGTTGGCGACGCCGTGGCGGCGGGCCGCGTCTGCCTGATCGAGAGCGCCAAGGACATCGACCGCTTCGTGGACGGCGCGATCCTGGTGACCTCGACCACCGACCCCGACTGGGTGCCGATCATGAAGCGCGCCTCGGCGATCATCACCGACCACGGCGGGCGCACCAGCCACGCCGCCATCGTCAGCCGCGAACTCGGCCTTCCGGCCATCGTCGGCACCGGGAACGCCACGCACGTGTTGCATGACGAGCAGGAGGTGACGGTCAACTGCTCGGGCGGGGATACCGGCATCGTGCACGAGGGCGTGGCCGAGTACGAGGTCGAGGAACTACGGCTCGACGACATCCCGCAGACGAAGACGCGCATCATGCTCAACCTCGCCAACCCGACGGCCGCCTTCCGCTGGTGGCGCCTTCCGGCCGAGGGCGTGGGACTGGCGCGGATGGAGTTCGTGGTGAACAACGCCGTCAAGGTCCACCCGATGGCGCTGATCGGCTATGATCAGCTGCGCGACGAAGAGGCGAAGGCGCAGATCGCCGAGCTGACCCGCGGCTACGAGGACAAGCCGAAATACTTCGTCGACGAGCTTGCCCGCGGCCTGTCGCGCATTGCCGCCGTCTACTACCCGAAGCCCGTCATCGTACGGATGAGCGACTTCAAGACCAACGAGTACGCCGAGCTTCTGGGCGGCCGCGCCTTCGAGCCGAAGGAAGAGAACCCGATGATCGGCTTCCGCGGCGCGTCGCGCTATTACTCGCCCGCCTACCGCGACGGCTTCGCGCTGGAGTGTCGCGCCATCCGCAAGCTGCGCGAGGAGATGGGCTTCGACAACGTCATCGTCATGATCCCCTTCTGCCGCACCCCGGACGAGGCCGACCGCGTGCTGGAGGTCATGCGCGAGAACGGGCTCGAGCGGGGTAGGGACGGGCTTCAGGTCTATGTCATGGGCGAGGTGCCGTCGAACGTGATCCTGGCGCACGCGTTTGCCGAGCGGTTCGACGGCTTCTCGATCGGCTCGAACGACCTGACGCAGCTCACGCTGGGCGTGGACCGGGATTCCGAGGCGCTGGCGGAGCTGTTCCAGGAATCGAACCCCGCCGTCCTGTGGATGATCGAGACGCTGATCGCCCGCGCACACGAGGCCGGGCGCAAGGTTGGTCTGTGCGGGCAGGCGCCCAGTAACGACCCGGCCTTCGCGCGGCTTCTGGTCAAGGCGGGGATCGATACGATCTCGGTCACGCCGGACAGCTTCGTGCAGGTCAAGCGGCACGTGGCCGAGGCCGAGCGCGGCGCCTGATTTGACATCGCGCCGGACCCGGCCACGTCGTGACGGGTTGAACCTGTGACGCGACGGTTGGGGAGGGCGCGATGAAGGAGAGCGCGGAGATCGTGATCGTCGGCTCGGGCACGGCGGGCCTGTCTGCCCTGCGCGAGGTGCGCCGCCACACCGACGACGTCCTGCTGATTAACCACGGCGGCTGGGGCACCACCTGCGCCGCCGTGGGCTGCATGCCGTCGAAAGCGCTGATCGAGGCCGCCGACGCCTTCCACCGCCGCACCTGTTTCGAAGAGTTCGGCATCCGCGGCGGCGACGCCCTGCGCGCCGATATCCCGGCGGTGCTGGAACGGGTGCGCCGTCTTCGCGACGACTTCGTGAAGGGCCCCGAGTCGGTGCGCACGGAACTGCGCGACCGCGCCATCAGCGGCTTCGCCCGCCTGCTGGGCCCCGACCGGGTCGAGGTCGACGGCCGTCAGATCCGCGCCCGCCGCATCATCCTGGCCACCGGCAGTCACCCGATCGTGCCGAAGCCGTGGCAGCGCTTCGGCGACCGCATCCTGACCTCGGACACCATCTTCGAGCAACGCGACCTGCCGAAACGGCTGGCCGTCATCGGCCTTGGTCCGCTGGGAATCGAGCTGGCGCAGGCCGTCGCGCGACTGGGGGTCGAGGTCGCGGGTTTCGACGGCAACGACAGCATCGGCGGCGTTGGCGACCCTGAGGTGCAGAAGGCGGCGGCGCGCACCATCGGCGCCGAATTCCCCCTGCACCTGGGCCAGGACGCCGAGGTCACCGAGGACGGTGACGCCCTGCGCGTCACCGCCGGCGACGCCAGCTTCACCACCCATGCCGTGCTGGCCGCGCTGGGCCGGGCGCCGAACGTCGAAGGGCTGGGGCTCGAGACGCTGGGCGTGCCGCTCGACGATCACGGGCTGCCCGAGGTCTCGCCCGCGACCCTGCGCATTGGCGACCTGCCGGTGTGGCTGGTGGGCGACGCCAATGGTGCTCGGCCGATCCTGCACGAGGCGGCGGATGACGGGCATATCGCCGGGCGGCTGGCCAGCTCGGCCCGCGAAAGCGGGTTCCAGCGGCGCACGAACCTCTCCATCGTGTTCACCGAGCCCAACATCGCGCAGGTCGGCCGGACGTGGCGCGACCATGGCGGCGAGGGGCTGATCGTCGGCGCAGCCGACTTCCCGCGCCAGGGCCGCGCCCGCACCGCCTGCCGTGATGCCGGCGTCCTGCGCCTCTATGCCGAGCCCGAGAGCGGACGGCTGGTCGGGGCCGAGATGTGCTGCCCCGGCGCCGAGCACATGGCACACCTTCTCGCGCTGGCCATCGAGGCCGGGCAGACCGTTGGCTGCATGCTGTCGATGCCGTTTTACCATCCCACGCTGGAGGAGGGGGTGCGGACGGCACTGCGCGCCCTGTCGCGCCAGTTGCCGGGCCTCGGCGGCTCGGACCTGGCCGAGTGCCCGGACATCGGGATCGAGGCGCTGGACTAGCGCCGCCGTCCCCGGAACAGCGTGATCTTCGCCGGGATGCGCACGCCGTCGCCGGTCTCGTAGCGGCGGAAGCGCTCGACCACGTCCTCGACGATGGCCTCGCGGTCGGCGTCGGTGCCGCCCTTGTCGCGCAGGTGCCGGGCGACCGGACCGATACGCGCCGCCACGCGCCGGACCGCGTCCAGCCCGCCGGGGTGGTGCAGGTCGACCTTGAAGGCGTCGCCCGAAACGTCCTGGAACCCGGCCTCGACCAGCATCTTCTCGACTCTCTTCACGTCGGCGAATCGCAGAGGCCCGGGCGCGTCGGCCTGCGCCGGGCCGGCGGGGCCCAGCCGCTCTTCGGCGGCGCGGGCGGGGATGTCGAACCACGGGTTCTCGTCGATCCCGGCCCAGGCGGCGAAGGCGATCCGGCCGTCTTTCTTCAGCGCGTGCAGCACGTTGCGAAGGCCCGCCGTCGTGTCCTCGAAGAACATCATGCCGAAGCGCGACAGCACGGCGTGGTAGCCGTCGGGCGTGAAGGTGCGCGTCTCGGCGTCGCCGTGCATGAAGTCGACATTCGACAACTCGGCGCGCTCGGCCAGCGCCCGCGCCTCGCGCAAGAGCGGCTCCGAGATGTCGAGCCCGGTGACGTGCCCGCCGGGCGACACCTCGTGCGCGGCGGCGAAGGTCAGCGCGCCCGCGCCGCAGCCCACGTGGAGCACCCGCTCGCCCGGCGTCAACTCGGCCGCTTCGATCAGAAGCTCGGTAACGCCGGCGTGCAGCGCGTCGAGGTCGGGCTGAAGTTCGACCCAGGCCTGGCCCGGCGCCCCGTTCCAGAATTCGAGTTGTGCCTGATCGGTCATGTCGCTCCCCTCCGCTTGAACGTGGGGAGCGATGCGCTCACTCCCCGTAGGGCACCCAGATCGTCTTGACCTCGGTCGCCTCGGTCAGGAACGCGCGCTCCTCGCCCGCCGTTCCGGCCCAGTCGCGGGCGCGGCCGTGGTTGACCCACGTGCGCTTGAGGTTGCGCGCGCTCTCCTTCTCGATGATGCCCGAGATGTCGGAGGACGAGAAGCTCCAGACCGCGTCGATGTCCATGTGCCCGGCCATCTGCGGCGCGAGTTCGGCGTGCGACCCGGTGAGGATGTTCACCACGCCTGCCGGCACGTCCGAGGTGTCGAGCACCTGATAGAAGTCCGTCGCCGCCAGCGGGAAGGGCTCGGACGCCACCGTGACCACCCGGTTGCCCATGGCAAGCGCCGGCGCGATGACCGAGACCAGGCCCAAGAGCGGCGCCTCGTCCGGCGCGAACTGACCGATGACGCCGACGGGTTCGTTCATTGCCAGCGCCACGCCCCGGATCGGCACGCCCTTGGCCGCGCCGTCGAACTTGTCGGCCCAGGCCGCCCAGGTGAACAGCCGGTCCACGGACGCCGCGACCTCGGCCTCTGCCTCGGACGCCTTCGCCCCGGTCAGGTCCGAGATGCGGCGGGCGAACTCGTCGCCCCGCGCCGACAGGTTCTCGGCGATGTAGTACAGGATCTGCGCCCGCAGGTGCCCGGTGCTCTTCGACCACCCCTTGGCCGCCTGCGCGGCCTCGACCGCGTTGCGGATGTCCTTGCGATTGGCGACGCCCGCATGCCCGACCAGCGCCCCCTTGGGCGAGAAGACGGGGCGCGAATAGCCGCCGTCCGGTCGCGCCTGCTTGCCGCCGATGTAAAGCTTCGCCGTCCGGTCGAGCGGCGGCGCGCCAAATTCCTGCGGCGCGGCCTGCGCCGGCATCGGCTTGAGCGTCTTCGGGCTGCCCTTGGGCCTGGTGTAGGCCAGAAGCCCCTCCCAGCCGCCCTCGCGCCCGAAGCCCGACTCGCGCACGCCGCCGAAGCCTGCGGCCGCGTCGAACATGTTGGTGCCGTTTACCCACACCACGCCCGAGACCAGCTTGGGCGCGATGTCGAGCGCGAGGTTGACGTTCTCGGTCCAAAGCGTCGCGGCAAGGCCGTAGCGCGTGTTGTTGGCCAGCTCGACCGCCTCGGCCGGGGTGCGGAAGGTGGTGCCGACGAGGACGGGGCCGAAGATCTCCTCCTGCATCAGCTGGTCCGAGGGAGAGAGGCCGGTGATGAGTGTCGGCGGATAAAAGCAGCCGTGCTCGGGCACGGCCGTTGCGGCGCGATAGACGTCGCCTGACGCGCCCTCGACCATCTCGGTGATCGTCTTCAGCTGAACCGGGTCCACGATGGCGCCCACGTCGATGCACTTGTCCAGCGGATCGCCCAGCCGCAGCCCGTCCATCCGGCGCTTCAGGCGGGCGTGGAACGTCTCGGCGATGCCCTCCTGCACCAGCAGGCGCGAGCCGGCGCAGCACACCTGGCCCTGGTTGAACCAGATCGCGTCCACCAGCCCCTCGATGGCGCTGTCGATGTCGGCGTCGTCAAAGACGATGTAGGGCGACTTGCCGCCCAACTCGAGCGTCAGGGATTTGCCCGTGCCCGCCGTCGCCTCGCGGATGCGGCGGCCCACCTCGGTCGAGCCGGTGAAAGCGATCTTGTCGACCTCGGCGCCCACGATGGCCTCGCCGGTGCGCCCGTCGCCTGTGACGATGTTGACCACGCCCTTCGGCACGCCCGCCTCGCGGCAGACCTCGGCGAAGAGCAGCGCGGTGAGCGAGGTATACTCGGCCGGCTTCAGCACCACCGTGTTGCCCATGGCGATGGCCGGCGCGATCTTCCAGGCCAGCATCAGCAGCGGGAAGTTCCACGGGATGATCTGCCCGCAGACGCCCAGCGGCTCGCGCCCGGCGAGCTCGGCGTCCTGCAGTTGCGCCATCCCGGCGTGGTAATAGAAGTGCCGCGCGACAAGCGGGATGTCGATGTCCCGGCTCTCGCGAATGGGCTTGCCGTTGTCGAGGGTTTCAAGCACCGCGAACATTCGCGAATGCTTCTGCACCAGCCGCGCCAGCGCATAGAGCACCCGCGCCCGCGCCTTGCCTCCCGCCTTCGCCCAAGGCCCCTGCGCCTTCCGCGCCGCCGCGACCGCCGACGCCACGTCGTCGGGCGTGGCCTGCGTTACCTGCGCCAGCACCTCGCCCGTCGCCGGGTTGCGGCTTTCGAACGTCTCGCCCGGCCTGGTGAAGGCCCCGCCGACGAACAGCCCGAAGCGGCGCTCGTGGGAGTCGAGCCAGGCGTTCACCTCGGCAGCGCTCTCCGGCGCGGGCCCGTATTCCATGCTGTCGAAGATCTCCGAGACGTTCATGTGCTTCTTCTTCGTAAAAATACTCAAATCCGACGAGCGCAACCTGGCGCCGTCAGGCGAGCGGGTGGCGGTAGGAGGCCGAGTAGCGCCCAGTCACGAAGTGCTCGAGCTGCCGCTCGATGTCGCCCAGCAGCGACGACGCGCCGAAGCGGAACAGGTCGGGCTGCAGCCAGCGGTCGCCCAGCTCGTCCTTCATCAGCGCCAGGTACAGCAGCGCGTCCTTCGCCTTGGAGATGCCGCCGGCGGGCTTGTAGCCGACCTTGATCCCCGTCCGCTCTTCATAGGCGCGGATCGCCCGCACCATGGTCAGCGAGACGGGCAGGGTGGCGTTCACGCTTTCCTTCCCGGTCGAGGTCTTGATGAAGTCCGCGCCCGCCATCATGCAGACGAGCGACGCGCGCGCCACGTTGCGCAGCGTGCCCAGCTCTCCGGTGGCCAGGATCGCCTTCACGTGCGCCTCGCCGCAGGCGTCGCGGAAGGCGCGCATCTCGTCATAGAGCGCCTGCCAGTCGCCGGTCAGCACGTGGCGGCGCGAGATCACGATGTCGATCTCGTCCGCGCCGGCCTTCACGCTCTCTTCGATCTCGGCCAGCCGCAGCCGGAAGGGCGACAGGCCCGCGGGAAAGCCGGTCGAGACGGCGGCGACCGGGATCCCTGAGCCGCGCAGCGCCTCGACGGCGGTCGGCACCATCTCGTGGTACACGCAGACGGCTCCTGTGGTAATGCCCGAGACCCCGAGCGCGTCCAGGATGTCGGCCCGCACCGGCTGCCGCGCCTTGGCGCACAGGCGGCGGACGCGGCCCGGGGTGTCGTCGCCCGACAGCGTCGTCAGGTCGATCAGCGTGATCGCCTTGAGCAGCCAGGCGGCCTGCCACTCCTTCTTCACCGACCGGCGGCCGGGCAGGGTGGCGGCGCGGCGTTCGATGGCCGAGGTGTTGGCCTGCACGGCGCGGACCCAGTCGAGGTCGAGCTCCATGCCGGGGTTGCGCTCGAGGCCGGTGTGCGGCACGGGCGCGATCTGCGTCGCGGGGCGGGTCTGCGTCTCGGCGGTCACGGGAAGGTCCTTGTCGATCAGGGTCACAAGGTCGCACGCGCGCGCGGTTGAATGCAAGCGGGGGCGCGGCGTCACCACATGAACCGGGAACGTGCCGCCCGGCGCTGGCCAAGCGCGCCGAACCGGCGTAATCCACCCGCGCCCGCAGCAAGGACCCGGAACCGATGAGCTTCGACCGCACCCTCAAGATCGCCCCTTCCATCCTGTCCGCCGACTTCGCCAATTTCGGCGCCGAGTGCCGCGCCGTCGAGGCGCAGGGCGCCGACTGGATCCATGTGGACGTGATGGACGGACACTTCGTGCCCAACATCACCTTCGGCCCCGCGACCTGCGCCGCCATCCGTCCGCACATCAAGACGGTGATGGACGTGCACCTGATGATCGCGCCCGTCGATCCCTATATCGACGCCTTCGCCAAGGCCGGCGCCGACATCATCACCGCGCATGTCGAGGCCGGGCCCCACATCCACCGCACGCTCCAGGCCATCCGCGGCGCGGGCGCCAAGGCCGGCGTCGCGCTGAACCCCGGCACCCCCGTCGAGGCCGTGGCCCCCGTGCTCGACATGGTGGACCTCGTCTGCGTGATGAGCGTGAACCCCGGCTTCGGCGGCCAGAAGTTCATCGAGACGACGCCCGAGCGCGTCCGCCAGCTGCGCGCCCTGATCGGCGACCGCCCGGTGCATATCGAGATCGACGGCGGGGTGGACCCCGCCACCGCGCCAAAGGTCGTGCAGGCCGGGGCCGACGTGCTGGTTGCCGGCTCTGCCGTGTTCAAGGGCGGATCGGTCGAGGATCCGTCGCCCTACGGCGACAACATCCGCGCGATCCGCGCCGCGGCCGAGGGCGTCTGGACCTGAGGACTTGCCAAGGCGGCGGGTTGGTGCCTTCCATATGTCATGGAAGATGCTGACCGCCGCCTGCTGACCGACCTCTTCGACGCCGCGGTGCGCGCGGCCGACCCCGAAGAGGCGCTGAGGGACCAGCTTCCCCAGCCGCCGGCCGGCCGCACCGTGGTCATCGGCGCGGGCAAGGGCGCAGCGCAGCTCGCTCGGGCGTTCGAGACGCTCTGGCCGGCCCCCTGCGACGGCGTCGTCGTTACCCGCTACGGCTATGCCGTCCCGTGTGAGCGCATCCGCGTCATGGAAGCCGCGCATCCGGTGCCCGACGAGTCGGGGATGCAGGCCGCGCAGGCGCTGCTGGATGCGGTCACCGGCCTCGGACCCGCGGACCTGGTGATCGCGCTGATCTGCGGCGGCGGCTCGGCGCTGCTGCCCGCGCCGCCCAACGGCCTGACGCTCGAGGACGAGCAGGCGCTGAACCGCGCGCTCCTGTCCTCCGGCGCGCCCATCGGCCGGATGAACGCGATCCGCAAGCAGCTCAGCCGGATCAAGGGCGGGCGGCTGGCCGCCGCCGCGCACCCGGCGCGCGTGGTCAGCCTGATCGTCTCGGACGTGCCGGGCGACGACCCGGCGCAGGTCGCCTCCGGTCCCACCGTGCCGGACGCCACCACGCGCGCGGATGCGCTGGCCGCCATCCGCGACCACGGCATCGACCTGCCGCCGAACGTTCTGTCTGCGCTCCGGAAGGCGTGTCCTGCCCCCGGACCGTCCGACCCGGTCTACGCCCGCAACGAGGTGCGCGTGATCGCCTCGGCCCGCCTGTCGCTCGAGGCCGCCGCGCAGGCGGCGCGCGAGGCCGGCGTCACCCCCGCGATCCTGTCGGATGCCGTCGAGGGCGAGGCGCGCGAGGTCGCCAAGGTTCACGCCGCCATCGCGCGCGAGGTCGCCGCCCGCGACCGGCCCTTCGCCAAGCCCTGTGTCCTGCTGTCGGGCGGCGAGACCACCGTGACGGTGCGCCAGAAGGGCCGCGGCGGGCGCAATACCGAGTTCCTTCTGTCCCTCGCGCTCGCGCTCGACGGGGCGACCGGCATCTCGGCCCTCGCCGCCGACACCGACGGCATCGACGGGTCCGAGGACAACGCCGGCGCCTTCGCCGAGGGGACCACCGCCGCCCGCCTGCGCGCGGCGGGGCAGGACCCGGCGGCGCTGCTGTCGGCCAACGACGCGTGGGCGGCTTTCGACGCGCTGGACGAGCTGTTCGTCACGGGCCCCACCGGGACCAACGTCAACGACTTCCGCGCCATCCTCGTGCGCTGAACCTTGCGCGCCGGGCCGATCCGCGACAGGAGGGGCGGATGAAGGACTTCTTCAACCTCGATCACCCGATGTTCCGCCCGCTTTGGGTGCGCCTGCTCGTCGTCGCGCTTCTGCTTGGCTGGGCGCTGGTCGAGATCGGGCAGGGCGCGTATTTCTGGGCGCTGATCTTCGGGGCCTCGGGCCTCTACTGCGCCTGGGGCTTTTTCGTGACTTTCGACCCCGACGGCAAGGGCTGACCGGCCCCTCTTCGGTCCCGAAATATCCCGGGGAGTCGCCGGCGGTCCCCGGACCGGCGGCGGGGCCGAGCCCCCGGCGCGTTGACATCCGCCCCGGCCTGGACAAGCAACGGGGGCGGAAGGCACGAAAGGCACCCGATGAGCGCGTGGGAATTCTGGATCGACCGGGGCGGCACCTTCACCGACGTGGTGGCCCGCCGACCCGACGGTACGCTGCTGACCCACAAGCTTCTGTCCGAGAACCCCGAGCGCTACCGCGACGCCGCAGTGGCCGGTATCCGCGAGATGCTGGGGCTGGGCGCGGGGGATCCCATCCCCGACGCCGCGATCCGGGCGGTGAAGATGGGCACCACCGTCGCCACCAACGCCCTGCTCGAGCGCAAGGGCGCGCGCACGCTTCTGTTGATCACCGAAGGCTTCGGCGACCTGCTGCGCATCGGCTACCAGACCCGCCCGCGGCTGTTCGACCTGAACATCCGCCGCCCCGACCTGCTGTACGAACGGGTGGCCGAGGTGGCCGAACGGCTGGACGCCGAGGGCGGCGTCGTCGCGCCGCTCGACGCGCAGGCGGCCGAGGCGGCATCCGCTCGGTCGCCATCGCCTTCCTGCATGCCTACCTGAACCCCGAGCACGAGGCGCGGGTTGCGCGGATGGCCCGCGACATCGGCTTCACGCAGGTCTCGGCCAGCCACGAAGTCTCGAAGCTGGCCAAGCTGGTCGGGCGCGGCGACACGACGGTGGTCGATGCCTATCTCTCGCCGATCCTGCGCCGCTACGTCGACCAGGTGGCCGAGGCGCTCGACGCGGGCCGCGCGGTCGAGCGGCTGTTGTTCATGCAGTCGAACGGCGGCCTGACCGACGCGCGGCTGTTCCAGGGCAAGGACGCCATCCTCTCGGGGCCGGCGGGCGGCATCGTCGGCATGGTCAAGACGGGGGAGGCGGCGGGCTTCGACCGGCTGATCGGCTTTGACATGGGCGGCACCTCGACCGACGTGTCGCACTATGCCGGCGCGTACGAGCGCAGCTTCGAGACCGAGGTCGCGGGCGTACGGATGCGCGCGCCGATGATGGACATCCACACTGTCGCCGCCGGCGGTGGCTCGGTCTGCACCTTCCGCGACGGCCGCTTCCAGGTCGGCCCAGACAGCGCCGGGGCCGATCCCGGTCCCGCCTGCTATCGCCGGGGCGGGCCGCTGACCGTGACCGATTGCAATGTGATGCTGGGCAAGCTGCACCCCGACCACCTCCCGCCGGTCTTCGGCCCGAACGGCGATCAGCCGCTCGACGCGGACGTGGTGCGCGAGAAGTTCGCCGCCCTGTCCCGCGAGGTGGCCGAGGCGACGGGCGAGCCCGCGCAGCCGCCCGAGACCGTGGCCGAGGGATTCCTGCGCATCGCGGTCGAGAACATGGCCAACGCGATCAAGAAGATCAGCGTGCAGCGCGGCCACGACGTCACCCGCTATACCCTGCAATACTTCGGCGGCGCGGGCGGGCAGCACGCCTGCCTCGTCGCCGATGCCTTGGGGATGGAGCGGGTGCTCGTGCATCCCTTCGCGGGCGTGCTGTCGGCCTATGGCATGGGGCTGGCCGAGATCCGCGAGCTGACAGAGGTGCAGCTCGACCTGCCGCTGGCCGAGGCCGCGCGCGCCGAGGCGGCCGAGGCCGCGCTGCGGGGCAAGGCGCTGGCCAAGCTGCGCGAACAGGGGCTGGCCGAGACGGCGCTGAGCTGCCGCGTCTCGGCTCACCTACGCTACGATGGCTCGCACCAGGCGCTCGAGGTGCCCTTCGGCTCCGCCTCCGACATGCAGGCCGCGTTCGAGCAGGCGCACCGCCAGCGCTTCGGCTTCGCCTTGCCCGGGCGGCCGCTGGTCATCGAGATGCTGAGCGCCGAGGCCATCGGCGCGACGGGCGAAGCCCCGGCGGCGCTGGTGCCCGAGGGCGGAGCGCCGAAGGAAAAGGCGAGGCTTCGGCTGGTGGCCGACGGCGAACGGGTCGAGGCGCCGCTCTACGACCGGGCCGAGCTTCCGGCAGGCTGGCGGGCCGAGGGGCCGCTGATTGTCACCGAGCCCACCGGCACCAACGTGGTCGAGCCGGGCTGGGTCGCGCGGGTGGACGACCTGGGCAACCTGGTGCTCGAACGCACCGGGGCTTCGATCCGCGCCCCCGCCGCGGGAACCAACGTCGATCCCGTCACGCTCGAGGTCATGGGCAACCTCTTTATGTCGGTGGCCGATCAGATGGGTGCGACGCTGGCCAACACCTCGTGGTCGGTGAACATCAAGGAGCGGCTGGACTTCTCCTGCGCAATCTTCGACGCGAACGGCGACCTCGTCGCCAATGCGCCGCACGTGCCGGTGCACCTGGGCTCGATGTCCGAGTCCATCCGCACCGTGATGCGCGAGAACGCAAGCGATATCCGCCCCGGCGACGCGTTCATGCTGAACTCGCCCTACAACGGCGGCAGGCATCTGCCCGACGTCACCGTTGTCACGCCGGTCTTCGTCGGCGACGAGATCCCGTTCTGGCTGGGCGCGCGGGGGCACCACGCCGATATCGGCGGGCGCACGCCGGGCTCGACACCGCCCGACAGCCGCCACATCGACGAAGAGGGCGTGCTGATCGACAACGTCCGCCTGGTCGACCGGGGTCGCCTGCTCGAGGACGCGGCGCGGCGCGTGCTAACCTCGGGCCGGTATCCGGCGCGCAACGTGGACCAGAACCTCGCCGACCTGACGGCGCAGGTGGCGGCCAACGAAACCGGGCGGCAGGCGCTGATGAAGGTGGTCAACACCTACGGGCTCGATGTCGTGCGCGCCTATACCGGCCACGTGCAGGACAACGCCGAGGAAAGCGTGCGGCAGGTGATCGGCACGCTCAGGAACGGCAGCTTCTCGTACCCGATGGACCATGGCGCGACGGTCGAGGTGGCGATCACCGTGGACCGCGCGGCACGCGAGGCGGTGATCGACTTCACCGGCACCTCGCCGCAGCACGACGGCAACTACAACGCGCCGTTCTCGATCTGCCGGGCGGTGGTGCTCTACGTGTTCCGCACGATGGTGGGCAAGGACATCCCCCTGAACGAGGGCTGCCTGAAGCCGCTCAGGATCGTCGCGCCCGAGGGCTCGATGCTGAACCCGCGCTGGCCGGCGGCGGTGATCGCCGGCACCACCGAGGTCAGCCAGGCGGTGGCCAATGCCCTTTACGGCGCGCTGGGCGTGGTGGCGGGCAGCCAGGCGACGATGAACAACTTCGTCTGGGGCAACGACCGATACCAGAACTACGAAACCATCGCCGGCGGCACCGGCGCAGGCCCCGGCTTCGACGGCTGCGACGCGGTGCAAAGCCACATGACCAACACCCGCATGACCGACCCCGAGATCCTGGAAAAGCGCTTCCCCGTGCGGCTTGAGACGTTCGGCATCCGACGCGGCTCGGGCGGGGCGGGGCGCTGGCATGGCGGCGACGGCGTGCTGCGGCGGATGCGCTTTCTCGAGCCGGTCACCGTCACCGTGCTGTCGGGCCATCGCCGCATCCCGCCCTTCGGCGTGGACGGCGGCGCGCCCGGCGCGGTGGGCCGTAACCGGGCCGAGCTGCCGGACGGGCAGGTGGTCGAGCTGGGCGGCAACGACGAGATAGAGCTGCCGGGCGGCGGTGTGTTCGTGATGGAGACGCCGGGCGGCGGCGGCTGGGGCCGGGCGGAGTGATCTCTCAATCCTGCATCAGGATCACCACGCTGCCGCGCTTGTGCCCGGTGTCGAGCAGGGCGTGCGCCTCGCGGATGCGCGCCAGCGGGAACGTCTCGCTAACCACGGGGCGATAGGCGCCGCTTTCGCACAGGCGAGCCAAGTCTTCGACCGCCGCGCGCGAGACGGGCGCCGTGCCGCCCAGAACCGTATGCGCGCCGCGCCGGGGGCGCAGGCCGAACGACAGCATCTCGCCCAGCCCGCCGACCAGCATCAGGTGCCGCCCGCCGTCGTTCAGGATGTCCCGCGTCGCGGGCCAGGGGGCGGCCCCGACGCAATCCATCACCACGTCGAACCGGCGGGACGAGCGCGTGATGTCCTTCTGGCCGTAATCCACGACCTCGTCCGCCCCGAGCCCGCGCACCAGCTCGGCGTTGCGCGCGCTGCAGGTCGCCGTGACGTGCGCGCCAAAATCCTTGGCGATCTGCACCGCCGCCGTGCCCACGCCGCCCGAGCCGCCGAGGATCAGCACCCGCTCGCCCGGCCGGATCTTCGCCCGGTCGCGCAGGAAGAAAAGCGCCGTGGTCCCGCCGAAGCAGATCGCCGCCGCTTCCGTCAGGCTCAGCGGGGCGGGGCGGTGGAAGATCGGCGCGTCGGCTTTGACGGCCCGGTACTCGGCGTGGCAGCCCATCCCAAGGCCGGTCGTGGCGAAGACCTCGTCGCCCTCGCGCCACTCGGTCACGCCGTCGCCCGTCGCGGCCACCGTGCCTGAGCACTCCATCCCAAGGATCGGATTGCGCGGGCGGCGCAAGCCGAGCATCGGCCGCGCCACCAGCTTCATTCCCGGCGGCAGGTCGAGGCTCCGGATGCGCCAGTCGCCCGAGTTGAGCGCCGCGCCGTGGACCCGGATCAGGACCTCTCCCGCCTTCGGCGCGGGCCTTGGGATCTCGCGCACGTGGACGACATCGGGCGGTCCATAGCCCTCGCACAGCGCGGCGCGCATTCTGTCCATCCCGACCGCCCCCTCGTTTCTCCGAGCAGTTTTACCTTACGTAAGATCGGCGCGTCGCGGTAGAGGATGTGCAGCCTCACGGCAAGCGGATGGCGGGCCGGGAGGAGGCGGGTCAGAACCAGTCGGCCCAGCCGTCCTCGTCTTCGTCGATCGAGCCGTCCGCGTCGTAGTCGGCGGTGTCGTAAAGCCCCGCGTACCACTCGCCGCGGTCAATGCCATTCTCGCCGCCCCACGCCGCGTACAGGCCGCCGTCTTTCGCCGCCGCCGCGACCTCGCCATTGTCGAGGATGCCGTCCGCATCGGCGTCCCACTCGCCGAACGCGCTGTCGCCGCCGAACCAGCCGCTGGCGCCGCTCCACTCGCCTTCGGTCAGCACACCGCCGTCGTTCAGGTCGAGCACGTCGTGGACGCCGCCGTAGAACTCGTGGATGCCCAGCCTCCCGCTCGCGTCGCTGTCGAGGCGGTCGAAGAGGCCGGCCTGCTGGAGCCCGGCGTCGAACTCGGCGCGCGACAACAGGCCGTCGCCGTCGGTGTCGAGCTCCTGCGCCACCGCCGGGACTGCGGCGAGGATCAGCGCCAGCGCCGTGCGCCCGAACTTCGGCATGTGGTCCTCCTTCGTTGTGTTGCCGGGCCAACGTGCGCCCGGTGGCCCCGTTCCGGCGCGGGTGATCACGACTGCGCCGCCGTTGACCGCCGCGCCGCCGCAGCTAGCTCGCCCGGCATGGCAAAGAACACACGCACGGCGCTTGTCACCGGGGGCGCGCACGGGATCGGGCAGGGCATCGTCCTGCATTTGTTGAAGACGGGCTGGCATGTCGCCGCGCTCGACCGCGACGGCGCCGGGCTGGAGGGGCTGCCCGAGGGTGTCATGCGGCTGCGGGCCGACGTGGCGGACGAGGCGCAGGTGAAGGCGGCGGTGGAAACGCTCGACCGGCTCGACCTGCTGGTGAACAACGCGGGCATCGCCGGCCCCGAGGCCGGGCCGGTCGAAGACCTGGCGCTGGCCGACTGGCAGCGCTGGATCGACGTGAACCTGACCGGCGCGTTCCTGATGGCCAAGCACGCCGTTCCGCTGTTGCGGCAGGGCGGGGGCGCGATCGTCAACATCACCTCGACCCGCGCCCTCCAGTCCGAGCCCGACTGCGAACCCTACGCCGCCGCCAAGGGCGGTCTGGCGGCGCTGACGCACGCGCTCGCGGTCTCTCTGGGCCCCGACATCCGGGTGAACGCCATCGCGCCCGGCTGGATCGACCCCGGCGGAGAGGAGCTGAGCGAGACGGACCGTGCCCAGCACCCCGCCGGACGCGTGGGCCGCCCGCAGGACATCGCCGAGGCGGTGGAATGGCTCGCCGACGCGGGCTTCGTGACCGGGCAGACCGTGGTGATCGACGGCGGCATGACCCGGAAGATGATCTATGCCGACTGAGCGCGCGCTGGTCGTAGGCGCATCGGGCGGCATCGGCGCGGCCCTTGCGGCCGAACTGGAGGGGCGGGGCGCTGCGGTCGTGCGGTTGTCGCGTAGCGCGGACGGGCTGGACGTGACGGACGAGGCGAGCGTGGAGCGTCACCTCGCCGCCCTCGACGCGCCGTTCGACCTGGTCTTCGTCGCCACCGGCGCGCTGGTCATCGACGGAAACCGTCCCGAGAAATCCCTGAAGCAGCTCGACCCGCAGGCGCTGACCGACCAGTTTCGCCTGAACGCTCTCGGTCCCGCGCTCGTCCTCAAGCACGCCCTGCGCCTGATGCCGCGCGACCGGCGCGGCGTGTTCGCCGCGCTGTCGGCGCGCGTGGGTTCCATCGGGGACAACCGGCTGGGCGGCTGGTACTCCTATCGCACCGCGAAGGCCGCGCTGAACCAGTTGATCCACGGCGCGGCGGTCGAGGTCGCGCGCACCCACCGCCACGCCATCCTCGCCTGCCTGCACCCCGGCACCGTCGCCACCCGCTTCACCGCCGGCTATCCCGACCACGACAAGGTCACGCCCGAGCAGGCGGCCGCCCGCCTGATAGAGGTGTGCGAGGGGCTGGCCCCCGACCAGTCCGGCGGCTTCTTCGACTATGCGGGGCGGGAGATCCCCTGGTGAGCCGCCTGATCCTCGTCCTCGGCGACCAACTCACGCCGACGCTCTCGGCCCTGCGCGAGGCCGAAGCGGGGGACGTGATCGTAATGGCCGAGGTCGCGGACGAGGCGGCCTATGTCCCGCACCACCCCAAGAAGATCGCGTTCCTCTTCGCCGCGATGCGCAAGTTCGCCGCCCGGCTGGAGGCCGACGGTTACCGCGTCGCCTACACCCGTCTCGACGACCCCGACAACACCGGCTCGATTCCCGGCGAGCTTCTGCGCCGGGCCGAGGAGGTGGGCGCGCGGGAGGTCATCGCGACCCAGCCCGGCGAATGGCGGCTGATCCAGCTTCTGGACGAACTGCCGCTGACCGTCCGGCAACGCCCCGACGACCGCTTCGTCTGTTCCATCCCCGAGTTCGAGCGCTGGGCCGAGGACCGCAAGACCCTGCGGATGGAGTTTTTCTATCGCGAGATGCGGCGCAAGACGGGCCTGCTGATGGTTGATGGAGAGCCCGCGGGCGGGCAGTGGAACTTCGACCACGAGAACCGCAAGCCCGCCCCCGACAGCATCGACCACGGCGGCCCCATGCGCTTTACCCCGGACGAGACGACCGAGGAAGTGCTGGCGCTGGTAGAACGCCGCTTCGGCAACTCCTTCGGTGACCTGCGCCCGTTCCATTTCGCCACCGACCGAGGGCAGGCGCGCCGGGCGCTCGCGCATTTCGTCAAGCACGCCCTGCCGAAGTTTGGCGACTACCAGGACGCCATGCTCGACGGCGACCGCTTCCTCTATCACGCGCTGATCTCGTTCTACATGAACGCGGGCCTTCTCGACCCGCTCGAGGTCTGCCGCGCGGCCGAAGAAGCGTGGCACGAGGGGCATGCGCCGCTCAACGCCGTCGAGGGTTTCGTCCGCCAGATCATCGGCTGGCGCGAATTCATGCGCGGCATCTATTTCCTGCACGGCCCCGATTACACCAGCCGAAACGTGCTGGGCCATGACCGCGACCTGCCGTGGTTCTATTGGGGTGGCGAGACGAAGATGCGCTGCATCGCCAAAACGGTCGAACAGACGAAGGAAGAGGCCTACGCCCACCACATCCAGCGGCTGATGGTGACGGGCAATTTCGCGCTTCTGGCGGGGATCGACCCGTGGCAGGTGCACGAATGGTACCTGGCCGTCTATGCCGACGCCTACGAATGGGTCGAGGCGCCGAACGTCATCGGGATGAGCCAGTTTGCGGACGGGGGCGTGTTCGCGTCGAAGCCCTATGTTTCGTCCGGCAACTACATCGCGAAGATGGCGGACTATTGCGGTCAATGCCATTACAGCGTGAAGAAGAAGACGGGGGAGGGCGCGTGCCCGTTCAACCTGCTCTTCTGGCACTTCCTGAACCGCCACCGCGCGCGGTTCGAAAACAATCCCCGCATGGCGCAGATGTACCGGACGTGGGACCGGATGGCCGAGGACCGGCGCGACACCGTGCTGGCCGAGGCCGAGGGTTTCCTCGCCCGCATGTCGGCGGGCGAGGTAGTGTGATCAGCGCTCCACGAACTTGTTGAACCGGCTGGTGCCGCCGTCCGCCGTCTTCTCCTGGTAGAGGAAGGCGAGCTTGCGGTCCTCGAAGATGTGGAAGAACTCGTCCCACTCGATTTCTTCCAGGTTCTCTTCCGGCTCCTGGAAGTCGATGCGCAGGATGCCGCCCTCGCGGTCGTCCTCGACCTTGGCGGGGCGGCCGTCGCGCTCTTCGACCCACTTGCGGATGGTGTCGTGGTCGGTGGTGGTCTTGCTGTCGTGATCGCTCATGTCGCCTCCGATGTTTCGGCTTCGGCGATGAAGCGCGTGGCGGGGCCGCAGGGTTCCACCGCCGCACCGGGATGGGCGGAGGAACGCAATTCTTCGTCGAAGAATTGCCACCGCGATTTTTCGACGAAAAATCGCTGCCTTGCGGCTCAGCTTTCGACCGCGTCGTGGGCCTTCAGGCTGTCCTCTGGTGCCTGTGCGCGGTCGGTCATGCCGTAGTCGCGCAGCACGTGCGCGACCCGCAGGCGGTAGTCGGCGAAGAGCATGTCGCGCCCCTTGCGCTGCGCACCGCGATGGGCGGCCAGCGTGCGCCAGCGCTTCACCGCCGCCTCGTCCTCCCAGAACGAGATCGACAGCAGCTTACCGGGATTGGTCAGGCTCTGGAATCGCTCGACCGAGATGAAGCCCTCGACGCTCTCGGCCAAGGGCCGCATGGTGGCGGCGACGTCGAGATATTCGTCGGTGCGGCCCTCGGCGGGCTCGACCTCGAAGATGATGGCGATCATGTCGCTCAGTTGGCCTGCGTCTCGGGGGTGTCGGGCCCGGTGGTGGTGCCGTCGGTCAGCGCGCCGTTCTCCCACGTGCCGGTCGCCACCTCGCCGCTGGCATAGCGGATGGTGCCCTCGCCCTGGCGCTTGCCGGCGATGAACTGGCCCTCGTAGATGTCGCCGTTGGCGTAGGTCGCCACGCCTTCGCCTTCGATCTCGCCATCCGCCCACTGGCCGGAATAGGTGAAGCCGTCGGGCATGGTGATGGTGCCTGCGCCCTCGCGCTGGCCGTCGGCGAACTCGCCCTCGTAGACGGTGCCGTCCGCATAGGTCGCGGTGCCTTCGCCCTCGCGCTCGCCTTCGACCCACTGGCCCTCGTAGCGGTACCCGTCGGGATAGGTCATCACGCCGAAGCCGTGGTTCTGCGCGTTCTTGAACTCGCCCTCGTAGACCAGCCCGTTGGCATAGGTGGCCACGCCCTCGCCCTCGATCACGCCGTTGGCCCACTGACCTTCATAGGTGCTGCCGTCGGCATAGGTGATCTTGCCGGTGCCGTCGGCCACGTCGTTGCGGAACGAGCCCACGTAGACCGAGCCGTCGGGATACCGGGCTTCGCCTTCGCCTTCGATCTGACCGGCGACCCAGCTTCCGGTGTAGGTGTAGCCGTCCGCGCCGGTGAAGGTGCCCTGGCCCTCGCGCCGGTCGTCCACGAAGGCGCCCTCGTAGACGTCGCCGTTGGCGTAGGTCACCTTGCCCTGGCCGTGCCGTTCGCCGTTGACCAGCTCGCCCAAGTAGACGTCGCCGTTGGGCTGGGTGAGCGTGCCGGTGCCGTTGATCTGGCCGCCGGCCCACTGGCCCTCGTAGACCAGCCCGTCCGGCATGGTGAGCTTGCCGTCGCCTTCGCGCTGGCCGCGCACCATGTCGCCTTCGTAGACCGCGCCGTCGGGATAGGTGATCTTGCCCTGTCCCTCTTTCACGCCGTCGACCCACTGGCCGTCGTAGACATAGCCGTTGGGGCTTTCCATCCGGCCCAGCCCGTGGTGGCGGGCGTTGCGGAAGCCGCCTTCGTAGCGCACGCCGTTGGCGTAGATCGCGACGCCCTGGCCGTTGATCTTGCCGTCTTCCCACTCGCCCTCGAATGTGCCGCCGTCGGCGAAAGTGATCTTGCCGATGCCGCCGGGCTTGCCCTTGAGGAACTCGCCCTCGTAGACCGAGCCGTTGGGGAAGCGCGCGACGCCCTCGCCGCGGATCTCGCCCTCGACCCAGTCGCCCGAATACTCGTAGCCGTTGGGCAGGCGGTAGGTGCCGGTGCCGTGCTGCTTGCCGTCCTTGAAGGTGCCCTCGTAGACGCCGCCGTCGTCGTACTGCTTGGTCACGACCGCATCGTCGGACTGCGCGGCGGCCGCGCCGGCAAGGGCGAGCGCGGCGGCGCTGCCCAGAAGAAAGGCTTTCGCGGTGGCGAGACTGGCCTTGGAATACTGCACCTGATGCTCCCTTGCGCGCCGGGCGGCGGTGTCCGGATAATCGGCTGTCAACCTAACCAGCGGGCCGGATCCCCGCAACGCTTTTCCCCCCACGGGAAGATCGCGCTTCGGTGAGCGGCGGGCGTGGTGCGGGGCTGGCGAAAGCGTACAATCGGTACAATGAATGGCCAAAGATGTACGTTTCGCCCCGCCGGCCGGAGGGGACAGGTCCAGCGCGGAGTGCGGAGCGGTGTCGCAGGGCAGGACGGCGAAAGCGTGCAATCGGTACAGGACGCGCGCAAAGATGTACGTTTCCCTCTGCCCGGCCGGGAGCGGTCAGGTCCGGACCCCGATGACCGGAGCGGCGTCGGCGGGGGCTGCATCGGCGGACGGCAGGCGGACGGCAGGCGGACGGCGAAAGCGTGCATTCGGTACGGAGCGCGGCCAAAAATGTACGTTTGGCCGGCGCCGCCGGCGGTCAGGTCCAGTGCTCGAAAATCGGGCCGCCGTCGCCGTGGATCGGGTCGGTGTCGGGGCGCGGCAGAGCCTCGATCCGGGGGAGGGCGGCGCGGGCGGTTTCGTCGTCGGCGCGCACGATCTCGGGGCTCTCCTGCCCCGGCGGATAGGCGCCGACGACGCGGAAGTCGTCGCTGGCCGCGATGCGCTTGTGCCCGAACCCGGCGGGCAGGATCAGCACGTCGCCGGAGGTCACCTCGACCTGCGGGCCGTCCGGGCCGCCCAGGTGCAGCGTCGCGGTGCCCGCGGCCACGCCGAGAACCTCGTGGTTGACGGGGTGGTAATGGTGGAAGTCGTAGACCGACCAGTCCCAGATCCCGCTCCAGCCGTTTTCGGCGAAGAGCGTGCGGAGCGCGTCGACACCGCCGCCGGTCGCGCCGCGGCAGGCCAGGGCCGGCCAGCGGGGGTGGTTGGGGATGCCGTTATTGAACGGGGTGCGGATCGGCTCCACGCGCGGCTCGGCGGGGGGCGTCGGGTGCGGGTCGGTCATCGGTCTCCTCCGTGCGTCTGCGCACATGGCATGTGATGGGGAACCTGTCGCGCAGGACCCCACCTTGGGCTTAGGACGCCAACGCACAAACACACGAAAGGACGCCACATGGCACAGCCGAAGATCACGGTGCTGTTCTATTCGACCTACGGCAACAACCACCGGGTCGCGACGCTCGCCGCCGAGGCCGCCGAGGCCGCGGGGGCCGAGGTCCGCCTGCGTCGCGCCCCCGAGACCGCTCCGAAAGAGGTGGTCGAGAGCCAGGAGGCCTGGAAGGCCCAACTGGAGAAGATGCAGGACATCCCCGAGGTCACGCCGGACGACATGGCGTGGGCCGACGGCTATTTCCTGTCGAGCCCGACACGGTACGGCAACGTCTCGAGCCAGATGCGGGCCTTCATCGACACGCTGGGGCCGCTCTGGGCCGAGGGCAAGCTGGCGAACAAGACGTTCACCGCCACCACCAGCGCGCAGAACCCGCATGGCGGGCACGAGACGACGCTGATGAACCTCTACACCACCGCGATCCACTGGGGCGCGATCCTGGTGCCGCCGGGGTACAACGACCCGGTGAAGTTCGAGGACGGCGGCAACCCGTACGGCTATTCGTTCGACGCCGGCGGGCTGGACGAGACCGGCGAGCGTTCGGTGAAGTTCCAGGCCACCCGGCTGGTCGAGGTGACGAAGAAGCTGGTCGCCTGACGACCCGGGCGGCGGCCTGCGGGCCGCCGCCGCGCCTTACAGCCGGCGCACCTGCGTGTCGGCCAGCAGACGCTGGGTCGTGGCCCGGTCGCACAGGCGCGTGGCCTCGGTCATCACGGCATTCGACGCCGCCGCCACGCCGCGGCGCAGGCATTCCTCGGGCGGACGCTCCTCGGCCATGGCCAGCGTGAGTGCGCCCACGAAGCTGTCGCCCGCGCCGACCTTCGAACGCACCTCGACCTTCGGACCCACCGCGTGCCAGCTTTCGTCGGCCGTGCTGAGCACCGAGCCGTCGGCGCCACGCGCCACGATGATCATGCGCGCCACGCCGCGTTTCACGAGTTCCTGCGAAAACCCGGCCGTATCCTCGAGCTCAGGCAGCTTGCGCCCGGCGAGTTCCTCGGCCTCGGCGTCATCCATGCGCAGCACGTGCAGGCATTCGTGCGGCTTTTCCACGAGGTGGTGCAGGGCGGGGCCCGAGGTGTCGACGATCAGCCGCGCCTGCCGGCCCGCCGCGTGATCGGCCAGGATCGACGGGAAATCCTTGGCCACGCCCGGCGGCTGGCTGCCGCTGAGCACCACGAGCGTGCCGTCGCCCGTCGCCTGGTCGATACTTTCCAAGGCGCGGGTCACGTCGTCTTCCTTCCACGACGGCCCCGGCATCACGAAGCGGTATTGCGCGCCGGTGCTTTCGTCGATGACCGACACGCTCTGCCGCGTCTCGCCCGGACCCTGGAAGGCCACGGTCGGCACGCCCTCGACCGCGAGCCGCTGGAGAAGCTGGGCGCCCGTGGAGCCGCCGATGGCGATCAGCGCCACCGCCTGTCCGCCAAGCTGGCGGATGGCGCGGGCCACGTTGATGCCGCCGCCGCCGGGATCGATGTCGGGTTCCGAGCAGCGCAGCTTGGCCTCGGGCACGACCTCGGGCGCGGTGGTCGAGAAGTCGACCGTCGGGTTCAGTGTGATCGTCAGGATATGAGAGCGCATCGGCGGTCTCCTGTCATGGGTCGGGGGCGAGGGTTGGCCACCGGAGGGCGGGATGCAACCGTCTTTCGCACACGGGTGGAAAACGGCGTTGCAGGTCGCGAACGGGACAGCGGCGCGGCGTGGAAACGGGCACAAGGCGCTTCCCGTTCCGGACACCCCTGCGCATGATCCACGTTCACTCCATCGCCTCCGCCTTCACGCCCGACGAATGCCGCCGCATCGTCGCGCATTCCGACGCCGCGCCTGCCGCCGACGCGCGGCTGGTGGGCGCCACGCGCGACCACGGCCAGCGGCGGGCCGATCTGGTCTGGCTCGACGACATCCCCGAGGCGGCGTGGGTCATGGACCGCATCATCGACGTGGTGCGCGAGGCCAACCGCGACGTCTTCGGCTTCGACCTGACCGAGTTCGCCGAAAGCCCGCAGGTCGCCCGCTATGGCGCCGAGCGCGAGGGGCATTTCGACTGGCACTCGGACGTGGGCGAGGGCGCGCTGGCGGCCAAGCGCAAGCTGACGATGGTGGTGCAACTGTCCGAGCCCGCGGATTACGAGGGCGGTGCGCTGCAGGTCATGCCGTCGGCCCACGTGGTCGAGGCCGGGCGCGCGCTGGGCACGGCGACGCTGTTTCCCAGCTTCCTGCTGCACCGCGTCACGCCGGTGACGCGCGGCGCGCGGCATTCGCTGACGATCTGGGCGCACGGCCCCGCCTTCCGGTAGGGCCGCGCGGATCGCTCAGCTGTTGAGCATCATCTGGTACGTCTCGGGCACGTAGCGGAAGCCCTGGTCGCGCGCCTCGATGAAGCCGATGCCGGGGAAGGGCATGTGGTAGCCGGCGAGCGGGATGCGCTCGGACGCGACCATGCCCAGGACATCTTTGCGGGTCCGGGCGGCCTGGCTCTTGTCCATGTCGAAGGTGACTTCCCATTCCGGGTAGCCCACCGACCAGACGTAGTGGTTGGCGGTGTCGGCCATCAGTAGGAGTTGCTGGCCGTTCGATTCCAGCATGTAGACCATGTGCCCCGGCGTGTGGCCGAAGGCGTTCATGCCGGTGATGCCCGACGTGACGGACGCGCCGTCGCCGATGAGCTCGAACCGGTCCTGGATCGGCACGACGTTGGCGGTCACGGCTTCGCTGGGGTTCGAGGTCCAGTAGTCGAATTCGGTCTGGCCGGTGACGTGGCGCGCGTTCTCGAAGGTCGGATTGCCCGCGTTCATCAGCCCGCCGACATGGTCGGGGTGCATGTGGGTGATGACGACTGTCATCACCTGCTCGGGCGTGTAGCCGGCGCGCGCCATGGCGTCGGTCAGCCCCTCGGCTCCCAGCCCGGTGTCGAACAGCACGACCTCGGAGCCGGTATCGACCAGCGTGGGGGTGAAGAAGAACTGCGCCACGTCGGCGGGAATGAAGTTCTGGCGACTGACTTCCTGGAACTCGGCGTCCTCGACGTTGAGGCCGAAGATCGAGTGCGGGTTCTCGACCGGGCGGGTCCCGGCCAGCAGGTTCGAAACGGTGAAATCGCCGAGCTTGAAGGTGTTCTGCGGCATCACGGGCCCGGCTCCTTCATGGGCGGCGGCGTGCGCCGCGCCGCCGGTGGCGGCGGCCAGGGGCAGGGCGGCGCCGGCGGTCAGGGCGGCGCGACGGGTCAGCATCGGGGTCTTGAGCGGCATCAGGTCCTCCTTCCTGTCGGAATGAAGGAGGAGTTAGCGGGGCGCGCGCCGTCGTCCATGCGCGCACAGGTCTTGTGCGGTCACTCCCACCAGCGGTCGATCTGCGCGATGTCGTCGTCGGACCAGCCGAAATGGTGGGCCAGTTCGTGCACGAAGACATGCGCCACCAGGTCGCCCAGCGCGATGTCGCCCCGCGCGATCCATTCGTCCAGGATGGGGCGGCGGAACAGCCAGATGGTGTCGGGCTGAAGCGGCTGGTCGAAGCTGGACTTCAGCGGCAGCGGCACCCCGTCGTAGAGCCCGCTGAGGTCGAAGGCGTCGTCGATCTCCATCTCGTCGAGGATGGCGTCGGGGGCGAAATCCTCGACCCGCAGGGCCACCTGTTCGGCGGCGGGGCGGAATTCGTCGGGCAGCGCGGCGCGGGCGGCGAGCGCCAGCGCCTCGATCTCTCCGGCGTCGGGGGCGGTCATGTCCTGAAGCGTGTCGCTCATGCCCCCGATATGGACAAAACCGCGCCCTTGTGAAAGAGAGCGCGGCGCAAGGAGAGCTCCCATGACCGTCACACGTTTCGCCCCGTCCCCCACGGGATACCTGCACATCGGAAACCTGCGCACGGCGCTGTTCAACTTCCTGATCGCGCGGAAGGCGGGCGGCACCTTCATCCTGCGGCTCGACGACACCGATCCCGAGCGCTCGAAGGAGGAATACGTCGACGGGATCAAGCAGGATCTCGAGTGGCTGGGCCTGACCTGGGACCGGGTCGAGCGGCAGTCGCAGCGGCTGGACCGCTATGCCGAGGCCGCAGACAAGCTGCGCGAGATCGGGCGCTTCTACGAGGCGTTCGAGACGCCGGGCGAACTGGACCTCAAGCGCAAGAAGCAGCTCAACATGGGTCGCCCGCCGGTCTATGACCGCGCCGCGCTGAACTTGTCGGACGCCGATAAGGATAAGCTGCGCGCCGAGCGGGGGCAGGGCCACTGGCGCTTCAAGCTCGAACACGAGCGGATCGAGTGGGAGGACGGCATCCTCGGCCCCGTGTCGATCGACGCGGCGAGCGTGTCGGACCCGGTGCTGATCCGCGGTGACGGGCAGGTGCTCTATACGCTCGCCTCGGTGGTGGACGACACCGAGATGGGCGTGACCGACGTGGTTCGCGGGTCGGATCACGTGACCAACACCGCGACCCAGATCCAGATCATCGAGGCGCTGGGCGGGAGCGTGCCGCGCTTCGCCCACCATTCGCTGCTGACAGGCCCGCAGGGCGAGGCGTTGTCGAAACGTCTGGGCACCCTGTCGCTGCGCGACCTGCGCGAGGCTGGGATCGAGCCGATGGCGCTGCTGAGCCTGATGGCGCGGTTGGGCTCGGCCGACCCGGTGGAGCTGCGGTCTTCGGTCGACGAACTGGTCGAGGGCTTCGACATCACCCGCTTCGGTGCCGCGCCGACGAAGTTCGACTCGGAGGACCTCAAGCCGCTGACCGCCCGCAGCCTCGCCGCGCTGCCCTACGAGATCGTGGCGGACGAGCTGCGCGAAATCGGCGTGCCGGACGAGATCGCGCCCCGCTTCTGGGACGTCGTGCGCGAGAACATCGACACGCGGAAGGACATCGCCCAGTGGTGGACCGTGTTCCGGGACGGCGCGCAGCCCGAGGTCGACGACGAAGATCGGGAGTTCGTGCAGGAGGCGTTCGGGATGCTTCCGCCGCACCCCTATGACGGCAGCACGTGGGGCGCGTGGACGGCGATTGTGAAGGATCGCACCGGGCGCAAGGGCAAGCAATTGTTCATGCCGCTGCGCAAGGCGATCACCGGCCGCGCCCGCGGGCCGGAGATGGCCGAGGTCATGTCGCTTCTTCAGCAGCCCCCGCGGCTCTGACGGCGTTGCGCCGGCCCGGCGGCCGGCGCGGGTCTCACGCGAAACCCGAACGTTCTGGCAGGCCCATGCGCTTGAGCAGCCGGACCACCGGGCAGAACCCGGTGAAGGACGCCTGCACCAGGTGCGCGCCCATCAGCGCCGTTATCCAGAGAAAGCCGGGCGCGACGAACACGCCGAGCAGCAGGCTGCCCAGGATGACGACGCCGACGACCAGAAGAATTGTGCGTTCCAGACTCATTGAAAATCCCCTGCGATCGAAAAGTGACGTAGGGGCAGGGTAATCCACCGCGCGCGACCTGCAAAGACGGCGCGCGCGTGTTGAAAAGGCGCGAGGGCGCGACGCCCTGGCTCTGCCTCGTCCGAAGGCAGACGCGGGCCTGCGCAGGCACGCCTACCCGTGCGCGACGGCCTTCACCTCGCCCAGCCAGTAATCGACCAGCTCGCGCTCGGGCGCGGACAGGGTCTGGTGGCGCGGATAGATCGGCTCGGCCCGGTCGTTCAGGATCGGCGCGTCCCAGCCGCCGGTGGTGCGGAAGAACCGCTCGACCCCGTCCTCGCCGAACTCGGTCAGGTAGCCCTGCACGACCACGTCGAGATAGCTCAGAAGGATCGGGTGCGCGGCATCGGGCTTTTCGTGCTTACCCTCGGGGATGGTGTAGACGACCGCCTCGACCGGGTCGGGGACGGGGTGGCGCAGGCCGTGGGCGGGCACGCGGTCATAGGCGTGTTCGCGTTCGTCCAGCGCGGCCCAGTCGGCGCCGGGAACCGGGGCCATCAGGCCGTCGATCTCGCCGTTGCCATCGGGGATGGCGGTCAGGAAGGCCACCGGGCGCAGCGCCGTGTGCCGCCAGATGCGCCGCCAGCCGGGCAGGGTGGCGCGGTAGGCCGAGGTGTAAAGATGCGTCGCGCGGTTCACGAGCGAGCCGTAGCCGAAGAAATACGGATCCTGCATGGGGGCGAGAGGTGCCGTGACGCGCGCCGGAAGGCAAGCCCTTGCCCGCGCGCGCGGAACCGGCTACCGCTAGGGGCATCCGCGAGGGGAGAATCCGGGGCGACCCGGTGCCGAAGGAGCAACCGCCCCGGTAAACTCTCAGGCCAAAGGACCCGCGCGAATCAAAACTCTGGAGAGAGGCGCGTCATGCGTCCGCCGAAGGGATAGCGATCTCAGGCGAAAGGACAGAGGGGGCATCGAAGCAGGGCGCAATCGCCCGTGCCGGTGCCCGTGGCTTGGTGTCGGCTTGAGTCGGAGGAACGATGGCCGAACTGAACCGCACCGTGCTTTACGACCTGCACGTCTCGCTCAAGGCGAAGATGGTCCCGTTCGCGGGCTACGAGATGCCCGTGCAATATTCCCTCGGCGTGATGAAGGAGCACCTGCACACCCGCTCCGCCGCCGGGTTGTTCGACGTCAGTCACATGGGGCAGGTGATCCTGCGCCCGAAATCCGGCGACGTGGCCGATGCGCAGCGCGCGCTCGAACGGCTGGTGCCGGTCAGCGTGCTGGGGCTGAAGGAAGGCCGCCAGCGCTATGCCCTGTTCACGAACGAGAAGGGCGGCATCCTCGACGACCTGATGGTGGCGCATTACGGCGACCACCTTATGCTGGTCGTCAACGCCGCCACCAAGCACGACGACATCACCCACCTGACCACGCACCTGTCCGAGCTGTGCTCGGTCGAGCCGGTGAACGACCGCGCGCTCGTGGCGCTTCAGGGCCCGGCGGCCGAGGCGGCGCTGGCGCGCCTGGTGCCGGGCGTAGCGGAGATGCGCTTCATGGACGTGGCGAAGTTCGACCACGAGGGCGCGGAGCTCTGGGTCTCGCGCTCGGGCTATACCGGCGAGGACGGGTTCGAGATCTCGGTCCCCAACGACGCCGCGCAGGGCTTCGCCGAGGCGCTGATCGAGATGGAGGAGGTCGCGCCGATCGGCCTTGGGGCGCGCGACTCGCTGCGGCTGGAGGCTGGGCTGTGCCTGTACGGGTCCGACATCGACACGACGACCACCCCGGTCGAGGCGGCGCTGGAATGGGCGATCCAGAAGGTCCGCCGCACAGGAGGCGCGCGCGCGGGCGGTTTTCCGGGCGACACGCGCATCCTGAACGACCTGGCCGAGGGTACGGCGCGCCGCCGCGTCGGGCTTCTGCCCGAAGGACGGGCGCCGATGCGGGCGGGCACGCTGCTGTTCGACGCCGAGGACGCCTCCGAACCCGTGGGAGAGGTGACATCCGGCGCATTCGGTCCCAGCCTCGAGAGGCCGGTGTCGATGGGCTATGTCCCCACGCCGCTCTCCGACGCCGGCACGAAACTCTGGGGCGAAGTGCGTGGCAAGCGGCTGCCCGTGGCGGTTGCCGACATGCCCTTCCGCCCCGCAACCTACAAACGCTGAAAACAGGGATCATCAGCATGAAATATACCGAAGAACACGAATGGCTGCGGCTTGAGGGCGACACCGTCGTCGTCGGCATCACCGAACACGCCGCCGAGCAGCTGGGCGACCTTGTCTTCGTGGAACTGCCCGACGTGGGCACCACCGTGGCCAAGGACGACGAGGTGGTGGTCATCGAGTCGGTCAAGGCCGCCTCGGACATCCTCGCCCCCATCGACGGCGAGATCGTCGAGGTGAACGAGGCGCTGCCCGAGAACCCGCAGCTCGTCAACGAGGACCCGACCGGCGACGGCTGGTTCTTCAAGCTCAAGATCGAGGACAAGAGCGTACTCGACGAGTTCATGGACGAAGAAGCGTACAACGCCTTCATCGAGTGAGGATGCGATGAGTTTCACCCCCACCGACTACCTCCCCTACGACTTCGCCAACCGCCGCCACATCGGCCCGTCTCCCTCCGAGATGAGCGAGATGCTGGAGGTGCTGGGGGTGTCCTCTCTCGACGAGCTGATCGAGCAGACGGTGCCGTCCTCAATCCGGCAGGCCGAGCCGCTGAACTTCGGCAAGCCGAAGTCCGAGCGCGAGCTTCTGTGGTTCATGGCCCAGGTCGCCAAGAAGAACCGCGTCTTCGACTCGATGATCGGGCAGGGCTATTACGGCACGGTCACGCCCCCGGCAATCCAGCGGAATATCCTGGAGAACCCGGCCTGGTACACCGCCTATACGCCGTATCAGCCCGAGATCAGCCAGGGCCGGCTCGAGGCGCTGCTGAACTATCAGACGATGGTGTCGGACCTTACCGGGCTCGACATCGCCAACGCCTCGCTGCTGGACGAGGCGACGGCGGCGGCCGAGGCGATGACCATGGCGCAGCGGGTGGCGAAGTCGAAGGCCACGGCGTTCTTCGTGGACGAGAACTGCCATCCGCAGAACATCGCCGTCATGCAGACCCGCGCCGCGCCGCTGGGGATCGAGGTGATCGTGGGCGCGCCCGAGGATCTGGACGCGTCCAAGGTTTTCGCCGCGATCTTCCAGTATCCCGGCACCAACGGCCACGTCACCGACTTCACCGATCAGATCGCCGCGCTGCACGAGCACAAGGCGCTGGGCATCGTCATCGCCGATCCGCTGGCGCTGACGCTGCTGAAGGAACCGGGCGCCATGGGCGCGGACATCGCCGTCGGCTCGACCCAGCGCTTCGGCGTGCCGATGGGCTATGGCGGGCCGCATGCCGCCTACATGGCCTGCCGCGACGCCTACAAGCGCGCGATGCCCGGGCGGCTGGTCGGCGTGTCCATCGACGCGCGGGGGAACAAGGCCTATCGCCTCGCCCTCCAGACGCGCGAGCAGCACATCCGGCGCGAGAAGGCGACTTCGAACGTCTGCACGGCGCAGGCGCTGCTGGCGGTGATGGCCTCGTTCTATGCCGTGTTCCACGGGCCCGAGGGCCTGCGCGCCATCGCGCAGCGCATCCACCGCAAGACCGTTCGCCTGGCCCGCGGGCTGGAAGAAGCCGGGTACGGCGTCGAGCCGGAAACCTACTTCGACACCATCACCGTCGAGTGCGGCGCCATGCGCGAGGTCATCTTCCGCGAGGCCGCGCGCCAACAGATCAACCTGCGCCGCGTGGGCGACACGAAGCTGGGCATCAGCGTGGACGAGACGACGCGCCCCGAGACGGTCGAGCGGCTGTGGGCGGCCTTCGGCATCGTGGACCGCAAGGCGGGGCTCGAGGAGGAATACATCTTCCCCGACGCGCTGCTGCGGCGCTCGACGTATCTCGAGCACCCGGTGTTCCACATGAATCGCGCCGAGACCGAGATGATGCGCTACATGCGCCGTCTCGCCGACCGCGACCTGGCGCTCGACCGGGCGATGATCCCGCTGGGGTCGTGCACCATGAAGCTGAACGCCGCGGTCGAGATGATGCCGATCACCTGGCCCGAATTCTCCGGCATCCACCCCTTCGCCCCGGCCGACCAGACCGAGGGCTACGCCGAGATGCTGGAGGACCTCAGCAAACGGCTGTGCGAGATCACCGGCTACGACGCGATGTCGATGCAGCCGAACTCGGGTGCGCAGGGGGAATATGCGGGCCTGCTGACCATCATGGCCTACCACCAGGCGCGCGGAGAGGGGCACCGCAAGGTGTGCCTGATCCCGATGTCGGCGCACGGAACCAACCCGGCCTCGGCCCATATGTGCGGAATGAAGGTCGTGGTGGTGAAGTCGGCCGAGAACGGCGACATCGACCTCGACGACTTCCGCGCCAAGGCCGAGGCGGCGGGCGACGACCTGGCCGCCTGCATGATCACCTATCCCTCGACCCACGGCGTGTTCGAGGAAACGGTGCGCGAAGTGTGCGACATCACTCACCAGCACGGCGGGCAGGTGTACCTCGACGGGGCGAACCTGAACGCGATGGTGGGGCTCGCCAAGCCGGGCGAGATCGGGTCGGACGTGAGCCACCTGAACCTGCACAAGACCTTCTGCATCCCGCACGGCGGCGGCGGCCCCGGCATGGGCCCCATCGGCGTCAAGGCGCACCTCGCCCCGTTCCTGCCGGGCCACCCGGACACCGGCGGCCGCGAGGGGCCGGTGTCGGGGGCGCCGTTCGGCTCGGCCTCGATCCTGCCGATCAGCTGGGCCTACATCCTGCTGATGGGTGGCGAGGGGCTGACGCAGGCCACCAAGGTCGCGATCCTGAACGCGAACTACATCGCCGCGCGGCTCGACGGGGCGTTCGACGTGCTGTTCAAGGGGCGCAACGGGCGCATCGCGCACGAGTGCATCCTGGACACGCGGCCGTTCGACAAGTCGGCCAAGGTCACGGTGGACGACATCGCCAAGCGGCTTGTCGACAACGGCTTCCACGCCCCGACGATGAGCTGGCCGGTCTCGGGCACGCTGATGGTCGAGCCCACGGAATCCGAGACCAAGGCCGAGCTCGACCGCTTCTGCGAGGCCATGCTGTCGATCCGCGAGGAGATCCGCGCCATCGAGGACGGCAAGATCGACGGCGAGAACAACCCGCTCAAGCGCGCGCCGCACACGGTCGAGGATCTGGTGGGTGACTGGGACCGCCCCTACACCCGCGAACAGGGCTGCTTCCCCGCGGGCGCGTTCCGGGTCGACAAGTACTGGCCGCCGGTCAATCGCGTGGACAACGTCTTCGGGGACCGCAACCTCGTTTGCACCTGCCCGCCCTTGGAAGCCTACGCCGAGGCGGCGGAGTAGTCGGGGGCGGAGAAACGTCCGCCCCGGTCACGATCCGGTAACTCCTGTCCCTTAGAGGGGCACGGAGTTACCGGAGGTGCACGACCATGGGCTACGCTCTCGGCTGCGGAAATTGCCTCGACGGGGCACGGCTCCCGTTCGAGGACGAGATCACGATGGCGTTCCAGCCGATCTTCGACCTGTCCACCGGCGGCGTCTTCGCGCAGGAGGCGCTGCTGCGCGGCCGCGACGGGCGCGGCGCGGGCGAGGTCATGGCCGAGGTCGACGAGGGCGCGATCTATCGCTTCGACCAGACCTGCCGGACCACGGCAATCCGCCTGGCCGCGACCCTTGGGCTGTCCGACGCGCTGTCGATCAACTTCCTGCCCAATGCCGTCTACGAGCCGCGCGCCTGCATGCAGTTGACGCTGATGGTGGCCGACGCGCTGGATTTCCCGGTCGAGCGGATCATCTTCGAGTTCAGCGAGGTCGAGCGCGTGGCCGACAAGGCGCACCTGCAGAACATTGTCCGCGCCTATCGCGACTTCGGCTTCCGCACGGCGATCGATGATTTCGGCTCGGGCTATTCCGGCCTGTCGCTGATCGCCGACGTGGTGCCCGATATCGTCAAGCTCGACCGCGACCTCGTGCGGGGCGTCCACGAAAGCGCGACGCGCCGCACGATCCTGCGGGCGCTGCTGAACATGTGCGACGACCTGGGCATCACCGTGGTCGCCGAGGGCGTGGAAGAGGCCGCCGAACTCGACACGTTGGCCGGCATGGGCGTGCGGCTGGTGCAGGGCTTCCTGACCGCCCGCCCGCAGTTCGAAGCGCTGCAAAACGTTTCGAACCTCGACCTCAGCGGCTATGGCGGCGGGGCCGGTGGGTGTAGCGCAAAACGTGGAAATTTCGTCGCCCGATCCGCTTGACACCCGGCGCCTCATACGCCAAATGAGCGCCTGTCGGGGCCGTAGCTCAGTTGGGAGAGCGCGTCGTTCGCAATGACGAGGTCAGGGGTTCGATTCCCCTCGGCTCCACCAGACATCCCTCACAATCAGAAGTTCCTCGCGGACGTGCCACCGGCCCGACCTGCGACCGTCGCCGTGCGTCGCCCCCGCGCAGGAACGCGTTGCGCCGGGCGGGGTTGTGTCGCCGAAGCACATTTTTGCGGAGGCTGGTATGGCCGAGAACGACAATCCCGAGAAGGTGCCGCCCGGAACGCCCGGCGCGGGTGAGGAGATTTGCCGCAAGTGCGAGGGCACCGGCAAGATCGACGGCGAGACCTGCCCCGAATGCGGCGGCACCGGCAAGATCACGGCGCCCATCGGCGGTGCCTGAGACGCGCCGCCCGGTGCGCGCCACTGGGATGAATGGAAGGAAAAGCGATGCCGGACAAGACGCACCGCAAGCGCGGCATCTGGCTGTTTCTGGCCGTCGCGGCCGTGGTCGTGATCACGGGCGCGACGCTGATGGTCGACAGCTTCGGCGGGATAGGCTCCGAAACCGTTTATGAGCAGGGCTCCGAGTAGGGCTCGGCTCAGACCGTCGCGCGCGCCAGCTCCAGCGCCTCTTTCAGCGCGGCCCGGTTGCCCACGTGGTTGGCGAGGATGAGCACCAGCCGG
This sequence comes from Tranquillimonas alkanivorans, assembly GCF_900115595.1. Lineage (GTDB taxonomy): Bacteria > Pseudomonadota > Alphaproteobacteria > Rhodobacterales > Rhodobacteraceae > Tranquillimonas > Tranquillimonas alkanivorans. The sequence goes on from NZ_FOXA01000012.1 coordinate 95,231, forward strand.
GCGTTTAGCGCGTGGCTGTCCTCGGTGCTCAGCCCCTCGTGCGCGGACAGGAGGTCGGCGTAGAAGCCGTCGGGGTCGGGCAGGTTGGGCTTGGTGTTCAGGCTCATTTATCGCGTCCCGTGGCTTTGGCCACCGCCGCGCGGACGGCGGTTTCGTCGAAGGAAGTCCAGCGCGCGGCGACGTGCTGGTCGGGGCGAAGAAGGTAGACGCCCGAGGCCGCGTCGCCCAAGTAGCGCTCGCGCAGGGTCTCGTTGCCCGCGGCGCTGACCGCGACGCGCTCGACCTCGATGCCGCCGACGTCCAGCCGGTCCGGCGCGTCCGCATCCACCGTCAGCAACTGGAAGCGTCCGCCCAGCCGGTCGAGCAGCCAGCCTTGGCCCAGCGGCGTGTCGACCGCTGGCGCGCCGACACGGGTGCGGGCGGGCAGCGCGTCGGTGTCGGGGCCGTTCAGCGTCGAGCCGTCATAGGCGCAGGGCACCGAAAGGCGGCCGGAATTGACCAGCGGGCGCGCGAACTCGGCCTTCCCGGCCAGCGCCAGCGCGGCGTCACGGAAGGTGCGGCTGATCTGGGATTTCGGCGTGATGAAGTCGGTCGAGCGGGTGGAGTTCAGGATGTTCTCGTCCGCGCCGTGCACCCGTTCGTCGGAATAGCTGTCGAGCAGGCTGTCGGGCGCCTTGTCCTCCAGCACCAGCGCCAGCTTCCACGCCAGGTTCTCGGCGTCCTGGATGCCGGAATTCGCGCCGCGCGCGCCGAAGGGCGAGACCTGGTGCGCGGCGTCGCCGGCGAACAGCACGCGGCCGTGGCGGAACTTCTCCATCCGCCGGCACTGGAAGGTGTAGATCGACACCCACTCGAGCTCGAACTTCGCGTCCTCGCCCAGCATCTGTTTCAGGCGGGGGATGACGTTCTCGGGCTTCTTCTCTTCTGCCTTGTCGATGTCCCAGCCCAGTTGCAGGTCGATGCGCCACACGCCATCGGGCTGCTTGTGCAGGAGCGCCGATTGGCCCGGGTTGAACGGCGGGTCGAACCAGAACCAGCGCTCGGTCGGGAAGTCGGCGTGCATGATGACGTCGGCGATCAGGAAGTTGTCCTCGAACACCCGGCCCACGAAATCCAGCCCCATCATCGACCGGATGGGCGATCCCGCGCCGTCGCAGGCGATCAGCCATTCGGCCTCGATGTCATAGGTGTCGTCCGGCGTCTCGATCTCGAGCGCGACATAGTCGCCGCAATCGTCGATCTCGGTCACCTTGCAGCCGCCGCGCAGTTCGATCGGCGCGCCCTGCTCCTGCAGCTCGCGCACACGGGCGACCAGGTCGTCCTCGAAGTAGTATTGCTGGAGGTTTATGAAGGCCGGGCGCTTGTGGCCCTGCTCGGGCAGAAGGTTGAACTCGTACACCTTCTCGTCGCCCTTGAAGACCTTTCCCAGGTTCCAGACCACGCCCCGGTCCACCAGCTTCTGGCCGATGCCCAGCCGGTCGGCGATTTCCAGCGTGCGCTTGGAAAAGCAGATCGCGCGCGAGCCGAAGGACACCTTGTCGTTCTCGTCCAGCACCACCACCGGCACGCCCTGCTGCGCCAGGTCGATGGCCACGGCCAGCCCCACGGGCCCGGCGCCGACGACGATCGTCTTGTGGCGGACGGGCGTCTCGGCGTCCTCGTCGGGGTGGTGGGTATAGGGGTAGAGCGGGGTTTCGAAGATCTTGTTCATCGGTCTCCTCCCTTGGGGCGTGTCGCTTCCTCCGGGCGTTCTTTATTGGACGCGACCGGAGGAAGCGGGGAGCCTCAGCCCTGCAGGGCGTTCCAGAGCTCGGCGTCGCGCTCGGCGGTCCAGACGCGCGGCGTGTCGATATCGCGCGCCTCGTCATAGGCGCGGGCGACGTTGAAGGGCAGGCAGTGCTCGTAGATGGCGTAGTCCGAGAACTTCGGGTCGCACTCGGCGCGCACGGCGTCCCAGGCTTCCTTCAGCGTGCCGCCCGACAGCGCCACCTTGGCGGCGGGGCGATAGGTCGAGCGGACGAAATCGGCGGTGGAATCGAGCGCGGCGTTCACCATCTCGCGGCCCACCAGCGCGTCGCCCCGGCCCGGCGCGATGGCGTCGAGGTCGAAGGCGCGGATCGCTTCAAGCGTCTCCGGCCAGTCGCCGAAATGCCCGTCGCCGCAATAGCAGGCGGACTTGTATTCCACGATGTCACCCGTGAACATCACGTTCTGGTCGGGCACGTGGACCACGATGTCGCCCGCGGTGTGGGCGCGGCCCAGGTGCATCAGGTCCACCCGGCGGTTGCCGAGATAGACGGTCATGCGGTCGTTGAAGGTGGTGGTGGGCCAGGTCAGGCCCGGGATCTCCTCGTGGCCCTGGAACAGGCGCGGGAAGCGGGCGAATTCGCTGTCCCAGTCTTCCTGCCCGCGCTCGACGACCATGGCGCGGGCCTTTTCGCCCATGATGATCGTGTCGGCGCCATAGGCCGAGGCGCCCAGAACCCGCACGGCGTGGTAGTGCGTCATGGCGAGGTGGGTGATCGGCTTGTCCGTGACCTCGCGCACTTTCTCGATCACCTTGCGCGCCAGGCGCGGCGTCGCCTGCGCCTCGACGATCATCACGCTGTCGTCGCCGATGATGACGCCGGTATTGGGGTCACCCTCGGCGGTGAAGGCCCACAGGCCGTCGCCGACCTCGGTGAAGCTGACCTGCTTCTCTTCCATGTCGCCTTGCGATGCGAATGCCTTGGCCATGTTTGCTCCTGTTCGTTCGCGATTTGGTTGCGGATGTAACAGTTGCACTTGCAACTTTCAACGGACATTGTTGCGGGTGCAACCATCGCGGTCTATATCCCCGCCATGTCTGATCCGGAATTCGACCTCGGCACGTTCCTGCCGTTTCTGCTTAACCAGGCGGCGGAGGCGACGAGCCGTGCGTTCGAGGAGGTCTATGAATCCGAATACGGCATGACCCGCCCGCAATGGCGCGTGCTTGCCAATCTTGGCACATTCGGCCCGCTGACGGCGACGGAAATCTGCCGCCGCGGCGGGATCGAGAAGACCGCCGTCTCGCGCGCGGTGCAGGCGCTGGAGGGGCGGGGCCTGCTGAAGCGTCAGCGGGTGGCGGGCGACCGGCGGGCCGAGCAGCTTGAGCTGACAAACGAGGGGCGAGCGGCCTTCGCGCGGCTGGGCGAGGCGGCGCGCAAGCACGACCGCGAGCTGCGCAATTACATCGGCACCGCGCGGATGGCCGAGGCCGAGCGCGTGCTGCGCGCTCTGGCGGAGTTCGGCCGGAGCTGAGACCGCCCGCGCCGAACGCTGGTCGAACGACGCTCGAAAGGATAGGATGCGCCACAGCATCGCAAGCAGAGGCGGGGCGCAGCAATGACGCCTGAGACCGCGCCCGAGGTGCCGCACTACGTCCGCGACGTCGTGGACCGGCTGGACGTGCTCGGCGGTCATCCGAACCCGTCGCTGGGCGACGTGGTCGAGGCGTTCGGCCCGGCGTCGTTCCTGCCGCTGCTCTTGGTGCCGGCGCTTCTGGTCGTCTCGCCCCTGTCGGGCATTCCGCTGTTTTCCAGCATCTGCGGCCTGACCATCGCGCTGATCGCCGGTCAGATGCTGGCGCGGCGCGACCATGTCTGGCTGCCGGGTTTCCTGATGCGCCGCCGGGTGAAGGGCGAGCGGCTGCATTGGGCCATGGTGCGGCTGCGCCGGATGGCCGACTGGCTGGACGGGCAGACGCGCGGCCGGCTGGGCCTCCTCGTCTCGCCGCCTTTCGTGATCGTGCCCGAGCTGACCTGCGTGCTGTGCGGGCTGGCGATGCCGTTCCTGGAACTGGTGCCGTTCTCGTCGTCGCTGCTGGGGGCGACGGTGACGCTGATCACCGTCGGGTTCCTGTCGCGCGACGGCCTGTTCGTGCTGGCGGGATACATCCTGCTGGGGCTGGCCGCGTGGGTGCCGGTGCTGGTGGCGGGGCAGTTGGTGGAGTAGGCGGCGCTCAGGTCAGGCCGCCAAGCTCCCGCACCCTGCCCGCGACCTCGGCCCCGTCGGTCAGGCCGGCGGCGGCGGCGATGCCCGCCGCCTCGCCCGTGGCGAAGGCGGTGCCCATGACGCGGGTCGAGCCATAGGCGATCGGGTCCGCGCCGATGACGCGGCCGGCGAGGTAGAGGTTGTCGAGCCCCTTCGCCCTGAGCGCGTCGAGCGGGATCGAGGCGAAGCCGGGCCCGCCGATGGAATGATAGACGGGCTTGCCGGCCGCGCCGTGCAGCTCGACCGGCCAAGCCGCCCGCGCCACGCCGTCTTCGCGCTGGCGTCCGGACAGGATGTCCTCGGCCGTCATTTCGTAGCGGGCCGCCGGGTGCCGCGTTTCGCGGATGCCGATCTGCGGGCCGGTCTGGGCGAGGAAGGCGCGCTCGAACCCCGGCACGCCGCCCTGCAGGATCTCGACATAGTCGTGCGCCATCTTGCGCGCCGTGCGCTCGGCATGGGTGAAGCTGGCCGAGGTCAGGTCGGGCAGGGGCAGGTCGATGACCATCCACCACATCTCGCCCGTGCCGGGCACGCGGGTGTAGATGCCGCCGTCGGTCCGCGCGATGGGGAACGCGCCGGTTTCGTTGTAGCGGGCGATGGCGGTCTTCACCGCCTCGCGGTCGATCTTCAGGTCGGGGTCGATGCCACCCACGCGGATGGGGGCCGAGACCGCCTGGAGCGCGCCCTCGCCGTCGCCCACGCGCATCGGCACGCCCGAGACGAGCGAGAGGTTCGCGTCGCCGGTGGCGTCCACGAAGCCTTCGGCCACCACGCGGCGGCGGCCCTCCATCCCGGCGAGCGTCGCGGCCTCGATCCGGTCGGCGGTGCGGGTGGCGGCGGCGACGCGGGTGTGCAGGAGCACGTCGACGCCGTGCGCCTCGAGCACGCGGTCGAGCGCCAGCTTCAGCCCCTCGGGATTGAGCAGGATGATCCAGTTGCCGGTCGTCTCGGACATGTGCGGCTTGCCGTCCATACCCAGCCGGCGCAGTTCGTCCAGCACCAGTTCGCCCGCGCCGCCCACGGCCTGCGCGGGGGCCTCGCCCTGCTGAAAGAAGCCGCAATAGGCCAGCACCTGCGAGGTCGTCGCGGCCCCGCCGAGGAAGCCGTACTTCTCGACCAGGCACACCTTGGCCCCGGCGCGGGCGGCGCCCAGAGCCGCGCCCACGCCGCCCGCGCCGCCGCCGGCGACGAGGACGTCGTACTCTGCCTCGGTCCTGCGGCTCATGCGCGCCACCCCAGCAGGCGTTTCTCGATCACGCCGATGGTGCCGCTCATCAGCACGCCGAGAAGCGACAGGATCGCGACGCCCGCGAACAGGCGTTCCAGGTCGTAGAGCGACCCGGCCTGAAGGATGTAGGCGCCGATGCCGTATTCCGCGCCCAGCATCTCGGCCGCGACCAGCAGGATGATCGCGATGGCGAGGCTGACGCGCAGGCCCGACAGGATGCCGGGCATCGCGCCGGGCAGAACGATGCGCAGGACGATGGTGGACCACGACAGGCTGAAGCTTTGCCCCATGCGGATCAGCGTGCGGTCGACGTTGTCCACCGCGCCGTAGGTGGCGACCACGGTCGGGGTGAAGGTCCCGAAGGCGATGAGTGCGTATTTCGACGCCTCGTCGATGCCGAACCAGATCACGAAGAGCGGCAAAAGCGCGATCTTGGGGATCGGGAACAGCGCGGCGACCAGCGGGACGAGCCCGGCGCGGACGACCGAGAAGAGGCCGATCATCACGCCCACGGCGATGCCGACGAAGGCGCCGATGGCCCCCCCGACCAGCAGCCGGGTGAGGGAGGGGACGAGGTGCGTCCACAGCATGCCGCTGCGCGCGAGGTCGACGAGCGTGGCGAACACGTCCGAGGGGCGCGGCATCGTGAGGTTCGAGATGAAGCCCGCCCGCGTGCCCCATTCCAGGAACGCGATCAGCACCACGAAGACCAGCGCGCCCACCCAGCGGGGCGAACTGGGGCGGAAGCCGCCGCCGCGGAAGCGGACGGGGCGGGCCTCGGCCTCGGCGGCGGGGGGGAAGGTGGCGTCAGTCATGGACCAGTTCCTTGTCGGCGGCCTCGGCCTCGGCCCGCATCAGGTGCCACAGGTGCTTCTGCTTGGCGTCGAGCTCGGGGTTCGCCAGGTCGCGGTCCGCCAGCGGCATGTCGATCTCGACGATCTCGTTGACCGCGCCGGGACGGCGCGACAGTACGACGATCCGGTGGCCCAGCCGCACGGCCTCGGCCAGGTTGTGCGTGACGTAGACGGCGGTGAAGGGCTGGCGCGTCCACAGCGCGATCAGGTCGTCCATCAGCAGTTCGCGCGTCTGGCTGTCGAGCGCCGAGAGCGGTTCGTCCATCAGCAGCACCGCCGGGTTCACGGCGAGGGCTCGGGCGATGGCGACGCGCTGCTTCATGCCGCCGGACAGCTGGCGCGGCCACGCCTTGCGGAACTCGGACAGCTTCGTACGGGCCAGCACGTCGGCGATGATGCTCTCGGCCTTCCTGCCGCGGATGCCGTGGTCGGACAGGATGAGCGAGATGTTCCCCTCGACCGACCGCCAGGGCAGCAGGGCGAAGTCCTGGAAGACATAGGTCAGCGGGTTGATGCTGTCGGCGGGCGGCGCGCCGATCTGCACGACCTGCCCCTCGGTCGGACGCTCAAGCCCGCCGATGAAGCGCAGGAGCGTGGACTTGCCGCAGCCCGACGGGCCGACGATGCAGACGATGCGCCCCGCCGGAATGTCGAGCGAGATGTCGCGCAGGACCTCCACATCGTCATAGCGATGGGAGATCGACTCGAGCCTGAGGTCCATGGGAATCCTTGGTGTCGGCGGGGCGCGGACGGGCCGCGCCCCGGAGCTTGCGGTCTTAGGAGATGACGTCGACGTAGCTTTCGTCCACGAGCGTGTCATATGCCACGTCGCCGCCGACCAGCCCCTCGGACTTGAACCAGTCGAGCTGGTCCTGCACCGAGGCGCGGTTGAGGGCCGCGTTCGCGTTTATGCGCATCGCGCCGTTGACGATGGACGGGCGCGCCTCTTCGACCGAGCGGTCGGGATAGACGTAGCCGGCGATCAGTTCGATGATCGCGTCGCGCTCGGCCTCGTCGGCGGTGTTGTCCACGAGCGCGGCGTTGAAGTCCGCCGCCCCGCGCGAAAACGCCTCGAGGAAGGCCGCCGTCTGCTCGCGCTTGTTCGCCGCGTTGTCGGCCGAGGTGAAGACGGTCGTGACCTGGTAGTTCGGCAGGTAGTCCGAGACGTCGCCGATGATCTTGACCGCCCCCGCATTCGCCAGCGGCTTGGCGATGTGGGGCACGATGGACCAGGCGTCGATCTGGCCGGTCTTGATCGCGCCGATGACGGCGGGAACCTTCTGGAGCGGCTTGAACGAGACCTCGGCGCCTTCGGCCTGGGCGATCTTCGAGCCCATGTAGTGGAAGGAGGAACCCGCCTGCGTGATGCCGTAGGTCTTGCCGTCGAGCTTCGAGGGGTCGGTCAGCCCGGCCTCGTAGGCGTCGTTCGAGGCGAGGATCTTCTGCCCGTCGATGCCCGGCTCTTCCGACAGGCCGCCGCCGATGACCTTGGCCGCGCCCTTCTGGGCCAGCGAGATCAGGCCGCCGGTGACCGCGGTCACGCCGTAATCCGCGTCGCCCGAGGCAATGGCGATAGCCATGGGCTGGGCCGCCTGAAAGAACTCGAAGTTCACGTCGAGGCCGGCATCGGCGAAGTACCCGCGCTCGGCCGCGATGAAGGACGGCGCGTGGCTGGTGAAGCGCAGCGCGCCCACGTTGATCGGGGTCTGGGCCCGGGCGGTGCGGGCGATGAACGGCGTTGCGGCCGTTGCGCCCATCAGCGCCATGGCGCCGCGTCTGGTGAAGGTGCTCATCGGTGTCCTCCCTTTCTGAGCATTGGCCCCGGTGGGGGCGGTTCAGCGAACTCCGGCGCGCGCCAGATCGCTTTCGATGTCGGCGACGAGGTGGTCGGTCGCCGCATGTTGGTCGTGGTCGAGGATCGCCGTCAGCAGCGCCTTCTGCCGATGCGCCACCGCGCGGGGGTCACACAGCCCCTCGCGCAGGTTGGCGAGGCGAAAGCGGCGCGACTGGTCGTAGAGCCGGGCGGTGACGGCAATCAGCCGGGGCGAGCCGCAGGCCTCCATCAGCGCGGCGTGGAAGGCGCGGCCGGCCTCGTCCCAGGCCAGCGCCGACACCTCGGGCTCGGCCAGTACCTGCTCGGTGGCGCGGTCGGCGGCGTGTCCGGCGGCCATAAGCCGGCCTTCCCACGCGACGTCGCCGCGCTCCATCGACCAGCGCAGGCCGATCGGGTCGAGCTCGGCGCGCATGCGGATGATGTCGCGCAGGTCCTCCTCGGTCGCCGAGGAGACGCGGAAGCCGCGCTGCGCGTTCGCCTCGACCAGCCCCTCGGCCGTCAGCTGCGTCAGCGCCTCGCGCACCGAGTGGTTCGAGCCGCCGTAGCGGCGGCGCAGCTCCTCGATCTTCAGCTTGGCGTCGGGAGGCAGGTCGCCGAACGAGATGTCGCGCCGCACGGCGCCCGCGATGAGCGCCACGATCGAGCGGTCGTCTTGTCCCTTGCGCGAAAACATGGCGCTGCGTGACCCCATTGCCAAAACGTTACACATTTTGTGAAATGCGCAACGAAACAAGTCAAGGGACGTATACGCATGATATCAGGCCGGACAACGCAGGTCGTGGTGCCGATGATCGGCGATCCGGTGGCGCAGGCGGCCACGCCGCCGCTGTGGAATGCGCATTTCCAGGGGCAGGGGATCGACGCGGTCTGCGTGCCGGTGCACCTGCCGGCGGCGGGGCTGGTGTCGTTCGTCGAATGGGTGCGGCATGCCCGGAACGTGCCCGGTTTCCTGACTACCGTGCCGCACAAGGCGGCGCTGCCCGGGCTGTGCGATCATCTGGACGACGAGGTGCACGTGCTGGGCGTGGCGAACACGGTGGCGAAACGGCCCGACGGCACGCTCGCCTGTGCGATGTTCGACGGGCGGGGCATGGTGGCGGCGCTGAAGGCGGCGGGCTGCGATCTGGCCGCGGCCTCGGTCGCGATTTGCGGTGCGGGGGCGGCGGGCGCCTCGATCGCCGTACAGGCGGCCCGCCAAGGGGCGCGGCGGCTTCGGCTGTTCGACCTGCACGCGCCGGCGGCGGTGCGGCTGGCCGAGCGGCTGGGGTACCTGGGCGTCGAGATCGAGCTGGGCCGCGCTCAGCCGGGCGACGTGCTGGTCAACGCCGCGCCTGCCGGCAGCGCCTCGCCATTCCCCGAAGAGATCGTCGCGACCGCCCCCGCCGTGGCCGATTGCGTGACCGAGCCGGAGGAGACGCCCTTGCTGCACCTCGCCCGTGCCCACGGCTGCATCGCCGTGCCCGGGCGCGAGATGGCGGCGCACCAGGCGGCGCTGATGCGGGCGTTCCTGGGGCTGGAGTGACGTCAGTCCTTTCGCGGCAGCGTGTCTGCCTTGACCGCGCCGCGTTCGCCGCGGGGCCGGGGCTTGCCGGTGGTGCTGTCGCGGGCGGTCTGATGCTCCATCTCGGAGTTCAACTCGGCTCCCAGAAGCACGATGAACGACGACAGCCAGAACCACATCAGCAGGATGATCACCCCGCCGAGCGCGCCGTAGGTCGCGTTGTAGCTGCCGAAGTTGCGCACATAGACTGAAAACAGGATCGAGCCCGCGACCCACAGGATCGTGGCGATCACCGCGCCGGGCGTGACCCAGCGCCATTTCGGATCTGCGCGCGAGGGGCCATAGCGGTAAAGGACGGCGAGCCCGAGGATGGCGAACACCCCCAGAAGCGGCCAGCGCAGCCAGTTCACCGCCGTCTGCACGCCCGAGGAGAGGCCCATCGACCCCAGCAGGGCCGGGGCCGCGACGGTGACCGCCAGCGCCACGGCGAAGCCCAGGATCAGGCCCAGCGTCAACACCAGCGCCACGACGTTGAGCTTGATGAGGTTGCGCTTCTCGTCCTCGTCGTACGCGATGTTCATCCCCTCCATCAGCGACTTGGTGCCCTTCGACGCGCTATAGAGGGTCAGCAGGAGCCCCACGACGGCCGCGAGCCCCGCGGCGCCCTGGCCCGAGGCGACCTTGGCCGCCTGATCCTGAAGGATGCTTGCCGCGTCTTCGGGCAGCACGCCGGACAGCTGGGCGACCTGCTGCTCGACCGTGGCGGGGTCGAGGATCATGCCCGCGATCGACACGAGCGCGGCGATGCCGGGGAAGATGGCGAGCAGGCCGAAGAACGCGACGCCCGCCGACACGATCAAGACGTGGTCGGCGGTCACTTCGCTCATGGTGCGCTTCAGGATCTCGCGCCAGCCCGGCTTGGGAATGTCGCGGGGCCGCTCGGCGTGGCGGCCCCGGTCGGTGGCCTCGGTCATCTCGGTCCTCCTTTGGCGGAAGAACCGGGAGGACGCGGCGCGGGTTCCGTCAGATGCTTACTGCGCCCATTCCCAGGGGCGGGTGAATTCGCCCAGCGTCTTCTCGACCGCCTTCACGTCGACTTCGCCGGTCTTGCGCAGGCGGGCGACCAGGCCGCGCTTCTTGTCTTCGTACACCTCTTCGACCTTCGCGGCGTGGCCCGCCTGTTCCAGCGCGTGGTCGTAGATGCGCGCGATGGCGAGCTTGCGCAGCGCGGGCTTGAAGATCTTGCCTACGGCGGTCTTGGGCAGTTCGGGCAGGATCTCGAGGTGCTTGGGATAGGCCGCGCGCTCGTGAATGTGGTCGCGGGCATAGGCCAGGAGGTCGGCCTCGGTCACCTCGGCGCCCTCGACGAGTTCGACATAGGCGCAGGGCAGTTCGCCCGCGAAGGCGTCGGGCTGGCCGATGGCGCCGACGAAGGCGACGGCGTCGTGGCCGGCCAGCGCCTCTTCGATCTCGGCAGGGTCGATGTTGTGGCCGCCCCGGATGATCAGGTCCTTCGCCCGGCCGGTGATCCACAGGTACCCGTCCTCGTCGATGCGGCCCAGATCGCCGGTGCGCAGGTAGACATCGTGGTGGAACAGGTCGTGGTTCTTGTCCGCCTCGGTATAGGTCGAGCCCTCGAAGACGCCGGGGCTGTCGACGCAGATCTCGCCCACGGTGTCGGCCGGCATCTCTTGCGGGCCCTCGGGCGTGTGCTTGAGGATCTTGACGTGCGTGTACGGAAACGGGATGCCGATCGAGCCGACCTTCTTCGTCCCGCCCGGCGGGTTGATCGAGACGAGGCAGGTCGCCTCGGTCAGGCCGTAGCCCTCGCAGATGGTGACGCCGGCGGCGGACTCGAACCGCTTGTAAAGCTCGAGCGGCAGCGGGGACGAGCCGCAGAACGCCAGCTTGAGCGACGAGATGTCGGCGTCCACCTTGCGCTGCATCAGCGCGGCGATGGCCGTGGGCACCGTAATCATGAAGGTGACGCGGTAGCGTTCGATCAGCTTCCAGAAGTTGTCGAACACGCCTTCGCCGCGATAGCCGGCGGGGGTGGGGAACACGATGTGCGCACCCGAGGCGAGCGAGGCGCCGAGCGCCACGATGGTGGCGAAGACGTGGAACATCGGCAGCGGGCAGATCAGCACGTCTTCCTCGCGAAACAGCAGCGTCGCGCCCAGCCAGCCGTTGTAGACGATGCCGGAATAGCGGTGCTGCGCCACCTTCGGCATGCCGGTCGTCCCGCCGGTGTGGAAGTACGCCGCCACGCGATCGCCGGTGCTGTCGGCGAAGGTCAGGTCGCGCGGCTGCTTGGCGAGTTCGCGGTTGAGGTCGAGCACCCGCGCCTTGTGCTTGATCGGCATCTTCGGCCGGATCATCGGTACGACGAACCTCTTCACGCCGGTGAGGTAGCGGGTCAGGTCGACCTCGATCACCGTCTCAACGTTCGGGGCCAGGGCCACCGCCTGCGCGGCCTTCTGCGCCACATCGCTTTTCGGGAAGCTCTTGAGCGTGACCAGCACCTTCGCGCCGGTTTCGCGCAGGATGCCGGCGATGTGCTCGGGGTCGAGCAGCGGGTTGATCGGGTTCACGATGCCGGCGATCGAGCCACCGATATAGGTCAGCACCGTTTCGTTGCAGTTGGGCAGCAGGAACGCGACCACGTCCTTTTCGCCCACGCCGAGGCTGCGGAACAGGTTCGCCGCCTGCGCCGACTTCGCGCGCAGGTCATTCCAGTTCAGCGTTTCGGCCGGGTCGGTGGGGCCGGAGAACAACTGGAAGGTCAGGGCAGGTCGGGTGCCGTGGGCGTCGGCCGTGCGCGACAGCATCTCCCACATGGTGCGGGGGACGTCGCGCTGTTCCCACGGGATCTCGTTCTGGATCGCGTCGCGGTCCGCGAGGCTGGCGTATGTCATCTTCGAATCCTCCCCGTGGGCCGCCTCGTCCCCGTGCGGCCTTCCCTTGCGCCATTTGGTTTAAGGCAGCGGGGGCGAGGGATCAAAGTGTGACGCTGCGAAACGGAAAAGTCACTCGGCGGCCACGCCCTCGGTGAACTGGAGCCGCGCGAGCCGCGCATAGAGCCCGCCCTCGGCCACGAGGCTGTCATGCGTGCCCTCGGCAACGATGCGCCCGGCCTCGAACACCAGGATACGGTCGGCCTTCTTCACGGTGGCCAGGCGGTGCGCGACGATCAGCGTGGTGCGGCCGCGGCTGAGTTCGTCCACCGCGCTTTGCACCGCACGCTCGCTTTCGGCGTCCAATGCGCTCGTCGCCTCGTCCAGCAGCAGTACCGGCGCGTCGCGCAGGATGGCGCGTGCGATGGCGATGCGCTGTTTCTGCCCGCCCGAGAGCATCACGCCCCGCTCGCCCACATAGGTGTCGTAGCCCTGGGGCAGGGCGGTCAGGAAGTCGTGCGCGGCGGCGGCGCGGGCGGCGGCCTCGACCTGGGCGTCCGTGGCCTCGGGGCGGCCGAAGCGGATGTTTTCGCGCGCGGTGTCGGCGAAGACCACCGGGTCCTGCGGCACCAGCGCCAGCGCCCGGCGGAAGTCCGAGCGCGCCATGTCGCGCAGGTCCATCCCGTCAAGCCGCACGGTGCCCGCGTCGGGATCGTAGAAGCGCAGCAGAAGTTGCAGGATCGTGGTCTTGCCAGCACCGGAGGGACCGACCAGCGCCACCGTCTCGCCCGGCTTCACGTCCAGCGAGACGCCGTTGAGCGCCGCCGTCTCGGGCCGGGCGGGGTAGTGGAACACGACATCCTCGAACGCGATCTCGCCGCGCGCGGGGGCGGGCAGGGGCCGGGGCCGCGCCGGGTCGCGCACCTCGTCCTCGGCGTGCAGAAGCTCGCTCAGCCGCTCGGTCGCGCCGGCGGCGCGCTGAAGCTCGCCCCAGATCTCGCTCAGCGCGCCGACGGCGCCGGCGACCATGACGGCGTAGATGACGAACTGCACCAACTCGCCCACGCTCATTGTCTCGGCCCGCACGTCGCGTGCTCCCATCCACAGCACGCCCACGACACCCGCGAAGACCAGGAAGATGACGATCGCCGTCATCACCGCCCGCGTCCCGATGCGGCGGCGGGCCGAGTCGAAGCTGCGTTCGGTGACGTCCGAGAAGGTACGCTGGCTGAACGGCTCGTGCGTGAAGGCCTGCACCGCCTGCACCGAGGTCAGCGCCTCGGACGCGTTGCCGGACGAGGCGGCGATCCAGTCCTGGTTCTCGCGGCTGAGCTTGCGCAGCCGCCGGCCCAGCACCACGATGGGCACGATCACCAGTGGCACGACCAGCAGAACCATGCCCGTGAGCTTGGGCGAGGTGATGAACAGCAGCACCAGCCCGCCGATCAGGATCAGCACGTTGCGCAGCGCGACCGACACCGACGAGCCGATGACGCTGAGGATCAGCGTCGTGTCAGTGGTGATCCGGCTGAGCACCTCTCCGGTCATGATCTTCTCGTAGAAGCTGGGGCTCATCCCGATGACGCGGTCGAACACCGCCTTGCGAATGTCGGTGACCACCCGCTCGCCCAGCCGCGTGACGAGGTAGTAGCGCAACGCCGTGCCAATCGCGAGGAGCCCCGCCAGGACCAACGCGGCAAGGAAGTAGCTGTCGAGAAGCTGTTCGCCCGACGTCTCGAAGGCATCGACCACCCGCCGCACGGCCAGCGGCAGAGCAAGCGAGACGCAGGCGGTCAGCACCAGGGCCATGAGCGACGCCGCCATCAGCCCGCGATAGGGTGCGAGGAACGGCCACAGGCCACTCAGCGCGCCGACGCGTTTTGACTTCGCCCGGTCTTCGGATGTCTCTTTCGCGGCCATGACGGCTCCTTTCCTGCGGCGCTCGTCTTAAACGGCAGCCGGGAGCCGGGCAAGCGCAGGGCCTGCGACATCTGGGCAAAGGTTCGGAGGCTGGAGCGGGTAGCGGGAATCGAACCCGCACGACCAGCTTGGAAGGCTGGGGCGCTACCATTACACCATACCCGCTCGGGCGCCTCCTAAGTATGCCAAGGCGCGGGGGAGGTCAACACGGCAGCGGCCGTGCAGGGCGCAACCGGCCGGCGGCAGGCTGATGGGCGTTGGCAGGGCGCATGCGGAGATGTTTCGGGGTGTGCCCGTCCCACGCTTCGCCGCGGGCAAGCGTGCCGCCCGCAGCAGGGGGTCAGTGGCCGAGGTGGATCTTTTCGATCAGCCGCGCCAAGGCGTCCGGGCGGTCGACGTGGGCGTTGTGGCCCGCGCCCTCCAGGTTTTCGGCGTCCGGGTCGAAGGCGCGCATCTCCTCCAGCGTCACCATCCTGTCCGCCTCGCCGCGCGCCAGGTGGACGGGGGCGCGGCAGACCTCGAACAACTGCGCCACGGGCGGGCCCACGACGAGGCTCGCGGCCATGTCGGCGGACAGGCGGTAGCGGCCGTTCTCCTCGTGCACCCCGGCGGCGACGCAGGCCGGGACCTCGTCCCCGCGCCCGGCGAGGCCGGTGACTTTCAGGAACCTCTCTTCGGCCGCGGTACGGTCGTCGAACCCGCGGACCTCGGCCTGTGCCATCGCGCGCGCCTTCGCCTCTTCCTCCGCGGTCCATGTCAGCTTGATGCCGAAGCCGGTGACACGCTTCACGTCGACGCCGAACAGCCCGCTGCCAAGTACCAGCCCCACCGCACCGCCCATCGAGTGGCCGACGACGTGCACTTCCTCGCCGGGCGAAAGCAGGTCGGCCACGTCCGCCGCGTGGCCGCCGTAGCTGTAGTTGGTGGCGTGGGGCGAGCGCCCGTGACCGCGCAGGTCGGGGACGATCACCCGGCCCGGCCAGTCAAGGTGCGCGAGCAGCGGCGCGAAGCTCGCCCCGTTGACGCTGAGCCCGTGCAACAGCACCAGCGTCGGGCCGCCTTGGCCGTGTTCCTCGAAATGCAGATCCATGCGTCGCCTCCCTTTCGTTCGCGCCGCACCCTATCAGGGCGAGCGGCGGGGCAAAGACCTCCCTGCGCGGCCCCTTGCATGGTATCGCTTGCGCGGTGCGCGGGACCCGGGATCGCCTTGACTTCGTTGCACCTGCAACGATACGCCGAGGCCAACGCGGCATCGCCGCACCAACGCCGAAGCTGCATGAGGGAGCGACAGCATGACCTTGATCAAGTCCTGGGTGGACAGCGCCAACGACCCGAACGGCCCCTTCCCGGTCAACAACCTGCCCTTCGGCGTCTTCTCGAACGGCGGCGCGCCGCGCTGCTGCACCGCCATCGGCGACAAGGTGCTGGACCTTCACGCGCTCGAACAGGCGGGGCTGCTGCCCGAGAGCGGCTTCGACCAGCCCGCGCTCAACACCTTCATGGAGAAGGGGCCGAAGGCCTGGGCGGACGTGCGTGCGAAACTGACCGACCTGCTGTCGGAGGGCTCGGACAAGGCCGAGGAGGTCACGAAGGCCCTCCACGACCGCGAAAAGGTGACCATGCACCTGCCGTTCAAGGTCGCCGAGTACACCGACTTCTATGCCGGCAAGCAGCACGCGTTCAACGTGGGCACGATGTTCCGCGGGCCCGAGAACGCCCTGCCGCCGAACTGGCTGCACATCCCCATCGGCTATAACGGCCGGGCCTCGACCGTGGTCGTCTCGGGCACCGACGTGCGCCGTCCCGTGGGCCAGACCAAGGCGCCCGACGCCGATGCGCCCGGCTTCGGCCCCTGCAAGCGGCTGGACATCGAGCTCGAGATGGGCGCGGTCGTCGGCCAGCCCTCGCAGATGGGCGAGCCGATCAGTGTGGACCGGGCCGACGAGATGATCTTCGGCTACGTGCTGCTGAACGACTGGTCGGCGCGGGACCTGCAGGCGTGGGAATACCAGCCGCTCGGGCCGTTCCAGGCCAAGGCGTTCGCCACTTCCATCGGCCCGTGGGTCGTCACCAAGGCCGCGCTCGAGCCGTTCCGTGTGTCCACGCCCGAGCGCGAGAAGCCGCTGCTGCCCTACATCCAGGATACCGGCCCGATGCTTTACGACATCGACCTGTCGGTGACGATGGCGCCCGATGGCGGGGAGCCCACGACCATCACGCGCACGAACTACCGCGAGATGTACTATTCTGCGGCGCAGCAGCTGGCGCACCACGCCAGCTCGGGCTGCAAGATGAACGTGGGTGACCTGCTGGGCTCGGGCACGATCTCGGGGCCCGAGAAGGACAGCTTCGGCTCGCTGCTCGAACTGACCTGGGGCGGGAAAGAGCCGGTGACGCTGGACGGCGGGCAGACCCGCAGCTTCATCGAGGACGGC
The DNA here is from genome assembly GCF_900115595.1 of Tranquillimonas alkanivorans. Taxonomy (GTDB): domain Bacteria; phylum Pseudomonadota; class Alphaproteobacteria; order Rhodobacterales; family Rhodobacteraceae; genus Tranquillimonas; species Tranquillimonas alkanivorans. The sequence goes on from NZ_FOXA01000012.1 coordinate 111,911, forward strand.
GACACGCTGACGCTGCACGGCCACGCGCAGGGCGAAGGCTATCGCATCGGCTTCGGCGATTGCGCGGGCAAGATCGTCCCTGCGCCGAAGTTCGGCTGAACCCGGGGCGCGAGGGAGGAGGCGAGCGATGAGCGACATCCGCCTGTTCGACTACTGGCGCAGTTCGGCGAGCTACCGGGTGCGCATCGCGCTCAACCTCGCCGGGCTCGACTATGAGACGGTGCCGGTCGACCTGCTCGACCGCGCGCACAAGTCGCCCGAGCACCTAGAGCGGAACCCGCAGGGGCTGGTCCCGGTGCTCGACATCGACGGGCAGCGGCTCACACAGTCGCTGGCGATGGTTGAGTACATCGACGAGACGCGGAAGGCGGGCTTCCTTCCCGCCGATCCGGCCGAAAGGGCGCGGGTGCGGGCGCTGGCCTATGCGGTGGCTGTGGACGTGCACCCGGTCTGCAACCTTGGCGTCGTGGCGCACGTGGCGAACCTCGCACCCGGTGATACGGTGCGCGAGGACTGGATGCGCCACTTCATCGCCCCCGGCCTCGCCGCCTTCGAGAAATTGCTTGCGGGCTTCCCGCCCGCGCGGTTCTGCGCGGGCGATGCGCCGGGGCTGGCCGACATCTGCCTGATCCCGCAGCTTTACAACGCGCACCGCTGGGGCGTGTCGCTGGACGATTTCCCGCGTATCCGAGCGGTCGAGGCCGCCTGCGCCCAGCATCCGGCGTTCGACGCCGCGAAACCCACCAAGCCCGAATGACGTGAGAGCGCGCCGGTCAGCCCGGCGCGCTTTCGTTCCCGCCCGGCGCGCCCTCGCGCCGCCCGCGCAGCCAGTTCACGCCCAGGATCGCCAGCAGCGCCGCCGCGCCCGCGGCCTCGACCGCGTGGTTGGGGTGGAAGACGGCGATGGTGGCGGGCACCGTCAGCACCCGCGACACCACGTCCATCGGCGCGAAGAGCCACCCTTCGATCGCCGCGGCGAAGGCGACCAGCGCGAGGATGGCGATGAGCCCCGTCCAGATCACCAGCGCGATCGGGCCGCCCAAGATCATCTCGGGGTTGTAGACCATGAATAGCGGGATCAGGTAGAGGCCCTTGGCGAACTTCCAGGCCTGAACGCTCGTCTCCATCGGCTTGGCGTTGGCGATGGCCGCTCCCGCGAAGCCCGCCAGGGCTATGGGTGGCGTCACGTTGCTGTCCTGCGAGTACCAGAACACCACCAGGTGCGCGATCAGAAGCGGGATGCCGAACTCCTCGGAGAGGGCCGGCCCGACGAGCACGATCAGAACGATGTAGGACGCCGTCACCGGCAGCCCCATCCCCAGGATCAGGCTCGCGATCAGCACCAGCACCAGCGCGGCCACCAAGTTGCCGCCCGAGAGCGCCACCATCATCGACGAGAACTTGAGCCCAAGGCCCGTGAGCCCCACGACGCCCACGATGATGCCCGCCACGGCACAGGCCATCGAAACAGCGACCGCGTTGCGCGCGCCGAGGGACAGCGCCTGGATCAGGAGCCCGGTGCCGGCCTTCACCGCCTCGCCGATCCGCGCGCCCGTCAGCGGCTTGCCCCGGCGCGGGTCGAGGACGAGCATCTCGATGCCTGCGCGCAGGACGGCCACGATGATCACCGACAGGATAGCCCAGAAGCCCACGCGCATGGGCGACAGGTTGATCGCCAGAAGCCAGATCAGCAGGAACAGCGGCAGGATGAACTGCCAGCCCGCCGCCAGAACCGACTTCACATCCGGCAGCTCGGCCTGCGGCATGCCCTTCATCCCCGCCTTCATCGCGACGATGTGGACGAACAGGTACACGGTCCCGAGATACAGGATCGCGGGGAAGATCGAGATCAGGACGATGTCGATATACGGGATACGCGTGTACTCCGAGATCAGGAACGCGCCCGCGCCCATCAGCGGCGGCGTGATCTGCCCGCCGGTCGAGGCCGCGGCCTCAATCCCGCCCGCCTGCGCCGGGCGGTAGCCGAGGCGCTTCATCAGCGGGATGGTGAAGGCCCCTGTCGTCACCACGTTGGCCAGCGCCGAGCCCGAGATCGAGCCCATGCCGGCCGAGGCCAGCACCGCCGCCTTCGCGGGGCCGCCGGGCTTGCGGCCCGTGGCGGCATAGGCGAGGTCGATGAAGAACTTGCCCGCGCCGGTCACCTCGAGGAACGCGCCGAACAGCACGAAGACGAAGATGTAGGTCGCGGCGACGCCCAGCGGCAGGCCGAAGATGCCCTCCTGCCCGAGGTAGAGCTGGCCCACGAGCCGGTCGAGGCTGTTGCCCCGGTGCGAAAGGATGCCCGGCAGCCATTCGCCGAGCCACGGCAGCGCGCCGCGGGGGCCGGCCAGGGCATAGAGGATGGCGACGACGCCGATCATCGTCATGCCCAGACCGATGGCGCGGCGGCTGGCCTCGAGCACCGTCACCGTCGTCAGGATGCCCATCCAGATGTCGGTTTCGCTCCAGAACCCTGCGCGGGCGAAGATCGCGTCGAGGTTCCAGACGATGTATCCGCCGCTGGCGATGGCGGCGGCGAGGAACGCCAGGTCGATCCCCCAGCCCAGGATGCCGCGCTTGCGGCGGGGGCCGAAGGCCGGGAACATCAGGAACGCCAGCACCATGATGAAGGCCAGGTGGATCGAGCGCTGGTAGAACAGGCCCAGCGGCTCGATCCCCGCGCCGTACATCTGGAACAGCGACAGCGCGACGCCGATCACGACGATGGCGAGCGCGACGGGGCGCGGGTGCTCGGGGCCCTTCTGCGGGTCCGCCTTGGGCGTTCCCGGCGTGCCGGTGTCCGGGGTCAGGTCCATCTGGGCTCAGTCCTCGTGTATCAGGTGCAGTACGACGCGCTCTCCGGCGGCGATCTGTGACAGCTTATACTCGTCTCCGCCGATGCGCAGCCGGTGGTCGGTCGAGGGACGGCCGACGCGCAGGGGCAGGCGGTTGTCCGGGATCGGGTCGTTCATGTCCTCGATCCAGTAGCCGCCGCCCTCGGCCGAACGCAGCGTGCCACGCCCCTGCACCTCGCCCAGACCGGCGGCGAAATCGTGCAGGTAACTGCGCATCAGGACCATCCGGCCGCCATCATTGACGAAGCAATCGGCCACGGCGCCGCCGGTGACGGAGTGGTTCCACGACAGGCAGATCTCGGCTCCCTCGGGCGCGGCGTGTTCAAAAAGCGGCGCGCCGCCCGGCCCCTCGACGCGCAGGACGTCGGCCGGGGCGGCGGCGCAGGTCAGCGTGACGAAAAGGGCGGCCGCGAACGGCCGCCCCATCAGCCTGGTGATCAAGGCTTGAGGTCTTCGGGCACCGTGTTGCCCGCTTCCTCGTAGTAACGCACCGCGCCCGGGTGGAACGGGATCGGGGTCGACGACAGGGCGAAGTCGACGGTGGTGTCGTTCGCCGCCGGGTGCACCGCGATCAGTTCGTCAACGTTCTCGAACATGTTCTTGGTGATCTGGTAGGCGAGTTCCTCGTCCATCGCCGAGTTCACCACCAGCACGTTCGGGATCGAGATCGTCGGCACCGGCTCGCCCACGCCCTCGTATATGCCCTCGCGCAGGGTGTAGGGGGCGAAGACGGGCTCGGCCTCGACGGCGTTGGCGATCTCTTCCTCGGTCAGGGGAATGATGCGGATATCGCGCGTCGCGGCGAGGTTCATGATCGAGCTCGTCGGGGGCCCGACGCTCCAGAAGCCGGCGTCGATGTCACCGTCGCGCAGCGCGTCGGCGGTTTCGTTGAAGTTCAGCCGCTGCTCGTCGATGTCGTCATAGGTGATGCCGTTCGAGGTCAGCAGCGCCTCGGCGTTGACCTCGGTGCCCGAGCCCGGCGCGCCGACTGACACGCGCTTGCCGGCCAAGTCGTCGAGGCTGTCGATGCCGCTGTCGGCCAGTGTCACGATCTGCACGGCGTTGGGGTAGATGGACGCCAGCGCGCGCGCCTCTTCCACGGGACGGTTGGTGAACGGGTCGATGGTGCCGTTATAGGCGGCATAGACCGTGTCGGCGAGCGCGATGGCCAGATCGCTTTCTTCGCGCGCGATCAACGCCATGTTCTCGACCGAGGCGCCGGTGACTTCCGCCGTGGCCGAGGCGCCGTCAACGTGACGACCGATCAGCTCGGCCAGGCCGCCGCCGTAGGGATAGTAGGTGCCGCCGGTGCCGCCGGTGGCGATCGACAGGTCCTGCGCGGATGCCGAGGTCGCGAAAGCGGCGAACGCGACCAGCGCGTATTTCATCGGTTTCATGTCTTTCCTCCCGAATGTGCCCCGTCCGCGAGGGCGCGGCCCGGGGCGGTGCGGGCGTAAGCTCGACCGAGATGCGCTGTGATGTCAACTCCTTGCCGGATCGACCTATTCCTCTACGCCCGGGAACGGCTGGGCCTTGAGCAGCCGCACGAGGTGCGCGGCGTTCGACGCCGCCATCTTCAGGTTCGACTCCACCCCCTGCGGCATCTTCTCGAGCTCCTTGTAGTCGGTGCCGGTCATCGCCTCGCCCACCCAGTAGACGCCGCCGTTGGCAGGGATGGTGAAGCCGACGTCGTTCAGCGCCTGGAAGCTGAGCGCGTGGCAGGCATGGGCGCCGTCCTCGTTGCCGACCACGGCGACCAACGCGACCTTGCCCGCCGCAGGCATCCGGCTTCGGTCGTCCATCTCGGACAGGAAGGCGTCGAGGCGTTCCATCACCTTCTTCGCCAGGCTCGAAGGCTGGCCAAGCCAGATCGGCGTGCCGAGGATGAAGATGTCGGCGGCGAGGATGCGGCGGCGCAGCTCGGGCCAGGCGTCGCCCTCGCCCATGTCCGACAGGACGCCGGGCTTCACGTCGTGATCCGCTACCCGCTCGACCGTGCCCGTCACGCCGTGCGGCGCCAGGGCATCGAGCAGGTCCGAAATCATCTTGTCCGTGGAACTGGTCTCCTCCGAGCTCGAGGGCCGGAGCGAACAGTTCAGGGCGAAGGCGGTGAGGCTGGGATCGGGCATCGGGGGCTCCTGCGGGTTGATCTTGCGCTCAACACCGGGAAGCCGGACGGGTTCAGACCGTCGGGTGCGGCGGCCGGGCGTACCGGCCGCCGTCGATCATTCGGGTAAAGCCGCGCAGTGCGCGCCGCCCGCGCTTTGCCCCGACCCAAGCGCAATCAAGGTCGGCGCCTGGTAGGGATTGAGCGGCGCGCTTTGCGCGAGGTCCAGCGCGATCAGCCCGGCCAGAAGCGCAAGCGTCAGCGCGGCGGTCAGCTTCCGGGTGGCCATCAGCGCGCCTCCAGTCCCAGCGACGGGCGGATCTTCACGCCGACCCACGAGCCCGCAAAGCCCGCGGCGAACCACGCCCAGCCGTGCAGGCTGCCGGTCGAGATGCCCGAGAAGAACGCCCCCACGTTGCAGCCGAAGGCCAGCCGCGAGGAATAGCCCAGGAGGAAGCCCGCCACGACAGTTGCCACCCACGCCTTGGCCGGCAGCTTGGGCAGCGGAGCCGAGAAGCCGCCGCGCCACGCGGCCACAAGGAACGCCCCGCCGATGATGCCGAGGTTGGTGAGCGAGGTGACGTCGGTGAGGATGCTCTCCTGCAACCGCTCGACGTTGCCCGGCGCGCTCCAGAAGGCCGAGCCCGAGAGGTCCGCACCGAACAGCGACACGCCCTTCGCGGCCCAGAGGCCAAGGCCGTAGACCACGCCCCACGGCTGTCCCGCGACGACGAGGTTGCCGAGCGCCAGCGCCGCCAGCAGGACGGCGGCAATCCAGTAGCGGCGGGGGATGGAGCGGCTGCCCGGCTTGCCCAGCCATAGGACGAAGGCCGCGACGGCGGCCAGAAGCGCAAGCGTGATGGCCAGCCCCGTCGTGCCCTCGAACACCACCAGCGGCGCGGTGCCCAGGCCGGTCCACCAGAACAGGTGGTAGGCGCCGGCGAAGCTGCCGATGGCGAAGAAGGGCAGGGCGAGCAGGCTGATCGGGTTGCCGCTGCCCGAGTTGATCAGCGTGCCCGAGCCGCAGCCCAGAACGATCTGCATCGCCGCGCCGAAGACGAAGGCGCCGCCGATCATGGCCCAGCCGACGGGTGCATGGGCGCCCACCAGCTCGGCCGGGTTCGATGCGAGCAGCGGGAAGGCGATGACGGCGACGAGCCCGATCGAGACGAGCTGCGCCACGATGCCCCCGGGCTCGCGCCGCAGGATCATCGCGCGCCACGGGCCCGCGAAGCCGAAGCGCAGCCCCTCAAGCACGAGACCGAAGCCCAGGCCGATCAGCAGCAGCAGGCCGTATCGCGCGCCGGCCAGCGTGGCCACGGCGAGGACAAGAAAGAGTGCCGCCCCGATCAGGGCGGCACGCGAAAGCAGTCGGGACGGACGCGCGGGGGCGTCGGCCAATTGGCTCATAACGGCCTCAGAACGGGTTGACCTGGTTCAGAAGGTTGCGCAGCGCGCCCGGCACGTTGGCCATCTCGTAGCCCGCGTTGGACCAGCCGACCATCGACTCGGGGTAGAGCTTGACGTTCTCGAGCCCCGCCAGCTCGCTCAGCGCGAACCAGTTGGTCGCGGCCCAGTGGCCGGTGTTGCAGAACGAGATCAGCTGATCGGCATCGGTGAAGCCTTGTTCCTGCGCCAGCTCGCGCGCCGCGTCCGCGTCAACGATGGCTGGGCCGGACGAAAACCAGCCGGCATGCTCAAAGTACTCGGACTGCGGCAGGGTGCCCGGCTTGGCAGCCGCCGGGTGCGACTGCTCGCCGTTCCAGAAGCTTTCGGGGCGGGCGTCGAGCAGCAGCGCCTCGTCCTCGCCGTTCACCACGGCCTGCACGTCCTCGGACGTGGCGAGCCACTGGTCCGAGAAGGTCACGTCGAACTCGGTGGCCTCGGGCGTGGCGGCGTCGGTCGAGAGGTCGTACCCGGCCTCGGTCCAGGCGTTCACGCCGCCGTTGAGGATGGCGAGCTCGCTCACGCCGCTGGACTTCAGCGTCCAGTAGACACGGGCGGCGGCACCGAAGTCGGTTTCGTCACTGCCCTGGTGGACGACGACGGTCGGACGGTCGGCGGTGACGCCCAGATCGCTCAGGATGCGCGACAGCTCGTCCTCGGGCACCAGCTGGCCCGGGTTTTCGGCCGGGCCGCGGAACAGGCCGTAGGGCGCGTTGACGGCGCCCTCGATGTGGCCCTGCGCGTAGGCGTCGTCTGCCGCGCGGATGTCGATGATCAGCGGATCGGCCTCGGTCTGCGCGGCGTTCAGCGCCTCGGGCGTGATCAGCGGGCCGAACTCCTCCTGCGCGAGCGCGGGGGACTGGCTCAGGGCGAAGGCCGCCGTGGCGGCGAGCAGAAGTTTCATATCAGCCTCCTTGAAGTCTGCGCCTTACTTCGGCCGCGGCGGCGAAGTTGCAACCCGAAGCTGGGAAGGTCCGGCCATCGCACCGCGCCGCGCGTTCCAACGCCGCCGCAGGTCACGCACGGGGGTCTGCGGGGCGGCGGTCCGGCCGGGAAGATGTTCTCGACGGGCCGCGCATGGCGGAAGTCGTTCCTTTTTCTGCCCCGCGTGAAACCGCGTGTGCCACTTTCGCGCAAGGCTGGATGAGGTGACCGTTCCTACTGCCTGCGGTAGAGCCACAGCGTCACCGGCGCCAGCCCCAGCGTCAGAAGGGCGGGCGCGATGAGGGCGCGCAGGACCTCGCCCAGGTCCGCCGTCCCGCCCATCAGGCCGCGCATCGCGGTGGTCATCAACGTGACCGGGTTCACCTCGACGAAAGCGCGCAGCCAGTCTGGCATGGTCGCGGGATCGACCATGATGTTCGACGCGAAGACCACCGGGAACAGGAAGGTGAAGCTCAGCGTCATCACCGTCGTCGGCGTGCGCACGATCAGGCCCAGGACGATGAAGATCCAGCCGAACCCGAAGCCGATCGCGACGAGCAGCGCGAACGCCGCCAGCACGCCCGGCACCCCCGCCTCGGGGCGGTAGCCAAGCCCCAGCCCGATTCCAAGGATGATGGTCCCGGCGATCAGGTGGCGCAGCACGTCGCCCACCATCAGCCCCGCGAACGGCGCCAGCGGCCAGATGGGCAGCGATCGGAAGCGGTCGAACAGGCCCTTGCCGATATCCGTCGACAGGCCCATGCCCGAGTAGACGGCGTTGAACACCACCGTCTGCACCAGGATGCCCGGCAGGAAGAACTGGAGGTAGTCGCCGCTCGACCCTGCCAGCGCGCCGCCGAAGACGAAGGTGAAGAGCAGCGTGAACATGATCGGCGTCATCACCAGGTCGAACAGCTGCTCGGGCACGTGGCGGAACTTGAGCACCGCGCGCCAGCCGAAGACCAGCGCGTTCGACAGGGGCGAGGGCTGCGCGGGCCGTTCGACGCGGGTCAGGGTGGCGGGGGTGACCGCGTCTTTCATTCCGTGTCCTCCGTCTGCGGCTCTGCCCGGCCGGTGAGGGAGAAGAACACCTCTTCCAGGCTGGGCGAGCCGAGCGAGAAGTCGGCGGGCGTGATCTCCGCCTCCAACAGCGCCGCCACCGCCCGGTTCGCCGCGGCGGGCGAGGGGGCCGCGACGGCCAGCTGCCCGCCCTCGGGGCTGCGGTGCACGGGCGCGTCCAGCGCGCGGCCCAGAAGCTCGGCCGCCTCGTCCAGCCGCGCGGGGTCGGCCAGAGCCACGTGCAGCACGCCCGAGCCGGTTGCGGCCTTCAACTCGCGGCTGGTCCCTTCGGCGATCTTGCGGCCGTGGTCGATGACGGCGATGCGCTCGGCCAGCTGGTCGGCCTCTTCCAGGTACTGCGTGGTCAGCAGGATGGTCACGCCGGATCGGGCGAGCCGGCGGATCATCCGCCAGACCTTCTGCCGCGCAGTCGGGTCGAGCCCGGTCGTCGGCTCGTCCAGGAAAAGCACGCCCGGAGTGACGATCAGCGACGCGGCGATGTCCAGCCGCCGGCGCATGCCGCCCGAGTAGTCCTTCACCTGCTTCTTCGCCGCGTGCGACAGGTCGAAGGCCGCGAACAGCTCATCGGCTCGCGCCCGCGCGGCACGGCCCTGAAAGCCCCAGAGCCGGGCCAGCATGATCAGATTCTCGCGCCCTGTCAGGTCCTCGTCGAGCGAGGCGAACTGCCCGGTCATCGCGATGGCGCCGCGCACGGCGTGCGGCGCGCGCACCAGGTCGTGGCCCATCACCGTGGCCGAACCGGCGTCGGGCGGGGTCAGCGTCGCCAGCATCCGCATCAACGTCGTCTTGCCCGCGCCGTTGGGACCGAGCACGGCGAAGATGCTGCCCGACGGCACGTCGAGGTCCACGCCAGCGACGGCCCGCGTGTCGCCGAAGCTCTTGGCGAGCCCCCGTGCCGAGATGGCGAGCCGTCCCGCCGCGCTGCGGTCGGCCTGCGCCGCGTCTGCCGTGTCCTTCATCATCGGGTCCTGACGGTCGAGTCGGCGCCGCCTTGCGCCGTCGCCCGCTCTATACCACCGCAGCGTCGCCTTGCCTCCCCCCGTCGGTGGCGCAGGGCTTGATTCCGTGCGCGTGCCGGTGAAGCCTCGGCACGAAGGATATGATTGCGAGGCGGCATGAAAGGGATCGGGATCGCGTGCCTGCTGCTGGTGCTCTCCGCCGCGACGGCGGGCGCGCAGGTGGCGGACGGCACCTACGACATCCGCGCGGACGACGGCGCCGTCTGCCTTCAGGCGTCGCCGCCCGACGGGGACGCGCCGCCGCAGACCGTTTCGGTGGCCGTTTGTGACCGCGGAGCCGGGCAGGCTTGGACGGCGGTGCAGGCGTCCGGAGGCTACGTCCGGCTGATGGCTGAGCCGGGGCTCTGCCTCGACGGCAACGACCCGGGCGAGGCGGCGCGGGCCGGTGCCGCCTTCCTCGCCCCGTGCGCCGAGGCCGGCACGCAACTTTGGGAGGCAGTCTCTGCGGCGGACGACGCCGTGCGCCTGAAGACGCGCTTCGGTGGCGGCTATCTGTGCCTGCGCCGCAACCCTGATGCACAGGTCCACGCCGGCGCACCCTTCATGTCCCGTTGTCGCGACGGCGCAAGGCAACTCTGGCGGCTGGTGCCGCGCATGGCGGAGGAGGAGGAGGCCGGCGCGATGTCGCCACCGCGCGCCGAGCCCGGAGTTCCGGCAAGCTGCCGCGTCTCGATCGGCCCGCGCGCCTATACCGGGCCCTGCCGATTCCTGCGGGACAGGTCCCGCGACGACGGCTCCTTCGCCCTCCGTGCGTCGGATGGAGGCGCCCTTTTCGACGGCATCGCCGACCTCGCCGTGGAGGTCGCCGCACCCGGCCGCGGCACCCTGCGCGCATACCTCTCCGACGGCACGCCCCGCGACCTCGGCCCCGTCACCCGGACCGGCGCTTGCTGGACCGGTGCCGAGGCGACCGTCTGCACGGGCGCCGCGCGTCCGTCACCTGAACCGCGTACGAGCGGCTCCACGTGCTACGTTGCCGGCGACCTCGTCGGGCGGCTGGACGGCACGTGCATCCTGGGGAAGCACGGGAACCCGCCAACGCGCCGCAGCCGGAGGCTGTCCATCGGTGGCCTGGTGGTGATCGATTGAGCCCGGAAAGGCGCGCGAAATTCCGTGCCGCGGCATACGTGCAACGTTCACGGCATGGGCAGCAGCCTCTACGCGCCGGAATAGCTGACTGATCTGGGAGGGAATGGTGCTGCCGGAGAGATTTGAACTCTCGACCTCTCCCTTACCAAGGGAGTGCTCTACCCCTGAGCTACGGCAGCAGCGTGTGGGCGGCTCAATAGACGCGCCGGGCGGGGGGTGCAAGGGCATTTTTCAAGGAATCTGACCGGTGCCGGGGCTTCGTGACGTCAGCGGCGGGGCCGGCGAGTTTCGCCGGTCAACGCGCCGCAATCTGGACCCGCCGCACCGGCTCGGGTAGAAAGGGCGGCATGGCGAAAGACCCGTCGAAGAAGGAGTCCGGCAAGCCCGCCGGGGAACGCGAAGCGCGGCTGAAGGCGGCGCTGAAGGCGAACCTTGCGCGGCGCAAGGCTCAGGCGCGTGCCCGGAAGTCTTCGGACGAGGACAAAAAGGCGTAAAGGCAGGCCCATGGATTCCATCATCGTCAGGGGCGGGCGCGAACTGCGCGGCGAGATCCCTATCGCGGGCGCGAAGAACGCCTGTCTCACGCTCATGCCGGCCACGCTGCTCAGCGACGAGCCGCTGACGCTGACCAACGCGCCGCGGCTGAGCGATATCTCGACTATGTCGGACCTGCTGCGCTCGCTCGGGGCCGAGGTGACGGCGCTCCAGTCGGGGCAGGTGCTGGCGATGTCGTCGCACGACCTGTCCAACGTGACGGCGCATTACGACATCGTGCGCAAGATGCGCGCCTCGATCCTGGTGCTCGGCCCGCTCTTGGCGCGGATGGGGCAGGCGAAGGTGTCGCTGCCCGGCGGCTGCGCCATCGGGGCGCGCCCCGTGGACCTGCACCTGCGCGGGCTCGAGGCGCTGGGCGCCGAGTTGGAGCTCGCTGACGGCTACGTCGCGGCGAAGGCGCCGGGCGGGCTCAGGGGTGGGACGTTCGAGTTCCCGGTCGTCTCGGTCGGCGCGACCGAGAACGTGCTGATGGCCGCGACGCTGGCGAAGGGCACCACGCTGCTGAAGAACGCGGCGCGCGAGCCCGAGATCGTCGACCTGGCCCAGTGCCTGCGCAAGATGGGCGCGCGGATCGAGGGCGAGGGGACGTCGACCATCGCCATCGAGGGCGTGGACGCGCTGCACGGCGCGACGCACCCGGTGGTGGCGGACCGGATCGAGCTGGGTACTTACATGCTGGCCCCCGCGATCTGCGGCGGCGAGGTCGAGTGCCTGGGCGGCCGCTTCGGTCTGGTCGAGGCGTTCTGCGAGAAGCTGGACGCCGCCGGCATCGCGGTCGAAGAGACGGGGCGCGGGCTGAAGGTCGCGCGCCGCAACGGCCGCATCAGCGCCGTGGACGTGACGACCGAGCCGTACCCGGGCTTTCCCACGGACCTGCAGGCGCAGATGATGGCGCTTCTGTGCACGGCCGAGGGGACGAGCGTACTGGAGGAGAAGATCTTCGAGAACCGCTTCATGCACGCGCCCGAACTGATGCGCATGGGCGCCTCGATCGACGTGCATGGTGGCACGGCGACGGTGCACGGGGTTGAGCGTCTGAAGGGCGCACCGGTGATGGCGACGGACCTGCGCGCCAGCGTGTCGCTGATCCTGGCCGGGCTTGCGGCCGAGGGCGAGACGCAGGTGAACCGCGTCTACCACCTCGACCGCGGCTACGAGCGGTTGGAAGAGAAGCTTTCGGGCGTCGGCGCCTCGATAGAGCGGGTGCGCGGACAATGAGCCGGGACGCGACATTCGAGGAGGGCGGCGAGCAGCCCCTGCGCCTGATGGCGCTCGAACCCGAGGATCTGCCGCCCGTGTCCGCGCTGGTGCAGGACGCGGTGTTCCCGATCACCGAAATGACGTGGCAGCGCGACAGCCGCCGCTTCGCCCTGCTGCTCAACCGTTTCCGGTGGGAGGATGCGGCCGCGGCCGAGCGGCTGAAGCGCCCCTTCGAGCGCGTGCGCTCGGTGCTGGCCATCGAGAACGTCGTCCGGGTGCAAAGCCAGAGCGTTGATGCGGCCGACCGCGACCAGGTCCTGTCGCTCCTGTCCCTGACGTGGGAGCCGGGCGAGGCGCCGGGCGGACGGCTGATCCTCACGCTCGCCGGCGACGGCGCCATCGCCGTCGAGGTCGAGGCGCTCGAGGTCGTGCTCAAGGACGTCACCCGCCCGTATGCCGCCCCGTCCGGCCGCGCGCCGCGGCACGTTTGAGCATACGGTGCTCCGGCGCCGCTCGCCCCCGCGCGGAACGGATGCAACGCCCGAGGAGAATCGCGCCTCCGGCGCGGTACTTTCGGGAAGAAGAAGGTCCGGATCGCCCGGGCGGGGCTCCGGGTCGCAACAGGCTCGGCACCCGCTGGTCGAGGTCGGCTCTCACTCTTCGGGCGCCGGCGTCTCCTGAAGCGACTCGAGGTAATAGGCCAGCGACAGCACGCGGCCGCGCACGATGATCTCGGCCGCGTAGGGGCCGGAGGTCTCGATCTCCTCGGCCTTGAACCGCGCTCCCCAGACCGGCATCGGGTAGCCGTGACCGCGAATCCCGGTGCGCCCGTCGATCACCTGTATGATGTGCAGCAGCGGAAACTCTCCGTCGTTGCGGGCCTCGATCGTCGTGAGGTCGGATACCGGCACGGTGAGGACGGGGGCGAGTGGGCCGTCGCCCATGCCCGAGGCGCCGTGGCAGACGGCGCAGGAATTCTTGAATTCCTCTTGTCCCAGGTCGTCGGCGCCGGCGGGAAGAGCTGACAGGCCAAGGGCAATCAGTAGGCGGAACAGGGCGTTGGGCAGTCGCATGGTGCGCCTCCGTGTACGAAGTTGATGCAATGGGCCGAGCGTCCGCCTGAACCTGCAGCGGATCATTGACGGGCGTCATTGATCCCGGCCCCGCCCGCGGGCAGAAGCGCAGTCATGGCTTCAAACAAGCGGCAATAGGGTCTAGACACGGCTGAACCGAAAGCCGAGGCCGCGCCATGCCACACTTCCTCTCGACCGCCGACGCCGACTTCGAAGACCGCTTCGCCGCGCTTCTGACCATGAAGCGCGAGGACAGCCCCGACGTGGACGCCGCGGTGGCCGACATCATCGCCGACGTCCGCGCGCGCGGCGACGCCGCGGTGATCGAGCTGACCTCGAAGTTCGACCGGCTGGACCTTGCGCCCGAGACGCTGGCCTTCGGTCGCGACGAGTGGGAGGCCGAGATCGCGAAGGTGCCGGACGACGAGCGCGAGGCGCTGGAACTGGCCGCCGAGCGCATTCGCGCCTACCACGCGCGCCAGATGCCCGAGAACGAGCAATGGAAGGGTCCGCACGGCGAAACCTTGGGCTGGCGCTGGGGGCCGGTCTCGGCAGCGGGGCTCTACGTGCCCGGCGGTCTGGCCTCGTACCCGTCCTCGGTGCTGATGAACGCGATTCCGGCGCAGGTGGCCGGCGTCGAGCGGCTTGTGGTCACCGCGCCGACGCCGGACGGCAAGGCCAACCCGCTGGTGCTGCTGGCCGCAAAGCTTGCCGGGGTCGAGACGGTGTATCGCGTGGGCGGCGCACAGGCGATCGCGGCGCTGGCCTATGGCACCGAAACCATCGCGCCGGTGGACAAGATCACCGGCCCCGGTAACGCTTTCGTCGCCGCCGCGAAGCGCCGGGTCTTCGGGCGCGTCGGCATCGACATGATCGCCGGGCCGTCCGAGATCCTGGTGATTGCAGACCGGGGCAACGATCCGGACTGGGTGGCGCTCGACCTGCTCAGCCAGGCCGAACACGACGAGAGCGCGCAGTCGATCCTGATCACCACCGACCACAAGTTCGGCCTCGCCGTCGCGGGGGCGGTGGACGAACGGCTGGAGCGGCTGGAGCGCGGCGCCATCGCGGGGGCCAGCTGGCGCGACTTCGGCGCGATCATCACGGTGCGCAACTTGGGCGAGGCCGCCGCGCTCGCCGACCAGATCGCACCAGAGCACCTGGAGCTTTGCGTCGACGACCCAGAGGCGCTGGCCGCCAACATCTCGCACGCGGGTGCGATGTTCCTGGGCAAGTGGACGCCCGAGGCGATCGGGGACTACATCGGGGGGCCGAACCACGTCCTGCCCACGGCGCGCTCGGCCCGGTTCTCGTCCGGCCTGTCGGTGATGGATTTCCTCAAGCGCACCACGATGGCCAAGATGACGCCCGGCGCGCTGAAGGCCATCGGCCCGGCGGCCGAGACGCTGGCGCGGTCGGAAAGCCTTCAGGCGCACGGCCTGTCGGTGCGTGCGCGGCTCGACCAGCTGAACGAGTGACGCGATGAGCCGGCTGGTTCACATCGATATCGACGAAAGCGGGCTGCCGGCGCCGACGCCCGAGATCGAGCAGGAGCGCAAGGTCGCGGTCTTCGACCTGCTCGAGGACAACAGCTTTTCGCTTCCCGCGCGCGAGGGGCGCGAGGTGCCGCCGGGGCCGTTCCGGCTGGGTCTGGCCATCCGCGAGCGGCGGCTGGTCTTCGACGTGCGCGACGAGGCGGACGCGCAGGTGGCCGAGTTTCACCTGTCGCTGGGACCGTTCCGGCAAGTGGTGAAGGATTACTTCCAGATCTGCGAAAGCTATTTCGACGCCGTGAAGAAGTTGCCGCCCAGCCAGATCGAGACGATCGACATGGCCCGCCGCGGCATCCACACCGAAGGCGCACGCATTTTGCAGGAACGGCTGAAGGGCAAGGCCGAGGTGGACATCGACACCGCGCGCCGACTCTTCACCCTGATCTGCGTCCTGCACTTCGGGGGCTGACGGCGGTGGCCGAGTTGCCCGGATCGGTCCTGTTCTGCTGCGATCAGAACTCCGTCCGGTCGCCGATGGCCGAGGGACTGATGAAGAAGTTCTACGGCCACTCTGCCTATGTGCAGTCGGCGGGGGTCAAGAGCGACATGGAAATCGACGGCTTTGCCGTCTCCGTCTGCCGCGAACTCGGCGTAGAACTCGAGCGTCACCGCGTGCGCAGCTTCGACGAGATGGAGCAGTGGGGCGACGACCTGTCGGGCTTCGACTTGGTGGTGGCGTTGTCGCCGGCCTCGCAACGGCGGGCGCTGGACCTCACGCGGTACTTCCACCTCGACGTCGAGTACTGGCCGATCCTCGATCCGACCGGGCTGGGCGAGGGGCGCGAGGACAAGCTGAGAAGCTACAGGCAGGCGCGCGACCAGATACGGGACCGGATGATCTCGCGCTTCGGGCCGCCCATACAGGAGCAGACATGACCCTGACATACCGCACCCTCACCGGACCCGAGGTCGAGGCCGCGCTCGACGACCTCGCGCGGCTGCGCATCGAGGTGTTCCGCGACTGGCCGTACCTCTATGACGGCGATCTCGCGTACGAGCGGCGGTACATGGCCAGCTACCGCGACAGCGCGAACGCGATCCTCGTCGGCGCGTTCGACGGCGACAGGCTGGTGGGTGCCGCAACCGGAACGCCGATGGAGGACCACGCGGACGATTTCGCACGCCCGCTGTCCAAGGCCGGGCTTTCTGTACAAACCGTCTTTTATTGCGCCGAAAGTGTACTTTTCCCGCGTTACCGGGGGCAGGGGGCCGGTCACGCATTCTTCGACGCGCGCGAGGATCACGCGCGGCGGCTCGGCCGCACCCACTCGGCCTTCTGCGCCGTCGAGCGGCCGGAGGATCACCCGGCCCGTCCTGCGGACTACGCGCCGCTCGACCCGTTCTGGCGAAAGCGCGGGTATGAGAAGGTGCCGGGCGGCTACGCAACCTTTTCCTGGAAGGATGTGGGCGAGGCGGAAGAGAGTGAAAAGCCGCTCCAGCTTTGGGTGAAGCGGCTGTGAGGGTCGCGACCGCCGCATACCCGGTCGAGCGGCTTGAGAGCATTGAAGCGTGGGAGGAGAAACTTTCCTCCTGGGTGTCGCGCGGTGCCGAGGGCGGGGCGGACCTGCTGGTCTTTCCCGAGTATGCCGCGCTGGAGGCCGCGCTTGCCGCTCAGCCGCCGACGGAGGGGACGGAGGTGTGGGAGCGGGCGGGCCGCGACACCGCCGCTTTCGCGCTCGAAACGGCGCGGCGGCTCGCGGTGGCACATGGCGTCCACCTGCTGACCGGCAGCGGACCGTGGGACGAGGGCGGCCGCACGGTGAACCGCTGCCACCTGATCGCGCCGGATGGCACGGCGGGGGCGGTGGACAAGCAGATTCTCACTCCGTGGGAGCGGCGGGAGACGCGCCTTGCGCCCGGCCGCAACCTGGCGCTGTTCGACACGGCGCTGGGCCGCATTGGAGTGCTGATCTGTTATGACGCCGAATTCCCGCTGCTGGCGCGGGCCTTGAACTGCGACCTGCTGCTGATCCCCTCCTGCACCGATGCCGCCACGGGCGCGGCGCGCGTGCGCAACGCGGCGCGGGCACGGGCGCTGGAAGGCCGCTGTATTACGGTCATGGCGGCGACGGTGGGCGAGGTCGCGGGCTGCGAGTTCCTTGACCGCAACACGGGACGCGCGGGCCTCTACGCGCCACCCGACCGCGGATTCCCGCCCGACGGCGTGCTGGCCGACGGCGCGGTCGATCTGCCGGGATGGGTGCAGGCCGAGGTGGCGACCGCGATGCTCGCGGCTCTGCGCGGAGAAGCCGAGGTCGATATCCCGGCGCACTGGCGCGAGTCCGAGGTGCGCGCGGCGGCCGATCCCCGCCGGCTTTTGGCGCCCACGACGTGACGCACGGCTGCTCATTCTGCAGAATCGCCCTCACATGCAGGTGAAAGGCCTGATTCGGCTTGAAACCCGGACGCAGCGGACGCATTTAAAGGGCGCTCGCATCAGGCGGGCAGAATGATATGGAGTGACCATGGCCAAGGAAGAACTGCTCGAATTTCCGGGTGTCGTGAAGGAACTCCTGCCGAACGCGACGTTCCGGGTCGAGCTGGAAAACGGCCATGAGATCATCGCGCACACGGCAGGCAAGATGCGCAAGAACCGTATTCGCGTGCTCGCGGGCGACCGCGTGCAGGTCGAGATGACGCCCTACGACCTGACCAAGGGTCGGATCAACTATCGCTTCAAGTAAGGTGTCGTCCGGCATGGGCGACGCCCCGCGCCTGGTCCTCGGATCGGGCAGCCCCCGGCGGCTCGAGCTGCTGGGGCAAATCGGCGTCGTGCCCGACGACATCCGCGCCCCCGACATCGACGAGACGCCGCTGAAGCGTGAACTGCCGCGGGACTACTGCGTGCGCATCACGCGCGAGAAGCTGGCCTCCGTGCCCCGCGACGCGGACGAGGTCGTGCTGTGCGCCGACACCACCGTCGCCATGGGCCGCCGGATCATGGGCAAGCCGCGCGACGCGGGCGAGGCGGCCGAGTTCCTGCTGGCCCTTTCGGGGCGCCGCCACCGTGTCGTCACCGCCGTCGCCGTCGCGCGCGGCGACCGGACGTGGGAGAGGCACGTGGTTTCGGTCGTGCAGATGAAGCGGCTCTCGGACGAAGAACTGAACGCCTACCTCGCCACCGACGATTGGCAGGGCAAGGCCGGTGCCTATGCCATTCAGGGCCCGGCCAGCGTGTTCGTGCCATGGATCAGGGGCTCGTTCCCCGCCATCGTCGGCTTGCCGCTGGCCGAGACCGCACACCTTCTCTCCGCTGCCGGATACCCCGTGATGAGGATCGCCGCATGAAGGGCCGCGTGATCGTGCTCGATACGCTCGGCGGCCGCCCCGCCGCCGCCATGATGCTGGACGGCAGGCTCGACGACCTGCTCGTGTCGCCGCCCGAGGACGAGCCTCGCCCCGGCGCCGTCTATCGCGCGACCCTCGACCGCCCGATGAAGGGACAGGGCGGGGTGACGGTGCGTTTGCCCGAGGGCCGCGGCTTTCTGCGCCAGATCAAGGGCGTGCGACCAGGCCAGCCGGTGCTCGTTCAGGTCACAGGCTACGCCGAGGACGGCAAGGCGGTGCCAGTGACGACCCGCGTGCTGTTCAAGAGCCGCTACGCCATTGTCACGCCCGACGCGCCCGGCATCAACATCTCGCGCTCCATCAAGGACGAGGAGCGGCGCGTGCGGCTGATGGAGATCGCCGACGAGCTGCGCGAGGGCCTGCCCGAAGGTGCGGGCCTGATCCTGCGCTCGTCCTGCGAAAGCGGGGCGGACGACGATGTCGCCGCCGACATCGCCGCCATGACCGACCTCGCCGCCAAGGTGCTGGCCGACGAGGCGGGCGAGCCGGAGCTTCTGGTCGAGGGGCCGGACCCCCACGAGCTGGCCTGGCGCGACTGGCCCGAGCCCGACCTGCTGCACACCGATCCCGGCGGGTTCGAGGCGCACGGCGTGCTCGACGCCGTCGACGCCCTGCGCAGCGGCCGGATGGAGCTGCCGGGCGGCGGTTTCGCTTTCGTGGAGCCCACGCGCGCGCTGGTGGCCGTCGACGTGAACACCGGTGGCGACACCTCGCTCGCCGCCGGGCTGAAGGCCAACATCGCGCTTGCGCGCGCGCTGCCGGCGGTGCTGCGCTGCCGGGGACTGGGCGGGCAGATCACGCTTGACGTGGCGCCCATGCCGAAGAAGGAGCGTCGCACCTTCGAGCAGGTCATCGGCGCCGCCTTCCGCGCCGATCCGGTCGACACGGTGCTGGCCGGCTGGACGCCGCTGGGCCACTACGAGTTGCAACGCAAGCGCGACCGCCTACCTCTGGACCGATGCCCGATCTGAAGCCCAAGACCGCCGCCACGCGCTGCCCGATCTGCGACCGGGCGACCGAGCCGCGTTACCGTCCCTTCTGCTCGTCCCGCTGCGCCGACGTCGATCTCGGCCGGTGGCTGACCGGCTCCTACGCCATTGAAACCGAGGACGAGGACGACATGGACGAACCCGAGGTCAGGCACTGATTTTTTTGCCCGCGCCCTCTGGACACCCCGCGGGAGCCTGTCTAGAACGCGCTCACCCGGTCGGACGCTTCGCCTCCGACCCCCGTGCCCGGGTAGCTCAGGGGTAGAGCAGTGGATTGAAAATCCTCGTGTCGGTGGTTCGATTCCGCCCCCGGGCACCACTCATTCTTAAGCTGATCCAGCTTTCTCTAGCGCGGTGGCTTTATCTCTGCGGCTGCGGGGAGCCGGCCTAGACGACCGCCTCGACGCAGCGGGGTATATCCCCGCGGGTGCGGGGGAGCCTCTTGCCGGCATCTACATGAAAATATTCAATTGTCACAAAACTAGGCGCGAGAGCCATGTGCGCTACTTTCGCCGCACGAGCAGGACGCCGTCACCGTCAATGATCTCCCTCGGCGGATCGCCGAGGATCTCAGTTCGTAGATTTCCGACGGCAGAGGTGTCTCTCCAGACCATGAGGAGCGCGCCGTAGGCTGTCAGGTCGTGCACCAACCCGCCGGACCTGCCAGCGCCCCTGCCAAAGATGTCGAGCACCAGTTAGGATTTCCAGCCATCCGGCGCGGGAGAGCACAGGAGACGCTGGGGCGCGTGTAGTGCGGCTTCCTCTGCTCCCGGGCGGGAGGCTGCCCGGACCTCAAGGTGCCGCTCCAGGCGCGGTTCAGCAGTTATGATGTCACTTGTGTCTTTTCTTGATCGCCTAATGCTGCCTCGGCTCAGGCGCACTGTGCGCTTTGCGACTTACAGGTGCAGCGCGCCACCGCCGCCGAAAGCACGAGCATCGGCGCCAGCGTGTCCACCGAACTCGGGTCTGTCGCAATCTCCCTGTCTGGGTGGCACAGTCGGAATGTACGAGTAGGTTCTGCTCGGAGTCAGTGCAAATTTCGCGCTGCGAGGCGGGAGGCTCTTCTTAGCCGCACCTCCTGTGGGACGACGCTGCTCCGGCGGGTGCAGGGCCGCCGGAGCGGCCCCACTCGATGTCACTCGGTCCCGTACGAAGCAGGGTCGAGTTGGTCGTAAATTTCGACCCGCGCCAGTTCCGCGAGGGCGTCTACGTCTGTCCGATCTACTTCGGCAAGCAATACGTCCCACCGATCGACCAGCTTCTTGTAATCCTCAAGAACTGCCTCTGCGTTCTCGACGCCGCGCTTTTCCGCGTTCTCGATCAACACCGCCTCGTCGGCCTCCACGAAGTCAGCGAGCGCGTCCTTCAGTGCCTGGTCAGGCTTGTAGACCTGCATGCCGTTGGACTTGGCGGCCGTGACGGCCTTTTCGACATCGGCGTCGAATTCGACGCGGTGCTGTGCCAGGTAATAGGCCATCTGGTCGAACAGCACTTCGCGGTTCTCGGGCGAGAGACTTTGCCAGAAGGCTCTGTTGTAGCCCCACTCGAAGCCCGCGTAGTAGTTGCCGATGGCTAGCGTGTTCATGGAGGTCACGACGTCCGACAGCGAAAAGCTGTCCAGCGCGTCGGCCGCGGCCACGGCGCAGTCCAGCGATCCGGTGTCGAGGCCGGTGTACATCTCGCTCGACGGGATCGAAACGGGCACTGCACCCACGAACTCGGCGAAGCGCGTCCAGGCGCCGCCGGCCATGCGTAGGCGCTTGCCCTGGATGTCCTCGAAGCTCTTCACCGGCGTGTTGCACATCATGACGTACTCGGACGTCGAGTAGCCGCCGCCGAAGACGACGCCGTTGTTGCGCCACTCCTCAAGCGCGGCCTCGTTGGTCAGGCCGAACTCGGTCGAGGCGAAGGCCATGACCAGCGGGTCGGTGTTGTAGAAGGCGGCGTTGCCGATGAGGTTGGCGACCGGAAGCTCGGCCGGCGTGTAGGTGCCGGCATGGTAGGTGACCTGCGCCACGCCGTCGCGTACGCCCTGCAGCGAGGCCGCGGGCGGCAGCAACGAGCCGCCGGAGAAGACGGTGAAGTTGACCTCGCCGTCGGTCGCCTCAGACACCTTCTTGGCGAACTCGACGTAGGGGCCGCGCACCATCGAATGACGCTCGGCGAAGAAGTGGTTGGCGTTGTAGTCGGCGGCCACAGCGCTGCCTGCGGCACTGGCCGCGACAAGTGCCAAGATGGCGGTTGCGGATTTCATGGTCGGTTCTCTCCCTTTTGGTTTCGGTACTAAGGCTGGGTCACTGCGCCATGAGCGACGGCAGGAACAGGCTGATTGCCGGGAAGGCGATCAGAATGAGCAGGGTCAGCAGGTCCATCGCGATGAACCAGGTGGTCCCGGAAATGATGTCGCGCAGCTTCACTTCGCCCGAGAGCGCGCTGTGCAGCACGTATAGGTTCAGGCCCACCGGAGGTGTCACGAGGCCGATCTCGAGCAGCTTGATGCAGATGATGCCGAACCAGATGAGGTTGACGTCAGCAGCCTCGAGCACCGGCAGCAGGATCGGCAGCGTCAGCAGGATCAGACCGATGGAGTCGATCACCATGCCGAGGATCACGAAGAGCGCGGCGATCATCAGGATGATGACGATCTGGTTGTCCGATACGGCGAGCATCGCGTCCGTCAGCGCGCGCGGCACGCCCGATAGCCCCATGAAACGGGTGAACATGACCGCACCGATCGACAGGAAGAAGATCGACGAGGTCGCCAGCGTCGTCTGCCGGATCGCGGCTTTCATCGCACCCACGGTGAGCGCCCCGCGCAGGAGCGCGACCAGAAGTGCGAGCGAGGCACCGATCGCGCCCGCCTCGGTGGGCGTGAAAACGCCGCCGAAGATGCCGCCCAGTACGCCCAGCACCAGAACCGGGAATGGCCAGACCGACCAGATCAGTCGGAGCAGTTCCGCCCGGTCCACGCGCGTCTCCACCGGCGGCGCGAGCGATGGGTTCAGCCCGGCGCGCACGGTGATCATTCCCATGTAGATCAGGGCCGACAGCGCGCCGGGGATCACGCCCGCGACGAAGAGCTGACCGATCGATTGCTCTGTAAAGATGCCGTAGAGCACCATCAGGATCGACGGCGGGATCAGCGACCCCAGCGTCCCCGATGCGGCGACGACGCCGGTGGCGAGCGAGGGATGATACTTCGCGCGAAGCATCTCGGGCACCGCGATGCGCGACATGGCCGCGGTGGTGGCAATGCTCGAGCCCGAGGCGGCGGCAAAGAGCCCGCAGGCCCCGACGCTGGCGGACGCCAGCCCGCCGGGCACGCGCGCCAGCACAAGCCGCAGAAGGTCGAACGCGCCCGCAGTCAGCCCGGTGTTCGCCGCGAGGAAACCCATGAACAGGAACATCGGGATTGCGGTCAGGGACCAATCGCCGATCAGGTTGAATGGCATGGCGCTCACGATGCCGAAGGCCGCCGTTGAGTTCAGCATCACCGTGATGCCGACGAACGAGACCAGCATCAGCGCGACGCCGATGGACATGCGGAAGGCCAGCAGGCCGAACAGGGATGCGACCCCGATCCAGCCGATCATCAGGTTGCTCATGCGGAGGGCGCCTCCTCGGCGTTCTTCACGATGTTTTCGCCGCGCAGCACCATCACGAGCCGCACCAGTGCAGCCAGCCCCGCCAGCGTGAACCCGAGCGGCAGCATCATGCGCCCCGGCCAGACGATGATCTCGCGGCTGCCCATCACGACCTCGCCGATGTTCCAGGCGCGCAAGGCGTCGAGGCCGGTGCGCCACGCCATCGTCCAGAGGATTCCGGTAGTCGCCAGGCAGGTCAGCACAAGGCTCACGCGCTGCAGCGGCCCGGGGAAGTGGTTGAACAGCAGGTCGACCGAAATTTGCTCGTCCTCGAGTTCGACGAAGGCCATCGGCAGCATGACGAGTGCAACCATGTAGTAATAGGACGACACTTCGATCGTGCCCTGGATCGGCGCATTCCAGACGAATTTGGAGACGACGTCTGCGGTCACGTTGACCATCAGCGCCAAAACGCCGAGACCGCCGATCAGCATCAGCAGTCCGCACAGCTTCCGGAACAGTGCCTGCATTGCTCACTCCCGTTCGTGCCGCGGACCACGGCGGCACGAGGCCGAACCCTTTCCGAGGCCGGCGGTGTTTACAAATAGCGATGCTTGATCGGGTGATAACGGTTCGCTATCAGCTCGGTTCGAGCAGCAGAGAGTTACCCCATGTTGAAATCTACCCGGCTCGAGATCAGGCACCTGCGCTATGCGCTCGCTGTGTCCGACGCGGGCGGCTTTCGGGCCGCTGCGGATATCCTGAACATCGCGCAGCCTGCAATCTCAAAAGCGGTCAAGGACACTGAAACCGATCTGGGATTCCGAATTTTCGAGCGGAGCCACGCGGGACTGACATTGACGGATGCGGGGCGTGTCTTCCTCGACGACGCGCGCCTCGCGGTCGCGCAGTTCGAACGGTCGATCCGCGCTTCGCGCCGGAACGCCGAAGGCGCTCGGGGCCACGTCATCGTCGGATATTCGGCGCTCGCGACGTCACGTCAGATTTCCGACGGGCTCGACGCTTTCCACGCAGCGCAGCCCGGAGTGCAGGTTGAGATGCACGTCATGTCCACCGACAATATGATGCAGAGCCTGAAATCGGGCACCATCGACGTCGGCTTCCTGCTGTCGCATCCCAGCGCCGCAGATCCGGAAGTGGCGCAGCGCCCGGTCTGGTCGTCGCGCATCGGGGCGGTGGTCCCGCGCGCCACCGGCACGGTGACGCTGGACGATCTGCGCAACGCTCGCTTCGTCATGGGCCTGCGCGAGAACTGGCGGTCTTGGCGGGCGCTTCTCGATTCCGTCTGTGCCGAAGTGGAGCTTTCACCGGACGTCGTGGACGAGGCGTGGGACGTGCAGGTCATCATGCAGCGCGTGGCCGAAGGGCGCGGGGTGACGCTTTACCCGATGTCTGCGGCAGAGAGCCTGCCTGGGGCGCTGGAGATACGGCCGGTCGACGGGCTGGCTGCCGAGATGACCATCGCGATGGCGTGGGGCGCGAACGCTGACACTGCGCTCTTGCGGGATTTCCGCCGGCACTTTGTGCCGCCCGGGCGGGCGGAGTGATCGCGCTGCGCTATCGGGTGATGCACGAACTCTATTTGCACGTCCTGTACCGCTTCCGGCTTATGCGGCCCTATGACCAGTTTAGCCAATTCCCGCTGGCTTGCCGACACGCCCGAGGCGCAACCTTTCCTGATTGACGGGAACGAGGTCGGCATCCTTCTGCTGCACGGGTTCACCAGCACGCCACAAAGCGTGCGGCACGTGGGCCATGCGGCGCAGGCGGCCTCGGGCGCAACGGTCCTTGCCCCGCTGCTCGCGGGGCACGGTGAAACGCCGGAGGTGCTGGCGACAACCGGGCAGCGGGATTGGATCGCCTCGGCCGAGGCAGCGCTGGAGCAGTTGCGCAAGCGCTGCGGTCGTATCGTCGTGGCGGGGCTGTCTCTCGGCGCGACGCTGGCGCTGAACCTCGCGGCGCGGCGGCCCGAAGTGGTCGACGCGGTGGTCAGCATCAACGGCTCGACGGGGCTCTACCGCCCCGAAGTGGTCCTCCCGCTGTTTCAGCCGAACGGCCCGGAATTTCTGCCCGGTATCGGGTCGGACATCCGCGACGAAAAGGTCCGCGAGCTGTCCTATGATCGAATTCCCCGCGCGACGCTACGCGAGCGCTTCCTGCTGACGCACACGACCGGCGCCCTGTTGCCGCTGATCAAGCAGCCCTGCTTGGTAATTCAGTCGCGCGAGGATCATGTCGTCAGCCCCGACAACGCCTTGCGCATCGTTCGAGATGTCGCCTCGGACGACGTGCGGCTGGTTTGGCTGAGAGAGTCGTGGCACGTGGCCACGCTCGACCATGACCGGGACCGGATCGCCCGGTTGATCTCGGACTTCGTCCTCACGCTCGGGCGTTGACGCCGGTTCAACCTGCGCCGGGCCGCACGCTCTCGAGCCAGTCGCGGAAGGACGCGAGGGGCCGTGCGGTGGCGTGACGCTCCGGCCATGCCAGCCAATAGGCGCCGGTGCCCGGTACTGCCTGCCGCAGGATCGGTTCGAGCCGGCCCTCGGCGATCTCGGTCCGGGCCAGGTAGTCGGGCAGGAGCGCGATCCCGAGGCCGGAAATCGCCGCCTGTATCATCATCGAAAACTGGTCGGTCACCATGCCGGAAACACGCGGTGGTTCGGCCCCTTGTGCGCGGAACCAGTCCGGCCAGGCGGTCGGGCGGGATTCGAGCTGCAGGAGAGGGTGGCCGGCCAGGTCGGCGGGTGTGCTGAAAGACGTTTGCCCAAGTAACGAGGGCGCGGCACAAGCGGTGTAGCGCTCGTCGAAGAGCTTGAGATG
>NZ_FOXA01000040.1 GCF_900115595.1 Tranquillimonas alkanivorans
CAGCCAGTTCACCAGCCCGCGCTTCACGCAAGTCTTGCTGGATGCGACGGTGAAGGTCTCGATGGACGGTCGCGGACGCTGGATGGACAACGTCATGATCGAGCGGCTATGGCGATCCCTGAAGTATGAGTGCGTCTATCTGCACGCCTTTGAGACCGGGTCAGCGGCCCGGGCTGGCATCGGCAAGTGGATCGACTTCTACAACAACGAGCGCCCGCACTCCGCGCTCGGCGGACGAACACCGGTCGAGGCCCATCAGGGCCCCGGCCTGAAAGCGGCGGCATGATCAACAGGCAAGCTTAGCGGCGCCGCAACACTGTCCGGAAAACGGGGGCCACCTCACACGGCTGAGGTTTTCCGGCGTCATCCCCAGGTACGAGGCCAAGCGCCGCTTGTCTGTGCTCAACTCAAACGTCTCCGAGGCTCCGTGTTGCCTGCTCTGCCGCAGAAGATAATTTGCCAGTCGCTCGAGCGAGGTGCGCAGCTTCAGGTTTTTGGTGTTCTTGACCACCGAGCGATAGGCCTGAGCCAGATCGGTAACGATGGCGCGGGCGAAGGCTGCGTCTGTGCCGAAGACTGCGCGCACGTCCTGGCTGGGCACCAGAGCGACGCGGCTTTTCTCGAGCGTCCGTGCCGACATGAGGTAGGGCGCGTCCCTGATTGTGGCAGCGAGAATGAACGTCGAGACGGGTTGTAACGTTGTCATGCTGGTTTCACGCCCGTTCCAACTGGCGAACAGGTTCACGGAGCCGGAAAGAACGATGTGCAGGAAATCACTCGTTTCACCTTCGGTGATCAGTTCTATCTGCGGCGGGAAGTTCTGGATGTAGGCGCCGCGCATCAGCGCGCCGAAGTTCGCGTCCTCCATCTCGGCGAACAGATCAAGTTCGCGCACATCCGCCAGAATCGACTTGGAGAGCCCTGCCTGCATCCGGTCTTCCCTTCCGTAACGACACCAACGCCCCTCTTGATATTTGTCAAGACGCCACGCGTCATTATCCGCTGAGTGGCTTGCAGTCAGCCCTTGGGCTGACCGACATTTTCCAAGTAACAGCTTATTTATACAGGGTTTTTCGAAAATCTGATCTGAATCAAGTTTTGCACGCTCCTCTCAAGCCAAACCCGTTCCAAGCCCCATTGGGTCCCGTGCACACCAACACATGGAGGGACGGTAATGCACACACTCCACGGAGTCTCACGCTCGGACCAGTACCGGGCGCTGGGGCTCAGCACGTTCGCCTTCACGATTTGCTTCGCGGTCTGGACGATCTTTTCCATCATCGGCGTCAGGATCAAACAGGAGCTCGGCCTCAGCGACACCCAGTTCGGTCTCCTGGTCGCCACGCCCATCTTGACCGGATCGATCAGCCGTATCTTCCTCGGCGTATGGACCGAACAATTCGGGGGGCGGATCATGTTCCCCCTGCAGATGCTGATCACCGCGGTCTGTGTCTGGCTGCTCACCTCGGTTCAAACCTATGAGGTCTTCCTGATCGCCGCGCTCGGTCTCGGCCTCGCGGGCGGCTCCTTCATCGTAGGCGTAGCCTACACGTCGCGCTGGTTCGAGAAGGAACGCCAGGGCACTGCGCTTGGGATCTTCGGCGCGGGCAACGTGGGTGCCGCAGTCACGAACTTTGCCGCCCCCTTCCTCGTGGTCGCGCTCGGCTGGGAAGCGACGGCGCAGGTCTATGCCGTCGTCCTCGCCGCCACCGCGGTGCTCTTCTTCCTGCTGGCAAAGACGGACCCCGTTCAGGAGGAGCGGAGGCGCACCGGGCAAGGGGCCGCGTCCACCGGTTCGATGCTCGAGCCGCTGAAGAACGTCCAGGTGTGGCGCTTCGCGACCTACTACTTCTTCGTCTTCGGCGCCTTCGTCGCCCTCGCGAGCTTCCTGCCGCGCTATTACACCGGCGCCTATGGTCTCGAACTGACGACCGCAGGTGTCTTTGCGGGGCTCTACTCGCTGCCCGGATCGATCTTCCGCGCCCTCGGGGGCTGGATGTCCGACAAGTGGGGAGCACGGTTCGTGATGTACCTGACCTTCATCGTCAGTCTGGTCGTGCTCTTCGTCATGAGCTACCCACAGACCAGCTATGCCGTGAACGGCATCAGCGGGACGATCGAATTCAACTTCGGCATCTCGGTGGGCTTCTTCGTCGCCCTGACGGTTGTCCTGGGCTTCGTGATGAGCCTCGGCAAGGCTGCGGTCTTCAAGCACATCCCGGTTTACTACCCGCATCACGTGGGCTCGGTGGGCGGTCTCGTCGGCATGATCGGCGGACTGGGTGGTTTCTTCCTCCCTATCGCCTTCGGGATGCTGCTGGATCTTACAGGCGTCTGGACGGCACCGTTCATGCTCCTCTTCGTGATCGTCGCGGTCTCCACCGTCTGGATGCACGTTGCTATCCGCCGCATGGAGCGTCGCCGGCACCCCGCGCTCACGGACGAGAAGTACCTTTCGGACGTGCCGGACGCGCCGCTCAACGCGCCCGCCCCCGGAGAGGCCCGCGCCGCTGGCAGCCGTCCCGCAGTGATCAACCCGGCCGAATAAATCCTCGAAGATCCGACCTTCCCGGGCCGCCTGCGCGGCGGCCCGACACCCGAAATGCGCCATGACGGAGGACTGACCCATGGCTACCGCTGAACACATACCCGGTCGCAAGGGCCACACCCTGGCCGACTGGCGCCCCGAAGACCCCGCCTTCTGGGAACACGGGGGCCGCGCCATCGCTCGACGCAACCTCTGGATTTCTATCCCCTGCCTGCTGTTGGCCTTCTCCGTCTGGATGGTCTGGTCGGTGGTCGTCGCCAAGCTTCCCGCCGTCGGTTTCGACTACTCCACGGGCCAACTCTTCTGGCTCGCCTCGCTGCCTGGCCTGTCGGGCGCCACGCTGCGAATCTTTTACAGCTTCATGGTGCCCATCTTCGGTGGCCGGCTCTGGACCACGATCTCGACGGCATCTCTCTTGCTGCCTGCACTCGGCATTGGCTTCGCCGTCCAGAATCCCGACACCAGCTATGCCTGGTTCCTGCTTCTTGCACTGATGTGCGGTTTCGGCGGCGGCAACTTCGCCTCGTCGATGGCCAACATCGCCTACTTCTTTCCGAAGAAGCAGAAGGGTAACGCCCTCGCGCTGAACGCCGGCCTCGGCAATCTCGGCGTGTCCGTCATGCAGTTCGTTGTGCCGCTGGTCATCACGATGGGCGTTTTCGGCGCCGTCGGCGGTGCACCGCAGACCCTGCAGGACGGCGAAGCCCTGTGGCTTCAAAACGCCGGTTTCGTCTGGGTGCCGTTTATCGCGCTGGCCGCGATCGCGGCCTGGTTCGGAATGAATGATATCGCCGACGCCAAGGCGTCCCTGTCCGACCAGCTCACGATCCTCAAGCGCAAGCACAACTGGATCATGTGCGTGCTCTACACGGGGACCTTCGGCAGCTTCATCGGCTACTCGGCGGGCTTCCCCTTGCTGATGAAGACGCAATTTCCGGTCGTGGACGCGCTGCAGTTCGCCTTCCTCGGGCCACTTGTCGGGGCGCTGTCCCGTGCAGGCACGGGCTGGATCTCGGATCGTTTCGGAGGTGGCCGGGTCACCTTCTGGACGTTCCTGGGCATGATCGTCGCCGTGCTGGGCGTGATCTGGTTCCTTCCGCTGCGCGACGGCGCCGGCAGCTTCTGGGGCTTCTTTGCCTGCTTCATGGCGCTGTTCTTCCTGACAGGCGTGGGCAATGCGTCCACCTTCCAGATGATCCCCTCGATCATGCGCCAGGAAGTGCCGCGTCTGCGCCCCGACCTCGACGAGGCGGCGAAGCTCAAGCAGTCCGAGATGGAGAGCGCCGCCATCATCGCCTTCACCAGCGCGATCGCGGCCTACGGCGCCTTCTTCATCCCGAAGTTCTACGGGACCTCGATCGAGCTGACCGGCGGTCCCGCCGCCGCGCTTTGGGGCTTCGCTGCCTTCTACGCTCTCTGCGTCGCGATCACCTGGGCCTTCTACACCCGTAAGAACGCGCCCGTCCCCTGCTGACCAACTGAACCAAGCCGCGCCCGCCGTACGGGCCGGGCGCGGCCGATCCTGAGGAGAAAACGATGAGCCACCTGCTCGACAGACTGAACTTCCTCCAGTCCAAGGAACTGGAACGGTTCTCGAACGGCCACGGGCAAGTGACCCGCGAGAGCCGCGACTGGGAGGAAACCTATCGCAACCGCTGGCGGCACGACAAAGTCGTCCGCTCGACCCACGGCGTGAACTGCACGGGCTCGTGCTCGTGGAAGATCTACGTGAAGTCCGGCATCGTCACGTGGGAAACGCAGCAGACGGATTATCCGCGCACGCGTCCCGAATTGCCCAACCACGAGCCTCGCGGATGCGCCCGCGGCGCGAGCTATAGCTGGTACCTGTACTCTGCCAACCGGGTGAAGAACCCGCTCGTGCGCGGCCGGCTGATGAAGGTCTGGCGCAAGATGCGCGAGACGATGAGCCCGATCGAAGCGTGGACGAAGCTCCAGAACGACCCGATTCTGCGGGCCTCCTACGTCGAAACCCGCGGCACCGGCGGCTTCGTCCGCGCCGACTGGGAGGAGGCGACGGAGATCGTGGCCGCCGCCAACGCCTACACCGCCAGGACCTACGGTCCCGACCGCGTCTTCGGCTTCTCGCCGATCCCGGCCATGTCGATGGTCTCCTACGCGGCCGGCTCACGCTACCTCAGCCTCCTGGGCGGGGTCTGCATGTCCTTCTACGACTGGTACTGCGACCTTCCGCCGGCTTCGCCCATGACCTGGGGCGAACAGACGGACGTGCCGGAATCAGCCGACTGGTACAACGCGGGCTATCTTCTGCTGTGGGGCTCGAACGTGCCGCAGACCCGGACGCCCGATGCCCACTTCTACACCGAGTCGCGTTATCGCGGCACCAAGTCGGCCGTGATCTGCCCGGACTATTCCGAGGCGGCGAAGTTCGGCGACGTCTGGTTGAACGTGAAGCAGGGCACCGACGCAGCGCTGGCCATGGCCTTTGGCCACGTCATCCTGCGCGAGTTCCACCTTGATCGGCAGGCCGAGTATTTCGAGGAATACTGCCGCAAGTATTCTGACATGCCGATGCTCGTCCGGCTGGACGAGAAGGATGGCCGTATCGTGCCCGGCCGTTTCCTTCGCGCTGATGACCTCGACGGCAAGCTTGGGGAGGAGAACAACCCGGCCTGGAAGACGGTCGCCGTGGACGAGCGCTCCAGCGGGCTGGTCGCACCGAACGGCGCCATCGGCTATCGCTGGGGCGAGGACGGCGAGTGGAACCTCGAGGAGCGCGCAGCGGGTCAGGAAACCCGGCTGAAGATGTCGCTGATCCTCGAGGAGGACCATGACGACGTAGTCGGCGTGGACTTTCCCTATTTCGGGGGCGCGGCCACCGAAGCCTTCGCCACTGATGCGCGGCATCCCGACGTTCTGACCCGCGACATTCCCGTCCGTCGTGTGCAGACCCATGACGGCGAGGCACTGGTCACCACCGTCTTCGATCTCTTCTGCGCCAACTACGGGCTCGATCGTGGCCTCGGCGGCGACTGGGTGACGGCGGACTACGATGACGAGATGCCGGGCACGCCCGCCTGGGCGGAGAAGATCACCGGCGTGGACCGCAAGAAGATCATCCACGTAGCCCGGGAATTCGCCGAGAACGCCGAGAAAACCCAAGGCAAGTCCATGGTCATCATCGGTGCCGCGATGAACCACTGGTACCACATGGACATGAACTACCGCGGCGTCATCAACATGCTGGTGATGTGCGGGTGCGTGGGCCAATCGGGCGGCGGCTGGGCGCACTATGTGGGGCAGGAAAAGCTGCGCCCGCAGACCGGGTGGCAGCCACTGGCCTTTGCGCTCGATTGGGGCCGTCCGCCACGGCACATGAACTCCACCTCGGCCTGGTACGCTCATACCGATCAGTGGCGCTACGAAACGCTGAAGACCAACGAGATTCTTGCGCCCACCGCGCCCGAGGGCGACTGGGATGCGAGCATGATCGACTACAACATCCGTGCCGAACGGATGGGGTGGCTGCCGTCCGCGCCCCAGCTCAGGACGAACCCGCTGGACGTGGCGAAAGCGGCCAAGTCGGAAGGAAAGGAGATCCCGGCCTACGTCGCTGAGAAGCTAAAGTCGGGCGAGCTGGAAATGTCCTGCGAGGATCCGGACGCGCCCGAGAACTGGCCCCGCAACCTCTTCGTCTGGCGCTCGAACCTGCTCGGCTCCTCGGGCAAGGGTCACGAATACTTCCTCAAGCACCTGCTCGGGACCGACCACGGCGTGCTCGGCCGCGACCTGGGCGAGGAGGGGCACCAACTGCCCAAGGAGGCGAAGTGGCACGAAGAAGGCCCGCGCGGAAAGCTCGACCTGCTGGTCTGCATCGACTTCCGGATGAGCACCACGGCAGTCTACTCGGACGTCGTGCTGCCGACCGCGAGCTGGTACGAGAAGAACGACCTCAACACCTCCGACATGCACCCCTTCATCCACCCGCTGCAGGCGGCCGTGGACCCGGCCTACGAGAGCAAATCGGACTGGGAGATCTTCAAGGCCATCGCCAAGAAGTTTCAGGAGATCGCGCCCGAGATCCTGGGCAAGGAAACCGACATCGTCGCGCTGCCGATCCTGCACGACACGCCGGCCGAGATCGCCCAGGACCAGGTTCGCGATTGGAAGAAGGGCGAATGCGACCTGATCCCGGGAAAGACCGCGCCCAACTACGTGCCTGTCGAGCGGGACTACACGGCGCTCTACGACCGCTTCGTCGCCTTGGGGCCGCTGATGGACAAGCTCGGCAACGGCGGCAAGGGCATCGGCTGGAAGACCGAAACGGAGGTCGAGCACCTGCGTGAGCTCAACGGTGTCTGGGAGGAGGGTCCGGCCAAGGGCTGCCCGAAGATCGTCTCCGACATCGACGCAACCGAGGTGATCATGATGCTGGCGCCCGAGACCAACGGCGCGGTCGCCGTGAAGGCCTGGGAGGCGCTCGGCAAGGCCACGGGCCGCGAGCACACCCACCTCGCGCTGCCAAAGGAAGACGAGAAGATCCGCTTCCGCGACATCGCCGCCCAGCCGCGCAAGATCATCTCGTCCCCGACCTGGTCGGGCCTTGAGAGCGAGAAGGTTTGCTACAACGCGGGCTACACCAACGTCCACGAATTGATCCCGTGGCGCACGCTGACGGGCCGCCAGCAGCTCTACCAGGACCACCTGTGGATGCGGGCCTTCGGCGAGGGCTTCGTATCGTACCGCCCGCCTGTCGACCTCAAGACGATCACCGAGGAGGTGAACCACGACGCCCGCGACGGCCAGCCGCATGTCGTGCTCAACTTCATCACGCCGCACCAGAAGTGGGGGATTCACTCCACCTACTCGGACAACCTGCTGATGCTCACGCTCAACAGGGGCGGCCCGGTGATCTGGATCAGCGAGAACGACGCGGCCAAGGCCGGCATCGCCGACAACGATTGGGTGGAGCTCTACAACACCAACGGAGCGCTCACGGCGCGGGCGGTCGTCTCGCAGCGGATCAAGGACGGAACGACGTTCATGTATCACGCGCAGGAGAAAATTGTGAACACGCCCGGCTCTGAGAAGACCGGCAAGCGAGGCGGCATCCACAACTCCGTCACCCGCGCGGTGCTCAAGCCCACCCACATGATCGGCGGCTACGCCCAGCAGTCCTACGGCTTCAACTACTACGGCACCGTAGGCGCCAACCGCGACGAGTTCGTCGTCGTCAGAAAGATGCAAAAGGTCGACTGGCTCGACCGTGAAGCGACCGAAAAGGAGGCCGCGGAATGAGAGTGCGTGCGCAAATCGGCATGGTGCTTAACCTCGACAAGTGCATCGGGTGTCACACCTGTTCCGTCACCTGTAAGAACGTCTGGACCAGCCGCGAAGGCGTCGAGTACGCGTGGTTCAACAACGTCGAGACGAAGCCGGGCACCGGCTACCCAACCGACTGGGAGAACCAGGCGCGCTGGAACGGGGGCTGGGAGCGGACGAAGTCCGGCAAGCTGCAGCCCAAGCAGGGGGCCAAGTGGCGGATCCTGGCGAACATCTTCGCCAATCCGGACCTGCCGGAGATCGACGACTACTACGAGCCGTTCGACTTCGACTACGATCACCTGAAGTCCGCGCCGGAGATGGAGGCGTTCCCGACGGCGCGCCCCCGCTCCAAGATCACCGGCGAGCGGATGGAAAAGATCGAGAAGGGTCCGAACTGGGAGGAGATCCTGGGCGGCGAGTTCTCGAAGCGCTCCGAGGATTACAACTTCGAAGGGATCCAGAAGCAGATCTACGGGGAATACGAGAACACATTCATGATGTATCTCCCCCGGCTCTGCGAGCACTGCCTCAACCCGGCCTGTGCGGCGAGCTGCCCGTCCGGCGCCATCTACAAGCGCGAGGAGGACGGCATCGTCCTGATCGACCAGGAGAAATGCCGCGGCTGGCGCATGTGCGTCTCGGGCTGTCCCTATAAGAAGGTCTATTACAACTGGTCGACCGGCAAGTCGGAGAAATGCACGCTCTGCTATCCGCGGATCGAGAGCGGCAACCCGACCGTCTGCTCCGAGACCTGCGTCGGCCGCATCCGCTATCTCGGCGTGATGCTCTACGACGCCGACAAGATCGAGGAGGCTGCCAGCGCCGAGAAGACGACCGACCTCTATGACGCGCAGCTCGACGTCTTTCTCGACCCCAACGACCCCGTCGTGATCGAGACGGCGCGGGCCGACGGCATCCCCGAGGACTGGATCCGCGCCGCGCAGGAAAGCCCGATCTGGAAGATGGCGATGGAGTGGAAGGTCGCCTTCCCGCTTCACCCCGAGTACCGGACGCTGCCGATGGTGTGGTACATCCCGCCGCTCAGCCCGATCCAGAACGCGGCCGAGGCGGGTGCGATCGGCACGAACGGCGCCATGCCCGACGTGCGCAACCTGCGCATCCCGCTGCGCTACCTCGCCAACATGCTGACCGCTGGCGACGAGGAGCCGGTGGCCCAGGCGCTCGAGCGGATGCTGTCGATGCGCGCCTACATGCGCGCGAAGACCGTCGAGGGGGTCGAGGACGAGGGCATCGCCGCCCGCGTAGGCCTCTCGGGCCGCGCGATCGAGCAGATGTACAAGATCATGGCGCTCGCCGATTACGAGGACCGCTTCGTCATCCCGACGACCCACCGAGAGCAGGTGGAGGAGGCTTACGACCTCAAGGGGGGCTGCGGCTTCACCGACGGCAACGGCTGTTCGACCGGGATCAGCCAAGGCTCGCTGTTCGGCGGCAAGAAGAAACCCCTGAAGATTCCGACGGAGGCTTCGTGATGGATCGCACACTCAAGGCAATCTCGCTTTTGCTGAGCTACCCGACCGAGGAGCTTCAGCGCGCCATGCCGGAGATTGGAGGCGTCCTCGCCTCCGACACTCGGCTGACCGCGGCGGCGCGGCGGGCCCTGCGCCCGCTCGTGACCGAACTGGGCGAGCGGGACATCTATGACCTCCAGGAGCAGTTCGTCTCGCTCTTCGATCGGTCGCGCACGCTGTCGCTCAATCTGTTCGAGCATGTCCATGGCGAGAGCCGGGACCGCGGTGGCGCCATGGTTTCTCTGGTGGAGACCTACCGCGCCGGCGGGTTCGAACCTGTCACCAGCGAGTTGCCGGATCATCTGCCGGTGCTGCTCGAGTTCCTTTCGACCCGGCCCGAGGCCGAGATGCAGGAGATGCTGGGCGATGCCGCGCATATCCTCGAGGCGCTGGCGACCCGCCTAATGCGCCGCGAGAGCAGCTATGCCCCGCTCTTCGCGGCCCTGCTCCAGGTCGCCCGAGCCACTCCCGATTCCGAGGCCGTCGCCGCGCTGCTGGAAGAGCCCGAAGTCGATCCCGACGATCTCGAGGCGCTCGACGAGGTCTGGGAGGAATCTGAGGTCCGCTTCGGTCCCGATCCCAACGCCGGCTGTCCGCAGGTGCGCGACATGCTCGCCCGCATGGACACGCCCGTCACCCCCGCGCCTGCTGAATAACGGAGGCAAAGATGCACGACTTCCTCTTCGGGATTTATCCCTACATCGCGCTCACGGTGCTGATCGTGGGCTCCATTGCTCGCTACGAACGGGACCCCTTCACCTGGAAAAGCTCGTCCAGCCAGCTTCTGCGCCGCAGGCAGCTCGTCATCGGGTCGGTGCTCTTCCATGTGGGAGTTCTGGTAATCTTCTTCGGCCACCTGATCGGCCTGCTCACGCCGATCTGGGTGTTCGACACGCTAGGCGTGAGCCACACCGCGAAACAGCTTCTCGCCATTTTGGCCGGCGGCGTCGCTGGCGTCATGGCGCTCGTCGGCGGAGGTATGCTGTTGCATCGCCGCTGGACGGACCCTCGTATCCGCCGGACCTCGAGTGTCGCCGATATCGGCATCCTCGCTCTGCTCCTGGCACAACTCGTTCTCGGGCTCGCCACGATCTTCGTCTCGCTCGGGCACCTCGACGGGCACGAGATGACGAAGTTCATGGCTTGGGCGCAGGGTATCTTCACCTTCGACGCGGCAGCGGCGAGCTACATCACCGACGTGGCGCTCGTCTTCAAGCTGCACCTGTTTCTCGGGCTGACGATCTTTGTGCTCTTCCCGTTCACGCGGCTGGTGCACATGCTCTCTGTTCCACTGCGCTACTTCACGCGGCCAGGCTATCAGGTCGTCCGCTCGCGTCGCCGCACACCGTTGCCGGCGCGGCCGGAGCAGTCCCCCCGCCCCACCCGGAAGCCCGCAGTTCCTTCAAGCCGCCCGGCCGCCGGTCCGGCGCCCACCCCCGCGGAGTGATCACATGACCGCAGCTCTGTTCCCCGACCTGATCGTCAACGGCGAGCGCGTGCCACACGGTGTCGTCGCCGCCGAGGCGCAGAACCACTCGGCCCCGCGGGGCAAGCCCGGCATCGCATGGCGCAAGGCAGCCCGCGCCGTCGCGATCCGCACGCTTCTGCTGCAGGAAGCTCGGCGCCGGGGGCTCACGGCCGAGCGGCAGGAGGTCGCGCCCGGACGCTTCGAAACGGAAGAGGAGGCCCTGATCCGGGCCCTTATTGACACCGCGCTGGACCCTGCCTCTCCGACCGAGCCGGAGATCCGCGCCGAGTGGGAGGCGGACCCGTCACGCTTTCGGGCGCCGCCGCTTTGGGAGGCGAGCCACATCCTGTGCGCCTGCGACCCGCGCGATGACGAGGCCCGCGCCGCAGCCCACGACAGAGCCACGCGCTTGGCGCAGGCCGCCGCTCGTGATCCTGCGCGCTTCAGCCTGCTCGCTGCGCACGAAAGCGACTGCGGCTCTAAAGCATCCCGCGGGACTCTCGGCCAGCTGGGCCCCGGAGACACGGTACCGGAGTTCGAGGCGGCGCTTCGGCGCCTCCGCGAGGGAGAGATTACGTCCGAACCCGTGCTAACGCGGCACGGCTGGCACGTTATCCGGCTCGACGCTTTGGCCGAAGGGGCCCTGCTGCCCTACGAGGTGGTGCGCTCGAAGATCGCCGCAGCGATGGAGAAAGCCGCCTGGAGCCGCGCCGCGCGGGAGTTCGTGGCGGCGTTGACCGAGGGCGCGGAAATCGCCGGGGCTGAACTGGGCCCCGTCTGACCGATTGGGGCGGCCTGACCTGCCAATCCAGGATCGGCCGCCGCAGCCCTCCCTCTGGTCCATCAGCCGCGACCCTCCGCCATCCGGTCAAGGTCACCGGATGGTGAAAACCCATTTCCTCCGGAGCTTCCCCATGCTTGCCGATCTTCTGAAGCGCAACGCCGACTGGTCCCAACGCCGCAGCCAGGAAGAGCCTGGCTACTTCGCACGCCTCGCCACAAGACAGACCCCCGAGTTCTTCTGGATCGGCTGTTCCGACAGCCGGGTGCCCGCCAACGTCGTCGCCGGCCTGGACCCCGGCGAGGTGTTCGTGCACCGCAACGTCGCGAACGTCATCCACTCCGCCGACATGAACATGCTTTCGGCGCTCGAGTTCGCCGTAGATGCACTGAGCATTCGCGAAATCATCGTGTGCGGTCACTATGGCTGCGGCGGCGTGAAGGCAGCGACGGAGGACTTGCCTCACGGACTGGCCGATCACTGGCTCGAGCCGGTGCGCAGGCTCGCTCGCGCTTACGCGGTGGATCGGGCGCAGGCGGAAAGCCCGGAGTCACGTCGCGACCGGCTCGCCGAGTTGAACGTCGTGGAGGGCGTCCGGCGCGTAGCCGAGACACCGATCCTTCAGCGGGCCTGGGCCCGCGGTAACGACATCCGCGTACACGGGCTCATCTACGGTTTGAAGGATGGCCGCCTGCGCGACCTCGACTGCACCATCGCCCGGCGCCAGGTGCCGGAGGCCGCGGAATGACCCTCATTTCGAAAATCGAAACTCCTGCATGTGGATGCGAAAGCGGCACCGGCTTGGTGTCGATCGACCAGGCACTTTCCCTCATCACGTCCGCTGCGGGCGTGATCCACGATGTCGAGCGCCTGCCGCTTGCAGCGGCGAAGGGCCGTGTGCTGGCCGAGCCGGTCGTTGCACTGGCTCCCAGCCCTCCTTTCGACAACGCGGCGATGGACGGATACGCGGTGGACACGCGCACGCTCGTCGGGCCCGGCCCATGGCGCCTGGAGGTTCGCGACCGGATACTCGCCGGAATGAAGGGGGATCGCACACTGAAGGCGGGCGAGGCTGCCCGGATCTTCACTGGCGCTCCCGTTCCTCCGGGCGCCGATGCCGTCGTCATGCAGGAAGACATCGATAGGACGGGGTCCGGCATCCTGCTCTGCCGGCGGCCGAGGCCAGGCATGCATGTGCGCCGAACGGGCGAAGACCTCGCTCGCGGAGCGAAAGTCCTGCCCGTCGGCCGCCGGCTGGATGCGCCGGCTCTCGCCGCAGCGGCGGCCGCCGGGCTCGCCACCGTGGCGGTGCGTCGCCGGGTGCGCGTGGCGCTGCTGACGGGCGGCGACGAGGTGCGCCAGCCAGGACAAGAGCTCGCCCCTGGCGAAATTTGGGACGTGAACTCATTCATGTTGAGTGCGGCGGTCGAGACGCCGGCGGCCCAGCTTGTGGAGGTCGCGCACGTCGGGGACGATCCTGCTGACCTCGAACATCTGCTTGGCCGGGTGAGCCGCTCCGCCGATCTGGTGATCACCGTCGGCGGGATCTCGGTAGGTTCTGCAGACCGTGTGAAGCCTACGATCGCTAAGCTTGCCGGTCCTCCTGTTTTCAGTGGAGTGGCAATCAAGCCAGGGAAGCCGGTCTCCTTTGGCCGCATCGGCAGCGCCTTCTGGCTTGGTCTGCCAGGCAATCCCGTCTCGGCCTTCATCACTTGGGAGCTTTTCGGCAGGTGGCTTGTGGCGCATCTTGCGGGAGAGGCACAGCCAGGCCGACCGCGAAGCCATGTGGTTACGGCGAGCCCTCTCCGGCACAGGCCCGGCCGATGCGAACTGCGCCCCGCCCGGATCGTGGGGCAGGATGGAACAGGGCGCGATATCGCGGACTGCTCCCAAGAAACACGTTCGGCCGTCGTCTCGGCCTTGGCCGAAGCCCACGGGGCAGTGCTCATCCACTCGGACGTCGAGAGCGTCGCGGAAGGAAGCCTGCTCGAATTCGTGCCGTTCATTTCTGAATGAACGTGGGTGCAGCGAGGGGAGGCGCCATACCAAACGCTCGCTTGCTGGAGTAGCGCCTCGTCACTTCAGACCGCGACGAAGCTTCTGGGACCAGATCACCGGGCGGATCGCCCTTGTATGCGCAGCAGAGAAAATGGCCTCTGCAGCGAACAGCACCTTCTTGCTGCGGTGGCGGTGACCTGCCCGCCTTGGGTCCCTCGTTCATAAAGAGAGTCTGCGGGTTTGAGATTGGTAGTCTGGGCGGTTTCTCTTGGCAAGCGCGCCGGGCGCGGAGCCCTCAAATTGCTCAAGCGTCCGGCGCGCTGCGAGCGGCGTTTGGTTTCCCAGAGACGAGTGCGGCCTGACGGCGTTGTAATCGTAGCGCCAGAGCGCCAGCTTGCGCCGGGCGTCGTCCAGGGTGTCGAAGATCTCCTCGTTCAAGAGTTCGTCGCGCAAGCTGCCATTGATGGCGAAGACGGCCCCGCTCCTGACAAGGGACCGTATGATGGTCCTGCTTTGCACAAGGAGCTTTTCCAATGACCCCAATGACCCCAATGACCCCAATGACCGTGGGCCTCGATCTGGCCAAAAATGTGTTCCATGTCCATGTCGCCGATGCGTCCGGCAGGATGCTCGAAAGTAAGAAGCTCGTGCGTCGCCATGTATTGGATTTCTTCATGGCTTTGCCGTCCTGCTTGGTGGGCCTCGAGGCTTGTGCGACTGCCCATTATTGGGCTCGCCAGTTGCGGGATCTAGGTCACGACGTCCGTCTCATTCCTCCGGGCTACGTCAAGCCCTTCGTCCGACGCGGCGCGAAGAACGACGCCACTGATGCCGCTGCGATCTGTGAAGCCGTCACGCGCCCCGGTATGCGCTTCGTCCCGATCAAATCGCGCCAGGGCCAGGCTTTTCTGATGCTGCACAGAGCCCGCGCCCTTTTAATTCGGCAAAGGACGATGGCCGCCTGCGCGTTCCGGGCGCACCTGGCCGAGTATGGCATCGTTGTCGCGCAGGGGCGGCACCGGGTCGAAGTCCTCACCGAACAGCTCGATGAGTTGCGAGAGGATCTGCCGGAAGATGCCTGCTTCGCCTTGGATGCTCTCGTCGAGCAGTTGGACGCGTTGAACCGGCAGATCGCGGTTATCGATGCCCGCTTGGCTGAGAGGCACAAGACCGACGCGATCTTCCGCTTGCTTGCGACCATCCCAGGGATCGGGCCGATCACTGCAACGGCCTTTACAGCGACTATCCCGGACCCGTCCGCGTTTCGCTTGGGTCGCGAATTTGCTGCCTGGCTCGGGCTGAGCCCACGCCAAAACTCGTCCGGCGGCAAGCACAGGCTTGGCGGCATCACCAAGAAAGGCGACCGGTATCTTCGCCATCTGCTGGTCTTGGGAGCGCGAACCGTCGTGCGCTATCCCAAGGCCCGTTCGCGCGTCGATGGTCCGTGGATCGAGGGGCTGCTGGCGCGGCGTCGGCCCATGGTCGTTGCCGTGGCAGTCGCTAACAAGTTAGCGAGGACGATCTGGGCCATGCTCTCTACCGGTGAGGTCTTCCGACCCGCGCAACTGTGAGAGCCATGAACGAAGCGGTGTAGAGATGGCACAAGTGCAATGACAGCGTGATGGGAATCGGCAGAGCTGAGGATCGAGCAAGCCCGGAGAGCTTTAAGCGCGCCACAGCGCGTCCCGTTGATGAGGCCTCGATCCGCGGACACCATCAGGGCCAGCAGTCATGTACGGGCTGCGCAAACAGGCCGAATACATGAACGCACCCGCCGATTAAGATCACGATCAGAACACTTGCGCCTGCGGGGCCGTCTATACATGAAGCTTTCGATGAAGGCGTTCTGCTGGGGCCTGCCCGGGTCGATGTAATGCCAGGGCACCCCGTTCTTGTCGGCCCACTTCAGGATGGCGCGGCTGGTGAACTCGGTGCCGTTGTCACTGACAATGCAAGCGGGCTTTCCGTAGATCCGCACCAGCGCATCCAACTCGCGGGCGACACGAGCGCCCGAGATGCTGGTGTCGGCGGTCAGGCACAGGTTCTCCCGGCAGCAATCGTCGATCACCGCCAGAATGCGGAACTTGCGCGAGGCGCCGAAGCTGTCGGCCAGAAAGTCGAGCGACCAGCGGGCATTGGGATGCGCCGCCTCCGGCATCGGCGTGCGTGACCCACGGGCCCGCTTCCGTCCGCGCCGTCGCTTCACCGACAGCCCTTCCTCCCGGTAGAGCCGATAAAGCTTCTTGTGGTTCATGAGCATGCCCTTGCGCTCGAGCAGGATACCGATCCGGCGATAGCCGAACCGGCGTCGCTTCCCGGCGATCTCCTTCATCTCCTCGCGGACCTCGGGGCAGTCCGGCGGGCGTCTGCGCCGGACCGTCTTGGGATCGACACCGACAAGCTGGCAGGCCCGGCGTTGCGAGATGTCATGATCCCGCATTGCCCTGAGCGCCGCCTCTCGCCGCCTGGTCAATGTCGTCAGTTCTTTCCCAGCAGATCCTTCAGGACGACGTTGTCGAGCATCGTGTCGGCCAGCAGGCGCTTGAGCTTGGCGTTCTCGTCTTCCAGCGCCTTCAGCCTGGCGGCCTCGGAGACCTCCATACCGCCATACTTGGCTTTCAGCTTGTAGAACGTCGCCGGGCTGAGACCATGCCTGCGGCACACCTCCGCCGTCGGCATCCCGGCCTCCTGCTCCTTGATCATCCCGATTATCTGCGCCTCGGTGAAACGGCTCTTCCTCATTCGTCTGCTCCTTCCGGTTGAGCAGACTCTACATCAGACTGAGGGATCTCGCGGGGGGCAGGTCACGCCAATTCCACCTGGCCGAGGTGTCGCTCGATCAGCGGGCGGAAGCGGGTATGTTCTTCTCCGTCCAATCCATTGGGAATATGGAGATACCGGTACACGTTGCTGGAGAACTTCTCCTCCGCGAGAGCAATGCCGCGGACGTCGGAGTGCCTGAGCAGCACCTACTCGCCCGTTTCGTTTCTCACGACCGCATGCGCCGGGCGCAACTCGTCGGTGATGGCGCGCACGTCCTGGCCCGCAGCGGACATGCCGGCAGGCATCTGATGACTCACCTTCGATTTTCCTCGTGCACAGGACCACAACAATCACACCAATTCGACGGCGGTGGCGTTCGCCACGCTACGTGTTGGCGATGCCCGGAACGGCGGCCACGAGCTTGGCATCCGCGAAGCTTGCCAGCGCGCCGGAGGCCGCCTCCCGATCCATCAGCACCAGTGCCGTGCTGAGGGCGTCCGCGAAGGCGGCGTTTGTCGCAGTGATGCTGATCGAGCGCCATTTCGCGGCGGCGGGCGCGCCTGTACGCGGGTCGAGGATGTGCCCGATCGTCCCTTCGCGGTCGAAGACCGTGCCGAGTGGAGCCGAAGTGGCCAGGGCGCGGTCGCGCAAGTCAACGCGGCCATGGGGGCGGCTCTCATCCGTCACCAGGGTCACCGGCCAGTCGCCGCCCACGGCGTGGTGCTCCCCGGTTTTGACCAGCACCTCGCGCAGCCCCTCGGCCCTCAGCATCGCGGCGACGCGGTCGGCGATGTAGCCCTGCGCTATGCCGTTGAGTGTCAGGGCCATCTCCGGTTCGAGCGTCACGTCACCGGGCGACATCCGCACCCGCTGCCAGCCGGTCCGCGCCCGGGCGGCCTCGACCTCGGCGGCGTTCGGAGCGGCGCCTGCGGCGTAACTGCGCGCGTGGAGGTCCCAGAGCGGCTGGATCGTGGGGTCGAACAGGCCGCCGGTCGCGCGGTGGACGGTGGCGCAGAGGCCAAGGCACTCCAGCAGCTCGAAGGACGGCGCGCTCAGACGGCCCGTTCGATTGAGGCGCGAAAGAGCCGACCCCGCGCGATACAAGCTGAAGATGTCCTCGAGCCGGTCGATCTCGGCGAAGGCGCGGCGGGCGATTGCGGCTGCGTCCGGGTGAGCGAGCGTGATCGTCGCCTTCGCGCCGAGGGCGGTGCCGTGGAACTGCCTCACCGGCGCGGCGCCGGCGGGCGATCCGGCGACCACCGCGGCCGCGCTGATCGAGAGGAAGCGGCGTCTGGTCAGTGCCCGCATCTCAGCTCTCCCTTTCCTGTGACACGCGCTCGAGGCGCTTCATGAAATCGTGCCCGTCATGGGCCTGCGGCGTCTCTTCGGGCGACAGGACCTCGTGGTCCGCGATCCCGTCCAGCCGTTCCACCCGGCCGCCGTGTTCGGCGGCGAAGGCAGCGGCGGTGTCCGCGTCCGAGAACGGGACCAGTTCCGCCGCACCCATTCCGCCGACGCGCGTCGAGCCCACCACGAAGTGGGCGGCCCCGGCCGCGATCCAGTTGTCCGCACCCGGCTCCTCCCAACTCGGGGCCGCGGCCATGTCGTTGACGTAAATCGCCGTGATCGCGTGGCTCTGCTCGGGCATCCGCTGGTACGAGATCGCGTCGCGCACCTGCGAGAAGAACAGCGGCGTCTCCTCGCCGTCGAGAAGCACCTGCGCCTTGGGGCCAGGATGCTCGGCCAGCACCATCTGGCAGTAATGCCCGACCGCATCCGCCGGCATGGTGACGGCCGGCGGCAGGCCCGCCAGGTCGTCCTCCTGGCAGCCTGCCAGGAGGACGAGGGGAAGCGCGAGGATGAAGAGGCGGTTCACGGCGTAACCTTTCTGAAGGCGAGGAGCGCCAAAGCGAATGCGACGAGTGGCCAGAGCGCGACCGATGCCAGCGCCTGCCAGGCGGGGATAGAGCCTGCGGCGCCACCAACTCCGGCCGCGGCCGCCGTGGCCTCGGACGAGGCGAGGTTGAAGATACGGAAGGCATCTGCCGGGTTGGCCAGAAGCAACCAAGGGAAGACGTGGGTCGTGAAGACCCCGCCGGCATCCGCGACCACCGCAGCCAGCAGGCCGAGGTCGTATAGCACGATCAGCACCAGCCAGAGCCCGATGGCGAGCCCAGCCGCCGCGCCGGGGCGTCGCGCGATCGCCGACAGCGCATAGCCGATGCCCAGGAAGCTCGCTCCCAGCAGGAGCGACGACCAGAACAGGCGCACCAGCGCCGGGAGCCCGCCGGCCGCCTCGGGATCGACGGCGAAGGCGGCCGCGGCGGCACTGCCGTAGCCGATGGCCAGCGCGAGGGCGAGGGTCGCCAGATGCGCCAGCGCCTTGCCCAGAAGCAACCGCGCCCGCGACACCGGATAGGTCAGAAGCAGCGGCAGCGTGCCGCGTTCGACCTCGCCCGCGACCGCGTCGAAGGCCATCAGCAGGCCGACCAGCGGCACGAGATAGACGGCGAGGCTCGTCAGGCTCGCCACCGTCACCGACAGGCTGTCCGCGCCCAGCTCTCCCGTCGGGGCGCTTCCCGCCGCCGACAGGACGAGCGCG
Organism: Tranquillimonas alkanivorans; assembly: GCF_900115595.1. GTDB lineage: Bacteria > Pseudomonadota > Alphaproteobacteria > Rhodobacterales > Rhodobacteraceae > Tranquillimonas > Tranquillimonas alkanivorans. Next base: position 18,997 of record NZ_FOXA01000040.1, read on the forward strand.
AAGAGCGTCATCATCGCGATCACGATGGCGACCCAGCGGTTCCTGAGCGCGATGCGGAACTCGCAGCTCGCCAGTCCGAGTGCGGCGGTCATGCCTGCGTCCTCCGGCTGTAGTGGTCATAGATGTCCTCGAGGCTGGGCGGCACGACCTCGACATCCTCGACGAGGTGTCCCAACTCGGCGACCCGGCCCAGGCGCGAAAGCTTCTCGTCCGGCGGGCAGACGAGGTCCACCATCACGCCGTTCCTGCGGCCCGCCCGAAGCTCGCGCGCCACATCGTCGGCGGCGCCGGGGCGGGCGGCGACGTGGATGCGCGTCGGAAGTCCCGCGTTGCGGCGCAAGCCGGCGAGCGTGTCGTCGGCGACCACCCGGCCCTTCGAAAGGATGACGATGCGGTCCGTCCGCGCCTCGACCTCGGTCAGCGCGTGGCTCGACAGCAGGATCGCCGCCCCGTCGGCCGCGAGTTCCTCGAGGATTGCGTAGAACTCGCGCCGCGACACGGGATCGAGGCCACTGGTCGGCTCGTCCAGCACCAGAAGCCTTGGCCGGCCGATCAGCGCCTGCGCCAGTCCGACGCGCTGGCGCATTCCCTTGGAATAGGTCCCGATGCGCCGGCGCGCCGCGTCACCCAGCCCGACCCGGTCCAGAAGCGGGCGGGCCTGCGATGCGGGCGCGCCGCGAAGCCGGAGGTAGAGCGCCATCTGCTCTTCTCCGGTCAGCGAGGGGTGGAAGGCCGCGTTCTCGGGCAGATAGGCCACCTGCGCCCGCGCCGCGCCGCTTCCGGGGGCGGCGCCAAGCACCTCGACCGATCCGCCGTCGGCGGGGATCAGGCCGAGCACGATCTTCATCAGCGTGGATTTGCCGGCCCCGTTGTGGCCGAGGAGCGCCACGCGTTCGCCCGCGCCGACGGTCAGGCCGACGCGGTCCAGCGCCGTGTGGCGTCCGAATGTCTTGGTCACGGTCGAGAGCTTCAGGCTCGACATCTCATTGTCCTTTCTCGTCCCAGGCCGGCCGGGCCTCGGCCTCGAGCGCCGCGATGCGCGGCGGCACGGCGATCTCGACCGGCCGGATCAGGGGATGACTGTCCACCACGCCCCCGGGAAGTGTCGCGGGGAAGCTCGCCTGGCTCCAGCGGATCAGCTGGACGGCGGGCGAGCCGTTCAGCAGGCCGGCGGCCGGCTGGGACCACAGCACGTGGTCCATCAGGTCGTTCGGCCGGAACGGGCTGTCGGCGATGCCGTCGCCGTCAAGGTCGAAGGCGGCGTGATCCGACCAATAATTGCCGCGCCCCTCCAGGCTCCACTCCACGTCGCGGGTCCCGACGTACTTGACCTGCGTGCGATTGCCGACGAAGGCGTTGCCGGTCAGCGCGTTCTTCTCCGACCCGGCGGTGAAGTGGACGCCGATGTCGCAGCCCTCGAAACGGTTGTTCGCGATCAGGTTCCTGTGCGCGTTGTAGATGAAGGTGCACTTCTCGGCGCCGCCCCGGACGAGGTTGCCGACCACGTCCGCGTCGTTGGCGTAGTTGAGCATGACGCCGTGGTCCCGGTCGCGGAGCGAGAGGTTGTCGCGCACCGTGATCCCGTTCGAGAACATCAGCGCAAAGCCCAGGTGATTGCCGATCGAGACGTTGCCGCTCACCTCGCTGTGGTTCGTGTACATGTAGTGCACGGCGAAGCGCAGGTCGCGGAAGATGTTGTTCTTGAACTCGTTGTCGCGCGACGAATTCGTGAAGATGCCGTCGCGGCCGAAGCGGACCTCGTTGCCCTCGACCCGCGCGCCGGGCGCGTTCCAGACATAGATGCCGTTGCCCCGGTCGTTCATGCGGTGGTCGCGCCGCCCGACGATGGTGTTGCCCTCGACGACGCTGTCCTTCGCGCCGTGAATGTCCACGCCGTAGAGGTTGCCGACGATGCGGTTGTCGGTGACGCGGGCGCCTGTCGCGGCCTGCGTGAGCTTGACGCCCGAGTCGATGCCCTCGTGCGACGATCCGGAGCCGGTGATCTCGAGCCCGCGCACCGTCACGTCCGGGGCGGCGACGGTGATCACGCTGCCCTCGGCTCCGCCGTCGATCACGGCCTCGCCACCGCCGTCGAGCGTCAGGGGCACGTCGATGGTCACCGGGCCGTCGTGGCGGCCCGGCAACAGGATCAGCACGTCGCCGGGGTCTGCCCCGGCGACGGCGGTTTCAAGCGCCCCCGGCCCGGCCGGCACGCGCACCTCGTCCGCGCCGGCAAGGCCGGGCAACGCGACCAGGACCGCGAGCGCCAGTGTTGCGGGTCGGAGGCTCATGTCTCAGGCCTCCGCCGGCTCGACCAGCATCCGGCCGCGCATCTCCATGTGGAGCGCGTGGCAGAACCACTGGCAGTAGTACCAGTAGACGCCTGGCTTGGACGCGGTGAACGTGACCGAGGCCGTCGCCTGCGGACCCACCTCCATGGCGATGCCGTGGTTGTTCAGGCAGAAGCCGTGCGTCAGGTCATCGACCTCGTCCAGGTTGGTGACATAGATCGTGACCTCGTCGCCCTGCTTGACCGTGAACTTCTCCATGCTGAAGGCCGGAGCGACCGACGACATGTAGACGCGCACCTTGTTGCCGTCGCGGATCGGCTCGTCATGGCCCCAGTCCAGGTCCACGCCGTCCGCCTCGGCCTGGCGTCGGGCGTCTTCCCACATCGGGTCGTCGCGGCTCCAGACGCTGACGGGGTTCACGACCGAGCGGTGGACGATGATGCTGTCGTGCGGCTCGGCGAAGGTCGGACCATCGTGGACCAGCGTCATGCTATCGCCCGAGATGTCGATGAGCTGCTCGTTCTCGGGCTTGAGCGGCCCGGTGTTCAGGAACCGGTCCTTCGAGAACTTGTTCATCGAGATCAGCCACTTGCCGTCGGCGTCCAGCGTCTCGCCCATCGAGGTCGAGTTGTGGCCGGGCTGGTAGGCCACGTCGATCTTCTCGATGATCGGATCGACCTCTTCCCCATTGTAGAGCCGGATCGCGTCCTCGATGTTCCACTTCACCACCTGGCTGTCGAGGAACAGCGTGGTGAACGCGTTGCCCTTGCCGTCATAGGCGGTGTGAAGCGGCCCGAGCCCCAGCTGCGGCTCGGCAACCACGACCGACCGGGGGTCAAGGTCGGGATCGGCGAAGATCGCGTCGATCTTGGTGACGTCGAGAACCGAAACGGTGGGCGACAGCTTGCCGGCGACGCAGACGTGTTTCTTGTCGGGTGCGGTGTTGATGCCGTGGGGGCTGTTCGGGATCGGGACGTAGCGGGTGTAGTTCTTGTTCTGCCCCTTGCGTCCGTCGATCACCTTGACGCCGTTGAGCTCGATATAGTCGCCCGCGGCGATGCCCTTCTCGATCTCTTCGAGGTTGAAGATAACCACGTGGTCCATCTCGGACGCCGTCATCTCGGCCAGGTTCATCCCCATCTCGGAGTTGTACGAGGTCGAGAAGGCGTATTTGCCCTGGTAGTCGCAGTCGGTGTTGTCGAGGTTGCCCGACACCATGACCTGCCAGGCGATCTCCATCGTGTCGCCGTCGATCGCGGTATAGAAGTTCACGTATTTCGACGGATCGTCCAGAACCGAGCCGTCATTGACCATCGGTACCTCGTCCTCGCCGTTGGCGAAGACATAGCCGGTGCGCGGCCACTTCTGCGGACGCAGGCCGTGGATCGCCTTGGCGTTCGGGATCTCGATGATCTTGTCGCATTTCATCACGTCGCAGCGGACCCGCGCGACGCGGGTGTTCGCCTTGTCGTTCATGAACAGGTAGCGGCCATCGTACTTGCCCTCGGTGAAGGACATGTGCGGGTGGTGCAGGTCGCCGTTGTCGTGGACCTTCTTGCCCTGCGCCGCCAGGTATTCCTTCGTCTCGGGCAGCATGCCCTCGGTCAGGATCTTGAGGCTCTCGTTGGTCTGGCCCCAGCCCGTGGCCGAGCAGCGGTTGAAGACCGGCACGCGCATCAATTCGCGCATCGACGGCACGCCGAGGATGCGAAGCTCGCCCGACTGGCCCGAGGACCAGAAGCCGTAGTACTCGTCCAGCTCTCCGGGTGCCAGCGCGGCACCGCCGGTCGCCGCACTCGCCTGTCCGGCTGCGGCCGCCGTCGCTGCGGCCCCGGTGCCGCCCAGAAGCGCGAGGCGGGACGAGCCGAGTGCGGCCGCACCCCCGGCCGTAGCCCCGAGCAGGCCGCGGCGCGTAATGCCCGAAGGCGTGTCACTGGAAGACATGGGTCTTTCCTTTCTTCTTTTGGAGATTGGGATGGTTCTGGATTGCGCCGAGCTCGCGCGCGCCTGTGGACGCTTTCTCGCGGCGCTTCAGCTTCTTGATGACGACCGGGCACTTCGCCTCGCTCTGGTAGAGCACCTGGCAGTGCATGCAGTTGAGGCACTCGTTCGGGTTGATCTCGCCAGTCGGGTGGATCGCCTGGACCATGCACTCGTTCGAACAGGTCTGGCAGGGATTGCCGCATTCACGGTACCGCTTGAGCCAGTCGAACATCCGCAGTCGCGCAGGAATGGCCAGCGCCGCGCCCAGCGGGCAGAGGTACCGGCAGTAGAAGCGCTCGACGAACAGCCCGATCCCGAGCAGCACCAGCGCATACAGCACGAAGGGCCAGGCGCGGTCGAAGTTCAGGATGATCGCGGTCTTGAAGGGCTCGACCTCGGCCAGCCGCTCGGCCTGTTCGATCGAGATCAGCGTGACCGCGAAGAGCCCGAGGAAGATCATGTACTTGATCGGCCAGAGGCGCTCGTGCAGCCCCCAAGGCAGTTGCCACTGCGGGACGCGGAAGCGCCGGGCGATGCGGTTCGTCAGCTCCTGCAGCGCACCGAAGGGGCACAGCCAGCCGCAATAGGCCCCTCGCCCCCAGAACAGCAGCGCGGCGGCGACGGCGAACCACAGGATGAAGGTCAGCGGGTCGAGCAGGAACGCCTGCCAGCTGAACCCGGTGGTCACCGTGTTGGCGAGCGTCATCAGGTTCACGACCGAAAGCTGCGCGTTGGCGAACCAGCCCAGGAACACCAGCGTCACGGTCAGGAAGCCCATGCGGAACCACGTGGTCGCGCGGGCCGAGCGGGTCAGGAAACCCTGGAAGAAGAACGCGGCGGTGAGGATGCCCAGCATGGCCAGCACCGCGCCGATCTCGAAGGTCTTGTCTTCCCAGATCCGCTTCCAAAGGGCGCTTTGCGCGGCGGCTTCGCCCGCGTCGGCCGAAGCGGGCGCGCTGGCGGACACCGCCGGTGCGGCCTTGGCCCGGGTGTAGGCGTCGGGCAGCCGGTAGCCCAGATCGAAGGTCACGAACAGCCGCTCGAGCGCCCCGACCTCGCGCTGTACCAGAAGCTGCAGCCGCCAGGGATCGGTCGGCTCGAACTCGGCGTCGGCGGGGATCTTGAACAGGTCGAGTTCGCGGAACTCCGGCGCGCCGGGCAGCGCGATCTCGCCCAGCCGGCGGTGGCCGCGGTCGCGGAAGCGAACCGAGATGTCGTCCTGGATCAGCTGGATGCGGTCGAAGATGCCGCCCCGGACATACCCGGACCCCTTGAAGGAATAGTCCCCGCGCCCGGCAACGAGGATGGCGTGCTCGCCCTCCTCCAGCCAGTCCTCGAGGTTCGCATACTCGGCCTCGCCCAGCAGCGCCCGACCGATGGCGGGTACACTGACGAGCGCGACGTTCATGTCGATGAAGGTGTCCTCGGGCGCGCCGGGCGCCGGCCGCTCGGTCGCGCGAGCGTCGCCCAGTTCCTCGAACGCCTGGTTCACCTGCCCCACGTCCAGCGTGAGCCGGCGGATCGTCCCGTCGCCCTCGGCCTCGATCCAGTCCGCGGGCGGCGCGGCATCCGGATCGACGGCGACCTGCGGGCCGGTGTCCTCGACCTCGGGCTCGAGCCCGCCCAGCCCCAGCGCACGCGCGACCTTGATGCCCGAGCGCACGATGGAGTCGTCGATCACCATCACGGTGACCGTCGCACCGGAGATGATATTGAGGTCGTGCGCATCGCCGCCGCTTTCGGCCTCGGCCACCAGGTCGAGGCCCGCGTAGTCCTCGGTCAGGCGCTGCATCTTCGCCTCGGGGATGCCGATGAGCACGATCGGCTCGGCGTGCTCGACAAGCTGGACGCCCGCGAGCTTCGCCTCGCCGTCCACCGCCGCCAGCACGTGGATGGGTTTGCCCGAGTAACCGGTCGTGCCGACGAAGTCGGACGTCAGGTAGGCCCACGCGACCGTATCGCCGTCATCGAGCACGGCCGCCACCGGCACCTCCGGGTGCAGCGGCCCGTACGCATCCGCACCCTCCACCAGTTCGCCCGCCGGCACGTCTTCCAGGAAACGCGGCAGGAGAGGCGCCTGCGCCGCCGCACTCACCGCCGCGGCGCACCACAGCAGGAGTGCCAGCATCGGCGCGCGGGTCAGTCGGATGTCGTGGCGTGGTATAAGGGACATTCCAGATGCTCTTTTTGTCGAGCATCGGATAGCAGCCCAGATCCGCACCGAATTTGACGCGGATCAAATTGAAACCATTTCGGAAAGGTTACGTGGCGGAGCGCCTCCCGGCGCCAGCCAGAGATCGGCGCACGCCTGATCATCACCACCGAAGGGAGCCGAATGCGCCTTACCAAGCTCACGGACTACGCGTTCCGGGTGCTTATCCTTGCTGCGAGCAGCCCGGGTCGAAACCTGACGGTCGACGAGACCGCGCGCCTTTACGGCATCTCCGCGCCGCACCTGAAGAAAGTCGTGACCGCGCTGACGCGGACAGGTTTCCTCGTCGCCGTCAGGGGACGCTCCGGCGGCTTCAGGCTCGCGCTCCGTCCCGAGCAGATCAATCTCGGGGAGGTCATACGCGCTGTCGAGCCGGACTTCGCACTGGTCGAGTGCTTCCGGAAGGAGAACGAGTGCAGGATCACGTGCTGCTGCGGACTTCCGCCCATCCTGAACGAGGCCCTCGACGCCATGCTCAGCGTGCTCGACCGGCACACGCTGGCCGACATCGCCCTCGCCCCCGGAGCAGTGGCAGACTTGAGGAACGCGGCCGAGACAGCGGATGCCGCCCGGACCTGAACGGGTCGCCGGCGCCCGCGGCACGGCAGTGCCT
>NZ_FOXA01000075.1 GCF_900115595.1 Tranquillimonas alkanivorans
CTCGGGCTTCTCTCGCTTCCCAGCCATTCTCTGGTCCTCTCCATAACGGGATCATTTTATCCTTGGGGGCGGACCACTCCAGCGGGGGCACTCCAGCCGGTCACGGCAGAGGCGGGCGATGTCTGGATCGCGTCCTACTTCGCACCGGAGGGGAAATACTCGGTTACCGAGGAATATTTCTCGCACACTGATTCCTCAGGTCCGCTGACCACGTTCGAAAACAGCGGTGTCTACGCCTATGGCGCAGAAGGCTCGTTCCCGACGCAGAGCTACAACGCCAGCAATTACTGGATCGACGTTGATTTCGAAGCGACGCCGACCGACACCGGCACTGGCGGGGAAGATCGCCTCACCGGAAGTCACCACGCGGACGTTCTTCTGGGCGCCGCCGGCGACGATCTTTTGACCGCGCGCTGGGGCGACGACATCCTGCGCGGCCAGGACGGCGACGACCAGCTTGAAGGGCAAGGCGGCGCGGATATCCTCATCGGCGGCGCGGGAGACGACCAGTTCGAGTTCTCCCGGTCGTGGCACTCGCGCGGCCATGGGCGCGACGAGATCCAGCCCGGTGACGGCAGTGCCGCATTCGAGGGCGCCGGCGTGGACGGAGGCGACATCATCGACCTGCGCGACATCGACGCCAACCGGTGGTGGGGCGGCGATCAGGCCTTCACCTTCGGCTCGACCGATATCGGGGGCCTGTCGCTGGTCGATGTCGGCGACAGCACGCTCGTGCGCGGCAATACTGATGGCGACGCCAGATTCGAGTTCGAGGTGATGATTCAGGATGGGGCCGAGGTTTCCGCTTCGGATTACTCGCACCTCGACTTCCTGCTCTGATCGGACAACGTCCATCACGAACAACAAGGCCGCCGACCGAGCGTCGGCGGCCTTTCCGATGGGCGGCAGTGAGGAACACCGGCTCCCGCAGGTCGCCCTGCTTCATGAAATCCGGCTGTCCGTCTGTCGCGACAGGGTTCAGGTGGGAGCCCTCTGGCGCAGAAGGCTGACCCAAGCACCCTGTCGCTGCCATCAATGTCCGCTCTTCGCCATTGATGGTAGTCATTGAGCTCCGCATGTGTCTGCAGTCAACTGACCCTGCTGGAAGGGGACCGGCAGTCATGTTCCTGTCAGGGCGTATTCGATGGTAGTACCGACGTCGATCTGCATCGTCGAGAATGATGCCTGCCTGCGTAACATGCTCGCGGAACTGCTTGTTGCCGACGGGTTCCAAGCGCGTGCGTTCGCGGGTGCGACCGAGCTTCTTGCCTCGGGCGAGCGCCAGGACCACGCCTGCTTCTTGATTGATCTGCAACTGCCCGGTGGGGGCGGCGTGCCCCTGCTGGAGACTGTGAGCGAACGTTGGCCGCAGGCTGCGATTGTTGCCATCATGGACCATGGCAATCCGGACATGGCGATCCGCGCGTTCCGTTCCGGCGCGTCGGACTTCGTGGAAAAGCCGGTAAAGACCGATGAGCTTCTGGAGGTTCTCCGGCGCGTCATCGCGAGAGCCAAGCGCCGATCCGCCAGAGCCGAGCCTGAACTTGCACCCGGTTTTGCCACCCTGACCCTGAGGTGGCCCCCGTTTTCCGGACAGTGTTGCGGCGCCGCTAAGCTTGCCTGTTGATCATGCCGCCGCTTTCAGGCCGGGGCCCTGATGGGCCT
>NZ_FOXA01000031.1 GCF_900115595.1 Tranquillimonas alkanivorans
GAGGAGGCTCTGGCACATTACCAGCAACGGTGCACAGAACTGACTGGTAGCGTTGCGACGCCTCCAGCGATGCCATCCCTCTATGGATCGGGGCGAAAAATCTTTTCAAGTTGCCAAGCAACTGAAATTTTCGGCTTACAGATGCAGGATGCCCGGTTTATTAGAATCCGATTCGCTTAGATTACTGGCCGCTGTATCGCATCCGTAGGTCCGGCATCAGCGCCATGAAGACGCTCGAGCTGCGGCGCCTCGGTATGCAAGAGAGTTTTCCGTACTGGAGTGATCGTTACGGCATCGAGTTCACTTGATCCGTTGCAATGTATGGCGTCGGCACGGGAAAAGAAACAAACTTGCTATTATCCTTGGCCTGCCTTACGCGCTTTCGTGCTGCGTTCACTAATTCCCAAGGCAAAATGCAGCATTGGGTGGATGGTGACCTTTGTCTCTGGAGTTATCTGATGAGAAAGTACAGGTCGGCCTGTCTCATGTACCCACTGCCAAGGTGAGTGCGAAGTCAACTTCAGACCCACCGCACCGACCATGTGGAGGCGCATATAAACCTCTTGAGCACACGAAACTGGGTCAAGGATAGCATCCCCAGATACGGAAGCATGGATTTCTTGCCAAAGGCGATCCCTGTGCATTTCTTCCGTGGCACCGATCCGGTCGTAAAGTAGTTCTACATATTTTTCGTTGCATTCGTTCGCGACCGAAAAGTAGGGGGGGGCTGCCGGCGAGCGTGCCCAGAAGCACTTCAATAGCAGGAAATGTTCCTTGCCATTCATAGCGTAAGGTCTCCAAGCGGAGCTCAGAGTAGCGATGCTCACCCTTGAGTAAGTCCGCCTTGCTAACGGAGGATTTACCCTCACTTTGCTGCAGAGTAGCATTGACAAAGTTGATGATGTCACGCGGCCGCATGAGCGTTCGCTCAACCATGTAGTTCCAGGTCGAGGTTCGCATGTCGACGCGCTGCTTAAAGATGTGATCAAAGTGAACGTTTTCGGATGAATACTTCCACTTAAAAAGGTGATTGATCCGCTTCTCAGTTAGCTCCCAAAGCTGTTCCTTGGACCATTTCAACCTTACGATGTGGTCGTTGTACTTTTCGATTTGCGCTTGGGAGGTTGGCGCCTCCCTAACCATTCGCTCATAAACGTCATTTCGAAGCGCAACAACAACCTTAAAGTTCCGAAGCTTCTGCAGCCCCTTAACCCCCTCAAATAGCGCCTGAATGAGTTGGTACTTAACCGAATCATCAACCCACGGCTCATCGAGTTGATCAATTATAATAAAATACTTGTCCTGCCTTTGCCGAGTGTACTCAGACAGGATTGATATTACCTGCCCGAGCTCCGCGATCATCTTCCCGTCTACGAACTTCCTCGCTCGCTGTTGCAGTTGCACCTTTTTCTCGGAACTCAGCCCACGAGCATACCCCGCTCTTGCATGAAACTTTTGTACTTCCGCTCCGAGAGAGGCGTTTACACTTGTCTCTAATGCATCTGTTATCTCTATTATATTTTCGTCGACCGTATTCCAAAACTGATGCTCATGGTCGCCTACGAACCTCTCGAGTTTCTCTCTCCTTCCGTCTACCTTAACAAAATCAATTAGCTTCTTGGCAACAAATCGGAACTTGTCTTTGTCATCAGCCTTGAGGATTAGCTTGATGTACTCAATACACAGCACCTGCTTCCATAGAGACTGAAAGAAAATGCTCATGTCCACACCAATTCCGCGCATGAATTGAACCGCATCGCTGTTTGCAATATGGCTCATGGCCATTTCGTGCACCTCAAAAGCGCGACAGTTTTCCTCCGATTTCTCAATCATTCGAAGAAGCGCAGTTTTTCCACTCCCGGTGCTTCCCATGACAAAGCTGGCCGGGTTAGAGACGTCGCGCAATTCGTTGAGCGCCGGATGGTCAACGAAGCAGTTGAAGAGAAACTGGTCGTCGTTCTCGGCGCCGTTGTGCCCAATATTTATGTTGGAGGAAAATACTATCCTGTTTGCCACGCTCAGCTCTCATCTCTGACGGTTTTCGCTCAACCTGAGGCATAAGCGCAGGTTGGTCAACTCAGGAAACGGGAGGCGGCCCGAAGTCTCCTTCAACGGAAATCCGAAATCCGGCGCACCTGGAAGAGCAGCAGTCCGCGTCCGGCCTCTTGGCGCTCAGCGCGGGGCTTAAAATCACTGTTCAGCGCTCAAGACTATTTCGAAAAATTCGGCGGTGCTCTCCCAAATATATCAGATGCTGTTCTGAGAACGTGAGCGGTGCCTCAACGTGTGCCTCAAGAATAGCACGCGCACCATCTGAGAGTGCGGGAGAGTACCGGGGCACGCCGCCGGAACTGAAGGTGACCAAGTAGCGGTCGAATGCCGCGTCCCACAGAGCTGAGAGCAAAAGGCCATTGTAGACGTCTAAACGCTCGGCGTCGGTCGCACAGGCTGCCCAGGGTTTCATGTGGCTCGCGCGAAGAAGAGCTGGATCGTCAATACCTGTCAACGGGCACCTTCCACCCCAGAAGTGCATCAGCGCGTCTCTGAAGATGTCCTGACCCACGCGCTGTACGACGAGCCGTTCGGCTTCTGTTGATCGGGGACGACCGCGGGTCTCGGCCTCAAATCTCCTCAGGGGGTCATCGGGCAAAGCTTTTGCCAAGTCGTAGGCGCGCGACAATGCAGCGTGGAGGTCATGCAAGTTCTCGAACTTGTAGCGCGCAAGGCCGGGGCCGGCGGTTTCGGCCGGCGAGCCGAATTCACCAACGACACCTGCGTGGTCGATGGCGAGAAACCAGGGTCCATGAGCGCTACCGGCTGCCACCCAGATCGCGCCGGGCGCGCTGTGGCTACGGCGCTGCACCCATCCCGAGACTACGCCATCGTCAATCCGCCAACCGTTTTGCCAGACCGCCTGCTCCAATTGAACTTGCGCAAGCGGATGGATCCGGGTCGAAGGTGCAGTCACATGACCCCCTTGCGGTTGAAGGGCATGTCGAGAAGTCTCTCAACCCGATTTGCACAGGTGAGGACGCGGTGAACATCGAGATCGGCGAATGAACCCTGATAGGTATCGAGATACGATTCGCTGCGAGGCGAGAGGCCCGAGCGTTTGGCGATCACATAAGCGACGCTCTCGGCCTCGATTTCGCGCAAGGCGACCTCGGCCGGTCGGTACGGTTTGATTTTTCGCGCAGGGTCGGGGCCACAATGGCCAAGGAAGACGTGGGCGAGTTCGTGCACCAGCGTGACGACCTGGGTGGCCACAGGATGATTGCGATTGACTGCGATCCGAAAGGGAACCGGCGCGCCTTCTTTGCCTTCCGAAGCCAAGCGTCGCGCATATCCCGCTGAACGATCTCCCTGATCGAGCCACAGCAACTCGAAGCGCTCCTCCTTCATCTGCCATTCGGCGTAGCGCATGAAGCCCGATGGCACGGTGCCGGCCGTGGGGAACGAAAAGGCTGCCTCGGGCAGGTCACGGCCTTCGGTATCCTGCACGTCGAAGACGAAGTCCACGGGCCCGAAATTGCGGAGAATCACGAGGGGGCGAACTCCTGGTTTGGGAAAGCGACCATATCTTTCCCGCCAATCCTTTGCCGTCATCGCATAGCTGAGGCCCGGCTTCTGGACATGGAGGATCATCGCGTTGAACGGTGCCATGTTTCGCAGCCTGGCCGTGAAGGCAAATAGTTCTTTCAAGGCGTCGCTCGAGCTATAGAGCTGCGTCTCGGCAATTAGCTGGTCGATCAGCGCGCGCGACGTCTCCTCTCCGGGATCGACTTCGGCGGGCGTTGGGACAGCATGCAACAAGCGCGGCTTAGGGGCGAAGAGAGCTTGTAGGGCAGCAACGTCGTCATCAGGGAGCTCGATGCTCGCCCAAACGGAGTCTTCCGCGACGATGGACGCGGTCTCTGGGGCGAGAAGCTCGCCGTCGGCGTCGCGACCGCGCTGGCCGAGATTGGCCCGGAGATACCGGATCATCTTTTGGCGTCCTTGATAGAAGAGGTGGCCGCGGACAATTGCATCCATTCTCTCCAGGATGTCGGCGTCCGACAGTACCTCCCAGCCGCCCTCTTCGATGATCGCGTCGAAATGGTAGCGCGCCATCTCGAATAAATCGAAGTCGAGACCGCGCATTACAGCCCCATGTCTCGGAAGGTGCCGTCGCTCTCCATGCGATCCCAAGCTTCGAGGACGAGGCGTCGGGTACGGTATTCGCCGTGGAGGCGGACCTCCTTGTCCTTGAGAACGCGGAAGGTTTCGGACGGGTAGTCGGAGCCCTTCACGTCAGCGGGATCCAGGATGTAGCGCAGTTCATCGCGGCTCAGGCCGTAGGCGCGGGCGTAGAAGGCGTCGAGCTCGGCCCGCAGATGGGCGCGCCGCGCCTCGTCCCACGGGAAGGGGGGACCATTGTAGCTCAGGTCACGGGCGAAGGAAGCCAGTGTATGGGATGTGTAAGTTAGTTCCAGAACGCGAGGTACGACGTGGGAGAGGCGGGGCTCGCTGTAGAAGTCAGGAAGAAGAACAGGGAACTGCTTGATATAGCCGTACGTCAGATGCGTTCCTCCCACCTTTTGACGGGCGATGAAGTCCAAAGTGAGGGCGCAAAGATTGCCGGTCAGGGCGGCCCACTGTTGGGGCATCGCATCGATGAACATGAGCGGGAGAACATGACCCACTCCTACTCTTGGAAATGCTGTTGCGATGACGCTCCGTTCGTCTGTGGCGCGCGCGATATCCCGCCAACCCATAAGCCAGCCGCGATGCCAGCCGCGAGACTTCAAGCGACTTTCGACGCCGGCTATCGCCTCCTTTTCTCCTGCAACGCGAACATCCTCGGCAGGAACCCAATATCTCGGGCGAGGCTCCCAGTCTGGATTGGCCTTCTCCTCTGGTGTGGCATCTGCCGACGACGATCCTTCGGCATCATACCCTGCCCAGCGATGATCGAACTGGTGGATCATCTTCGCTTCATAGAGCGGCACGTACCGCTTCGGACCGCGCGGCCCGCCGCCAGTCAGGTCCAGCACGTGCGCCGCACTGCCCTCGACCGCCAGTGCGCCCTGGGCAGGACGAACGCCCTCCGCCACCCAGTCGGTGCCGTTGCGGACGAAGCCTTCAGCCTCCAGTTCTGCCGCGGTGCGGAAGAGCCCGCTGTCGTTCGACATGTCGAACAATCGCGCGAAACTGACGCCCCACGGATTGCCCACCGCGCCCTTGCTCTCGTCGATTAGGACCGGTGCGTTGCGGTAAATCTTGGCTGTCAATTCCGCATCCCAGCGCGAACGGAAGACCGGTGCGGTCTTGGTATTCGGGTTGATCGCGGCGATCTGTTCAGGCGACAGGGTGAAATTGCGCTCCGGCTCTGCCAGTTGCGCGGGTTCGGTCAGGAAGAAGGCGAAGCGCGCCTCGGGCTCGTCCCGCCCCAACGTCAGCAGGCAAAACTTGAAGCTGCGGTGCACGGCCGGAAATGTCGGCGCAGAGTTCTCGAAATCTACCAGTCCGGCGATCCGCCTCTCATCGACCAAGTGCCCGAAGAAGGGCGCGGTCGTCGCATCTGTCGCGATGCCTGTGGGCACGATCACGCCAGCGCGGCCCGTGTCGCTCACGAGCCGTGAGAACAGCTCGGCGAAGAGCGCATAGGTGTTGACGTCGCCGGTGCCCGTGAAGGGGAAGCGTCCTCCATGGTCGCCGGGCACGCGGACGAACGTCGATGTCGCCTCCGACAGACGCTTGGCCGTCTCGAACTCCTCAAATAGTGCGCGTTTGCTCGTGTCCTCCGGTGCAATTCGGAGTGCCTTGATCAGCCGGTCGCGCGCGGCCTTGTTGGCGGCAGTGGCGATCTCCGGATCCCGAGCGGCGAAGAATTCCTTTTCCTGGAGCTTGATACGCTCCCAGGGCGGATTGCCCAGCACCACGTCGAACCCACCGCGGCCCATGATGTCAGGGAACTCCAGCGGCCAGTGCAGCGCGCTCGCGCGGGTCGCTGCCTTCGCATTCTGCATGATCGGCTTTCGGCCCTTGCCCTGACCGACGGCGAGCCAGACGTCTTCCGACGTCGGCACCGTGCGGTCATCGGTCGAGGCCGGGACTTCGCCCGTCTTCGGCAACAGGAAAGCGGCTGTATAGAGATTGCAGCCCATGCGCGCGCGCTGGAAATCCTCCTGCTTGCGCAAGTCGCGATAGGCCTGTGCCTTGGCGGCGATATCCTCGACCGTCTCCTCCGGCAGGTCGCGCAGGTCGGTGAATTCGGCCGAGAGCGGTGCCGTGGGTAGGTCGGATCGTCCGCCGGTGAAATCGAACGTGCCTTGGCCGCGCTTCGCGTCCTTGTTGGCCTTTTCATAAAATTTTGCGACCTGCTTCTCGTCGCCGGTGAGGGGCTTATAGGCGGCGTCGGGGATGCCTCCCTCGAGCGCCTTCAGGTCGAAGACGCCCAGCAAAGCATCGCCGCAGCGGATCTGCGCATCGAAGAAGCCCAGCGGCAGGCCGGGGTCCACTGTCTCGATCCAGAGCGCTACCTTTGTGAGCTCCACCGCCATTGGATTGCGGTCGACGCCATGGATGCAGCGTCGGGCAACGTCACGCAGCGCGTGGCGGAAATCTGTGCTCGACGGCGTGCCCTCGGCCCGCAGAGCAGCAACACGCGTGGCGATACGATTTGCGGCGGCCAGCAGGAAATGGCCTGATCCGCAGGCCGGGTCGATGACCGTGAGCCGCAAGAGCGCCTCGGCCGGGTCGTCGCCTTTCTCGCGTGTCTCGGCCTCGGTTCGTTCCAGAACGGGCGCGAGAGCCGTGTCGAGCAGCGCTTCCACCAGCGAGGTCGGCGTGTAGTACGAGCCGGTGGTCTTGCGCTGGTTACCCTTGGTTTCTGCCGCGTCCGTGGCGAAGATCAGGGTGCGGCCGTCGGTTTCGACCTGGGGCTGGAGTTCGAGGAGCGACTCGTAAACGGAGCCCAGCTCTTCTGTTTGCATGGCGCGCCAGTTGACGGGGACGAGGGCGCCGTCCTGCCTCATCCAGCCGAGCTGGAAGATGGCCTGCAGGAAAGCGCGGTTGGGCAGTCGGGCCGCGCGCAGGTCCGGCATCTGGCCTTCGGCAAAAAGGCCACCGAGAGCGGGAAGATCCAGGCGCGCCTCACCCTTGGCCAGCGCTGAGAAGACGATCTTCATGCCCTCGAAACGGTCATGGTGCCGGTCGCGCGCGTTGCGGCGCAGGGCGAGCTGGCGGAGGCTGGAGAGGGCATAGCCGCGGGCATAGAGGTCGCGTGCCGCCTCCTTGGCGCGGGCTTGCGGATCGTCCCTGCTGATCGGCGCGTGGAGGAGATTTCTGTCCTCGGCGACCATCAGGAAGATCAGGCGGTAGACGAGCTTCAGGAGTTCGTTGAAGAACGCGGTGAGCTTGAGGTCGCCGCTGTCGATGCGCGCTCGGAGGTCCGCATTCTCGGCCAGAAATCCGGTGCCGAGGATGCGCAGCGCCTCTTCTACCTGGGTGGCAAGCTTGTCTCGGGCGGCCTCGCCTTCGCGCGCGCCGGCATCGCGCCATCGCTCCAGGGCGCAGTCGGTGGCGGCAGTGCCGGCCTGGCCAAAGCGGGTGCGATGGATAAGCAGCCAAAAGGTTGCGAAGGAGGCGAGGTCGTCCGTGTCGAAGATCTGGGCGAGATCGGCCTCGATATAGGCGGGGCGGGTGAGCGAGGCGTTATCGCGCATGAGGCGCAGGCAGGTGCCGTTCGCGGCAAGCCCCCAAAGCGCCTCGTCATGATCGTTGAGATAATCCTGCAGGGCGAAGGCGGCGGACCGGCGTCGTTCGTTGCTGAGCGAGGGCGAGGCGCGGTCAAGCTCGTCGGACGGCGGGACGACGACGATGGGCACACGGTGTTTGCCGGCAACCATGGCGAGAGGCGCATCGGCATCGGCGAGGTCGTCGAATCCGAAGGCTTCCGTCAGAAGGTCGCGCACGAAATCCCTCGTAGCCTTGGGGCCGGGATCGGTGAGGCGTGCGAAGCGGTCGTAATGGGCCTGGGCGACGCGAAACGACAGCGAGAACTCGTCGCGCAGCGAGAGCCCGCGGCGGACCCGGTAATGATCGGGTGTCTGTTCGTCGGCTTCACGCGCATAGACGGCATCGAGAATGGCCGATGACAGGAGACTACCCTCGACCGTGAGGGAGGGGAAGCTGGCGGCGTCTGTGGTCTTACGGGCCATCAGGAGGCTCCGGGGAGAAGGACAAAAAGGCCGATGACGTCCGGTGGCAGAACCGGCTCAACGCTGACGCGGGAGATGCCCTTGGCGGCCGCGCGGACTCGAGCGTGATCCTCGATGAGCTCGTCGGCCCTCGCGCGGACATGATCTGAGATCGCCCCATCGAGATGAGCTTCGAGTCGCACACGCGCCTTGTCGGTCTGTCGATCGCGCGCGACTGGTGCGAGATCGCCGCTTGCGGTGGCGAGCAACATGTCGCGGACGGGTGCGCCGGATGTCGCGGTGCCGTCAGGTCCGACGGCCACCAGACTGGCCTCTTCTGCGAGCAGCAGGCGTTCCTGTCGGCCGTGCACGGTGATCTTGAATCGTAGGCGCATCAGGACGACGTCCATGCGCTCCGCGACCGCGGGTGTGGGCCAGGCGCCTACACGGCCGACATCGAGACCGGGCAGGGCGTCCGGCTCCAGGGCGGTTTCGAGAAGAGCCTCCGATAGGGTCGCGACAAGCGGATGGGCGCGGCCTGCGAGGGTCGTGCCCGAAGGCGCCGGTTCGGCTTCTGCAAGACGGACGGTCCCTTTCAGGCCGCGGTCAGACAGCCTCTCGCGCAGGACATGCGGCAATCCGTCGAGAGGTGCATGTACGACGCCCTTCTTCCGATCCGTCGGGGTGTCGAAGCGCTTCATCGCGGCGCCGATGAAGTCCCGTGCTGCGGCCGGGCTTCCGATGATGTCGCGGGTTTTTTCCCATTCGGGCGCGACGTGATGGGGCTTCAGCGCATTCTGAGCGAAGCGGGAGCGCGAGCGCTTCTCGTTTTCCTCGGCATCGCGCCACATGGCCTCCAGTTCGCGAGTGCCCTCGGAGAGAGCGTCGAAAAAGTCAAATTGGCGTTCGCTGCGGCGTCGCAACATCATTGACGCCATGAGCGCATCCGTAACCGGCCCACGTTCATCCGGGAGAGGGACGGTGACCCCAGTGGCCTTCTGGATGGCCTCCGCCTTGCGCAGGATGACGTCCAAGACGGCGCCGTCGATCGCGCTGTCAGGCGAGAACATCAGCACAGAGCGCACGGTATCGGCAGGTTGCCCAAAGCGGTTGACGCGACCCTCCCGCTGCTGGTGCCGGGTCGGGTTCCAGGAAAGGTCGTAATGGACGACCGTGTCGAAGAGGAGCTGCAGGTTGATCCCCTCTGACAGACAGTCCGTGGCCACGAGAATTCGAGGCGTCTCATCCGCCATGCTGGCGACGCGATCGCGACGCTCTTCCGGAGTGAGCAGGCCTGTGACCGTCTCGACGCACGCCTTCGGGAACTTCTTCTTCAAGGCGCGCCCGACCTCGGTCGCCGTGGCGATATATCGGCAGAAGACCACCGGTTGCCCGCCGTCCTCGACGATTGGCTTCATGACCTTGATCAGGCGGTCGAGCTTGGGATCGGGCGCCGTCGTCAGCGCCTCCGCTTGCGCAATCAGGTCCGCAAGGGCCGCATCGCCGATCTCCATGGGCGTCGGCTCCACATCGACCGCATCCTCTTCGTCACCGTCATCGTCGTAGAGCTGGGGCTCCATCCGCTCCTCCTCGAGGCCCGCACGGTTTCTAAGAGCAGACAGGGCAGCCGCAGGGGAAGAGCCGACGCACCGCATCAGGGCCAGTGTGCCCCAGAACGCAAGACGACGCTCTCGTTGCCCCGTGCCGGCGGTCTCGACGACGCCGAAACAATAGTCGAGGACGGCCTCGTGGAAGTCGCGATGTGCGGGTGTCAGCCTGTACGGCTCTTCCTTGCTCAGGTGCGTGGGGAAGGCCGATGCCTCCTGCCACTCCTCATCGGTCAGATCGCGTCGGCGACGTTGCACGAAGTGGCGGGCAAGCCTCTGGCGGTACCGATCGTCATCGAAGTCCATGGACGCAAAGTCGGCGTGGATGAGCGACAACAGGCGTCCGAATGCGTCCTCGTCCCCCGAATGCGGCGTCGCGGTCAACATCACGATCGCCCGCTCCTCGTCGCGTGCCAGACCCTTCAGGAGAGCAAAGCGCTGCTGCTTGCCTTTGTGGGTCCCGACGCAGGCATGCGCCTCGTCGACGATGACGAAGCCCGGACAGGCCTTCGCGAAAGCATCACGTCGCTTCTCCGATTTGATGTAGTCGAGGCTCACGACTGTCTGCCGGTACGCGTCGAACAACGACTGGGAGATGGGAAGCCCGCGTTCCAACCGTGCCGCTGAGGCGGAGGTCACGGCTGTTGCGTCGATGCCGAACCTGTCCTTCAGTTCTCGAATCCATTGCTCGACGAGGTGAGGCGGGCAGAGCACCGAGAAGGCGTCGGTTTCGCCCCGGTCCATGAATTCCCGAAGGATCAGACCCGCCTCGATGGTCTTTCCGATGCCCACGTCATCCGCGATGAGGATACGCGGCACCTCCTGGCGGAGTGCCATGAGAAGAGGCACCAACTGGTAGCTGCGCGGCTCAAAGTTCAACTGCGCAGCAGACCGAAAGGGACCTGCGCCCCGGCGCAGGGAAAGTCGCAGGGCTTCTGCCAGGAGAGCGGCCGTTGCTTGCACGGCAGGCGTTGCGTCGGCCGGGAGTTCGAAACGCGCCGATTGGGGCGGTTCAAGCTCCAGATCGGGAAAAAGGAGGGTGGCATCTTCCTCTGCACCCGAGAGCGGGCGCAGATGGAGCCATTCGTCGCGGGGGCTCGGGAGAGCCACCCATTCACGTCCACGCGCGCGAACGAGATCCCCCGGCGCAAACTGGGTGGTCATGATGCATCTTCCTTCTTAAAAGCCTCAGCCTGCTGCCATTCGTGATAGTTCATTCTCGAACCGACCACCTTCCATTCCAGGCGGCCATTCGCGTTTCGGTCGAGGACGATCGCAGCCGCCGCGGAAGGACTCGTGAACGACCACGGCTTGGAGAAGGTGAGTTTTTCAGGACCTGCGGCCACGAGAACCCCGTCACCCAGGAGTTTCTCTTTCAACCCGCCGTAACTTTGC
This sequence comes from Tranquillimonas alkanivorans, assembly GCF_900115595.1. Taxonomy (GTDB): domain Bacteria; phylum Pseudomonadota; class Alphaproteobacteria; order Rhodobacterales; family Rhodobacteraceae; genus Tranquillimonas; species Tranquillimonas alkanivorans. The sequence continues at coordinate 11,183 of NZ_FOXA01000031.1, forward strand.
TGAACGAAGCCTGTGCCTGTCAGAGCTTCGGAACCTTCAAGGACGACGAATTCTCCTTCTTCTTCGACGGCTGTGGCCTGAACGCCGCTTCGATGTCGGATTTCGAACTTCACGTCCTGCGCCGTCCGTTCGGCCGCGGGTCGTGCCGCCTCCGAGGCCGCGCGCGGTTGCGGCTTGAGCATATCGAGCCCGATCACCGGCAGGATGATCTGAAGGTTCGCCAGGAATTGCTCCATGTTGGCGCGGTCCGCCTCGGGTAGGCGGCGCCTGGCCGTTTCGGGCTGCGTCCCATTATCCAGGGTTGCCCGACCTGCCTTCGCAGTCATCTCGATCAGCCGTGCTTCAAGGTATTCGGCATGTCCTTTGGAGAGGTCGTCGTCGCTGGTGGTGACGGTGATTGCGGTCTCCCAGAAGTCCCGCTTCAAGGCGCTCTGCTTGATCCGTTCCGCGACGGAATTCCCTGATCCGATATAGACCCTTGTTCCGACACTCTTCTCCGGGTCGGGACCCGCGAGAACGTAAACACCAGTGCGATCGACTTCTTCGCGGATGGTCAACTCGCCGAAAGCTGCATCGCCGCTCACGAACAGTACGCCGGTCCAGCCATGGATCGACGCCTTGCGCAGTCCCGTCGGCTTGCCGTCGACGAGGAACAGTTGGATCGTTCGCCCGAAGCTTTCACCCGATATCATACTGCCTCTCGGATTAGCGAAGCGAGGAGCTCGGGCACGCCTTCAGCAGGTGAGGCGGGCAACGCATGCACATCCCACCCCTTGGCATCCGCGAGATCTACGGCGTCGCCGGGGATGGGGCCCGCGGTGGCCGCAACCCGGCTCCTGGGCCAGACGTAAGGAAGCACGACGTCCTTGATATTGAGCTCCTCGCCATCGGGGCGCGGCAGGCCTGCCGCCTCGAAGGCGGCGATCCAAGGATCGCTGGAGGAGTGGGCAGTTACTACCTCGGCCTTCGCCACCGCTATTGAAAGCAGGAGATCCAGGGCCGCCTCGTCGCGCCGGTCAATGACCTCGTGATCTGGTTGATTGAAGTAGGAGAGAAGGCACCTGTAACAGCCGGCGACGCAGGGGGCTTCTTTGTCGGAGAGCGCCGCGCGATCCTTCGAAGCAAGCGCGTCTTCGACACCCGAATAATGCATCAAATTAAGCGCGGCATCCACGACCCTGCGAAGTAGCGAAGTCTCGCGCATAAGCCGTCCCAGCACACCGGCGCCGCCTTCGGTCGCCTCGTACAGAAGGATGGTTCTGCGTTCGGTCCGCTCCGGAAGCGGCTCGCCCATAATCTCGCCTTCTTCAAGCTGGAACACGATCTCGATTCCGCGCATGAGGGCGTGCTGCACGGTAGCGAGCGCGTCCTGCGACCACCTTTCCGGGTCGGAGAACCGGATGAGGAGAGAGTTCTTTCTGTCGTGTACGATCGGAACGATCCGCTCGGGATAAGTCGCGTCCGGATCCGTGCGGTCCTCCTCCGCAACCTCGTCCTGAAGACGTGCCCAGCGTCCGGTCGACGGGTCGATCGGGAAGCCAACAATCTGCGGGTCCGACCGGCGCTTCAGGCCGAGGTTCAACCTCATGATATCGGCCGAGTTGGCGTATTGAATGGTCGCAAGGGCGTGACCGTCCAGCGTGAGCTTGCACTCTGTCACGTCCAGCGCACCGTCCCGTTCGGGCCAAGCGAAGACAGTCCGGACCTCAAATCCCTGACGGACCCGCTCTTCGTCATTGGCTGTGATCCGCTCGGCCGGAAGCGTCTCCACGTTGTCGATGCGAAGCGTGCGATGGATGGCAACTCCGCCGGCCATGGGAACATCGCATGCGTGGCACCGCTCGCGTTCGACGGTGTGACCGGCCCCGCAATTTGGGCACATGAAAACCTTCTCGGTTGCGAGCGTGCGGCCGTCGGAGGAAACCGAGCCCGGCGGCAGCTTGGCCTTGTGGACCCGGTAGGCGCGCCCTTCGTGATAAATCAGGCTGCGTGGACCGAACTCCGAGATAGCCAGGAATCGTGCCCGCTGGAGGAAGGCCGCCCGCGCGTCGCTGCCTCCAGCGGGGACGAAGGCGTAGAGCGGCAGGCGCGGGAAATTGTAGCCGGGCAGAAATCCCTCAGTCGCGAGATAGCGATACGTGTAAAAATCGCTCCCGTTTCGGGCCTTCCCGTTTTCGAGGATCCCGATCTGTTGGCTGGCAGATTGGGCCTGGGCATCCAAACGCGCCCTGTCTTTCCCCGAAAGCCCCGGCCGACGCAGTTTCGCCTGCGTCTCGGCCAGTTGACGATGTGCCGAACCATGAAGCGTCCGCCAGCGGTCGAATGCGCGGTCGAATTCCGTTGCTGCACCTCTGGCTGTTCGATCGATCCAGCCGTCCACGTCTTCCAGCCAATCGGGCTTCGGCCCGTCGAAATGATCGAGCAGCGCATCGACCACCCGACGCATCGGCGGAACCGCCCTTGCGACGACATCGGCATCTTCAATCGCGGCCCTGATCTCGTTGCGCAGAGGGAGGGTGTCGCCTTCGAGGTTCAGAACCTCCGGGATGTTGGCCGAAAGCGGCATCCGCGTCTCGGAAAGCCAGACGGCCTGGAGGTGCGCGCGAACCAGATCCTCGTTGGCCAGATCGAGCGCGGGCGGGCGAACGCTTCCGGCGACCATCTCATGGATCCGGCGGAAGTAGTACTGGTCGTGCGGGCTCTGCGCCGCACAGTATGTGGTGATTGTCGCGGCCTGGCCAGAACGACCAGCGCGCCCGGCGCGCTGCGCATAGTTGGCCGGTGTCGGCGGCACGTTGCGGAGGTAGACTGCGTTGAGCGACGAGATGTCGACGCCCAGTTCCATCGTTGGCGAGCAGAACAGAGCGGGAAGGAACGACGTGCCCTCGCCCTCGCGGATCATCTCGGCTCGGCTTTCCTCGATGAGCTCCTGGTCGTGCTCGCCGAAGCGGAAGCGCCACTCTCGCCACTCTCGCTGAAGCGATGATACCTGGGCTGTATGTTCCCTGGATTCCATTCCCATGAACGGAGAGCGTCCCTTGAGGAGGTCCTCGGAGACGTCGCGGTAGAGCTTCTGGAAGTAAGAGTTGTGCTTTTCTGCCACGCCCTCGATCGCGGGTCCCGGCAAGAGGCGTACAACGTTCGGCTGGATCTGCCATCCGTCAAGATCGGAGAGGGTGCGCAAGCCCTGCACGAGGCCGTACTCCTCGAGACGGTCGAGCAACCAGTGCATGAACGCGAGGTACTCGTCTTCGTTCAAGCGCCGCCCAAGCACACTCTCCTTGTTGATGCCGCGCGCAAGTCCGCTGCGATATCCTCCTCGCAGGATCAGAGCGTCGTCGCGCTTCGATTGCTCGCGGCGCGGGGGCGACTCCAGCACGAGGGCGGATTGCCCGCGAAGATCCTCCTTTGGGTCGATGGCCCAAGGAGCGCACAAGAATCCGCGCGTGCGGCCTTTAAGCGGGTCCAGCTCCTGCGGGTCGAGTGCGGTGGTCGCAACCGCCAGCCCCTCCAGCATCGTACCCAGCACGGCACGAGCAATTTGCTCCCTCGCCTCAGGCTCGAGCGCGCGCCAGACATCGGGCGCGGAGGCGATCACCTCCTCGTCCTCCAGGAATTCGTCAATCGCGACGAAGCCGACCGTCAGGAGGCCGACACCGATGAGGTTGGGGTAGGTAAAGCGCCACCCGCGACGCATGTCCGACCATGCCCGGTGCTCAAGAACCTTCGCCAGCGTCCGGGAGGCATCGACGACGGTGGCACCCTTTGTCTCGGGGTGAGCCATCCAGTACTTGCGCAGAGCCTTCTTCTCAGGAAGGTAGCCGAGCGCGCGCTGCACCTTCGTTCCGAACCCATCGTCGGTGAGGCCCTCCTCGCCAGCGTCGAGCACCGCACGCAGGATGGCCCCGCGGAGGAGCGTCACAAACACGGAGTCGTTGAAGTGGCCCGCCTGCAGAGCTGAATCCTGGCGGTTGTCGCCAAAACCCAATGTCTTGCGCTTTTCTGCGTCCGCAATGCCGATATCGGCATCGTTCATCAGGCGCAGCATCGCCGTCACGAGAGTTGTCGTGGCCGAACTCCGCCCCTCAGCCGACAGCCCGCCCAGCTTGTTTCGCTCACGCGCTTGCGGAGCCGGTTGATCGTGGCATGCGAGGCAAAAACCAAAGCGGCCGGGCAAGAACCAGAAGTCGCGTCCATCTTCTCCGACAAGTCCGTCGGCTCGGATCTTCATGCGTCGGGGTTGCTGCTTGCGCCGGTTGTTGCGTAGCACCAGGACGCCCCGCCGCTCCTCACGCCATTCCTCCGGATATGTCTCGATATCACCAGAGAACCGGAAATCATCTCCAGGTTCTTCGAACGGTGTCAGGTAGCCCGGTTCTTCTTCGTCCTGCGCCGTCGAGGCGGGCGCATCGTCTATATCTCGTGGGATGGCTTCACGTCCGTTGGGGCCTTCCCGCAAGGTGACTACGTGGTACTCTTGGCCACAGCTCCTGCAGAACCGAGTTGGATAGAGACGTGACCCGGGATCATTCGGGTCCTCGCGTTGGCCCTCAAGCAAAACGGTGCGCGGTGCCGCTTTCAGAGTGGTAAGTACATCTCCAGCGCCCGACACGAAGCGGTGCAGCTTGAACGCCATGAACGCGGACCCGCCAATCCCACCGCGATCTTTCTCCGGGAGTGCTGCGAGTGCCAGGAACTGGGCGAGGCGCTCCGCGGCGATTTCCCGATCAATTTCGGCGTCTGCAGCCAGCAGGTCGACCGCGTCATCCAGAGGGATCGGGGAGCGACGGCTTCGCGCGCGCGCCTCGTCGAGGCCGATGCTCAGCTCCGCCCACACTGCGAGCGGGTGTTTTTTCAGATCGGCGTCGGTGAGCTGATCCGGAATCGGCTCTTGCAGCGTCGCCTTTAGTTGTGCCTTCGCCCAATCCAGTGACAGCTCGTCATCTGTCGCGCGCCGTAAGCTCTCGGTGATCACCGCATCGGGGGTGATGAAGGCTCCGAATATCCGCGATGCCACGCCGGCGACCACTTCGGTGGGCCTGTCCGCCACATCTTCGGTGGCCATGGTGGCCGACGTGCCGATGCAGACCGGCTCTTCGCCGGGAAGGCGGCATCTGTCGCGAAGCCGGCGCACCAGCACCGAAACGTCGGCGCCCTGTCTTCCACGGTAGGTGTGGAGTTCGTCGAGCACGATGAACTCGAGGCCCTTACAGTTTTCGATGACGCGAGCGTCAGTTTCATCCTGCCGGGTGAGAAGCAGCTCGAGCATCATGTAGTTAGTTAGCAGGATGTCTGGCGGGTTAGCGGCGACCTTGCGGCGCTCGGCATCGCCCTCCTGGCCGGTGTATCGCGCCACGGTCGGCTTCATGCCTTCGGGTAGATCGGACTGGCCGACGAATTTCTCGATCTCGCTGATCTGAGAGTTTGCGAGGGCGTTCATCGGGTACACGATGATCGCGCGCGTGCGGGAGGCTTCGCCGGCCTTCCGCGCGCGCAGAACTCGATCGACGATGGGAACAAAGAAACATAGGGATTTGCCAGATCCCGTTCCGGTTGTGACCACAAAGCTCTGTCCGAGGAGAGCCTTGGTGATCGCCTCCGCCTGGTGACTGTGAAAACGGATTGGAGCAAGCGCACCATCGCGCGTCTCCACGCGGAAAACGTCGGCCGTCTCAGGTGCAAGTGCCCCGTCGTCAGCGAACTCCTGCGCCGTCTTAGCCTGCTTATAGGCGGGGTTCAGCGCCAGGAACGGCGAAGGCCAGAACTTCTTCTTCTCGTAGTGAGCGTCGATCCGAGCGGCCAAATCCTCGGCGCGAATTGACGTGAAGGATCGAGAAAAGCTCGCGTACTCGTCGATCACCGCCTGGTCGAATTGGAAAGCCTTCATGTCCTTCCCTCTTGTGTGGCGGCTGCTCCTGACGCCCCGCCGCCCTCGCGCGAAGCTTGCGAAGAACAGACGAAATTTCAACCCAAACAGGTGGCGAGTTGAAAATGGTGCATCAGATTTGTCATCTTTGGCCGGAGGGCAGGGCAATCAGAACCGGCTGCGAAAAAAGGCGCCGGAGCACCGACATGTTGTCGCGGCGAAGATCAAGTCGACGTAGGCGTGCGATGTTAGCACGCGAGCGAAAGCTGCGGATCGTCGTCCTGGCCCTCGTGATATGGCCTGTCGAGCCTGTTCGCTAACTCCAGCGGTGGAGTTAGGCCTTCTCTTCGTAGGCGGGATGGACGGCTGCGAGGTCATCTACCATGGCTAACAGCTCCGCAACGTCATCGAGAGCGGCCTCATATTCCCACGAATCCTCGAATATTTCGGCCTGCGCCTTTTTGAACATGCCTTCCAGGAAGTTGATCTGGAAGTCCACCGCTCGGCAGATGAACGAGCGCGTTGCTTTCGGCAGGTCGGTCTGTTCAAGGCGGTAGTTCAACACTCTGCCGATGTGCTGGCATTCCTCGAGCGCGAGCTCGAGGCGCATCTTGTCGTGGGCTGACAGTGTCATATACAGGTGAACTCCTGGCTGGTTTTCCGAGCTACGAGGTAATTTCCATAGCGAACGCAAGGTTCTGCGGGCCTCGTGGTATAGTGATCAGTTCGCCTTTTGCATCGGAGACCGTCGGCGACAGTGAGCCGAGTGTGGGCGTTGCAGACCTCGGTTCGTCGCATTCCGCGGCGGTTCAAGCGACCCCAGTAGACCAGTTCGGGGGTCATGGCCATGAGATCCGCGTGTTGCTGTCGTTAGGCTTCCTGAGGACCAGTGAGTAACATAATAATCCTTACGAGCTGACGTGAACTGCCATACGGAGGCTCGCCTTCCGATGGCGTGCCTGCTCTCTTGCCTGCTGCCCGCGAGCCCTTTTTTGCGCCCCCCAACGCAGGCCCCACGTTTCGCGGCCCACGCGAGATCGTCGTTCAGCGCGATACTGAACTCGTCGAGGATGGCGCCAAGCTCAGGTAGCCTTCCAAGACCGATGGCAGGCTGAGGTGGCGGTGCTGTTTCTGCCATGTGGCATGACGTGGCACCACTTCAGCAGCGGAGTATCTCGACGCGGATTTCGTCCTGTGTTTGATACTATCATCGAAAAACAAGGGATCAGCGGAAGTGGGAGCCCTCGGAAAAAATAGCGAGCGCAGGATCCGAACTGCACTGAGGACGCGTCACCTTCGACACCATGATGGACGCCATAATGTGTTGATGATCGACGAGCTTGGGCTTGCCCACGCTCAAAGTCGTATCGATTTGGCTGTCTTCAATGGTCACTTGCACGGCTACGAGATCAAGAGTGCTGTCGACACGCTCGATCGCCTGCCGCGCCAACTCGCGATCTACACGCGTGCACTCCAGAAGCTTACCCTCGTCGTTGCTACCCGTCACCTCGACGCCGCAGAGGCGATCGCTCCGGATTGGTGTGGGCTGACCGAGATTGTCGAGGGACCGCGCGGTGGCATGACGTTCGCGAGCCGTCGACGGGCACGTCTAAATCCGGGTCTTGATCCGTTCATGCTGGCGCACTTGCTCTGGCACCAAGAAGCGCAGGACTTGTTGCGCGCGCGCGGTGCCTCAGAGGCCGACGTAAATGCACCTCGGAAGCGGCTCTACCGTTTGCTCGCAGATGAGGTCCCGGTCCGCGAGTTGGCGCCCGCGATCAAAGCGGCTATGGCGTCGCGAACAAGGTGGCGAGATCATCCGCGACCGTCGTAATGTGATGGTTGATCGCGACGTCTTTCCAGCGCGATAGGTTGCTCGGGCTCTCCGCCATTACTGCGCAGTCCGCGATGTACTTGTCGCCATAAGAGAAGCTTGCCCCCCGAAACGCGAAGGCGGGATCCTTGACCACCTCGGCGCAGTGCGTGTGCATCTGAGCTGGATCGTCCCGAAACGCGCCACCTTTACGCGTCGCCCAAGTCTCGGGCGTCGTGTAAACGATTTTGCCTGCGGCCTTTACCTTTCGCATGTCCACCGCGGTGAACTCGGGGTGCACGATGGTATGGTCCCCGTAAATTGGGCGCCGCATCCCCGCAGGCATCGTGGCCATCAGCTCTTTGAAGAATAGCCAATCATGTCGCGGGATCTCATCCGTTCCCTTGGCGAGCTGCACGAAGGAGTCCGGGATCGCCGTTCCCAAAACGACGAGGTTGCGCACCTCGTGGAGGTTGCCCAGCCGTTTCATGGCGGCCGTAAGCGCAGTCGCGAAGACCCTGTATGGCTGAAAGTTGCGCGCTCGAAGATCGATGATCACGTCCAGCTCTCCGAGCCCAATGCCAAGGCTGCTCGCGAAGTTCACGATCGCCTTCCGTGGATTGCTTCCCATGAGATCTTCGAGGCGAAGGAGCACGGCGGCGCCCTGACCGTCCGCAGCCACCCCACGAGCGGCAGCGTCCATCGTGTCGGAATCGACTTCTAAGGGCAAAGCAGGGATTGCGACCGCACCGTTCGGACGCAATCCGTCGAGCACGTAGTCGAGCGGATGCGCATTGTTGTCCATTCGCTCCTCCGCAATCGTCGTATCGATGGCGACCCAAGCCGGTCGCTTGCCCCATTTCGCAGTGAACCGAGCGATGAATGGATGGACGTGCTCGTGGACGGATTTCTTCGGCTGCCACAGCTCGAAGTCGAACTCGACTGGTGGAATAGTGATGAGGGGCATCACGCGATCCTTCACCGCCGACGTCAGGCGAAAGAGGGCTTGGTACTCCCCCTGCCGCCATCGCAGGGCCGGCACATAGGTTTCTTCAGACAAGTTCATCGCCATCGTCCTCGAACTGCGACGCAACCTGATCCTGGCCGATTAGATCCCCAAGAATGGTGTAGTCGCCGCGCTCCTTCCGAATGCGCCCGGCGATGATGCTGGGGTCGATGCCGAGGTTCTTCGCGTCGATTCGCACCGCCTCCTCGGACAGCGCGAAGCGCGACAGGCACTCGTCCCACTTCGACTCCGGTATGAGGCTATCGAGCGCGAACGCATCGGCCTCGCGCTCCACTTTGTCGTCGCCGGCCGTTTCCTCCTCATCGAAGAAATCGTAGCGCAGCCCGTCTGTGAGATGCAGAAACACGTGTCCCAACTCATGCAGGAGCACGAACCAGAAGTTGTCGAGGCGATCGAACCGCAGCGTCAGACCGATGACCGGCCGGCCGTCGCGATCGAGCATGGCTCCCCCATCGAGATAGGTGCCTGACAGGTGCTTCTCCGTGACGAGGATGACGCCCTTGGACAGAAGGAGCGTCTGAGCCTGCTTTGGGCCGTCCTTGCGCCGCGTGAGGGCAACGAGATCGGCGATCCAGCGATCGTCGGCAACGAATTCCGGTGGGTCGTGAGTATCCACGATGTCTCGGGCTCGCTCCAGGACGCGCGCTTGCCAGGCGAGCAGCGCATACTCGTTCGGCACCGAACTGCCATGCATCTTCTTGCGGTGGTAAGCGCTCGCGAACTGCGGCCCGGCGGTTCGCATGAAATATTCGCGTGCAAGCTGGTAGACGTCTGCCTTTCGCGGCACGTGAAACCAGCCGCGCTTTGCCATCTCGCGAGCAGGCAATTGCTTCCAAACCACATCGTCGATATCCGACCATGAGAAGACGGCCCCTTTAGAGGTGTCGTCGCTCTCGAACAGCCCACTTGTGTGGACGTTCAGGGCCTCACACACGTCGATCAGTCGATCGAGGCTTGCCCCCGAATAGTCTGAGGCCTCATAGCGTTGAATTTGCTGCGCCTTCATACCAAGCCTTTCGGCAAGGTCGGTCTGGCTCAAGCCGGCGGCGATCCGCGCCTGGACGAGCACGGACGGCAGGTTCTCCAGCGAGTGCGTCTTGGCGAATGTGATCTCGCCCGACTTCAGTAGTTCGTAGTGAGAGAGTTCAGCCTCCAGAGTCGCGATCTGGCTCTTGATGGCATCGGCTTGGGCATCGCGCAACCAGTCCTGCTTGCCGGTCGCATCGATGTTCTCGGCCTGAGCGGCAGCAAGCGCGTCGCGGAGCTTGCTCAACTGCCCTTCGGTTATGGCGTACTGCTTGTCGCTGTAGATCATGACGTCACCGTGGGTTGGAGCATCGGGTCGGCCGAAAGGTTGATCGCGACGATGCCCTTAGGGGCCCCGGTGAAGCGATCGACTTGGAAGAAATCGAGAAAAATGGTCCCGGCCCGATCGGCCGGGATCGTGGAGGGGAACAGCTCTCCATGATACTTAGCCTTCTGCGCCGCTCGGTTATTTTCGAACGTGAGCAGCACTGGATCAAGAAAGGCCCGATCGACGCTGGTCGGGTCCCAGCACGCATCGTAGTCGCCGGGACGCGGTTTGGCCGTCACGAAGCTCCCGTCCAGGAAGGCGCGCCGGCATCCCGCACCCCGGAGGTTGGCTAAGGCAGCGATGAATCCCGTGAACTGCACCCGACGTTTCGAGTTGGATGTGAAGCGCGTCTCCACCTCGGCAAGGGTCGCCAAATGGACGCCGGGCGGCAGGATGGGCCACGGCGAGCCGGGCAAATCAATGTGATCCGGAATCATACTTACAACGATAATGTTGTAACACGCCTCCGGTCAAGATCACAGCGGCGCGGTCAGAAGAAATGCGCGACCCGCGAGAAGGGCTGCGATGGAGGGGACCGACGTGGGCTCGTCGGCGAGCACGTGCAGGTAGCCAGCGCTAAAATAGTTATCGGTGCCGTGCTAATGGTCATGTGCGTGTATGTGGACGTGGTAATGACCGGGACCGTGCGCGACGAACTGCTTAACGTGACCATGTATCGCAACCTCGCTCATGCGAGGATCGTGATCACCGCCCGGGCCGCTGACCACAACATCGAACGCACGCTTGCGTTCTGCCTTGGACTACCAGACCCCGACTACGCTCGGAATCGGCACGTGACCATCGCGCGGGTCCGGTATTTGCCAATCCGGTTGCCGCCTGCACTTGATTCAGAATGCTCGCAAACAGTACCGCCGGATGCTGCTCCTGTCATCTTGGCCTGTGCTGCGCCTCTCGCCTGCGTCGTACAACTCGAGGCATACCGGGCATCCTTTGCGTTGCGAAGTCGCCGCGCCAAGAAAAATCCAATTATGTAAGCCACCGCGCCGGTGCCAACACAACTTCCGGCACTGCAGCGATCAGCACGAGCACAGCGATGTTGAGAGCGTAGAATGGCAGCGCCGCCAGAACCAGTCGCTCGACCGGCACCTTAGAGACCTGGGCCGTCGCAAAGAGACACGTCCCGACGGGTGGAGAAGCGAGCCCTACTGCAAGACTCGCCGTCATGAAGATGAGAAAGTGGAGCGGCTCCACCCCTGCGGCGGTCGCAGCAGGTAAAAGGACAGGTATCAGCATGAGGGCAGCCGCCACGATGTCCATCAGCATCCCCACGATCAGAAAGACCACGCCCATGAAGAGCAGCGTGACGAACGGCGTCCCTGCCACCTGCGACAACAGCCCAGAAGCCTGTTGCGGCAGCATGTCTACAGTGAACACGAAAGTCGCGGCGCTCGCGACCATCAGGATGAGTAGGACAGACCCGGCCGTCTGGCCGGCGACGACGATGAGACCAATAAACTCGCGCCATTTTAGCTCGCGGTGCACGGCCATTCCGACGATGAGTGTGTAAAGCACAGCCAATCCCGCCGCCTCCGTCGGCGTGACAAAGCCGGAGAACATGCCAGTCAGGATGATGACTGGCGCACCGACAGACGGAATTGCGCGCAGGATGGCGCGCAGGCTCCGACGACTGTCAAACCGGGCGACGGTTCCGTACCCGCGCCGTCGAGAAACGTACACGTTGTAGGTAGCCAAGACTGCCGCGAGCAGCAGGCCCGGCCCGAGACCTCCCGCCAACGCCGCGCCGACGGATTGTCCGGCGGAGGCCGCCGCCAAGATGATCAAGATTGAAGGGGGCACCAAGGTTGCCAGAGTGGCTGTGATCAGTGTTAAGGCTGCGGCGTATGGCAACGGGTAACCACGCGTTGTCATTGCGCGTATCGAGATGGGACCCAGGCTGGCAATGTCCGCAACGGAAGATCCGGATATGCCTCCGAAGACGAAGCTGGAGGCGATGTTGACGTGCCCCAGACCACCTCGAAAACGGCCAACGACAGCCTCGGCCGCGTCGAAGATCCGCTCCGAGAGCCCGCCCCTCTCCATGATTTGTCCCGCGAGAATGAACAGCGGCACCGCGATGAGGAGGAAGGAATTGATCGAGGTCGCCATCGTCTGGGTGATCATCGACAGCGGAAGCCCATGAAACCACATGGTACCGACTGCTGCGACGCCCAATGCCAGCGACAGCGGAACATCCAGAAGCGCAAGGACAGCGAACGCTGCGAGGAGAAAGAGGCTCATGCTTCCACCTTGCCGTGAAGCGGCGCGTAACGGTCCGTTTCCGCAGCGTGGATGAAGGCACCCAAGACGGCGAGCACTGAACCCACGACAATTGGCACCGTTGCGACCCACATGCCGACTTGGAGGATTGGCGAGATCTCACCGAACCGGAGCTGCTGCTGGAGCAACTCGAAGCCGAACCAGCCGACGAGACCGAAGAAGAGTGCGGCACAGAGCGGTGTCAGAAAGCGCAGGATCACCTGCACGGGCCGCGGCAGAAACACCGACAGGATGCTGAGGGAGGGGTGGTGGCCACGGCGAAAGCCGGCAGCCATCCCGAGCCAGACCGTCCAGATGAACAGGAAGCGAGAGAGCTCTTCGGTCCAGGAGATCGAGTCGCCGGCCAGCCGCGATCCCACTTGAAGTGCAATCAGACAGGTCATGCCGACAACCGCCGCGAACAGCAGGATGTCAACTGCCGACCAAATGGCCCGCTCTAACTTGGCCATGCGGACTCCTCCCTATGGCGTTGAAGGGCAGCAGAAGCTGCCCTTCAAAAAGTCTCAGTTGTTCTGCACGAATTCCAGGCTCTGATCCATGAAATCGGAGCCAATTTGCTCGCGGAACTGGTCGTAGATGCCGCGTGCGACCTCCTGTGTCTTCTCGAGCTCGCCGTCGGAGAAACGATTGACCTGCATCCCCTCGCCTTTCAGCTTCTCGATGATTTCCTCCTCCTGGGCGATCTCTTCCGCGTCATGCTCCTTGATCATCTGCGCGGCGGCCTCTTCGACGGCCGCACGGTGTTCCTCCGGAATTTGCTCCCACGCGTTGTTGGAGAGGGCGAGAACATAGCTGTCGGCGAGATGCTGAGTCATGTTGAGGTGGTTTTGGACCTCATAGAACTTGTTGTTCCATGGCACCTCGACCGGGTTCTCCTGTCCGTCGATCGCCTCAAGCTGCAGCGCGCTGTAAACCTCGGAAAAGGCCATCGGCGTCGGATTTGCGCCGAGTGCGTCGAAGAGCTGAACGAAGAGCGGATTGTTCGGCGTCCGCAGTGTGACACCTTCGAAATCTTCCAGCGCCGTGATCGGGGTCTCGCGGCTCGTCACATTCCGGAACGTGCGGATGAAGAAACCGAGACCGTGGATGTCGAGGTCGTCGAGTGACGCGAGGAGCGTCTGGCCGGGTTCACCCGCGAGGTAACCCTGAAGCTGATCGTAGTCCTTGAACAAGTACGGAAGACTGATCGCATTCATGCGCGGCTCAAACGAGGCGTAGACCGAGCTCGCCAAAATCAGCCCGTCGAGCGCGCCGGAACCGAGCTGGTTGACCGCGGCGTTCTGATCCTTTCCGAACAACACGCCGTCAGGGAAAACCTGGAACTGAACCTCTCCGCTGGTCTTCTCGTCCACTAATTCGGCGAAACGGCTCGCCGCCCGTCCAACGGAAGACTGCCCGGGGTCGGCCACGGCAAGCCTCAGGGTCGTCTGGGCCTGTGCCTCCGCGACGAACCCAGGAAGCGCCGCGGTCGTGGCCATCACCCCGCCGACGAGCCCGAACATGGCCCGGCGCGTGAACTTGAAATTGCTAAGTTTCATCATCTTTCCTCCCTTGATGAACTCGTTCGAAGATACCGTTCCGCTCTCCATCGGAGAGCCGACCGTTCCGACGCCTCAGTTCGAGGATCAGCGCGCTATGGTCGAGTTCTCCACCGCCACCGTCGACAAGCGCGGAGAACAGGTCATGAGCGAGATCCAGCATCGGAAGTTGCAGCCCAAGGTCGCGCGCCAGCGCCTGTGCTGCGGCGGTGTCCTTGATCTGGTACTTCGCCGGTCCGCCCGGAGTGAAATCACCGTCGATCATCCGCTGCCCGTGCATCTCGAGGATGTGCGATCGGGCGAAACCACCCAGCAGGGCTTCCCGCACCTTCGCTGGATTCGCACCACCGGCCTCGGCCATCAGCAGGGCTTCTGAGACGGCTACGAGGGTGCTGGCGACGGTAAGCTGGTTCACAAGCTTGGCGAGTTGACCGGTTCCGACCGGTCCGATGTGAACCGGTCGGCCCAGGGCCTCGAAGACAGGACGTGCGGCTTCAACCTCTTTTCGGTTGCCCCCAACCATGATCGAGAGCGTTGCGGCCTTAGCGCCGGCCTCCCCGCCAGAGACCGGCGCATCCAGCCACCGCAGACCCAGTTCTGCGGCCCTTGCGGCGAGCTCCCCCGCTTCGGCGACCGAGATCGAACTCATCACCACCAGCAACGCCCCGCGTGGCATGGCGGCGGCGACACCCTCGTCCCCGAACAGCACCTCGCGGCAAACGGGGCCGGAGCTCAGCATGACCACGGCCATTTCGCAGTCGGCACAGGCGGTGCGCGCGTCCAGGCTGACGGCAACACCGTGCTCCTGCAGCTTTTCGGACTTCTCGGCCGTCCGGTTCCACGCGGTGACACGAAACCCTGCGGCCGCGAGATTTGCGGCCATCGGAGCGCCCATGAGTCCGGTACCCAAGAACGCTATGCGACTGGAAGCGCTCAAGTGTCGCCTCCCGGATGCGTGCGCTCGAGAAACCGCGGGGGAAATTCCTTCGAGACGAGCGGCAGGGCCTTGCGAAACCGAGCGAGATGCGGTGTCTGAAGGTGCGCGTCAAACGCCGTTTGGCTCTTGTAAACCTCGTAAAACACCACGCGCGCCGGGTCGCCCTGCTCCACCGAGACATCGAACTGGAGGCACCCTGACTCGTCGGCGACCGAGTGTCTTGCATCGTCGCCGGCGGCCTCGAGAAAGCCACCAAGGCGCTCCGGCGGCACCTCGAACTCGGCGATTACGACGAACTGCCCTGAACGCTGCGGCATCAGGCGGCCACCGACTTCGTGGCCATCTTCCTGCACTGCTCCTTGCGCACCTCGACGACGTCGAGATCCTCGACAAGCTCCACGTCGGACATGCGCACCACCTGGTCCCGCTTTACCGCTTTCTTCAGGCGGACATTGTGCGCCAGCCCGATGGGCAGCGCATCCAAGGTGAGGCTGCGTTCCGCGGGAATGGCCTTCGCCCAGACGGCGTAGCCGCCTTCCCCGTCCAGCATGTCGCCCGGCGCCAGGTCCTTTTTCGCGGTTGCAACTGCGTCGCCGCGAAACTCTTTGCAGGTGCCCGTCGGTTCTCCGCGCAAGGTGGCCGAGAGAACACTCACCGACGTCTCCAGCCCGATCAGGTGGAAGGGTCGCCACATCGAGCCGTACCAGCCCGACTTGTCCGTCAGCAGCCCATACTGCTGGAAGCAATCGCGCGTGTAGGCGTCCGGGGCCTTGAAGGTCACAAACATGCCGTAGCGGATGTTGTTGAGCACTTCGCGTCCATCCGGCTCCTGGCTCGCCGCGATATCGACCAAGCCTGCCTCTGGCAGCCGTCCGCCATCACTCGCGGGCTTGAACACGCTGGCGAGATCCTGGAGCCCCGACGGGTAGAACGCGAGGCCGTCATCGGGGCAGTCAAGGCCAGTGCCGTTCGCGACAGCCGCCATCTCGATCGCCGCCTTCGTGCCGTCGGTGAAGGAATTGTACATTTTCGGGTTGAAGTCGCCTGCAGCAACTTCTTCCTCGCTCCAACCGAAGTAGCCCCACACAGTGTCGGGCGTGGAGTAACGATACGGCGGCTCAAAGTTCATGCCCTTCCCGGCCGAAATCAGTTCGAATCCGCAGGAACGGACCCAGTCCACGAGCTCACAGATGAACGCAGGCTGATCGCCATAGGCCATCGAGTAGACGAGCCCCTTCTCGCGAGCCTTGGCGGCAAGGAGCGGGCCGCACATCACGTCGGCCTCCACGTTGACCATCACGATGTGCTTGTTGCCGTCGATCGCCTTGAGCGCGTGCCGGACCCCAGCAAGGGGGTGGCCTGTCGCCTCGATGATGCAGTCGATGCCCTCGAAGGTACAAAGCGATCCGGCATCCTCGGTGACGTGCGTCGCGCCTGTGTCGTAAGCGTCGGAGAGGGAGCGCGCACTGTACTGCGCAGCTTCCCATCCCACCCGATCGAGGGAGGCCCGCGCCTTACCGGCATCCAGGTCGGCTACGCCGACGATGTGGTAGCCGGGAATCGTCCTTGCCTGCGCCAGCACCATCGAGCCGAACTTGCCCGCGCCGATCAGGCCCACGCGGACAGGACGGCCTTCGGCATGTCGCTCGGCGAGCATCGCTGACAAGTTCATTCCTTCACTTCCTCGTTCTCGATGGCGCTCACGCCACGTGTTCCATTAGGCCCCCGATCCCGAGCGGGTGCCGGAGCGCGACCATCACCGTTCGCCCATAAGGCGTCGTGGTCTGTTCCCGGTCGAGAGCCTCCCTCTCACGGCCGCCGCAGCGTGCCGCCCACAGAGTGTTGCGCACCGCAACCCAACAGCACAATTGAGTAATTCTTTTCGATTGATCAGCTTATCTAAGCATTGGGAGATCGAGGGCGGATCGCCATTCTTCCGCTTCCGCACGCACCCAATCTATAAACCGCCGAACGTGGCGACGCCGCGTGTTCTGGTGCGGGCAGACGAGCCACTGCGTGCAGAGTTCGACCTTCGGCACCTCTGCCACTGGGATGTGCAACCGCCCCTCCCGAAGCTCCCGATCCATCATCAGCGCGCTCTCGAGCGCGATCCCCATCCCGGAACAGGCGGCGTCCACGGTCATGTGTGAGCGGTCAAAGAGCACGCGGCGCCGCGCCTCGAGATCCGGATGCCCAGCAAGGCCAAACCAGTCCCGCCATTGGACCTGGCACTTTACCGACACGATCATGCGGTGGTTGGGAATGTCGGAAATAGCGAGATCGTCGAGCCCCGTGAGTGTCGGTGCACAGACGGGCAAAAATGGCTCGTCCACCAACGGCTGTACGTGCAGCCCGGGCCATCGGCCCGTTCCGTGGTAGACGCCAATATCCACTGTGTCTCGTGCGAAGTCGGTCGGTTCGTTCGAGCCGTCAAGGTGCACGTCGAGATCGGGGTTGGCATCCAGGAAGCGCGGCAGGCGCGGCAGGAGCCACTTCGTTGCGATCGACGGCGATGCGCGCACTGTCAGGAGTGTTGTTGTCTGCGCGCCGCGGATCCGGTTGGTGGACGTGATGATGTGCTCCACATCCTCTGCAATCATCTCGTAGTACTGCTCGCCCGCCTCGGTGAGGCGGATCTTCCGGCCGACTTTCGCAACCAGGACCTTGCCGACCTGCTCCTCGAGATTGCGAAGCTGCTGGCTCACCGCAGACGGTGTCACGCCAAGTCGTTCCGCCGCGGCCGCGACGCTCTGCTGCGTCGCGACCTCGTAGAAGACGCTGATGGCGCGGAACGGGATTTGGCTCACCTCGCGCTCCGGCTCGAGTCACTGCGGTCCGGCATCGGAGAATCAGCGAATGAACTGCTGTACGAAGTCACGCCCGAGCCCGACCTTCTCATAGTGCGCCCTGCACAGATCGACCTTGGTAAACACGTCCTCATATCCAAGGTGTTTTCCCCACGGATCCACGTAGTACATGATCCCGTTCACCTGGAAGAGCGTGATCATCTCCTCCACGTCATTCGGGACCACCAGCGTGTGCGTCTCGCCGGGCGGTTCGTAGACATACCCCCCCTCCTCGGCGACCCAGTCGTGCTCAAGGTAGTGCCAGCGTCCCTTCAGCACGAAACCGTGCACGGGATTGGGGTGCCGGTGACGGGTGAGGACTCCAGCCTTCCTGACCTTGAGAAGGTTCACCCAGTACCCCTGCGATACATTCAGGCAGAGCGGGCGGAACCACACGTTTTCTGCCTGCGGTACCCAGACGCGGTCATCCTCCGGGATCGCGTGCGGGACCACAATGTCCCTGCCCGCCTCCGCGGGCATTGGCAACTGGTACGGCATCCGGGCCTGTTCATCGGTCTGAGTCATCTTCATTCTCCAAGAAGTGGCGGTATCAAGCGGCCGAGAAGCCACCATCGACAGGCAGGATTGCCCCGGTCACGAAAGCAGCGGCGGGCGAAGCAAGGAACTGGGCGGGTCCAGCCAGATCCTCGGGGCGCCCCCACCGGCGCATGGGCGTGCGGCCAAGGATCGCGTTGCTTTTAGTCTCGTCCTGTCCGAGCGCAGCGGTCAGCGCGGTCTCGATCCAGCCGGGCGCAAGCGCATTCACACGGATCCCGTCCGCCGCCCACGCGACGGCCAGGGACTTGGTGAGTTGCCCTACCCCGCCCTTCGAGGCGGCATAAGCCGGCGATGTCCCGCTGCCGAAGAAGGTCAGCATCGAGGCCGTGTTGATGACGCAGCCTTTCGCAGCCTTCAGAGAGGGAAAAGCGGCCTCACAGCACCTCTGCGTGCCGTTGAGATTCACGTCCACGACCTCGGCGAAGTCCGCCTGCCGGAACTCTGCGCCTTGGCGCCGGATGATCCCGGCACAATTCACCAGCACGTCCAGCCGGTCAAAAGCCGAAAAAAATGAGCTGATGGCTTCCGCCTCACGCACGTCGAGCACGACACTCTCCACCCCCGCTGGGACTTCGTCGTGCCCTACCCGCTCGTGTCCGGTCGCAATTACGGATGTCCTGTCCTCAGACGCAAAGCCGGCGGCAATAGCGCGCCCGATGCCCGTTGATCCGCCGACGACGACTATGGTTTTGTTCAAGATGTTTCCTTCCCTTCGTCCAGTACGTCTTGCTCGCACTCAATCGCCCTGCCGCTCAGCCGCTCCATCGCATACTCGCTGCGCTGCAGGAGCCTCATCATCGCCGCTTGCGCACCTTCGGGGTCACCAATGCGAATAGCGTCGAGTACGGCGCGGTGGTTGGCCAGGTTCGCCTCATAGTTCCCTGGCGGATCGATAAGAGCCTCGAAGGACCTGCGAAGCGCGTGAATGATCGAGCGCGTAATCGACTGGAAAAACCGGTTGCCGGAGGCGTCCGCCACGGCGACATGGAAGGCAAGATCGGCCGAAACTCTCGCCTCGAAGGCCCCGTCAGTGGCTAATGCGGCCATCTCCGCATAGGCATCGGCGATTGCGGCGACATCCTCGATGCTTGCACAATGCGCCGCGTCGAAGGCGGCAGCCGGCTCGATGATCTGGCGCATGCGCCCGAGCTCCTGCAGGAACATTCGATCGCACCCAATTTCGAGACCGAACCAGTCCAAGACGTCGGAATCGAGAATATTCCACTCGGCGCGTTCAAGAACCACTGTACCTCGTCGCGGCGCGACGCGGACGAGCGATTTCGCCGCCAAGAGCTTCATGGCTTCGCGAAGGGTATTGCGAGAGACACTGAGTTCTTCCGCCAGCTCCTCCTCTCGCGGCAGCCGTTTTCCCTCCGGGTAATCCCCTCGAAGGATCCGGCTCCCGACAGATTGTGCGGCAAGCGCAGCGCCAGAGCGCCACGCGACGAGGCGTGAGGTCTCTTTCATTGGTAGGATGAATAAGCGACCTGTCCCGCCTGGTCAACTTCGGGAAATCGACTGCGCACGCTCTCGGCGGGGGTGTGCGAAGTCGAAAGCGTCAAGATCAAAGAGCCATGCGGTGATCTGCTCCTTTGCCGCCCGGGAAGAACGAGCACTCCCCCGTCACAAGCAGTCGCCGAAGGTCGACTTCCGACCGGTTACGAGGCTCCTGCCCTCTCCGCTGTGGTTCCCCGACCCGTCGTGAGCGTCACCTCATTTGGAATGATACAGCGCCCCGTCGCACTCCACCTCGGCGAGGTAAGCGCCGGCGAAGTCCGGGTGCACGATGCCCATGTCGATCCGAACCCCGACACGCCGGTTTGCGAACGCACCGAAGGTGATCGAGAACAGCATGACGTCCCGCTCGTCGGCGAAGAATCACTCCAGCCGGGGGTCGGCTCGGCGCACCTCATCGAGCAGGTCGAGGATCAAGGACTGCTGCTCGCCGTTGAAGGTGATGACGCCCATTGTCGGCCGGTCCGCCTCCGGCAGGTCCAGCCAAGAGACGAGCTTGCGCCGGATAAGAGACGTGATCGCTTTCGCCTCGGCGGCATTCGTGCGGCCCCGCCCGCGGGCATACGTGCCCTCGACGCGGTGGAACCTGATCTCCTCCGAGGCCGTCGACGGCGCCGGAAAGGTTACGTGCCCGTCGCCGTAGTAGTGGTGGTTGGATTAGGCTGGCGATGATCACGGTTCGAGATTCGGTCATGCGGTTGCGTCTAACCGGCGCGCCGCCGAAACGACAGCACGGCATTGTCGGCGCGGTGCGGTCTTGCATACGGATCTCAGCCCGAGCGCCCCCTACCCCACGAGATGAGACTATTTCGCGCGCCGGTGTGCCTCACGCCCCCGGCCCTCCGCACCCACGCTGTCAGGCCGTGCGATAAGAGCAGGTCTGCCTCACGAGCACGGAAGTCCGCCGATCGACGGGATCGGATCAAGCTGCTTGGCGGACACCCCTCCCCTTCCTCAGCCGACGCATGCGGAACCGTCTGCCTCGGCGTGCCTGGCGGTCGCGGGGCCGAAAAGTTTACAGCCGCCATCGACGTCTCGACGTCGATGGCGACCGCTTACCGCGAGCGCGTCCCCGCCGATGTCAGTGCTACCTCCCGTAGCGGACGGCTCGCCATCGGCAGACGATGATGGTCGCGCAATCCACCCCCGGCAGAGTAGAGGCGCCGCTCCGGGAAGCGCCGTCACCGTGTCCGGTCGGCTGGCCGCATGAAGCCGGCGAAGTAGTTGCTGAGCGCGTC
>NZ_FOXA01000032.1 GCF_900115595.1 Tranquillimonas alkanivorans
CAGCCAGTTCACCAGCCCGCGCTTCACGCAAGTCTTGCTGGATGCGACGGTGAAGGTCTCGATGGACGGTCGCGGACGCTGGATGGACAACGTCATGATCGAGCGGCTATGGCGATCCCTGAAGTATGAGTGCGTCTATCTGCACGCCTTTGAGACCGGGTCAGCGGCCCGGGCTGGCATCGGCAAGTGGATCGACTTCTACAACAACGAGCGCCCGCACTCCGCGCTCGGCGGACGAACACCGGTCGAGGCCCATCAGGGCCCCGGCCTGAAAGCGGCGGCATGATCAACAGGCAAGCTTAGCGGCGCCGCAACACTGTCCGGAAAACGGGGGCCACCTCACAAATCTGGCAGAAACGGCATTCATGGCCCCGGGTCTACTGGAGGCTCCAACCTTCGAGCAGCCTGGGTTCATCATGAGCCAGACATAGAACAAGTTTCGCTCGCAGACTTTAAAGTGAGCGCTCAGGACAGTTCTCGATACTCACGCAGGGCTGAAGATGCGCTTGCCACGCAAGCTGATCGCGGCTCAATCCCAACCGCCTGAGTGCCCGGTGAAGCGGGGGCAAGATCAGAGCACCAGCTCTCAATCGGTGTTACCCGTATGTCCAATGGATCTGGCCCTCCCGCCTTGTGGCCGAATGGATATCGCTGTTGTATCCCGTCATGAACTTGTTACACTTGTATCATGTGGAATCTAAGTGGCGCTGAGAGACAGACCGAATCAGACCCCCGAAGTTCACCCGCTTTTGCATGTTTGATCGCTGCCGTCTCGTTGGCAGCTCTGGTAGGTATACTTTTAGTCGCAGATTCCTATGGATATGATTGGCGCGCGATGCTTCGGGACCGCGCAGCGATCGAGAACCCCCCACCACTCGCTGGCCTGATCTCGAATATCGGGATTGTGATGCTTGGCATACCGCTGGTGCTTCTCTGGATCGCCTTGTTGAAAAGCGGGACGTGGAGCAAGCTGGAGCTTGCCACCGTAGCGTTACCGACATTGATCGTCGCTGACGATCTAGCAATGCTCCACGAGGGACGGGGCGAAATGCTGTTTTATGCCGGATATGCGGCTGCTGGCGTATGGTTGGCAGGCCTTCAGGTCCTCCGGTCCCGAAAACAATCTTGGCTGCTTCTTTCCGCTTTCGCCTGTTTGGGGGCGGCTATGTTTTCGGATTTCATTCGCATTCCTAAAGGCGGGCAAGATTTCATGGGGCTCACGGCTTGGGGTGCGAGAGCTTTCGCGGAAGATGCGCTCAAGTTCATGGGCTACGCACTTCTTGCGGCACACCTGTATTGCTGCGCAAAGGAGGTCTTACAGCGCGGGGAGTAGCGCACGCAGAAACAGCAGAGGAGGTTTCCTTCACGGCGGTTTCGGCGCGTCATATGCAGGGAGTGCCCCTGAAGCAGTGTTTTCGGGCAATGTCGCGGCCAAGGGTAAAACGCGCATCGCGGCGTATGAGATAGTGTAGCTGCGTGTCTTCAAGAGCGGGATTCGAAGCCGTCGACGCGGCAAGCGACTGGCGATATCGCTCGATTACGCCGCCGCCGGTAGATCCCGGGCGCTTTCACCCCACGCGTGCGCGGTAGGTAGGGGCGCGGAAGGCGGCGGCTGGGCCGACGGCCACCCGCTTCTCGAGCCTAACCACGGCGAGGATGGTCAATTAGCCGGGGCCTCATTCGCTCCGGCGGCGCGTTGATACGGTCGCACGAGGAGTGCGCCTCGTCGAGCCCGGTTCAGCACATGAGCCGAAGCACCAACTCATCCCGAGCAGATTTCTTGCACACTTTCGCGGAGACGGTGACAGGTGATCGGGCGCCGTTGATCGCGGTGGCCACGGGCGTCGCCGTCTTGGGCATGTGATGGCGCAGGCATCGGAGATGCCGGAGCGCGGTCAGCCGGCGCGTACTTATGACCGAAACCTTCGTCGGCATGATCAGCTCTTTGGTGGGCGGATCAGAGGAAATCGTTTCCGCCTCGAACCGCAGGTTGACACTGGGGCAACTCCTCGTGGAAGGTAGGGTGGTCAGACCAATTTGCGGCGAAGCATGGCCACGGAAGCACCACAACGATCTCAGCTGTCACTCCGCCCGCTGGAGCGGGACGGCTTCACGGCTCGGGTGCTCAGGTCCCTCACGGCCTTTATCCAGACGGCGGACCTGAAGCCGGGGGACAGACTTCCGACCGAGAGGACGCTGGCGGCGCAGCTTGGCGTGAGCCGGTCGACCATCCGCGAGGCGCTCCAGACGTGGCAGGCGATGGGGGTGGTGCAGATCCGCAAGGGCAGTGGCACCTATCTGGCGCGCGATGTTCGCGCCACATCGCTTCATGTGCCGGTCACGATCAACCTCGAGCGCCAGGCGGTGCTGGATTCACTGGAGCTGCGCCGCGCGATCGAGACCGACGCTGCGCGGCTCGCGGCCCGCCGCGGTCGGTCGGAGGACGTCGAGCGGATGCGCGTGGCGCTGGAGGAAATGGAAGCCGCCTATGCCGAACACGGCTTCGCCATCCGTCAGGACCGCGCGTTTCACGAGGCGATGTTCACCGCCAGTCGCAACCCGCTGTACCTGCAGATCTTCCAGCAGGTCATCAACCGCATCTCGGACGCCTTCAACGAATCGCGGGAAAACCCCTTCGTCACAGAGCCATACGCAGACGAAAGCCAGCCGGACCACCGCCGCCTCTACGAAGCGGTGGCGTGCAGGGACGAGGCGGGCGCCGTGGCCGCGGTGACGCGGATCATCGATTTCGTGGAGTCGACCCTGCGCCATGACGAGTGAGCCCACCATTCCCGCCGACTTCGCCACGATCCTGGCTGAGGATTCCGACACCGGCGGCGCCGCCGTCCCGCCCATCGTGCAGACAAGCCTGTTTACGTTCGGCAGTGTGGACGCGATGGAGACCGCCTTCAGGGCGCCGGAGCGCAACCCGATTTACACCCGTGGGATGAATCCAACGGTGCGGGCGTTCGAGACCAAGCTCGCCACCATCGAACGCGCCGACGACGCCCGTGGTTTCGCGAGTGGCATGGGGGCGATCTCTGCCACGTTGCTGGGTCTCCTGCGCACCGGCGACCGCGTGGTATGCGTCAACAACGTCTATCCCGATGCCTACCGTCTCATGACGGGGCTGATGGCACGGATGGGAATCGATGTGGTGTTCGTCGAGGGCAGGGACCTCGATTCGGTTCAGGAGGCGATGAGAGGCGCCCGGCTTCTCTATCTCGAGAGCCCGACGAGCATGACGTTCGACGTGCTCGACCTGCCGTCCCTGGCCGAGATCGCGCGCGCTGCCGGAGCGGTCAGCGTGATCGACAACTCGTGGGCCAGCCCCGCATTCCAGCGGCCGGTCGAGCATGGCGTGGACTTGGTGCTGCACTCGGCCTCGAAGTACCTCTCCGGTCACTCTGACACCGTGGCTGGCGTCGTCTGCGGGCGGGCCGATCTGATCGCGGAGATAAACCGCGTCGCCTATCCGAGCCTCGGTGCGAAGCTTTCGCCCTTCGATGCCTGGCTCCTGATCCGGGGCATGCGGACCCTGCCAATGCGGATGCGGCAGCACCACCGGGCGGGACTCGAGATCGCGAAGAGGCTCGACGCTCACCCGGCGGTCACGGAGGTGCGGCATCCGGCGCTCCATGGAACGCTCGAAGGCTCGACCCTCTCGGGGTGGTCGAGCCTCTTCGCCTTCGGGCTGTCGGACCCGCAGACGGCGCGGCGGTTC
The DNA here is from genome assembly GCF_900115595.1 of Tranquillimonas alkanivorans. Taxonomy (GTDB): domain Bacteria; phylum Pseudomonadota; class Alphaproteobacteria; order Rhodobacterales; family Rhodobacteraceae; genus Tranquillimonas; species Tranquillimonas alkanivorans. The sequence goes on from NZ_FOXA01000032.1 coordinate 3,725, forward strand.
TGCGACGCGCTTCGGCTGATCCGGCTGGGCGTCAGCTGGGGCGGCCACGAGAGCCTCGCCTTCCCGACGCAGCTCGGGCTGATCCAGCCTGGCCTGACGAATTCCTTCCACGCCTTCGGCGTCCCTGACGACATGGTGCGTCTTCATGTGGGGCTCGAGGACGTGGAGGACATCTGGCGCGACGTCGAGCGCGCGCTGGAAGCCTGCGAAGCGCCCGGAGAGGCGTGAGCGAACTTCAAGCCCACCAACAAGGGAGAGACTGGATGAAACTGAAACCGACACTGGCAGCCGCCGCGGCGCTTGCCACTGCCTGGGGCGGCATGGCCTCGGCCGAGACGCTGAGGGTGGTCGAGGTCCTGACGACCAACGAGCGCACGGGCCTCATGGAAGAGATCGTCGCCGAATTCGAGACCGACCATCCCGATGTGGACGTGGAGCTGATCACGGTTCCCTGGGACTCGGCGTTCGAGCGGATCCTGACCATGACGATGTCGGGACAGCCCATCGACGTGATCGAGATGCCCGAGCGCTGGATCTCGACCCTCGCGGTCAACGACGTGCTGCGCGACCTCGAGCCTTGGCTGAACGAGTGGGAGGGCGCGGATCAACTGACGGGCTCCACGATGGAGTTCACCAAGATCTACGACGACACCTCGTACTTCGTGCCCTACGGTTATTTCGTTCGAGCGATGTATTACAACAAGCCGCTTCTGGCCGAAGCCGGATACGACGCCCCGCCCGAGACCTGGGAAGAGTTCAACGAGATGGCGCGCGCCGTCTCCGAGATCGACGGTAAATACGGCTATTGCCTGCGCGGCTCGACCGGGGGCTTCGTCGGCTGGTGGCTGGCCGTGTCCGCCATGACCGGGGCCGACAGCTGGTTCAACGAAGACGGCACATCGATCTTCGACAGTCCGGAGGCGATCGAAGGCATCCAGATGATGCTCGACCTCTACAACGACGGGGCGGCGCCGGAGGATTCCGTCAACTGGGGCTTCAACGAACAGGTCTCGGGCTTCTACTCGGGCACCTGTGCCTTCATGGACCAGGACCCCGATGCACTGATCCAGGTGCGCGAGCGCATGGGGCGGGAGGATTTCGCCGTGGCGCCGGTGCCCATCGGACCGGCGGGCGAGATTTCGCCGCCGATCGGGATGATCGGATGGGCCGTGTCCAATAGCTCCGAGAACCCGGAACTCGCTCAGGAGTTCATCGGGCGGCTCTCGGCGCCCGAGGTGAACCTGGAATGGGCAAAGTTCATGGGCATCGTCCCTGCGGTCGAGATCCCCGAGGACGACGAGTACTACAACGACCCGCAGTTCGCCGGGTTCTTCACCGAACTGGAAGACGACCGCTGGGACCTGATGACCTGGCCCGCGCACCTTCCCGAGCTCGGTGAATTCTTCGACGTCCTCGCTGTCGAGACAAGTCAGGCCGCGCTTTTGGGCCAGATGACGGCCGAGGAGCTGGGCCAGGAGTGGGATGCGTTCCTGACGGAGGCTCAGCAGCGCTGGATGTCCGAGCAATGAGCGTGGCGGCGGACACTCCGGCGGCGACCGGGCGTTCGCCGTCCCGCACTCGGCGGCGGTTCGCCGCCGCCGAGGCCTATGCCTATCTCGCGCCGGGCATCGCGATCGTGGCTCTGGTGATGCTGGTTCCCCTGGCGGTCGGCATCTCGTTCAGCTTCCAGAACTACGTCATCTTCCGCCCGATGTCGCGCGGGTGGAACGGCGTCGAGAACTATCTCGAGCTCTGGACGGATCGCACGTTCTGGCTGGCGCTCGCGAACACGGCGCGGTGGACGTTCTGGTCGGTGGCGTTCCAGCTGGGTCTGGGCCTCGGGCTCGCGCTGATCCTGAACAGGCCGTTCCCGGGAAGGGCGGTGTTCCAGTCGCTCGTCTTCCTGCCGTGGGCGGTCCCGACGTTTCTGTCCGGCCTGAACTGGCAATGGCTTTTCAATCCCATCGTCAGCCCGCTGCCCGGGTGGCTGACGGCGGTGGGCGTGCTGGAAGAGCCGCGCAACATCCTGTCGGACCCGGACCTCGCGCTTTATGGCCCGATCACCGCGATGATCTGGTGGGGCATTCCGTTCTTTGCGATCACCCTGCTCGCGGCACTGCGGTCGATCCCGCAAGACCTGTACGAGGCGGCCTCCATCGACGGGGCGTCGCCGTGGCAGTCGTTCCGGCACATCACCGTGCCCTTTCTGATGCCCATGATCACCATCACCATCCTGCTACGCACAGTTTGGGTCGCGAATTCGCCGGACCTGATCTTTGTGATGACCGAGGGGGGGCCCGCGAACTCGTCGCAGACGCTGCCCAACTACGTCTTCACCAGCGCCTACAAGTCCATGGACTTCGGGTATGCCTCCGCGCTCGCCACGGTACTGATGGCGATGCTGGTGATCTATTCCATCCTGCTTCTTTTCGTCCGTGGGAGGCTTGGCCAATGAAATCGATCACCGGTGCCGCATTGTGGCTGGTTCGCTTGGCCTACCTGGCTTTCGCGCTGTTCCCGCTGTTCTGGCTGATCCGCATATCGCTGACGCCCGACGACCTGTTGTACTCCGAAGGTACGACCATCTGGCCGTCGAGTCTCACGCTGGCGAACTTCGCCTACGTCATCGAGGAGAGCCCGTTCCCGGTCTTCTTCGGCAATACCGTGATCGTGTCGCTCGGCACCGCAGCGGCGGTGACGGTGCTCGCCGCCGGGATCGGGTACGCCTTCTCGCGGTTCGAGTTCGCGGGCAAGCGGACGTTGATGGTTTTCCTCGTGATCACGCAGCTCTTCCCGTTGGTGATGGTGATCACGCCGCTCTATCAGCTTCTCGCGCCGATCGGGCTGGTGAACACGCGGATCGGACTGATCGTCGTCTTCACCGCCTTCAACCTGCCGTTCGCGGCGTTCCTGATGCACTCGTTCTACGAAGGCATCCCGCGCGAGCTCGAGCAGGCGGCGATGATCGACGGATGCACCCGGTTCCAAGCTCTGATCCGGATCATCCTGCCGCTGATGCTGCCCGGTATCGGCGCGACGTTGGGCTTCGTCTTCACCGCGGCGTGGTCCGAGCTTCTGTTCTCGCTCATGCTGATCACATCCGAAACGAAGAAGACCTTCGCCGTGGGCCTTCTGAGTTTCGTGGGCAAGTCCGGTGTTGACTGGGGTCAGATGATGGCGGCGGCGACGCTCGCGCTGATCCCGCCGGCGATCTTCTTCACCTTTATCCAGAAATACCTCGTCGGCGGGCTCACGGCCGGCGCGGTCAAGGCATAGGGAGGCCGCGATGGCCGAGGTTTCGCTCAGGCAGGTGGTCAAGCGCTACGGCGGCTTTCAGGCCGTACACGACTTCGATCTGGACATCGCGCACGAGGAATTCGTTGTCTTCGTCGGCCCGTCGGGCTGTGGCAAGTCCACGACCCTGCGCATGATCGCAGGGCTCGAGGACATTTCGGGCGGCGAGATCCAGATCGGTGACCGCGTCGTCAACGACCTGCCGCCGCGGGAACGCAACATCTCGATGGTATTCCAGAATTACGCGCTCTATCCGCACATGACGGTACGCCAAAACCAGGGCTTCGGGCTGCGCATGGCGGGCCGCCCGAAGGACGAGATCGAGAAAAAGGTCAACCGTGCCTCGGGCCTTCTCGGTCTGAAAGACTTCCTCTCGCGCCGCCCGGCTGCGCTGTCTGGCGGCCAGCGCCAGCGGGTCGCGATGGGACGGGCCATCGTACGCGACCCCGACGTGTTCCTCTTCGACGAGCCGCTGTCGAACCTCGACGCCAAGCTGCGCGGACAGATGCGCACCGAAATCAAGAAGCTGCACGAGAAGGTCCGCACAACAGTCATCTACGTCACGCACGATCAGGTCGAGGCGATGACCCTGGCCGACCGGATCGTGGTGATGCGCGACGGGAGGATCGAACAGGTCGGCACTCCGGACGAGGTCTTTCACGCGCCCGCCAGCCGCTTCGTCGCAGGCTTCATCGGCAGCCCGCCGATGAACCTGATCGATGCACGCACCGTGGCGAGCGACGACGGCGTGGCAGTCTCGGTGCCGGGTGGCCCGACGCTGCCTCTCGATCAGTCCGTCTTCGATCATGTTGGGCCGGACCGGCCGGTGACACTGGGCTTGCGACCCGAGTCCATCGCGCCCGAGCGGATGGCAGGCCCGATGAAAACACCCTTCTCATTCAGCGCCGATATCACGCTGGTCGAACCGCTGGGCGGCGAGGCACTGCTCTTCCTTCAGATGGGACAGGCAGAGGTCACCGCTCGCGTTTTCCGCCCCAGCACACGGCTGGTCCCCGAGAAGAGCGTGCCGTTTCTCACAGATCTGGCCGAAATGCACCTGTTCGACGCCGACACCGGGGTTCGGCTCAATGCCAAGACGGCGCACGAAAGCTGAGGGAGCCGCCGATGTCGTCGTCCCGCGACCTCAACCACCTGAAGACCGTTGAACGCCGGCTTCTCTGGCTCGCCTGCTGGATGGTCCACAACGCCAATCATCTGCGCGACAACCCCGAGGGACTGAAGGTCGGCGGACACCAGGCCAGCTCGGCATCCATCGTGTCCATCATGACGGCGCTCTACTTCACTGCGCTCCGGCCACAGGACCGGGTGGCGGTGAAACCGCACGCCTCCCCCGTGTTCCACGCCATGCAATACCTGATGGGAAACCAGACGCGCGAGAAGCTCGAGGCGTTCCGCGGCTTCGGCGGCGCGCAATCCTACCCTTCGCGCACGAAGGACATCGATGACGTCGATTTCTCGACCGGTTCCGTGGGTCTGGGCGTCGGGATCACCGCCTTCGCATCGCTGGTGCAGGATTACCTTATGGCGAAGGGCAGGGGCTTAGGCCGCACCGGCCGAATGGTTGCGCTTGTCGGGGATGCAGAACTCGACGAAGGTAACGTTTACGAGGCCTTGCAGGAGAGCTGGAAGCACGATCTCCGGAACGTCTGGTGGATCATCGACTACAACCGCCAAAGCCTTGACGGCATCGTTCGGGAGGGTCTCTGGCAGCGTATCGAGCGCGTCTTCGGCACCTTCGGCTGGGAGGTTGTGCGCCTGAAGTACGGGGCACTTCAGCGGGCGGTGTTCGAGGAGCCGGGCGGCGAGACGCTGCGCCGCTGGATCGACGACTGCCCGAACGACCTGTATTCGGCGCTGACATACAAGGGTGGCGCGGCCTGGCGCGAGCGTCTGATGAATGACATCGGCGACGAAGCCGAAATTGCTGCACTGCTGGACCGGCGCGGCGATGCGGAACTCGGGGAACTGATGTCCAACCTCGGCGGGCATTGCCTCCAAACGCTCTGCGATGCCTTCGCCGCCGTGGATCACGATCGCCCGGTCTGCTTCCTCGCCTACACGGTCAAGGGCTGGGGCACGCCGCTTGCCGGGCACAAGGACAATCACGGCGGCTTCATGACGAAGGCGCAGATGGCGGAATTCCAGGCCGCCTCCGGTGTGCCGGAGGGCGCGGAATGGGACCCGTTGGCCGCCGTAGAGGACGGGGACGGCTTCCGCGAATTCCTGTCGAAGACCCGCTTCTTTGCCGACGGAACCCGGCGGTTCTCGGCGCCATCGCTCGCTGTACCGGGAGTTTCGGCGCCCGAGGGCGAGGCGCTTTCGACGCAGGCCACGTTCGGCCGCATCCTCGACGACCTCGCCAAGTCGGACAGCGAACTGGCAGGCTCCGTTGTCACGGCTTCACCGGATGTCACCGTCTCTACCGGGCTGTCGAGTTGGGTGAACCGCCGACATCTATTCGCGCGCGACACGGTCGCGGATACTTTCCGGTCCGAAAAGGTTCCGTCGACGCAGAAGTGGCAGTTCCGGCCCGATGGGCAGCATCTCGAGCTGGGCATCGCCGAGATGAATCTGTTCCTCCTCCTCGGAGCAGCCGGCCTTTCGCACGAACTGTTCGCAGAAAGGCTGCTCCCTATCGGGACCGTCTATGATCCATTCGTTTCGCGCGGTCTCGATGCGCTGAACTATGCCTGCTATCAGGGCGCGCGCTTCATGATCGTCGGCACCCCGGCCGGCGTCACGCTCGCCCCCGAGGGCGGAGCGCATCAATCCGTGGGAACGCCCCTCATCGGAATGTCGCAGGACGGGCTCGCGGCCTTCGAGCCGGCCTTCGCGGACGAGCTCGCCCGAATAATGGAATGGTCTTTCGACTACATGCAGCGTGACGGGGCAGGAGACCCGGACGAGCGCACTTGGCTACGGGACGAAACCGGCGGCTCGGTGTACCTGCGTCTCTCGACGCACGTGATCGAACAGCCTGGCCGCCGGCGGGATGAGGCGTTTCACCAGGGTGCGATCGACGGGGCCTATTGGCTACGGCCGCCGGGGCCGAACTGCGAAGTCGTCATCGCCTACCAGGGCGCCGTTGCGCCCGAGGCCATCGCCGCTGCCGGAATGATCGGCGAACGCCGGAGGGACGTGGCGGTGCTCGCCGTGACCTCGGCCGACCGGCTGAACGCCGGCTGGACCGCTGCGCACCGAGCCCGCCGGAAAGGCAACACCGGAGCCCGCTCTCACGTGGAGCGTCTCCTGGGCGATCTGCCGCGGCATTGCGGTATCGTCACCGTCCTCGACGGACATCCCGCCACGCTCGGCTGGCTGGGCAGTGTCGCCGGGCATCGAACCGCCTCTCTGGGCGTGGAGCATTTCGGCCAGTCCGGCCGCATCTCCGACCTTTACAAGCACTTCGGCATCGATCGATCGACGATCGCGCAAGCTGCACTCGAGGTTTCTCTCGGGTCGGGGCCCGGGGACATCCTGACATAGCACGTCTCGCTTTTGGGGCTCACACCGCGAAGCTCGCGTTACAGCTGTGGCCGGCGGGAAAGCGCTCCGCGTACGGCGTCTGTCACCCACGCCCGTGCGCCACCCGGTGTCACGACGGGCCCTCGGGGCGCCGCAGAGCCGTTTAAATTCTGTAGATCTCCCGAGCATTTCCAGCGAATACACGTTTCCGCTCCTCCTCGGTATGATCCGAGAAGGCCTGGTCAACCATGTCGACCCAGCGGACATAGTCGGTGGCAAGGCGCAGCACCGGCCAGTCGCTCCCGAACATCAGCCGATCCGGACCGAACACCTCGATCACCCGGTCGATGTACGGGCGCAGCTGGTCCTCGCTCCAGCGGTTGTGATCGGCCTCGGTGGCGACGCCGGAGAGCTTGCAGACGACATTCGGGAAGGAGGCCAGCGTCCCGATCTCGCTCCACCAAGGCTCGCGCAGGCCCGCCTTGATGCCGGGCTTGGCGATGTGGTCCATCACGAACGTCACCTCGGGCAAAACCTCCACGAGGCGCAGCACCGGGGCGAGCTGGTCGTGGAGAATGCAGATTTCGAAGTGGAAGCCGTGGTCCGGCAGGCGCTTCAGGCCACTGCGGAACGCGTCGCTGCCGGTGAGCTCGGCCGCGTCCTTTCCCTGGATGAGGTGACGGACGGCGCGGACGAGCGGGCGCTTGGCAAGGGCGGCGAGGTCCTCGGCGACGGTCGGAGAATCGAGGGGGGCGTGGGCGACGATGGCCTTGATACGAGGGTCTTCGGCCGCAAGACGCGTGACGAAGTCGGCCTCTGCGATATGACCCGAAGGGTCGACGTTGGCCTCCACGAAGACGATGGCCTCGAGCTCGACCGAGCCGCGATCGGCTTCAAGATCAGAAGGACGGAAGGGCCGGTCGATGGGTAGCCCCTTCTGCCACGAGAGCGGAACCTCGTCGCGGTCCCAAAAGTGAACATGGGTGTCGATGATGGGGAAGCCGGGCATCGGGCCTCTCAAGCGCTTGGGATCGGGGCGTCGGGACGGAGAAGGTTTTCGTGCTGTAGCTCGCGCCACAGATCGGCCGGGAGGGGCTCTGCCAGGCGGGCGAGGTTGTCCCTGGCCTCGTCCGGCGTGCGGGCGCCGGGAATGACCGAGGCGACTGCCGGATGCGCCAACGGAAATTGCAGCGCGGCCGCGCGCAGGGACACGCCGTGATCGTTGCAGATAGCGGCCAGACGGTCGCGGCGGGCGATCAGGTCGGCTGGTGCCTCGGCATAGTTCCAGGTGGCGCCACCGGCGAGCAGGCCTGAATTGTAGGGGCCGCCGCAGATGATGCTGGTGCCGCGGGAGACGCAGAGCGTCAGCAGGTCATCAAGCGCATCCTGCTCAAGGAGCGTGTAGCGCCCGGCGAGCAGGAAGCAGTCCCACTCGCCTCGCTCCAGCGCGGCCATCAGGACAGCCGTCTCGTTGACGCCGATCCCATAGGCGCCGATCAGGCCTTCTCGCTTCATCTCCATCAACGCCTTGAGCCCGCCGGTCGTCGCCGCCTCGAAATGGTGTGCATGCGCCGCTTCGGCATGGGTAAAGCGGCCGATGTCGTGCAGCAGGAGCACGTCGATCCGCTCAAGTCCGAGGCGCTGCAGACTGTCCTCCAGCGATCGGCGCACGGCGTCGTAGCCGTAGTCATAGACCGGCCGGAAGGGCAGGGGCTGCTCCCATCCGTTCTCGGCCCCGGGCGGATCGGCGTGGGGGCGCAGCAATCGACCGGCCTTGGTGCTCAGCACGTAATCGTCGCGCGGATGCTCGCGAAGTGCATCGCCAACGCGTCGCTCGGAGGCGCCGAAGCCATAAAACGGGGCGGTGTCGAAGTAGCGCACGCCGCCCTCCCAGGCGGTGTCGAGGGCGTGCCGGGCCGGACGTTCGTCCACTGCGCCGAGCAGGCCGCCGATGGGCGCGCAGCCGAAACCGAGGGTGGTGACGGAAACCGATGTGGCACCGAGCCGGCGCGTGGACAGGGTCATGACGGCACCGAGGCCTCCTCATGTTCGAATTCGCCCGCGACGGCGGGGGGCACTTCCACCGACAGCCTGCCAGCCGCCTCGGACAGGAGGCGAAGGCAGTCAGGGGCCGATGGCGATCCAGGCGGATCGAGCCGCTCGATGAACGGCATCGACAGCGCGGCTACCGCATCGCCGGTGCGGCCGATGATCGGGCAGGCGAGATCCGTCACGCCCACCGTTTGGCTGCTTGGACGCATGACATGGCCGAGCGCGACGGCCACTTGAATGGCTTCGGCCGCGGCTTCAGGCAGGCTGCCGACATTGCGGGCCGAAAGCATGCGGGCGCGGCGCGCCTCGGTCTGGAAGGCGAGCATCGCGAGACCCGACCCGGTTGTCAGGAGATCCACCTCTGCGCCGAGACGTACGGATAGGCCCACGCGGCCGGGGCTGTCGGCCTGTACGGCAACGAAGAGCGCCCCGTCGCGGTAGAGCGTGAGATGGCAGGATTGAAGCGTCGCTTCCGCCACCTCGGTGGTGACCTCGGTGGCGGCCTGCAGCAGGCGGCGCATGGGCGGGTGCGTCGTCGCCAGTGCGAAGAGCTTCAGGCCCAGCATCAACCGGTCGGCAGTGGCCGAACGGCGCACATAGCCGCGCCGCACCAGCGTGTCCAGCATCCGGTACAGCTCCGAGGGGGAGCGGCCGAGCGCCTTGGCGATCTCCGCCTGCGACAGCCCGTTCTCGTGCTCGGCGAGGAGCTCGAGAACGTCGAGACCCTTGTCGAGCGCGGGCGCGCGATACCGGCTGGTTTGTCCGCTCATCTCAATCTTGACGCAGGGGCATGACCTAAGGTTCACTGATGAACAGAATTGTCAAAAATGAACTTCAAGTAAAGCGTCCTCGGGATGCGAAAGAGTCGGACACAATTTCAGCGGGAGGAAGTATCATGAGGAAATCGATTTTCACGACGGCTGCGTCGATGGCGCTGCTGCTCTCGGCCGGCGTCGCGCAGGCCGCGGACACCAAGGCTGCCCTGATCCCCGGCGGGCCTCATCCGTATTTCGCGGCATGGGAGGACGCGGCGGCGGCCGCCGCCGAAGACTTCGGCGTCGAGGCCGAATACTCGGTGCCGCCGGCCTGGGAACTCAGCCAGCAGAACGAGATGATCGAGAGTCTGGTGGCACAGGGCTACAACGCCTTCCTGGTTTTCCCCGGCGACGCCTCCGGCACCAATGCTACGCTGGGCGAGCTGGATGACTTCGAGATCCCGTCGGCGACGCTGGCCGGCTGCACGGAAGCGCCCACCCCGGCGCTCTTCTGTCTTGGCACCGACGTCTACAACTCCGCCTATCTTGGCACCCAGGAGCTTATCGACGCGATGGGCGGATCCGGCCAGATCGCGCATTTTACCGGCTTCCTCGTCGATCCGAACACCCAGTTGCGGATCGACGCGGTGGAGAAGGCCGCCAGCGAGCACGACGGCGTGGAAGTCATGCAGGTCATCGCCGACATCGATGCGCCGGAGCCGGCCGACGAAAAGATCAACGCGTTCCTTGCGGCGCAGGGCGATGAGGTTGACGGCATCGTCACGACCGCCTGGGTGCCGGCCGTGGTGGCCGCCACGAGCCTGCGCAACCTCGGCGACCAGCGCATCAAGATGGTCGGCATCGACCACGACCAGGTGGTGCTCGACGCCATCAAGGACGGCTTCGTCCACGGCACGATGCTGCAGAACCCCTACGGACAGGGCTATATCGGTGTCTACGCGATGGACCTGGTGCGCTCGGGATGCACGATGAAGGACGACGCGCCCTGGCTGACCACCGCCCAGACCGACCGCTTCATAGACAGCGGCACCGCCTTCGTGGGAGCGGATCAGGTCGACAATTACCAGGATGCCATGGTGCAGGAGACCGACAAGATCATGGCGGACTTCAAGGACACCTACATGAACTGCCCGAACTGAGCCGGGCGGGCTTCCGGAATGTCCACCAAGGCAATCCCCGGCAGGGCCGGCCCCAAGGGGCCGACCTTCGCCGTCCTTGCGTCCAACGAAGTCGGCTTGCTGCTGATCACGGTGGGGGCGGTGATCGTGTTCAGCTACCTGGCGCCGGGCTTCGACTCGCCTTTCAATATCTACGCGCTGACTCGCGTGCTCGCGATCGACGTGGTGATCGGGTTTTCGATGATGGTCGTCCTGGTGACCGGCGGGCTGAACCTCGCGGTCGGGGCCATCGGCGTGTCCGCGGTCATGGTCGGAGGCTGGGCAATGCAGGTCGCTGGCCTGCCGATCATCGTGTCGGCGCTGCTTGCGCTGGCATTCGGCGCGGCGCTCGGCGCGCTCAACGGTATTCTGACCGTGGCCATGCGGGTGCACTCCTTCGTTGTCACCCTGGCCACCATGAGCCTGTTCTTCGGGGCGATGATCGTTCTGACACAGGCAGAGGCGTTCAACGCGCTGCCGGCCGAGTTCGTGAGCCTCGCCAAGCTGAAGACATGGTTCTTCGCGTCCTCGATGCTCTACGCCTCGATCGTCGTCGGGCTGCTTCTGTGGTGGCTGTTTCACCACACGCTGATTGGGCGCCAGATTCTCGCGGCGGGCGCCAATCCTTCGGCGGCACGTCTCTCCGGCGTTCCGGTGGAGCGGACGATCGTCGTTTGCCATGGGTTGTCGGGCGCACTCGCCGCCTTTGCAGGTCTGATGCTGACCGCGCGCAACGGCGCGGCGCTGCCGTCGATGGCCGGGCAACTCGGAATGGATTGGCTGCTGCCCGCCTTCCTTGCACCGGTGCTGGGCGGCACGCTCCTGACCGGCGGCACGTTGTCCGTGGCCGGCACGTTCCTCGGAGCCGCGATGGTCACGGTTCTCTCCAACGGGCTTTTGCAACTCCAGGTCGGAGAGTTCTGGGTGCAGGCCTTTCTCGGGGTCATCCTGCTGGTCGCCGTCGTGCTCGACCGGTTGCGGGCCCATGTCATGGCAAAGAGGCGGGTTCGATGAGCGCGACGATGCATCTTCTGCGCACCGACTGGTTCGGACTGCTCGTCGCGTTCGCGGTCGGCGCGGTGGCGCTCGGCCTCGCGCAGCCCTCTTTCCTGTCGACCTACAACCTCTACGTGATGCTGACGGCGTTCTCGCTCTCGATCCTGATAGCGTTGTCGCAGATGGTGATCGTGGCCATCGGGCAGCTGAACCTTTCGGTCGGCGCCATCGGTGGTCTTGCCGCCATCACCTTCGCGGGCGTGATGGAGGTCTGGTCAGTGCCGATCCCCGTGGCGATCCTCATCGGTCTCCTCGTCGGGGTCGCCGGCGGCACGCTGAACGGCGTCGTCACCCATGTGACGGGGCTCAACGCCTTCGTGGTGACGCTCGCCACGCTTGCCATCTTCAAGGGGACCAACATCGGCATCACGGAGGCGCAGCCGTTCTACGAGATCCCGGATGCGGTGAAGTCGTTCGGCAACGCTCGGTTCGGCTTCTTCCCCTACCTGCTGTTCGTCAGCGGCGCGATCGGGATCGCGGTCTGGGTGTTCATGCGCCGCTCCGTGCTGGGCCGCCAGCTTCTGGCGGTGGGCGGTAATCTGAACGCGGCAAAGCTGTCGGGAATCCCGGTCGGGCGGGTCGTGGTCGCCGCGCATGTGCTCTCGGGGATGCTGGCGGCAGTGGCCGGGATGCTGGCCGTGGCGCGCCTCCAGCTGGGCCAGCCCACCATTGGCGATGACTGGCTGATCATCTCTTTCGCCGCGCCGGTCATCGGCGGGGCGGTGCTGGCCGGCGGGCACGTCTCGGTGGCCGGCACGGTTCTCGGCGTCGCCATCATCATGCTGATCAATAACGCGTTGGTGCTTCTCAACGTCGATCCCTATGCCGTGCAGCTTGTTCTGGGTGCGCTGATCCTCGCTGCGGTCGCGCTTAGTCGTTTCAGGGAGCCGGCATGACCGCAAAGCTCGTTATCACTGGCGCAAGCAAGGCGTTTCCGGGCGTGCAGGCACTGGACGACGTGTCCCTGACACTCGAAGCCGGCAGCATCCATGCGCTTTTGGGTGAAAACGGGGCCGGCAAATCCACCCTGATCAAGATCATCACCGGGGTCCATCGGCCGGATTCGGGCACCGTCCTGCTGGACGGCGAGCCGATGCAATTCTTCGGGCCACACGATGCCCTCGCGCACGGCATCTCCGCGGTGCACCAGGAGCGCAACCTGATCCCCCGCTTCTCGGTCGCCGAGAACATCATGCTGGAACGCCTGCCGACACGGGCGGGCCTGGTGGATTATGGCGAGGTGCGGGAGGCGGCCCGGCGTTTCATGGCGCCGCTGGGCCTCGAGATCGACCCCGACATCCCGGTGCGCAATCTTTCGGTGGCGCGCATGCAACTGGTCGAGATAGCCAAGGCGCTCAGCCTCGACGCGCGCCTTCTGGTGCTCGACGAGCCCACAGCCTCGATCACGCCGCACGAAACCGAAACCTTGTTCCGGCTGCTGCGGGAGCTTAGGGACAAGGGAGTCGCGATCCTCTTCGTGTCGCACAAACTCGACGAGGTGTTCGAGCTCTGCGACAGCGTGACGGTGCTGCGCGATGGCCGCAACGCGTGCGCGTCCCGGTCTCTGAACGGGCTCGACCGGTCCGACGTGGTGCGTCTGATGATCGGGCGCGACGAGACCGCGGTCCGCCGCACCGAGCGCACCGCCACCGGCGAGCCGGTGCTGGCGCTGCGCGACGTCGCCACCGACCTGGGGCACCGCAACATCGATCTCGAGGTCCGTGCTGGCGAGATTGTGGGTCTCTACGGGCTGGTCGGCGCGGGGCGCACGGAGCTTGCCAAGGCGGTCATCGGGGCGGCCAAGGTGACCTCGGGCGAGGTGCAGGTTGGCGGACGCAGCGCCCGGATCGACAGCGTCGCCACCGCGCTCTCGCGGTACCGGATCGGCTATGTCTCCGAGGACCGCAAGCACGAGGGGCTGATCCTGATGCACTCGGTGCGCCGCAACGTGGCCGTCACGGTCTGGCGGCGCATTGCGCGGGCGCTCGGCTGGCTTCCGGACCGGGCCGAACGGGACGCCGTGACGCCGTATATCGAACGCCTGCAGGTGCGCACGCCGTCGCTGGCCCAGCCGGTCTCGCTTCTGTCGGGGGGCAATCAGCAGAAGGTAAGTGTCGCCAAATGGCTTGCCGCCCAGGTGCGGGTCCTGATCGTCGACGAGCCAACGGTCGGCATCGACATCCAGACCAAGGTCTACCTGCACGAGCTGATCCACGAGCTCGCCGCCTCGGGCACGGCGATCCTGCTTATTTCGTCCGACATGCCCGAGATGATCTCGCTCGCCGACCGCATCGTCGTGATGGCGGATTTCGAGGTGGTGGGCGAGTTGGACAACACCCGCGATGCCGCGGACATGAGCGAGGCCATCATGGCGCGCATCCATAAGGTCGCAGAGGTCGCGTGATGGCAAAGATAGATCGCATCGAGATCGCTTACGTGGATCTCGCGCCGAAGGTGGTGCGCACCGACGCGATCCAGGCTTTCGTGAGCCAGCAGACCCCTATCGTCACCATCACCGACACGGACGGGGCGTCGGGCACGGGCTACACCTATACCATCGGCACCGGCGGCACCGCCGTTCTCGCCCATCTGCACGACGACCTGGCGCCGAAGCTGAAGGGCATGGATGCCGCCAACATCGAGGCCGTCTGGCGTACGTTGAAGTACCACACGCACGCCACCACGCCCGGTGCCATCACCGCGCTCGCCCTTGCTGCCATCGACACGGCGCTGTGGGACCTGAAGGCGAAGCGCGCTGGCCTGCCTCTCTGGCAGCTCGCCGGCGGGGCGCGCGAAAGCATCCCGCTCTATACCACCGAGGGCGGTTGGCTGCACATCGAGACGGAGGCGCTGGTGGACGACGCCGTGGCGGCCAGTGCAAAGGGGTTTCGAGGCTGCAAGGTGAAGGTGGGAAAACCGGATCCGCAGGAGGACGTGGCCCGCCTGAGCGCCGTGCGCGACGCGGTCGGCAGCGGCTTCGAGATCTTTACCGACGCCAATCAGGCCTTCCGGGTCGACGAAGCCATCCGTCGCGCCCGCCTGCTGGAGCCCCTCGATATCGGCTGGCTGGAAGAGCCGCTGCTGTCCGACGATATAGACAGCCATGCACGTCTCTGCGCATCGACGACGCTACCGGTCGCGGTGGGCGAGAGCATCTACAGCGCCTCGTGGTTCCGCGAATACATGCAGCGCGGCGCCTGCTCCGTTGTGCAGGTGGATGTGGCGCGCATCGGCGGCATCACGCCGTGGCTGAAGGTGGCCCACGCGGCGGAGACCTTCAACATCGCCGTCTGCCCGCACTTCCTGATGGAACTGCACGTGTCGCTTTGCTGCGCCGTGCCGAACGCGCGGTGGCTGGAGTACATCCCGCAGCTCGACACCATCACCGCGGAGCCAATGCGCATCGAGAACGGCCACGGCGTCCCGTCGCCGGCGCCGGGGCTCGGGCTCGCGTGGGACTGGGACGCCATCGGCGCGCAACGCGCCGCCGATCCCATACAGATATAGGAGAGAGCGTATGCAGCGCATGGGCATGGTCATCGGTATCGCGCCAGAGCGTATCGAGGAATACAAGCAGCTCCACGCCGAGGCTTGGCCGGAGGTCCTGGACCAGATCAGGGCGTCGAACATCCGAAATTACTCGATCTACCTGCGCGAGCCCGAGAACCTTCTCTTCGCCACCTGGGAATACCACGGCACTGACTTCGAGACGGACATGAAGAAGATGGCCGAGCACGAGCCGACGCAGCGCTGGTGGGCCATCTGCAATCCCATGCAGCGCCCCCTGGAAAGCCGCCGTGATGGCGAGTGGTGGGCGATGATGGAAGAGGTATTCCATCTGGATTGATGCAACCGTGATGCACTTGTGCATTGAGTTCGGAAGGATCGCACGGTCGTCCGGCCCAAGCCCGACCCGACTGCTTCGGCCTGTCGGGGCTCCTTCCGAAGTGACCGATGAGAACATCCGGCGCGAGTACGCACTTCAAGCCTCCGATGACCGGCGTCCCGTGGCGCTGAAGCAGGGCGGACTGCCGAGGACGCCTCCGGAGAAGCCGACGATCCCGGCTGAGGCCCTGCCGTCCTGGCGGAAAGACCGCACTCTCGCTGGCGGAGCGAGCCGCTAAAATGGCCGCCGGGGCGGGGTCGACCGGTGGCGTCACCCGTCACCGTCGACGTGGTTCTGGCGGGCCGGCCCGCGGTACTTCTGCGTCAATTCGCTGTCGACTTCGCTGCCGTCATACAGAAAGGGCAGGATGCCGCGCCGGAGGGAGCGGCCGCGCATCGCCTCGATATCTGCGTCCGACCGGGTGACCCGCTGCGACATGCGCCGCCCCCAGCGGGCGAGGTGATCGTAGAGCCGCGCGATCTGGTTGGCGAGGTCCGGATCGCCGCCGAGGTCATGAAACTCCTCCGGGTCGGTGTCGAGGTCGAACAGCATCGGGCGGAAGCCGCCCTCGGCGTGGATCAGCTTCCACCGCCCGTCGAACACCATGAAAAGCCGCGCGTCCCGGGGCGACAGACCCAGGTTGGTGCACATTCCGGTGACGGAGTAGTCGTATTCGCTGATCGCCACCTCGCGCCAGTCCTCCGGTTCCCGCCCGTGGAGGAACGGCATAAGCGAGCGGCCCTCGATGATGTGGTCCGGCACCTCGCCGCCCGCCGCTTCGACGAAGGTCGCGGCGAGGTCGATGGATTCCACCAGCGCGTCGCAGGTGGTCCCGCGCGTGGCTTCGGCCTGCGGACGCGGGTCGAAGACGATCATCGGGATCTTTACCGACGGCTCGTGGAACAGGTCCTTCTCGCCCAGCCAGTGGTCGCCCAGGTAGTCGCCGTGGTCCGAGGTGAGCACGATCATCGTATCGCTCAGCTCTCCGGTCGCCTCGAGGTGATCCAGAAGGCGGCCGAGCTGGTCGTCGCACTGCTTGATCAGGCCCATGTAGGCCGGGATCACCTTCTGCCGCACCTCATCGCGCTGGAAGGCGCGGGCGATAGGGTTCTCCATGTAGGCACCGTAGACCGGGTGCGGGTCCTCCCGCTCGACCGGGTGGCGCAGGGCCTGCGGCACGTCGTTCGCACCGAACATGTCGTGGTAAGGGGCGGGGACGATGTAGGGCCAGTGCGGCTTGATATACGAGACATGCGCGCACCAAGGGCGCTTGGCCTCCTCCATGAACCGGATGGTCTCGGAGGTCAGCCACGGCGTCTCGCTGTCTTCCTCGGCGATGTTGGCGGGCTTGTCGGCGTTGCGGAACATCCAGCCCGAGGCGATGTCGCCGTCCTCGATCCCCGCGTTGGCGTAGTCGGCCCACGGGTTGGTGCCGTCATAGCCCTTCGACTTGAGATATTCGTTATAGGGACTGCGCTTCTCGTCATAAAAACCGTCGGGCCCTTCGCCCCAAAGTCCGTCGTCGCGCACCCAGGCGTCGAAGCCGCACTCGGCCTGCCGCGCGCCGATGACGCTGTCGGGCGACAGGCCCAGCCGTGCCATCCCCTCGGCGTCGGCCTTCATGTGGGTCTTGCCGATGAGCCAGCAGTCCATCCCCAGCTTGCGCAGGTGGTCGCCCAGCGTGACCTCGCCCACCCGGAGGGGAAAGCCGTTCCACTGCGCCCCGTGCGAAGACGGGTAGCGGCCGGTGTAGAACGACATCCGCGAGGCGCCGCAGACCGGCGATTGGCAATAGGCGTTGGTGAAGCGCACGCCCATCCGCGCCACGCGGTCGAAGTTGGGGGTGTGCAGCCGGGGATGGCCCGCGCAGCCGAGGTAATCGAACCGCAGCTGGTCGTACATGATGAAGAGGATGTTCATGGAACTCTTGCGTTACGCTTGAAGAGGGCACCGGCGCGAAGCGGCACGCGCCGGTGCGGTTGGCCCAAATTCCTTAAGAACGAATTTGCCAAGGGTTTTCTGAAAAGCCTTGGCATCATGCTCACTCGGCGGGAGCCTGCGAGCCTTCCGGGATCTCCAGCCCGACCTCCTCGTAGTATCGCTGCGCGCCGGGGTGCAGCGGCAGGCCGCCCTCGCGCACCGCATAATCGAGGGTCACGTTCTCGAGCCACGGCGTGTCCTCGCGCCGGCCCTCGGCCCCTTCCCAGAAAGCCTTGGTCACCTCGTAGACGATCTCGGGATCCAGATCGGCGCGCGTGCTGACGCCCACGACCGCACCCAGAGTGGCCACGTCCTGCTCGTTCACCACGCCTTCGCCGTAGACACCGGCGGGAATGATCCCGAGTTCACGGCCGCGAACCTCGGTCGGCGCGCGCTGCTCGTCCGTCTGCTGCTCGAACTCCTCGGGCGTCGGGCCGAGAATCCGCAAATCCGAGGTCGCCGCCAACTGCTCGACCTGGGGGAAGGGGGCGATGCCGCCGGCGATGTAAACGTCCACCTGCTTGTCCTGAAAGGCCTGAAGCGCGGACGACCACGAGCCCTTGAAGTTCTCGTAGTCCTCGCCCGGTACCATGCCGGTCTGCGCCTCGATCCAGCTTTTCGCCGCGTTCCACGCGCCGCCGCCCGGCGGGCCGAGGAAGACGCGCTTGCCGCGGATGTCCTCGAGGCTTTCCATCCCGTCCTCGGCATAGGTCAGCACGTGGTACTGGCCGTAGGGGAACCAGAACACCAGCCGCAGCCGCTCGGCCAGCTCGGGCGCGCTGTCGAGCTTCTGGTACATGGCAAGCTGGTTCTTCAGCAGGTGGTGCACCGTCGGCGAGGTCATGGCGAAGTCGATCTTGCCTTCGGCGAGGTCGATCTGGTGCTTCGTCGCCGCGCCAGTGGCGTCCACCGTCAGGTCGTGCGCGTCCTGCTCCTGGTTCACGATGCTGGCCATGGTCGACATCGTCAGATAGGCCGACGATCCCGGTGCGATGGTCGACATCTTCAGGTCCTCGGCCTGCGCGGCGCCCGCGGCGAGCGCCGCCGCGAGCATTGCGGATGCGTATATTTTCATGGTCAAAGTCCTCCCTGGTTTGGTTGCGTCGCGCCGCTTCGGTGGAGCGCGATCAAGGCACCGGCGGCGAGCGCGCCGCCGAGCGATATGAACGGGTCGGGCATCAGGAGCGCGAGCGCCGCCGCGAGCCGCACGGCGCTGTTCCAGAGCGGCAGGGGGCCCGCCTCGAATCTCGCGAGGCCCGTGGCGATCAACCAGGTCGCCAGCAGGAAGGCGGCGAGCGCCCAGAGCAGCCCGACCCAAGTGAACCCCTCGATGAGCAGGATCTCGGGGTGCACGATGAACACGAACGGGATGATGAAGCCCGCGATCGACAGCCGCAGCGCCTCCCATCCCGTCTCCATCGGGCGCGCCCCCGCGATCGGCGCGGCGGCGAAGGCCGCAAGCGCGACGGGCGGCGTCACCACGGAGAGCACCCCGAAATAGAGCATGAACAGGTGGGCGGCGATCGTCGGCACCCCCAGCCGCTCGAGCGCCGGGCCCATGACGATGGCCACGATCAGGTAGGCGGGGGCCGAGGGCACGCCCATGCCCATGACCAGGCACCCGGCCATCACCAGCAGGAGACTGAGCAGCAGCGACGACCCCGAAAGCATCAGGATCGCCTGCGCGAACTTCAGCCCGATGCCCGACATGTTGATCACGCCGATGACGAAGCCGATGGCCGCGACGATCACCATCAGCGTCGCCGCCGTGCGCCCGGCGTCGACCAGTGCCGCGAGCCATTCCTTCGGATGCCGGAAGGAGGGGAACAGGAGGAGGCAGAGGGCGAAGGCGGTCCAGAGCGCGTAGAAGCCCGCGTACTGCGCCGTCCGGCCCGACACCAGCAGCCAGACGATCACCCCGAGCGGCACGAAGAAGGCCAGCGACTGGAGCGCATCCCGCGCCGTCAGAGGCTCGGGCGTCGCCACCGCCTCGTCTCGCACGCCCTGCTTGCGGGCTTCGACCAGCACCACCATGAACAGGCTGACGTAGTAGAACAAGGCGGGGATCGTCGCCGCCAGCACCACCTGGAGGTATGGAATGCCGGTGACGTCGGCCATGAGGAAGGCCACGACGCCCATCACCGGCGGCATGATCTGCCCGCCGGTGGATGCCGCGGCCTCTACGGCGCCTGCGAACTTCGGCGTGAAGCCCGCGCGCTTGATGATCGGGATGGTGAAGACGCCGGTCGACACGACGTTGGCGATGGGCGAGCCGGACAGCGTACCGAACAGGCCCGAACCGACGATCGCTGCGTGGGCAGGACCGCCGGTGAAACGGTTGGTGGCGGCGAAGGCGATCCTGAGCAGCACGTTGCCCGCACCGGACTGCTGAAGGACCGCGCCGAAGACGATGAAGATCAGGACGATCCTCCCGACCACCTCGACCGGGCGGCCATAGACGCCGTCGGTCGAGTACCACAGGTTTTCGGCCACACGGCCCCAGTGCTCGTCCGCGCCGAACGGGGCAAGGACCCACCCGGCGAAAGCGAGGCAGACGAGCAGCATCGGCAGGCCGAAGCCCAGCCACGTCACGTACCCGATGACGGCCATGGCGATCCAGCCGAGCGCGAGCTGGGTGTCCGAGATGTCGATGAAGAACATCTCCTGTTCGAGCATGATCTGCAGCCACGTCCAACTCAGCCACAGGAAGAGGGCTGCAAGCCCCAGGTGGAGCGCAGCGCGCCACGCGGTCCCGGTGTGCTCCCGGCCGAGGAGGACGATCGTCATCCCCAGCGCCACGGTCAGACCGGAGTACCAGGCGTTGTCGAACACGCCGAAGCCGGCGGTGTAGACGGCGAGCGCCGCGAGGCCCACGGCCAGCGAGGCCGCGGCGACGTCGAGCGCCCGAGCGACGAACGGCGGTGTCACCTGTCGGCCTCCTCCCATTGACCGGTACACCTTCGGCCTCAGGCGCTGTCGGTGTCATGCAATTTCCGTTACCGTGCCGTTCAGCGGCACGCAAAAGGGCAGGGCGAGGATGACTCTGGAAAACCGATCGCTCGAGCGCGGCTTGATGGTTCTCGAGGCGCTGTCGCGTGACCGGGCCCTGTCCCTTGCGGACCTGCACAAGGTAACCGGGCTGCCGAAATCCACGCTGCGGCGGCTTCTGGGCACGCTCGTCGCCCGGCGGGCGGTGCGGCGCTCCGTGGCCGACGGCCTTTACCGATCGAACGTCGTCCTTCCGATGGGGGCGGGTCAGCGGATGCCGGCGACGGTCGGGCCGCTGGTCGATCACGCCATGCCCCACGTGCTGGAACTCACGCGGAGGATCCAGTGGCCGTCGGACCTGCACATGGTGTCGGACCTGCGGATGACGATCGTCGATTCCACCCGGCCCGCCTCACCATTCCATCTTTACCCCGGAAGGCTGCACCGGCAGCTCAACATCTTCGGGTCCGCGTCCGGAATGGCGTGCCTCGCCGCGCTTCCCGAAGCCCACGTGGACGAGATCGCACGCCGCACGGCAGAGGACGTCACTTGGGGCCTCGCCCGTTTCGGCCTGTCGGTCGAGGCGTATCGCGAGCACTTGGAGGCGACCCGCGCCCGCGGCTACGGCGTAAGGCTCGGCACCTATCTGGGTGAGACGGTGCTGGACGACCGCCTCTGGGCGATCGCGGTCCCGGTTCGCCAGCGCGAGGCGGTCGTCGGCGCGATCACCCTCATCTGGCCGCGCGACTTCTCCTCGCCTGAAGACTTCGCCGCCACCCACCTCCGCCCGCTAGAGGAGACCGCCGACGCCGTGACCGACAGCCTCTCGGCGCTGTCGCGGGAGTAAGAATGAGCCCGCGCAGCGGCGCTTCGTCGCGTTGGACCAGGTCCTGCCGCCAAACAGATATAAAAGACTTCACGAGGAGCACCCCGATGACGACCATCACCCGCCGACGCCTCGGACCTGTGCGGTAGCATCGGGCCGAGTATGAACGGCAGGAATGGGCCGTGTCGCCTCAGCCTCGAAAGACATCCCCAGTGCGGGAGATCTGGCTCTAAACCAGCGGTCACTCGGCTGCGTTCGAGTGGCGCCCCGGCAGTACGCCCTCTGCCTCGGCTTCGGCGCGGAGCCAAGCACGGAACGCGGTGATCCTCGGCTCCTCTGCGCGCGCCTCTTGGCAGGCGACCGAGTAGATCGCCATCGGCAGGGTCACGATGTCGAAAAGACGCTCCAGCCGGCCAGAGGCGAGCGTGTTCCGCACCACTGCATCATAAGCCAGCGACACGCCCTGCGCCTGCTCCACCATTGTCGTCGCGAGTTCGCAATTCGGGTAGGTGGGGCCGGACGGGAGGTCTGTGCCGGCGAGACCGGCTGCGGCGAACCACTCTGTCCAGGCGTCGTCCGTCTCATCGTAGAAGAGGGTCTGGTGCAGCAGGTCCTCGGGCCGCTCGACCCGCTCGCGCGCCCTTAGCGCGGGCGCGATCACCGGATAGCGCGCCGAGGCCATAAGCGGCTCCACCAGCAGCCCCGGCGTCGGCTGATCCGACCATTGGATGACCACGTCCGCGTCGTTTGTCGCAAAGTCGAGCGACGGCGCGCCGTTCGACACCCGCAAACGGATGTCGAGCGCGAAATCGAGCCGGGGGAGGCGCGGCGCAAGCCAGCGTGCGGCAAAGCCCGGAGTCGACAGAACGCGAAGAAGACGCGGCCCCGCGCGCACCGACTCCGTCTCGTCGAGGAAGCTGTCGAGGAGATGGGTCAGTTTGCCCGCATAGGACTCCCCGGTCAGCGTCAGTGCCAGACGGTTGCCCGAGCGCTCGAAGAGTTGGGTGTCGAGGAAGCCCTCCAGCGCCTTGATCTGATGGCTGACGGCAGAGGGCGTCAGGCAAAGTTCGTCTGCGGCGGCCTTAACCGACATGTGCCGTGCGGTGGCCTCGAAGGCGCGGACGGCGGCGAAGGGCGGAAGCTTGCGTCCCATCTTTCTGACTGAACTCACCTCACGCGAGGCTGAAAAACGATCGTTCGGGGCCGTGTCCGACGGATCGTAACATGGCGTCACGAAAATCCGAAATTGGAGATCGGAGGGTTCCATGCCCCGCATCCGCACCGCCGTGGCGCTCGCCACGGCCCTCGTCGCCCTTTGCCCGACGGTGGCTCTCCCAAAGCCCGCACTCCGCCTCGACCCCGCACCGCAGTGGCGCGAGGCCAGAAACATGCAAGAGCTGATGGCGATCCTTGATGACTGGCTCGACGTGAACAGTGAGTGGGCGCAGCGCACGTCGACCCCGCTCATCCGGCGCGTCAGCGAATGGGAGGCGAGAGCGCGGCGCGGTACGACATCAAGCCTCCAACGCGGACCGCTCCGTGGTCTTTATGATCCTGACACGCAGGAGATCCTGCTGATCGAGCCCTGGGACCCGCGCAACACCGAAGACGTGAGCACTCTGCTGCACGAAATGATCCACCACCGCCAGGCACCGCACCACTGGTATTGCCCGGCAGCACAGGAGCTGCCGGCCTATCGGCTTCAGGAAGCCTGGCTTGGCGAGCGCGGCCTGCAGGCGGAGGTGAACTGGGTGGCGGTGGTGCTCGACGCCGGCTGCACATCGCGCGATATCCACCCGGACTGAAGCCGCGCCGCAGAGCTTGCGGGTCTGGCGTTGCCGCATGTCTGCGGGCGATCAGGGAGAGGCCGGCCTAGTCCCGTGGACCGGGCGTGCACACGGACTCATCCGATCGCCAAATCTGTGCTACAGTAGGTCACTGCATGGCGAGAGGGGGCGCTGCTATGGCGAAACCAATCGACCTGATAGGCCTCGCGGACAGGCTCGGTCCCAAGTTTTTCGATAGAATTCGGGAGTTGGACGCGGCGGACGCATTCGTTGCTGAAAACTACAAGGAACTGACGGCGGCCAAGGTCTTCTCCGCGCAGGTGCCCAAAGATCTTGGCGGTGGCGGGGTGAGTCACAGCGAAATGTGCGCCTTCCTGCGGCACCTTGCGCGGTTTTGCAGCTCGACGGCATTGGCCGTCTCGATGCATCAGCACCTGGTCTCTGCGGCGCTCTTTAATCATCGCGCGGGGCGGCCGGGAGAAATGCTTCTCAAGAAAGTTGCCGCCTCGGAGGCCGTCCTCATCTCCACCGGAGCGAACGACTGGTTGGAATCCAACGGAAGCGCTCGAAAGGTTGAGGGCGGATACCGGGTGAGCGCCGTCAAGCCGTTCACCAGCGGCTCTCCCGCCGGGGCCGCGTTCGTGACATCTGCCGTCCAGGATGACGCGGAAGGCGGGCCGCAGGTTCTGCATTTCACGGTTCCATCGAATGCCGAAGGTGTCACCTTCCTCGATGACTGGCGCACCATGGGCATGTGCGCGACCGGCTCGCAGACGGTTCGCTTCGAAGATGTCTTCGTGCCGGAGGACACCGTCGCGATGAAACGACCGCAGGGCGAGTTTCACCCCGCCTTCAATGTCATCATCACGGTGGCGGATCCGCTGGTCATGTCCGCCTACGTTGGAGCGGCCGAGGCGGCCTGCGCCATCGCCCGCGGGCGGGCGCGGAAGCGCAGAAGCGACCCGGTGGTGCCATACCTCATCGGAGAGATGGAGAACCGGCTGACCACAGCGCAATTGGCCTGCGACGACATGGTTCGGCTTGCCAACGATCTCGAGTTCACCCCGTCGGAGGAGTTGTCGAGCAAGATCCTGATCCGCAAGACGATCACTTCGAAAAACGTGATAGCGGCGGCAGAAAAGGCCATGGAAGCGTCCGGTGGCGGAGGATATTTTCGCAAGGCGGGCATCGAACGCCTGTTGCGCGATGTTCACGCCTCGCAGTTCCATCCCTTGCCGGAGAAGCGCCAGCAGCTCTTCACCGGGCGCCTGTCCCTCGGGCTTGAGCCCGTGGAAACAGCGGCAGAAGTGACCGTTGCGGCCGAGTGACATCGACACCTGCAGGGATCCGCCGTCCGGATCACCATCCGGGACATCGCCTGACATGACCTGCTGACGCGGCGGTCACGAACATGGAGATGACGATGACCTACTATGAGCTTGGAACCTACAGTCGCCATATCTCGACGGCTTCCGCTGACGCGCAGCGCTGGTTCGACCGTGGCCTCGTCTGGCTTTACGGCTTCAACCACGAGGCGGCGATCCGATACTTCAGGAAAGCATTGGAGGCCGATCCCGGGTGCGCGATGGCGCAATGGGGCATCGCGGCCGCATCGGGGCCCAACTACAACCAGCCTTGGGAGGGCATGGAACACGAGGAAAGGCAGCAGGCCGTGGCTATCGCGCGCAGTGCGATCGCTTCGCTGCAGAATGAATCGTTCGACCTGTCTGACGTGGAGCGCGCGCTGATTGACGCGGTCTCCAAGCGCTTCCCCGAAGAGGCGGTCGAGGACATCGCACCGTATCTCGACGCTTATGCCGATGCGATGCGCGAGGTTCACAAAGCGCATTCCGACGATCCCGATGTCGCCGCTCTGTTCGCCGAGGCGATGATGAACCGCACGCCCTGGCAATTGTGGGACCTGCCGACCGGTGCACCGGCCGAAGGCGCCGACACGCTCGAGGTCCGCGACGTGCTGGAGCGCGCACTGGACGCGCTCCCGGGCGCGTGGGACCATCCGGGCCTTCTGCACTTCTACATACACCTGATGGAGATGTCGGCGACGCCGGAAGCCGCTCTGCGCCACGGCGACCGGCTGAGCACACTCGTGCCCGATGCCGGTCATCTGATCCACATGGGCACGCATATCGACGTGCTCTGCGGCGACTATCACAGCGTTGTCGCCCGCAACGCGAAAGCCATCGAGGCAGATCGAAAGTGGCTGAAACGCGAGGGGGCGGACAACTTCTACACCGTCTATCGCTGCCACAACTACCACTTCCTGATCTACGGCGCGATGTTCCTGGGCCAGCCGCGCCCGGCCCTGGAGGCGGCCGAAGAACTTGTCGCAACGCTGCCGGACGAGTCGACACTGCGGGAGATGGCGGACTGGTTCGAAGCCTTCGTGCCGATGAAGATGCACGTGCTGATCCGCTTCGGCATGTGGAACGAGATCCTCGCCGCAGAGATGCCCCGGGACGCCGAACTCTACGCCATGACCACGGCAGTGATGCGCTATGCGCGCACAGTGGCGCTGGCGAACACTGGCGACATCGCGGGAGCCGAGGCGGAAACCGAGGAGTTCGACAAGACGCACAGGGCCGTTCCGGAAAGCCGAATGCTTTTCAACAACACCTGCCAGGACATCTTGAAGATCGCGGAGGCGATGATGCGGGGCGAGCTTGCCTACAAGAGCGGCGACGAAGAGGCCGCCTTCGACCATTTGCGCCGCTCCGTCGAGCTTGACGACAGTCTTCCCTACGACGAGCCGTGGGGCTGGATGCAGCCGACCAGCCACGCGCTTGGCGCCCTTCTGCTCGACGCCGGACGCTTCGAGGAAGCGGAGGCGGTCTATCGCGCCGATCTCGGCCTCGACGACACCCTCGCCCGGGCCTGCCAGCATCCCGCCAACGTCTGGAGCCTCCACGGGCTGCATGAGTGCCTGACCCGGCGCGGCGAAAACGTTGAACGACTGCACGTCCAGCGCCTGCTCGACCGAGCGCTCGCCCGCGCAGAGGTGCCGGTCCGCGCATCGTGCTACTGCCGAAGCAAGGCTGCGGCCTGACCAACCACTGATGGAGTGGGACTCTCAAAGTCTGATGCTTCAAAACCGGATTTCGATGCAGGCCCGGTGCATCGTGGGCCGAGAGGCTCCTGCCGCACGACAAGGCTGACGCCGCCTCTCCCATGGGCAGTACGTTCATGAACCCCGGTAGGTTAGGGGCTGGAAAGAGCGGATCCGGCAGAGACGCATCGTATGCTATAATGAAGGTCCTTGATCCCAAGGAGGATTTGCCATGAAAGCCCTTTTTGTAGCTTCGATAATCGCGCTTGCAGGCGCCGTTTCTGCTCAGCCTCAAGAGGCGGGGCAGGAGTACAGTCCGGGCGAACGGGAGCAGCTTGCGCAGGCTCCCATTCCCGGAGCCGAGGGGCAGACGCTCACGATCCAGCGCGTTACCTTCCCCGGCGGCTGGACCGGCGACCGACACGAGCACGCGGGTCCCGTTCACGTCTATGTCCTGGACGGTTCGCTCAAGGTGCAAGTCGACGGCGCCGAAGAGAAGGTTCTGTCAACAGGTGATTTCACCGCAGAACCGATGAACCAGCCCATGGTCGCGAGGAACGAGAGCGACGCCGAGCCGGTAACGATCCTGCTGATCCAGGTAAGCGCGGAGGGCGCGCCGATCATGACCACGACGGAGTGATGCGTTTGGGCGGCGGTGAGCCGCTATTGAACTGCCCCATTCGAGTGGTCCAGGTTGATTGTTAATGCATTGCCCTCCTTCGGTCGACGGTGACGATGGCTTCCGGGGCAGGCGGTCTGTAGCCCAGGGCGCTATGGGGGCGGATGGTATTGTAGTGGCGCCGCCATTGTTCGATGAGGATCTGGGCCTCGCGGAGCGAGTAGAAGATCTCCCCGTCGAGCAGCTCGTTGCGGAAGCGGGCGTTGAAGCTCTCACAATAGCCGTTCTCCCACGGTGATCCGGGCTCTATGAAGGCAGTTTTCGCGCCCACGGCTTCGATCCATTCACGGACCTTTCGGGCGGCGAACTCGGGCCCGTTATCGGATCTGATG
>NZ_FOXA01000082.1 GCF_900115595.1 Tranquillimonas alkanivorans
CGAGGTCTATGCCGCGGACGACGCGAAGGAGAAGTTCGTCAAGGACTTCGTCGCCGCCTGGACCAAGGTGATGAACGCGGACCGCTTCGACCTGGTGTGATAGGCTGGGCACGGGCGCCGCTGACGACCGCGACCGTGCCCTTCCCACTGGGACTAATCTCAGTCCAGACATAGATGCCGTTGGACCGGTAGTCGACCGTTAAAGTTCCGCCCTTACGATCCGCGTGCCTTCCACCATTGCCCGTAACTTGCCCCGCGCCACGTCGCGCGGCAGGTACTTGAGACCGCAATCGGGCGCGACGACGATCCGGTCTGGATCTGAGTGCTCAAGGCCCCGACGGATACGGGCGGCGACGGTTTCGGCGCTTTCGACCTTGTGGTCCGAAAGGTCCAGTACGCCCAAGATCACCGTCTTGCCGCGGAGGTTCTCCAACACGGAGGTGTCGAGGTTGGACTGGGCCGTTTCAATGCTGACCTGATCGCAGGTGCAGGCCTTCATTTGCGGCAAAAATGAGTAGCCAGCCGGGCGCTCGTGGATGATCGCGGCGTATCCGAAACAGATATGCACGGCCGTAGTCCCGGCGGCGCCTTCGAGAGCGGCGTTCAGCGCCTCCAGCCCGTACTCCTCGGCCGCCTCGGGGCGGGCCTGCATGTAGGGCTCATCGAGCTGAACGATGTTGGCCCCGGCGGCAAAGAGGTCGGCCATCTCTTCCTTCACCGCGGCGGCATAATCCATCGCGGCCTCGGCCGGGCTTCCGTAGAAGTCGTTCTGCGCCTGCTGGGACATCGTGAAGGGCCCGGGGAGGGTGATCTTCACCATCCGCTTGGTGTGCGCCCTGAGGAACTTCAGGTCGTCGACCTCCACCGCATGCTTGCGGCGGATCTTGCCTGTGATGCGCGGGACCGGGTTCGGGTGCCCAGAACGGTCCAAGGCCGTGCCGGGATTGTCGAGATCGACGCCTTCCAGCGCGGTTGCAAAGCGGTTGGAGTAGCTCTCGCGGCGGATCTCACCGTCGGTGATGATGTCGAGGCCCGCCTCCTCCTGCTCCCGGATTGCGACGAGGGTGGCGTCGTTCTGTGCCTCCTCCAAGTGCTCGGGAGGGATCCTCCAGAGCTCTTCCGCACGGGTGCGGGGTGGAAAGCGGCCGGCAAGCTTTTCGCGATCGATGAGCCAATCGGGCTGGCAGTAGCTGCCAACGAGGGAAGTGGGCAGGAGCATGACTTTGTTCCTTGTATGGAATGAAAAGGGCCGCCCCTCGGGGCGGCCCTTCCAGGGAGGAAACTATTGGCGGAACAGGTCGTGCTCCACGCCGGCGGCTTCAAACAAATAGTCGCGGCTGGCCTCGAGATCCTGGCGCAGGCGCTCGACGTCATAGCCCACGAGCTGACCGCCCCACTTCTTCACCTGCCCGGCGACGAAGACGGTATCGACGTTGTTCCGCTCCATCAGCGTGACCACCGCGCCCGG
>NZ_FOXA01000035.1 GCF_900115595.1 Tranquillimonas alkanivorans
AGAGGCCCCGGCGGCGGCAGTATTCGCCAAGCTCGGTCTCGTTCATCGCGGCCGTCTCGATCACTGCCGCGAGCTTATCGGTTGAGGTCCAACCCTCGGGACCCGTCTTCGCATCGGGCAGGAACTGGCCTTTCGCCCGCGCCTCTTCACGCCATTTGGCGAGCGTGCCCCGCGAAATCCCTTCCTCCTGCGATAGCTGCCGCAGCGGCCTGTTGTTCGGTGGCAGCATCTTCGTCAGAACCGCCGCCTTCCTCTCCGGTGAGTATGCCAATCCATCATCCTGTCCGCCCGCCTCAGGGTACACTTTTCAGATTAGTACGGGCGACAACATCCCTGACAGACGGGGGTGGGCTGCGGCGATGCTCATGCGGCCGTCCCCAAAGGCGCGCACCTCCTCGTCGTACCGCACGATCTCGCCTGCACGAGTTCGCTTCACGGCCTCCCGAACTCGCGTGCGCGCCTCAGCGTCGTGGCTCCACCACCAGCTCTCCCAGATTTTCCGGCCAACAACCTCCTGTCGCTCGTGGCCTCCGACATCGAGCGCCGGCGCATTGGCCTCAAGCAGCGTGCCGTGGATGTCCATGATGCCGGCGAAACCGACCGTGCTGTCGAGAATGCGGCGCAGCCGCGTCTCGCTTTGTTTCAGCGCCGTCTCGGCGAGCTTGCGCTCGGTGATGTCCTCGACCACCGCAGCCAATCCGACGATGCGCCCGCCACGGCGGATCGGGAAGAAATGCTCGTGCCAAAGGCGCCGCTCGCCCGGGTGCGCCGGCGTCTCGCCCGATACCTCCACGTCGAGCCACGGCTCGCCTGCTTCGAGGATGCGCCGCCACCCGGCGTCCAGGGCCCCGAAATCGTCGATGCCGGACAGGATCTCGTCAGGCCGCCGCCCCAGGTGCGCTTCGGGCGAAAGACCGTTCATCTCTGCCAAGCGCATGTTGATCCGCACGAAACGGAAGTCCGTGTCCTACATCGCGAGGCCCACCGGGGCAGTCGCGAACAGCGTCTCGAGCAGCGCGCTCGTTTCATCCAGCGCCTCTTCCGCCTCCTTTTGGCGCGTGATGTCGATCAGAACGCCGGCCCCGCGGCGACCAAGGCCGCTTTCAGGATCCAGAGGACCGAGTACCTCGCCGCGATCGCGTATCCAGCATGTACTGCCGTCCGGGCGTCGCACACGATACTACGAGCTCGTAGGGACCCAGCCTGCGGATGATCTGGTCCGTTTCCCTGCGGACCCGGCCGCGATCCTCAGGATGAACCTGTGCGAGCGCCATGGCCACCGAGCCGACCGCCTGGGCACCACGGCGGCCGACGATCCTCAAAAGCTCCGCCGACCAATGCGTCCGCCCGCTGGAAATATCGTAGTCATAGACCCCGAACCCGGCGGCTTCGCTTGCCCGACGGACTCGCTCGTTGCTGAGACGTTCGGCCGAGGTTTCCTCTACAGTCTCGATCTCCGCCAAGGCGATGCCACGATGGGCGGTTACGTCGAAATTGATCCCACGCAAGACGATCGCCCGCCCCTTGGCATCACGCTCGACACCGCCGCGGTCGTGGATGACACGGACGTCCCCGTCCGGCCTAACGATGCGGAACTCGTGGGCGTAGCTGTCCCCGCCTTCGAGGAGAGAAGCGATCTCGGCCTCTACGCGCATGCGATCCTCGGGATGAACGCGGTCATGAAGCCGGTCTCCCCGGATGGTCCAGTTCCATAGCCATAGAGCGATGTGAGCCCGGCGGACCAGGTCAGGCCGTCTTCTGCCACGCGCCACTCATAGTTCCGGTGCCGGGTATCTCCTCCAGAAGATCCTCGACCCTGCTCCTCCCGCTTCTCATCATGAACTGTGACGACCCTATCTACGGGGGATGGAGCTTTGGGGCGGAGGTGCTCGGACAGCACCCTATCGGAGAGTGGATCACCCGCGATAGCGGTCTGACCGCATCGTTTCGAAGCGACCGCAGTCGACGGCCCGTGCATTACTATTGCTTATGCGGCGAGCCTGCTGCTACCTCACCGGCTCGAGCAGACGGCGACGGAAGAGATGCAGACCGGGCCGTTCTCTTCGCTCTACGGAAGACGTCTGAACGCGGTCGCTCGGCTGACCCCCGGCACGCGTGGCGCGGAGCGATCTCGTGTTACACGATCGGCCTTCAAGGTGCCGAGGCTTTGGCTACATTCTGGTCGGGGAGAGCTCCGTCGAGATCGAAGGCCTCGTTCCACAGTAGCGAAAACGTGTAGCCGATCTTGCCGTCCCAGGCTTTCAGAACGCTGTCGCAGAGATAGCACCTTTTCTCGCCGCACATGGGCTGCCGGGCCCTGACTTCGCGAACGCGATAGAACGCTCCGCAATTGCAGCGCAGTCGGACCCAGCTCGTTTCAGGGTCGGGATGATCCAAGTTGTTCATTGACCTCTTGCATAGGAGCGTGGGCTGCGGATCCGCCCGACCCACCAAGCATCTTCTTCGCCTTCCGGTTCCCCGGCAGTCAGCCGTTCTAATCCGTTACTCGGTCGCGTGGCGGCGACGGTAGAACTTGACATGTCGCCTCGCATTTCCCGACCACAGCGAATGCCTGAAAAACAGGCGAACAGGGAAAGGACAAGGTGCGACCGAGGGTTGGCGCTTTCATCTCGCAACCTGTCCTGCGACTTGTCCACAGGATCTGTGGGCAACGGCGCCGGCTCTGACCGCTTCAGCCGGGCCGGCGCCGAGCACCACGCTCGACGCGCAACGCGCGCAAAGCGGAGGAAATGGCGGCCGTGTCATAGGGCTTCTTCAGGAGTGGCACCTTGCCGCCGGAGGACGTATCGGTGGCGTCGTATCCGCTGGCAATCACGTATGGCACGCTGCGGTCCGCCAGCCGGCTGGCCACGGGCTGCGCGCTCTCGCCGCCGAGATCCATGTCGAGGAGGGCGAAGGTCGGCTCATGCGCCTCAAGGATTTCGAGCGCCTGAGCGACATTCCCGGCGACGAAGACATCGGACGCGCCGAGGGCGCGCAGGGTTTCCTCCGCGTTCATGGCGATCAGCGGATTGTCCTCCACCACCAGCGCGACACCGGATATCGACGTGCCGGTGTCTTCGGGCTCGAGCCCACGGAAGCCGTCCGCGGCGGGCGCATCGAGCATCGTCCGGATGTGCCGGTCCGGCAGCCAGAACTCCACCACCAGCCCGGTCTCGCGGAAGTCGAGGTTTGCCCGCCCGCCGAATTCGTGCGGAATGGCACGGCTGACGAGCGTTGTCCCGAAGCCGGCCCGCCTTGGACCACGCACGGCAGGGCCGCCCGTCTCGGTCCAAGCGACGCGGGCCCCATCCTCGGAAGGAAAGATGCAGACTGTGATCTCCCCGCCAGGACGAGACAGGGCACCGTGCTTGACGGAGTTCGTGACCAGCTCGTGCACGACCAGGGACATGGTGCTCCACGCGCTGTCGGGCAGCCGCAGGTCGCCGCCCTCGAAGCGCAGGCGCCCGGTATCGCCGGCGAACGCGGCGACTTCCTCGCGGATCATCTCGCTGAGTGTAAAGCTGGCCGTGGTCCTCGAGGTCAGGCGATCGCTGGCGCGGGCAAGCGCCTGGAGGCGGTCCCCGACCTGTTCGGCGAAGGTGGCGGCGCTGACGCCCTCGCTGCGGGTCTGCGACATGAGCCCGGCCACCACGGCGAAGACGTTGCGCAGGCGGTGATTGAGCTCGGAGATCAGGACCTCTTGCCGCTGGCTGCGGCGCACGCCGTGCCGGCTGGTCTCGGTCGCCTGCCTGAGCACGAGTTCCAGCAGCGTCACGCGCAGCACCTCGGCCGCGCGCCGCTCGCCCGGCGTCCAGGCGGCGCTCTTGCCCACGACGGTCTGCTGCCAGGCGGCGAAGCTCTTTCGGGGCGAGATGCGGCCGGTGTCGCGGACCATCTTCGCCGGGTTTCCGGCCCACACCACGTTGCGCGCGACCTCGTGGCGGAACAGCATCACATATTGTCGCGGCCGGCCGCGCACGGGCAGCGCCATCAGGCCGCCGATGCCGTGCCGCTCGATTTCCTCGCCCTCAAGGCACGCGCCCAGGTCGTCGGTGCAGAACACCTTGCCCTCGGGATACCGCTCAAGATGCCGCTCAAAGGCGCGGAACCAGGCCTCGTCGGGGGCCAGCCCCTCGGCGCAGTAGCTGCTGCCGCTGAACAGCGCCATGCCGTCGAAATCGATGACACTGCCAATCTCGGTGGCCAGCGCGTCCAGCCCAGTGGCGAAGTCGGCGCCACCCTCGAACAGCATGATCAGCCGCTCGTGCAGCGCGTGCGCCGCCTCGGCCTGCTCCTTTTCCAGCCGCGCCTCGTGCAGGCTGAGTTCATAGGACAGAAGCTGCGTGAACAGCTCCACCGCCGAGCGCGTCTCGTAATCGAGGTGCAGCGGCTCGGGGTGGTGAAACGCGATCAGCCCCCACAGCTCGCCGTCGCGGATCAGCGAGCTCGACATGCTGGCCTGCACTTCCATGTTCCGAAGGTATTCCAGATGAATGGGCGACACTGCCCGCGTCACCGCCATCGACAGATCCACCGGCTGCCCGTGCGGATCGCGCGGCGGAACCAGCGGCGACACGGGCGAAGACACGTCGGGAATGATCCGCAGCAGGTTGCGCGTGTAAAGCGCACGAGCTTGCGGCGGGATGTCGGTCGCCGGGAAGTGCAGGCCCATATAGCCCTCGACATGCGGCGCACGGCTTTCGGCGATCACCCGGCCCGAGCTGTCGGCGTCGAAGCGGTACACCATCACCCGCGCGAAGCCGGTCAGCGCCCAAAGCCCCCGCGCCGCGATCTCGCACATCTGCTCGAGGCTGCGGGCCCGGCGCACGCGCGACAGGAGCGGCTGGACCAACGACAACTCGTCGCGCAGGCCGCGGGAGGTCTTCGGTTCGAACTCGAGAAGGTACGCTCCCGCCACCGCGTGCAGCGCCGCGTCGAACCGGCGCCCGTCACCGAACAGGTCCAGCCCGAACAGCCGCGCGCCGTCGTCCTCACCGGCCAACGTCTGCACCTTGCCGCGCAGCGCGTGCATCGCCTCCGGATCCAGCCGGTCGATCAGGCGCTGGCCCACCAAGTCGTCCGGCTTCACGCCCAGCAGGTCCGCCACGTTCGCCGAGGCGTTTTGCACCACCCAGTCGCTCGAGATGACGAGCAGGCAGCCGAACGCCTGCACGCCCCCCAGGAACTGGATCTGCTCGTCCTCGCAGCCGGCGAGAACAGGGCCTTCAGCGATTGGCGGGGATGCGTCGGACATGCTGATGCTCCGGTGTCGAAAGCGCGGCCCGGAAGTGCGCGCCAAAGAGGTCGAAAAGCGCAACGGCGTCGGACACCGCGGCGTCGGCCTCGCGTCCTTGGGCGGGGCGCCGGGCGAGGTCAAGCCGGAGGTCCCGCCAGTCGTCGCTGCGCGAGGCCGAGCCGAGGTAGCTCCCGGCGGCCGCAACCCGCGGGTCCGTCGCCTCGCTCCATTGCCGGTGCAGCAGGCGTGTGCCCGCGCGCGAACCCAGGAGGATATAAAGTACCGCGGTCGCGTCGTAGTCCCGCCCCTGTCCCGTCGCGCGCGGCTGCGCACCGAGCGCCTCGAGGTCCCGCTCCAGCGCAACGACCATCTCAAGCCGCAGTGCCTTGGCCTTCTCGGCGCCCGCGCCGGGACGGCATTGGATCGCCTCGAGCGCCGCATGGTTCGCTCGGGCGAACCGCGTCAGCCCTGCAACGGTTCGAAGGTTGAGCGTCGAGAACAGGTCGTCGACCCGCTGGTGCGCGTCAGACGTCTCCTCGCGGAGACGGTGGCGAAGTGTCCGGGTCGATGAGATACGGTCCTCCTTGTCCCGCCGTTCCAGGATCGGCGACTTCCCCATTTTGATCAGGTGAAACAGCATTCACAAGCCGCCTCGCTCCCGTGGCACTGCCGCACCTCACACCTCCTGGTCGTTCATCCTGGTCCACAGGGAGTGCAGAGAAACACCGAGACGGTGAACAAACTCTGGATCCGCGCAACTCCTCAACGTCAAGGCCGAGATGCTCGGCGACCAGGTCGTCGCGGATGTCGAGCACCTGCGCCCGGAACCCGCCGCTCCCCCGGTGTACGGTTTTCTGAGACAGTGATTTGGGGGATAGCGGCTCCATCGAGGAGGAGCCATGACGAACGAACGAGAGACCAAGGCGGGCTTGACGGAGCGCGCCCGTCACGCTGGTGACGACAAGCCCGCCGCGCCGCGCAAGCGGCGCATGTCGGCGAAGAAGAAACAGGAGGCTGTTCTGCGGATCTTGCGCGGCGAAGATCTTGAGCTGGTCAGTCGCGAAATCGGGACGACGGACAGCACCGGCTTTCCAGCTTCCAAGCCCGCCCCAGCGGATATGATCACGAGGGAATTCGCATCCACCAGGGGGAGAAGATGTTTTGGGATCCTTGGTGGCGCGATACACCATGCTGGCTGGCGCAGGCGGCAACGACGGGACGGGCCGGATTGGCTTAGTCTGGCGACCTGCAGCGCCCGCGATCAACCGCCAGCGCACAGTCACAGCTCGTAATAGGAGGAGAACCATGAGCGACAAGAAATCCTGCACCCTCACGCGGAGATCCTTCATCGGCCGCACCGCCGTCGCCACTGGCGTGCTCAGCCTGGGCGGCGGATTGTGGGGAGCGAGCGTGAACCCGGCCGATGCGCAGGAGCAGGAATACGACTACGTCATCTGCGGCGCGGGCTCGGCCGGATGCGTGCTGGCCAACCGGCTGAGCGAAGACGGCGCGAAGGTCCTGCTGATCGAGGCGGGAGGCCCCGACACGTCCGAAAAGATCTCGACCCCAATGCGGCTGATCGAGCTGTGGGGCACGCAGTATGACTGGGGTTACCAGACGGTGCCGCAGGAGCACGCCGCGAACCGGCAGCTTTTCTGGCCGCGCGGCAAGACGCTCGGCGGCTCGTCCTCGCTCAACGGCATGATCTACGTGCGCGGCAACGCCTCCGACTACGACGAGTGGGCCCGGGAGTTTGGCTGCGAGGGCTGGGACTATGAGTCGGTGCTGCCATACTTCAAGAAGTCCGAGGATTTCTCGCGCGGGGCGGACGCGTACCATGGTGCGGGCGGCCCCCTGCACGTCACCGCCGATTACGAGCCGCACCCGGTGACGCGCGCCATGGTGGAGGCTGCGCAGGAGGCGGGCCACCCGCTCAACGAGGACACCAACGGCACCCAGCAGGACGGCGTGGCTTACGTGGACCTGAACACCAGGGACGGCAAGCGCGTGTCGACCGCCGTGGCATTCCTGCGCCCGGCGCTGGAGCGCGAGAACCTGACGCTGATCACCGATGCGCGTGTCCTGAACGTGGAGTTCGACGGCGACCGCGCCACGGGCGTTCGCTATTTGCAAGAGGACGAGGTCCGCTCGGTCCGTGCCGCGCGCGAGGTGATCGTCTCGGGCGGCGCGATCGAGAGCCCGCGCATCCTGATGATGTCGGGCCTTGGGCCGCGTGCGCATCTCGAGGAGGTGGGTATCGAGGTCCGCCGGGACCTGCCGGGGGTCGGCCAGAACCTCAACGATCACACGCTCTGCCCGGTGATCTTCGAAGGGGCGAGGGAGATCCCGGCACCCTCGGACATGGCGATCACGGTGCTACACGCCCACCTGTTCGCGCGCTCCAAGCCGTCCCTGCCAGGGCCGGACATGCAGCCGCTCTTCTTCCACGTGCCGTATTACACGCCCGAGATGGAGCAGCCGACGGCCAATGCTTTCACCTTCAATGCATCCGGCGTGCGTCCGGCGTCGCACGGGGAGATCCGGCTGACCGGCGCCTCGATCGACGACCAGCTCCATATCGACCCGAAGGTGCTGTCCGACCCACACGACGTGGACATCCTGGTCCAGTCGATCCGGCAGATGCGCGAGATCGCGGCGCAGCCGGCGCTGGCCGAGTGGAAGGGGCGCGAGATCTTTCCCGGCGAGGACGTGCAGAGCGACGAGGATCTGGCGGAATACGCCCGCAGCGCGGTTATGTCCTATCACCACCAGAACGGGACCTGTGCCATGGGAACAGGCGAAATGTCGGTCGTCGATCCCGAGCTGCGCGTGCACGGGGTCGGGGGCCTGCGCGTGGTCGATGCGTCGGTCTTCCCGCGCGTGATGGCCGGAAACACCAACGCTCCGGTGATCATGGTCGCCGAAAAGGCGGCAGACATGATTAAGGCCGCACACGGCTGAGCCCGCCGCGTAGCAGGCACGTGACGACCGGCGCTCCCGCGCCGGTCGTTGCGTCATGCACGGCGCCTACGGCATTGAGGCTGACGAGAACGGTGCCCTATGATCGCCGCGGGAGGAGAACCGCGTGTCATATCAGCAGATCACAAGTGCGGCACGCCAGTTTCGGCCCGCCGCGCCCGTGGCTCTTGAAGACGCCCGCGAGACGCTCGTGGGCGTCTGCGGCAGCTTCGAGCTGAGCGCATTCGGCGGTGCCGACAGCATCACCGGTGCCATAGAGGGAGTCCCGCTGGGCCAGTTTGACGCCGCCGTCGTCGCCACTCACGTGCGTTCGGTCTGGCGGGACGCGGCGATGATCCGCCGCGACCCCGGGCGCAACCTCTTCCTGATTTACCAAGAGACGGGGTGCAGCGTGATCCGCCAAAGCGACAGTGAGCATCTGATGCAGCCCGGCTCGTTTCACCTGGTCGACTCAGCTTTTCCATCCGAGTTCCGGTACTTCGATGCCGTGACGCGCAAGATCTCGGTCCACCTGCCGAGGGAAGAGGCACTTCGCCGGTTGGGGCAGACCTGCGTCGGGGGGCTGGCCATAGACTCGGCCGATCCGCTGAACGCGGCGCTGGAGGCGGTGCTGCTGAAACTGCTGACCGCGGCGCCGGATGCCGCGATGAAGCTGTCGGATACATTGGTGGAGTTGCTGGGTGCATACCTGCGTTGCCTCGAGACACAAACACCCAGCCAGGTGACCGAGAAGGCCGCGCTCCTGCAAAAGGCCAAGTCGCTGATCGTCTGGCGGGCGCGGGATCCATCATTTGGTCTGGCAGAACTGTGCGAGGATCTCGGCATGTCGCGCCGCTCGGTCCAGCGGCTTTTCTCGGCGAGCGGAGAGACGGTCTCTACCGTGCTGCAGGACGCGCGCCTGGAGATCGCGCACCGGGAGTTGACTCTCGCCCCCGCGCGAACAATAACCGACATCGCCTTCGCCTCGGGGTTCAACGATCTCTCTCACTTTCATCGCTGCTTCCGTACCCGGTACGGTGTGGCGCCCGGCACAATGCGCAAGCGCGCGTCCTCCGCTGCCTGAGCCGGTTACTAAAAATAGTCGTGAAGGACGCCGGTGCTGTCGCGATCGCGTCGCGACGCATGTTCGGCCGCGAGCGGTTAATTAAGCTGGCCGACGCCCAGTTCATTAAGATGCGGCTCTACGGCAGTCGTCAGATGGCGCGCCGCCTGTGCAACCACGGCTACATTGTCGGGCATGCGTGTCCGGCGGCTATTCGTATCGCGGTCACTGAACTCGCAGTCATGCCGTAGACTTGCGCTATCGACAGCTTTGGGATGTCTTCCTTCGTCACCCAGCCATCGACGGAAGGCGAGTTCAGGCCGTGAATAACCGTGGCAAAGGGCGGAAACCAGGCTTTCGCTGCTGCTGCACAACGAGTCTGGCGGAGGCACTGGCGGAAAGCAGATGGAGGGGCTCCGGAGGAGCCCCCTACAGGTCGAGTCGGCCCGCGCCATTCAAGTTCGCGCTTCGCGACATTCTCTCCACGACTTTCGTGAGCGAGCTCCGGCGCGAGCGAAGTCCACAGCCACAGAAAAAGCACATCCGCATCCTCATATTGGCCTGATGTCGGTCCTACGGCACATACTGCAATGCAAAACGCGCGAGTCCGAAATGCGGCAAAGCTGGAAGCGTTTCCTTTGGAACGACGAAGACGGCTCGATCATCATCCTGTCCCTGTTCTTGTTCGTGGGCATGGCGATGATCGGAGGGATGGCTCTTGATCTGGCGCGTCATGAAAGTACGCGAGCGCACGCCCAGGCTGTGCTGGATCAGGCCGTCCTGGCGGCGACCAGCCTGGACCAGGACCAGGACCCGAAACAGGTGGTCTTGGACTGGGTGGAGCGCGCAGGCATCGAAGATGTCGAGCCTGTCGTCGAGGTGATCGAAGAGCGCGCGGGTCCGCTTTTGACGGGCCGGACCGTAAGCGCCCGTCTCTCGGGCAACATCGACACGTTCCTGATGCGGCTGGTCGGCATCGACAGTTTGCAGATAGACGTGCCGGCCCAGGCGACCCAAAGGATCAGTGACATCGAGATCTCTCTGGTGCTCGACGTGTCCGGCTCGATGGCAGGGCGCAAGCTGGACGACCTTCAGGAGGCGGCCTCCGATTTCGTTGAGCAGCTCTACGAGGACACGCAGGACAATCGCGTCTCCGTCTCGATCGTGCCGTACTCGACCCAAGTGAACGCCGGAAAGGCGCTTCTCTCCCAGTTCAACGTGTCCCGGGAGCACGATTACTCGCACTGCGTCGACTTCTCGCACGGGCAATATGCGGACACCAGCATCTCGACAAACGAGCATCTCCAGCGCGCCGGGCATTTTCAGCGCGGCACGCAATCGTGGAATTATCCCCTGCCGGGTGATTGGGTGTGCCGGACGGAGCCCTCATTCCACATCCAGCCCTTCGCCTCCTCTCCCGAGCCGCTCCGCGACCAGATCATGGCGCTGGACGCCAAGGGCTCCACGTCCATCGACATCGCGGTGAAGTGGGGATTGGCCCTTCTCGACCCGGCGGCGCGGCCGGCGATCAGCGGTCTCATCTCTCAGGATCTGGTGACGTCCGACTATGCCGGGCGCCCTTTCGACTTCGACCGGGACAACACGATGAAGGTCCTCATCGTGATGACGGACGGAAAGAACGAGTGGGAGTACCGGCTCGACCCGGATTATCTGGACGGTCCCTCCGGCATCCGCAGGACCAGGAGGAACGGCGACAACTACTACAGCACGCGTGAGGTCCGTGAGACGCAGAAGTGCTTCCTCTGGTGGTGCCAGACGGTCAGCGAAGAGCAGTTCTTCTGGCTCGGAAACGACGAGGACAGCGGCGACTACAACTGGCACAGCCAGACCATGAAGGAGCATCTCAGGACCGAGGAGCCGGAGCTGGAGCTTACTTGGCCGCAAATCTGGGCCGAGATGTCGGTCTACTATTTCGGTCGCTGGGTCGGCTATCCGCTTGATCAAGGGCACCCGAACACAATCCTGGACGACATCGTCGAGCGAGTGGACGCGAAGACGAAGAACGCGCGCACGAGGTCTGCCTGCAACGCCGCGAAAGAGCGCGGCATCATCACCTACACGATCGGCTTCGAAGTTCCCTTCGAGTCGGACTCGCGGCAGCTCCTGATAGACTGCGCCTCAAGACCCGTGAATTACTTCGACGTGGAAGGCCTCGAGATCGGCCAGGCGTTCGACGACATCGTCAACTCAATCAGCAAGCTGCGTCTGACACAGTGACGTCCTGCAGGACGGAGCTGCGAACCCTGGCGCACGGGCCAGCATCAGTAAAATGGAGATCACGCCAATGAAGAGAACGCTTTCGATGACGGCCACAGTGCTCGGCATCGTATTCATTGCGACTACCGTCGCAGCGCAGGAAGAGACGACGCTCGATGCCTGCACAGACGTCTACGCCCTGAGCCGGCAGGTCATGATCTACCGGCAGGACGGCGTGCCCCAGGACAGTCTTACGGCCGCGATGGAGACCGAGGGCGCCGGCCAAGGAGTCGAGGTGGATCTGATCCGCGCAATCATTTCCGACGCCTACAAGGTGCAGCGGTTCGATGACCATCGTCAGCGCCAAGACAGCATCGACGAATTCTCGAACAAAACGATGAGCACGTGCGTGCAGGGCAGTTGAGCGCAACAAGATCGCCGTCGTGATGACTTCGTCGCCGATACGGGTGCGACTTGCCGCGCTCCTGCGCCGCCCTCTCCGATGCGAGGCGACACCGCACTTCGTTCGGATCGTCGCGAAAAGTAGGTCATCCCCCTATTCCATTAGGTCATGACTTGTCTGCTCTTGCCATAGATCAAGGATAGAACAAGGCCCTCGACGGCGAGGACGATCGCCCAGACCGCAAGCTCGACGGCAACGAGAACGGGCGGCTCTCCGAACATGTTGAAGGGCGTATGAAACTCAAAAAAGAGCGCCAACAAGGCCCAGAGGATGACCGCGAAGCTCAGGCCGCGCCGGACGACGCCGCGCGTCAGGACCGGTTCGACCCAGAAGAAGACCAGGCCGTGCACGGCGCCTATGAGCGCGGCGATGCCGAGGTAGAGCGGCCCGTTGGTGAACATCAGCGGCAGGGGCTCCATCTCGAACAGCACGGCGATCACCTTTTCGCTCTGCTGCTCGTTCGCGAAGAGGACGCCATGGCCAACCTGGAAGAACAGGAAGTTGCTGACGATGTTGGCGAGGGTGAAGGCGACGGCGCCGCCGATGAAGGCTCTGGCAAATTTCGGCAACGTCACGTGGCCCTCCTCGGGGATCTCGGCGCGCAGTTGGTCAGCCGCGGTTCCGGTATGCGGGCTCCCGCCACGCCGCGTATCGCTTGCCCAGCCATGGCGAGACCAGGCCAAGGCCCGTGTTAAGGAACGTGATAGTCAGCGCTACAAGGACGCTCTCGCTGATCCACAGAACCAGCGCCGTCGCAGCGAAGACGGCGGCCCATGCGAGGGAAAGCACAACATTCGTTTCCCGGAAGAGTGGGTGATCCCAAGCCTCTTTCTCTGTCGTCCTGCGTGCCACCCGAGCCGTCCAAGGTCGTCCTGCGAGCACACTCACGAGCGCACACACGGACAGCAGCAGGAAAGCGATCTCACCCATTCCCTCAGCGTGTGGATTCGGCCAGCGCGTGCAACGTTGCCACCACGCTGCGCGATCGCCGGTCTCTGGCGCCTTCGCGAGGCGCTGCCCGACAACATCTGGTAAATGCTCCCGGATGTCCGCCTCTGGTTGCTTAGAATAACGCCCGTTGGGGGGCCGCCGGCTCCGCTTCGAGACGGTCCATCACCCAAGCCGAGCTTTCGGAAGCATGATCGTTCGGCCGCAAGGCCGCGCGGCGGAGCAAAACGCACGGATTTCTGTACGCCCTGACCGGCCCAACGCCCGAACGCACTACGGTTCGGGTGCCGCCGCCGCGCGGGTATCTCACCGCTGGCCTCGAAAATCGACAAGCTCAACCCGGCCCTGCTCCGGCGAATTCTTCCCGAGTGCCATCCCCTCGCGGATTATCCGGGCCAGTTTCTCGGAAATTTGTTCCGTTGGATCGGTAACGGCGTTGAACTTGAAGAGAAACTTCGCCTTGGACAGCGTTGGGCCGGAAACCTTGTACACGCGCCATTCCGCTCCGTTGGTCAGAACGACCGTTTCAACATTGCAGTTGTACGCAGACTTCAAGACTTTGGTGATCCACGTTCGATCACGCAGGTCCTCACGGAAGGCCTTCGACTTCACGAACACCTTCGGAACTCCGTCCAGAACCCATGCATAGTGCACGAACTCTTCCTTGCGGATGTGCCGGTAGTCGTACGTACCGTCAGCGCTGTTGCGCTTTTCACAGCCCAGGTTCATGTTCCGCATGAGGAGCGCCTGTGCGGCGATCTTCGTCCTGATCTCGGCGAAGTTTGTGATCTCCCAGCGCCAGTTTTCGTTGTTCGACGACGGAACAGGATCCTTCAAAGGCATGAGGTAGTCCTTCCGTGTTGCGATGTGGCCGCAATGCTGAGCGACCGGTTGTGGGAATGGGTGCGATCCTGCCGCCCCGCACGGAAGATGGGTCGAAGCGGCGCGGCGCGAAGCCGATGTTTTGCAGGTTTGATGTGTCGGAGTGGTCGCTGGATCGACAGAGAACTGCGCCGGCCTCAGAGCGGCGGCACCGACGAGCAGAGACCCATCGTGCCCGAACCCGCGAGCACCGCCGCATCGTCCGAAAGCTGCGAAGTCGTCGGCGGCTCTTGTTCCGGCCCGCGAGATCCGGTCAGCGGCTTTGCGCTGCCAACGGTTTGCTCACCCCTCCGCCCATCCTCCCCGCTACTGTCCGGCTGCCGAGCCAACTCGGAACTACGCGCGCTCCACGAGCGGAACCACGTCCATGACCACATGCTCCTCAGTCAGCGCATGCAGCCCAGCGGCCACCATCTGAGCAACCTGCATCGCCTCGGACGCTTCTCTCATACTCCGAGTTGATCGTCGTCGAAATGCCACACGTCGAGTGCAGACGGCTGCTGCTCCCCGCTAATCCGGATCCGACGGGGCTCCGGACGGAAGGTGCGACCCTCGGTCGTCCGAAGCGACCGGTGTCCGCACCCCTATAGGGGGACACGCTGAAGACGGGAAATATCTTTTTATTTCATTAACTTGTTCATGGCCAGCCACCGGGTTCTCCGGACATCCACCGTATCGTTGTTTGATTGGCGTTCAGAGAGCCGGCCACGGCGCGGCCTTGGAGGACACCGCGGATGGCCGGCCATGGTTCGGACGGACAAGGTTCGCTGGTATGACGCATTTCTTTTTCAATGTTGTCAGTTGCTTGTCTGAAAACGCGGCTCAAGGCGCATCTGTTTTTCCGCAACGGTCAGAGGTCCTGCGCAGCGGCGGAAAGCCCATCGAAACACAAGGACCTCGACATGACCGAACATCTGTACCTCTGCCAGACGCAAGACGTTGCGGACCGCGTCCGCGCCCTCGGCTACGATGCCCGCCCTTGGGACATCGCAACGTTCCCCGGCGCATACCGGGACCGCTCTCTGATC
Source organism: Tranquillimonas alkanivorans (assembly GCF_900115595.1). Taxonomy (GTDB): domain Bacteria; phylum Pseudomonadota; class Alphaproteobacteria; order Rhodobacterales; family Rhodobacteraceae; genus Tranquillimonas; species Tranquillimonas alkanivorans. The sequence continues at coordinate 14,799 of NZ_FOXA01000035.1, forward strand.
CTGGTGCCGCACTTCGAGAACGTGGAGGCGTCGCGCGAAGTTCACCTTATTTCCGAGCTGGCGACGGAAGCGGGCGCCGCGGCGGTGCGGGTCCTGAGTTACCCGTGCCGCCCCTACATCATGCAGAACTACAACCTGTCGCGGGGAGGCGAACCGCATGACTTTCTCGCGCGGCAACTCCTTGAGCGGGCGCAGGATCAGGAGCCGCTGCGTCCGCCGGCGCCGGACCTGACGGAACTCAGCATCGCCGATCAGTTCGACGGGGAGCCACCGGTCCAGAAATGGCTTGTCGGCGCACCGACGGCCCAGGGCGGCCTGCTTCCCGACGCGGCGCCGATCCTGCTCGCCGGCCGGGGCGGGATCGGCAAGACCCACGCGGCGACCGAATTGGCGATCCTCGTGGGTACTTGGGATGGACGCGCGCCGGCGCCGCTCTGGATGGGGCACGAGATCGCCAAGGCGGGCGCGGCAGTCGTCATCACCTATGAGGAACATCGGGCTACGATGCACCGCAAGGTTCACAAGCTGTGCCGGCACCACGGGGTCGACCTCACGGAGGGCCGCAGGGTCATCGTCCTGTCCATGTCGGATCCCCGCTTCTCCGGCGGCCCCTTGCTCGCTCCGGATCCGAGGACCAGACGGTTGGCAGCAACCGAGAATTGCACCTGGCTGACCCGCCAACTCCGAAAGGTGCATGCGGAACTGGGCGGGCTGGGCGTAATCGTGCTCGATCACGCGGGACGCGCATTTGAGGTCGAGGGCAACAGCTACAGCGATGCGAATGCCGCCATGGGCCTGATGGACCGCTGGGCAACCGAGTTTGCCTGCCCGGTCATCACCCTCGCCCATACGCGTAAGACGGTCATTAAACCCGAGATGGACGATGAGGAGATCCTTCAGGCGGTGATGGGGAGCGCGGGGTGGGTCTCGGCCGTGCGCGCCACCATGGTGATGTGGCAGCTCACGGCCAAAGACGAAGCGGAACTCGCCGATAAGATGAATGACCGGGATTTTCAGCCCGGGATCACCCGACGGAAATACCTTCAGGCGCAGGTGCTCAAGCACAACGTCGACGACCTCTACGACAGGCGCCTCACGCTCAAACGCCGCGGCGCGACCCTGGATGACATCTCCGACGGTGTCCGGAACGTGCGCCAGCAGCAGCAGATGCACGAGATGAAAGCCTTTGCAGAGGCCGTCGGGGCGCAGTGGCATCGGGATGCGCCGATGCAGTCCACCGGCAAGCATGGGGTCTTCGAGAACAAAGGCCGTCTCGGAGAGCCTTGGAGCAACATGCCAAAGAGCAAGCTCCGCCACCTGATCAAAGCTTGCATTGGCGCCCATCTGCTCGAACGGCGCGCCGATCACCCCGCGCTCGGAAAGCTGAGCCAAGGGGCGTGGCTGCGGCGGCCAGAGACGGATGGGACAGTTCGCTTGGGCAGCGGCGTTGACGATCGGCAGGCGGCGTAGGGCCCCGCCCCTCTCCACCTGCGCATGGGCCGGTGCATCCCGCATCTCCCGTTCCTCACCTGCCCCGAGCAAATGACCTTGCGTCACTGATCGCGCGGTTTGTTCCGGGTCCGCAGTCGCGGAATCACTTCCTGTTCACACCCCTGACAAACGGTTTTTCGCATGCCTTCACCTCTTACCCATGACCGGATCCTGCGGCTCGTCCGGACCGGCTGTCTACACCTCGAAGCTAACGGACGACGTGTCTCGTTCACCTTGCATAACGGCGACCTCGAGATCAGCGGGCCCCTCAATCTCCGCCCCGACTGGTCGAAGGAAGTTGATGGCCGGCCCGGGCTGATGCCGATCATCCATCGGATGAGCGATGGCGAGAGCGTCTTCTCCGGAGCAGAACTCGAAGGCGTGCTCGACGAGATGAGCGAGATCTACGAAGCGCTACGAAAGCGCCTTTCACCCGCCAAGATGCTGCGCCGCAGAGGTGGCCGGTGGCTGCTCATCCCCCACGCCCAGTGCGAATGTGCGTGAAGAAGATGGGAGCCGCCGGAGACCGGACCAGCCCGATTGGCCATGCCGACGGCTCCCGCATGCAGATCATCCGAGGCGCCCGCCGCGCGCTCTGAAATGACACCCAGCCAATGACATTCCGCCAATGACATTCGAAAGTCATTCGACCTTGCAGGACCATCAGATGCCGAGATCTCCCACATTCACCGACGACGAAGTCGCGACAGCGGTTGCCGCGCTGCGAAAGCAGAGCAGCACCGTGGACAGGACCACCGTCATTGACGCTCTCACCGAGCGTCACGGCGCGCGCGGCAAGCCGCGGCCGGAAAAGCTTGACGAGCAGATCGCCGCTGCCGAGGCGGACCTTGACGCAAACGCGCGTCTCCAGCGCCTGGGGCGTCTCTCATCCGAAGACCGTGCTCGCATTGCCGAAATTGGGACCTTCGTCGCGGAACGCCTGTCCGACGTGCTCGCCGACACGATCATTGCCGGCGAAGACCGCCTGACGGAGGCGCGGGCCGCGGCCTCCCGGCAGTACGGGGAACTCACGGCACGGACGGCTGCGCTGGAGACCCGGAACAAGGAACTCGCCGACAAACTGCAGGCAAGCGAACAGGCTGCGGAGGAGTGTCGGCAGGCGCTCGCCGCCGCCCAGGCCGAGCTTTTGGACGCGCGCGCGGAACTGAAGGTCCTGCGCGCGACCCAAGCCGACCTGTTCGCGGCGATCGGAGGAAACCGCCGGACCGACGGCATCGAACCGCGGGAGGCGGAGCCTGCATAGTCGCGCGGATGGTCGGCGGGCGTATCGGCGTACGAAGTAGGCATTGAGCGTCAGTGACAGAGAAGAAGGAGGCATGAGCGACGGCTGTCGTCGCCGTCTGCTCCGGGTGTGTCTTGCGGCACCCCGAGCAGACGGCGCGACAGCCGCACGGTTTTCGGGAGCCCACGCAACCAAGGAGTTTCCGAATGACTGTTCCCAATCTTCCAATATCCAACACCGCCTCGTCGCCCGCCCTCGTGCGGGTCGGAACCGTGGTCCGCTTCGCGTTTCCGTACACTGAAAAGCGCCGTCGCAAAGTGCGGCCATGCCTCGTCATCGCTCTCGATCACGCGCGCAAAGAAGTCGTCGTGGCCTACGGCACCACGCGCCTCTACGGCGCGGAATGCTCGGCACATGCCCTTCGTCTCGTCGAACCCCACGAGTTCCAGTTGGCGGGATTGGACGAAGCCACGCGATTCCAGCTCGACCGGCGAATCCGCGTGCCGCTGACGAGTTCCCGGTTCCGCGTCGGGCCGGCGGGAGAACCGCCCGTCCTGGGCCGGATTTCGCCGCGCGCCACGCAGCGTGCTGCTGAAATCTACGCGGCACTGCCAGGACTCGATTTCGACGCGGAGGCCGCGGGCGTGCATCCGGGCCCGGCCGACAAACAGCGCCGTCCCAGGCTTCACCGGCGCCGCGACCGCCAAAAGGCCGCCTGACATTCCCGCCGAGGCGGTGGATCTGCGAGACCGCGCCATCGGGCGGGGCAGCGCAGGACGCTCCTGAGGGCCCCTGCCCTGCCCGACCGCGTCCGTCTGCGAAGCCCGAAGCGACTTCGGCCGTCTCCGCCTGAGGACATCGCGGCGGATGCGCAAAAACCCAAGGACGTCAGGACCACGAGGCACTCGAGCGTGCGATGCTGTTGGTCCGGCCCTCCCGTTGAGGCCGGCCAACAGCGCGCGACGCTCCGAAGGCCTCTCCGAAAAAGAAAGCGGCGCTCCTCGCCGCCCCCGCCTGCGCTCACGGCAGCCTGCGCAGGCGCTTGCCCCGTCCGTTCCGGACGGCGCTGCCAAGAAAGGAGGCACGAACTCGAATGCCCTACGATCTCACTGCCAAAACCGCGTTTGCCGACCTCGTCGCACACGTCTGGTTTCACGACCAAGCGGTACAAAACGCTGCTCTGCTGCTGGGCGGACCCGATTGGCTCCGCCGCGCGCAACGCCTGCTCGGCGACCTCGTGTCGGCGCCCCGACTGACCCGGCGGCTCGACCGCGAGCTGCGCGCTCTGCACGCCCTGCTCACGTTCGAGCATGTCGGAGACCTCGACCGGCTCGAAACGGCTCTCTTCGCCGAACTCGATCCCGAGGACCCGGTCGTCGCGGATCTCTGCCTGCTCGCCGACGCGCTCGAGGAGCACCTCGGCAACGCCGAACAGGAAGCGAGCCTCTCACATCTGATGTCCGCCGCCTGACCTCCCCGACCGGTCCGGCGAAAGCCGGACCGTAGCAAACTTCAACAAGAAGGAATACGAACATGTCCCGCCAAACCGCTCCTCTCACGATCGATGATTACGCCCTGTCCGCCGTCGTCTCGGGTCGCTCTCTCGCCGCGACCTGGCGCGCAGAGGGCCCGGATCTGCCGGGCCCCTCGCGCTGGCTCGCCGAGACCCTCGCCCGTCTGGAGGCCGGACGGGTCTTCGAGCAGCAGGACGAGAGCATGCTCGACAGAATGCGCGATGCCGTCCGCGAGGCGCTGAACGATCATCGGCCCGGCTTCGGAGACAGCGTATTTGCTGGTGTCGAGCCGGATCTGTTCGTGGTGAGCCCGGAGGACCGCGAGCGCGAGAAGCTGCGCGAGCTGGCCGACGATCTCATGACCTTCCGTGGATACCGCCGCGCGGTGCTCAACCGCGTCACGGCGGAACGGGAACTGCGCAAGCTGCTCTGAATGCCGGCTCCCGCGGAAGAACCGCGGGAGCCTCGCCCGCCACCGACAGCCGCCGAAATTTCTGCCGATCGCGATCCGGACCCATCTCCTCCCGGCCCAGCCAGGAGGAGCTCAATGCTGCTGAACAAGCCCTATTCCACCAAGGACGTCGGCGCGCGCTACGGCGTCGACGCCCACACCATCGGAGACTGGATCCGCAAGGGATGCCCGACCCCGGAAGGCCGGGTGTTCCTGCCGGCCCGGAAATTCGGCCGCGGCTGGAAAATCTACGAGGAAGACCTGGTGCTCTTCGAGCACCGCCTGCGCCGCAGCGCCCCCGACCGGCCCCGGCTCGACCTCGATCCCGACAACACCACAGAGGAAAACACCGAATGACTCTGCAAGACGCCCTGCGTGCGGAGCTCGACGCGTCCGGCTGCTCGATGCGCGCGCTGTCGCTGCGCGCCGGGCTCAACCCGAAGGCCGTCTCCGACATCCTGACCCGTCCGGGACTGCGGCCGGGTCGGTCCACCATCGACGCGCTCTCGACCGCGCTCGGCACGACCCTGCCCCTGCCCGCGGAGACGGGTCCGGAAACCTATGCCGAGCTGATGCGCCGGATTGGCGAGACCGCGCCGCCGGACGCCGCGGTCAAGGCGCGACGGCTGCAGACCCGGCTCGGGTGGCTTTGCCGCAAGGCCGGATGGTTCCCGGAAATCGAGCCCGTGGACCGGCAGAAGGTCCTGAAATTCTTCGCAGATAACGAGGCCGCCACCTTCGGTCTCTCGGCCGGCAGCTACGCCACCTACAAGTCCGAGGCGCTCGACGCGATCGACGTCGCCTGCCCGGCCGCGCGGCCGCTGGACGTGCGGGACATCGACGGTGACTACGCCGCCATCCACGCGCGGATCCGCGACAGCGACCTGCCCCGAGACTTGAAGAACGCGTCCGGCGCTTTTCTGACCTGGCTCCATGACAGCGGGATCGCCCCCGCGGAGATTACCACGGACACGCTGGAGGCGTATTACCACCACCGCCTGGCGCGGGGCCGCAAGACCGAGGAGACCTGCCGCAAGCACGTGAAGCGCATGGCCACGCTTCTGAGCAAGCTGGCCTCGCATCCCGATTTCACCGCCTTCGGGTTCGCGGCGCCGCCGCACCCGTTCGCGGATGGGCGGACCAAGTTCGGTGTCTCTGATGCGCAGATCGCCGCGCTCATGGCGGAGTTCGACCAGCGAGTCGCACCCTGGGTGCGCGGGAAGGTCTCCAACACGGGCCTCGGTCGCAGGGAGTTTCTCGAGGAGCTCGACGGTCGCCGGTCCGACGCGTCCGGCAGGACCCGACGGACCCGCCGCACGAAACGCGGCCGGGCCTCGCGGTCGGAGCGACAAGGTGAGGCCCTCAAGGCGCGCGGGTTCCTGCTGGTGGACGAACAATGGTCGCCGGACACGCTATCGAGGCGCAGGGCCTTCGTGGCGGCCGCCGCGAAGGCCGTTCTGGCGGAAACTGGCGATCCGATCGACACGCTCGAGGACCTGACGGATCCGGACACTGTGGAGGAGATCGCCTGCACCCTCTCGGAGATCAACGCCGGGGCATTTCCGAGCAGCTACGTCGAAAGCGGCCTGAAAGCGCTACACAAGATCGCCGCGGGCCTGCTCTGCCGCGACCCGGAGGACCTCTCGGATATCGTCGAAACCATCCGCGAATTCCGCGTCTCCGAGCGCGGGATCGCCGCGCGCAACCGCGAGAAGCTGAAGGAATTCACGGACGAGAAGCTGGCCGACTTCTTCAACCTGTCGGCCACGCTCCTGGCGGAGGTCAATGCGGAGATCGGCGCACGCCGGAAGCGATCCGCGAGCTCGCCCGGCACAGCGGTGGTGACCGCGGACGTCGGGCAGAAGGTCATGCTGGTAATCGCGCACGACATCATGCTCAAGCGTGCCCCGCGCAAGGCCAACCTCGTCGAGAGCCGCCTCGACTGGATTCGCACACGCGGCAAGATCTCGACGCTCGTCATCCCGGCTCGGAAGGTGAAGCACCGCACCGACGACGATCCGGATCTGCCGATCCCGCTCGACGAGGACGAGAGCGATCTGCTGTGGCGGTTCATCGAGGACATCCGGCCCCACGTCCTGGCCAAGGGAGACGCGCGTAACCCCTATCTCTTCCCCGGCCAGGACCGCTCACCGGGAAAGTCGAACCGGCCCTACAGGAACATCCTCGAACGCCTGTGCCGCGAGATCCACCGCAGGATCGGGGTTCGCATCAACCCGCACCTCTACCGCCACCTCATCGGCTGGGCCTGGCTGCGGGAGAATCCGGACAGGCTGCCGGACGTCCAGAAAATCCTCGGCCACAAGTCGCTGCAGACAACCCTCGATCACTATGCGGAGCTCGACGAGAGCCTCGCGCTCGATCACTGGCAGGAGCACATCAACGCCCGCAAGGCTCGTCCAAGCCGACGCCTCCGGCGCACGCGCTGACCCCTGCCCTCTTTCCCGGCCGGCGCGCCGGCCGGGACCCGTCCTCGCCGTCGGAGCGGCAGACGAGGTCGCGCGGGCGCGGCTGTTACAGTGTTCAAGACAAGGAGCCCTACCCATGACTGAAAGCCGCCCCGACCTCACCTCGCTTCTTGCGCGCCTCCGGCGACATCTGCGGGACACGCACCCGTCGCTCAACAGGTACGAGGTCCTCCGCGTCGCCGGCGACTTCCTCGCCGGACGGCCGGATCTCGCGGTGATCCCGGACCGGGGCGAGGCGACTGACTACCTGCAACGCCTGACCCTGCGTGCCGGCCCACAGGCCGCGCAGCGCGACTATTCCTGGTTCCTGATGGCGGCGGCCGAGATCTGGGGCGCCCGGGAGACCGCGCATCTGTCGCACGCCCTACGCCAGGCCCGGTGCCGGCCAAAGGCCACAAGACGCACCGAGTGGGAGCGCGCCGAAACGGCCGTCGCCGCCCTGCCCTCGGCGTGGCGCAGCCCACTGCAACACCATCTCGTCCTGTGCCGGGACAAGCCGTCCCGGCCTCGCCGGGCGGATCCGTGGAGCGCGTCGCATCTCCAGGGCGTGGCCCGCGCCCTCGCCGGCTGGGCCCGCTTCTGCGCCGACACCGGCTGCGACACGCTCCCGACCGGCACCAGCCTCGAGCGCTACGCGGCTACCCGCCTGGCCGGCGACGTCGCCATGTCCTCGGTCGCCGATTACCTGAGCCGCATCTATTCCGGGTTCGCCACCGTCCTTGCCCCCGGCTTTTCCTGCCAGGGCTGCGAATTCGTCATCGACGACTGGACCCGGCGCGGTGCGCGCGGGGGCACGCCGACAAAGACCGCGGCCGGGATCCTGCCCGCCAGCGACATCTACGAGCTCGGCTTCGACCTCATGACGCGGGCGACGCGACGGCCGTTCTACGGGCTGCACGCGGCGCGCGACTATCGCAACGGCCTCCTGCTCTCCGTCGCGACCTCCCTGCCCCAGCGCGCCCGCGCGCTGGCCGCCCTCAATCTCGCCAGCACGTTTCAGCCGGTCGACGCAGGCACGATCCGAATCCACCTGCCGGGACGGGTTCTCAAGCTGCCCGAGCGCGACAAGGCCCGGCAGAGCTACAACGCCACGCTGCACAACGCGCGCCTCTGCGAGGCGCTCGCCGAGTACCGTCAGTATTTCCGGCCAAGCTTCGACGACGGGACCGCCCTATTCCCCTCGGTGCTCGCCCCGGGGGCGGCGGTCTCCGAGCAGCAGATCGGTCGGCTCGTCGGCAACCTGACGGAGAAGCACCTGGCCGTGCGGGTCTCCGTGCACCGCATCCGCGATTGCGTGGCCACCGAAGCCAGCGAGGAGATGCCGAGGGGCGGCCGCCTCGCGCCGGTCCTCCTGCAGCACCGCGACGCCGCGACGACCGAACGGCATTACGTCCATGCCGAGGGCCTGCGCGCAGCGCGGGACTACGGCGCCTTCTTGGCCACGCGACGGGCGCCCCGTCCCGCGCTTGCGCCGCTGTGACAGGCTCCCGTCCGTCGCCGCGCTCCGCCGTCATTTCCGCTCTTTCCGGGTCGAGTTGAGAAGGGGGCGGCATCACCCCCACGGGGTGGAAGGCGCCCCTCTTCAACGATTTCCGCCGTTTCCGCGCACGACCTTCAACAGACGAGCGAACGCCGAAACCGCTTCAACAACCTCGCGCGGAGGGCACGACGGATTTTTCGGCGCTTGCATGCCGGAGCACTGTGGCCCGTGGTATCGGCGCAGCCGAGCGCCACCACATTTAGAAAAAGTCTTGCGGAGGCCACCGATTCTCTTCAATAGTCACGGAAAAGGCGCGATGAACGCGAATTTCCGTGAGCACGGAACAAGGATACAGGCAGTTGGACAGCAGCGCAGTAGTTGACAATCTGAATGCGGTCATTCGGAGCCACTCTGAGTCGCTGATGGCGCAGTTGCACGCACAGCGCGAGGCGTTGTTCCCGCCTGATGCTGACAAGGTCATGCGCAAGTTCTCCAGCGGAGAGGCAGCCAGCCTCCTCGGGGTTAACGACTCCTATCTTCGCAAGCTCCACCTCGATGGCAAAGGGCCGTCACCAGAACTGACCCCCGGCAACCGCCGACTCTACTCCGCCGAGAATCTACTCGAACTCCGCGCCCTGCTGGAAGCAAAGGCGCGCAAGCCGGGCGACTATATCCCGGGACGGCGCGAGGGTGATCATCTCCAAATCATCGGTGTGATGAACTTCAAGGGCGGCTCCGGTAAGACAACCTCATCTGCGCATCTGGCCCAATACCTCGCGCTGCGCGGATACCGGGTTTTGGCTATCGACCTCGATCCACAGGCCTCGCTGACATCGCTCCACGGCGTGCAACCCGAATATGACCTCATGGATGGAGGCACACTTTACGACGCGATTCGCTACGAGGACCCGCGGCCAATCGCGTCGGTCATCCGCAAGACTTACTTCCCAAACCTCGATCTGATCCCCGGCAACCTCGAGTTGATGGAATTTGAGCACGAGACTCCAAGGGCGCTGGCACAAGGCAATGCCGGCCTGTTCTTTTTCCGCGTTAAGGAGGCCCTCAACCAGGTCGAGGGCGACTACGATGTTGTGGTTGTCGATTGTCCGCCCCAACTGGGATTTCTCACTATGTCGGCGCTCTCGGCTGCCACGGGCCTGCTGGTCACGGTTCACCCAGAAATGCTCGACGTCATGTCGATGAGTCAGTTTCTGCGGATGACCGCTGACCTGATGGACGTCATCGCTGCCAGCGGTGCCGATATGACCCACGACTGGATGCGATATCTGCTCACTCGCTATGAACCCACGGATGCTCCGCAGAACCGCATCGTAGCTTTTTTGCGCACGATGTACGGCGACAAGGTTCTGAATGCGCCGATGCTAAAGTCCACGGCGATTTCCGACGCTGGCCTTACCAAGCAAACCCTGTACGAGGTCGAGCGGAGTGCGTTCACTCGTTCGACCTATGACCGTGCGATTGAAAGCTTGAACGCCGTTAACGGCGAAATCGCCGCACTAATCCAGCAGACTTGGGGGCGCAAATGACCGACCCGAAGAAGCAACGCGCGGAAAAACTCAGCATCATGACTGCTGCGGGAACTCATGCCCGACCAGAGTCCATGATGTCGTCTAACCGCGCTCTACGATCAGCTCGAGACGCCGTGGATAGCCATCACGTCTGGGATCTCGATCCCGCCGCTATCGACGACAACCGGGTCGCAGACCGGCTGAATCCAAGTGATGTAGCCGACCTACGCAAGGCGATCGAAGAGAACGGTCAGGCCGTGCCGATCTTGGTGCGTAGGCATCCCTCAGAACCGGATCGATATCTGCTCGTCTACGGACGGCGGAGGTTGGAAGCTGTCCGCCAGTCCTCCACTGTCAAGAAGATCCGGGCGCTGGTCGCGAGTCTCGACGGGGATAAAGCTCTAAAATCGCAGATTTCTGAGAACATGGCGAGGCGCGACCTGTCGTATATCGAAAAGGCGATGTTCGCTCGGCAGTTGGTGGAGAGCGGCTTTGGGAACCAGCTCCGCGTCGCTGAGGTCCTGACGGTCCAGAAATCCTGGGTTTCGACAGCAATCTTCATAGCCAATACCGTCGGTTCCGACTTGGCTCACGCCATCGGCGCCGCCGAAAGCATCGGGCGCCCCCGCTGGGAGGCATTGGCAAAGGCGCTCAAAGAGCGCAGTGGCGATCCTGTTGACTTGGTACCCGTCGCGCAGAAGGTGCACGACCGCCACTCAGCCGAGGCCAGCACCAGCACCAGCACCAGCACCAGCACCAGCACCAAGGAAGAGGAATCCGACGATTCCTCCAAAGTCGATCCTTCTGTTTTGGCCTTTGAGGCAGTAGCTAAGGCGGTTCTCGGAACCCCTACTTCGTCCACCACGACCGGGAAGGCTACACGTCAAGCGGCGAAAAAGCTCGAGGTGCATGGTCAGCGCGCCGGCTCGCTGAAGCGGTCGCCGAAAGGCGTAACTATCACGCTTGAGCCCGGGGATTTTGCCGACTGGATTGAAGCCGAAGCGCACAACCTGGTCCAAGAACTCCACGCCCGCTGGACGGAAAGAGCTGAAAATCAAGACAAATCAGACACTTACAAGCAGGAGGCACGACTGGATAAAGAATAAGGTCCCGCAAAGCCGAAGCTCCACGAGACCCTAACTTGTCTTTCGCACTTTCAAGTTAAAGGTCCGAGCCAAGATCCGCAAGTCCGAAGCGACCTTGCGGTGCGGGATTTCTTTGTCTCGTGACAGGAATCTATGAGCTACTCACCGATCACGCCATTTCGGCGAACGCTTGATGCTATCCGGTTGGAGCATGTAGACCGCTTCTCCGGAGACCTCCCATGTCCGCGCGTAGACAAGTGGCAGGTGCTGCGCGACCTCGCGACCGGACGCGAGGCATACGGTCTTTCACATCGCGATATCACGGTGCTGCAGGCACTTATAAGCTTTCATCCCAGTTCGACTCTGGAAATCGAACACCATCCTCTCGTGGTTCATCCGGCGAACCGCACGATTTGCGAGCGTCTGAACGGTATGCCCTGCTCTACAATGCGCCGGCACGTTGCTAAGCTCGTTGAGGCCGGCGTAATCCTGCGTAGAGACAGCCCGAACGGCAAGCGCTATACCAGGCACTACGGCGCTACCAAGGTCGCCTATGGCTTTGACCTAAGTCCTCTGATGCATCGCGCGGCAGAGTTCCGAGATGCAGCCGAAGCAGCTCGCGAAAATCAGGCCCGCCTGAGGCAGCAGCGCGAGGTGGTTAGTCTGCTGCGGCGTGACCTTGAGAGCTTATCGGTTCACGGGGCTGCAGCAGTTCCCGAAGCCGAAAACTGGGATGCGCACCTTGATCTTGCGCAGCTAAGCGCACGCCAACTCAGACGCAAGCTCAGCCTGTCGGAGCTTGTGGAAATGGAAACCCGGCTTCGCGCGGCGATCACTGTCGTTCGCAAGGCAGTCGGATCTCCCAGAACAGGAGAAATGAGCACCTGCAACGCTCAAAATGAGCAGCACTTAACAGAGACAAAGAAAGATAACTATGAATCTGAACGGAGCTTAACAGCTCCTGCTGTAAAACGTGAGCATTCAACTCACGCCGCTCGATCGGCAGGTACTGACAAGCCAACTGCTCCCGTCCCCACCCCGCTCCCTTTACGGCTGGTCCTCTCCAACTGCACAGAGATCCGAGCGTTCACCGAGAAGCCCATCGTAGACTGGCACGAATTCCTCAAACTGATGGATTTCATCCGTCCAATGATGGGAATTACCGATGAGATATGGTCTGAAGCGAAAAGCGTAATGGGCGCAGTCACTTCCAGCGTACTCCTTGCAGCTATGTTGGAAAGGTTCGCGGAGATCCGTTCACCGAACGCGTATGTCCGAGCTCTTTGCGGAAGAGCCCTGAGTGGGGAATTCTCCGTTGCAAGAATGGTTTCCGCTTTAGGGCGACGTTCTACTGCCTAACTTAATGGTTCTTCTGTAGACGATGATTGTTTAACTCCCCGCTGACGCAGTCGTCCGGGCCGGTTTGGGCGGCGCCGTAGAGCATTGAGCGAGACGTTCCGTTCCCGCCGCCCCGGTGATCCCGCTGGCATGTATGTCTCGACGAATTGACGTTGCTCAGCGGAGGTTAACCTTCCAAGTAAGCAGAACCGGCTGAAGTCATTCACCGCCGACAGGAAAGTTGGAGCCGTCTGCGCCAACGCGCAGCAAAGTCGCCAACCTGCGGTAGGTGGTTTCCTGCACGGCGGGATTACGGGCAGCAGCGTCACTTCCGTCACCTGTTCAAGCACCGGATTTCCGAGCGGCAGGTTTCGTACTCGTTCTGCGAAAGGCCCCTGCTGATCCTTCGGGGCGTTAGCCCAAAACTTGGAAAGCGCCTCCAAACGCTGAATTGGATACCCAGCATCTTGTTATGCACGAGCTTGCGCGCCATCCGCTATGGAGTCGCTCGACACGTCCCCCGGGACTTCGGGGCCGACATACTGTCCGCTTCTCGTATTCGCGGCAGAGCGCCGCGTATCGGATTCCGTTGGTCCATGATCTTAGGCGACAGTTTCCGACCTCGCCATCGGACACCGCCTGCCCATTACTTCACCTGACAAACGCCAAGCTCCCGCAGACAACGGTTCTACCCTGACCACCTCATGGTTGACGTGGCTTAACAGTGCGACACCGGCCGCGGACGCTCCAGGCAGGCGAAGCTGGCGACGCTAAGAAGGCTTGGGGGATTACGACGAGGGATTGGTGCGGACGCGGGAGGTACACCGGCCCAACCGGCAGGAACATGCTCAGCAAGCGATCGAGCTCGACGAATTTTTCGGCTTGGGTGCGAAAGTTGTTTTGTGCGGGAGAGGGGCGAATCCAAGCACCGCGAGATCATGCTGGTCGGCAAGCTCGCCTGACTGTCACGATCCTGCCGCTTCGACGAACGGCAAAGGTCGGACCGACTGCGCGTCTGCGTGGAGGCAATTCTACCCCGTCAGGCAAGAATGGTGCTGTTCTGGCTTGCTTCTTCCGCATTTGACGAGTTCACAACTGTGAACTGGGTGTAAGCACAGGGTGAGCGGCTGGTTCACAACTGTGAACCAACGTCAGGGCGTTTCCAGAAGCAGGCTTCCGGCTCGACTTCTGCGCTTGAAGGGGCGTGTCCCCGTCATCTCGGAATCCGTTATCACCCTTGGCTAACGCGACCTCGGTGCGCGAGGGGCCTGCCAGCCACGCCAGACGCTGACGATGCGGAAGGCGGCCGCAGCGGCCACGCCGGCCG
>NZ_FOXA01000037.1 GCF_900115595.1 Tranquillimonas alkanivorans
TCAACGCCGGTATGCATCCGCACGTTGCCGTAGACCGGATGCTTGCGGCGGCCGAATACCGAACTCAGCCGCGCACCCTCGACCGGCTGGGCGAAGACCCGGAGCACTTCCCCGTCGAGAAAAACGGTTGCGCGGCCGTCACCGTCTTCAGGCCAAACCACCTCGTATAGTCCGTCTCCAAGATCGAGCGCGGCGAAGGCGATCTCGGGCTGACCGACAGGCTTCCCCTCTACACGCGCTTCACGCCAGAGAAGACGCAGGGTCTCACCGCCAGTCACCTCGCGCCGGAAGTCCACCGTTCCACCCAACATCTGCGCCAGATCAACCGCAAACCGTGCGGGCATTCCCGCCTCATCGAGTGCGGCGAAGATCGAACTCTCGATCTGTGTCTCTCCGGCCAAGGTCGTGATCTCGGGGTCCGGAGCGAACACGCGGGTGGAGGGTTTCGCTCCGAAGATCGTCTCGATCCGCACACCTGCGTCCACATCGAGAGCCACGCGCCGCGGGCTGCCGTCGGACTCCAGTTTGACGGTGAGCACGTGACCCGGGCGCAACCGTCGCAGATCGTATTCCGCACCAAGAGCCAGAGAAACCTCCACCCGGTCCCGCGCGACAAGGCCGGCCTCCGCCAGAAGGGCATCGAGCGTTTCTCCAGGCCCGACAGCACGCGACCAGACGAGACGCGGGGGGGCGACGTCAGGCAGGGGCGCATCGGGCAGGACCACCGCGGGAAGAATGGAAGCTTTGACGACCGGTGCAGGATCCGCACGGGCGACAATCCCGCTGAAGGAGACCGGCCTTGCCTCCGCCGGCGGCGACGCAACCGGCTCCGGAATCCAGGCACTGGCCGTGGCGAGAGCCGTCGGCACCGGGTCCTTCGACAGCACTCCCGACAGCGCTGCGGCGGCCGCCGAAAGTCCGCCCGCCATCGCCAGCCCTGCCGTCAAATATCTCAGCCTCATGTCGCCTCCGTCGTTTCTTCTTTCATTGCGCGGCGGATCTTGGGGACCGCGAATTCCCTCGGCTCGTGGTAATCGATGGTGCTGACGAAGTCGCCCGCGGCGTCGAACAGAAAGACACTCGCCGTGTGGTTCATCGTGTAGCCGTTGTCAGTCGGAACTCTTTCGTAGGTGGCGCGGAAGCCTTCGGCCGCACGCGCTATCTGGTCAGCCGACCCCGTCCAGCCGCGGATTGCGGGGTGAAAATACGCCACGTAGTCTTCCATGATCTCCACCGTGTCGCGTTCGGGATCGACCGTGATGAACACGACGTTCAGCCGCTCGGCGTCCTCACCCAGCGCATCGAGCCAGCCGGAGATGTCCGACAGCGTCGTCGGGCAGACGTCGGGACAGAAGGTGAAGCCGAAGAAGGCCAAGGTCGGTTTGCCAATCAGCGTCTCGGGGCCAACCGTCTGTCCTTCATGATCGGTGAGCTTGAATTCCATCTTCGTGAGCGGAAGCGGCCGCGTCCCGGGGGGTGTCGGGGCGCCCGGTCCGTCGACCCGCCACCACCCTGCCAAGAGCGTAAGCCCGCCCGCGGCTGTCACTGCCCCGGCGTACCCGAGAAACTTCCGTCGGCGCATCAGTCTTCCGGACCACGCGCCGAGATACTGCGGATCGGGACCTCGACTTTCATCTCGCCTCCATCCGAGAACACAAGCGTCAGCGAGAAGCTCTCGCCCTCCATCATCGGGCGTTGCAGTCGCATCAGCATGACGTGAAGCCCGCCCGGTTCGAGCGTAACCGTCGCCTCCGGCGCAATCGCTATGTCGCCGGCCGGAGCCATCGAGCTCACCCCTTGATCATCCGTCGAGGTTCTGTGGATTTCCGGCATTTCCGCAAGATCGGTCGCGAGCCCCGTCAGGGTGACTGCTTCCTCCCCCCTGTTGCGGATTTCCATGTAGGCCGCGCCCGGACGACTGGTTCCGATGGAAGCCCGCGCCCAGGCATCCTCGACGACGACAGCATCGGATCCGGCATGCGCAGCGGACGTTCCAAGCGAAAGAGCCAGCCCTGCGACGACTGAAAAAAGCATCTGTTTCATGCGGCGTCACTCCCGTTACTGCGATTTCCATCAGGTTGAGGATTCGGCGACTTCCGCGGCGACCAGTTCGCGGAGTTCGGCTTCACCGAAGGGATCGAGGGGTCTGCCGTTGACGAAAAATGTCGGCGTCTGGCGTACGCCGACGGCTTCGACATCCGACCTGTCCTGGTTGAGGACGCCCACGACGTCTGGTGCTCGCATTTGCGCCCGCGCGGCCTCGACATCGAGCCCCGCGTCCGTGGCGATGCTCAGGATCAGGTCCGCCTCCGCGGCTCCGTGTGCCGCCCAGCGGGGTTGCTCCCGCAGAAGCGCTTCGAGGACCGGTTCAAAGACGTCCTGCATCCGCGCCGCCTCCAGAACACGAATGGCTTCTTCGGATACCTCTCCGTGAAATGGGGTGTACCGTATGACCACGCGAACGGCATCGCCATGTTCCGCCATGATGTCCTTCACCACTGGGTAGAAGGCGCGGCAGGCCTCGCAGGCGGGGTCGAGAAACTCGACGATCGTGACGGGGGCATCCTCTGGTCCGAGAACCGGAGAATAGGCGCGCGTCAGAGCGCCGGCCACTTCCCGACTTACTGCCGAAGCTTCGGTGACCGGTGTGGGACGCGTCACATAGAAAGCCGCGACGGCGAAGCTGGCGAGTGCGAATGCGAAAAACGAGAGGATCAGGAAGCGGCGGGTCATTCTTTCGACTCCAACGAGGCGACTGAGAGGATGGCGATGAGGCCGAAGGCGATGAGCGAGAGCAGCGGGATCGGCACGCCGAGGACGATCTGGGCTTCATCGGTGCAGGACGGACCGGCTGCCGTACAGGGCTGAACGCGCTCAGGGAGCAACCCGGTGTAGAGACCCAAGTGCCAGATCGCGACACCGCCCCCAGCCAGAGCGAGGGCCACGCCGTAGCGGCCGACCCGGCCGTCCTGGCACCAGAGGCCGAGACCCAGCACGACAACCAGCGGGAACATGAAAGCGCGCTGGAACCAGCAGAGCACGCAAGGCGCCTGGCCCAAAACTTCGCCAATGAATAGAACGCCGAGCGACGCCATAAGCGCAACGACCCACGCGGCCGAAAGCGCCGCCTCACCGGAAAGCTTCAGCCTCATGAGGAGATCCGTTCCCGCAGATCAGCAAGGATTTCCTCTGCGGGCGTACCATACTGCCAGGATGTGACGTATCCGCCGTCGGGCCCGAACAGAAAGAGCTGCGACGAATGCCCCATCGTGTAGCCGTCGGGCGCGGCAGCCTCCTCGACCTTCTCGTAGTAGATGTAGAAGCTTTCCGCCGTCCGGGCGGTCTGCTCGGGCGTTCCGGTCAAGCCGATGATCCCGGCGTCGAAGCGCGGAACGAAGTCCATGAGAACCTCCGGCGTGTCGCGCTCCGGATCAATCGTGATGAAGATCGGCTGGACCTTCTCCTTGTCCGAGTCGAGACCTTCCATAACGGCGGCGACTTCTGAGAGCGTCGTCGGGCAGACGTCCGGGCAGTTCGCGAAGCCGAAGAAGATCAGCTTCCATTGGCCAGCGAAATCCTCCTCCGTCATAACCATCCCCGTGTGTGCGGTCAGTTCAAAGTCGGCATAAAAGGGCGATTCTTGGGAATCATGAGTCTCGGAGAAGTATCCCGACCGAAGTAGCGTCCACCCAAGCACAAGCGTCGCGGCCGCCGCGAGCATCCATAGAATCTTCACGGAGGATGTCATTGTCGCTCTTGTCGCTCGCCGCTTGGTGCTCCTGCTCGTATGTGCGTCTACAACCTCCACCTACTTTAGGTTCAACACATTTTCCTCAATTACGGAGCTGGTCACGGCCCTGTGAACTAAGGAGGGTCCTGTCTCTTCACATGGGAGGCCAGCCGGCTGCTCGGCCAGCAGGCGAGCAGGCGAGCAGTCAATCGGTGCCAGTGAAGCTCCCGCCAGGAACGTGCGCGTGCGGATCGCAGATGTCATTGCCGCACGTTCAAAGGAGATCGTCACTGCATTGTGCACTTTGAACTCACTACGGGCCAAGATTTCCCCCACGGTTCTGGGCGTCCGTAGCCATGACCTGCTCTTGAGGTGAGCGAAGGCGCCTTCACATAACGCCCGTACCAAGCTGGCCGGTCCGCGATGGACGGGCAGGATTACGCGTGTGCAATGGCAAGACGCCCGGCTGCTCCCCCAGCACTCCCGAGGGCCGGGATGATCCCGAGCGGCTTGGAAGAGCAGCTCGGCCAACCCTTTCGGGTAGCCTTCCAAGATTCCTGATTGATCGGTCAGTCAGTCCGGACCATAATGTCTGTATGAACGATGACGCGACAGATCACGGCTCAAACCTCGACGCCATCCTGGTGGCTGCCGAAGAGGAATTCTCCCAGCGCGGGTTCGATGGCGCCGGCATGAAGAGCATTGCCGCCCGGGCGGGCGTCTCACAGGCACTTCTGCACTACCACCTCGGAACCAAGGATAACCTCTACTCCGAGGTCATCCGACGCCGCTCGGACCAGATCAATGCAGAGCGACAGGCGCTTCTCGACAAGATCGACCTCGAAGCACCGGACGCCCTCGAGGGCGTGATTGATGCCCTTGTGCGGCCTCCTTTCGGTCCGGCCGGGGGCGGGCGCGCCTATGCCCGCATCTTTGCCGGCCTCGTCGTCGGCCGCGAACGGGACCGGGCGCTGGTTCGCGAGAAATACGATCCGATCGCCCTGCGCTTCGTCGAGGCCATCGAAGCCGCCGTCGAAGGATTGGGCAGGAAAGGCGCCGGGCTCGGCTACGTCCTCACGCTCGGTGCACTGATTTCAGTGATCGCTCGGGACGGACGCCCCGAGCGCCTGATGGGTCTCTCCGAAAATCACCTGATGAACCAGGACGAGACCATCGCCGCCATCGTCGCATTCGCAAGCGGCGGTATACGCAGCTTCAGAGACGGAAATGTACACGTCTCGGAGAAATCACACCCCAAGGGAGGAAGTACATGAAGACCCTTACTGCGATCCTGGCACTTGCGGCCACGACGGCCCTGCCGACAGTGGCTGCTGCAGAAAGTTTTATGGCGACCATGGTCGCCGGGCATCCTCCGGTGTTCCGCTGGGTGAAGATGCTTGACGAGGCGTTCGTCCCTGCCGTCCAGGAAGAGCTGGCGGGAACCGGGCACAGCATGAACTTCACCGGGCTCTATGGCGGCGCGATTGCCGGCGTCGGAGAAGAGCTCGAGGCCGTCGAGGCCGGACTGGCAGAAATTGGGATTTGTCAGTCCCTGTTCGATCCCGCAAAGCTCGCCGTCCAGAACGTGACCTATTACACGCCCTTCGTCAGCGACAATCCACGCATTGTCAGCACCGTCATGGATGACCTACACGAATCCGATCCCCGGATGCGGCAGGCCTATACCGACAACGGCGTTGTCTATCTCGGCGCCCCGCTCGCGCTCGACGACTACCTGCTGATGACGAACTTTCCCGTCGACTCTCTCGATGACCTGGAAGGCCGCAAGATCGGCGCGCCCGGGGCCGCGATCAACTGGCTGTCGGGCACTGGTGCCGTGGGCGTGTCGGGCAACCTGACCACCTACTACAACGAGATCAAGGCCGGCGTCTTTGACGGTGTTCTCGTCTTCGCCTCCGCGGCGCTGCCGAGCAAGCTTCACGAGGTCGCGCCGCACGTGACCCGCGCCGGACTTGGTGCTCAGTTCGCCGGCGCGATCTGTGTGAACGATGACTGGTGGGAGGGCCTTCCCCAGGAGGTCAAGGACGCGCTCGAGGCCGGCGCCGACGCGGCATCGGAATGGTATATCGACGCACTCGAGAGCGCGGTTGACACCGCCATGACAACGATGGCCGACCAGGGTGCCACCATCAAGGATGCTTCGCAGGAAATGCGCACTTCCTGGGCCGAAGGCATGGACAACGTCGCCCAGACCTGGGCCAAGGACCTGGATGCCCTCGGCAAGCCCGGCAGCGAAATGCTCGATGCCTACATGGACGCCATGCGGGACGCGGGCGCCGAGCCCCTGCGGAACTGGGACGAGGAGTAATCCTTGCCCCGGCCTGAAACACATGGGCCAGCGCTTCTGCGCTGGCTCGACAAGCTGACCCTTGGCGCCAACGTCTGCGGCTCGGTCATGATCTTCTGCCTGACCTTTCTGATCGGGCTGGACGTCGCCGGAAGAAACCTCCTCGGTGCGCCGATTTCCGGCGTTCCGGAACTCGTATCCCTGTCGATCGTCGCTATCGTCTTCCTTCAGGTGCCGCAGGCATTCCGATCTGGCCGCCTGACAAGATCCGAGGCGGTCCTCTCTGGCATCGCTCACCGTGCCCCGCGGGTAGCCGCGGCCCTCGAGAGCCTTTTCGATCTCCTCGGGGCCATCGTGGTCGGCGCCATCGTCTATGCGACCTGGCCGATCTTCCTGCGTGCGTGGCAGCGGTCGGAATTCGTCGGCGCCATCGGCGACTTCACGGCACCGACCTGGCCCGTGAAGATCATGATCCTCATCGGCGGCACGCTTCTCGTACTTCAATTGCTCGCGCGCATCCTGCGACGCCACCTCGAGGAGGCGAAATGACCCCCTTCGACATCGGACTCATCGCCCTGGGCGGCATGGGGGCGCTCGTCATCCTGGGCCTCTACGTTCCGGTCGCCCTCATCCTTTGCTCGTTCCTCGGAATGTGGGCGATCAAGGGAACCCCGATCCTCGCCGCCAGCATGCTCGGACTCGCGGCGAACGACGCCATCGCCAGTTACTTCTTCGGGGTCATCCCCCTCTTCGTCCTGATGGGCTTCCTCGTATCGGAGTCCGGTCTCGGTCGGGATGCCTTCGATGTCGCCAATGCCCTCTTTCGACGGGTCCGAGGCGGTCTCGGCGTGGGCACTGTCGGCGCGAACGCGATATTCGCCGCGATCACCGGTATTTCGATCGCTTCCGCAGCAATCTTCACCAAGATCGCGGTGCCCCAGATGCGCCGTCACGGGTACACCGGGCGCTTTGCCGTCGGCGTGGTCGCCGGAAGCTCCGTACTTGGAATGCTAATCCCGCCCAGCCTCCTGCTTATTCTCTACGGCCTCCTGGCCGAGCAAAGTATCGGTGACCTGTTCCTGGCCGGCGTGGGCCCGGGGCTCCTGCTCGCTGTCCTCTTCGCTCTCGGCGTTGTCGGCATGGCCGTATTCACGCCACGCTTCGTCGGTGATCTGGAGGAGGCGGAGGTCGAGCCCCTCTCTCGCCGAGATCTTCTGGGCAAGTCCCTTCCCATCCTCGGCCTGATCGGTGTTGTGCTCGGAGGTATCTACCTCGGCTTTTTTACGCCGGTCGAGGCCGGCGCCATCGGGGCCATCGGGGCCTTGGTCATCGGCTCGATCAAGCGCACTCTGTCGCTGGGCGCACTCTGGCGCGTCCTCGTCGAGACCGGTCTCGTCACTGCGGCCGTCTGCTTCCTGATCATCGCGGCGCAGATGTACTCGCGCATGCTGGCCTTCTCCGGTGTGCCCGCGGAATTCGGCGCCCTTGCCGCCGAGGCGGACCTCGGCCGCCTGGGCCTCATCCTTCTCTACGTGGCCATCACCATCGTGCTCGGGATGATCCTCGACTCCTCGTCGATCATGCTGATCCTCGTGCCGCTGATGTTGCCGATCATACAGCCGATGGGAATTGATCTCGTCTGGTTCGGAATCGTGACCGTGATAGCCGTGGAGATCGGGCTACTCACACCACCCTTTGGGATCTCGGTCTACGTCATCAAGTCCGCCCTCGCAGAGGAGGACTCCGACCTGACGCTCTGGGACATCTTTCTCGGCGCCGCCCCGTTCGCGCTGCTGATGCTGGCAGCACTCGCCCTTGTCATACTCGTTCCGGGCATCTCGCTTGGCCTGCTCGGCCGTTAGGAGGTTTTTCAATGCCAACCCGTCTCGTAGACCTCTCGGTCGCCCTGGAAACCGCCATCCAGTCGGACCCGGATGCCATGCTCCCCAAGATCGAGTACTTCGATCACAAGGACACCGCCGAGCAGATGTCTTCCTTCTTCCCCGGCCTCACGCCCGACGATCTTCCGGGCGGTGAGGGCTGGGCCCTGGAAAAGCTCACCATCTACACCCACAACGGAACACACCTCGACGCGCCCTATCACCATCACTCGACGATGAGCGGTGGCCAGAGGGCCATCACCATCGACGAGGTCCCGCTCGAATGGTGCTACGCCCCCGGCGTCAAGCTCGACTTCCGCGACAAGCCCGACGGGCACATCGTCACCCCCGCTGAGATCGACGCCGAGCTGGACCGGATCGGTCACGTGCTCAAGCCCCGGGATATCGTGCTCGTCAACACATCGGCCGGCGCCCGGTACGGCGAGGCGGACTACCTTCAGCGCGGGTGCGGCATGGGCCGAGATGCCACGCTGCACCTGCTCGAGCAGGGTGTCCGGGTGACCGGGACGGATGCCTGGAGCTGGGATGCGCCCTTCGGCATGACGGCCGCCCGCTACGCCGAGGAGAAGGACCCCTCCATCATCTGGGAAGGGCATCGGGCAAGCATGGACATCGGCTACTGCCATATCGAGAAGCTCGCCAATCTCAACAAGTTGCCGTCGGCCGGCTTCACCGTCTCCTGCTTCCCTTTCAAGATCAAGGCCGCCTCCGCAGGCTTCGTACGCGCTGTGGCAATAATCGAGGAGTAACAAAACATGGCAAAAACCATCATCACCTGCGCCATCACGGGCGCCATCCACACCCCGACCATGTCGAAGAATCTGCCGTACACCTTCGAGCAGATCACGGAGCAGGCCATCGCCGCCGCGGAGGCCGGCGCCAGCATCCTGCACCTTCACGCGCGCGACCCGGAGAACGGCAAGCCTTCGATCGATCCCGATCACTTCATGGAGTTCCTGCCTCAGATCCGGCGCGAAATCGATGCGATCATCAATATCTCGACCGGTGGCAGCCTGACCGCAGGCATTGAGGAGCGGGTCGCTCCTGCCCTTCGGGCCTCGCCCGAGATGTGCTCGCTCAACATGGGCTCGGTGAACTTCTCGATTCACCCCTTGGCCGACCGTATCAAGGAGTACCGCTTCGACTGGGAGGAGGCCTACATTCGCGGCTCGGAGGGAAACATCTTCCGCAACACCTTCTCCGACATCGCGGAGGTTGCCCGTATCATGGGCCCGCACGACGTGAAGTACGAGCACGAATGCTATGACGTGGGGCACCTCTATAACCTGAAATTCTGCGTCGACCGCGGCATCTTCAAGGCGCCGGTCTTCCTGCAGTTCGTGATGGGAATCCTGGGCGGCATCGCGCCGGAGATCGACAACCTGGTTTTCATGAAGCGGACCGCCGACCGTCTCTTCGGAGACGACTATCAATGGTCCGTGCTCGGCGCCGGGAACGCCCAGATGAAGCTCGCGGCAGTCGGGGCCCAGCTCGGCGGTCACGTCCGCGTAGGCCTTGAGGATTCCCTCTTCATCTCGAAAGGGGTCCTCGCGGAGTCGAATGCGCAGCAGGTCACGAAAGTGAAGCGCATCCTCGAGGAGCAGGGCAACGAGATCGCCAGTCCCGACGAGGCTCGGGCCATGCTGGGACTGAAGGGCGCGGACCGCGTCGCCTTCTAAGCGTCGCGACTTGCGCGAGGTCCGGCCGGCATCTGCCGAACCTCGCTTCCCTGAACACCGCGCGGCGCGGAGCGGCTCCTATCGACTACCCGTAGTCGAAGACGAACATGTCGGTTGTGACTTGGAAGGTGCCAAGCTCGCCGTTATGGCATCGCCGTCATCGTCTGGCGGCTTGAGGGGCGGCGCGTTCCGGCAAAGCGCTCGATGAGCCATGTGATCCAGCAGGCACGCTGATTTGTCGGGTTGGCGATGAAGCGCCGTCGCGCTTGTCCGCGACGGCAGGCTCGCGCATGCTTCTCCGACTGAGGGCATTCGATGGCACCTCTGTCGAGATCCCGGGAAACGGGGCCGAGCAGTGATGAGGCAACCAATGAACACAGCAAAGCCGTCCGCGGGCCGCTTCCATCGGCGTGGGTTTCTCTGCGCTCTGGGCGCGACCGCTTCCGTACCGCTTTTGTCCGGTTGTGCCGGCCGTGGCTACGAGGAACTGCCTTCGCCACGGCGCCCGGGCACCCGGCTGGACATCGTGTTCCCGCGGGGCGACAGCTATCTCGACATCACCAACGCGCACACGGGTGAGCGGGTGGCGCTGCGGTTCATGGACCGCGGCCGCACGGACCGGCGCGCCCTACGTCGGCTGGACTGGCTGTTCCGGGACTGGCGCGATGGGGAGACGCCGGACATCGACGAGAGGCTCTACTGGAGCCTGGCCGCGCTCTCGGATGCGGCGCGGCGCCAGGGGCACTCCGGTCAGATCACCTTGCTCTCGGGCTTCCGCACTTCCAGGACCACTCGTCTCTTGCAGAGCCGCGGAAGCGGTGCTTCCTCGAACAGCTATCACATGAGGCGAAGGGCAGCCGACATTCAGTTTGACGGGATCCCGACGGACCAGGTCTCGGACATGGCAGAATGGCTGCAGGTCGGGGGCGTGGGACGGTACTACGGCTCGGAATTCACGCACATCGACACCGGGCCGATCCGAACCTGGCGGGGATGAGCCGAGCGCCGTCCGGCGGCACGCGCGGGGGCAGGCCGGTGAGCGTAGCAGGAGGCCATCATAACCCTCCGTGTAACGCTCGGGTTTTGTACAGAAGTTGCACTTCGGATGTGAACCCACCCCGGCCACACTGCGAGGCCAATAAGCAAAACTACGTGATTGTATCTCCATCTCCTGAGCTCGCGGCAAGCGCGCTCAGCGTTGCCTGAACGCGGCTCAGCCCCTCTCCCGCGTCGAGCATCGCCTCCAGAGCCGAACGGTTCTCGAACCGCCGGCGCGGTCGGCGAAGCCATGCGACGCCACCTTCAGCTTCGGCGAACAAACACTTCAGAGACCGGTCGATCTCCGCGATCGCCATCTGCCTGTCATACGGCGGTGGGCGGGCATTACCCGGCGGGCGGCATCAATCTGGGTCCGGCAATGACGTTCGGCTTCATAGCCGGACGGCACGCAGCCGACGCGGGTGGCGGAACCGCTGCATGCCCCTCCGCTCTCCCTCGCGCGCCTCACGGTCCTCGGCCTCAGCCCGCCCGAGATGATCCGCGTCGCCGCACGCACCGGCTATGACATGGTGGGGCTTTGGCTGATTGCTGTCACCGACAAGACGCCGGGTTACCCGCTCATGGACGACCCGGCCCAACTGCGCGAGACCCCGCGCGGCGGCCTCGGACGAGGGCATACTCGTCCACGACATCGAGTTCGTGAAGGTCACGCCCGAACTCCAGGTGGACAGCCTGCGCCCGTTCATGGAGGCGGGCTTTGCGTTTGAGGCAAAACAGGTGATTACCGCGCCTTACGATCCCGACCTCGCGCGGCTGGCAGGCAAGCTTGCGGCGATAGCCGATCTGGCGGCGGAGCACGATCTGGGCACGGTGCTGGAATTCTTCCCGTGAACCGAAGTCCCCGACCTGATCACGGCCGCGAGTCATGTCATCGAGGATTCAGGTTCGTCGGCCGGCATTCATGTCGATACGCTGCACTTTGAGCGCTCCGGGAGTAACCTGTCACGAATCGAGAATCTCCCTGCTGAACGCCTGCCATTCCTCCACCTCTGCGACGCCCCCGTACTGCCGGCGTACACGACGGAGGAGCTCCTGCACGCAGATCGCGCCGAGCGGTTGCCGCCAGGCCATGGCGAGATTGACTTGGCCGCCATTGCATCGCGGATGCCGCGGCGACGTGGTGGCGCTCGAGGTTCCCATGGCTTACCTGGCCGCGACCGCTGGATGGGAAGCCGTGGCGCTGAGAGCGCGGCAGGCTGCGAGCGCTTTTCTCGAGCGCTTTAGGAGAGCGCCGCATATGGCGAGCGCGTTTCTGGAAGCACCGCGGCACCGGCGCCCGAGGTTGCACATTGCAATGCCCGAACCGCGTCGGGGTCCTGAGGCAACGGTCGATCCGAAGGCGGTAAGGCTCGATCCCTTTTACCCTGAGCGCCTCACGTCCGGCTCCGACGTGCGGCAGCCGAAAGACGGCCATCTGCCTCATCCCGTATAAGCCGGTTTTCTGACTCGGATCACGGTGGAAAGGTCGGCAAGCGGCGCACCGGTCGCCATCTCACCAGCCTCGTCCCAGACCAGGCCAAGAGCTTTTAATGCCCGGGCAAGGACGCGGGCGCACCCGAAGCGCAGGCCCGACCTTCCTCCCTTTCAGAACTCGTGTCATCCGCGGGCGCGACCGGGACTGGGAACAGCACAACATTTGAGGCCACGACCGTCTCCGTGCTTTCGATCCCCTGCTCCCTCGCCGCGTCGAGTGCGAAGGCATCCATGGCCTCTTCGATCGCGTCGAGGAATTTCGGGTCGAAGACGTCGCCGTGCGGCGTCACGCCGAAATGTCGCGGCGTGATCTTGAAGACGGTCCTCACCTCGCCGAAGCGGTTGCACAGACCGTTGTTGTTGAGGTCGTAGTACACGTTGACCGCGCGCCGGAATCTCTCCAGCTTTGCGCCCTTTTCCTTCACGTCCCCGTATCGCGGAATAAGAGCGGAAAGCCGATCAACGGCTACCTGATATCGCCCGCTTCCATTCCAGTAACAGTAGCTCGGTTCCATTGCGTGCGCCCTCTCATTGCGTTGCTGAGAAAAAGATCGGCCTTCCCGGATTTCCAGAAGCGACGACGTTGCGTCATGCAGTGATGCCGGCTGAGCCTTGGCTGTCGACGGGGCGCGCGGGGGGTCAGAAGCCCCCGCGGGCGCGCTGGCGACGTCCAGCGTCACGCGTGTGCGCCGCTGCCCGCAGTTCTCGGCGCGCAGGCGCTGCGTTCGGATCATCGTCGCGCCATCGACGCCGAC
Organism: Tranquillimonas alkanivorans; assembly: GCF_900115595.1. Lineage (GTDB taxonomy): Bacteria > Pseudomonadota > Alphaproteobacteria > Rhodobacterales > Rhodobacteraceae > Tranquillimonas > Tranquillimonas alkanivorans. Next base: position 12,906 of record NZ_FOXA01000037.1, read on the forward strand.
CGCACTCACGAAATCCCCAGAAAGGGTAGAAAGGCCGGCAGGGCCGGCCCTTTGGCAAATCGGTAAGCGGATTCATCTTCGCCCCGCGGCTTTGAGGCGGAGAGGAAACCGTGCACTACCCCAGCCGGGTATCAAACCTGGGAAAAGTTCTTCCGAAAATTCCGAACGGTTTCACTTCCCTCCTGCGAACGCTCGGAGAGCCCGATGACAATGCCACGACCACGGCGACTGAACCACCCGTCCTTCTGCCAGACCAGTGACGTCAGGTGCGGAGGCGAACGCCGGCTCGGGCCGGTTCGTATGTCGCGGGCGGACTTCGCGTCGAGCGCTGCGGCAATCATCCGCATCGCCAACTAAACCAACTGCAAAGGAGTCCACATGGGCTATTTACACTACTTCCATCACGCGGAACCACTCACCGACGCCGAATGGGATCACGTTGTCACCGGGTTCAGTAAGCTCGTCTCAGAGGCTTGCGCGGACGGCGTCGCCCTTTCGGTCAGCGATCGCGAGTCCGAACTGACCGTCCGGGAATGGATGGATCGCGACTGGCTTCGCGAGGAGAAGCATGGGGCAGTGATCTATATCAACGGAGCGAACGGTGACGCCATGCAGCCTTTGATTATCCACAAGAACGGAACTCCCTATGACGACCGTTTCGGCCCCAGGTGGCACGGCTCGACTTGGGTGAAGACGCAGCGAAAACACTACGACAAGTTGGTGGTCGCAGTTTTGGCGTGGCTCGCTTTCCGCTATCCGGACCGCTTCCATGTCGAGTTCGACGGCTATCCGGAGGATTGGGAAGCAGGTCTTGACCTTGCACGCCGAGCCTTCCCCGATCAGGACATCCCTTGCCCTCGTCAGGACTTGGAAGACAATTGACGTATGCCGGGATCGGCCACGGGATCGCAGCCCCGTTCATGGCCGATCCCACCATCGCTGTTACGCTCTCACGGCGTGAACCGCCACTTATCCGCTGTGTTCGCCGCAACGCTTTCCGTCGCGGCTCGCCTCGATATGGCGCAACTCTCTCTCGTCGAGTAATGTTGGCTCCATCGCGAACGTGACGACAGTGCTCGCGCCGGAAACACGCCGATCGAACAGCCCTCTGCAGCCTTAAACGCCGATGACGGCCTCGCCAGCGCACGAGACAGAGTCGACGCGTTCGTGGCGGAAACCTTCTCCTTTGGCGGAACGCTGCGCCTGCATCGCCGGGCAATCGGCGGGGATCTCCTGCGTGCGCCGGCGAACGTGGCGCTGGCGCCGCTCCACCTCTCCCTCAAGTTGCTCGCCCTCCTGTGCCGAGGCATCGGCCTTCGACGCCTCTCCGGCTGGCTGGCGGCGCGCGACATCCTCCTGCGCACGGCCGTTTCGCAGGAGCTGGAGGCTCGCCTCCTCGACAGGCTTTTCGCGCTCAGGCCGCCGGGGCAGGCATCGCAACCGACGCAGCGTCGCCTTCTCGAGGCGCCTGCGCTCCGCTCGCTCCTCAGGACGTCGGACGGCGCCGAGGAGGCCGAGGCTCGCGCGGACCGAGCCGCCGCATCCATCTCGGCCTATTCGGGCGTGCGCTCGGCCGTCGCCGAGATCACGACGGCCGCCGTGGCGCTCATGCTCGGCGCGGTTCTCTTCCACAGCCTGACGCCGGGAATGGTGTCGATGGCGCCGACGCTCGCAGAGAAGGTCGTCATGGAGGCAGCGATCGGCTCCTTCCCACTCGGACCGACTGCGGGATCGGCGTGGTACGCGCTCTTCCCGGCACATGCCTCGACGCCGCAGGTGCTGACGACAGCCGCGGCTTTGATCATAGCGGGCGCCTGCATCGCGACCTTCGCCGGGCTGGTTGCCGACCCGGTGCAGGCGCGCCTTGGCATACACCGCCGCCGGCTCCTCCGACTCATCGACGCCGTCGAGAGCGATCTCGCCGGCACCGCATGCCGTCCTTTCTCGGCACGCGAGCACTACTACGCGAGGTTCGCCGACGTCATCGACGCCGGCGTCGCCGTGCTCCGCAGCTTGCGCTGAAAGCGGCCGTCTGCGGTAGCTGGCCTGAGCGAGAGCGACAGCTCCCGCCCCGCTGGGGTGGAAGTCCCGTGGAGCGGCATCGCACCGCACCGACTGATTGTGCCCAGAGCGGGGAACACCCACCTCTCGTCCGGCAGCCAATCCAGAACCGTTGACGGCTCTTCTCCCGACCCACGAGAACCTTTCGGTATGGCGCCGCCAAGGGCCCGTTCGCGCCTCCGCCCTTTCTTCCCGCTACGCCTTGGCCGCCGAGCCAGATCAAGGCTACGCACGCTCCATGAGCCGAACGACGTCCATGACCATATGCTCCTCGGTCAACGCATGCAGCGCCGCGGCCAGCATCTGAGCGACCTGCATCGCCTCGCACGCTTCCCTCAGGTATTCGAGTTGATCGTCGTCAAAATTCCACGGGAGGAACGCAGAGGGACGCGTTCCCCCCCCTCCGCCCAGTCCACCAGGTCGTCGCCCAGTACATCGAGTGTCGCATGATCCATGTGGTCGTCCCCAAGAGTTGTTTCACTGTCCGGCGGCAGGCCGCACGAGGGAGATCGTTCTCCTCGTGCGGACGCAAAGAAATTGGCACCAGAAATTTCAGCCGCTCGTGGTGAGAGGGCTCGGCGACCCGACCGCATCCGGCGCGCTCTCCGGCGCGGGCCGCAGCATGCGCACGATCTCGTCTCGTTCAGCGAGCCTCGCCTGAAGAACCACGTTATTCGCCTTTTCCTCTGCAAGCGCCTGCTGAGCCTCCTCGCGGGCGCACCGCTCAACCTCGGTTTGCTCCTGCTGCGCGGCCAGCTTGTCGGCGGCGTTCTCCAATTCACGAGTGAGATCACGCACTCGATCCCGATACGCGTCCAGGTCCTCGCGCAGCTTCCTCACCTCCTCGGATGCCTGCGAACGCAGAGCTTGGTATTGCTCGCCATGCTGATCGAGCAGGGCCAGCTCGATCTGCGCAACCGTCACCTGCACGGCATCCCGCGTCTCCTGTGGCAGCGCCTCGCGCAGACGCTGGCGTCGCTCGTCCTCCCGTCGCGCCATGAACGCGTCGAACGCGCCCTGCAGACTGCGCGTATCGATGCCTTTCGATATGCCGAGATCCTCGGTGAGCACAGCACGCAGGCTCGCCGGCTCAAGCTCCTCCTTCCTCGCTTCCAGGATCGCCGCCGCCCGAACGAGGTCCTCATGTGTATAACTCGGCGGGCGCCCGCCCGTTTTCGAATGTTTCGCCGCCATCTCTGTCCCTTTCGGCAAACGGTTTGCCAAACCCAGTTTGGCAAACTCCTTCCAAGCAACCCCGGCTCCTGCAGACCTGCGGCAGAGCCGGTGGGGCCGTGATGCAGAGCGTAGGTGGGTCCGTCGAGAGCTGACGAGAGGGTTTGAATCGATTTTGCCCCCCTTCCCCGGCGGCACGCGCTCCGCCTGCGCCCCGACCGGCGGGTGGGCAAATCGACGTCGGCATGACCGTCCGGATCGGCAGGTGCCGACAGCGCCAGACGAGCCGATCAGAGGGCGTCTTCCGGCCGCGAAGGCGCCTTGCGCTCGCCGGCCCGAGAACGAGCAGAAATATCTGCACGCAAATCCGAAGAACCTGCACGCAGAGCAGAAATATCTGCACACTTGGCCGAAATATCTGCACTTAGAGCAGAAATATCTGCACGCAGTGGAGCGTAACTTCTTGTTATTACTTCCGTAATCGAGCCCTGAAATAATTAGAAACCCCAGAAATGAAAGAAAGGCCTCCGGCCCCGTTTTTCAGTGGGAGAGTGGGACCATATTCGGGGAACACCGCATGACGCCGCAGCGAGGCTTTTCCTTGACGCTCTCCCTCCAGTCCCTCTCGACCGCTCATGGACCGCGGCCGCCTCGTCCCCAGCGCAGTGCGCTTAGGCGTGCCGTCGGGCGACGCGAGTGGCAGCGAGAAGCGCACAAGGCCGAGCGTGCTGGCGACGAAGGGGCCTCGGTTGTGGTCGGCGCCTCAAGCAACCGCATTCGCATCGGCGGCACGGATCGTCTTGGTCGGGAAGCCTCGTCTTCCGCGTCGGCGGCCATCGCATCCGGGAAGATGCGCGAGCGGTACGATCTTCGTCAGCCGTCGCGCCAGTCCTGTTCAAAAGCGCCAGCTCGATCGGAACACGAGGCGAGACGCTCTTGCGCCGACATGCTCCCTGCCATGCCGGATTGCCCGTCGCGCTGCGGGAGCGACTGTCATCGCGTTCCGGTCCGGATCAGCGGGTGAAATCGCTGACGGTGCCGAGCCAGCAGCCGAGATGACAAGGAAAGCCAGGACAGGATCGAGGTGATGGCGTTGCCGCCGTGCCGTCTTCGGGTGTTGCCGGTGGCACCCGAAGCGGCACGGCGGCAACGCCACCCTCCGAGGGTGCCGTTCACAACGCGAACGGAGAACCCCGAATGCCTATCTCTTCCCTCCCCACCTGGGCGGCCGCCATCACCACCGGTTCGGTCATCCTTATCGATTTCCCGTATTCCGAGGCCCGCCGTCGAAGGAAAATCCGACCCGGCGTCGTCGCTTGTCTGGACCTCCATCGCGGAGAGGTCGTCGTCGCCTATGCGACGAGCAGGCTCGACGGGGTCGAGCCGCGCAAGAACGCTTTGCTCCTCGAGGCTCCCCAAGATTGGCAGCCGGCCGGACTCCATGGCCCGACCCGCGTTCAGGTCGACAGGCGCGTCCGGCTGGCACTCTCGAGCAGGCGCTTCCTGAGCCCCGATGGCGCATCGCCCGTCCTTGGCTACCTGTCGCCGCATCACGCCGCGCGGGTGGCGCAGACCTACGCCAGTCTTCCCCCGCTCGACCCAGAAATGGAGATGCGGGGCGTGCATCCCTCGTGCAGCCCCGCATCCGGGCGTTGGATCGGACGCCCGCGCCTTCGGTCCCCTCGGCGCAACCCAATCGTCCATTCGTGAGACGACCTCCTGACGGGGCGGCCGGCGTTGGACGGGATTTCTCGCGCCGGTGGCCACGACCTCCTCGGCGCCTCCTCGCTGACCGCATTCAGGGCGGCCCCGCGGGCGGCGAGGATCGTCGAGGTCGGCCGGCCGGATCAAACCGGCGCCGGGCGCTTCTCGGCAAGGAGACCAGTGTCGCAGCGCGTCACGACCTACTCTCCGCGACATCCTCGCCATGTTCGGCCGTGCGCCGAGACGGCTGGTAAGGGCTCGCTTTCCGGCTCTGCCGAATGCTCCGGCGGGACGGGCGAGGCATCGGCACCGCAGATCCGCGCGGTGGTTTGACTTGGCTGCACCCGCCGGAGCACCGGCGCTGCCACAGCCAGAAATTCCTGCGAAAGAATTTTCTGCCTCCTCGCGCGTGGACCCATCTCCCGGCTGCACAAGAGAAACCGAGGAGATCGAGCATGCAGCACTACACCACCGCGGGCGTTGCCCACCGCTTGAATCGCAGCCCCAGGACCGTCCGGGACTGGATCATGGACGGCTGCCCCACAATGGACGGCCACCGCGTGCGTCTCGGCGCCATCAAAATCGGCCGGAGCTGGGCGGTCTCGGACGAGGACCTGGTCCTGTTCCTGCACCGGATCCGGCCGCAGCCCGAGGGTGGGCGGCCGGATCCGATGCAGGAAGCGGATCCGAAGGCCAGCCCCGACACCTCATCCAAGGAGTGACAGCATGACCATCCCCTTCTCGTTCGAACTGCGCGACACGCTGCGCGCCCATCTTGCCGCCACCGGAGCTTCGAAGGCGGAACTGGCCCGCGCCTGCGGGCTGAACGAGGGTGCCGTGGCCAAGATCCTGCGCAATCCCTCTTACGTACCCCCGGCGCGGGTGATGGAGGCCCTGGAAGCGGGGCTCGGCGTCCCCCTGCCCTCCCCGTTCCAGCGCAAGACACGCACGTGGCGGCAGATCAGCGACGAGCTTGCTGCGGCCGACCCGCACGACCGGCGCCTGTCGCGCATCCGTTGGCTCATGCGCAACGCGGGCTGGACGGCGGGAAGGAAGGTCGCCGACCGGCAGGAGGTGATCGACTTCTTCTCGCGTCACCGCCCGGCGACCTTCGATCTCGCGCCGAGCACTTGGGCCACCTACAAGTCCGACCTTCTCGGCACCCTGCCCGCCCCGCTTGCCCGCACGCCCGGGATCCGCGATGTGACGGGCTGGGCCCGCGACACCTATGACCGCATCGGCAAATGCCGCGATCTCCGGGACTACCACCTGGTCTCCGGTGCGTTTCTCGCCTGGATGCATGCGGAAGGCCTCCAGCCGTCCGACCTCACCGAGAAGGATATGCTGCGCTACCACGACCAGCGCCTGGCCAGCGGCACGAAGACGGAACGCGCAGTGAAGCACCACGTGCAGAAATGCGCCGCCCTCACGCGACGGATCGCGGTGCACCCCGATTTCACCGACCTCGGTTTCCCGGCGCTGCCGTCGCCCTGGTCGCGCCCCGCAATCCTGCCGGGCGAGGCCGAGATCGCGCCGCTTATGGAGGAATTCGACACCCGCGTCGCGCCCTGGCTCCTCGGCGAGCGGTCGGCGTCCGGCGAGACCCGTGCGACCTTCCTCGCACGGCTCGACGCGGCAAGCCCGGCCAAGACCGGCGCAGCCGCCGGGCCGCGGGATCTTCAATCGGTTCTGTCGCGGCTTCGGGGTGAGTCAGGAACAAAAGGCGTACATCAACGCCCCATGGACGAAGATGAGGCCGCCGCCGCGGGATTCCTGACGCGCAATAGGACGTGGGCGGCCAGCACCGTCGCGAGCTACCGCAAGTCCCTTGCCGCCTTCGCCCGGCGGCTGGCGATCGAGGAAGGAATTGTGTGCCCGAGCCTGCGCGAGGCGACGGAGCCCGATGTCGTCGAGGCGATGGTGCTCCTCACGCTCAGGGACAACCCCGATGCGGAGGGCTTCGGCAGCGCCTATCCCAGCACGTTTCTCGGCCGGACCGTAAAGGTCGCGCGCGACTATGCGAGGCAGGACGAGAAGGCGGTCGAAAAGCTTAAAGAGCTTGCGTCGGGCTACGCGCCGAAGCGTTCAGGCATTGCCCCGCGCAACAGGGCGAAGCTCGAGGAATTTTCCACGACCCGCACGACCCGCTTCCGCGGCCTGGCCACCGACATCCTGCGCGACGTCAAGCTCGAGATCGCGGCCCGGCGGCGCAAGGCGCACAAACGCGGCGAGCACCCTGCGACGGTGGACCTCTACGACCGGGCTCTGGCCTGCCAGGTGATGCAGGCGATCGCTCATGATCTGCTTCTCGCCCGCGCACCGCGGTCGGAGAACGTGCTGGCCGCGAGGCTCGACCAGGTCCGCTGGCGCGAAAGCCGCGCCACGCTCGTCGTGCCAGCGGTGGAGGTGAAGGGCCGCGAAGCCGGCGATCCCGACCTCGTGATCCCTCTGGGTGAAGAGCAGAGCGCGACCTTGCGCGCCTATCTCGACCACGTCCGCCCCAAGGCGCTTCGGCCGGGGGACGCGGCGAACCCGTACCTGTTCCCGAGCCCGAAAAAGCCGGGGGCCCATTACGGGGCGCTGCTGAACGCGCTCTGCAAGCAGGTGCATGCGCGCACCGGGGCGGAGCTTCACCCGCACCTGTATCGGCACCTCGTCGGGTGGATCTGGTTGAAAGAGGATCCCGACGCCCTGCCCCACGTGCAGCGGCTGCTGGGGCACAGATCGATCGCGACCACCATGCGCTACTACGCGGAAATCGCCGACCAGGTGGCGATCGACGCCTGGCAGAAATTCATCTCGAAGGAAAAAGCCAATGATCCCGACCCTACCGCCGGTCCTGGCGTCGCACGACCCGTCCCGCCTGCGCACGCTTCCCAGAACCACGCGCCCCACCGAGATCCTGGAGCTATACGCGTGGGTGGACAGCGCGGCGCTCAAGGGCGCACGAAACCAGCAGCTCGCGCCTGAGGACAAGTCATGAGCGAAGGGCCCTACGAGACGGACTCGAAACAAGGAGCTCCGGCCGACGCGGCACGGGCCCTCGCCCAGTGGTCTGGCGCAGCCAGAACAGCTCTCTCCCCCGCCGACTGGCGAGATTTCCTGGACTGGCTGCGCACCGAGCGCGGCGACGCGGCCGCCTGGCGCCTCGCCGATCGCCTGGCGCCTCTCGTTCTCGCCCGCTGGGGACGGGAGACCGCCACAGGGCTCGCAATAGCGCTGCGGGAGGCGCGCTGCAGCGAAGCCGGGCCGGCCCGCACGGCTTGGGACGGCGCAAAGACGGCCATCTCGGGTCTTCCCGACGATTGGCAGGCGCCCCTCCTCGCCGTGCTCGAGCGGAGCCGCGCGGCGGAGGGCCACCTGGTGCGGCCGGGCAGCGGTGCACTTCTGAGCGCGGCCACTCTACGCGGGGTCGGCTATTCCCTGCAGGCCTGGCACCGGTACTGCGCCGGGCGGGGCAGCGCCTCCCGCCCGACCGCCACCGGCTTCGAGACCTGGGCTGCCGACATGGAGAAGGACGGCAGGGCGCTGCGCACCATCTCCGGCGGGCTGTGCGACGTGCTCATCGGCTGGCGCCTTATCACACCGGGCGACGACCTCCGGGCGGCGGAGTGGGTTTCGTCGGACTGGACCGAGCGCGCGATGCAGAGCGCGCCCCCCACGAAGCGGGCCGCCGGCACGGTTCCTGCGACAGAGATCTTCCGGCTTGGCCTGCGTCTGTTCGAAGAGGCCGATGCCGCGCCGCTCCCGACACCAAGTGCAGCCGCAGCCGCGCGAAACGCCCTGCTCCTCATCGTCGCCGCGGCTCTGCCGCAGCGGGCCCGGGCCCTGTCGCATCTCGACAGCGCTTTGAGCTTCCGTCTGCTCGAGGACCCGCTGATCCGCGTCCGTCTGCCCGGCTATGCGCTCAAGCGACGGGAGACACAGAAGGCGATGGCGCGGGCGGGCTTCCACGCGACGCTCGAGAACCCGGCGCTCTGGGACGTCGTCCACCGCTACCTGTCGGTGCACCGTCCTCTCCTCGACGACGGCACCGGGCTCTGGCCGTCGCTGCGCCGGCGCGGCAAGCGGCTCGACCCGGGCCGCCTGGGGGAAATCATCGGCGATCTGACCGAGGAACACCTGAAGACCCGCGTCAGCATCCATCGCGTCCGCGACGCGGTCGGCACGGAAGCGACCGAGGAGCTGCCGCAGGGCGGTCGCATCGCCCCGGTCCTGCTTGGGCACCGCGACCCGCGCACCACGGCGCGCCATTACGACCACTCCGAAGGCCTCGCGGCCACCCGCGCCTGGGCGGCCGTCGCCTCCCGCGGACTGCGTCAGCGTCCCTCGCTTCTCGACTGACGGCCGCCGTCCACCGCCGCCCATCGCCCTTCAGGGCAGGGTCTGTAAAGAACGGTGGCCGGGGACCCGATGTGGGTGCCCAACGCCCGATCTTTACAGCCGCCGCCTGTCGCCGTCCCTGCCCTCAACCGCCGCCGGACCGGCACGAAGCCCCTCAACAGAGCCGGCCGACGTGTGCGAGAGACAGGGATCCGAGCGCGGCTGAGGCCCCTGCCCGTCCGCGACACCGCGCGACATCGCCGGCTTCCGTTGAAGCGGACTCGGACTCGGTGGCAACCGCGGTGAGGCAAGGCGAAGAACGCGCACCGCGTGCTGATCGACGCGCTCTCCCGCCGGCCCTCCAGGCGAGGCCGGACGGGAGACGCCCCGCTCACAAGCGCCAGCAAAGAGATGAACCGGACGATCCTTCCCGTGTCCGGACCGCGTGCGCCCCGGCAGCCGCGCACGTGTTTGAGCCGCCCACTTCCGGGCGGTGCTGCCAAGCGAGGTAATCTCTCATGCCATTCGACAGCCCACGCTCCGCGTTCGCGGAACTCGCGGTATTCCTGTGCTCCGAGGCAGAGGCGCTGCAGAACGCAGCCCTTCTCCTCGGTGGCCGGCCGGCCCTGCGCCGGACGCAGCGCCTGCTGGACGACATGACCACAGCGCCGCGGTTGACCCAGCGCCTCGCGCGCGAGGTCTCGGCGCTGCACGACCTGCTCACGCTCGAGAACGTCGGCGACCCCGAGCGCCTCGAGACCGCGTACTTCGACGAGATCGACCCGGCCAGCGCGGTCGTCGAGGACATCTGCTTGGCCGCTGACCGGCTCGAAGACCTGATGACGGCGGCATGCAGCGAGAGCGGTGTCTGCGCCCAGGAACCCCTGGCCGCCTGACGTGGCGCCTCGATCTCGGGCGCTTCCGAGAGATCCGCGCCCCGCCGGACGAAGGCGCGGATCGCTCGCGCGCTCGCGTCCCATGCCAACGAAAGGATAAAATGATGACGAACTACCGTAACCCGGCCTTCGAGGACGATTTCGGGGCCTCCAGGGCGCAAGCGCCCCGGCATGCTGCAGCGGAGGCTGGATGTCCGCACCTCGAGAGGGCGCGTGCACTCACGGTCGAAGCCGCGAAGTGGATCATCGTGTTTCAGTTCAGTATCCGACCAGGCGGGAACACTCTGGACGTAAACGTCACCACGTATCACGAAATGCTCGACCCCAGCGCTCCTGATGCGTTGCGCCTCGCCGCGTGCAGGCGCATGCACGAGGCGGCAAAGTTCCAGGCGCAGATGGAGGCTTGGGAAGCCAAGCGGGCCACCCGGACTACCCACCGTCGCGATCCCTACGGCCTCGAGTGGTGCACCACTCAGCGCGGTGCTGTACTCGAACATCTCGCTGAGCTACTCGAAGCCGCCATTTTTGGATACGAGGCAAGTGGCGTGACTGCATGACCATCCGGCACAGGCGCCCCACGGCGTCTGTGCCACGTCGGCCGCGCTTCGCGCCGAGTTTCGAGGGCCCGGGAGGCGCTGGCGCTCCGAGCCGCCAGATGGCCCGCACGCTCGACTTTCGCTCCCGCCGATCAGTTGCCGGAAGCGAGCCCCTCGACGCTCGGGAAGATCATGAGCTGCGGACGGCACCACCCCCACGGAATGGCGGGCACCCCTCTTCAACAAATTCCTCCGTTTCCGCGCACGATCTTCAACAGACGACCAAAGCCCAAGGCCTCTTTCACAGACGCAACTTGATGGCTGGACGAGGGCAAAGAAAGCCTCGGCGAACAGGATGCGGTCAATGGCTGCCGTCTTCACGGCAGGCGTTGGTCGAGCACGTTTATCTCCTGATAGTGGATGAGGGCAAGAAACGTAGGCGAGGTAGGCTTACGGTTCGCAACCGTTCCTCTTGTACCCCTGCCCCAACGCTTTCAACGCGCTTCCTCATCTCGACATGTTTCGCTTGCCGTCCGTAACGCCGCCAAGCCTATTCATGCGCTGGACAAATCCTTGTCACTAATTTCGACCTCTCTGGTCGATACAAAACAGCGAAGGAGCTCCGAAATAAAGCTCCACGCACGACAGTGTCCACGTGCATTCCGCACAGGTGATGCCGGCGAACGGCCCATCCTCCGGCCGACGAAGCGCTAAAGGATCGAAATTTTTCCGAAACCCTTACCACACGTTCTCGGCAATCGGTTAACCGCTCTGATATCGTGACAGTAGCGCGGCCAAGTCGCGTTCGAACGCAGCCTGCTGCTTCTCCGGGATGGCAACGTGTTTCGCTATCATCGTGATGCCACTCTTAGTCGGTTTTATTCTGACATCACCGCCATGCTCAAGAGGGATGCATTTCTGGGCGTGACCGCTTTTTCCCTTGGAGATTGTCCTCTTCGCTGCGTCGGAAGATTCCGTGCCCTCCAGCTCCATTTCGAGTAACGGCAGGATTTCTCGTACTTGGCGCTGGCTTGCCTCGGCGGGCAACCTCGCTTCAAGCTCAACTCTAAAGCGCTGCGCTTTCAAACCAAGCGCTACTGTCGGCTGCGGCAGCTTTAGACGATCTGCAATTGCACGTTGGCTGATGTCCGAGCCGTGTGTTTCACGGATGTAGTAAGCCATTTCTCCGACAGCGAGGTAAAACTCAATACCGGTCAGGTTTTTCCTAATCTGATTCTCGAAGTAACGTTCCTGAAGATCGCTAAGCGTGCCATCTCCATCCTTTAGTTCTGTGGTTATTACCGCTAAAACTGGGCGCTTCAGGACCTCGCAGGCGGCCTTCCTTCGTCGTCCGCTTTGAAGGATAAATTTTTCATTCTCAGAAATAGCATACGGTTTGCTCTCGTCGGGCTGCCAAGCAGGATCGGCCGGTCGCACCCTAATCGGCTGCATCTGTCCGCGCACTTTGAAATTTTCAACGAGTTCAGCGAACGCCTTGTCGTTCCCCCAGTCCCCGAGCCGATCAGAGCCCACCTCGTCGACGATCTGACTGGGATCGAGTTCGACGGCAACGCGTCCCTTTCGTATCGCCTCGGAAAGTCTCTGTGTATTGCTCCGAAGCTCCTCTACAATGTGCGCCGTCTGAGCACGAGAAGCCTGACCCCACACGCCCTTGTTAGACACGCTCAGTGGAACCGCATCCTCAGTTGGAGAAGATTCTCTTGGACGCTTCGGACGCATTACTTGATTCTTCATGCTGCCCACCATTTTTCTATATAGTCCTGCGCGTAGCCTCTGCTTGGAAGCTCCGGCAACACGGTAGTCACGAGGAAATCATTCACAATATTGGCATCCTCAGTGAATTTCTTCGCCGAAGCTCTACGAGACCGTGGGGCGTTGTATTCGTAAATGCTCTTATATTCGTCTGCGGCATTCGAGATCGCGTCTGATCGAGGATAGTATACTTGCGCAAAAAGTTCTTCGTTTGCCCCGTAGAGCTCCATGATTTGCTCGAGCTCCTTATCATGGCTGACGATAGTCGGAAGCACTACATGATTCCCCAACCCAATTTCATCAGCTCTCTCCGGAAACTGAATTCGCAACTCCTCAAGCGCGCTCAAGATGCTGCTTGCGTAGGTAGTTAACGTAGAAAGATCGAAGCCCTTTACCGTCTGCGGAATTATCACGCTATCGGCCGCAATTAGTCCATTTAGCTGCATGAGCGTTAGCGCAGGCTGCTGGTCAATTACGATCAGGTCCAGCGTTTCCGTCATCGCTCTTCGGAAGACATCTTTATCAAAGGTTCCGTCGGCCTTCCGGAGATCAGCGGAACGTGTCTTCGGTCCATATTTTGCATCCCATCGGCTCAAGGCGTCCTTCAGACCGAAATATATTGGCCTTCTTTGCTTCTGAGAGATCAGAAAAAGGAAGATGTCCGCCGATTGAATTGACGCGCCTCCCGGCAGCAATCGGATGCCCGGCCACGGTGTCGATCGCCACATCGCATCAAGTTCGTTTGCGGGAGCACGGAAGAAGTCGTCCTGCGTCGGCTCAGAAATTCCCATGAATTCCGCTGCGGTATCGACTTGGTCGCTGAACAGTGGTAGCTCGTTATCAGCAAAGTACAGGCTGACGGTAGCCTGCGGGTCGCAATCGATCACGCCGACTCTGAGTCCATAGTTCATTGAAACGTACTGCGCGAAGTGGGCTGCCGAAAGGCTTTTTCCTGTCCCGCCTTTTTGAGCTCCGAAAGTAACAACTCGGAGAGGTTCTCCTGGCTGCCTCCAATGGAGGTAGGGGCGTTTCGAGTGCCTGTTCGTGTGCAGGATTGCACGCAACTCCATGAGTTCATCAGGACCAAACAGGCGCTCTCTCCCGACGCGCTCGCCCCCCCTGAAGCCGGGCTCTTCATCCGCAAGGCGCGTGATTGCTCTCGTGAGATAGACGCTGTCGAGTCCGAGGAGTTGGGCGGTCTCTCTAATCGAGAACCGTTTGGTGACGCGTTCCTTCCGGGTCAGGTCGCGCTGCAGCCTTGTGTTCACCGAAAGCATCGTACCCGTCAGCGATCGGACGAATGTCTCCAGCATCTGCGTCTCCTGCTCGAGTGATAACCGCGGTTATCACTTTTCTTTTAGGGCCTACTGTAGGGCTCTTCTATTTGATACCGGCCCGGATGCGGTAAGTCATCGTTTTTTTAGCTTGTCGCGCTGAGATATGTGACTCCAAGCTTATGTAGACAGCCTCTGGTCGGGACGGTTGAGAACTGCTCTTTCAGCGCTCCCCTTACGCGCGCCTGTCTCCAAGGCGTCGTCGCGAGGGACGGCGCCGTTGGTAGCAAACCTCCCTCGCCGTCCGCCTTGCTGGGAAGCCCCATTCTTGGTTCATTTGAGGTTATACGAACGAGTTTTGCGCGGAGGCCGCTTGATGGCGTTGTAGAAAACTCTGCAAAATTCGGACCAAGGCTCCGGGCGATGGTTCGCTTGGAACTGCGCTTGCCAGCATGTTCTTAAACTGCTCGGGTGACGGAGGGCGCCTCCAGTGTGGACGCCACTGCTCCTGAACATACGTCGAAAGTCGGCTGAGGAGATGTCCTGGGTCGGCGGATCGTTCCAGATGGAAGACTTGTTGAGACAGCGTGTCTTCTCCGCATCGGACGTTCAACTTTGTCCAAAGCGTACGGAGATGGTCTTTGATAACCGCTGTTATCATCGGGTTTGCCTCACCCTCCGGTACGAGCTGCGAGACGATGGCGTGGGTTTTCTCAACCAATGTCGGATTAACGTTGGCGTTGAAGCAGGGGTACTGAACACCCCGTGTGAGTTGTTGCCATTCCTCTACAAGTTTCTGTGCTACCGTCACGACGATCGGATCGGAACCCTTTTGGGGTGAAGGGAGATCAGACGAGGGTTTTGTTTCAGAGTGGTTATTATGATTATGGTTAGTCTCTATATAGCGTTCAGCAGGCTGACTGGCCCCTTCAGGCGGCTGACCCTTCGAGAGAAAAGTGCGCAGCGTATGGCGCCAGTGCTTCCAGAACGTCACCAGGTAGAGCAGGCTTCCGTTGCCGCCGACTTTGTTCCGAGTTTCGGAGGTCTTCACGAGGCCGAGGTCGCGTAGTTCCTTTAGGTGCGCGCTGATGGAGGGCCTGGACTTACCCATCATCTCCGCAAGTCGCTTCTGTGAAGGATAGCATTCGCCAGTGTGCTGATTTGCGTGACTGCAAAGCAGAACGAGAAGCCGGAAGGCTCCGTCAGTCATTGGAAGGTGCAAGAGATCGTGGGGCAGGGCAGTAAAGCCCCCCTCGGGAGAAAAATTCAGTTGCATCGACGTGCCTCATCGTCCCCGCAAGGCGCTTTTGCTTGCGAACTACGGCTAAGGCTGATACGAAGAAAGTGTGTTAGGGTTGCTTCGTAGCAGCCGCGAAATTGAAGCCCAGAGCAGCGCCAACTGCTCTGGCTTCTTCGTTTTTGAGCCTACTTATGTGCCATTTGTCTCTGTCCTGCTCGATTCCGCCGTCTGGTGCGGCGTTGGTTTATGATGCAGACACGTTCATGCCACGAAAGTTGACTTCCGTCCACGCCTTCGTGAGGTTGCGTTAAGAATGTCTTGCAACTGACTGATAATACAGAGATTTGCACAAGAATATGTTCTGTTTCGGCGGGCTCCACCAGATATTGATCTGCGAAGGAGCTGCGAATCATGGTCCGCGACGAGGCTGATTCTGACCCGTAGCGGGTCTTTGCGCCTCGCGCGATGCCTGCGGGCCAGTGTGCGACGAGATGATAACCGTGGTTATCGTTGGTCAGAGACGGTCGAGCAACTCATCGCAAAGGCGCAGCGGGTGTTCCACCCGTTCTCCTTCGAGGTGAAGGACGTGGTCTGGTGGTCGGCCTACCAGATCGGGCAGCGGCTGACCGACAGGTTCGACGACCTCTCCGGAGGGGCCACAGGCCGGCATCCGGCGGTGTTCATCGCCGGCGACGCCTGCCACACGCACAGCCCGAAGGCGGGGCAGGGGATGAACGTGTCGATGGGCGACGCCTTCAACCT
>NZ_FOXA01000038.1 GCF_900115595.1 Tranquillimonas alkanivorans
ATCCGGGAACTGCTGGACCTCTCCGACAGTCCGGACCGCTCCTGCGCGCAGGTCGACGCGGTCGCCCAGCGGCAACTGCGCGAGGTCGAGGCGCGCCTCGCCCGGCTCGAGGCGCTCCGCATCGAGCTGCGCCGGATGATCGGAGAGTGCGACCGCGATAGGGTGGCCGACTGCCGAATTCTCGAGGTGCTGCGCGACCACGAGGAATGTCTCGCAGATCACGGCCAGCTCGGCGCCTGATGCCGGCCGCACTGGTATATCCCCTCGCCGCGCTGGCGGAGATCGCCGGCTGCTTCGCGATCTGGGCCTGGTAGCGCGGCGCCTCGATTCTGTGGATACTCCCGGGACTCGTGAGCCTGGGACTGTTCGGCTGGCTGCTCGCCCAGGTCGAGGTTGGCTTCGCCGGACGGGCCTTCGCCGCCTATGGCGGCGTCTACATCGCCGCGTCCCTGCTCTGGATGTGGGGCGCGGAAGGGCAACGGCCGGATCTCTGGGATGTCGCAGGCGCCGGACTTTGCCTGATCGGTGCCGCCGTGATCCTCGTCGCCCCACGCGCCGGTTGATCCTCTACGCCGAGCCTCTGTCTGCCATGGAACTCCGGATCATCCGATCCGTCCCAGCACCGGGAAAGCCTCGAGCAGCCACCAGGAAAAGGCGCTGAGCCGTCCAGTCATCATTGCAAGCTCCGTCACGATCATCACCAGACCCGCGCCCTGGTGCAGGCGCCGGCCGATCCGGCCGATGGCGCGGATCCTTCCGGCGATCCTGTCGGTGAAGGCCGCCACGACCAGGAACGGGACGCCGAGGCCGGCCGAGTACATCGCCAACAGCGTGACGCCCTCGGAGATGGTGGCGCTGGCGGCGCTGGCGGTCAGGATCGCGCCCAGGATGGGGCCGATGCAGGGCGTCCAGCCGAAGCCGAAGGCGAGACCGAGGACGTAGGAGGCGACCGCCCGTCCGCCGGGCAGATCGAGGTGGAAGCGCAGGTCGCGCTCCATCATCTGGATCCGCGCCGCGCCCAGTATGAACAGGCCGAAGAGGATCACGATGGCGCCGCCCAGCAGGTTCAACTCGTAGCGCCAGCGCAGCAACGCCTGCCCGAGCGCCGTGGCCGAGGCGCCGAGGACCATGAAGATCGTGAAAAAGCCGAGGACGAAGCAGAAGCTGAGCCAGACGGCCCCCCAGCGGGGGCCGGGTCGCCCGCCGGGGCCGGTACGGCCGGCGATGTAGGAGGCATAGCCTGGCACCAGCGGCAGGACGCAGGGCGAGACGAAGGAGATCGCACCGGCAGCGAGAGCGGCGATCGCGCCAAGGGACGTGGCATCAAGCATGAGCCGCTCCTGGTCCGGCCCATGGCGATCGCCTCTGCGCCCCAGCGGAGACCGCCGGGGACCTCATGAGCCCTCGCAGCACCGGTGTCGGGCCCGCGTCTCCTACGGGGACGGCCGGCGTCCCTGAATGCGGAAACGCGTCTTCCATCAAAACCATCCGAGCACCCGGTCCAGCAGGCTGGCCGGCTCGGCATGCGGGTGGGCGTTGGCCGGGCCGTTGATGTAGAGAACCAGGTTCATCGGCTGAAACTGTGTTCGCCTATCCTACCGGGGCCTCCGATGTTTCGTCGATGCTGTGAGCGGTGCGCCCGGCGGTGAAGATTGGCTCGGCCAGTTCCGGACCATCGCGTCGAAGCTGTCGTGCCCGGGGTGAGGCACCATCTCGGCGAAGGCGGAGACCGCGTCCGCGGGACCCCGCGGCATCTCCCGTCCCGCGGCCTCGAAGGCCTCCTCCGTGAAGGCCATGCCGCCGTTCATCACCCAGCACTCGCCAGGAGACCGGGAGCCAAGGGCTCCGTCGCCCCGCCGCGCGTCCTCGAGCGTATCGGCGAGGAGCAGCTCGTGGTTGCCGGGCAGGTAGACGACAGCATCGGCCTGCGCCATCTCGGCCGCGTCGAAGAGCCCGGTATTGAGGCAGCCCAGGCTGTCCGAGCTCGGTCGATGAAATCGCCGAGGAAGACGAGGGTCCGGGTTTTGCCGGGGGTGGGCATCCGCCCGAAGCCCTCGAGCAGGCCCCGCAGGGCGCCGGATTGACCATGGCTGTCGCCGGCGACCAGCATCGCCTGGCCGGCCGGTAAGGCGAAGATCGCAAGGCCGGGTCCGGCAACGGTGTAGCGATCGGTGTAGAGCATCTCACCCTCCCTCGTTTCTGTCTCGGGCGCCCGCCGGGCGCCGGTCTCACAAGAGGACCGGCGATCCGCGGGATCACGAGCAATGGCTGGCCCCAAGGCCTGCCGCCCGGGAATTGGTGTGCGCGCCGCGCAGGGGAGAAATTTCGTCTGCCGCGAAAGACCGCGGGGAATGAGCGGCTTGTCCGGTCCGGGGCCGCAGGCGCCCGGAGGGGCGGAGCCGGCTTGCCGCCGCAGGCGGCCGCGGCCCGGCACGGGCCGTCCGGCGAAGCCGGTTCTATGGTCGTCGCGAAAGTGATCTCAGGATGGGGTGGTCGAGGGGAAGACCGCTTCCCCGCCGGCCGAGGGGCCGGTCGCGATCGGGTCGCGTCGGGTGCGGGTCGGGTTCCTGATCCCCCGAAGCAGGGGGCCGGGGCGGAGCCCCGGCCCGGCACGAGCGGGAAGCTCGCAGCGAGACCGGAGACATCGCAATCACAGATCAGGGCGCGTGCGCCGTCCCGGGCCCGGTGAGATCGCGGTGTGCTGCGCTGATCTCCCGCCGCCTTGCCGGGCCGGTGAGGGTGTCTTTCGCGCTGGCGGTCAACCGACGGCCAGGGCGAACAGCTGCCAGTTTTCCGGGTTGCGCCGGGCGGCCTTGGGCCGTTCGCGCGCGAGCTTCTTGGCGTTGGCCTCGCCGTATTCGCTGCCCTCAGGGCCGATATCGGCCGCCCAGACATGGAGCAACTCGTGGAGGATGATGGAGCCGCGGTTCTCTGTGTCACTGCCCTCGAAAAAGCGGGGGAAGACCTTGAAGCGGTTGGGCGAAAGCGGACCGCCGAGGTTCTGCGCCGCGAAGTGCGAATACGGATCGCTGTCGTTTTTTACCGCGATCTTCATCTTCTTGTTGTGAAGGCGATTGTAGAGCCGGACAGCACGCTTGTAGGTCTTGCGCATCTGCGGCACCGACAGCTTCTTGTCGCCGAAATAATCGACGATCGCGGAATCCGCGCACCATGCCTGGCGCTTCGCGCGCTTGCCGGACTTGTTCCAGACGACGGCGAGCCTGTCGCGCGCGGCCTTGGCCAGGCGTTCGGCTTCCTCGACCGATGCCTTGAGCTCGGCCCGGATATCGGCCTCTGACGAAAAGGAAGCATTGCGCGCCGCGATGTCGCTGACGTCCTCGCTGGTCAAATTGACGATCTTCGGCTCCAGGGCCATCGCCTCACCTCCACGAATTCATGAACAAATGGGCGCCAAGTATCGCCACGGCCTTCCGTAGGGTCAAAGGATTCGGTCAGGCTGCTTTGTCGCCCCGCTCGATGGCGTCGTGATCCGCAAGGTCCAGCAGTCCGTCGAGGATGTCGCTGGTTCGTCGCGCGATTGCGCCGGGGCAACAGGTCTCGTCAGGCAGGACAAGCGTGACGTCGGCAAGTCCTCTGACGGCAGATCGACGCGCGCCTTGTCCGCGCTCCGCTCGAGCAGGTTATCGAGCCGCTCGCCTGCCCGGGCTGCGGAAAAGCAGGCCAGGCGCGCCTGAACCGCGCGCTGCAGCTGCTCGGCGCGATAGACGGGCGTCAGCGTCAGGTCGTGCGCGAGGCGGTCCGCTTCTGAAGCGATGACCAGGGCCGAGCGACCGGTCTCTTCGACGCGGGTGCACGCCAGGGCGACCAGCCGGCGCAGTTCGCTCGTCTCGAGGGTACGGTTCGCACCGTCTGCTCGGCCGGCCTCGTCTCCCGCCGATGATCCCTTCGGATGCATTCTACCGAAATCATGGCTGCCCACAACGCCACGGCGAGCCTCGGATTGCGCGCCCCGTCTCTTCCGGGAAAGCCGGCACAGGCCTGTCCGACATAGAAGGTCCCTCTGACGACGTTTCTCCGTGAAGAGGAGTTGTGCGAGGACGACTCCCTCTCTACATGGCGGGAAACATTCCCCTGACAAACTGGCTCATCTTGATGAAGGATCTCCTCTTCGACACGCAGGAGTGCGCCTCCTGCCCGATCCGGCACCGCGCGGTCTGCGCCCGGTGTGAGGCGGACGAGCTTAAGCGGCTGGAGGCGATCAAGTTCTACCGCCGCTTCGAGGCAGGTCAGCCGATCGTCTGGAAGGGCGACGCGATGGACGTTGTCGGCTCAATGGTCGACGGCGTCGCCGCGCTGAGCCACGGGATGGAGGACGGGCGGACCCAGATGGTAGGCCTGCTACTTCCGTCGGACTTTCTCGGCCGCCCCGGCCGCAGGGAAGCCACGCACGACGTGCGGGCGGTGACCGCCGTGACGCTCTGCTGCTTTCGTCGTCGCCCGTTCGAGGACCTGGTGGAGAGCACACCGCACGTGGCGCAGCGTCTGCTGGAAATGACCCTCGACGAGCTCGACGCGGTGCGGGAGTGGATGGTGGTGCTCGGCCGGAAGACGGCACGGGAGAAGATCGCCAGCTTCCTGACGACCATCGCCCGGCGGGAGGCCGTGCTGCGTCGCGCGCGGGCGGTCAACGGCATGCGCTTCGACTTGCCGATCAACCGCGACGCGATGGCGGATTACCTCGGCTTGACGATCGAGACCGTGAGCCGCCAGATTTCTTCGCTCAAGCGCGACAACGTTATCGTCCTCGAGAGCAAGCGCACCGTCGTCGTTCCCGACTTCGCCCGGCTTGCGGCCGAAGCGGGTGACGACAGCGATGGTGGCCTGCTCTGCTGAGCCAAGCCAAGGTGGAGAAACCTTTTCACCGCCCTTTTGGCGAGCCGATGTGCTTCCGGTAGTTGAGCCAGATAACCATCCATCATCAGGAAAGACTTTTGGAAGTCGATTGAAAGCCCGAACTGCAGGGGCACCAAGACACATTTCGGAACGACTGGCTCAGGCGTGCAGACCACCGGCTACGGTCAGCACTGTCCCGGAAACGAAGCCGGCTTTCGGCGACGCCAGCCATACGGCGGCCTCAGCTATGTCGACCGATTCTGCAGTTCGCCCCAAGGGCGTCGCCGCTGCGACCGCAGCGGGACGCGTTGCGTTTCCCTCCCGCGCATGCAGGTCGGTGTTCGTCGTTCCCACCCGGATTGCCGCAACACGAATCCCCACTGGGCCCAGCTCTTTTCCCGCACCTATCGTAAGCGTCTCGACCGCTCCCTTCGAGGCGGCGTAGTGCACGTATTCGCCGGGTGAGCCCGTCGTTGCGGCGACGGAGGACATGTTGACGATGGCGCCCCCGGCTCCTCCTTGGTCGGTGCGCATGCGGAGTGCTGCCTCTTGAAGGCAGTAGATCATTCCGAACACGTTTGTGGCGAAGGTCCCGCGTAGAGCGTCATTCGAAACCTCAGTGACAGCAGCAGTGCCGCCAATGATGCCGGCGTTGTTCACGAGACAAGTGACCGGCCCGAGGAGCTCATCACAGGCGCCGAACATCTCGGAAACCGCGGAACGATCGGCGACATCCGCGCGCGCTACAAAAGCCCTCGCGCCGGTGGCTTCGCATCGCGCAACCGTTTCGGCCGCGCCCGGAGCATCGCGATGGTAGTTCACGCACACGTCGTAGCCGGCCTTGGCAAATGCCAGCGCGGTCGCAGCGCCGATACCTTTGCTGGCACCTGTGACGAGAACAACGGGACGGTCGGTCATACGCATAAACTGCACGAACGCGATTGGGAGCACCAGTGACGGGAACTTCATCCGCGCGCAGGACGCCCACGGCGGGCGCCCGAATGCCGCCAGAGAAGGTAATGGGGGAAGGCATGGTCCAGCATCGCCCGCGTCAGGGGGAGGGCGGCGAAGCCGTCGAGATAGGCCGGAGCACCGACGAGCGCCGCGAGCGGCTGAGTGGGCCCATGTCGGCGTCGGTCGCATCTCCGAGAGCGATCACTTGCCTTCCCGCCCGGACACGTCGCTCGGCCGTGAGCGCCACATACTGTCGCGCGGGCGAGGAGTGCGCCTCGAGATAATTCTTCACCTGCTGTTTCATGCCGGTCAGGCGGTGAGCGATGCAGACGGCAGTCGGAACGCGTCTGCGGCGAGAACGCGCTGGTGTAAGTCGGCGGCGCGGGTTCTCTGCTCGGTGAAGCCAGTCACGACTTAGCACCGGCTGCTCGTCCCACATCAGACGGACCTTTCCGACAAGTTCATTAGCCCTGCACCTCGCGCTTCGGGACGGTGCTGGCATGGGCGTGTCGGTCCGCTTCCCATCCCGAGGGGAGTACATGACTCTCGCGGATGTCCTCGAGCTGGATTACGTCGCCGCCCATCAGTGCGGCGAGTACCGTGGCGAAGATGATGTTGAGAGGGGTTAGCACGGGGTGTCCTCCTTGTGTGCTGTTGCTGAGGATTATGTGGGTCGGCCCGGATCTGCGCGGAAACGAACCTGACGCCAGGTCAGGGCACCTATTTCCTCGCCGCCTTGCCCTGAGCTTCCGCTCGTGATCCCGAGAATGCCGGAGCTGAGGCGCGCCCTGAGCAAGCCTTCTCGAAAGCCCGAGGTCGCCCGCCCAGCTGATATGTCAGACGATGAGGAGGAGGACGATTACGCCCGTTTCAGCCTGCGTCCGATCTTTAGCGATCGACGCCGCAGACCTGAATTTGGAAGAGATGGCGTGCCGCGAGGCGTTCTCGGAGGATCTGCATCTGGCGATAGCAGCCGCGCGCGAGGCTGCGATCGGCAATCTGCCGCAGTAGCTCAACTGGCCGCTCCAGCCTCCCAACCCCCCGGAGAGGGCAGGAGCGGCATCCGCTAAGGCAAATTGGCGCCGCGCGTTCTGCGCGACGCCGGCGAAACCAGACCTATCGCCGCTGGCCCACAACGCGGCGTGCGGCCTCGATGTCGGCGACGCGTTCGACGGCTTCGAGTGCATCTCCGACATGCGTTTTCGCCGCCAGGAGGTCATCGTCGGCGTCGGCAAGCTCGCCCGTCATCTCGACGAACTGGATAGCCGCCTCCTGAAACACCGGCGAAAAGACGTCACGCGCCTCGATCACGCGAACCAGTGTCCTGACGAGGTCGGGCATGTGCCGCGAAAGATCCGCCGGCATTCGCTCGAGATGCGGCAGAGCCCGGCGTGCTGCTGTTAGCCCGTCGCTCGCGAGCGCGACGAGCCTGTCCGCATCGTCGACGGACGCCGGATCGACGTAGAGCATGATTGCGTGGTGGTTCGCCTTTGGCAGCAGGGGGTGAAGCGTGGATTTCATGATCGTCTCCGCGACGCACAGCGGACGGCACCGGCCGTCCTCTATCGGCTGTCGTCGTCAAGGCCGCCGCCGTTCCCGGCGGCGGGAGGGATGTTCAGGCGGCGTGGCGCGGGGCCTGAGCCTCCGCCTCCAGGGCTTCCCACGCGGCGAGAGCCTCGTCGAACCCGTCGGTCAGAAGGCAGATCTCCTCGATCGCCGGGTCTTCCGGTGAGAGGACCGCGAAGGCCGCCGCTTCCACATGCTCCGGATCGTGCACGTTCTCCAGATGCAGAAGCTTCCGGAGCGCGTGGAGTTCGCGCCGCAGCGCCCGGCTCGGCGTGGCCTCGTGGGCGAGACGGTCAGCCATGTTCTCGACGAGTCGGGCGGCGTCATACCCGCCCAGAAGCCGGGCGGCGTGCCAGAGGGCGTCGCGATGCGCGGACACGAAGCCGCGGACAGGCGCGAGCGGGTCGGCGACGGCGGTCGCTGGGAAGGTCGTGTAGGCATTCATGATGTTTACTCCAGGTCGACGATGCCCGGTCAGTGGGCGTCAAGCTTGGGTCTCCGGAGCTGCTCTCTTTCCTCTGTGGCGGTCGCGCTTCCGGGACCGGCTTCACTGCAGTAGCCGGCCCCGGAGGCGCGATGCCGCCAAAGGTCATTCCATTTCCGTTGCGTGGCCGCGCCGGCGCAGGGGCGCGCCCTCCAGATGACGCGCGGCGGGTGCCCGTGGTCACTGCAGGCCTTCCGCCGATTTTCGGGCGGCAGGTGGTCCCTCTTCCGGAACCTTGCTCAGATGGCCTCGCGGGTCTTCGGCCCATCCACCTTCGCCAAGAGGTGGATGGACTGCGACCCGCGCGCTACCCGCTCGCCTTGAGCCGCGCCGCTTTCAGCATGCCGCGCCCGGTCTGGACCGCCTGCCGGCGGGCGCCGTCGACGCGGTACTCCTGCGCGGTCTTTCCGGCGCTCTGCCCGCAGAGCGCGAGGGCCATCCAGGTGAGATCGCGGTCGGCCTCCCAGGCGAGCTGATGCCACAGGGTTCGCACGATGTGCGCGCCGCAGCCGACATGCTCCTCCCAGACAGCGGAAATCCAGTCGCCGCTCAACCCGGTCAGACCGCCGTCGGTCGAGAAGATCGGCGTGCCCTGCCGCGCGTCATAGCCGCGCCAGAGCTCGCCGCCCGGGGCATCGTTCTCCAGGAGCGCGTCCAGGAACGGGTCCAGCTCGGTCCAAAGCTCGGCCCGTTCGTACTCGGCGCCGGTCTTCGATGTCTCGATCCGGCACGACCAGCCGCTGGCCGTTCGGACCAGGTGCTCGCCGATGAGGAACCGATGGAGATCCCCGATCCGGAGCGGGACGACGATCGCCAGCGCGAGAGCGGCCGCCTCGAGAAGGAGCTTTTGCCGCGCGGCGCTGCCGCTCCTCTCCTGCATGGCCTCCTCCCGGCGCCGCTCGGCGGTTTCCCAAATGGCCCCGAGCTCGCGCGGGTTCGTCCGGAGAAAGGCCTGTTTGCGCTTCTCCTCCGTATTCCCGCGCGCGACGTATCGCTGACGCAGGCGCCCCAACTTCTTTGCGAGCTTGGTCTTGCGCCCGTCGTGCAGAATGGCAAAGCGGCGCAGGAGGCCGATCTGCAGCGAAAGGCCGCGCGCCCCGCATTTCCGATCCTCCGCATCGTCGAGCCAGGCCCGCACGCAGCGCGGCCGGAGCTCGGCCGGCCATCCGCGCTGGCGGCAGGCGTGGGTCAGTGCGCGCAGAAGGTAGGCCATGTCATCGAGACTGGCCGCGGCCGGGGGCGCATCGCCAAAGAGAAGGCCGCCGGCGTCGATGCGGCCCCGGACCTGGCGAGCTTTCTCGATTGTCGCGCGCCAATCTGCCGGGACCTCGTCCCATGCGACGCTGCACGTCAGCTCCGGCCCCCGATGCCCGCCGGTGGACGTTGCCGGTCGAGACGCGCGCTTTTCCTGCCGGCGCTGCCGGATTGCGAGGCGAAGCGGCCCACACTGCTCCGGCGCCACGTCGCGGAGCGCGCCCAGAAGGCGCTCGAGCGTCGAGAGTTTCCCGAAGTCGAGGAAATCCTGCACATCCGGCGTGCCGACGCCGCGTTGCGCCAAGTGGGCGTGCCAGCTTGCCAGCCGCGCGTTGTCAGCGTCGGTAAGCTCCGTTTCATGCTGCATGGCGGTCTGCTCCCTTCCTGTGCTTGCGGGCCCGAGCGCGGGAGGCGCGGAGGAGCTTGCGCCCTTCCTCGCCTGCGGCTCGGGTGTCGAGCCAGGCATAGTGTTTCTTCACGGTGTCGATCTCGTCTTCGAGCACGGCGGCCGCCTGTGCCCAGGCGTTCGGGTCTTCGGAGAGGATGAGGTAGACCGTGATGTGACGCGCGAGGTGCAGACACATCCGCAGGCCCACGGCTTCGCACCCTGCCGCGTAATGCTTGGCGAAGGCAGTCTCCTCGAGCGGACGATCCTCCGATGTCGACGGAAACAGGTAATCGCTGTCGACGAGCGGCAATCGCCTCTTTCTTAGGTACGGGTGGTCAGCGATCAGACGGGGCCGGATCTCCTTCAGGTACCAGTCGATGATCGGCCAGACGTCGTCGTCCGCGGGATGATCGATTTCAGCGCGGTTCTTCACGTCTTCTCCGGGAATCGACACCCTCAGGTCCCCATCCTCGTTCCGCGGCAGGTTCGTGTCTCCTCCCCGGAACTTCAGGTGCCGGAGATTGGCGGCGCGGACCGGCGACGCGCGGAAGAGGATCGCCGCGGCGCAGGCCGCGACCCCGAGCTTGAGGGCGCGCATCATCAGCTTCTGCCGCTTCGCCCGCTTGTGCTCGTCCCACCGTGCCAGGATCGCGTCCGCCTCGCGCTTGAGAGTTTCCGGCATGTCGAAAACCGCGCGCTGGAGACCGGGATTTGCCGCGAAGGAACGGACCCAATCGACATGCTCGATGCGCATCTTTCCGACACGCCCCGAAGCCTTCCGCACCTGCTTGCGGAGCTTGGCGAGCGCCTTGCGCTCTTTTTTCTTGGCGCCAAAGTGCTCGGCCAGGTTCGAAAGCCGGCAGACCATGGTGTGAAGCGTCGTCGCCTTTTTCTTCACCTCGCCGTTCAGCTGCCGCACATTCCACAGATGAGCGATCTCCTCGATGGTCTTCGCATTGCAGATGTCGCGCAGGCCGGGATCGGCCCCGTCCCCGAGGCGGCCCGCGTCCGCAAGGAGAGCAAGGGCGCTCGCCAGGTAGTTGGCGTAGCTTTTCTCGGCCTTCAGGCCGAACTTGCTCTTCTTCGGCGGAATCAGGCGTCCGAGTTCGTCGCGGCCGCGCCGGTCCTCGACGAAGCGGGCGAACTCGCTCCACAGCCGTGCGCCCCGCTCATGACGGTTGCTGCGGGCCCAGGGGCTTTTCGGCGCCACGGCCCGGGCGACGGGCGCCAGCGGCCGCGCGGGCAGGAGGTCGGCGATGTCCGGGAATTCGTCGCGCCGGTCCATCAATTCGTTGACGCGCAGAACTCCGCGCCGGGCGGACCGGCGTTCGCCACCGGTCAGTTCCCGAAAAATGGCGGCGACGTGCCTGTCGTCGAGGTCGCGGATCGCGAGACCGGTCCGTGCCGCCGCGCGCGAGAGAGCGCCAATGCTCTGCTCGAGATGCGGAGGCAGCGGCGCGTTCACCCCGCCGTTCTCGTCGACGAAGCGGAGGAGTTCGGTGGAGGCCGAAGGCATGGGCGGCGCCAGGTTGCGGCGCAGGCCGGCGGCCCGCTGCAGCGCCGGGGAGAGACGCCGGCGAAAGGTAAGGAACTGCTCGTGCGACTCGAAGCCTTCGGCAAGCGCGGCGATCCGACCGCGGCCCCAGCGCTCCTCGAAGGCCGCGGGATCGACGGGGATGCGCTCGAGCGGCAGACGGTAGATCTTCTCGGCACGGCGGATCTCGGGGCGGATCTGTTTCTGCATCGCGGCCGAGTAGCCGAGCTCCGGCAGGCGCGCCTCGAGCTCCTTGAAGGTTCGTATCGGTGTCATCTTCACGTCTCCGGGTCATGTCGCTTTCCCGGAGATCGCGCCTGCCGCAGGATCTCGCTCCTGCACGCGTTTCGTCCGGGGCTTCGCGCAGAGAGCCCCGGACAAGACGCGTGCAGGAGCGGTCACCCGGACTGGCCGCAGTTTTCCTCATTGACGGCCAAGGTTGTGAATCCGCGGCCAAGTCACCCGGCCACCCGCCTGGAGACAGGCGATGTCTCCGGGCGGGCGGGAAGGTGACCCGAGCCGGAATCCGGCCCTTCGGACCCGAAACCGGGTAACCTGCGGCCATCATTCCTCGTCTTCGAGATCGGGGAAGTGCCGGATGATTTCGTGGTGCCGGAACCGCCAGTCCCCGGTCAGAATCCGGACCACCGGGAGCTTCCCCTGACGCGCCTTCCGCCGGATGGACCGTGCCGAGCGGCCCCGGACGTCCGGGCGGACGAGGTCTTCGGCGACCAGCAGCCGTCTCTTCATCTCCGGCACCATGCGGGGAGGCACGTAAAAGGTCCCCTCGAGCCGCCAGATGTCGGCCCAGCGGTACCGGCGCGGACCATGATCGGCGGCGGGCACACCGCCGGATGCGAGGATCTTCTCGGCGGTCGGCCGGCAGACGTTCCAGTGCCTGGCCAGCTCCGAGACGGTCACCAGGTCGTCGTCTCGGGCCTGGACGCCCTCGTGCTGCTCACGATGCATGCCGGCGCTAATCCCGATCCGACGGGTGCACGCCAGGACGCGCAGTCCAGAACCGTCTTTTCGAGCCGAGATGCTCGAGCAATGGCGTCACCGTCAGCATGCCTTCCGGCTCTTGTGGTGACGCGCCAGCAGCTTGAAGGGCTCCCGCGCCTGGTCCGCGTACGAGAGGAGATCGATCTCCGCCGGAAGCCAACGGACCGAACCTCCGACCCGGACCATCCTCGGCCATCCGCGGGTGCTTGTTTGGCGCAGAGCCTCGGGAGGGCAGCCGATGCGCTCGGCGGCGCGGCCAATCGGCTGGAGCGGGTGCTGGGGTCCTTGCGGAACATCCACCTGCTCGAGGCCCAGCGAGCGAAGGAGGTCGTTCCAGCGAAACGCGGGATGGGGCCCGACGTCCCGGCGTACGAGCAGGCCTCGCTCGACGAGGCGCCGCACGGTCCGTGGAGAGACCGCGAGGAAGCGCGCAACCTCCTGAAGAGACATAATTTCGGCTTCAACCTGCTGCATGTCGACCCTCGTCCTTCTCCTGGTCCGGATCGGAAATAGGTCCCGGAATTGGTCCTCCAAAACGGATCGATGGCGGACCTGCGGACGGACGGACAATCCCCCTATGGGGGGTGTCCGTCCGTCCGCAGGTTCGTCCGGAAGCCACGCAAGATTTTTTTGCGTCCCGCGTTTTGGAGGCCTTCCGGTTCGTCCCATGTCCCCTTCGCTGACCGACTGGCGGTCAGTTGTACAACAGCAACAAGCGAGGACGAGCATGTCTCCCAACGCCCCGAAATCACCCGCTGCCGACAGGTTCGCGTTCACCCCGGTCTCCGACTACCAGCCCACATGCCGGTGGAACTACACCGTCAAGGGCCTCCTGCGTCGCGGCGAAACCTCGATCTTCTACGGGCCGAGCAACGTCGGCAAATCGGCGCTTCTCGTGCATCTCTGCCTGAGCGTCGCTGCCGGCAAGAAGTTCTTCGGGCAAGCCACCAAAAAGGGACTGGCCGTCTACGTCGCCGCCGAAGCCCCCCGCTCGGTCCTTGACCGCTTCGCGGCCATCAAGGGCGAGTTCGACGCCGAAGCTGCCAAGAACTGCCTCGTCCTGGAGCATGCCGTGGATTTCTCGCAACCGGGCGAGGTCACGGCTCTGCAGAAGGCGATCCTCGCGGCCGCGGGCGGACAGCCCGTCGCGCTCATCGTTTTCGACACCCTGGCGCGCTCGATCGGGGATCTGAGCGAGAACGATTCCGGCGCGATGACATACCTCGCGCGGCGTGCGGAGACGCTCGCCCGCGAACTCGATGCACATGTCCTCTTCGTCCATCACTGCGGCAAGGATCAGTCGCGCGGAGCGCGCGGGTCGTCCGGCCTGAAAGGCGCCGTCGATACCGAACTGCGGCTGCAGTCAGGCGACGACAACGTCGTCGTCGGCACGATCGACAAGCAGCGGACGATGCCGAAGACGGTCTGCTACAGCTTCGGCCTCCAACCCGTGAAACTGGGCGAAGACGAGGATGGCGGCGACTACACCAGTGTGCGCGTCGTCGAAGTGGACGAGCCGATCCCGGCGAACGCTCCCGAGAAACCGCGACCGACCAGCCGCAGGACTGTCCTCGTGGACCTCCTCGAGCAGCGGCAGAAGAAGCAGGCCGACGCACCCTTCTCGATTCCGGACCTGATTGCCGAGCTCCCGGCGTCCTGGCTCAACGGGCTCAACGATGACTCGCAGAAGTCGACGGCGCGGAAGCTGCTCAACGAGCTGGCCGCGGCAGAAAAGCCGCTGGTGAAAAAGGACGGGCAGCGCTGGCGGCTCGCCTGACGCCCGAGAGGCTTCCGGTCGCCCTGGAAGCCATTCATCCAAACGAAGGACGCAATACGATGGTACAGAAATCGACCTCACTCACTGCACGGGCCGCCAATGGGCGCGGTGTGGCAGCTGCCACAGACACTCGAGGCATCGTCACGCTGGACCCGCACCAGATCTGCCCGACCTCCGGACTGCGGGATCGGCTGGCCGGCGCCGATGGAGAGGACTTCGCGTCGCTGAAGGCGAGCATCGCGCGCGATGGTCAAGACCAGCCCATCGGTGTGCGACGTGCGCCCGCCGGGGCGGACCACACCTACCCGTACGAGGTGGTCTATGGCCGGCGGCGGCTCGCAGCCGTTCTTGCGCTCGCCACCGAAAGCCCGGGGTGCTGGAAGATCCGAGCGATGGTGCTCGAGATGAATGAAGCCGGTGCGAATCTGGCGCAACTCCGCGAGAACGCGCACAGGTCTAACTACTCTTTCTCGGAGAAGATGAAGCTCGCGGCCGATCTCGAGCGGCAGGGTGTGGCCAAGCAGGACATCGGTGCGGCTCTCAATCTCGGCCGCACCGAGGTCAGCCGGTCGCTCAGCCTGTTTCGTGTCCTCGGCCCGCGCCTCGTCGAGGAGATCGGCCGGGCGCCGGAACTCGGCCGAACCTCCTGGACCAGGCTCGCCCAGTCGATCGACCGCGAGGCCGCCGGC
Source organism: Tranquillimonas alkanivorans (assembly GCF_900115595.1). Classification (GTDB taxonomy): domain Bacteria; phylum Pseudomonadota; class Alphaproteobacteria; order Rhodobacterales; family Rhodobacteraceae; genus Tranquillimonas; species Tranquillimonas alkanivorans. Next base: position 14,503 of record NZ_FOXA01000038.1, read on the forward strand.
CTGTCCGCCGAGGAACGGGAGGACCTGCTCGGAACGCGGCGCCATCTGGCGCGCGACGCAGTCGCGGAGTGCTGGAGCCGCCATGGGAACGATCCGCGGCGCGCCGTGAATGCCGCGGTCGCCGCATTGTCGGAAAAGTCAACGGAGCCGCACGTCGTGTCGGAAACAGCCTCGCGTCTGGCCGAGCAGCTCGAGCCCCGCTTCGAAGACGGGCGCATCTTCATCGACTGCTTCGTGGGCGACGATCTCCGCGCGCGAAAGCTGGTCGAACTGGCGCTGGCCAAGGTGCGCGACGAAGTCCGCCGCAAGATGAGCGAGCTCGCCTGAGCCTCTCGCAGCGGGCGCCCTGCCAAGGTGCCCGCTGCTGCCTTACGGGGATCGCCCGTGGCAGCTGCCACACGACACCGAAATCGATTGGGAAGAACAAGAATGACAAGGATCATCACCGTCGCAAGCCACAAGGGCGGCACGGGGAAGACCTGCCTCTCGGTCACCCTCGCGGTCGAGGCCGCGCGCGCGAACGGCGCACGCGTCGCTCTTCTCGACCTCGACCCCCAGAGATCGGCCTGCGCCTGGGCCGAGTTGCGGTCAGAGGCGGCGCCGCTGGTGGTGCCCTGCCGCGACGGGGATCTGGAGCATTATCTTTCGGAGGCGCGGGTAGCCGGCTTCGACACCGTTTTCATCGACACACCCTCGGGGGGCGGAAAGGCTACGGATCGCGCCATCGCCTCAAGCGATCTTGTGGTCATCCCGGTCCGGCCTGCTTTCCTCGACCTCGAGGCCCTTCAGCCGACAGTGACGAGCCTGCGCTCGCATGGGACGCGAGGCCTCTTCGTCCTGGCGCAGGTGCCTGCGAGAGGGCAGGAGGAAGACGCCGCCCGGAGGGACCTTGCAGCCAGGTTCCCACGGATCCCGGTGGCGTCCGTCCGGCTGGGCCACCGCAAGGATTTCGAGCGGGCGCTCGGTCTTGGGCTCAGCGCGACGGAGACACGGTCTAAGCGGAGCATCGCGGCCGCGGAGGGGCGGCTCCTATGGGAAGCAATCCGTGCGACGTGCGCGGGTTCAGCACAAGCCCGCCGGAGCGTTTCTGGAGTTTCATGAGCACGTGGCTCCGGGACCGCACCGACGCGAATCTCGCGAAATCCAGGCGCTTCCTCTTCACCCAGTCCCTGATGGTCCCCTCGGGGTCCGCTGCTTGCTCAGGTCGAACCCCGCTAAAACGCCGGCATGTTTTGCTACGGCAACCGCGGCCAGTCACGCAGCACCGAGCTCTCCCCGATCGTGGACAGCCCGCCAAGTGTCACACCCAGTCCTGGCTCAATAATCGAGAATTGATCCGGAAGAGAAAATCAGGCGATAACGCGCACAACCGGAACGTGACGCGAGCCAACGCGCGATGGCAGGGGACAGCTGATGACGATCGAGAGGACGCTCTTTGCGGCCGCCGACAAAATGCGCGGGTCGATGGACCCGGGCGAGTACAAGCACGTCGCTCTCGGACTGCTCTTTCTGCGCTACATCGGAGTGGCCTTTCAGCGGAAGTACGACGAGCTCCTGCCCGAGGGGGAGGACGTGGCCGAGGACGTCGACGAGTACCTTGCCGACGGCATCTTCTGGGTGCCTGAAGCCGCGCGCTGGAGCACTTTGGCTGCGAACGCGAAGGACAAGGGCATCGGCGTCAGGGTAGACGATGCCATGCGCGCCATTGAGGCCGACAATGAGCAGCTCAAGGGCGCGCTCCCCAAGGTCTTCGGGCGCGAGGCGCTCGATCCGTCAATCGTCACCGGTCTGATCGACCTCTTCTCGAACATCGAGTTCGACGGCACGCCGCGCGATTTCGACCTGATCGGCCGCATCTATGAGTATTTCATCTCGGAATTCGCCAGCAACGAGGGCAAACGCGGCGGCGACTTCCACACGCCAAAGCCGGTCGTCGAGCTCATCGTCCAGATGATCGAGCCAGTGAAGGGTCGTCTGTATGAGCCGTGCCATGGGTCCGGCTCCTTTATGGTGCAATCAGAAAATTTCCTCGAGGCACACAGGTATCGCCGGGCAGACCTCGCCATCTATGGGCAGGAGCGGAACCACACGACCTACGGCCTTGCCCGGATGAACCTCGCTATCCGCGGTATCGTCGCCCGGCTCGAATGGAACGCCGAGGGCACGCTCCTGCGCGATGCGTTCCCCGACGAAAAGTTCGACTACGTCATGGCCAATCCGCCGTTCAATGTATCGGACTGGTCGGGGGACATCCTGGCCGAGGACAGGCGTTGGAAGTTCGGCACGCCTCCTGTCGGCAACGCGAACTTCGCCTGGATGCAGCACATCTACGACAAGCTGGGCAGCACCGGCATCGCGGGCGTGGTCATGGCCAATGGCTCCATGTCGTCCATGTCCTCGGGCGAGGGCGACATCCGCCGGGCCATGGTCCAGGCCGAGGCGGTGGACGCCATGATCGCCCTGCCTGGGCAGCTCTTCTACGGCACCCAGATCCCCGCCTGCATCTGGATTCTGGCGAAGGACAAGTCGAACGGGGTGGCGAAGGATGCCAAGCTGCGCGACCGGCGCGGCGAGGTGCTGTTCATCGACGCCCGCAAGATGGGCGCGCTGGTGCCGGGATCGCGCAAGCAGAAGGAGTTGTCGCGCGACGAGATCGGGCGCATCGCCACCGCCTACCACGCCTGGCGCGGAGAGCCGGACGCGGGCGCCTATGCCGACGAGCCGGGTTTCTGCCAGGCGGCCTCCATGGAGGCGATCGCGAAGCACAACTACGTCCTGACCCCGGGCCGCTATGTCGGCGCCGGCGCGGCCGAGGAGGACGGAGAACCCTTCGGGGAGAAGTTCGACCGTCTCACGGCAGAGCTTCGGGCGCAGTTCGCCGAAGGGCGGCGGTTGGAGCAGGAGATTGAGGCGCGGCTGGAGATTCTTTCATGAAAGGCAAACTCCGCCTCGGCGATCACTGCACGAAGATCGGGAGCGGCGCGACACCGCGTGGCGGAAAATCGAGTTATCTCCCGCATGGTCCTTTCTCTCTCATCCGCAGTCAGAATGTTCTTAACGATCGCTTCAGCAAAGAGGGCCTCGCCTACATCAACGAGGAACAGGCCCGGAGACTGGACAGCGTCGAGGTTTGCAGGGGCGACGTCCTTCTCAACATCACCGGCGACAGCGTCGCACGGGTCTGCCAAGTCGCTGACGATGCGCTTCCTGCACGCGTCAACCAACACGTCGCAATTATTCGCCCGGACTCGGCGACGATTGATCCTCGATACTTACGATACTTCATGGTGACGCCAAGTTTTCAGGATTTCCTGATGTCGATGGCGTCCTCCGGGGCGACGCGGAATGCGCTCACCAAGGGGATGATCGAAGATTTCGAGATACCGTATCGACCTATTGAAGAGCAGCGCGAGATAGGCACTCTTCTCGGCGCCCTGGATGACAAGATCGAACTCAACCTTCGGATGAGCGCAACTCTGGAGGAGATGGCGCGGACGCTCTATCGGTCCTGGTTCGTGAACTTCGACCCCGTCCACGCCCGCGCCGTCGGCCAGTCCCCCGCCCACATGGACGCCACCACCGCCGGCCTTTTCCCCGACAGCTTCGACCCTGTCGGCCTGCCGAAGGGGTGGAGGGAAGGAGAAGTCGGCGATCTGATCACGCTACAGCGTGGCTTCGATTTGCCGAAGAAAGACAGGCTCGATGGCCCTTACCCGGTTATGGCTGCTGGAGGGCACCATGGCACCCACAACGAGTTCAAGGTGAAGGGACCGGGCGTCACGACTGGCCGAAGTGGCGTCATAGGTCAAGTCTATCTCGTGACCCATGATTTCTGGCCACTCAACACATCATTGTGGATCAAAGAATTCAAAGGGTGTTCCCCCTATTTCGCGTATTTCTTCCTTGGTGCATTGGATCTCTCAGCATTGAACTCTGGGTCGGCAGTTCCATCACTCAATCGTAATAATGTCCACAATCTTCCCGCGGACATCCCGCCAGCTAATATCATCTCGGCATTCGATGGCGTCGTATTGCCAATGTTTTCTCGCCAGCACCAGTTGGATTCAGAAGTAGGAGTGATTGTTGCCCTGCGCGACGCTCTTCTCCCCCGCCTCATGTCCGGCCAGCTCCGCATCCGCGAGGCTGAAAAACAGGTCGAGGAAGTCCTGTGACCGTCGAGGATACCGAAGCTGTGTCGCATCTTCGGCAGGTCATTCAGGATTTCGCTGACGAAATCATTTTTGCCCATGCCGTCGAAATCCTAAAGGTTTTCACTCGGCGTCCGTTTCTGAACATAACTGGTGATTATTTTCATTGGCCTTATGCAGGCGAAAAATCCCGCTTCTCCTTTTCCGATGAGATTTTCTGGGTCATGAAGCACGAGCATGTGCCAGAACTCGCCATCTGGGGATATCAGTCCGAAATCAATGCGGAGGCGCATCGACTCGTGCGAAGACTATCTGATGCGGAGGAGAGGTTTCTTATTGAGGCCTGCTGGCCAGAAGACATTAGGTCCCAGACCCATCCACAAATGATTGATACGATCGTTGCGGCAATTCAACGCAAGGTCTTCGCAGTCGTCCGCGATCATGACGCTGAAATCCTTGAAAGTGAGTAAATGTTCCAGATCGACCGTTCCGCTAATCGCCTACGCAAGCTCGAACGCACCAGCTTCTTGGAGGTCGGGTTTCGGGAACGGGAGCATCTCCAGGAGTGGCTGGCGACCATGCCGGACGCCCTCTGCGAGGCGATGAGCGAGGGCGAAGACGGACTGCTAATCATCCAGAAGGAGTTCGACGGGTTCGATGGCACCCGGGAGCGCCTGGACCTGCTTGCATTGGATCGGGCCGGGCAACTGGTCATCATCGAGAACAAGCTGGACGATTCCGGCCGCGATGTCGTCTGGCAGGCCCTGAAATATGCCGCGTACTGCTCCAGCCTAAAGAAGGCCGAGATCGTCGGAATCTTCCAGCAGTATCTCGACCGCCATGGCGGCGGCGACGCGGCCGGGCTGATCTGCGAGTTCCTTGGAGAGAACACGCTGGACGAGGTCGTGCTGAACGACGGCACCAACCAGCGCGTCGTCTTCATCGCGGCGAATTTCCGGCGGGAGGTGACGGCCACGGTACTCTGGCTGCGCGAGCATCAGATCGACGTGCGCTGCATCAAGGTCATGCCCTACAAGTTCGGCGAAGAACTCTTCATCGATCTCCAGCAGGCGATCCCGACGCCCGAGGCGGCCGACTATATGATCCGGATGGCCGAGAAGGACAGCGAGGAGAAGTCGGCCAAGGGCGCCCAGAAGTGGAGCCATCAGATGCGGCTCGAGTTCTGGGAGCAGGTCCTGGAGGCGCTCCGCAGCGCCGGGCTCGAGCGATGGCAGAACATCACCCCATCGCGGGATCACTGGCTGAATTCGGGCATCGGCGTGTCTGGCGTCACGCTGACACTCATCTTCCTTCGCCAAGAAGTTCGGGTCGAGTTCCAGTTGAATCGCTCGGACCGGGACGAGAACAAGTGGCTCTTCGACCGGCTTGCAGAAGACCGGGAGCGGTATGAGCAGAGTGTCGGAGAAGAGCTGGAATGGCGCCGAATCGACGACAAGAAAGTCAGCATGGTGGTCTGCAAGACCCCGGTCCAAGGCTACAGCAAGGAGAACTGGCCGGAGATGATCGCCTGGCTGGTCGACCACTACCGGAAGATGGACCAGGCCTTCTCAGAGCCTGTACGAGGGCTGGCGGCGCGCATGAAGCCCGGTGGAGGTAGGTGATGGCCTGGAATTCGGAATCGGACCTCGAAGACTGGATGATGGGGAAGCTGGCGGGGCTGGGCTACGCCGCCGGTTCCGGCGCCGAGATCTCTCCTGAGAAGCGCGATCCGGAGCGCCGTAGCTTCCACGAGGCGATCCTGCGCAAGGTCTTCGAGAAGGCCGTACGACGCTTGAACCCCGGTCTGCCCGACGGTGCGGTGCAGGAGGTGATGGCGCGCGTGACCGACGAAGTTTTCGCCGGCGACCTGATGGCCGAGAACCGCCGCCTGCACGGAGTCATCACCGGCGGCGTCCCGATCACATATTTCAGCCGTGGCGAGGAGCGCCACGAGCGAGCGCGACTCGTCGACTGGAGCGACGAGGACAACGCCTGGCACGCCTTCAATCAAGTCGACATGGTCGGGCGTAACCCGCGCATCCCCGACATCGTGATCTACCTCAACGGACTGCCTCTGGTTGTGGTTGAGCTGAAGGGTACCGAGGGCGCGGACATCGAGGCGGCCTACAATCAGATCGAAACCTACAAGAGCGACATACCGAGTCTCTTCCGGACCTCCGTCTTCTCGGTGATCTCTGACGGACTGAACGCGCGATATGGCACGCTCTCTGCCGGTCTCGATCGGTTCATGCGGTGGCGCACGATCGACGGCGAGACGCTCCTGTCGGAGCGCGAGGGTCTCGCCCTCAACACCTTGACCGAGGGGCTTCTGAACCGGTCCGTCCTGCTCGACATGCTGCGCTGGTTCACGGTGTTCGAGGATGAGGGCAAGGGGCCGATCAAAAAGGCGGCCGGCTACCACCAGTTTCATGCGGTGCGGAAGGCCGTCGAGTCGATAACCGGCGCCCGCGGGGACGACGGCAAAGGTGGTGTCATATGGCATACGCAGGGCTCCGGGAAGTCGCTCCTGATGACTTTCCTGGCGGGACGAGCGATGCACTTGGCGGAACTGGAGAACCCGACCCTGCTCGTGCTGACCGATCGCAATGACCTGGACAACCAGCTCTTCGGCACCTTCGGTCGATGCAAGGACCTTCTTGGGGAGACGCCGGTTCAGGCGGATAGCATCGAGGATCTAAAGACACTGCTGAACCGCCAGGTGGGTGGCATCGTCTTCTCGACCATCCAGAAATTCCGGCCGGAGCGCGGCCAGGACTTCCCGCAGCTCACCAGCCGCTCGAACGTCATCGTCATGGTCGACGAGGCGCACCGGACTCAGTATGGCTTCGAAGCCCGAATGGATCAGAAGACCGGGGAAGTCCGGCATGGCTTGGCGCATCACCTGCGCATGGCCTTGCCGAACGCCGTCTACGTCGCGTTCACGGGCACGCCCGTGGAACTGGTCGGGGCGAACACGCGGGCCGTCTTCGGCGACTACATCGACGTCTACGATATCGCTCAGGCCGTCGAGGACGGGGCGACGGTGCCGATCTATTACGAGGGCCGCGTTGCCCGCGTGGACATCGCCGAGGAGCTGCGAGACAACCTCGACGAGGAGTTCGACGAAGCGACCGAGGCTCTGCCCGACGACGAGGCCGGTGCGGTCGCCAGGAAGTGGTCTCAGATCGAGAAACTGGTGGGCGCTGGTCCGCGCCTCAATGCCGTGGTCGCGGATATCCTTGAGCATTTCGATGCTCGGCTTGAGGCCATCGACGGCAAGGCGATGATCGTCTGCATGAGCCGGCGGATCTGCGTGGAGGTCTACGAGCGGATCGTGGCAGCTCGCCCGGAGTGGCATTCGGAGGCCGATGAGGCTGGCGCGGTGAAGGTCGTGATGACTGGAAACGCCGCGGACCCGCCGAACTTCCAGCCGCATATTCGCAGCAAGGCGAAGCTGGAAGCCCTCAGGAAGCGGTACAAGGACACGAGCGACCCCCTGAAGCTGGTGATCGTTCGCGACATGTGGCTGACCGGGTTCGATGCGCCCTGCATGCACACGCTTTACGTCGACAAGCCCATGAAGGGACACGGCCTGATGCAGGCGATCGCGCGGGTGAACCGAGTTTTCGCCGGCAAGCCCGCAGGTCTGGTGGTCGACTACATCGGTCTTGCCGCCGACCTGAAAAAGGCGCTCGCGCATTATTCCCAGGGAGATCAGGCGCAGACCGGTGTCGACGAGCGTGAGGCTGTCGCGGCCTTCCTGAGCGCGCTCGAGGTCGCCCGGGGGTTGTTCCACGGGTTCGACTATTCCCGGGCTCTCGGAGGCACGGCAGCAGATCGCCTCGAGATCCTGCCGGCGGCAGCAGACCATGTCCTTCAGCAAGCACGCGAGGATGGACGGGAAAATCACGAGGATTTCGGCAAGCGTTTCCTTGATGCCGTGGCGGCACTTGCCAAGGCCTTCAAACTGGCTGCCGGGTCGCCGGAGGCCAAGGAACGCGCCGAAGAAGTCGCGTTCTTCCTTGCGGTCAGGTCAGCGCTCCAGAAGCTCGACGTGAAGGGTGGCGGGGGAAGGAGTTCCTCACCGGATTTCGCGATCGAGCAGTTGCTTAACCGGGCCGTGGCCTCGACCGAGGTCGTCGATATTCTCGCGGCCTGCGGGTTCGACCGCCCCGACATCAGCGTCCTGTCGGAGGAGTTTCTCCTCGAGATCCAGCACATGCAGCACAAGAACCTCGCGGTGGAAGCCCTCAAGAAGCTCCTGAATGGGGAGATCAAGGCGAGAACCCGGGGCAACATTGTCCAGAACCAGAAGTTCTCGGAGCGCCTGACGGACGCCATCGCCCGATACCACAATCGCAGCGTCGATGCCCTACAGGTCATCCAGGAATTGATCGGGATGGCGAAGGACCTGAGGGCCGAGCCCGAGGACGACATGTCCGAGGCGGAGAGGAGCTTCTACGACGCGCTCGCCCGGAACGAGAGCGCGGTCGAAGTCATGGACAACGACCAGCTCAAGGTGATCGCGGGCGAGCTCGTGCGATCCATCCAGGAGAATTCCGGCGTCGATTGGTGGCAGCGGGAGGACGTACGGGCCCGGATGCGAGTGGCCGTGAAGCGCATCCTGCGCCGATTCGGCTATCCCCCGGACCTGCGGCCGGAAGCCGTTCAACTGATCATCAAGCAGGCGGAGGCCATGGTCCGGCTCACGGCTTGAGAACCCCAGCTAACCGCTCGGCTCGAACCGCGCAGCTGTCTACGGCACTCTCACGCGCCTGAGCAGGCAGTTAGGTAAGTCGGAGGATGAAACTCTGTATTACGTATTAAAAAGCTTAGTCGATAGACCCTCACCAGGAGACTTCATTCTCCTGGAGGACGACTGGGACGACTGGTTCACCTACGAGACGAAGTATGCCCTGCATCACTGCGACGAGAATGGAAAAATCCACGAAATTGGTTCGGTTAAGATCGGCCAATTCGGCATGGAGAAAGGGCAGCGCAGGCCAAAAATTCCCGAAAAATTCGAAGCCCTTGGAGGCGAGTTTTTTTCGATCGGGCAGAGGAAGAGCTACTACAGCACGCTGCAGGAATTGGGTCTATTAGATCAAGTTTTGGATGACCTGCGGGACATTGCGTATGACAATGACCTATTCCGCAAGGCGCGCCACGAGGACGTCTTTGATATGTCCTTGCTTCGAAGTGTGAAAGAGACGACCGTTCTCGGAGAATATGCGAGAATCATTAGTGGAGCCGCCCCCCTCACCCCCTATAATTTTCGCTACAAGGGACCTGCCCAGCTTTCGGAAAAGCATGACCCGGTCGAACTATCTTTTAAGGTCACTCCGGAATCTGATCCACCATCCAACATTCATGTTCTTATAGGTAGGAACGGGATTGGCAAGTCTTTCTTGCTGAATGCAATGGTTCGCGCCCTTGTTGCGGATGGCACGCACGAGGAAGACGACGGGAGATTTTACGATGAGGAGGGCCTGCTGGACGATGACGACATATTCTCTTCAATAATATCAGTAAGCTTTAGCGCGTTTGACAAATTTGAGCCACTATCCGACCGGATGACTTCCAGAAGCGGCATCGGATACGCCTACGTCGGGCTAAAAAAGAAGAAGCGCAGCCAGTCGGATGATCCTGGACTGAAAGATATCTCTGCTCTCTCTCGAGAGTTTAGCATTAGCGCGAGGAAATGTCTCGACCGCGGGAAGCTTACCCGGTGGCAACGCGCTCTGGACATGCTGGAGTCTGATCCAATCTTCAAAGTCTCTAAGATATCTCATCTGGCCGAAATTGATGATGTTGAGGAATTTAGAAAAACCGCATCCTCTCGCTTTAGAGATCTCAGCTCAGGGCACAAGATAGTTCTCTTGACCATTACGCGACTCGTGGAGCTTGTGACTGAGAAAAGCCTCGTTCTTCTCGATGAGCCAGAGGCGCATTTGCATCCGCCATTGCTTTCCGCTTTTGTGCGCGCCCTTTCCGACTTGCTGAATAATAGAAATGGCGTCGCAATCATTGCAACGCATTCTCCCGTCGTTCTGCAAGAGGTTCCGGCTGACTGCACATGGCTTCTTGAGCGCCACCATACACTCATGACAGCCGAAAGACCATCAGCCGAAACCTTCGCCGAAAATGTAGGAGTTTTGACGCACAGAATCTTCGGCTTGGAAGTCGAGGAAGCCGGTTTTTACAATCTTATTCGCGAAGCAGTTCTCTCCCTTGGTGACTACGATGATATCATCGGGAAGTACGGCGGAAATATCGGATCTGAGGGGCGCGGCTTGATACGGAGTTTGATTGCCGTCCAAAACAAGAGGTCTCAAAAGTAATGTGGCGACTTCAAGCGCCTCGCCACACCGATGCCGAGGCTTACGACGCATCTCGGTCCCGATTGCGCAATACAAACAATATTCGCACTCGACTGCTCGCTGCACGCGAAAAAATTCTTGAGGCAACTGACGACTACCGGGACAAGGGCACACGCCAGCTTCTATACCGGATTGCGGCGCATGAGGAGGCTCCAGGTGAAATAGCCAAGGATGAGATGATCAGGTTGTACGAAAGCGGCTTGCGTAGAGTGAGTGCTGGCCGATACATCTACGATTCTATAATGGCGCTGGCACCAAACGGTCGCTGTCCTTATTGCGGCCATCGTCGGGTAAGGCAGCTGGATCATTTTCTCCCTAAGTCAAAATATCCGACTTTTTCTGTGGCTCCGCTGAACCTTGTGCCATCTTGCTCCGACTGCAACAGGGACAAGCTTTCTGGAGATGCCGATGAAATCGAGGACCTGCCGCTCCACCCCTATTTCGAAGATGTGGACGGCATGACTTGGCTGAAGGCTGAGATAATCGAAGGGCCGACTGCAGTTTTTTTGTATTCGGTCGATCGTGATTCGGGATTAAATATTGGTGATTGCAATCGCCTTGAGGGGCAATTTGAGGTTCTCGGTCTTGATGAGCTTTACTCCACAGAGGCCAATGATCTTCTTAGCTCTATCCGTCTGAGTTTGCGGAGGATCTTTTTGGCTGGAGGTCAGAATTCCGTAAGAGACTATCTGCGCGGTGAATATGAATCTGCATTTGCCGATAGGCGGAACTCTTGGCGGACGGCATTTTTCGAGGCCTCTCACCAAAATGAATGGTTCTGTGGCGGCGGCTTTGAAGACCCGGATCTGGAATAAACGCGTTACCTGTTCGGCTGCGGTCTTTCTGCCGATCTGAGACCGTATCCGCAGTAGGCGCGGGGCCTTTTTGCCCTGCTGCGAAAAAAGACCTATCTTGCATTTGGAGGACAGAATGCGAACTCCGAGAACTCCATGTTCTTCCCGGACCTCGTGAAACACGACTACGTGGCCCCGCAGGCGACCGGCAGGCTCTCAGTCGGCTTAGGAGCATCTCCGTTGAAGCTGAGAGCCGCCGCGAACGCTGCCGCGTGGTCCCTCGATCATATACGAAGCATGACCGTGCCCATCGGACACGTCCTGCCAAGCGGCATTCCTATCCTGTGCCTCGCACCGGCGACGCCCGGCGCCGGTGGCGTCCCCCCCCAGAGGCGAGGCGCGAGGCGCCTCGGCGCCGTGGGACACCCTGACGCTAAGCCATTGGCCTATATGACCCGCATTCGACCTGCGCGTGGGGCACCTCTGCCCCTATTTTATTTGGGTTTGGGGCGCTTCTGACCGTCCCACACGGGATCCTGATCTCTGGCGGCGAGGTCACCGTTACCAAGCTCTTCGTGAACAACACGAGCGGGAAGATCGGGCTCGTCGGGTACTGGGACACGGTCGCCTTCGACGAGTTCGCCGGCAAGGCGAAGAAGGTGGACACTCGTAGACATCATGAAGAACTACCTGGCGAACAAGTCCTTCTCGCGCGGGATCGAGACGCTTGGGGCGGAGGCATCGGTGGCCTTCATCTTTCGCCGCGACGCCGACCTTCACCGATCTGGTGCGCGATCTGGCGGATGGACCCGCGCAGGAGGGCACGGACAGTACGCCCGGTCCGGTAACGATCGTCTGGGGGCGGAACGACCGTCTGTTGCTCCCACGACAGGCCCAGCAGGCGATGGAGGCCTTCCCCAACGCGCGACTTCACTGGGTGGAGGACTGCGGTCACTACATTCCATGGGATGCGCCGGCTGAGACTCTGCGCCGGATCCGGCTGGCTACCGGCCGGTGAAACCGCGACTGCGGCCGGATGTCGGCTGGGGGCAGCCGTCGGCTTCGGCCGCGCGCGCCGGCTGCAGCGCTGGCGGCCGCTTGCCGGCGAGCTGGAGAGGTCCGCGTGCGGGGCGGGAGAAGAGGGAAGGCGAACGAGCGGGGACCTGCGGTGGGTTCGACAAGCGTCCCTCACCGTCTGGGATCCCCGCTTCGCCCGGGACCCGCGGGCCGACCGAGCCCCCCGCGGCTCATCAACGACCGTTGATGGCGACTCGGCGCGCCTCGGGGCGGCGCGGCACGAAGACGCCGGCGCGGGGCCGTCTTGCAAAAGGTCACAAGCTACGTCACGACGTCGGTCACATCGCCGGAATCGCAGCGGACTCGCAGAGATTTCCGCGTGTTTTCAGGGACCTTCGGGGATGGCTCCCACCCCTGCCGCCGGAGCCAACTAAGCGTACAGGTCTATGATAAATAGACGGATTTGGCGGGCCTTTGAAGGCGACCTGCCCAACAACCCTCCCAAAACCCGCGTATGATCATGAGAATGGCGGTTAGAGATCCGTCCACGGCGGTGAGGGGGAATTCTCGCTGAGCGAGAAGGATCTTCATCGTGGAACCGTATGGTGGGGTCCGGCTGGCGTGCCGCGAGGGCATGAGCCAGCGCGAGGCGCCGCGCTGCGGGAATTCGCGCGACAGAGGGCGTAAAGAAGTTAGCGTTCTCTGTGCCGTCCTGATGAGTGGCGGACACACCCATTGCAGGATGCTCCCGGTCGGCCAAACTCCCGCCACGGCTGAGTGATCGCAACGCCGTCGCCTGTGATCAAGACGTCTTCCGTCGCCCGGTTGACTACCTACCTGCGGACGCAGGACATCTCTCCCGGCGTCGCCCCGCCGCCGAGCAGAAAAAACCATCATCTTCAGCAGGCGGTGGCGCACGTGGCGGGCGGTTCTGGGCGGTGTCCGGACCTTCGCCGCAGAGGCGAGATGCTTTGGGCGAATCGGCAGAAGCGGACGTTGGCCCGCCGGCACATCGAATTCGGCATGAAATGGTGAACCGGCACGAGGATCCCGGGGTTGATCCGTCGCGGCAAGCCATTCGCAACTTTGGAGAACCCTCATGGGGACCATGATCAAGGGCATTGTAGTGGGCGTGTTCGCGACGCTCCTTGTCGGCATCGCCGGTTGGCTGACCGTCGTCTACACGGGGGCCTACAACGTGGCAGCCTCGGACCGGCATTTCGACGCTGTCCGATGGACCCTCGATACGACGATGCAGCGTTCCATCGCGCGTCGGGCGGACGGGGTTGAGTTGCCGGAAAGCTTTCCGGCCGAAAGCGTGGCCGAGGGCGCGGGGAGTTACGCCGAAAGCTGCGCGCACTGCCATGGCGCCCCCGGCCGGGAGCCTGCCGGATGGTCCCGGGGCATGAAGCCCGAGCCGCCGCACCTGGTCGAAGCCGCTGCAAACTGGACGCCCGAGGAAATCCGCTGGATCGTCGAGAACGGCATCAAGATGTCCGGGATGCCGGCCTTCGGCGCGGAACACGGAGCCGAGGAGATCGTGTCCATCACGGCTTTCGTCTCTCAGTTGCCGGGTCTCTCGCCGGAGGATTACGCGGCTCTGGTCCCGGACGGTGGCGGCGCGCACAGCAGTGGTGAGCAGAGCGGTGGCGCGCACGGCGGTGGCGCCGAAACCGAATAACGACGAACGAGGGAAACAGACATGTCCTACATCCGCTTTG
>NZ_FOXA01000072.1 GCF_900115595.1 Tranquillimonas alkanivorans
GCAGTGGATGGTGCAAAAGCGATGACCCCGCGCGCGCGCAGCATCTGTAAGCTCTCCGCCGCGCTCTACCCGTTCGGAGCGGGTGCGGCGGCGGTGAACGTCTTCTTCGCCTCGCTGATCCTGTCCTGGATCGGGCTGCCGGTGCTCACCCCGGTGCAGTCGCTGGGCGGGGGCCTTCTGGTGGGTGCGCCGATGACTTGGGCCTTCGCCTGTCATATCCGGCGGCTGATGGACGAATGTGAAAGGGAGTGACCCCATGGGCTGGACCGAATTCGCACTGGTGCTCGCGCTGTTCGTGGCGACGCACTTCCTGCCGTCGCACCGTCCGCTGCGCGACGGCCTCATCGCCACGATGGGCCGGCGGGCGTACTTTGCCGCTTACGGCACCGTGTCGACCGTGCTCCTGGTGTGGCTGGTCGTCGCCGCAGGCCGCGCGCCCTACCTGCCCGTGATCGACCTGGCGCCGTGGCAGCGCTGGGTGCCGAACCTGGTGATGCCAGCCGCGGTCGCGCTCCTCGGCCTCGGGGGCGGCATGGCCTACCCGTGGACGCTCGGCGGCCGGAAAATAGCAACCTTCGATCCGGCGCGGCCGGGCTTCGCCGCGGTGACGCGCCACCCGATGCTCTGGGCCCTGGGGCTCTGGGGCGGCGCGCACATGGTGGCGAACCCGGACCTCGCCCACGTCGTCCTGTTCGGCGGCTTCGCCGCCATCTCGCTGGCCGCCATGCGGCTCTTCGACGCCCGCGCCCGGGCCGCCGAGCCGGATCGGTGGGCCGCCATCCGCCAAGCCACCGCGATCCTGTCCCTCCGACCGCTGATGCAGGCGGGCTGGTGGAGGCGGAACGGCAAGACCACCCTGACCCGCCTCGCCGCCGCCGCGCTGCTCTACATCGGCCTCTACCACCTGCACGCCCCAGTCATCGGAGCTTCGCCGGTCCCTTAACTCGACGCGGTTCAACCCGAAGCCGTGCCACGCGGACCAAGCTCGGCTTGAGAGCTGGACGACCGACCGGCTGTACGACTGCAGCGCGGCAAGGTGAGGACAGGCGGCGGTGATCCCCGGAGCCGCGTGTAGACACCGGGCCGCCAAGAACCCCGCTCACACACAACAGAGGTCAGCCAGAGCGCGACGGACATACAGTGGTTCAGCCCGCTGCAGAGGGTCGTCCGCTCCCCGAAGATCCCTGCCACGCAGCCGAGACCGACGCAAAATCACCATCGCCGAAACCGGTGCGGTCGGCTGCGCCAGGCATGTTCCGGACCTTCTGATGCGCAAAGCTCATTGGCAGCGTCATCCGCCCGACGGACTTCGAGTTCAGAAGCTTCGCGCGGGAACGTCCAGAGGGACAGCCGAGAGACATGCGGCGAGGGGGCATCGCTTGCTGCTGGCCGGGCGCGCACCTTCGTGTCGTCCCGGACCTCCTTGCGCCTGACGCGGCTGGAGGGTCAGCGTCAGAGCGTCTCCCCCTTGGAGGATATGGAGAGCGCACCCGCGCCCCGCTTTGGCCGGTCGTACGGACGAAAGAAAGCGCCTTGAACGGCCGGCATTTCTGACGGCGCGGCTGTCGATATCAATGACGCGGCACATGCCCATCTCCGCTTTCCCTTCCAACCTCCGCCGCAGTCATAGAGGCGTCAGGGGGAGATCGATTTGATGCAGATCAGTTTTGCGGGTTCCGTATCAAGCTCTAACGAAGGACACCGTCACCCGGGCCGTGACAGCCGGTGGGTCTTCGGGGGCGGCGTGTCGCACCGCCCCCAAGGGTTTCACGATTGAACGTCGTTCTCTTCGTCCATCAGGTCGAACTCGCCGACCATGCCGGCCTCGCGGTGGCCGGGTACGTTGCAGGCGAAGCCGACGGTGCCGCCATCGGGGAAGGTCCAGACGATCT
>NZ_FOXA01000008.1 GCF_900115595.1 Tranquillimonas alkanivorans
GGTGAAGGTCTCGATGGACGGTCGCGGACGCTGGATGGACAACGTCATGATCGAGCGGCTATGGCGATCCCTGAAGTATGAGTGCGTCTATCTGCACGCCTTTGAGACCGGGTCAGCGGCCCGGGCTGGCATCGGCAAGTGGATCGACTTCTACAACAACGAGCGCCCGCACTCCGCGCTCGGCGGACGAACACCGGTCGAGGCCCATCAGGGCCCCGGCCTGAAAGCGGCGGCATGATCAACAGGCAAGCTTAGCGGCGCCGCAACACTGTCCGGAAAACGGGGGCCACCTCAGTCTTCCATTGCGTCTTCATGGCCCGTACCTCGCTTGATCGGTGGGTTGCGCCCGGAACCCGTTGCCTGCCGCCTTGTTCCGTGACATGACCGCGCATCCCGCGTGAACGTGCGGCTTGAACGGACGTACCCAGATGGCTATTTTTGCCGTCGACCCAAGCATGAAAGGATCACACCCATCGCTCGCAGACCTCACAACGCCCCGCCGGTGCGTGATACAGGCCCCCGCGTCAACGACCGCATCCGGGCCCCCGAAATCCGGCTGATCGGCCCCGAGGGCGAAAACATCGGCGTCGTGACGCCTCAGCGCGGCCGCGACCTGGCCGAGCAGGCCGGGCTGGACCTGGTCGAGATCTCGCCCAACGCCACGCCTCCTGTCTGCAAGATCATGGACTTCGGCAAGTTCAAGTACGAGCAGCAGAAGCGTGAGAGCGAGGCCAAGAAGAAGCAGAAGACCATCGAGGTCAAAGAGGTCAAGTTCCGGCCGAACACCGACTCGCACGATTACGACGTGAAGATGCGCAACGTCGTGAAATTCCTCGAGAAGGGCGACAAGGTGAAGGTGACCCTGCGGTTCCGCGGGCGCGAGATGGCGCACCAGAACCTGGGGCGGGACCTGCTTCAGCGGGTGGCGGAAGACGTCAAGGAGCTCGGCAAGGTCGAGAACATGCCGAAGATGGAAGGCCGCCAGATGGTGATGATGATCGGGCCGGCAAAGTAACGCCGGCCGGCCATCCCGAGGACGACGCGCCCCCGCAGGTCAGACCGGCGGGGGCTTTTCTTTGTGCTGAGCTTGTCGTCCTCGGCTAGCCGTCGTTCACGTGGCCGCTGAGACGGCACGCTTCGTCAGGACCCCGATCAGGTGAGCGCGGTATTCCGGCGAGCCGTGCAAATCTCCGATCATGCCATCCGCCGGCACGGTCAGGCCCGACAGCGCATCCGGCGTGAAGTTCCGGCTCAGCGCCGCCTCGGCCTTGGACCAGCGGAACACGCCGCTTTCCGAGGCCCCCGTCACGGCGACGCGCACGCCATCCGCGAACTTCGCCACGAAGACGCCCACCAGTGCGAAGCGCGAGGCCGGCTGGATGAACTTCTGGTAG
The DNA here is from genome assembly GCF_900115595.1 of Tranquillimonas alkanivorans. GTDB lineage: Bacteria > Pseudomonadota > Alphaproteobacteria > Rhodobacterales > Rhodobacteraceae > Tranquillimonas > Tranquillimonas alkanivorans. The sequence continues at coordinate 1,395 of NZ_FOXA01000008.1, forward strand.
TTCGATGCCTCCGGCACCGGAAAGCGAACCTCGGCGATGATCTCGCCATCGTCCAGCGCCGTGGTGAACATGCCCTGGAAATAGTCGTCGGCCACGATCGTCCGACGGTCGGTCACGACCGTCGCGTTCGCCGCCAGTGCGGCGGCCGGATAGCAGGCGGAGGGGTCGTTGTTGGCGAGGCTCCCGCCGATCGTGCCACGGTTGCGCACTGCCGGGTCGCCGATGCGCGCGGCCAGGCTGGCAAGGCCGGGAAAGCGGTCGGCGGCCTCACGGGCCACCACCGCGTGGGTGGTGCCGCCGCCGATGCAAAGATGGCCCTCGTCGTCTTCGCACACACCTCGGATCTCGCGGATCGCGGTCAGTGAGACCAGCTTCCCGGGCATCGCCAGGCGCTGCTTCAGCGTCGGAATCAGCGTCTGTCCTCCGCCAAGCGCCTGTGCGTCCTCGTCACCCAGAGCGGCGACGGCGTCAGCGATGGTGGCGGGTCGTTCGAATTCGAAATCGTACATTGCGCTCCCTCACTCGGCCGCGACGGCCGGCATCTCCTGCCCGCTCGCCGCCAGAACCGCCTTGACGATGTTGTGGTAACCGGTGCAGCGGCAGATATTTCCCTCGAGGTATTCACGCACCTCGGTGACGGTTGGCTTCGGATTCTCCTTCAGCAGCGCCGTCGCGGTCATCACCATGCCGGGCGTGCAGAACCCGCATTGCAGGCCGTGATGATCGCGGAAACCCTGCTGAACCGGCGACAATGTTCCGTCCGGGGCGGCCATGCCCTCGATCGTGGTGACCTCGGCCCCGTCTGCCTCGGCCGCGAAGATCGAGCACGCCTTCACCGGCGCGCCGTCGATGTGGACCACGCAGGCGCCGCATTGGCTGGTGTCGCAACCGACATGGGTGCCTGTCAGGCCCAGACCTTCGCGCAGGAACTCGACGAGCAGCGTGCGGCCCTCGATTTCGCCCGACACAGACTGTCCGTTTACGGTCATCGAGACCTGGGTCATGCGCTCGCCTCCCTTGACGCTCTTCCTACTCGGCGGGAGTTAAGCACGCGTTGACGGGATTGAGAACACCCGATCTGCCGGCACGGCTTTCGGGTTTCGGCGCACGTAAAACGCTGTCGCTGATATGTCCGGCAATCGGCCGCAGCCTTTTCCCGGCACCGTCTATTCCCGCGGGTGCGGGCGGCCCGGACTCTCCTTCAGCAGCCCGCCCACGCCCATCGCCGCGATGTCCTCGTCGCTCACCTCCAGCCCGCAGGCCACGCGCTCCAAGACCCAGTCCGCGCCGTTCAGCGCGGGCGAGCGGGCGCACCCCGGCAGTCCGATCACCGGCCGCTCTCCCACCTCCCCCAGGAACAACAGGTTGCCCGGATCGACGGGCATGCCGAACCGCTTGACCCGCCCGCCGGCCTGCCGGACCGCCGCCGGCGCCAAGTCGGACGCGTCGGACGTGGCGGAGGCGGTGAGGATCAGCGCCAAATCTCCCTCCAGTGCCGCGAGCGCGTGCGCAATGGCATCCTGCCGGTGCCGCACGCGCGAAACGTCCGACAATTCCATTCCCAGCGCGTCGAGGCGCGTCGCGATCGCCGTCTCGCCCTTGGCGGGTGCCGGCGCCTCGTCCATCTCGGTCAGGATAAGTCCGGCAGATTTCATGACGACGGGACGGACCCGGAGCGCCCCGAGTGCGGCGGCACAGGCACGGTCAGCGGCCTCGGCGCTCACCCCGTACGAGATCACCTTCACGGTCGCCACCATTCGCCGGGGCCATGCACGGGCGAAGGCAGGGAGCGTGGCGAGTGTGAGCATGGGATCGATGCGGTTAAGCGCGTGAATCGCTGCAACGTCGATCTCGAGTATACCCGGCCCCGTGGCATAGAAGTTCACACGACCGGTCGTCGCTTCGGTCACCCGCAGGTGTGCCGCGTCCGGGTCCGGAACAAGCGCAGCCGCCAAGCGCGTGGCCGCTTCGTCTTCGTGCAGGTCGTCCGGCCCGAGCCGCGCGACGACAACCTCGGAAAGCCCGGCCGCCGCGAGCGCACCGAGGTCGTCGTCCGTCAATATCCGACCTTTCCGGATGCGCCCGCCCAGCACCTTGTGCGAATGCGCCAGGATCGCGCCGCGCGCGCATGTCAGCGGCACCGGCCCGAATTCCATCAGCCGCGCCTCAACCGTTGCGTGACCTCGGCCATGATGGCGACGGCAATTTCGGCGGGGGAACGTGCGCCAATGTCGAGGCCTACCGGCGCATGGATCCGATTGATGTCGTCGGCACCGAAGCCCGCCTCCTCCAGCCGCGCCACGCGCTTTGCATGGGTCCGGGTGGAGCCGAGACAGCCGAGGTAGAAAATGTCTGACCGAAGCGCCGTCTCGATCGCGGGATCGTCGAGCTTCGGGTCATGCGTCAGAGTGACAACCGCAGTTCGCTGATCCAATCCGAACTCCGCAAGCGCCTCGTCTGGCCAGTCATGCACGATACGCTCACCTGGGAACCGCGCCGCCGCGCCAAAGGCTTCGCGAGGATCGATCAACACGGCATCGTAGCCTATAAGCCGCGCCATCTGCATCAGCGGCTGCGCGATGTGCACCGCGCCCACCACCGCCATCCGCAGCGGCGGATTGTGGATTGCAACAAATGTCTGGCCATTAGCTTCGAAGCCCGAGCGGTCCATCCGGAACCGGTCCGGGTAATTCTCCGCCCCAGCCAGACATCGCTCTCCCGTCTCGACATCGACGACATATGCGACGGGCCGCCGCGCCGCCCGGGCAGCCGATAAGTCCGACAAAAGCGCCTCGGGCAGCGCCTGGCCCACCGGTTCAAGGAAAACGCGGATCCGACCTCCGCAAGCGAGACCGACGGCGAAGGCCTCGTCGTCGCTCACGCCGAACTCCAGCATTCGCGCTCGACCGTCCTCAAGCGCTTCCAGCGCCTCGACCACCACTGCGCCTTCGACGCAGCCGCCAGACACCGAGCCCGCGATTTCGCCTTCGCCAGATACGGCGAGTTGGCTGCCAACCGGCCGCGGCGCCGATCCCCAAGTCTCGACCACGGTCGCGAGGGCCGCGCGCCGCCCCTCGCGGTGCCAGCCCAGCGCGGTTTCCGGAATGGCATCGAACTCAGCCGTCATGGCGCTCTCCTCTCACGACGATCGAGATTGCGCCACCCATCCGACTGTGTCCAGACACAGGCAAGCGCCCCGTGGACCGCACGGACCCCGGGGCGCAAATGACGTCACTCGTCCTACTGCGCAGCGGCGGTCCGCAGCAGCGGCGTGATCCGGCGTACGGTAGCACGGCGATTGGCGCGCTCGGCCTCCTGGGTTTCGACCTTCAGGAAGCGCTCGCCGTAGCCCTGCACGACCAGGTTCTCGGGCGGCACGTCGTAATACTCCGTCAGCGCCAACGCCACGGACTCGGCTCGCCGATCAGACAGGGCAAGGTTGTAGCTCGCACTGCCGACCGCGTCGGTGTGCCCCTCGATCAGGAAGATCTCGCGCGGGTTGTCTTCAATGGTCTGAGAGATGTAGCGCCCAAGTTCGGACAGTTCCTCGGCCTCCCCCGGCTGGATTGCGGCCGAACCGGTCGGAAAAGTGATGTTCTCGAGATCGATGGCCGGAGCAAGCTGGCGCACCTCGGCAATATTGCGCACCTGTTGGAGAGAGAAGTCTCGCGTGTAGGTCCGCTCGGCCCTGAGCGCCTCGCGCAGCGCCGCCTCGTCAGACGGATCGACGGTGGCGGCCGCCTGCTCGGGCGCGGGCAGGCCGGCCACGTCCACCGGTTCGGTCTGCTGCGTCTCGTCGATCAGGACGATCCGCTCGCCGTCCGGCGTGATGCGCACACGGCGGATCACCTCGAGCTCCGGATTGCGGATCGTAACGATGCGGCTGCCGTCCGGACGCGTTATCGTGGTGCGGCTCGAGCCGTCGGCGAAGGTCTCCGTCTCGACCTCGCTGCCGGGGCGGCGCAGGAGCGCGTTGTCGTCCTTGAGCACCTCGTATGTGCCGTCGGGCTGCTGCACCACGACCCGATCCTCCGAACGACTGACAATTTCGCGGTTGCCGCTGAGCAGCGTTCCGACCGCGATGGCGCCCGCTCCGGCCAGCAGCGCTTTCTCAAGCGTGCTCAGTCCGTCGTCATCGTCCTCTTCGACGGCCGCGCCCGCCTCGGCACCGGTCTCCGCGGTGGCCTCGGCGTCCGCGTCCTCTTCCGTGACGAAGCCGCTTTCGAAGTCCTCGTCGCTCGACCGCGCCGTCTCTTCCGTCACGGTCTCGCTCTCGACACCCGTGACCTCGGCGTCTTCCGACAGCGCGGCGAGCGGGGCGGGCTCTTCTTCTGCGACCGGAGCGTCGTCCGTGGGCGCAGCCTGATCGACCGCATCGGGCGCTTCAGCCGGCGCGGGCTCATCGGCCATGGCCGGTTCTTCGGAAGGGTCAGCTCCATCCGTGGCCAGATCATCGGCCTGCTCCGCCGGGGCCGTTTCTTCGGCAGTCGCCTCCAGCGCCTCGCGCAAGGTCTCGGCGTCGGTGGCCCTATCGGAAGCGGTATCTTGTTGAGGCGGCAGCTCCGTCTCAGCGGCAGCTTCGGCCTCCGGTGCGGCCTCAGCCTCTGCCCCGTCACCGCCCGTTGCGTCCGCCTGCGCTTCGGCTTCAAGCGCCTCCCTCAGGACTTGTGCGTCATCGGTCGAGACGGGTTCCTGCGAAGTGTCTGACGTTTCCGCGCCGGCGGCTTCGTCGATTGTCGGAGCATCTTCCTCCGCCTCCATCTCGGCTTCGGGCGCAGCCTCGACGTCCACGTCCTCCGCCGGTGGTTCGACAGCCTCCACCACCTCCTCGGTCGGTTCGGCGGAGACAGAGTCATCCGTGGCCTGATCAGGCACAGGTGCCGCAGGCGTGGCGGCTTCGTCGTCGGAAACGTCCGTCGCTTCCTCCACCTGTTGCTCGGCCTCGTCCTCGCCCCCGGTCTGTGCGGGCGCGGCGTCGGGCGCGGCGGGCTCAGCCGCCGCCTCGGCTTCGGGCTGTTCTTCGGCAGCCTCCGCTGCCGGCTGCTCGTCCGTCTCTCCCATCTCGGCGCGAAGCTGCTCGAGCTGCGCCGTATCGATGCACTCCGCCAGGTCCAGCGCGGCCAGTCCGCTTCCGGAGGAAAGTTGGCGCAACTGGCCGGGAGGAACGCCCAGCGTCTCGGCCAACCGGTTGATCAGTCGGGGCGATGCCGCGGCTACGGCGTCGGCGAGCGGCACGGCGTCGTCCGGACACGGCGGCGCGGTCTCCTGCGCCGCGATACCGTGGGGCAGCGCGAGGGACAGGCTCGCAAGAAGGGCGGTGGTCGTTCTGAGAGTGGTGCGCATATGTGCGATCCGTCTTACATTCGTTCATCTGACGAACAGAATGGACGGCACGGAGGTTCCCGCGGCGCCTGTCGCTCAGCGGCGGCTCGCCTTGTGGGCGGTCTGGAACAGGCTGACCAGTTCACGCGCCAGCGCTTCGTCAGGCGCGGTGCTGCCCTGAGATATCAGGAGGCGGCCGTAGAACTCGACCAGCGCCGGGTCCTGCAGCATGCGCTGGAAAGCGGCCCGCTGCCATGCGCGGCAGTCCGCCTCGGCCTCAGCAACACCCGGAAGCGTGCGCAGGCGGCGCGCCTCCGCTTCTGTCGCGGGCGCCATGTGGCGGATGCTCGTGTCCTCGACCGTGTTGAAGTTCCGCTCGACCCAATACGTCAGACCGATCCGTTTCTGCGTCCGGTTGGGCAGCCCTCGCGCCGCTTTCAGCAGGAAATCTTCCGCCGAGCGGACCGAGTAGTGGTTGAGTTGCACGAGGTTCGTCGCTGCCGGTTCTCCCCAGTGCAGGATGCGCCGGTCGTCGATCGCCATCGCCTGCGACACGCGGCGGCCGGAGCCGTCGCGGAGATCCGGTTGCGCCTCCGCTTCCAGCCGGGGACGGTGAACGCCGGGTTTTGCAAAGGGTCCCTCGCGGCGGTAGAGCGTCTTGAAGAAGCGGCAGAGCGGCGGATATAGCGCATCGGCCGCGATCGCGCGCGTGTAGGCGCGAATAGTGGGGGCCTCGGGCCGTGTGGCGTGCCCCGAATGGCCGAACAGGCGCCAGGGCAACATGACGGCGTCGGCGCCCGGAACGGAAGTGACGAAATCCTGGAACGTCGCGAGCGGCGGGCGCAGGTTCACGAACTCGTCGGCGTCGAGGACCGCGATCCAGTCGGCCTCCTGTACCGACGAATGGTGCCGTGCAAGCTTCAGCGCCGACCATTGCGGCGTCTTGCCCTCGGGCACCTCGTTGCGCAGGTGGGCAATGGCACCGCTTTCGGCGAGGCGGTCTAGCAGCTTATCGGACCCGTCGGTGCAATTGTTCGACAATACGAGGATCTCGGCGCCGGCGGCGCGGTGATGGGCGATCCACTCCACGAGGTGGGGACCCTCGTCGCGCATGGTCGAAACGATGACGACCCGCGGGCTCATGCCGGCTGCCTCGCCATCCAGAACTGGGCAAATTCCATGTACAACCGCCGCGCGAGATCGTTCCCGAGAGTGTGGGCGAGACCCTCCATCTCGCGCCGGGCCTGAGGCCAGGCGTGTGTGTAGCGAAAGGAGTGGTAGTGAATCAGCGTCGGAGTCGCGTCGGGCTCGAAGGCCCGGTCGGATATGGAGAAGTTCCAAGTGTCCGGCAGAACGCGGTACGGGACGTCGAAGCGGGCGAAGGTGATGGGCAGGGCAATCTGGTCAAGCCACGGGCGCTTCTTGGCGACGCGGCAGTGCCAGTCGATGTCTCGGGCCGTGACCAGCCATAACTCCGGAAACGTCGGACGACCAGTGTCAGACCCGAAGGCGATCATCCCGGCATTGAAATATGGGTAAAACTCGATCCGGCGGCGGCGCGTCAGGCGGACCCGTTCTTGCGGCAGCGGCAGGTCGAAATGGGCGTAGGCGCGCTCCCACCGATCGTTGCCCTTGCCCCAACTCGGCACGCCCTCGGGAACGACCGAGACGGTGCCGGGGGCCAGAACGTCCGCGAAGTCGAGCGGGCGGGCACAGATCATGTCGGTGTCGAGGAAGACATGCCCGTCCTCCTCCCGTGGTTGAATACTTGCCAGGAGCTTGTTGCCGTGAGGGAACGGCTTCTTCCACATATTGTCCGGCACATCGAAGGAGCGCGTGTCGACGTCGAGTGCATCAAGCGCCGCACGTGTGACAGGTAGAAGTTCCGGCGCGCCCGCGGGACGGTATGCGATCAGCCGGTCCCGCGCCCCGTTGTGCCGGCGCAGCGAGGCCGCGAGCACAACGGCCTGCGCTTCGAGATGGCGCCCCTCGACGACGAAGTAGACGGCGACGCGGCTCATGCCGCGGCCCGGTGCCGGCGAAAAGCGGCAATGACGGCAGGGTCCAGGGGCAGCCGCTCATGGTAACCGAGCGCGCGCAGGACGCGCTTCCACTCGGACCAGTCCTCCTGCCGGTCCGCCCAGAGCCGGCCGAGAAGATAGAGCTGCGGCGGAGCGGCGCGGTCCGAGGCGGCAACGGCATCCGCCAGCGCACTCGGCCTGAGCCTCGGATCACCCAGTGCGAGCGCGGCCGGCTTCAGCTCTGCCAGCCGCGCGCCGAGGGCCTGTGGCTCCGTGGCCAGCGAAACGTCGGACATATCCAGCCGATCGCACTCCGCCACTGCGTTCCGCGTCCACAGGCGCCGGATGAAGGTCCGGTGCGCCGGGTTGTCTTCGTGCACGGCCGCACGCAGGCCCGACACGCTGCGGACGAGGTGCGCGGCGAGGAAACCGGTCGTGCCGCCGAGTTCGAGCCACAGCCCGTTTTCGGGCACGATCCCCGGCAGCTTGCGGGCCGGATTGCGCAGGAACTTGCCCTGCCGGACGAGCTCGAGCGCCAGAGGCGTGAAAAGGCGCGGGTCGGCGGGCAGCTCGATCGAGTGGTTCGCGATCCATTCCATCGGCGGCTCCGCCGACAGGTCCACCTCTCCCTCAACGTAGAGTGGAGGCGGTCGAAACACGCGCCGCCCCGGCTCTGTCTTGCCCGGTCCCGCTGCTGCCCGTTTCTGAACGTTGGACATTTTCGCGGCAATCTTTACCGGGTCGCGTGGCTTCGGCGGCTTCGCCGAGACCTGCGTGATGGGCACGGCACTCGCGGCCCGCAGGTCGTCGACGAAGCGGGCGTATCCCGGTGTCGCCTTGAAGGCGGCCAGCCGCGCCTCGGCCCGCTCGACGGCGGCGTGGTGAAGGCGATTGAGCTCGGGGTCGGCCAAAAGCCCGTCGAAGATCGCGCGCCGCCGCGCCGCGTAGCGCAACATCGTGTCATCGCGCACCTCGTTGCGGTCCTGCAGCGCCCAGTAGGACGGATCGTACTTGTTCGCCTTGTTGTTGACGTTGCCGCGCAGGCGACGGATGGCGTAATCGTCCACCGCCTTCACAGCGTAGTGGTTCATTTGCGCCCAGCCATACCCCACCGTGCGCACGATCGAGCGCCAGCCGCGGAACTTGAAGTAGTCCTCCATTCCCTGCCCCGACCCGTTAAGCCAGCGAACTGTCTGGGGAAACTCGGTGTCCAGCACCTTGTTCTTCATTGTCGGACGATGGATGCCGAGCTTCCACCGTTCGGGGTCGAAGCGGAACAGCGTCTTGACGCCCCACCCCTTGTTCCACATTGGCGGCGCGGCCTGCAGGTAGCGTTCGGTGACGAGGTCGCGCGACCAGTCGCGCAGACCGCCCGAGCCGAAGATGCGCCAGGTGATCACGATGCCGTTCGCGCCCTCGGCGACCACCGCGTCGAGCAGGCCGTCGAGCGTGCCGTCGCCGTGGCGGATGCACAGGAACTCGTCGGCGTCGAAGACCATGACCCAGTCGCTTTGTCCGACAATTGGCTCGGCCTGCGCGTGCTTGATGGCCGAGGGCTGGGGCTTCACGCCTTTCGGGATCACGTTATGGCGGTGATGGGCGAGTCCGAGGCATTCGAGGCGCTGTAGCATCTCGACCGTGCCGTCGGTGCAGTCGTTGGTGTAGACGACGATGTCGGTGAAACCGACCGCCAGGTGATGCGCCACCCATTCCAGCAGGTAAGGTCCCTCGTCCTTCATCATCGAGACGGCGGTGACGCGGCCGTGACGGCTGACTGGCCTGGTGGGAAGCGCCGGTGAAACCTGCTCTGCCGATGCGTCCACGTGACCTGCCCCGTTCCCGCGCCTGCCGGAGAAACTCCTGCTCGGCGCCGCCTTTTCGTCCTTTTCCAGCACGATAAGCGCAACGCGGGAGGACGTACAACCGCCCGCGCCCGGCTGGACAACGCGCCGGGCCTGCGACAGCATCGGGGCGACAACGACAGTCCGACCGCGACCGGACGGAAAAGAGGCAGGCGATGACGGAATCGACGCGCAGACCGGTGGCGTCGCTGTGGATCGGCGAGCGGCTACAGTATCTCAACCAGCTGTGCCTTCTCAGCCACGTGCAGCAAGGCCACCCGACGACGCTTTACTGCACCGAGACGGTCGAAAACGTGCCCGAGGGGGTGACGGTGCGCCCCGCCTCCGAGATCATGGACATCCCCATGAACATCGTCGAGGAAACCTCGGCCTCGTTTCTGTCGAACGTTTTCCGCTATCACATGATCCGTCGGACAGATGCGGTCTGGATCGATTGCGACGCCTTCTGCCATCGCCCCTTCCCGGACGAGGGCGACCACATCTATGCCGGTCACGGTTTCCGCGGCGCGCTGAACTGCGGCGTCGTCAAGATCCCGCGCGAGGGCGAGCTGATCGCGCGGCTGCTGGACTATTACGAGAACCTGCCGGACTACCCGGCGTGGTGGAACAAGAACCAGCGCAAGAAGCTTGACCGGCTGGACAAGAAGCAGCCGGAGTTGCCTCACGCGGTCAAGATCTACAAGGCCGAGCGGACCTCGTTCGGGCCGCAGGCGTTCACGTACTTCGCGCAGCAGACGGGCGACTACGACCGCGCGATGACGCCGGACACGCTGTATCCCGTACCCTTCCAGCTGAACGACACCTTCTACGACCCGCACGGACGCGTGGAAGGCTGGTTTACCGAGCAGACCCTGTCGGTGCACCTCTACACCAATGGCACCCGGCCCTGGTGGCGCAAGCACGTCCCGCTTGAGAATTCATATGCCTGGCGTATGGCCCGGCAGGTGGGAGTCGATCCGGCGAAGGCGCTCGAATGACCATGCCCCGGCCGCGCCTGACCTTCTTCTACATCGTCGAGCCGCCGGACTATCAGATCCTGGCCTGCACGCTTCTGGCCTCGATCCGCACGCAATTCGGGCCGGAGGTCAAGGCCGTCGGCTACTGCCCCGCGCACCGGATGGAGGAGCTTCACCCCGCCGTGATCCGCGCCCACGAGATCATGGGGGCAGAGCTGCGCGCCATGCGGACCGAGGGGATGTGGGACACGCCCTACCCGCACGGCAACAAGATCGTGGCGGCACTGCAGTCGCGCGACAGCGAGGTCTCGGCCTTCGTTGACAGCGACGTGCTGTTCCTGCGGGCCAACGAGGCGGACAACCTGGTGAAGCCCGGCCACGTGTCATGCTCTGCCGCCGCGTCGATGACGTGGGCGGGACAGGAGATCTGGGACACGATCTATGGCGCGTTCGGGATGAAGGTCCCCGCCGAGCGGATGCACCTGATGCGCCGCTCCCCCGAGCCGGTGGTGCCCTACTTCAGCTCGGGACTGGTCGTTTTTCCCGAGGACGGCGCGACGCGGTTTCCGGATGTCTGGTACGACACGGCCCGGACGGTGGACCGCATCGACAGCCTGGACATGCGCCGCCCTTACCTCGACCAGATGTCGCTGCCGGTGTCCATCCTGCGCGCCGGGCTTGGCTGGAACGTGCTTCCGGAAGAGCAACACTTCATCCTGGGCGGCAAGCTGCGGGGCGCTCCGCTGCCGGAGGACCGCGAAATCTTCACCGTGCATTACCGCAGGCAGAAGATCCTGAAGGAGGTCGGACTGCACAAGGTGGCGCGTGGGATGCTGAAGGCGCAGACCGGCGTCAGCTTCGTGCGCCGCCTGACCGAGCGGCCGGACCTGGTGAAGGCGGCGGAATGAGCGAGCGTGACGATAGCCTGGCGGAGCGGCGGGCGAAGAAGCTGATCCGCCGGCAGGAGCGCAACCTGCGCAAGGCGCGGGCCGAGGGCTTCCTGCACGGGGTGGCGGCAATGCTGCGGCCCGGCGACCTGGCCATCGATTGCGGTGCCAACGTGGGCGACGTGACCGAGGTTTTGGCCGCGACGGGCGCCGACGTCATCGCGTTCGAACCCGACCCGTGGGCGGTCGAAAAGCTAGAGGCGCGCTTCGTCGATCGTCCGAATGTCAGGCTGATCGCGGCCGCCTTGGGAGTGGAGGAGGGAAATGTCCGACTGATGCGGTCGGACGGGTTCGGAGACAATCCCGAGGGTGCGTCCGTGAAGTCGACGGTGCTGAGCGGTGGCCGCGCCATCGACGCGGCGAATGCCGTCGATGTACCCCTCATCGACTTCCCCGCCTTCCTGGAAAGCGAGGCGGACAGGCGCGGCCGCGTCGACTTCGTCAAGATGGACATCGAAGGCGCCGAACTCGAGATCCTGGAGGTGATGGAACGGCGCGGGTTGTTCGACCGGGTGCGCTGTCTGGTGGCCGAAACGCATGCGCGCAAGTTCAAGCATCTTCGCCCCCGCTTCCGGGCGCTCAGGGACCACGTGTCGGAAAAGTATCCGCCGCACCGTGTCAATCTCGACTGGATCTGACGGACTGTTCGCGCAGCTTCTCCAATGATTGCGGAAGCTTGGGTCCCGGCCCCAAAATGGCCTACCGTCCGGACAACCCGTGTCCGATTTCCTCTGCAGACTTGGCTAAAGAAGGAAACAGTCACCCGGGAAGGCACGGCTGCGAATGGTGAAGGCGTTGATCCAAGATCTGTCCGACGATTGGGACGACGACGACCCGGACGAGGCGGACGACGAGTCCCTGCCGGACAGCTTCGCCTATGCGCTCAACCCCGACCACCACATCCGCTTCCAGCGGCGCGGGCCGCACCTGCTTGTCGCGTTCGAGGCCGCGCCGGAGCCCGAGGCGGAACTGGAAACGCGGGAGCTTCGCCTGGACGCGCTGGCGCGGGAACAGGACTGGTCGGTGCTGACGTTCCAGTCACGGGGCAACACGTGGTTCCGTGCGCCCGAGGTCGTCAGCTATTTCGACGCGATGGTCGACGGCACGCTGCTCGACCAGTTCGAGGACGTGCTGTTTTATGGCGCAGGATCGGGGGGGCACGCCGCCCTGTCGTATGCGCTTGCCGCGCCCTTCAGCCGGGTCCTCGCGCTCGCCCCGCAAGCCACGCTCGATCCGCAGGTCGCCCCCTGGGACACGCGCTTCCCCGAAGCGCACGACATCGACTTCGCCGACCGCTACCCGCCCACGCCCGAAAACCTTTCGGCCTCCGAGGAGGTGTGGGTGATCTTCGACCCGCGGCAGCCCGAGGACGCGCGCCATGCCGGGATGCTCCGCTCGTCCGTGACCGAGGACCTGCGCTGCCGTCACATGGGCCACCAGATCGAAGAGACGCTGGCGTCGTTCGGCATCCTCGACGACATCGTATCCGAAGCCATGGCCGGAACACTGGACCCGCAGACGTTCTATACCGCCCTGCGCGCGCGGCGTGACAACCCGGGCTACTTGCGCGGGCTCGTCGGCCGATTGGAGCGGGACGAGCGCCGCCTGCTCGAGGCGCTGGTGCTGCGCAACATCGGCATCCGCACCGGCCGAAAGCGGTTCCTGCGCCGCTTCGAGACCGTGCGCGCCGAACTCGAGGCCGCGGGCATCCGCATCCCTGAGCGCCGCACCCCGCGCTAGGCCAGACCGCCCTCGCGCTCGATGAACGCGACCGTCTCGTCCACACCGCGCCCGTCGCGCAGCCCGGCCATGACATAGGGCCGGCCGTTGCGCGCCTCGCGCGTGTCGCTCTCGAGCATCTCGGGATCGACGCCGACATGCGGGGCGAGGTCGGTCTTGTTCACGATCAGAAGGTCGGATCCCGTGACGCCCAGCCCCTTCTTGCGCGGGATGTCCTGTCCGGCTGCGGTGTCGATGACGTAAAGCGTCAGGTCCGCAAGCTCGGGGCTGAACGTCGCGGCCAGGTTGTCGCCGCCCGACTCGATCAGCACGAGGTCGAGGTCGGGAAAGCTTCGCCGCAGGTCCGCCACGGCGGCGAGGTTGATCGACGCGTCCTCGCGGATCGCCGTGTGCGGGCAGCCCCCGGTCTCGACCCCGCGGATGCGGTCGCCGGGCAGCACCTGCGCGCGCATCAGGAACTCGGCATCCTCGCGCGTGTAGATGTCGTTGGTAATGACGGCCATCGAGTACCGCCCGGCCATCGCGCGGCAAAGCTGCGCCGTCAGCGTCGTCTTGCCCGCGCCCACCGGGCCGCCGATACCCACCCGCAGGGGGCCGTGATGCGAAGCCATGTCGTCTCCTCAGGTCTTGAACAGCCGCACGTCGCGCGTCTCGTGCCGCATCGCGGCAAGGTCGGCGGCGGGCACGGCGCTGGTGATGTCGTCAGGCATCATCCGCGCCGCCTGCCCGGCGACCCCGAGGATCGTCGGCTGAAGCGCGGCGAGCACCCGCTGGCCGTCGGTCTGGCCCAGCGGGACGAGCCGGACGGCGGCATGGATCAGGTTTGCGGCAAAGGCCAGGAGGTACCGCGCCGCCACCCGCTGCGGCGGCAGTGACAACGACCGCGCCGCCATGCCCACGGCGACGGGGAGCGCGGCCGGGTCGGCGTGGTGGCCCATGCCGCTGAGCGTCCGGGCAAAGGCCGCCCCTTGCTCCGCCGTCTCGGTCCAGCGTTCGCGTGAGACCGCCAGCGCGCGGGCTTCGGCGTCGACTCCGTCCCGTTCCATCGCGGCGCACAGCAGGACGGCGTCCGACAGCCCCGCGCCATCGCGCAGGATGGAGGTCAGCCAGGCCTCGAGCGAGGGCGCGTCGTGCACCGCACCGTCGCCGATCACCTGTTCCAGCCCGTGGGAATATGCGAACCCGCCCACCGGGAAGGCGGGCGAAAGCCATTGCACCAGCGTCAGGTCGTCCGCCTCAATGCTCATGCGCGGGATCGTGGTCATGTCCGTGGGAATGGCCCATGGTGCGCCCGTGGCCATAGGCGCCGCCCTCGGGCGTGAACGGCGCTGTGACCTCCCGCACCTCGGCCCCTAGCCCGGCCAGCATCTTGGCCAGCACGTGGTCGGCGCGGATCAGCAGGCGGTCGGGCTCGATCTGGCAAGGGGTGTGGCGGTTGCCGATATGCCAGGCCAGGCGCGGCAGGTCGCCCCTGATCTCCAGCAGCGGTTCGGGCGCGGCGCGAACGCCGATGCGGCGGCCGTCCTCGAGCACCAGCGCGTCGCCGTCACGAATGTCAGACGTTTCGGGAAGATCGACCAGGAACGCGATCCCACCCGCGCTTTCCAGCCGCTTGCGGCGCAGAAAGCGGGCGTCATACGTCAGGTCGATGTGATCGGACGCAGGCGTCTGCCGCGCCACGGTCGTTGCGCGGGGAAGGGCGATCATGCCGCCCTCCCCGGCCGCGTCAGGCCCAGAGCAGGTCGCGAAAGACGTGGCGCGGAATGTCCTCGCGCTTCAGGCCCAGCTCGGCCAGCTCGGCGTCGCTTTTCGCTTCCAGCGCCTGGATTTGATCGAAGCGCGCCTGGCGCTCGATATAGGCATTGAAGCCCGCGCCGATGCCCGCGAAAAATTCGTCCAGCCGCTGCCGCAGCGACGGCGTTTCGCGGAAGGTGGTGTTGGTCGTTGCAGTCGCCATTGGAAACCTCGTGCATTGGCAAGTCTGGTTTCCTCCCTTGACCGTCAACATAGGGGACAAGCTTGCTGCGTTGCAGCGACATTTGCGAAGGGCCGCTTTGCGCGAGGTGCATGGAACGTTCTCTCCCTGGCGCTGAAGGCTTCAGAACATGAAGTAGCGCTGCGCCATCGGCAGCTCTTTCGCCGGCTCGCAGGTCAAAAGCTCGCCGTTCGCGCGCACCTCGTAGGTCTCGGGGTTCACCTCGATCTCGGGCGTCGCGTCGTTGAACATCATGTCGCGCTTGCCGATGTCGCGGGTGTTGGCCACCGGCAGCGTCGTCTTCGCCAGTCCCAGCGCCGCCGCCACGCCATCGGCCTGCGCCGCGCCGCTGACGAAGGTGACGGCTGAACGTTCGACCGCCCGCCCCATGGCCCCGAACATCGGTCGCGAATAGACCGGCTGCGGCGTCGGGATCGAGGCGTTGGGATCGCCCATCTGCGCACAGGCGATAGACCCGCCAAGCAGCACCATCTCAGGCTTCACACCGAAGAAGGCGGGCTTCCAAAGGCACAGATCGGCGCGCTTGCCGACCTCGATGCTGCCGATATGGGCCGAGATACCGTGCGCGATGGCCGGATTGATCGTATACTTCGCGATGTAGCGGCGCACGCGCAGGTTGTCGTTGTCGCCCCGCTCGTCCGGCAGCCGGCCTCGCTGTTTCTTCATCTTGTCCGCCGTCTGCCACGTGCGGATCAGCACCTCGCCCACCCGGCCCATCGCCTGGCTGTCCGAGGCGATGATCGAGAACGCGCCGATGTCGTGCAGGATATCCTCGGCCGCGATCGTCTCGCGCCGGATGCGGCTTTCGGCGAACGCCACGTCCTCGGGGATCGACTTGTCGAGGTGGTGGCACACCATGAGCATGTCCAGATGCTCTTCCAGAGTGTTCACCGTGAAAGGGCGCGTCGGGTTGGTCGAGGACGGGATCACGTGATCCAGCCCGCAGACGCGGATAATGTCGGGCGCATGCCCGCCGCCCGCGCCCTCGGTATGGAAGGCGTGGATTGTCCGACCTTTCATCGCGGCGACGGTGTTCTCGACGAACCCGGATTCATTCAGCGTGTCGGTGTGGATCATCACCTGCACGTCCATGTCGTCGGCCACGCCCAGGCAGCAATCGATGGCGGCGGGGGTGGTGCCCCAATCTTCGTGCAACTTCAGCGCGCAAGCGCCCGCGCGCACCATCTCTTCGAGCGCGGCAGGGGTCGAGGCGTTGCCCTTCCCGGCGAAGCCGATGTTCATCGGCACGCCGTCGACCGCCTGGAGCATCCGACCCATGTGCCAGGGCCCCGGCGTGCAGGTGGTGGCGAGCGTGCCATGCGCCGGCCCGGTCCCGCCGCCGAGCATCGTGGTCAGGCCCGAATGCAGCGCATCCTCGATCTGCTGCGGGCAGATGAAGTGGATATGGCTGTCGAACCCGCCGGGCGTGAGGATCTTGCCCTCGGCCGCGATGATCTCGGTCCCCGGCCCGATCACGATGTCCACGCCCGGTTGCGTGTCGGGGTTGCCGGCCTTACCGATCCTGGCGATGGTCCCATCGCGCAGCCCGACATCGGCCTTGTAGATCCCGGTCACGTCGACGATCAGCGCGTTCGTGATCACCGTGTCCATCGCGCCCTCGGCCCGTGTCGCCTGGCTCTGGCCCATCCCGTCGCGGATCACCTTGCCGCCGCCGAACTTCACCTCCTCGCCGTAAATCGTCAGGTCGCGCTCGACCTCGACGATCAGGTCGGTATCGGCCAGTCGCACCCGGTCGCCGGTCGTTGGTCCGTACATGTCGGCATAGGTCGCGCGGGAAATCGTGGCGGGCATGGCGGGGCCTTCCGGTGGTGGCGTCGGTCCGCGCCATCGAAGCCGGATGCGGCGCCGGACCTCAATGCGCCCCGCCCCGCCAGCTTGGGCGCGGCGTTCGACACGGCCCCTGGAGCTTAATCGTCAGGCATTTCGCTAAATCATCAGGCACTTCGCGAAGTTCTATTCGACCCAGAGCCCCCGCGCCCTGTGCCAGTCCTCCAGCGACTCCTCCGGGTAGCGGTCGAAGAACTGGTCATTCTCGCCCGCCTGCACCTCGACCCAGTAAGGCTTGAAGTCCAGCATCAGGTGCACGTGCTCGGGCGGCCGCGGAAGGTCGGTGTCGATGGCCGATGCGAAGGGATGCACCAGTTCCGGCCAGAAGGGATCGAACAGCCACAGGCCGCTGCCACAGCGCGCGCAGAAATTCCGCTCCCCCGTTGACGTTTCGCAGTGTCCGTCGTCGGCCTCGATCTCGGCCCGGTAGACGCCGAGCGCCTCTTGGCCCTCGATCTTCAGCGTGCGTGCAATACCCGAGATGTTGATGGCGTAGCCCCCACCACCCTGCTGCTTGCGACAGATCGAGCAATAGCAGCACTGATATGGCACCGGCGCGTGGCTCTCGACCGTGAAGGACACGGCCCCGCAGCGACAGGATCCTTCCAGTTTCATCGCCACGGCGTCACCCCCGCGTTGGCCCGCGTTTCCACAGCCTGCGCGCATTCGCTCCTGCGGTGCGCGAAATCGGCGCCACCCATGCCGACATCACCTCGTCAGGGCGTTCGCCGCGCATGGCCGCGGCCCAGGCGGCCCATTGTGCCTCGGCGAAGGCCGGGGCTTTCTCGGTGACCATGCGCGTGGTCTCGCCGGGCGCGACGGCCCAGAGACCCGCCATGCCCATAACACGCAAACCCACCACCGCCTGCGCGTCCACCGCCATGCGCCAGAGGGCTAGCCCGGCACGCATCCCATCTATCGGGGTCGCGGGGCGGCTCATCGGCGCACCGTCCCGGACCGGGGCGCGCGGCGCACCCTCAATTGTCTGACTGACCTCATCACTCTCCACCTGCCTCGTTCGATCCGCTTGCCCGGACAATCTGCGGATCAACGGCAGGTTCCCTTCGGACGGCCAGACGGAGCGGATCGCGGCGTTCCGGCGCAGCGATCCCGGGCACGCGAGAGTGGAGCGGCGCAGGTTCCATGTCAGGCCGGAGGCCGGAGCGGACCGCCATACCGATGAATGTTTGACAGAGCCCGAGGCCGGATCAGAGCGTGCCCATGACCTTCTGGTTGAACCCGACGGCCCGTCGGTTGCCGGCATACGGCACCAGCGTGACCTCGCGCGTCTGCCCCGGTTCGAACCGAACGGCGGTCCCCGCAGCGATGTCGAGCCGCAGACCGCGCGCAGCCTCGCGGTCGAAGTCCAGCGCCGGATTGGTCTCGGCGAAGTGATAATGGCTGCCGACCTGCACCGGGCGGTCGCCGGTGTTCGAGACGATCAGCGTCAGCGCCTCGCGCCCCTCGTTCAACGTGATCTCGCCGGGCTGCGGCAGGATTTCTCCTGGTATCATCTGGCTCTCCTGATCTGGAATGGGGGCATCACGACGGCTCGCCCGTCGCCATGGCCCGCTCCGCGCGTGCGACGGCCCTGTCGAACCCGGACTCGAGCGACGGGTCGGCGCCCCGGCAAGCGTCGACGACCAGGCGCGCACCGCCGATATACTCGGCCGCGACCGCGGCGTCCCACGCCGTCGGCTCGCGCGCGATGTCGTGAAGGTTCGAGGTCTGGTCCGCGATCTTGATGCGCTTCACATCGCCCGCGACGTCCTTCATGTGCTCGGCTTGCCGCGCCTTCATCCCGGATCTGGGCAAGTCGTCCCACTCCGGCGGATTGGTCATGCCCGCGACCAAATCGGCCACCCTAGGACCGAAAGTATGTTCCAAATCGTCGCGCGTGGTGTCGCTGTCCTCGATCACGTCGTGCAGGACCGCGGCGATGACGAGATCCTCGTCCGCTCCCGTCTCGGCCACGAGGTGTGCGACCTCGCACGGATGGTTGATATAAGGAATGCCGGCATCGCCCTTGCGCGCCTGGTCGGCGTGGGCACGGGCCGCCATCAGGTAGGCAAGTGTCAGACGATTTAGCATCAGCGGATGGGGTGGTGCACGGTGACCAGCTTCGTCCCGTCGGGGAACGTCGCCTCGACCTGAACGTCATGGATCATCTCGGGGATGCCCTCCATGCATTGGGCGGCCGTCACCACATGTGCGCCCGCCTCCATCAGGTCGGAGACCGGGCGGCCGTCGCGGGCGCCCTCGACCACGAAGTCGGTGATCAGGGCGATGGCCTCGGGGTGGTTCAGCTTGACGCCGCGTTCCAGCCGGCCGCGCGCGACCATGGCGGCGACCGAGACCATGAGCTTGTCCTTCTCGCGTGGGGTCAGGTTCATGCCTTGCCTTCCTCGTTTCTCATGTCTGCCAGACGCGGGGCAGCGGCCCCTGCCCCAGCTGTACCAGCACGCGCGCGACCAGCCGCCTCAACGGCCAGGCCTCGCGCGCCATCATCCGCACGACGCACTTGCCGTCCCAGGCAGAGGCGGCGGCGTCCACGCCCTCCACCTCCAGCAGGCGGCGGACAGAGGCCATTGCGTCCTCAGCCCCCGGCGCGACCAGCGCCACGGTGGCGAGCGCCTTCGCCCCGGACAGTCCCGCCGCATCGTCGCGCGCCAGAACGTCTGACGTCAGACGTATGGGCTCGGCCAACACCGGAATGCCGTCGCGCGTGACGCGTCGACGATCGGTGGCGTCCAGCGTTCGCACAATCTCCCCCATCGCCGCCCGGCCGAGCACCAGCGTCTCCGCCACCAGGCAGCTGGCGTCGCCTTCAAGCGAGATTGTGGTGCGGCGGTCGAGGGCGGCGCGGTCGAACAGGATCGTCTCCTGCGGCATCCAGTGCAGCCGGGCGCCGGTTCCGACCTTCATCGCGACATCGATGGCCCCGGCTCCGCCCGAAGAGGCATAGACCCGCTCCGCCGTCTGCGTCGTCGCCACCGCCCGCGCCCCGGCGCCGAGGTCGAGCGCGTATTCCAGCCGGTCACCGCCAGTGATTCCACCCGCGGTGTTCAGGAACACCACCTCGGGCACGGGCCCGTGGCAGCGCGGCAGCATCGCCTTGGCCGAGCCGGACTGGTGCAGCCGGTCGAGCGCGGTGCGCCCGGCGCGCGCCGACAGAGCGACCGCCGCGCGCCCCCGTGCCCGCTGCATCGTCACCTGCTGTGGCTGGTCGAACATCCGCCCTCCGCGTTGTCGCTGCCCACGCTTATCCGACCCATGCGAAGCGGCAACCACCGCCACAGGTCTCAACGCGAACGACCGCGAGAAGATCGACGGTCTGCACATATCTTCACCACCTCCGCTCAATTGTCAGGCAGATCGCGTCCGGGCACGGGCGATTTGCCCTCTGGAAAACGCGGGCCAGCCGGTGTAGCGCAACCGGCGATGACACAGACGCTCACCATCAGACGCCCCGACGACTGGCACCTGCATCTCCGCGACGGCGAGATCCTGAAAGCCGTCCTGCCCGAGACGGCGCGCCACTTCGCGCGCGCAATCGTCATGCCGAACCTCGTGCCACCCGTGGTCACCGCCGCCGACGCCGCCGAGTACCGCGACCGCATCCTGTCGGCGAAGCCCCTGAACTCGGACTTCCGGCCGCTGATGACGCTCTACCTCACGGAAGAGACCGACGTGCGCGACCTGCGCGCGGCGGCCGAGATCGGACTGATCACGGCGGTGAAGCTGTACCCGGCGGGTGCCACCACGAACTCGGCCTCGGGCGTGCGCGACTTCGCCAAGGTGCGCCGCGTGCTCGAGACCATGGCGCAGATCGGACTGACACTTTGCGTGCACGGCGAGGTCACGGACCCGGAGGTCGACATCTTCGACCGCGAGGCGGTGTTCATCGACCGCGTGCTCGACCCGATCCGCCGCGACATTCCCGGCCTGCGCGTGGTGATGGAGCACATCACCACGAAGAACGGGGCGGATTACGTGCGCGACGGCGGCGACGACATCGCCGCCACGATCACCACGCACCACCTTGTGATCAATCGCAACGACATCCTCGTGGGCGGGATCAAGCCGCACTACTATTGCCTGCCGGTGGCCAAGCGCGAGGAGCATCGCCTGGCGCTGCGCGCGGCGGCGACCAGCGGCGACGCGAGCTTCTTCCTGGGCACCGACAGCGCGCCGCACCTCGACCCGGCCAAGGAAAGCGCCTGCGGCTGCGCTGGCTGCTTCACCGCCACCAACACCCTGTCGATCCTGGCCGAGGTGTTCGAGCAGGAGAACGCGCTGGACCGGCTCGAGGCATTCGCTTCGCTCAACGGGCCCGCGTTTTATGGCCTGCCGGTAAACGAGGCCACGCTGACACTCGAGAAGGGCGCGCCGGTTGCTTATCCGGCGAAGATCGACACTGCGGACGGGCCCGTGACCGTGTTCGACCCGGGCTTCCCGCTGCACTGGCGCGTCGCCGGCTGACGCAGGGTCGGTTTTTGTCGAAAATCGTGCCTCCGGCGGGCGCATGTTAACGAAAAAGAAGGACGCAGAGCGCATGATCCCGACGACGTTCCCTGCCAAGGAGGAGATCGCCCGGCTGAGCGCGGGCATGCTGATCGAGATCGGGGCGGTGCATTTCAACGCGGACGAGCCGTTCACGCTCGCCTCGGGCCTGCCGTCGCCGACCTATATAGACTGTCGAAAGCTGATCTCGTACCCGCGTATCCGGGCGACGCTGATGGACTTCCTGACCATCACAGTCATGCGCGACGCGGGGTTCGAGGCTTTCGACAACGTCGCGGGCGGAGAGACGGCGGGCATCCCCTTCGCGGCGCTGGTGGCGGAGCGGATGGGCCTGCCGATGACCTATATCCGCAAGAAGCCCAAGGGCTATGGCCGCAACGCGCGCATCGAGGGCGTGATGTCCGAGGGCGAGCGGGTGCTGCTTGTCGAGGACCTGACCACCGACGGCGGCTCGAAGCTGAGCTTCGTGGACGCGATCCGCGAGACCGGCGCCACCTGCGGGCACACGGCGGTGATCTTCTACTACGGCATCTTCCCCGAGACGGAGGAGACGCTGGGCGCGCACGGCGTGAAGCTGCACGCCTTGTGCACCTGGTGGGACGTGCTGGCCGTCGCACGCGAGCGGCAGGCCTTCGACGAAGCGACGCTGGCCGAGGTGGAACGATTCCTCTCGGCCCCCCGTGCCTGGCAGGAGGCGCGACAGGGCGGCTGACGCCGTCGGCGGACCTCCGCGTGTCTTCTGTGCACAATCTGCAGGGGGATCCTGCAATATCTTGACGAAAGCCACGGGCACGCCTCAAGATGGGCGCGCCGGGTTACCCACAATCCATCCACATGATTATACAATTTGCGGGTCTCTGCGGCACGGCGCTATGAGCAGTGCCCACAGGACTCGGGGGCAGCAGAAATGAACGAGATCGCGACGATCCGGTCGGGACAGGTCGAGGCGGAACAGGCGAAGGAGGACGGCGCGGGCGAAGCCCTGCCGCATTCCATCGAGGCCGAGCAGCAGCTTCTTGGCGCGATCCTGACCAACAACGAGGTCTACGACCGCGTGGCCAGCGTCATCAACTCCGGCCACTTCTACGACCCGGTGCACGCCCGCATCTTCGAGGTCGCCTCGGCCCGGATCGCGAAGAACGCGCTGGCCTCGCCGGTGACGCTGAAGGCGTTCCTCGAGGACGATCCCGGCCTGCAGGAACTGGGCGGGCCGCAATACCTCGTCCGGCTCGCGGGCGCGGCAATCTCGTCTTTCGCGGCGCGCGACTATGCGCAGATGATCTATGACCTGGCCATCCGGCGCGAATTGATCCGGCTGGGCAAGGACATCTCGGCCCAGGCCGCCAAGGTCGACGTGGCGAGCGAGCCGAAGGACCAGATCGTCGAGGCCGAGCAGCGGCTTTACAAGCTGGGCGAGGCTGGGCAGGCGAGCAAGGGCTTCGTGTCGTTCCTGCGCGCGGTGACCGACGCGGTTAACGTGGCGAACGCTGCCTACCAGCGGGAGGGCGGGCTTGCCGGCGTATCGACCGGGCTCGTGGATCTCGACAAGAAGCTCGGCGGTCTCCATCGGTCTGACCTTTTGATCCTCGCCGGGCGGCCCTCGATGGGCAAGACGTCGCTGGCCACCAACATCGCCTTCAACATCGCCAAGGCCTATCGGCGCGGCCAAATGCCAGACGGCAGCGACGGTGCGATAGAGGGCGGCGTGGTCGGATTCTACTCGCTAGAAATGTCGGCGGAGCAGCTCGCCGCACGGATCCTGTCGGAGGCCTCCGAGGTGCCTTCGGAACAGATCAGGCGCGGCGACATGAACGAGAAGGAATTCCGGCGCTTCGTCGAGGCCGCCAAGGCACTGGAAGCCTGCCCGCTTTACATCGACGACACGCCGGCCCTGCCGATTTCTCAGCTCGCCGCGCGGGCGCGGCGGCTCAAGCGCGAACACGGGCTCGATGCGCTGTTTGTCGACTATCTGCAGCTGGTGAAGGGCACCGGCAAGGGCGACAACCGCGTGAACGAGATCTCGGAGATTTCGCAGGGCCTGAAGGCGATCGCGAAAGAGCTCGACATTCCGGTCGTCGCGCTGTCGCAGCTGTCGCGCCAGGTGGAAAGCCGGGACGACAAGAGGCCGCAATTGTCTGACCTTCGGGAATCGGGCTCGATCGAACAGGACGCCGACGTGGTGATGTTCGTTTTCCGCGAGGAATACTATGTCGAGCGTGAAAAGCCGTCGGACGACCGGCTGGACGAGATGGCGGCCTGGCAGGAGCGGATGGAGCGTCTGCACGGAAAGGCCGAGGTGATCATCGGCAAGCAGCGTCACGGGCCCATCGGATCGGTCGACCTGAGCTTCGAAGGCCGCTTCACGCGCTTCGGCAATCTCGTGAAGCCCTGGCAGCAGGGCGAAGGCGAGAACTTCGGCTGAAACATCATGGCAGGCGGTGCGCCGCCTGCCCTTCTGCCTAGAAAACGTCAGGCAGATGCCGGTCGCCGGCGCAGCGCTTACTTCAGGCGGCGGACCAGCCGGGCGGCATTGCGCGCCCGTTTCACCGTCTGCTTGGCGCGCTGCGCCTGCTGTCGCTCGGCTTTCGTCATCTCGCTGCGCGTTTTGCGGCCGCCTGACATCCGGTCGATGCCGTAGTCGACGCCCTTGCCCACGAGCTTCCGCATGACCGTGCGGACGAGCATGATCACCAGGCCATTCACGTTCATCGCTCAGTCCTCGTCGAACATTTCCGGCTGCGCATCGGCCTCGACTTCACGTCCCGGCGGCGGGCGGTTGTCGAGCAAGCCGGCGGCGCGCAACTCCTTCAGCCCCGGCAGGTCGCGCGCGCTTTCCAGCCCGAAATGATCGAGGAAGGTCTGCGTGACAACATAGGTCACCGGGCGGCCCGGCGTCATCCGGCGGCGGCCAAAGCGGATCCATTCCAGCTCGAGCAACTGGTCGACGGTGCCGCGCGAGACCGAGACGCCGCGGATCTCCTCGATCTCGGCTCGGGTTACGGGCTGGTGATACGCGACGATCGCCAGCGTTTCGATCGCGGCGCGGGACAGTTTGCGCGTCTCGACCGTTTCCTTCTGCATCAGGTGGCCCAGGTCGGGAGCTGTGCGGATTGCCCAGGCCTCGCCCACCTTGACCACGCGCACGCCACGGCCCTCGTAGCGATAACGCAGTTCCTCGAGCGCGTGCTCGGCTTCGCAGCCATGCGGCATCCGGGCGTTCAGTTCAGCCACCGTCACCGGCTCGGCCGAAGCGAACAGGATGGCTTCGACCATGCGCTCCTGCTCGGCCAGTGGCGGAGCTTCGAACAAGCGTTCCTGCGGCGGGTTTTCCATTATGTCAGACATTTGCCGTCCTCTTGCGGATCTGGATCGGCGCGAAGGTTTCGCCCTGCCGCAGTTCCACGTGCCCCGCCTTCACCAGTTCGAGAGACGCCGCGAAATGCGCCGCGGCCGCCGAACGGCGGCGCTCGGGGTCGACCTCCCATCCCTCCGGCATGTAGCTGGAAAGGTCGGTCCATTCCCCGGCAAAGCCGATGAGGTGGCGCATCCGGTCCAGCGCCTGTTCCATCGTCATCACCTTGTCGCGGTCCATGACGAAGGGCCGAAACTCGTCCTTCGTGCGAATGCGGGCGTAGGCCTGCATCAGGTCCAGAAGCGTCGCGGTGTAGCGCACTTGGCGCACCCGCTCCACGTCCTCGGGAATGCCGCGAGCGAAAACGTCGCGACCGAGCTGGTCGCGCGCCATGAGCTGCGCCGCAGCTTCGCGCATTGCCTGCAGACGTTCGAGCTGGAACGCCAGATGCGCGGCCAGTTCTTCGCCCGACGGGCCTTCGTCTTTCGGGTCCGGCGGCAGCAGGAGGCGCGACTTGAGGAATGCCAGCCACGCGGCCATCACAAGGTAGTCGGCGGCGAGCTCGATGCGCAGTTCCTTCGCGCGCTCGACGAAAGCCAGGTATTGCCGCGCCAGTGCCAGAACCGAGATCTGGCGCAGGTCCACCTTCTGCGTTCGGCCCAGCGTCAGAAGCAGGTCGAGCGGACCTTCAAAGCCGTCGAGCTCGACGATCAGCGCCTCGGCCGCCACCCGCTCGGCGACGGCGGTGTTCAAATGTTCGACGTTTCCGGTATCGGGCATCAGGCGCCCCCTTCCAGCAGCGCGGCGAGTTCGGCCTCGGCCTCGGCCGCATCAAATGGCTGCGCTGCCGCGCGGGCGGCGAGGGCGCGGTCGGCACGCGCCTGCGCCCGCGGCGTCATGCGCCCAGCCTCGGCCACGACGGCTTCCATCTCGGCCATTTCGCCGTTGCAGTGCAGGATGACGTCGCAGCCCGCGTCGAGCGACAGGCGCGAGCGCTCCGCGATGCTGCCGCCGAGCGCCTCCATCGAGATGTCGTCCGTCATCAACAGGCCGTCGAAGCCGATCCGGTCGCGGATCAGGCGGATTACGTATGACGATTGCGTGGCCGGCCGGTCGTCGAGCGCCGCGTAGGTGATGTGCGCGGTCATGCCCAGTGGCAGGTCGTTCAAGGCCCGGAACGGCGCGAAATCCACCGCCTCGAGCTCTTCGCGCGATGCCTCCACCACCGGCAGCCCCAGGTGGCTGTCCACCTCGCCGCGCCCGTGCCCCGGGATGTGCTTGAGCACCGGCAGGACACCGCCAGCCGCCATGCCGTCGGTGATGGCGCGGCTTGCGGCAATCACGGCCTCGGGCGTGTCGCCGTAGCAGCGGTTCTTCAGGAACGGGTGGGTCAGGTCGCAGGCCACGTCGGAGAGCGGCGCGCAGTTCACGTCGATGCCGACGTCGCGCAACTCCTCGGCGATCAGCCGGCCGCGCAGATACATGGACCGCGCCGCACCCTCGCCCGCCTGCCGTACCTGGTCGAGCGGCGGGAGCCACGCGCGCCAGTACGGCGGGCCGAGGCGCTGGACGCGCCCGCCCTCCTGGTCGATCAGGATCGGCGCGTCACGCCCCACGGCCTCGCGCAGTTCACCGGTCAGGCGGCGCAGTTGCTCCGGGTGCGCGATGTTGCGCGCGAAGACGATGAAGCCCCAAGGGTCGGCCTGAGCGAAAAAGGCGCGCTCGGAGGCGGAGAGGCTCAGCCCCTCCGGCGCCAGGATATGCGCCCCCTGCCCGGCCAATCAGCGCACCACGACCGGGATGCAGTCGGCCTGCTTGGCCACCAGTGCCGAACAGAAGCGGCGCGCGTCGCTCAAGTCCTCGAAGCCCACGGCGCGCAGACGATAGAAGATGCGCCCGCCGCTTTCGGCCCGCTGCACGAGGCGGCGCTTGCCGGCGAAGTATTCGCTGAACCGCCCGCCGATGCGATCCCATTGCTCGCGTGCGACCTCGGCGCTTTCGAACGCGCCCAACTGCACCAGCCGCGTGCCTTGCGTGATCTCGTCCGGCGACACCTCGATGTCGGCGGGCGCGGCGCTGACCGGCTCGATCGATTGCGGCGCGGCGAGCGAGGCGCGCACCAGAAGGTCATCTGGCCGGATGGCCGGGCGCGGCGAACGGATGATGCCCAGCCCGTCGCGGCGGGCGGTCTGCACGCGCACCTCGACCTCGGGGTCCGCGAGCGGGTCGACGCCCTGCGTGACCGCCTCGGCGAGCGCCAGCGCGGCGGCCTGCGGATCGTCACCGCTCGAAAGCCCCAGCGCCTCGGCCACGGCGCGATCGGTGGCCAGCGCATCCTCGGGCGCATCGGCAATCGGTGTTTCGTCGGCTGGCACGGCGGCGTCGAGCGGTTCGTCCACGATATCCGCGGGCGCGGCCGAGGCGAGCGTCGTCTCCTGCGACTGCTGCTCGAGCTTCAGCTCGTCCTGCTCGAACGGCGTCAGTTCAGGCTCTTTCGGACCGTCTTCGGCGTCGGCCACGAGATCGGGAACCGGCTTGTCCTCGGCCGCCAGCTCGACCGGCTTGGGCGCCAGCATCACCTGCTCGGCCGGGCCGCCGGCGATGCCGACCGCCGCCACCTCGTTCACGGCGAGCCCCTGGTGTTCGGCCAGTTCGCCACCCGGCTCGTCGGGCGCGATGCGGATCGGCCCTTCCAGCGCACGGACCACCGGAACCCCGGTGACGTCGCGCACCAGAAGCTTGTAGCTCCACGTTCCCAGCCCCGCGATCAGGGCCAGCGACAGCAACCCGCCGGTCCAGTTGACCAGCCCCGTCATCGTGCGCCCGCGTCCGCCGGACTCGTTCATGTCGTCGAAGTCGATATCCGCCATGTCCTGCCTCACTGCCCCGGCCGGCGGCGCGATCGCGCGCCGGCTCGTCTGCCTGCTCGTCTGCCTCCGGCCGGGGCGCTTGGTTCAGGTCAGCGCATTTCCTCGACCGGGGTCACGCCGAGAATACCAAGACCGGCCGAAATAACAACGGCAACGGCCCGCGGCAGCGCCATTTTCCCGGCCGAGGCCGCGGCGTCGTCCTCTTGCAGGAAGCGCAGCGACGGATCGTCGTTGCCCTTGTTCCAGAGCGCGTGGAAGGCGCTGGCGAGGTCGTAGAGGTAGAAGGCCACGCGGTGGGGTTCGTGGTTGCGCGCCGCGATCTCGACCAGGCGCGGCCACTCGGCCAGCGCCTTGGCCACCGCGACCTCGGCCTCGTCGCGCAGTTGCGGGGTGTCCGACGGCGACACGCCCGCCGCCTCGGCCTTGCGCAGGACCGAGCGGATCCGGGCGTGCGCGTACTGCACGTAGAAGACCGGGTTGTCCTTCGACTGCTCGAGCACCTTGTCGAAGTCGAAGTCCAGCGGCGCGTCGTTCTTGCGCGTGAGCATGTGGAAGCGCGTCACATCCGGGCCGACCTGGTCGACCACGTCGCGTAGGGTCACGAAGGTACCCGCGCGCTTCGACATCTTGAACGGCTCGCCGTTCTTGTAGAGCTTGACGAGCTGCGTGAGCTTGACGTCGAGCGGCACGCGGCCGTCCGACAGCGCGCTGACGGCGGCCTTCATCCGCTTTACGTAGCCGCCGTGGTCGGCGCCGAAGACGTCGATCAGCTCGTCATAGCCGCGCTCGATCTTGTCGTAGTGATAGGCGATGTCGGGCGCGAAATAGGTCCACGATCCGTCAGACTTCTTCACCGGGCGGTCCACGTCGTCGCCATGCGCGGTCGAGCGGAACAGCGTCTGCTCGCGCGGCTCCCAGTCCTCGGGCACCTTGCCCTTGGGCGGCTCGAGCACGCCTTCGTAGATCAGGCCCTTCGCCGCGAGCGAGTCCAGCGCCGCCTCGATCCGGCCGGTGCCGTAAAGCGACTTCTCCGAGAAGAAGCGATCCATCTCGACCCCCAGCGCGGCGAGGTCGGCGCGGATCATGTCCATCATCGCCTCGGTGGCGAAGCTGCGCACCTCGTCCAGCCAGACGGACTCGGGTTGGCCCACGAAGGCGTCGCCGTGAACCTGTTTCAGCCGCTCGCCCACCTCGATCAGGTAGTCGCCGGGATAGGTCCCGTCCTCGAACGCCACCTCCTGTCCGTGAGCCTCCAGGTAGCGGAGATAGACCGACCGCGCGAGGACATCGACCTGCGCGCCGCCGTCGTTGATGTAGTATTCCCGCGTGACGTCGTAGCCCGCGTAGTCCAGCAGCGACGCCAGCGCGTCGCCGAAGACCGCGCCGCGCGTATGGCCCACGTGCAGCGGCCCGGTCGGGTTGGCCGAAACGTACTCGACGTTCACCCGCCGCTCCTGCCCCATGTCGGACCGCCCATAGGCCGCGCCCTCGGCCAGGATCTCCTCGACAACGCCCTGCCAGACGGATGCCGCGAGACGAAGGTTCAGGAAGCCGGGCCCCGCAACCTCGGCCACGTCGATCCGGTCGTCGCCCGCAAGCTTGCCGGCCAGAGCATCGGCGATGTCGCGCGGCTTGAGGCCCGAAGGCTTGGCCAGCACCATCGCCGCGTTCGTCGCCATGTCGCCGTGCGCGGGATCGCGTGGCGGCTCGACCGTGACGTTGTCGTAGGGCAGACCGTCGGGCAGCGTTCCCTCCGCGGCCAGCGTGTCGAGCGCCTCGGTCACGAGCGTGCGGATGTCGGAGAAAAGGTTCATGCGGCGTCCTGTGGTGCTTGGGCAGCCGCGGGTTTACCACTTGGCGCGGGCGCGTCAATCGAGGCGGCGTCCGGTCGCGGCGCGCCTTCGGCGCACGTCTGTGCGTTCAGGGGGCTCTGCCCCCGTCCGCCTGCGGCGGACTCCCCCGGGATATTTCAGGACCGAAGATGGGAGCCGCCCTTGGGATAGATGGGAGCCGCCCTTGGGATCAGGCGGCCTTGCGCTTGTTGTCGTCCTCGGGCGGGAGCATCGAGACGAGGCGGGTGCCGGGGTGGGGTTTCAGGTCGTCCTCCTGCTCGGGCGAGACGAAGGCGAAGACACCGTCTTCGTCGATGCTGCCCAGAAGGACGGCGTGGGGGCGCTTCTCGCGCCATTCCTCGAGCCCGTATTCCTCGGTCAGGCGCGTCACGCGGAAGCGCCAGCCCTGCCACATGCGCCGGTTGAGCTCGCGATAGGTCGCCCCGTCGCCGAAGGGCCGGCCGCCCAGGGAGGCGGGCAGCTGGTAGCGCGAGCGCTCGCCCTTTTCGCGCGCCACCTGGTAGACGAATTCCCTCCCGAACTCGGGGCCGAGGTCGGTGGCGACGAGCGTGTTGTAGGCATCGTTGTCGGTGGCGGCGACGACGGTGCGGAAGCCCTGCACCTCGACCCGGTGCTCGGCAGCCTCGGACAGGATGTCGCCGAAGAAGATGCGGATGCCGGCCTCGCGCGCCGCGCGCAGGTGGCTGCGGTTGGCGTCGGCGATCAGGACCGGCACCTCGGCGTCCTTCAGCGCCTCGGCCAGCCCCACCGTCCAGTGCGAGCCGCCGACGATCAGCACGCCCGGCGTCTCGGCCGCGGTCAGGCCCAGAAGGCGGGCGAAGGGGGCGAGCGTGAAGCCGTGCACCACCACCGACACGGTGACCAGCAGGAAGGCCAGCGGGCCGATCAGCGCGCCGTCGGCGACGCCGAGCTGTTGCAGCCGCTCGCCGAACAGGCCGGCCACCGCCACCAGCACCACCCCGCGCGGGCCCGTCAGCGCCACCAGCAGCCGTTCGCGCCAGGGCAGCTTGGTGAAGGTCAGCGCGACGAAGACCGTCAGCGGTCGCGCCACAAGGAGCACGATGGCCACGAAGAGGATGGCGCGCCAGTCGAGTTCCTCGAGCGCCGTGAAATCGAGCGAGGCGGCCAGCAGGATGAACACGCCCGAGACCAGCAGGATCGTCGCGTGCTCCTTGAAGCGGCGCAGTTCCTCGTAGGAGGGCAGGTTCGCGTTGGCGATCACCAGCCCCATCACCGTCACCGCCAGCAGGCCGCTTTCGTGCAGCACCGCGTCCGAGGCCGCGAACACGACCAGCAGCACCGCGAACAGCACCGGCACCTTCATGTATTCCGGCACCTTCGCCCGGCGGAACGCCCAGGCCAGGCCGAAGCCAGCCGCCGCGCCCAGGATCAGCGCGGTGCCGATGCCAAGCACCAGAGCGAAGATCGCGCTTTCGGCCTCGGTCGCGGTATAGGCGACGAGCACGTATTCGAAGGCAAGAACCGCCGCGAGCGCGCCCAGCGGGTCGTTGATGATCGCCTCCCACTGCAGAAGGGCCCCCGGACGGCGGGCCAGCCGTGCCGTGCGCAGCATCGGCGCGATCACCGTGGGGCCGGTCACGATCATGATGCCGCCGAAGACGCTGGCGCTGGCCCAGCTGAGCCCGGCGCCCCAGCGCAGGCACAGCGCCGACAGCAGCCAGCCCAGCGGCGCCCCGATGAACACCAGCCGCCGCACGCCCTCGGCCGCATCGCTGAGCGAGCGGAGGTTGAGCGACAGCCCGCCCTCGAACAGGATGACGGCGACGGCGAGCGAGATCATGGGCGTGGCCAGGGGCCCGATGTCGCGCGCGGGGTCGAACAGCCCGGTCGCCGGACCCGCGATCAGGCCCGCCGCCAGCATCAGCACGATCGCCGGCATCCTGAGCCGCCAGGCGATCCACTGCGCGCCCACCCCGAGCGCACCCACCAGCGCGAAGGCCGTCACCGGGCTCAACGCGCCCTCGCCCGCGATCGCCATGTCCATCCCCTTCCGCAACACCTGCGTGCAGCTTCCGCAATGCCGCGTGCGCGCGCAAGGTTCCGCCGCCGGGCTTGCGCAAGTGCGGGCCGCACGTCACGCTGACGCAGCGGCACTACAGGGAGGCGCCCCCGTGAGCGAACCCGACGCGCCCGGCTGGTGGCAGCACGGGATCATCTATCAGATCTATCCCCGCTCGTTTCAGGACAGCGACGGAGACGGCGTGGGCGATCTGTCCGGCATTGCCCGGCGGCTCGACCATCTCGTGGAGCTGGGCGTGGACGCGGTCTGGCTCTCACCCATCTTCCCCTCGCCCATGGCCGATTTCGGCTACGATATCAGCGACTATACCGGGGTCGACCCGCTTTTCGGAACGCTCGACGACTTCGACGCGCTGGTGCGGGCGGTGCACGGGCGGGACATGCGGCTGTTGCTGGACCTCGTGCCCAGCCACACCTCGGACCAGCATCCATGGTTCCTGGACGCCCGGTCGGGGCGCACCGCCGACAAGCGAGACTGGTATATCTGGCGCGACGCCGCGCCGGACGGCGGGCCGCCCAACAACTGGCTCAGCGAGTTCGGGGGGCCCGCCTGGACCTGGGACGAACCGACGGGGCAGTACTACCTGAGCATCTACCTGCCTGAGCAGCCGGCGCTGAACTGGCGCAACCCGCAGGTACGGGCGGCGATGTACGACGTGATGCGCTTCTGGTTCGACCGGGGCGTGGACGGGTTCCGCGTGGACGCGGTGGCGCATCTGGCCCCCGACGACGCCTTTCGCGACAACCCGCCGAACCCCGACTGGCAGCCAGGCATGGACCCGGCGCAGGCGGTATTCCGCATCTACACCCGCCATCAGGACGCGGGCTTCGACTACGTGCGCGAGATGCGGGCCGTGGCGGACGAGTATCCCGAGCGGGTTCTGGTGGGCGAAGCCTATGGCCCGCTCGAGGACATTATCCGCTATTACGGCGAGGCGCTCGACGGCTTCCACCTGCCCTTCAACTTCGAGCTTCTGGCCGCGCCGTGGGACGCCGGGCACATCGCCGACTACGCCGACACCTACGAAGCCGCCCTGCCCGACGGCGCGTGGCCGAACTGGGTGCTGGGCAACCACGACCGCAGCCGCGTGGCCAGCCGCATCGGTCCGGCGCAGGCGCGGGTGGCGGCGCTGCTACTGCTCACGCTGCGCGGCACGCCCACGATCTATCAAGGCGACGAGCTGGGGCTGGAGGACACGCCCATTCCGCCCGACGCGGTGCAGGACCCGTGGGAGAGAAACGTGCCCGGCCAGGGCCTGGGCCGCGACCCGGTGCGCACGCCGATGATCTGGGAGGACGCGCCGAACTGCGGCTTCACCACCGGCGCACCGTGGCTGCCGATGCCAAAGGGTGCGAACGCCTCGGCGCAGGCGGCCGATCCCGGCTCGATGCTGTCGCTCCACCGCCGGATCATCGCCCTGCGCCGGGCCGAGCCGGCGCTGTCGGTGGGCGGCTACGAGAGGGTTTCGGCCGAGGACGGGGTCTTTACCTTTGCCCGCGCGCATGAGGGGCGCCGGCTGGTCGTGTCGCTCAACATGACGTCAAAGCCCCGGCCGCTGGAGGTCGAGGGGCGGTTGCTGCTCTCCACGCGGGCGGAAAGAACGGACATTTCCGATGGCGTGCTGGGGCCGAACGAGGGCGTGGTGATCGAGCCGGTTTGACAAACAATGCTAGCGCGGAATCTAACCGACGGCGCCAGGCGGGCGCCAATCCGGTCCCGTTCGGCGGGCCGGCGCCTCGTCCAGCGATTGCGCCTCCCGCGCGACTTAAGGAAGAGGCGCTGGAGGCGTGAACCGTGGTCGAGCAGAATTGACGCTGGCAATCGGCCCCCGCCCGAAATCAAGCCGACGCGCCGAACGAGCGCCTGCCCGTCCCGGCGGGCTGGCGCTTTTGCCGCCGAAGCGCGTCGGACGGATGTTGCCCGGACTTGGCTGCCATAAAGCGCGCCGCCCTGTCGTTGCGGCGCCACCCCACGGGCAGGCGCGCGCCCGGCAGCGTCGGACGGCCGGGCGATTGGCGCGACATCGCCCGAAGGACTATCGCTTCACCGGGTGTGCCGGAGCGAGACCCGCCTCAGAAATGGTGCGCCGTCAGGATCGGCCCGGTCTTCGGCTCCAGCCCCTGGCACAGCCGGGCGTGTTCCTGGATGGCGAAACGGTCGGTCATGCCGGCGATGTAGTCCGACACGATGCGCGCCAGATGCGTCTCGCTGCCCGCGTCCTCCACGTCCTTGCACCACTGCTTGGGCAGCAGGTCGGGCCGCTCCATGTAAAGCGGGAAGAGCTCGCGCACGACCTGCGTCACCTCCTGCCGCATCTCGACGACCGAGGGTGCGCGATACATGCGGTGGAACAGGAAATGCCGGATCTGCTGCAGGTCCCGCCACACACGGTCCGAGAACCGCGCCACCGGCACCCCGGCCTCGCGCACCTCCTGGGCCGAGCGCGCGTCGATCTTCTGAAGGCGCGTCTTGGCCTCGGCGATCACGTCCTCGACCAGGATGCCGAAGAAGCGGCGCAGCGCTTCGTGGCGGCGGCGGTAATAGTTCAGCCCCGGCCACAGCCGGTCGACCTCGGCGAAGCAGCGGTCGAGCATCGGCAACTCGGCCAGTTCGTCGGTCGAGAACAGCTCGGCCCGCAGCCCGTCGTGCAGGTCGTGGTTGTTGTAGGCGATGTCGTCCGAGAGCGCCGCCACCTGCGCCTCGGCGCTGGCATGGGTGTGCAGTTCCAGGTCGTGGATCGCGTCGTACTCGGCCAGCGCATAGGGGATGTCGCCCGTGACCGGCCCGTTGTGCTTGGCGATGCCCTCCAGCGTCTCCCATGTCAGGTTCAGCCCGTCGAAGCCGGCGTAGTGGCGTTCGAGCGAGGTGACGATCTTGATCGCCTGCGCGTTGTGGTCGAAGCCGCCATAGGGCGCCATCAGGTCCTGCAACGCATCCTCGCCCGTGTGGCCGAAGGGCGGGTGGCCCAGATCGTGGGCCAGCGCCACGGCCTCGGTCAGCTCCTCGTTCAGACCCAGCACTCCCGCGATCGTCCGCGCGACCTGCGCCACCTCGATCGAGTGGGTCAGGCGCGTGCGGAAATAATCGCCCTCGTGCTCGACGAAGACCTGCGTCTTGTGCTTCAGTCGCCGGAAGGCCGAAGCGTGGATGATCCTGTCCCGGTCGCGCTGGAAGCACGAGCGGAACGTGGAAAGCCCCTCGTCATGGAGCCGCCCCCGGCTGTCGGCCGGGTCCGAGGCGTATGGTGCGTGCATGGGCCTGCCTGATCCTTGTCGCCCTGTCCCGCGGCCCATATATTCCACATCGCCCTGCAACGAAACGTGAAAGCCCATGGACCTGAACCTGCCTCCGAAAGTGACCGACCGGGCGTTCGAGCGCCTCTCCGAGATCGACGCGGCCGCCCAGGGCCAGGCGCTGCGGGTCGCGGTCGAGGGCGGCGGCTGCTCGGGCTTCCAGTACGAGATCAAGCTCGACACGCCGGACACCGACGACCTGGTGCTGGAAAAGGACGGGCAGAAGGTGCTGGTCGACAGCGTGTCGCTGCCCTTCCTGTCGGGCGCGACCATCGACTTCACCGAGGAGCTGATCGGCGCGCGCTTCGTCATCGACAACCCCAACGCCACCTCGTCCTGCGGCTGCGGCACGTCATTCTCGATGTAAGGTCGTCACGTCGCTGCCCCGGCAATCCGGGGCAGCTTTGGCGATCTAGCCCTCGAGGCCCAGCCGTTCGCGCATGAAAGCGACCGCCACCGACAGCCCGTCGGGGGCGATGCCGTGGGCGGTGCCCTTCATCACGTGAGCATAAACGTCGAAGCCCGCGCCCTGGAGCGCCTCGGCGGCCTCGGGCAGCGATTGCGGCGGCACCACGTCGTCCTGGTCGCCGTGGATCAGCAGCACCGGCGGGGTCGAGACGACCTCGTCCTCAAGCGCCTCGGGGTGGATCATACGGCCCGAGAAGCCGACCACCGCCGCCACCGGCTCCGACCGCCGGGGGGCGACGTGCAGGCTCATCATCGTGCCCTGCGAGAAGCCGAACAGCACCAGCCGGTCCGCCGTCACCCCCTCGTCCTCGAGCACGCCGTCGAGGAACGCGTCGAGATCCGCGACCGAGGCGTTGAAGCTCGTCTCCATCGCCTCCTCGGGCGAGCCGTCGAGCCACGGGATCGGAAACCACTGGTATCCCATCGGGTTACCCACGCACCGCTCCGGCGCGTCCGGAGCGATGAACGCGGTGCCCGGCATGTGCGGCGCCAGCGGCTCGGCCAGCCCCAGCAGGTCGTCCCCGTTCGCGCCGTAGCCGTGGAGGAAGACCACCACCTGCCGCGCCTCGCCCTTCGGCGGCCCCTGCCGCTTCGCGTCCAGTACCCGTGTCACCTGATGCCCTCTCGTTCCTTCGCCACCCGGTAGTAGGCCCAGAGCGCCCGCGCCGCAACGCCCCGCCAAGGCGACCATGCCTCGGCCTGCGCCCGCAGCGCCCGCTCGGTCGGCCGCGCCGGCAGGTCGAACAAAAGCCGCGCACTTTCCTGCAGCGCCAGGTCGCCGGGCGCGAAGACATCCGCCCGGCCGAGCGAAAACATGGCATAGATCTCGGCCGTCCACCGCCCGATGCCCGGCACCTCGACCAGCGTGGCGATCACGTCCTCGTCGGGCACGTCGCGCAGCGCGCGGAAATCGACGCGCGCCGCCGCCAGCGCCCGGGCATAGCGGATCTTCTGGCGCGACAGGCCGCAGGCGCGCAGCTCCTCGTCACTTGCCCACAGAACCTTGCGCGGCCCGGTCAGCCGCGCCGTCTTGAGCCGCCGCCAGATCGCGTCGGCCGCCGCCACGCTGACCTGCTGGCTGACGATGGCGTCGAGCAGCGCCTCGAACCCGTCCTTGCGCCGCCTCAGCGGCAGCGGGCCCGTCAGCTCGAACGCACGCGCGAAGCGCGGCTCGCGCGCGGCCAGCCACTCTGCCCCCTCGGCCACGCAGTCGTGCGTCTGGATGATCCGTCCCGTCACAGCCGCCGCCTGACCCAGGCCAGCGCTTCCGAGACCGTTTCCACCTTCGGCGCCTCGGGCTGAAGCGGCCGCCGGATCATGGCCACCGGGATGCCGAGGTTGCGCGCGGCATCCAATTTCGACCGGCTCGCCGCGCCGCCCGCGTTTTTGACCACCAGCCAGTCGATCCCCAGCCGGTGAAACAGCGTCTCCTCGTCCTCGACCGAGAACGGGGGCCGGCCGACGACGTATTCGCCGTTGTCCAGCGGAAACGGTGCCTCCGGCGGGTCGATCTGGCGCACGTACAGGAAACGCCCCTCGAGGCAGGTGAGCCGCTCGAGCGTCCGCCGCCCTGTCGCGACGAAAACCCGCGCGCCGGAGGGGATGTGGCGCGCCGCCTCGCACTCCTCGTTCAGGAACACCCAGGCGTCGCCCTCGACCGGCAGCCAGGCCCGGCGCAGGAACTGCATGTAGGGGATGTGCCGGTCCGCGCAGACCTCGGCCGTGCGATGGCTGATGCGCGTGGCGAAGGGATGGGTGGCGTCCAGCACCGCACCGATGCCTTCGTGATCCAGGAAGCTCTCGAACCCTTCGCGTCCGCCGAAGCCGCCGATGCGGGTCGGCACGCCCAGCGACACCGGCGTGCGCGTGGCCCCGGCGAGCGAGGCGATGACGCTCAGTCGCCGCTCGCTCGACAGCGCCTCGGCAAGGGTGCGTGCCTCGCCCGTGCCAGCCAGCAACAGAAGTCGCATCAGCTCGCCTGCGCGAGCACCCTGCCCGCGCGGTCGCACACCACGACATCCACGGCGATCCCCGTGCCTTTCACCATCGCGTCCAGTTCCCCCAGCGCCTTTTCCGCCACGGCCCGCGCAAGCGGCGGACCGGCAATTTCATGGGCATTTAGCACTGTGGAGCACGTGGCAAGTTCCGGCCGGCCCACCAGCGCCGCCAACCGGTCGAAATCCACCACCGTCCGCGACGAATGCAGGTCCCGCGCCCCCTGCGCCAGCTTCGTCACCTTCGCGACGCCCCCGCCGACGGTCAGGCGCGGCACCGGGTGGCGCACCAGGTACTTCACCAGCCCGCCCACGAAATCCCCCATGTCGAGCATCGCGTGATCTGGCAGACCGTACAGCGCCTGCACCGCCGCCTCGCTCTGCGCACCGGTGGTTCCGGCGACATGCTCCAGCCCCGCCGCCCGCGCCACGTCGATCCCGCGGTGGATCGAGGCGATCCAGGCCGCGCAACTGAACGGCCGCACCACGCCGGTCGTCCCGAGGATCGACAAGCCGCCCGCGATTCCCAGCCGCGGGTTCCAGGTCTTGCGCGCGATCTCGTCCCCGCCGGGGATGCTGACGGTGATCTCGATGTCCGGTCGTGCGCCGTACTCCGCCGCCAGCGCCTCGACCTCCGCCGTCATCATCCGGCGCGGCACGGGGTTGATCGCCGCCTCCCCCGGCGGGATCGGCAGGCCCGGCTTCGTCACGGTGCCCACGCCCGCCCCGGCGCGGAACACCACGCCGCCGGGGGACGACGTCACCCGCGCCACGATCAGCGCCCCATGGGTCACGTCGGGGTCGTCGCCCGCGTCCTTGACGATGCCCGCCTCGGCCCAGCCCTCCCCCGCGTCCCGGTGCGCCAGGTCGAACACCGGCACCTCGCCCTTGGGCAGCACGATCGACACCGTCTCCGGGAACGCGCCGCCCCACAGCCGCGTCAGCGCCGCCTTCACGGCGGCGGTGGCGCAGGCGCCCGTGGTCCAGCCGCGGCGCAATTCTCGGGGCGGGGTGCGTGTCATCGGCGGCGACTATAGGCGCGCGCAACGGTGCCGCCAATCCGGCGCGCGGCGTCGCATCGGGGCCTTCCCGCCGCGCCGCGCGCCCGCCATAAGGGGCACATGGACGACTCGTTTCCCCTCCCCTCCGGCGATTGGCCCGAACTGAAGCCCGGCTGGGTCTGGCTCTGCGGCGCGGGCCCGGGCGATCCGGGCCTGCTGACGCTGCACGCCCTGAACGCGCTGCGCCAGGCCGACGTCATCGTCTACGACGCGCTGGTGGAACCGGCCATCCTCGACTGGGCCCCGCAGGCCGAGACCATCTATGCCGGCAAGCGCGGCGGCAAGCCTTCGGCCAAGCAGCGTGATATCTCGCTGCGCCTCGTCGACCTGGCCCGCGCCGGTCGCCGCGTCTTGCGGCTCAAGGGCGGCGACCCGTTCGTCTTCGGCCGCGGCGGGGAAGAGGCGCAGACCCTCGTCCAGCACGACGTTCCCATCCGCATCATCCCCGGCATCTCCGCCGGGATCGGCGGCCTCGCCTATGCCGGCATCCCGGTCACGCACCGCGACGTGAACCAGTCCGTCACCTTCGTCACCGGCCACGACCAGTCGGGCGAGACGCCGTCGTCGCTCGACTGGCAAGCCATCTCGAAGGGCAGCCAGGTGATCGTGATCTACATGGGTATGAAGCACATCGCCCAGATCGCGGGCGCGCTTCTGGCCGCTGGCCGGCCCGCCTCGGAACCCGTCGCCGTCGTCACCACCGCCACGACGCCCGGCCAGCACGTGCTCGAAACCACGCTGGCCACGTGCGAGGCCGACATCGCCGCCGCCGCGCTCGAGCCGCCGGCGATCATCTGCGTGGGCCGCTCGGTCCTGATGCGACAGGTGCTCGACTGGCAGGCCCTGGCCCGCGGAGAGGCCCCGCGCAACACCGATCCGCTCGGCCGTGGCCGCCCCGCCGACATCGCCTGACCGCATGCGCACGATCCGTCCCATCTTCGGTCCGGAAATATCCCCGGGGGTGAATGGCCCGCAGGGCCAGAGGGGGCAGGCAGCCCCCTCATACGTCAGGCGAATGTGCCCCTCCCGCACCGTAATGTCCGACGATTTCCCACGCGCCCCATGCCCGGCCTGATCCTCTCCGCTCCCGCCTCCGGCAGCGGCAAGACGACGATCACGCTCGGCCTGCTGCGCGCGCTGACACGGCGCGGTGTCACCGTGCGCGGCGCGAAGTCCGGCCCCGACTACATCGACCCCGGCTTTCACGAGGCCGCCTGCGGCCGCCCTTGCCTCAACCTCGACGCCTGGGCCATGACCCCCGCCCGCCTGCGCAGCCTGGCCAGCGGACAGGGCCTGCTGATCGTCGAAGGCGCGATGGGCCTTTACGACGGCGCGCCGCCCGACGGGCGCGGAGCCACCGCCGACCTCGCCCGCCAGCTGCGCCTGCCCGTGGCGCTGATCCTCGACGCCAGCCGCATGGCGCAGTCCGCCGCGCCACTGGTCGCCGGATTCGCCGCCCATGACCGCGACGTCGACGTGGGCGCGGTGATTCTGAACAACGTGGGCTCCGATCGGCACGAGGCGATGCTGCGCCGCGCCCTCGCGCCCCTGCCGATCCCGGTCATCGGGGCATTGCGCCGGCAACCCGACCTCGCCCATCCGTCGCGCCACCTCGGGCTCGTGCAGGCCGAGGAGCGCGCCGACCTCGACGCCTTCCTCGACCTTGCCGCCGACGCGATCGAGCGGGCCGTCGACCTCGACGCCCTGCTGGCCCTTGCCGAACCGCTGCCCCCCGCTCCGGAGGCCCCGCGCACACCACCCCCGGCGCAGCGCATCGCCGTGGCCCGCGACGCCGCCTTCGCCTTCGCCTATCCGCACCTGATGGACGATTGGCACGCCGCCGGGGCCGAGATCGCGCCCTTTTCGCCCTTGGCCGACGACCCGGTGCCCGAGGCCGACCTGGTCTACCTTCCCGGCGGTTATCCGGAACTCCATGCAGGCCGCCTCGCCGCCGCGCAGGCCTTCATCGCATCTCTCAAGACCGCCGCCCAACGTGCTCTGATTTATGGAGAATGTGGCGGCTACATGACCCTCGGCGAGACGCTCACCGACGCGCAGGGACGCACGCACCGGATGGCCGGGCTGCTCCCGTTGGCCACCAGCTTCGCCGAGCGCAAGCTGCACCTTGGCTACCGCCGCGTCGAGGCCGCCGCCGGTCCCTTCGCCGGGACATGGGCTGCGCACGAGTTCCACTATGCCACCGTGATCCACGAGAAGGGCCCGCGCCTTTTCGCCGCCACCGACGCCGAGGGCACGCGCCTGCCGCCGATGGGGCTGATCCGGGGCTCCGTCTCGGGCAGCTTTGCCCATCTCATCGACCGCGTCGAATGAGGGTTTTCTTCCTCTTTCCGCAGGGATAATCGGAACAGCATGACCGATGCGACTTACTCCAGCGGAACGGATGTCCGCGCCCGCCGCAACGTCGCCATCCTGGTGGCGGCGCAGGCCTTCCTCGGCGCGCAGATGCCGATGATCTTCGTCGTGGGCGGGCTGGCCGGGCAGTCGCTGGCCTCCAACGTCTGCTTCGCGACGCTCCCGATCTCGCTGATCGTCCTGGGCTCGATGCTCAGCGCGCAGCCGCTGGCGTCCCTCATGCAGCGCTTCGGCCGCCGTGCCGGTTTCTTCACGGGCGCGGCCGGGGGCGCGGCCGGCGCCACGATCGGCGCCATTGCGCTGGTAAACGCGAACTTTCCGCTGTTCCTGCTCGGCTCGCTCCTGACCGGCATTTATATGTCGGCGCAGGGCTTCTACCGCTTCGCCGCCGCCGACACGGCGAGCGAGTCGTTCCGGCCCAAGGCGATTTCCTACGTCATGGCCGGCGGCCTCGTCTCGGCCGTCATCGGCCCGCAACTGGTCAAGGCCACCTCCGACGCGATGGTGGTGCCGTTCCTGGGCACTTACCTCGCCGTCATCGCCGTCAACGCCGTGGGCGCGCTGCTCTTCCTCGCGCTCGACATCCCCAAGCCACCGGTCCCGGACGAGGATGCCCCCAAGGGCCGCACCCGGCTTGAACTGCTGAAGACCCCGCGCATCGCCGTCGCGATCATCTGCGCCATGGTCAGCTACGCCCTGATGAACCTGGTGATGACCTCGACGCCGCTCGCCGTCGTCGGGTGCGGGTTCGAACAGGACACCGCCGCCGACGTGGTCACCGGCCACGTGCTCGCCATGTTCGCCCCCTCTTTCTTCACCGGTCACCTGATCGCCCGCTTCGGGGTC
Source organism: Tranquillimonas alkanivorans (assembly GCF_900115595.1). Lineage (GTDB taxonomy): Bacteria > Pseudomonadota > Alphaproteobacteria > Rhodobacterales > Rhodobacteraceae > Tranquillimonas > Tranquillimonas alkanivorans. Next base: position 42,762 of record NZ_FOXA01000008.1, read on the forward strand.
GAGAAGATCGTCGCCACGGGTCTGGTCATCCTCGCCGCCGCGGGCGGCGTGGGCCTGGCCGGGGTCGAGGTCGAGAACTTCTTCCTCGCCCTCGTCCTCCTGGGCCTCGGCTGGAACTTCGGCTTCATCGGCGCGACCACCATGCTCGCCGGCGCCCACCGCCCGGAAGAGCGGGGCCGCGTGCAGGGCATGAACGACATGATCGTCTTCGGCTGCGTCACCGTCGCCTCGCTCGCTTCGGGCGGGCTGATGAACTGCTCGGGCGGGACGGCGCAGGAAGGCTGGACCGCCGTCAACCTCGCCATGGCGCCGTTCCTCGCCCTGGCCGGTGGCGCGCTGATCTGGCTGGTGATGCGCCCGAAGGGCGCCTGAACCGCGGGCAACTGCTGGCGCAAATCCCTTCAGAAGGGATTTGACAAAGCTCTTCAGAAGACCTTTGTCACCGCCCGATCAACGCGAACCGCATCAACCCCGCCCGGCGCGCGAACTCGGACTGAACCAGCCGCCCCTCGGCCACTCGCCCCGGCTCCTCCGCCGCCTGGCCCAGCAGCGCCCCGGCCCGCCACGCGGGCAGCACCGCCGGCCGGGCCACCCGGCTCACCCGCGCCCCGCGCAGCTGCTGCAAACCTTCGCGCGCCAGACGCTGCACGGCCTCGCCGCGCCCGTCGGCGAGCGGTCGCCGCCCCCGCGCCTCGAGTTCCGGGATCGCCAGGAACCAGTTCGCGAGCCCCTGCGCCTGCGCCACGCGCCGCACTTCCGGCTGGTCGTCCTCGGCCGCTCCCAGTGCCCGCGCCGCCACCCACATCAGGTGCCCGGCGGTGGCGTCGAGATAGGCCCAGAACGCCGCCTCGTCCTCGAACGGCTCGCCCTCGATATCCCGCCGCCGCGCCTCGATCAGATCGTCCAGCAGCCGCGCGCCCTCGGCGTCCAGCACCTCCGACAGCGGCCCCACGACCTCGTGCCGCCGCACGTTGCTGCCCGAGGCGATCTCCTCCAGCGCGTCCCGCCACCACTGCAGACGCATCTCGGCGATCATCGGCTCCTGCGTCACCCAGGGCGCGCGCGCGACTTCGAGGTTGAAGGCATAGACCGGGAACAGCACGTCCCGCGCCGCCGGGGGCGCCGCCATCGCGGCGAGGAAGCGGTCGGGATCGCCCCGCTCCACCAGCTCGGCGCAGGCCTGCAGCGTCACGCCGGCCGCTCCGGCGCACCGTCGCGCACGAGCTTCCAGTTGATCGCGTCCAGCAGCGCCTCGAACGAGGCATCCACGATGTTGGGCGACACGCCCACGGTGGACCAGCGCTTGCCGGTGGAATCCTCGCTGTCGATCACCACGCGCGTCACGGCCTCGGTCCCTCCTTGAGTGATCCGCACCTTGAAGTCCACCAGCCGCATGTCGTCGATATAGCCTTGATACGGCCCGAGGTCCTTGGCCAGCGCTTTGGCCAGCGCGTTCACCGGCCCCCGGTCGCTGCCGGTCTCGTCCATCGACTCGCTGACCGACAGCATTTTCTCCTCGCCCACCTTCACGACGACGACCGCTTCCGAGAGCGAGATCATGCGGTTGTACTTGTTCTTCCGCCGCTCGACGGTCACGCGATAGCGCTTCACCTCGAAGAAATGCGGCAGCCGCCCCAGCGCCTCGCGCGCGACCAGCTCGAACGAGGCCTGCGCGGTGTCGTAGGAATACCCCTGCCCCTCGCGCGCCTTCACCTCCTCCAGGATACGCCCGAGCGCCGGATCGCCCTTCTCGACCTCCAGCCCCATGTCCAGAAGCCGCATCCGAAGGTTCGACTGCCCCGCCTGGTTCGACATCGGCACGATGCGCGCGTTGCCCACCAGCGACGGCTCGACATGCTCGTAGGTCGTCGGATCCTTCAGGATGGCACTCGCGTGCAGCCCCGCCTTGTGCGCGAAGGCCGAGGCACCGACGTAGGGCGCCGTGCGCAGCGGCACCCGGTTCAGGATGTCGTCGAGCATCCGGCTGGTGCGCGTCAGCCGCGCCAGCGCCTCCTCCGTCACCCCGATCTCGAACCGGCTGCGGTACGGCTCCTTGAGCAGCAGCGTCGGGATCAGCGTCGTCAGGTTCGCGTTGCCGCAGCGCTCGCCCAGCCCGTTGAGCGTGCCCTGCACCTGCCGCGCGCCCGCATCGACGGCCGCCAGCGTGTTCGCCACCGCGTTGCCCGTGTCGTCATGGGTGTGGATCCCGAGCTTGTCTCCCGGCACCCCGCCCGCGATCACCTCGCACACGATCCGGCCCACCTCGCGCGGCAGCGTCCCGCCGTTCGTGTCGCACAACACGATCCACCGCGCCCCGGCCTCCAGCGCCGCCAGCAGGCATTTCAGCGCGTAGTCGGGGTTCGCCTTCCACCCGTCGAAGAAATGCTCGGCGTCGAGCAGCGTCTCGCGCCCCTCGTCAACGCAATGCGCGACCGAGGCGCGGATGTTCTCGAGGTTCTCCTCCAGCGTGATCCCCAGCGCCGTCTCGACGTGGAAATCATGCGTCTTGCCCACGAGACACACCGCCGGCGTGCCCGCATTCAGCACACCCGCCAGCACATCGTCATTCGCCGCCGACCGCCCGGCCCGCTTGGTCATCCCGAAGGCGGTGAAGGTCGCCCGCAGCGCCGGCGCCTCCTCGAAAAACTCCGAATCCGTCGGGTTCGCCCCCGGCCATCCGCCCTCGACGTAATCCACCCCGAGCGCGTCCAGCGCCTCGGCGATCTTGCGCTTCTCGGGCGTCGAGAACTGCACACCGTGCGTCTGCTGCCCGTCGCGCAGCGTCGTGTCGAACAGGAACAATCGCTCCGTCATGCTCCTGCTTCCCCCTCATCTTTGTTCGATAAATATCCTCGGGGGGGCGTCCCGCCGGGACGCGGGGGGCAGACAGCCCCCCTCCCGCACCCGGCCGGGTGCACGAGGCGTGTCACCCCTCTCACCGCAACCCCTCCAGCGCCGCCGGGTCGAAATCCGTCGCCAGCTCCCACACGGCCCCCTCGGGCGTGTCCTTCACGATCACCCCGGCCCGCGCGAACCCGTCGCGCAACGCATCGGCCCGCGCGAAGTCCTTCGCCTTCCGAGCCGCCGTCCGCTCCGCCACCAGCGTGTCCACCAGCTCCTTCACCCCGGCATCCACCGGCGACTCCTTGGCCCAAAGCGGCACCCCGCCGTCAAGGAAACCCAGCAGCGTCAGCGCCGCAGCCAGCCCCTCCACATCCTTCGCCCGATACAACTCATGCATCGCCGTCAGCGCCCCGTGGACGTTCAGGTCGTCCGCCACCGGCTCCAGCACCGCCGCCGGCACCGTGCCCGGCGCCACGCCGTCCACCGCGGCATACCACTTGCGCAGCGTCGCCTCGGCTTCCTTCGCCTTCTCCGCCGTCCAGTCCATCGGCTTGCGGTAGTGGGTCGAGAGGAACACGAAGCGGATCACCTCGCCTCTCACGCCCTGGTCCAGCAGGTCGCGCACGGTGAAGAAGTTGCCGAGCGACTTCGACATCTTCCGCCCCTCGACCTGCAGCATCTCGTTGTGCAGCCAGACCCGCGCGAACTGCCCCTCGGGATGGGCGCAGCAGGATTGCGCGATCTCGTTCTCGTGGTGCGGGAACATCAGATCGTTGCCGCCGCCGTGAATGTCGAAGCTCTCGCCCAGCAGCTCGAAGGACATGGCCGAGCACTCGATGTGCCAGCCCGGCCGCCCCCGGCCCCAGGGGCTGTCCCAGCCCGGCAGGTCCGGCGAGGACGGCTTCCACAGCACGAAGTCCATCGGGTTGCGCTTGTAGGGCGCGACCTCGACCCGCGCGCCGGCGATCATGTCCTCGACCGTCCGCCCCGACAGCCGGCCATAGTCGCGATAGCTCTCCACCGCGAACAGCACGTGCCCCTCGGCCTCATAGGCGTGGCCCTTCGCGATCAGGTCCTCGATCATCGCGATCATCTGCGGGATATAGGCGGTCGCGCGCGGCATGTGGTCGGGCTCGAGCGTGCCGAGCGCACCCATGTCCTCGAGGTACCAGCGCGTGGTCTCCTCGGTGATCTCGCCGATCGACCGCCCGCTCTCGGCGGCGCGCGCGTTGATCTTGTCATCCACGTCGGTGAAGTTGCGGACATAGCTGACGTGATCCGGCCCGTAGACCTCGCGCAGCAGGCGATAGAGCACGTCGAACACGATCACCGGCCGCGCGTTGCCCAGATGCGCCCGGTCATAGACGGTGGGCCCGCAGACATACATCCGCACGTTCCCCGGATCGATCGGCTCGAAGACCTCCTTCGCGCGCGTCCTGGTGTTGTGAAGCCTGATCTCGGTCATGTCTCGTCCCTTCGCGGGGTCCGCGGCGGGCGTATCACCTCGACATGAAGACGAAAAGACCGGCCCGCCGACGGATCAGCGGGTAATGATGCAGCGAATGATGGCCAGCTCGGTCATGCCGCTCGTCTAGCACCCGCCACGCCCCGGCGCAAGAAACCGCGCCGCGGGGGGGTTCCTCTTGCTGGAAATACTCCCGCCGGAGGCGTCGCGCCGGGCATCGCCCGGCGCCAATCGGAAGCGTGCGCCGCAAGGCGCTCATTCAGGAAACGTCACCGCCCCTCGTAGGAGGCCGCCCGCTTCTCCAGGAACGCCAGCACGCCCTCGCGGAAATCCCGCGTCTGGCCGCAATCGCCCTGCAACCGCGCCTCGAGCGCAAGCTGCCCGTCCACGTCGTTCGAAAACGACTGCCGCAGCGCCTCCTTCACGTGGGCATAGGCGACGGTGGGGCCATTCGCCAGCGTCGCGGCCCGGCCGCGCCAATGCGCGTCGAACGTCTCGTCGGCCACCGCCTCCCAGATCATTCCCCAGTCCGAGGCCTGCCGCGCCGTGATCGGCTCGGCGAACAGTGCCGCGCCCATGGCCTTGGCGAAGCCCATCTGCCGGGGCAGCCAGTACGTGCCCCCGGCGTCCGGGATCAGCCCGATGCGGGTGAAGGCCTGCACGAAGACCGCCGATTCGGCCGCGATCACCACGTCGCAGGCCAGCGCCAGGTTCGCTCCCGCCCCGGCCGCCGCGCCGTTGACGGCGGCGATGGTCGGGATCGGGCAGTCGAAGATCGCCTTGAGCATCGGCTCGTACTCGTCCCTCAGCGTCCGCTCCAGGTCGAGGCTCGCCGCGTTGCCGCCGTCGCCCAGATCCTGGCCCGAGCAGAAGGCCCGTCCCTCGCCGGTCATCACCAGCGCCCGCGCCGACTTCGCGGCCTCCTTCACGGCATGCAGGAGCTCGGCCCGCATCTGCGAGTTCAGCGCGTTCATCTTGTCGGGCCGGTTCAGGGTGAGGATGGCGAGCCCGTCGCTCTCCTCCAGGCGGATGGTCTGGTACTCCATGGGGCTCTCCTCGTCCTCGTCTCGCCCCATAGATACCCCAGCCTGCCCCGGGAGAAAGCGGAACGCCCCGTCAGGACTTCAGGATCTCGTCCAGTCGCGCCTTCTCGGCCTCGCTCAGGTCGTCCGCCGGGGCCTCGGCGCGCCGCCGCCGACGCACGTAGAAGCCCGCCAGAACCATCGCCAGCACCAGCATCGCCGGCCCCGCGCCCCACAGGATCAGGTTCGCGCCGCGGGCATTGGGCTGCAGAAGGACGTATTCGCCGTAGCGGTCGGTGACGTAGGCGATCACCTCGTCGTTGGTGTCGCCCGCCACCAGCCGCTCGCGCACCAGAAGCCGCAGGTCGCGCGCCAGGTCGGCGTTGGACTCGTCGATGTTCTCGTTGCGGCAGACGAGACACCGCAGGCCCTGCGACAGCTCGCGCGCCCGCGCCTCCAGCGCCGGGTCGTCGAGGATCTCGTCGGGCTGGACGGCAAGGACCGGCCCGGCCAGCAGGCAGAGGATCAGGATCAGCCGTTTCATTCCGCCGGCACCCCGTCCCGCACCGCCTGCTTGCGCGCGCCCGCGGCCACGCGGTAGCGCCGGTCCGACAGGCTGAGCACCCCGCCGAGCGCCATGATGATCGCGCCGGCCCAGATCCAGTTGGCGAAGGGCTTGATATAGATCCGCACGGCCCAGCCGCCTGCGTCCTGCGCGTCTCCGATCACGACATAGAGGTCCCGCAACACGCCGTTGTCGATCGCGGCCTCGGTCGTCGGCATGCGCGCCACGGGATAGTCCCGCTTCTCGGGATAAAGCCGCGCCACCTCGCGCCCGTTCCGGGCGAGCGTCATCTCGGCCATAGTCGAGATGTAGTTCGGCCCCTGCACACGCTCGACCCCTTCAAGCGTGACCTCGTAACCGGCGACTTCGAACGGCGCGCCGACCTGCGCCACCCGGATATCCTCGACCTGCCAGGCGGTCATCGCGGCGATCCCGAAGAGGGTAATGCCCAGGCCCGAATGCGCCACGGCCTTGCCCCAGTCGGCCCGCGGCAGCCGCGCCAGCCGGCCGGCCTTCGAAGCCAGTCCGCCGCGCCCGGTCCGCGACCAGACATCCACGGCCGCGCCCAGCACCAGCCAGGCCGCCAGGATCGCGCCCACCGGCGCCAGCGCCGACCGACCCGTCTGCACCGCCCAGACCAGCGCGCCAAGCGCCACGCTCAGCGCCAGAACGCCCCAGAGCGGCTTCATCACGCGCCCCATCCTCGCGCGCTTCCACGGCATCATCGCACCGATGGGCAGGATCATCGCCAGCACCACCATGAACGGCGTGAACGCGGCGTTGAAGAACGGCGCCCCGACCGACAGCTTCCGGTCGAAGGCCAGTTCCGCCACCAGCGGCCAGACGGTGCCGATGAAGACCACGAAGGCCGCGACCGCCAGCAGCACGTTGTTGGCCACCAGCGCAGATTCGCGGCTCAGCATCCCGAACACGCCCTTGGCCTCCATCGCGCCCGCCCGCGCGGCATAAAGCGTCAGCGCTCCACCCATGAAGATTCCGAGGATGATCAGGATGAAGACGCCCCGGTCGGGGTCGTTGGCGAAGGCGTGCACGCTCGTCAGCACGCCCGAGCGCACGATGAACGTCCCGATCAGCGAGAACCCGAAGGCCAGGATCGCCAGCAGGATGGTCCAGCTCTTCAGCGCCTCGCGCTTTTCGACCACGATGGCCGAGTGCAGCAGCGCCGCCGCGATCAGCCAGGGCATGAACGAGGCGTTCTCGACCGGGTCCCAGAACCAGAAACCGCCCCAGCCCAGCTCGTAATACGCCCACCACGATCCCAGCGCGATGCCGATGGTCAGGAACAGCCAGGCCGCCAGCGTCCACGGCCGCACCCAGCGGCCCCAGGCGGCGTCGACCCGCCCCTCGATCAGCGCGGCGACGGCGAACGAGAACGACATCGAAAGCCCGACATAGCCGAGGTAGAGGAACGGCGGATGGAAGGCGAGCCCGGGGTCCTGCAGCAGCGGGTTCAGGTCCTGCCCGTCGAAGGGCGGCACCGCCACGCGCAGGAACGGGTTCGAGGTGAACAGGATGAAGGCCAGGAAGGCCACGCCGATCGCCGCCTGCACCGACAGAACTCGCGCCTTCAGCCGCTCGGGCAGCCCACCGCCGAACCACGACGCGCCCGCGCCGAAGAGCGCCAGGATCAGCACCCACAGCAGCATCGAGCCCTCGTGGTTCCCCCACACGCCCGTCACCTTGTAGAGCATGGGCTTGAGCGTGTGGCTGTTCTCGACCACCAGCCGGAGCGAGAAGTCCGAGGTCACGAAAGCATAGGTCAGCGCCGCGAACGAGAACGCCAGGAACAGGAATTGCGCGTTCGCCGCCGGCTCGGCCGCGGCCATCCAGCCGCGCCAGTTCTTTTGCGCGCCGATCATGGGCACGACCGTCTGCACGATGGCGACGACGAAGGCGAGGACGAGGGCGAAGTGGCCGAGTTCTACGATCATGCCGCGCAGGATAGACCCCGCACCCCGCGGCAACAATGGCCCGCGCACCATGTCGCACCCGCAAGGGACGCGGGGCCGAAAGCTGTCACTCGCGCCGCTTCACTCCGCCCCCTCGGGCCAGACCGGCGCCGCGGGCGCAAATGCTTCTCAACGGTCTGCCACGGCAGAGACTGCGCCACCACGCCAATCGCGCGGTTCTACGGCCCCGAAAGCTCCCGCGTCACCGCGTCCAGCATGGCCGCCGCGGCCGCCCGGTTCCGCTCCACCGCCCGCGCCAGGCCGCGTCCGCACAGGGTCCACCGCACCAGCCGCGCCACCCCGCGACGGATCATGCCGCCCGCTCCCGCGGCAGCCGTTCGCGGATCAATGTCGTCATCTCGATCAGCACCTCGGTGTTCTTGTCGAGCGAGGCGCGCGTCGCCTCGTCCTTCTGAAGGTCGCGGTAAAGCAGGTAGAACACCAGCAGCACCCACGGCCCGTGCTCGGACACGAGCTTGAGCAAAAGGTCATACATTTCCGCGCCGCCAATCCTCGAGCGCGGCGTTGCGCTCGCCTTGCAGCTTCCGCGCCGCCAGCGCCCTCTCGGCAAGCGCGCGCCGGAACTCCTGCCCCTTCGCCTGGTGACGCGCGCCGAAATAGAACGACACGACCGCCCCCATCAGCCACCATAAGGGCTCGGGCACCAGCGCCACGCCCTCCATCCGCGCCGCGAACCAGACCGGATCGGCCATCGCGCCGACGAACAGCCCCAGCGTCCCCAGCGCCAGCGCGGGGCGCGGAAGACGGTTTACCGCATCCATCAACCGGTCGAAGCGGCCTCGTCGCCGCGCCGCGAACTCGGCGGCGAACTGCGCCAGCGCGGCCTCGCTCAGTTCCAGTTCGCGCACCGCCCGGTTCTCGGCGTTCTCGCGAAACACATGCGCCGTCTCGCGGAGCGCGGTCGCGCCCGTGCCGAAGGCCAGTGACATCACCCGCTCGATCAGCCCCATGCCGACACCCGCTCGGCATGCTCGTCCTCGGTCAGGTGGTAGCGGGGCGAGATGAAATCCTCGGCCCGCCGAATCCAGCCTCCCTTCCCTCCGTCGCGGCGCACAACGTACTTGCGGCTCGCCGGTCGGCGGTCGGCCAGGGCGTAGTAGTAGTTCCGCCGCGCGATGCCATAGGCGTCGGCCAAGTGGCGCGGGGCGGCCGCCTGCGCGAGTTCGGCCGCGCCGATGGTCTCGGGCCCGATGATCCCGTCCACGGCGATCCTCTGGCCCATCTCGTTCAGAAGTCTCTGAAGTATGACAACGGCTTGCGTACCGGCATTGACGTACATGTCGAAGACGCTCGGGCGCAAATCGGCGGGGAGGTCGTCGATACGTGGTCGTCGATAGAAATGCTGGATCAGGATGTCCCGCGCCCGGTCGCGCGACAGCAGCTTGACGTCCTCGGTGTCCACGTCACCGTCCGCGTCCAGGTCGATGCCCAGCCGACGCAGCGTGCCCAGCGTCACGCCGTGCTTGGTCGGCCCGCCCGGATCATCGGGATCGTTCGAAAAGCCGCCCTCCCGGGCGAGGATCTCGTCGGCAATGTCTTCGACGGTACGCATGCCACAGCCCTTTCACGCATATTGAAGCGCGATTGAGGCTGCGGCCAAAGGATTAAGATGGCGGGACCTGACCGTCCGGTGCCTCGTACACCCCTTGCTCCTTCAACGCGTCGATGACCTCTTTCGGCATGTAGGTCTCGTCGTGTTTTGCAAGGATCTCAGAGGCTTCAAAGGTGCCGTTGACATAACGACCGGTGCCCACCATGCCCTGACCCTCTTCGAAAAGGTCGGGCAGCACGCCGGTATAGGCGACCGGCACGCTCGCCGCGCCATCGGTCACGCTGAAGGTGATGGTCTCGCCCTGCCCGCGCACCAGGGTCCCTTCCTCGACCAAGCCGCCGATGCGGAACACCTCGGTCGGTGCCGGCGGCGCCTCGGCCACTTGCGACGGCGCCATGAAGAAGTTGATCCCGTCGCGCATGGCATAGCCAATCAGCGCGGTCGAGATCGCCAGCGCGACGACCGCCACGAGGATGATCTGAATCCGACGCTTCTTCTTGAGACCTTTCATCGCCGCCTCACGGGAACACGGGAGCGAGCATCAGGCCCGCCGTCTCTTCTTCGCCTAGCATCAGGTTGGCGTTCTGCAAAGCCTGCCCCGATGAGCCTTTCGTGAGGTTGTCGAGCGCCGCGATCACCGTCGCCCGCCCGGGCCGCCGGTCTCCGACCACGCCCAGATGGACGAAGTTCGACCCGCGCACGTGCCGCGTCGAGGGATGCTGGCCCATGGGCAGCACCTGCACGAACGGCTCGCCCGCGTACGCGGCGCTCAGCGTCCGGTGGATCTCCTCGGCCTCGCCGCGCACGTGCACGGTGGCGAGGATACCGCGGTTGGCGGGCATCAGGTGCGGGGTGAACTGCACCTCGACCGGCCGCCCGGCGAGGCGCGAGAATTCCTGGTCGAACTCGCCCAGGTGCCGGTGCGTGCCGCCGACGGCATAGGCGTGGTAACCCTCGGACAGCTCGGCGTGCAGCAGGTTTTCCTTCAGCGACCGCCCGGCGCCCGAGACGCCGGCCTTGAGGTCGATGTTGATCTCGTCAAGGTCGATGACCCCGGCCTTGATCAGCGGGCACAGAGCGAACTGCCCGGTCGCGGCGTTGCAGCCCGTTCCGGCCACGAGCCGCGCAGTGCGGATGTCGTCGCGGTAGAACTCGGTCAGGCCATAGACGGCCTCTTCCTGCAACTCCGGCGCGGCATGCGGCGCGCCGTACCACTTCTCGTAGGCGGCAAGGTCGCGCAGGCGGAAGCCGGCCGAGAGGTCCACCACCTTCACCTCGCGCGGCAGCGACGCCACGATCTCGTGCGTGGTCCCGTGGGGCAGCGCGCAGAACACCAGGTCGATACCCGCGAAGTCCACGCTTTCGATCCGCTGGAGCACCGGCAGGTCGAGATGGCGCAGATGCGGGAAGGTCTCGGACATCGTCATGCCGGCCTTGCGGTCGGCGGTCAGCGCGGCGATCTCGATCGACGGATGGGTGGCGATCAGCCGGACAAGCTCGGCCCCGGTATAGCCGGACGCGCCCAGAATGGCGACTTTGTGCGTCATGGTCTGTCTCCTCGCGCCCCCGAAGCCCTTGAAAGGTCCCGAGGATGCCGTTGTCACGTGAATTCAGGCGGACTGAAAGGTGATGCGTCGTCGCAGGAAGCGCGTCGCCTGGTCCGACACCCGCCGCGGATCGCCGGTGGTCAGGAACGCGGCCTCGCCCCGGCCCAGCAGGTCCGGATGCCGGTCGAGGTAATCGGCCAGGCTCGACGCGACCAGCCGGGGCTGCGAGAAGACCGAGACTTCGGGTCCCAGCGCATCCTGGAAGACCTCTTCCATCAGCGGGTAATGCGTGCAGCCCAGAACAGCGGCATCCGGGTGCGGCATCTTGCGTTTGAGCGCGTCGACATGGCTGCGCACCAGCGCCTCGGCCAGGATCATGTCGCCTTCCTCGATGGCATCGACGACGCCGCCGCAGGACTGCGCCTCGACATCCACGCCGATGGCGCGGAAGGCCAGTTCACGCTGGAAGGCACGCGACGACACCGTGGCCGGCGTGGCGAAGAGCGCCACGTGCTTGACCGCCACCTCGCGCGGAGGAGAATTGTCGCCCCAATGCCGCTCGGTCAGCGCCTCGATCAGCGGGACGAAGACGCCCAGAACGCGCTTGCCGGGCGGGATCCACGCCTCCTGCATGTGCCGCAAAGCCGCGGCCGAGGCCGTGTTGCAGGCCAGGATCACCAGGTCGCAGCCCGCGTCGAACAAGCGCTGCACGCCGGCGGTCGTCAGCCCATAGATATCCTCGGCGTCGCGCACGCCGTAGGGCGCGTTCGCGTTATCGCCCAGATAGACGAAGTCGACCCGCGGCAGACGCTGCGTCACCGCGTCGAGGACGGAAAGCCCGCCCAGCCCGCTATCGAAGATCCCGACCGCCATGAGGAACTGCCCGCACCTGTCCACCCGTTCAAGCCGCTTCCGGCTCCGGCCCCGGGATTAGGCGGCGCGGCGCGGAAAGTCCATCGCGGCAGTGCGTGTGGCAGGTGTCGAGGGGCTCTGCCCCGCCGCCTGCGGCGGCCCCCGGGATATTTCCAGACCGAAGATGTCCCGGGGCCCTCCCCGGCGCGGCCTCCGCGTTCCGGTCCGACACGCGCGGTGTCGCCCGTTCGCGCTGTAAGGGGACAAAAATGATTCGGATGTAACGAGACTGTTTGCAAACTCTGATATGGTCCCCTTATTGCTGCGAGCCAAATATAGCGGATATCGAAAGAAACGGCCCCTCATGGACTGGGACAAGCTCAGGATTTTTCACGCCGTGGCGGATGCCGGCAGCCTTACCCATGCCGGCGAGACGCTGCACCTGTCGCAGTCGGCGGTGTCGCGCCAGATCCGCGCGCTCGAGGAGTCGCTGAACACGACGCTTTTCCACCGGCACGCCCGCGGCCTGATCCTGACCGAACAGGGCGAGCTTCTGTTCGACGCGACCTCGGCCATGCGACGCCGCGTCGACGCCGCCGCCGCGCGCATCCGCGACAGCGAGGAAGAGGTGTTCGGCGAACTGCGGGTGACCACCACCACCGGCTTCGGATCGCTATGGCTCGCCCCGCGCCTGCCCGCGCTTTACGAGAAGTACCCCGATCTGAAGATCGACCTGATGCTCGAGGAACGCGTGCTCGACCTGCCGATGCGCGAGGCCGACGTCGCCATCCGCATGAAGGAGCCCAGCCAGGCCGACCTTATCCGCCGCCGCCTGATGACCGTGCGCATGCGGCTTTACGCGTCGCCCGAGTACTTGGCGCAGAACGGCACGCCCGAGCGGCTCGAGGACATGAACCGCCACCGGCTGATCTGCCAGAACACCTCGTCGGCGCAGGTTTCGGCCGGCGCCCGGATGGTGCAGGAGCTTCTGACCTACGACATCCCGTCGATGCTGACCGTGAACAACTATTTCGGGGCGCTTCAGGCGGTGATTGCCGGCCTCGGCGTCGGCGTGCTGCCCGACTACGTGATCGAGGATTTCCCCTCGATCGTCCGCGTCCTGCCCGACTACGAGTCGGGCGAGGTCCCGGTGTTCCTCGCCTATCCCGAAGAGCTGCGCCAATCCAAGCGCATCGCCGCCTTCCGCGATTTCGTCACCGAGGAGATCATCGCGCACCGCAAGCGCCTCAAGGATGAGCACGCCGTCGCCTGACCCTCCTCGCCATGCAGGACGCGCATAGCGGGCTTGCAGCACTGCCCGGTCTTTTTTCTTGAACCGCCCAGTTCGCAGGCATAAATCCCGTTTCGAAAGCGGTTCAGAGATTTCTTGCCGCTTTTTACCTCCCTGTTGGACTTAGGCCGGGCTTAGTGCTCGGCCTTTTTTTCGCGCGTCGCCGAATTGTCAGGCAGATGATGTCGCCTGTCGGAACCGCGACGGGCGCGGCGGGGCTTTTCCTTCAAACCCTCCCATGCGACTCCATGCCCATGACACGGAGAGACACGATGCACCTGCCGCTTGCCGCCACCGCCCTCCTGTTCGCGCTGGCCCTTCCGCTGTCGGCGCAGGACACCGCCGGCCCCGCCACCGAACTGGAGGCAGAGCCCGACGTCCCGGCCGAAGAAATCGCCGCGGCACGCAACGGCGCGCCCGTCTACACCTCGGACGGAGAGGCTGTCGGAACCGTCGACGGTCAGAACGCGCTGGGTCTGACAGTTCGGCTGGACGAGCCGCTTGAGGACGGGATGGACACGATCATCGTGCGCAGCGACATGGAGGCCGCCGCCGACGGGTCGGTGACGCTGCCCATGACGCGCAAGGTCTTCCTCGAGCGGGCCGCCGTCGACGGAAAGGTCGAGGATTAGACCGGGGTCGGAGTTGCCGCGGGGGCTTTCTTCCCCGCGCCACGGCCTCTAAAAGCCTCCTCGACATCGCCAGGGGGCACAGATGGACGAGCCGAGCATCACCGGAGACCTGATCGCCGCGCACGGGCTGAAGCCCGACGAATACCAGCGCATCCTCGATCTTCTGGGCCGTGAGCCGACTTTTACCGAGCTTGGCATCTTCTCGGCCATGTGGAACGAGCATTGTTCCTACAAATCCTCGAAGAAGTGGCTGCGCACGCTGCCCACCAGCGGCCGCCAGGTGATCTGCGGGCCGGGCGAGAACGCGGGCGTCGTGGATATCGGTGACGGACAGGCGGTGGTCTTCAAGATGGAGAGCCACAACCATCCCTCCTACATCGAACCCTACCAAGGGGCGGCGACCGGCGTGGGCGGCATCCTTCGCGACGTCTTCACCATGGGCGCGCGGCCCATCGCCGCGATGAATTCGCTGAGCTTCGGAATGCCCGACCATCCCAAGACGCGCCACATCGTTTCGGGCGTGGTTGAAGGGATCGGCGGCTACGGCAACGCTTTCGGCGTGCCCACGGTGGGCGGGGAAGTCCGCTTTCACCCTGCCTATAACGGCAATTGCCTGGTCAATGCCTTCGCCGCCGGCCTGGCCGAGACCGACAAGATCTTCTACTCCGCCGCCTCCGGCGTCGGCATGCCCGTCGTCTATCTCGGCGCCAAGACCGGGCGCGACGGCGTGGGCGGCGCGACCATGGCCTCGGCCGAGTTCGACGAGACGATCGAGGAAAAACGTCCGACGGTTCAGGTCGGCGACCCGTTCACGGAAAAGCGCCTGCTCGAGGCCTGCCTCGAACTCATGCAGACCGGCGCGGTGATCTCGATCCAGGACATGGGCGCGGCCGGCCTGACCTGCTCGGCCGTCGAAATGGGCGACAAGGGCGACCTCGGCGTGCGCCTCGACCTCGAAAAGGTCCCGACCCGCGAGCGCGGCATGACCGCCTACGAGATGATGCTGTCGGAAAGCCAGGAGCGGATGCTCATGGTCCTGCGCCCTGAGAAGGAAGACGAGGCAAAGGCGATCTTCGACAAGTGGGACCTCGACTTCGCGATCGTGGGCGAGACCATCGCCGAGGACCGCTTCCTCATCATGCACAATAACACGGTGAAGGCCGACCTGCCGCTCAAGGCGCTGTCGGGGACCGCGCCCGAATACGACCGCCCGTGGGAGCCCACTCCCTCGCCGGAAGGCTTCTCCGAGGCGCTCGAGATCGACCCGATCGAGGGGCTGCGCGCGCTCATCACCTCGCCCGACCACGCATCGAAGCACTGGGTATGGGAACAGTATGACACTCAGGTGGGCGCCGACACGGTGCGCGCGCCGGGCCTCGGCGCCGGCATCGTGCGCGTGCACGGCACCGGGAAGCTCTTGGCCTTCACCTCCGACGTGACGCCCCGCTACGTCCGCGCCAACCCGGAAGAAGGCGGCAAGCAGGCAGTGGCCGAAGCCTACCGCAATCTCGTCGCCGTGGGAGCCACGCCTTTGGCGGCAACCGACAATCTGAACTTCGGCAACCCCGAAAAGCCCGAGATCATGGGCCAGCTCGTCGGCGCCATCAAGGGGATCGGCGCGGGCTGCGCGGCGCTCGACATGCCGATCGTGTCCGGCAACGTCTCGCTCTACAATGAAACCGACGGCCAGGCGATCCTGCCTACGCCGACCATCGGCGCGGTGGGCCTGATCGAAACGTCTGACGATATCATCGCGGGCCAGCCCACCGACGGCTGCCTCGCGCTTCTGATCGGCGAGACGAAGGGCCATCTCGGCCAGTCCGCCCTTCTCCAACACGCCTTCGGGCGCGAGGAAGGCGACGCCCCGGCCGTCGACCTGGACGCCGAGCGGCGGAACGGCGAATTTCTTCTGGCCCACCGCGCCTGGATCACGGCAGCCAGCGATCTGTCTGACGGGGGTCTCGCGCTCGCCGCGTTCGAGATGGCCGAAGCTGCGGGCATTGGTGTGACCCTGGACGTCACCGAAACGGCACAGCTTTTCGGCGAGGACCAGGCGCGGTATCTCGTTGCCTGTTCCTTCGACGCAGCCGAGGCGCTGATGCTCGAGGGCGGACGCGCGGGCGTCGCGGTGACTATGGTCGGACGTTTCGGCGGCGACGAAATACGCATCGGACGCTCGGCGCTGCCGCTCGAAACACTGTCGGGCCTATACAGGACGAGCTTCGAACAGGCACTCGGGTTCGCGGGTCCCGGAGCCGCACTGGCCTGACCAACACTTGCGGCGCTTCAGCGCCGTATCTACATCTGGACCAAAGGACGGAGGGTGCACCCATGGCGATGCAGGCCCACGAGATCGAGGACCTGATCCGTGAAAGCTTCCCGCAGGCGAAGATCACCATCACGGACCTCGCGGGCGACGGAAACCACTATGCCGCCGAAGTGATTGACGAAAGCTTTCGTGGCAAGAACCGCGTACAGCAACAGCGTGCGGTCTATGCCGCGCTGAAGGGCAAGATGGACGGCGCCAACGGCGAGCTGCACGCGCTCGCGCTGACGACAAAGGCGCCGGATTGACGGATCACCGCGTCCTCATCATCCTTATCCTTCTTCCTTTCGTCGTCATTTTCGCCCGTGCGATGTATCTCGAAGTTCGACGATATCTGAAGTACGGAGCGTCTCAGAACAACCGCGCCTCGTTTCCCATCGACGAGAACGCGCCGAGCTACCAGCCTCCGCCCGAGGAGGCAGAAGAAGACACCGACCCGGACGCCCACCAGGCACCGGACAAGAAATAAAGGCCAGACACATGACCGCAGAAGACCAGATCAAGGAAACCGTCACCAGTAATGACGTGGTGCTGTTCATGAAGGGCACGAAATCGATGCCTCAATGCGGCTTTTCGAGCCGCGTGGCCGGCGTGCTGAACTTCATGGGCGTCGAGTACCAGGACGTGAACGTGCTTGCCGACGATGCCATCCGCCAGGGGATCAAGGACTATTCCGACTGGCCGACGATTCCGCAGCTTTACGTCAAGGGCGAGTTCGTCGGCGGCTGTGACATCATCACCGAGATGACGCTGTCGGGGGAGCTGGACAAGCTGTTCGAAGACAACGGCGTCGGCTTCGACAAGGACGCCGCCAACAAGATCCGGGAACACAACGCCTGATCTGTAAGACGTTTGTTCGAAAGGCCCTGCCGCCCTGCGGCGGGGCCTTTTGTGCTCCTGCACGTCGCCGTAAAACCCGGACATGCACCTCGCGGGCTTGAGCCGCAGACCGCCCGCCGCTATCTCAGGGCTTCGCGCCGACCGAGGACCTTCCGCTCATGCCGATCAAGCTGCCCGCCGACCTGCCCGCCTTCGACGTGCTCAGCCGCGAGGGTGTCATGGTCATGTCCGAGGAGCTCGCCGCGCGGCAGGACATCCGGCCTCTGCGCATCGGGCTGCTGAACCTGATGCCCAAGAAGATCCAGACCGAGAACCAGTTCGCCCGGCTGATCGGTGCCACACCTCTGCAGATCGACCTGCAGCTGATCCGGATGACGGAACATCAGACAAAGAACACGGCCGCCGACCACATGGAGGCTTTCTATCGCCCGTTTCAGGACGTGAAGGAGGAAAGGTTCGACGGCCTGATCATCACCGGGGCCCCGATCGAGCACCTCGAGTTCGAGGAAGTGACGTACTGGGACGAGCTGGTCGAGGTGATGAACTGGACCCAGACCAACGTGCACTCGACCTTCGGCGTCTGCTGGGGCGGAATGGCAATGATTAACCATTTCCACGGCGTGAAAAAGCACAGCCTTCCAGAAAAGGCGTTCGGCTGCTTCCGGCATCTCAATCGCGCCCCAGGCAGCCCCTACCTGCGCGGATTCTCGGACGATTGCATTATCCCGGTCAGCCGCTGGACCGAGATGCGGCAGGACGAGATAGATGCCGTTCCCGCGCTGAGGACGCTGCTGAGCAGCGACGAGGTTGGCCCGTGTCTTGTAGAGGATCCGGATCACCGCGCGCTCTATATCTTTAACCACTTCGAGTACGACAGCGACACGCTAAAGCAGGAATACGATCGCGATGTGGCCGGCGGCGCGCCGATCCGCGTGCCGCTGAACTACTATCCGGACGATGATCCTTCACGCACGCCGCTGAACCGGTGGAGAAGCCACGCGCACCTATTGTACGGCAATTGGATCAACGAAATTTACCAGTCGACGCCCTATGACCCTCTCCAGATTGGTCGCTAGCGCTCTTCTGACCGCCGCGCTCCTGCTGGGCGGATGCGGCATGATCGTCGACGGGCGCGCCGACCGGCGCGAGATCGCGGCGCACACGCGCTTCCCGCCCGGCGGCGCGTTCACCAGGGTCAACGGCCAGCGCGTACACTACGTGCAACGCGGAACCGGCCCCGACCTCGTCCTCATCCACGGCGCGAGTGGGAATACTCGCGACTTCACGTACCGCTTCCTCGACCGTCTAGCCAACCGTTACCGTGTCACGGTGTTCGACCGTCCCGGGCTGGGATACACGGACCGAGTGTCCGACGAATTTGGCGGGCCCTACAACACGCGGGCCGAGAGCCCCGCGGAACAAGCCGCATTCCTTGCCGCCGCGGCAGAGGGGCTGGGAATCGAGCATCCGATCGTCCTGGGCCATTCCTATGGCGGAACAGTTGCACTGGCGTGGGGGCTGAATCATGACCCGGCGGCACTGGCTCTGCTTGCTCCCGCCACGCATCCTTGGCCGGGCGGCCTTGGCTGGGTGTATGACCTTGCCTCCTCCTCATTTGGTGGCGCAAATGTCGTACCATTGGCGACGGCATTCGTCGGACAGAAGCAGATCGATACCGCTGTTCGCGCGATCTTCTATCCTCAGGAGCCGCCCGAAGGCTATTCAGATTATGTTGGCGCCCAGCTGACCCTGCGCCGCGGCAGCTTCCGCGCCAATGCGCGGCAGGTAAACTCGCTTCGGCCGCACGTCGTCGAGATGTCGAAGCGGTACGCCGAACTCGACCTGCCGGTCGAGATCGTCCACGGCACCGCAGACGACATCGTCCCGCTCAAAATCCATTCCGCGCGGCTTGCGCAGGACGCGCCCGGAGCAACCCTGACGAAGCTTGAGGGCATCGGGCACATGGTTCACCACGTGGCACCCGACCCGGTGGAACAGGCGATCGATCGGGCCGCAAGGCGGGCCGGATTGCGCTGATCCGGCCGCCCGCCTACCCTGCTTCGACCTGTACGGGAGAGCAAGAATGCCCCTGCCCTTCGACGGTGCCATCACCCGCTTCTTCGAGGAGGAGGCCCCGGACCACGTGCGCGCGGCCATTAAGGGAGCGGCGAAGCACGACATCCTGTCTGACACTTATCCATACGACAGACGTATGCACAGGGACCGCTACGACTCCGAGATGGAGGCGCTGCAACTCGAACTGGTGAAACTTCAGGCCGATGTGAAGGCGACGGGTAAGCGCGTGGTCGTGGTTTTCGAAGGGCGCGACGCCGCGGGCAAGGGCGGCACGATCGCGCGCTTTCGGCAGAACCTGAACCCGCGCGTGGCCCGCATCGTGGCGCTGTCGAAGCCATCGGATACCGAGAAGGGACAGTGGTATTTCCAGCGTTATCTCGAGCGGCTGCCCACAGCCGGCGAAATGGTGTTTTACGATCGCTCCTGGTACAACCGTGGGGTGGTTGAGCACGTCTTCGGCTTCACCTCGCACGAGCTGCGCGAGCAGTTCTTTCACCAGGCACCGCAATTCGAAGACATGCTGGTCAACGACGGGATCCGTCTGGTGAAGCTGTGGCTAAACGTCAGTCGTGCAGAACAGTTGCGCCGGTTTCTCAAGCGGGAGCGCGATCCGCTCAAGCAATGGAAATTGTCCGACATCGACGTGGAGGGGCTGAAGAAGTGGGACGCCTACACCGACGCCATCGGCGAGACGTTGGAGCGGTCGCACACCGAGCACGCCCCGTGGACCGTCGTTCGGTCTGACGATAAGCGCCGCGCGCGGATCGCCGCCATCCGGGCCGTGCTGTCGCAGCTCGACTATGGCGGGAAGATCGGCGCTGTTGCCGATGATCCGGATGCGAAAATCTGCGGAGGCCCCGACCGCTGGGATGCCTAAACGCGGTTATCACCACGGCAATCTCAGGCAGGCGCTGGTCGACGCGGCGCTGGAGCTGATCGAGGCCAAGGGTCCGACAGGGTTCACCCTGTCCGAGGCGGCGAAGCAGGCGGGCGTGACGCCGGCGGCCGTGTATCGTCACTTCGAGGGGCGCGAGGACCTGATCGCCGAGGCCGCGCGGCAGGGCTACGAGATCTTTGCCGATCTGATGGAATACGCCTACGAATCCGGCCAGCCCTCCGCGCTTGCCGCGTTCGAGGCGACGGGCCGCGCATACCTTGCCTTCGCGCGGCGACATCCGGGCCATTACGTCGCGATGTTTGAAAGCGGCATCTCCGTCAACAGAACGCCGGACCTGGCGCGTGTGGCGCGGCGGTCGTTCGACGTGCTCGAGAAGTCGGCGGTACGTCTGACAGAACATATTCCGGCGGAAAAGCGGCCGCCGCCGCAGATGGTGTCGGCGCATATCTGGGCGATGAGCCACGGCGTTGTCGAACTTTTCGCGCGTGGTTCGCCGGGCACCAAGTCGCCTTTCCCGCCCGAGGATCTGCTCGAGACCGGGATCGGCATTTATCTGCGCGGACTGGGACTCGTCCCGCCGGACGCCTAGAGCCCTGTCGGGAACAGGTCGGCGGCGCCGCCTTTCGGAGCAGCGTGTCCCGCGTCGACGGCGCGCGTCTCGTCGAACCAGATCCAGGCGTCGAACTGGCGATCGAGTTCCGCTTCGAAGTAGTGCGACCACCGTTCGGTCGAGGGGCGGTAGACGACCCCGATGGCGCGCTGCAGGTGGGGCCGCGAGAGCGCCGCACCCTCGGCGCGGTGCAGGTCCAGAAGGAACCGCGGCTGACCGGTGGCATGGGCGTGTGCTTCGTGGCTGTCGGCGAGCCCGGGGCGCACCCGCTTGATCTCCATCGGGTCGTCCCAGTCATCGGCCGCGGCGACCTCGCCCGTGTTGGTCGAGAAGCCGATCAGCGCAGCGCGGTCGCCGTAGGCCTCACACACCAATTGTCCGATGTTCAGTTCGCCGCGACGCTGTCCCATCTCGGTGGCCGCGGCGTTGCCGATGTGAGAGTTGTGCGCCCAGACCACCGCCTTCGCGTCGGGGCCCTCGCGCGCGAGCAGCCGCTGCAAAGTGTCGAACATATGCTCGTCGCGCAGGTTCCAGGAGCTGACATCGGAGTAGTACATGCTGCGGTAGTAGCGTTCGCCGTCGACGACGATGCGGGCGTTCTGCTCGGCGTCGAACAGCGCCATGCCGTCCATCCGCTCGCGCAAGAGGTCGGTCAGCACCTGGACCGCCCCGTCCTCGCAGTCGGAATGGCCGCGGGCCACCTCGTTGCGCAGGTAGGCGCCAGGGTCGCCACAATAGGGCTTGAGGCAACCATAGAGGCTGCGTGCCTCATCGGCCGCTGTCGGGTCCACCTCTTCGAGGTAATCCACCACCGCATCGATCGAGGCGCAGAGCGAGTAGACGTCGAGCCCGTAGAACCCGGCCCGCCGTGCGCTCGGGCGTTGGCGGTTGGCGTCGCGCAGGGCGTGCAGCAGGTCCCACGTCTCCTGATTGCGCCACATCCACCGCGGGAAGCGCGTGAAAGGGCGCTCGGCGTGCCGGCGCTGATGGTCGGAGCGGATCGCGGCGTCATAAACCGCCGCGTCCGGCCAATCGGCCTCGACAGCGACGATGGTGTAGTTGTGTTCGCGGACCAGGCGCTCCGTGATTGCGGCTCGTGCGGCGTAGAACTCGTGCGTCCCGTGGGTCGACTCGCCCAGGCAGATGACCTTCCGGTCGGCGAAGCGGTCGATCAGGCAAGCAAGGTCCGACATATCGTCGATTACCTCGGCGTAGCGTGCCATGATGTCTGACATTTCGCTCATGGTCACTCTCCCCCATCGTCGGCCACCGATGCGATCAGGGGCACGAAGCGCACCGGTTCGCCGCGCTCGACCTCCCACGTCTCCTCTCCGGTCCGGTGCAGGACGGTAAGCACCTGCCAGTCGCCCTCGGGCAGGGGAACGACGATGCGCCCGCCCACCGCCACCTGCGCCTTCAGCGCCTCAGGCAGATCGCCCCCGGCCGACACCACCACGACGTCGAATGGCGCCTGGTCGGGAAGGCCCTTCGTGCCGTCGCCGTGGATGAGGTGGACGTTGTCGCAGCCGATTTCCGCCAGCGTCTCCTGTGCGTGGCGCGCAAGCGGACCGTGACGCTCGATCGCTCAGACCTCCTGCGCAATCTGGCTCATGACCGCGGCGGCGTAGCCCGACCCACCTCCGACCTCGAGCACCCGGTCGCCGGGCTTGAGCTGGGCCGCCTCTACGAAGCGGGCAACGATGTATGGCTGAGAGATCGTTTGCCCGGACCCGATGGGCAGCGGTCGATCGGCATAAGCGTGGGTGCGGTGCTCGGGCGGCACGAAAGCGTGCCGGGGCACCTTGCGCATCGCGTCAAGCACCCGCTCGTCCTCGACCCCTCGCCGCGCGATCTGAAACGTGACCATCGCGCTGCGATCTTCGGCATACGGTGCGTCGTCCTGCATCGGGCCCTCCCTCAAGAACGCCTGAGGGAAACGAGCCCGTGTCGAGCCGGGTTCCGGATGGTCGGCAGGAGAAGGCGGTGTGAACGTCGTCCCGATCGTCAGGATGCACCAAGGCAAAGAAGTCGGGCGCCGGCAGCGTGCCTTCTCGCTCGGTGGCCTGCCGCCAGAAAAGTGGCCCTTCCTGAAGTAGGCTTTCGAGCCAGATCGAGGACGGCCAGATGCCCCAGAAGAAGCACGAGCCCGAAGAGATTGTCGCGAAGCTTCGGCAGGTCGATGTGTTGGTGTCGCAGGGTACGCCACCGCTTGTCCAACGGGCCTCAGGGATCGTGGAACGTCCAGATGGTGACGGTGGCCCGCCGGTCCTCGGCCGCCTCCGTTCCGTCGGGCCGGCCGGAGGCGAGTTCGCCTTCCGCCTTGCCGGTGAACGTGATTCCGCTCCCGATCTGGTCGGTCAGAAACGCCATGGCCGCTTCGCGCCGGTCGCGCGCCAGCGCCTGATTGTCCGAGACCGAGCCGGTGGTCGAGGCGAACCCGTCCACCACCACGGGCACCCGGCCTTGGCGTACCAGGTCGAGATCGGTGGCGGGGATCGTACCGATGAACGCCTTGAGCGCACGCGCCTGATCGTCCGAAATCTCCGCCTGCTTGGGCTTCTCGAACATCACGGCATGGGTGCGGCCGCGGCGGATCTTGGCCGGCAGCGGCCGTACCGAGATGCGCTTGGCACTCACGATGCGGACCACCTTGACCTTCTCGCTGCCGAAGGTGGAGCTGTCGGTATCGCTGCGCATCTGCTGGAAGTGCACCGAGCCGTCGGCCCAGACGTCGACCGTGCCATCGAAGGTGTAGTCGCCCGAGCCTGCGGGGTCCCACCGGCCTGCGAAGTCGTAGCGGATCTTGCACATCGCCTCCTTCGGCAGGCTGAGCTCGGAGGCGGTGAAGCCGACCGAGAAGGAGGAGGCGTAGAGCTCGTCTGACTCGTCGCCGACGAAGTTGATCTTGGCGGTCCGGATGTCGTTGTGGTTCACCTCCACGGTCAGGCGCATCTTGAAGCGCTGGTTGGAGACGCCCACGCGCGGATGCAGCGCGAGAAACACGAAATCGCTCACCACCTGGGTGAAGCGGCTGTCGGGCGGCGTGTTGGGATGGACGTAGCGCGACGGCTGGGCGGAAACCTCGATACTACCCTTCGTCACCTCGGCCCTGAAGGCCTCGAACACGGCGAGGCCGAGCCCGGCCGCCTCGATGCTCGCCCCTCGCGCGCCAAGCTCCTCCGGCGGCGGCACGACCGCGTTGAGGACCACAGGCGTCGCGTCGGGGGGCACGTCGTCGTAGGACGCCTCGGTGTCGCCCGCGCTCATCTCAACGATGTCGGCGATCACGTCGACCGGGTCGACCTCGACGGCGCGGCCCTCCAGCGCCTCGTCGGGGCCCGGCGGGGAGGGCGGACGGTAGGTGCGGTCGATCATCGCCAGGAACTCCTCCACCGCGGCGTCCCGGCGGTCCTCCTGGGACGGCGGGCGGCGGGGCTCGTTGATCAGGCTGACATCCTCCTCGAGGGAGTCCTCGCCGGGCATCGCGCCGCCGTCCTGAACGCTGAAGCTTCCCGCCTCCACGAGGGGCATCTCGTCCTCGGCGCGGTCCGCCTCCGGCGCGGCTCGATCGTCGGCGGTCGCGGCGGGGTCCGGGCCGGGGGCCGGATCGGGGGGCGGTGACGGCGCGGCGGCAGGTTCCGGCCCGGCATCGCCGGACGGTGCGGCGTCCCAGTCGCGGACCACCCGCTCGCGGAGCACGCTGCGGCCCTCGGGATGCGCCCGGTCGGCCGTGGCGGCGCGCGTCAGCGTCTCGACCGCGGTATCGTCACGGGCTTCCTCGCCGCCGTCCCCCGTTCCGTTCCCGCCCTCGCCGACGCGGGGGGCGCGACCGTATCGGCTCATCAGGCGGCGCGACCTCTCGCGCCGGTAGTGCGAGTCGAAACTCTCCAGCGGGCTGGGCGCGTCAGACTTGCCGAAGAGCCCGGACTTGTAGCGCGTCATTGCTTCCCCCTCAGTTCAGCGTCATCCTGATGCGCTCGCGGCCCCGGCTCCGGAACTCGAGCTCTCCGGCGGCCTTCGCGGCCCCGTCTGCCATCGCGTCGAGCGTCAGCATCCGGGCCTCGGCCCGGGCCGGTACCGGCCGCCCGTCCACGCGGACGCTGTCGGGCGCGACCTGGTCCATGTGGCGGCCGAACACCACGAGGCTCAGCCCGCCCCCGCGCCGGAAGCGCACCACCCGCTCGGGCTCGGGGCGTCGCTTGGGGGCGCTGGCCTGAGCCATGCGTCGGGCGAGATCGGCGAAGTCCACGCCCTCGACCCGCACCCCGCGCCGACCCAGTCGGGCCACGTCCTCGGCGGTGTCCACCCCGTAGCGGCGCAGGCGCCGGGCCTCCTCCGGGCGCATCGCCTCGGGCGCGACCTGCTCTAGCGGCGTGCGCTCGCGCAGCGCATCCTCGCTGGTGGTCTCGGCCACCACCCTGTCGGTGATGGAACCGAGTTTGAGATCCATCTTGGAGGCGCCTTGCTCGCCCGGCTGGGCCGTGCGGAAGCGCACCCGGTCGCCGTCGTAGTCGGCGAACACGTTGAGCGAGAGGCCCATGTCCTCCACCGTGTAAAGGCGCTTGCGCTGCATCGCCTTGACCCGCGCCACCTGGTGCACGCGCTCCAGTTCGTCGGCGAGCGACTCGATGAACTCGCGCAGGTCCCACGATGTGTGCCCGCCGTTCAATCGCCTGGGCCCTCCCCGTCCGGTGGAGCGCGCCGCGCCCCACGCCCGCCAGGCCGGCCGTGCCATCGGACCCGCAGCTCCAGCCGATGCAGAACCGGCATGACGCTCGTGCGGTAGTGCTGGCTCGTTGGCTCGCCACGAATCTCGGGCACGGTGCCGACCCCGCCCGGCCGGCGGACCGACATCTCGAGCGGCAGACCGAGGCGCAGCCGCTCGGTCTCGAAGCCTCGCGTCCCGGACTCGGCAAGGTCGAGCATCTCGGCCAGCACGTCCGAGAGCCGGCCGATCTCGGGAAGGTCAGTCACCGATCCGCATCCCGACCGGGACCGGAAGCTGGATTTTCCTGACCTCGCGGCGTGCCGGGTTCCCATTCTCGTCGATGTCGACGAAGCTGACGAGATGTACCTCCTGGGCGTGGAGCACCGGCTCCACGGTGAGCGGGCCCGTGCCTACGGGCAGGCGTTCGACCGTCTCGATCATCAGGCGGGCGCGCAGCGTCGGATCGGCGGCCAACGCGCCGGCGACCGCGGCGGCGGCGAGCGGATCGGTCGCCCCCGGGGCGCCGCGCCGCGTCAGCTCTGCATAGCCCTCGGGCGTGATCTCGACGCCGCCGGCGAGGTAGTCGCCGGAGGGGCCGGGGCGCGCCACGAGCGGCAGGTGGCGGGCGAGGCCCGGCCCCTCGGCCAAGCCGATGCGGTATCGCAGATGCGCGGCCCCGGACCGCGCCTCCGACGGAATCCGGAGCAGGAGGCCCGGCGCGTCCGTGGCGGTGTCCCGCTCCCTGAGCGGCTCGGCGCCGTCGAGGATGATGCGGTTGGGCGCGGTAACATGGGCGCAAAGGCGCAGCTCGTTGCCGAAGAAGGGCGGCCCCGAGCCCCCCTCGCGCCGCTGCACCAGCCGGATCGCAAGGCAGATGCGGCCGCCCGCGCGCTCGGCCTGCATCAGCACGTCCGGGTCAAGCTCGACCGCGGCGCCGGCCGAGGCGCCGGCCTCCAGCGGCGCCATACGCCAGACGCACCGCTTGAGCCCGGTCCGCGGGGTGCCGTCGCACGACACCCGAACGTCGAGGAACGGCGCGTCGAGACGCTCGGGTCCGGCAGTGAACGCGACGGGGATGCGGCAGGTCCGGTCGGACACGAAGATCCAGGAGGTCTCGCCGTCGCCCAGGTCGGTCAGGGCGCGGCGAGGCAGCGCGACCTCGATGCGCCGGTCGGCCTGGATCTGCTTGCGGCCCGGAACGAAGAGCTGGCCGACCATGCCGGCCGCGTCGCCGAGCGAGAGCACGGCCGACCAAGGGATCGTTGAGACGAACTGGTCGTGGTTGATCTCCGGCACCCAGGCGCGGGCGTCGAACATCTTCTCTACGGGCAGGCGCTCGACCACGGACTTGAGCAGCTCGTGGCCCGGCCCGCCGAGGAGCTGATTGATGCCGCCCGCGTTGCCGGCGATGCCCTGGATCAGCCCGGTGACGGCCTTGGGGTCGATATTCTTGAGGATCCCCGCGATCATCGCCGGGTCGAGCTTCACCCCGCCGCCGCCAGTCCCGGCGGCGGCTTCGGCCGCGCGAGCGCGCCAGCCTTGCGCCACGGCCGCTTCGGGGGCGTTGCCGGCGACGGCCGCGGGCTGCACCGGCACCACGGGGGCGGCGGGCGCCGCGGACCTGAGCGCGCCGACGAGCTGGCCCACGACGCCCGGGGCGGCATCGGCGATCATCTTGGCGAAGACGGGGGCCAGCTCGGGGATCAGGTCCATCAGGAGCTTCACCAGGCTCTCGACCGACTGCTCGCCGGCAATGCGGCCGTCCGGGCCGAGCCCGTGGGCGACGTCGATCCCGCCCATGGCCCGGCCCTTGAGCGGGGGCCCCACCGCCATGCTCTTGCCGCCCGCGAGCCCGCCCAGAAGGCTGCCGAGCAGCGGGGCCAGGGCGGGGATCAGGCTCGGCAGCAGGCCCTTGAGCATCGGTAGGAGCGCGACGAGGGCGGGGAACGCCTGCTCGCGCGCAACCGCAGCATTCAGGCGGCCATCGGGCGCGCGCATCCGCTCTGCGGCACGCATGATCGTGTGCTCCAGCGCGCGTCCGCCGGCGACCGGCGCGCGTCCGCCGCGGATGCGGGCGTTGAGCTCGGCGGCCAACGAGGCCCCGGACCGGCCGGGTACCTGGTCGAGGCAGTGGCTGAGGATACGCGCCATGGACCGCTGCGAAGGGCGGCCGGGGATCTCGGGGTCGCGGGCGCAGATCGCCTGCATCCGCGCGGTCAACAGCGCCAGCCCTTCGGCGAGCTCCGGCTCCGGCGCACGACCGCGCCGCCCTCCCGTCCCCGATCCGGCCGTCCGGCGCGCCGAAAGGGCGCCCGCGCGGCTGGCCGAGGTCGGCCCCAGATCCGCCAGCACGCCCTCGAAGTCGTCGCCGTGCCGGGACATCTCGTCCTCCATCATCTCTGCCACCGCCACGTCGACGCCCCAGCGGCGCTCCATGGCCCGTTCGATGGCCGGGCCGCCATCGCGCAGCGCGTAGGGCCGCCGGAGCTGCACCTGGATGTGCGGCCGCCCGCTCATGCCCGCGCCACCACTGCGCCCCAGTAGCCCTCGGACCAGACGGGGGTGTCGAGCGATGGGAAGTCCTGCGGTCCGCCCCAGCTCCAGACGCGCACCGGCTTGGTGTCGTCGGTGACAGGCTGGAGCAGCGGCGCCCAGTGGTTGGGGAACATGGCGAGGCCCTTGCCGATAATGCCCTGCGACTTCGCGGACTTCTTCTCGGCCCGCTTCGTCTTCTTGTCGCTCTTGCCGCGCAGCACGCCGCTGTTGACGAGGAGAACGGGCTGAAGGTCGGGCGCGACCTTGAGGCCCCGCAGGTGGTCCAGATCCTTGTTGAAGGCCAGGTTCGTCTGGGCGTCCGCCTCTGCGAAGCCCACGCCGTCCTTGAGCCAGTGCACCATCTCGCCGGGTGTGGTGATGGCCGAGAGGTCGTCGTCGGGGGTCCCGTCGAAGAAGGCGCTGTCGTTCTTGCGCAGGCTCGCCAGGATCATCCAGTCGAGCAGCAGATGGCCCGGCGTCGCGTTGCCCGCGAAGGCCTGAGGGTCGATCCCGTCGAGGTCGTCCGACCGGAGCCCGATCTTGCCGAAGGCGGCCTTGCCGTCGTCGTAGAGTGTCATCACCATGTTCGCGAACGCCGCGAAGTCGCGCGTGGCGTGCAGGTGCATGGCCGCCGCGGGCCCGCAGGCATTGAGGTTGTACTGCCGGATGTTGTCGGGCCTGCTCTGGAGCGCCGCGAGCCGCTGGGCGATGTTCGCGCGGGGCAGCTTGGGCCAAGCGCCGTTGCCCGTGCGGGCCCCGAAGGCGGCGATCCGCTGCGCCACCGTGCCGCTGAGCGAGCCTGCCCGGCGGCCCATGCCGCGCGGCGACGGCAGCAGCGTCTCAAACGGGTCGGTGCCCGGCCCGAAATGGGGCTCGAAGGGCTTGGGGCTCCGCGCGGTCCTATGGCCCGTCTGCATGGCTCATCCCCCTCACGCCGGCGGCGCGGCGCCGTTCTGGCGCTGCTCTGCCTCGGCGACCAACGCCTTGGTGCTCTCGTCACCGAACAGGTCGGCGAAATTGTCGAGCTTGAAGTAATCGCTCTTGAAGTTGACCTCGACGAAGCCGCTGATCTGGGCGTTGAGTTCCGTGTTGGTGACGAGCTCGCGCGAGGACACGGTGATCTTGGTGTTCTTCTTGCCGCCGCCGAAGCCTCCAAAGAACGGCAGGTTGAAGCCGCCCTGGCCGCCGCCCTGCTCAATGTCGGTCGTCCGATCCTTGGCCTGGCCTGCCTCGGTGCCGCGGACGTTGAACAGCAGCGCGGCGCGGATCGTGCCCTTGTCGACCACCAGCCGCTGCTGCCCCGCCAGCATCACCTCGCGCCGGGCGAAGCGCATCTCCTTGGCGAGCTTGAGCTGCGCCTCGTACATCAGGCGCTGGATCTCGTCATTGGACGTGTCGACGGACATGCCCGTCTCGGCGTCCTTGAGCTCGCCCTCGGGGCTCATGGTGAAGCGCAGGGGGTCACTCGCCGCCATCTCGGCCAAGGCGTCGAGCGAGGAGATGTGGTCGCGCGCGATCACGCCGAGCGGCTTGCTCAGCTCCTTGAACTGGCGGACGAAGGCGTCGGTCTGCTCGATGGTGGAGTCGACGATGGCGCCGTAGGTGCCGGTGATCAGGTCGCGCACGAAGTCGACGAAGTTCACCTCGGCCAGAAAGTCGCCCGCCAGAGGCGCCAACTCGTCGAGCCGGGTCGGGTCAGTGGCATCGGTGTTCAGGCCCCGCGCCCGCCGGCTCTGGGCCGTGGCCGGATCGGTGCGCCTGCAGGCCCTCTCGATCCCGCGGGAGAGCATCTCGCGATACATCTCGACCTGCTTGTCGCGCGGCAGGGACAGAAAGGTCGGGTTCTCGGAGAGGTACTTCTTGAGGTCGGTGCGGACCCGGTCCACGACCTCGCGGTCGATCTCTCTGTTCTTCCCCGGGGCTCGGCCCGTGCGGGGCGCGGTAATGGTGTCGGCGTTCGGCGTCATCGGCTCGTCCCCTCAGAGCATGTCGGCGTCCTGAAGCGCGTCGCGCTCAGCCTCGGCGGCGTACTCATCGCCGATGTCGGTCGGCGCGTCCTCGCCACCGTCATAGAAGCTGTCGTCATCGATCCAGTCGCCCACCGTGTCGGGGCGCCGGAACGCGGCGAGCCAGTTCTGCAGCACGGCCAGGCCGCGGTCGATCTCGGCATCGGGCGCGGTCTGCAGCGTGGAGGCGTTGTCGGCCAGCCAGTCGAACAGGTCGTGCCCGAAGACGGCCAGCGTACGCGCCCGGTCGGTGAGTTGGGTGCCGTAGACGCGGCGTCGGTCCTCGCGGCTGTCGCCGATGGCTTCGTTGAGCAGGCCCTCGACCACGGCCCAAAGGCCCGAGTTGAACCGCCCGCCCCAGTACTGCTGCACCTCGGGCCGCTCGAGAATCGAGAAGCAGAAGTGCAGCTGGTGCCAACAGCGATCGACAAGGTCGGGCATGTGGTAGCCACCGACGTCCGAGAGGAACCGCTGAAGGTTCATCCCCGCGCGCACGAAGCGGAAGCGGGCGTAGGAGTAGCCGCGCCCGACATCGCCCGAGAAGTAGGCACCGGCGTTGTTGACGCGCTGCAGGTCGATCCCGGCCTCGCCAAGCGCGCCCAGCAGGTTGCGGGATGCCTCCCCGCGCGGACCCTCCTCGAACACGGCTGCGAAGGTGCGTCGCCGGTCCTCTGCCGCCGGATAGACGATGCGATAGACCTGCCGGTAGTGTGACATGAGCGCGTTGGCCGGAGAGTTGCCCAGGTCGTAAGAGAAGCTGCGCTGACGGGCGATCAACTCCTCGACCATGTCGATGATGCCGAGCCGGTCGAACTGGTAGATGTAGTAGGCGCGCGCCATGGTGCGAATGCGGTCGCCCTCGATCCCGGCGGTGAACTCGTCCTCGAAGCGGCGCATCCGGACCGGCGGCAGGTGGGGCGGCGAGGCGAGCCCGCCGAGCACCCCACTGAAGGTGCCGCCCGAGCCGCCCGAGCCGTAGGCCCCGCCGGAGCCCACGCTCGACAGCGCCGCGCGCGCCCAGTCGTTGTCGAGCGTGTCGGGATTGACGTTGAGCGAGTTCAGCAACGAGATGGCCGAACGTTTGAGCCCCGGCGGCAGCGGCTGCCGGAAGTCCTGCATCGGCGCCGAGGGGCCGCTGTCGCGGAGTGTCGAAAAGAGCGGCTCGTAGTTCTCGTAGACGCGTAGCTCGGGCAGGCTCTCGATCAGCTTTTCGGCGAAATCGGGGTCGTTGAGCGGCACGCGCCGCTCACGCAGGAGTTCGTAGGCCGCGTCGACCCGCCCGGCGTCGGCATCGACGTAGCGCTCGGCGAAGACGGCGGCGATCCGGTCCTTGTAAAGCACGGCCTGGTTCTGGCGGAAAAACTCCTCCACGGCGGCGCGGACCGTCTCCTCCTCGACCTCGGCGGGCTTGGCCTCGCCCTTGAGGGCCTCGTAGAGCGCCGCGCCGGCGAGCTCGTCAAAGCCGTAGACGGCCAGCACCGAGGCGCCACCGTTGGCTGAAATGGCGTTCTTGGCCACCGTGAGAAGGCGGTGATAGGCCGTGGAAGGCAGGGTGGCGGCGATTGCCTCGCGCTGGATGGCGAGCGGGTTGACCACGCCGCGTGCGGCGAGGGCGGCGGCGATCTCGTCCTGGCGGCCCTTGCCGAGCGCCTTGACCGAGCCGACCAGGGGCCGGATGTCTGCGGCCTTGACCGGGCGGGTCACGGCGGAGGTCACGTAGTTCCCCGTGGCGTCCAGCGCATCGATCACGTGATCGGCGAAGTCGGTTCCGCCAGGCTGCGTGCCGGCGGCGTCGAGCCGGTCGAACACCCCCTCAACCGTGTCGGCGGCGGCGGTGAGGCCGCGGGCCTCCAGCGCGTCGGCGATCATGTCCTTGAAGACCGCGGCGCGGTGGCGGCGGAACAGGGTGGCGGCGCGTTGGGCGGCCTGGGCCGGCGTCTCGCTCTCGAGGTCCGCTTTCGACTTTCCCTTCATCAGCTCGAAGGCGAAGCTGGCGGCAAGCTCGGGCGATTGTGCCAGAAAACCCTGGCCGTTCTCGTCGCGGATGCCCTTGCGCGCGGCGGCCAGCAGCTTGCGGCGGATCCCCGTGTCTTCAACCTCGTCGACAATGAAGACGTGTATTCGGACGGGGGTGCGCAGGGTTTCGTCGCGCTCGGCCTCGTCCCGCGCCCCGTCCCGGTCAGAAAAGATCGCGGCGTCGATCTTCTCCACCTCGGCCCGCCGCGCGTCGCGGTCGAGCGGGCGCCTCATGATGGACCGTCTGTAGGCCATGTCAGTTTCCTTTCACGTGTCCATCCCGTTTATGCCGCCGCCGCGGCGCCCTCCGGGCCGAAGCCGAAAGGCCACGGCGGCCGCCGTTCGTCCGTGCCGCGCCCGCGCCGATGCGCCTCGATCAACGCCTCGGCCGCCCGCAGGGCGCGGCCCATATTGAGCACGCCCACGCCGCCGCGCGGATCGGGCGACCGCCCCTCGATCCGGGCCGAGTCCCGGATCAGGCGGCGGATGGTGCTCTCCCGGAAGGTCGCGCCCCGCTCGTGCCCAAGCGCCACGATCAGCGCCGCGGTGGCGCTCACGAAGGGAGCGGCGTGCGAGGTTCCGTCGCGGTAGCGGTAGCCGCCGTTCAGATCGGCGGAGTAGATGTCGGCGCCCGGCGCGGTGACGTCGAGATGCGGCCCCCAACCGGAGAACGGCGCCACGCGGCCGAACTGGTCGATCGCGCCGACGGTGATGACGCCAGGCACCGCACCCGGGTAGACCGGCGTGTCGCTGCCGTGGTTGCCAGAGGCGGCCACGGTGACAACGTTGCGCAGCCGCGCGTAGCGGATCGCCCGGGCATGGGGGGCCAGCCCATCCTGGGCGCCCAGCCCGAGCGACAGGTTGATCACGCTGGCACCGCGGTCGGCCGCCTCCTTGATGCCGGCTTGGATGTCGGCCTCGGAGCCCACGGCGATCCGTGCGCCATTCTCCAGCGCGGTGCCGAGCACGCGGTAGCCCAGGAGCGAACAGAGCCCGGCCGCGCCGACGGGCATAGCGAGGCCGAGCGCGCCGATGGTGCCGGCAACGTGGCTGCCATGGGCGGCGGGGCCGTCGTCCCAGTCCGGGTCGCGGCCGGTAACGTCGCCAATCAGGAGCCCGCCGCTGCTGCCCCCGTCCCCGAGCGACACGAAGTCGTAGCCGCCCGCGACCTTGCCCTCGAACTCGGGGTGGTCGCGGGAGATGCCGCTGTCGAGCACGGCGACGCGGATGGCGGGGTGGCCTGGCGACAGGGCGAGCGCTGTGCCCGCGTCGACCGCCTCGAGCGCCCAACTCCCCGGCCGGCCGCCGACCTTCAGAACGGGGTCGCTCCAACGATCGAGGCGGAACGCGAACGTCCGGACCGGGCTGATCTCCGCGACCATGCCACGGCTGCGGAGGCGTTGCAGCGCGTCGCGCGCCGCTTCCGGGTCGTGGGCTCTGAGGCGCACCATGCGGTCGAGCCCCGCCGCGTGCTCGGCCCGTGTCACGGCCTGGGCGGGCGACGTCGGATCGCCTGGATCGGCCCGCCGCGCGGCGGGCAGCGGCCGGGCCAGGCGGACCTCGGACGCCGCGCCGACCGCGGCCAAGGAGGACGAGACGTCGCGCATTGGAACGTCGTCACGCGCGGTCCAGTAGGGCAGCGCGAAGGCCCCTCGCCTATCCGGAAGCGTCCTCGTTAATGTGACGTCGAATGCGGGCATGAATGGTCCTCGCCCGAAAGCAGGACGTTCACGTCGCCTTCGAGGCTGCACACATGGCTTTTGGAGCTTGTTCCGATCGTAGCGGAATATTGACGTAACGGCAATGTAATTGCTCCCGAGCCGGTGGCCTGCCGGCGCTTCTGACGGTCGTGGGGCTGCTGGCGATCCGGCGTTCCCGCAGCCCTTGTTGCCGTCACCGGCGCGGGTTTCGCGGGTACCGTGCCGGGGTCCGAAGGGCTGATCTCACCTCATATGGCGAGCGGCCTGACCTTCAGCGGAACTAAGGGTGATAGTGGCGGAGAGACAGGGATTCGAACCCTGGAGACGGTTTCCCGCCTACACGCGTTCCAAGCGTGCGCCTTCGACCACTCGGCCACCTCTCCGTGAGGCGGGGCTTAGCCCAAAACCGGCGGGGGGTGCAAGCGCTGTCGGCCGCGAAAAACGCCGGTCGTGTCGCGGCCGTCGTGTCCCCCGGGTGCCACTTGCGAGGCGCGACCGGAGGAACCGACGCGCGGGCCGGTCAGCCGTCGAGGTGGATGGTCACCCGGCGGTTCTGCTTGCCCTTCTTCTCGATCTTGCCCAGCCGGACGGCGCCGATCTCGGCCGTGCGGGCGACGTGGGTGCCGCCGCAGGGCTGGAGGTCGACCTGCGCCGGCCCGTCGCCGATGCGCACCAGCCGCACCCGGCCCGCGCCGCGCGGCGGCTGCACCGACATCGTCTTGACCAGCGTGGGGTTGGCGTCGAGTTCTTCGTCGCGGATCCAGTCCTCGGTCACCGGCAGGTCGCGCGCCACCAGCTCGTTGAGCTCGGCCTCGACCGCGTCCCGATCCTCGGGCGCCTCGGGCATGTCGAAGTCCAGCCGACCCTTGCCCGCGCCGATGGACCCGCCGGTGACGGGCAGCGGAAGGACCACCGACAGCAGGTGCAGCGCCGTGTGCACGCGCATGTGCGCGTAGCGTCGGTCCCAGTCGAGCGTCTGCATCACCAGGGCCCCCTCGGGAGGCAGGTGCTCGCCCTCGGCCGGACGAAGGACGGACTGCCCCCCCGCGCCCTTCACCGTGTCGGCGACGCTCATCGCGCCGCCGTCCCATTCCAGCCGTCCGCTGTCGCCCGGCTGGCCGCCGCCGGTGGGATAGAACAGCGGCCGGTCGAGCACCACGCCGCCGTCGGCGTGGCTCAGCACCCGGGCGGGCGCGGTCTTGGCATAGGGTTCTTCGCGGTAAAGCGCCTCGATCATTCAACGTCCTCGAACACGGTGGGCAGGATACGCGACTCCCCGTCCAGCCATTCGGGCACGGGCAGGCCCTTTTCCTTCAGGAAGGCGGGGTTGAAGAGCTTGGACTGGTAGCGCGTGCCATAGTCGCAAAGCACGGTGGCGATCGTGTGCCCCGGCCCCAGCTCGCGCGCGAGCCGCATGGCGCCGGCGACGTTGATCCCGGACGAACCTCCCAGGCACAGCCCCTCGTTCTCCAGCAGGTCGAAGACTACCGGCAGCGCCTCGGAATCGGGGATGCGCCAGGAATGGTCCGGCGTGAAGCCCTCAAGGTTCCTGGTGATGCGCCCCTGCCCGATCCCCTCGGTGATCGAGCTGCCGGGCGAAGCGAATTCGCCCGTCGTGTAATACGAGTGCAGCGCCGCCCCCTCGGGGTCGGCAAGGCCGATCTTCACGCCCTTGGGCTGAAGCGCCGCCGCCACGCCCGCAAGCGTGCCGCCGGTGCCGACGGCACAGATGAAGCCGTCGACCTTGCCCTCGGTCTGCGCCCAGATCTCGGGCCCGGTGGCGTCGATATGCGCCTGCCGGTTGGCGACGTTGTCGAACTGGTTGGCCCAGATCGCGCCGTGATCCTCGGTCTCGGCCAGCTTTTTCGCCAAGCGCTCGGAGTAGCGGACGTAGTTGTTGGGGTTCTTGTAGGGTACCGCCGGGACCTGGACGAGCTCGGCACCGGCGAGCCGGATCATGTCCTTTTTTTCCTGGCTCTGCGTCTCGGGGATCACGATCACCGTCTTGAAGCCCATCGAGCAGCCGACCAGCGCGAGCCCGATGCCGGTGTTGCCCGCCGTGCCCTCGACGATGGTGCCGCCGGGTTCGAGCAGCCCGCGCTCGACCGCGTCGCGGATGATCCAGAGCGCGGCGCGGTCCTTCACCGACTGGCCGGGGTTCATGAACTCGCACTTGCCGAGGATCTCGCATCCCGTCGCCTCGGACGGACCGTGCAGGCGGATCAGGGGGGTGTTACCGATGGCCGAGGCCAGGTCGCTGTGTATCGTCATGTTCTCGCTCCGCGGCTTTGGCCCAATGTCTAGGGCGCGGGGCGGGGGAACTCAAGCGAACGCACCCGGCGTCCCGCGCCGCATCGCCAGCCACAGCGCCGTGGACAGAAGCGGGCCGTTGTCCACCTCCCCGGTCTCGACCAGCCCCATCAAGGTGTCGAAGGACAACACGTGGCTGCGGATGTCTTCACCCTCGTCGGCACTGCCGCCAATGCCATCACTGCCGTCCGGCAGGTCGCAGAGACCGACGTAGGAATAGAGATATTCCGTAATCGCGCCGGGGCTGGGATAGTAGCTGGCCACCGGCAAGAGCCGGCGCAGGGTCAGGCCCGCCTCCTCCTCGGTCTCGCGCAGCGCCGCTTCCTCGGGCCCCTCGCCCGGATCGATGCGGCCGGCGACAGGCTCGAGCGACCAGGGATGCGCGTCGCCGCGGGCATAGGGACCGACGCGGAACTGTTCGACCAGCAGCACGCGGTCGCGGGCGGGGTCGTAGGGCAGCACCGTTACCGCGTCGCCCATCATGAAGGCGGCGCGGGTCAGGCGGCCGCTTTCCCCGCCGTCGAAGGTCGGGTGGCGCAGGTCGAATTCCTCGACCGCGAAGAAGCTGGCATAGGGGCGGCGCGCGGCGTCGACGCGCACGTCGTCCCGCCGCTGCCCGGAGCGCAGTCCGACCGGGGCATGCGCCGCCCCGGCCCGAAGGTGCGAGCAGGCGCGCACGCGGATCGTGGGCATCATCGCCCGCAGCGTCGCGCCGTTCACGCCGCCGAACCACGCCATCGCCTCGCCCGCCGCGCGCCGGGTCATCGGGCCCCAGTCCCGCTGCCATTCCGCCAGCGACCAAGGCTCGCCGCTCGCCTCCGGCCCACCTCCGCGCGGGCGATAGACGTCGACCTCGCGCAGGCCGTCCAGGTCGACCGACCAGCGGCGGCGGACATAGCCGAAGCCTTCCTCGTAGAAGTCGAAGCGCGCCAGCGCCGCCGGGTCGGGGTCCTCGATCAGCAGGCCTTCGGCCACGTCGCCCTCGACCAGCACCGGGTAATCGCCGTCCGCCGCCCTCTTCACGGCGCGGCCGGGCACGCAAACCGGGCGGGCGTACTGCGGCGTGCCGGCCACGATGGCGCGCAGATCGGGGTCGAGAAGCGTGCCGAACAGAAGAAGCGCTGCCATGGATCAGGCGGCGCGGCGGGCGACGAATTCGACCAGCATCCCGCAGAGCGCAGCGCCGACTGCCGCCGACACGGCAGGCGTCGCGTTCAGTAGGAAGCTGCCGTACCCGATCATGAGCAGGACCATCGCCTCGATCGCCTCCATCGGGCCGTCATAGAACAGGCGGACCGCACGTTCGACCATCTCGTAGCCCGCAAGCGCCAGCAGCGTCCAGAGCACCACCGCGACAAGCGTCGTCAGGCCATAGCCCATGGCCGCGACGTATCCCCCGCCGACAAGCCGCCCCATCACCCGCCATCCCATCAGCAGGCCGAAACCGGCTGCCACCTCGTTCAGCCCGCGCGCCGGCTGCTGCTCGGGCAGGTAGGGCCGGACCAGGTCGCAGACCCACCAGGCGAGCGCCGCGAAGACGAGGGCGGCGATCAGCTTCGGTGCGGTGGGAAACATGCGTCAGGCGGCCTTGGTGAGCGTCAGGTGGAACACGTCGGAGTTTCCGCCCCTGAAGCTGGCCGCGCAAGAGGTGAGGTAGAGGTTCCACATCCTGCGGAAGCGATCGTCGAATCCGAGCAACGCGATGTCGTCCCAGCGCGCGTTGAACGCTTCGTGCCAGCGCCGCAGCGTCTGGTCGTAGCTGTCCCCGAACCCGGTCTCGCGCACCACCCGCAGCTCCGCGCGCCCGATCTCGGCCCGCAGCGCCGTGGGCGCGGGCAGCAGGCCGCCCGGGAAGATGTATTTCTGGATGAAATCGACGCCGCGGCGATACACCTCCCACCGGCGGTCCTGCACCGTGATGACCTGAAGCGCCGCGCGGGCCCCCGGGCGCAGCCGATTACGCAGCGTGTCGAAGTAGACGGGCCAATATCGTTCTCCCACCGCCTCGAACATCTCGATAGAGGCGACGCCGTCGTAGGCGCCGGTCGCGTCGCGGTAATCGCAAAGCTTCACGTCGACCCGCTCGGCCAGCCCGGCCCGCTGTATCCGCCGCGCGGCATAGTCGCGCTGCGCCTCCGAAATCGTCAGCGCCGTGACGCGCAGCCCCCGCTCCTTCGCCGCATACTCGGCGAAGCCGCCCCAGCCGCAGCCGATCTCGAGCACGTGGTCGCCCGGCCGAACGTCCAGCTCGTCGGTCAACGCCGCATACTTGTTGCGTTGCGCGCGCTCCAGGCTCTCTTGTCCCGTCTCGAACAGCGCGGAAGAGTAGGTCATCGTCTCGTCCAGCCACAGGGCGTAGAAGTCGTTGCCCAGGTCGTAGTGCCGCGCGATGTTGCGCTTGGCCTGCCGCCGGGTGTTGGACACCAGCCGAAAGCGCAGCCGTTCCCAGGCGCGCAGAAGCCCGAGGCCGGGGAAGCCGTCGTACAGGTCGTCGTTGCCCGCGTGCAGAAGGTCCATGAACGCCTGCAAGTCCGGACTCGACCACCATTCCTCGACATAGGCTTCGCAGAAACTCAGGTCGCCCTCGCGGATCAAGCGGGCGAAGATCTCGGGGTTGTGGACGTGCAGATCGGCCACCGGACCGGGGTCGCGTCCCTCGGCGCGGAAGCGGCGACCGTCGGGCAGCACGAAATCCAGTCGGCCGCGGGCCATGCCGCGGGCTGCGGCGAAAACCTGCGGAAAGTACCGAGGCAGGTTCGCCTGCCCCGTGGTCGTCGTCAGCACTCGCACCCCCGGTCCGCGTAAGGTCCGGCGACCCTAGCGCCACCATCGGCAAGAGCAAAGGCCGCGCGCCGTCAGAAATCGCGGTTTCCGTAGACCTCGAGCGCCCTCTGCCGCCCCTCCTGCGGCGAGACGACGGGTTCGGGATAGGCGTCGTCGGGCGACATGTTCCAGCTGCGCGGGATCGCGTCGAAGTATTGCAGCGCCTCTTTCGGCGGATTGCGCTGCCCCTCGGCGATCCAGCGGGTGACATAGGCCCGTTCCTTGTCGAAGCGATCGAGCTGCGTAACCGGGTTGAACACCCGGAAATACGGCGTAGCGTCTGGACCGGAGCCCGCGGACCACTGCCAGCCCAACGCATTCGACGCCGGGTCCCAATCGATCAGACAATTCTCGAACCACTTGAGCCCCACCCG
Organism: Tranquillimonas alkanivorans; assembly: GCF_900115595.1. Taxonomy (GTDB): domain Bacteria; phylum Pseudomonadota; class Alphaproteobacteria; order Rhodobacterales; family Rhodobacteraceae; genus Tranquillimonas; species Tranquillimonas alkanivorans. The sequence goes on from NZ_FOXA01000008.1 coordinate 81,745, forward strand.
CCAGTGCGTCAGCAGGTGCTTGGTCAGGTAGCTCGCCGCGATCATGCGGGCGCGGTTGTGCATGGTGCCGGTCACGTACATCTCGCGCATCGCGGCATCCACGAAGGGGATGCCGGTGCGCCCGCGCTTCCAGGCCTTCACCTCGGCGCGGCGCTCGTCCTCGTTCCAGGGAAAGCGGTCCCAATCCTCGCGCCAGTTCGACGCGGTGATGTGCGGCGTGTGGTAGACGAGGTGATAGGCAAAATCGCGCCAGATCAGCTCTTTCAGGAAGGTTTCGGCCCCCCGCTTGCCCTCTTCCAGCGCACGGACGCCCGCGTGCCAGCAGGTGCGCACACTGATCTCGCCATACGTCAGGTTCTCGGACAGGCGCGACGTGCCCTCGACCGCCGGAAGGTCCCGCGCCTCGCCGTAGCCGTCAATGCGGTGCGCGATGAACGCGGCGAGCCGTCCCTGCGCCGCCTGCTCGCCCACATTGACGTATTGTCCGACGATTTCCGCGCCACGGTTCATCGCGGCGCCCAGCTCCCAGTCCTCCAGCCGGTCCGAGCGTGGCCAAGCGTCGGGCGCCAGAATGCGGCCCGGGGTCGAGACCGGCGTCGCCACGCTGCGCTGCGCCACCGCCCGGCGGAACGGGGTGTAGACCTTGTAGAAGCCCCCCTGCTTGGTCTCGACCGCGAAGGGCTCGTGCATCAGGTGCCCCTCGAAGCTGCGCGCGTCGAGCCCATCCTCCTTCAGCCCCGCCTTCACCGCCTTGTCCCGGGTCAGCGCGTCGGGATCGTAGGCGCGCGTCCACCACACCGCGCCCGCGCCCGTCTCGGCCACCAGCGCGCGCAGGGTGGCAAGCGCCCCACCCCGCCGCAGGATCAGGCGGCTGCCCTTTGCCCCCAGCGCATCGGCCAGCGCGCCGACGCCCAGCCCCAGCCGCCACTTCGGACAGGCACCCTGCGCCTCCACCACCTCGTCGTGCAGGAAAACGGGGATGACGGGACGGCCGCTATGGGAGGCCTCGCGCAATGCGGGATGGTCGCTCAGCCGCAGGTCGCGACGGAACCACAACAGGATCGGGGAATTGTCTGACACCCTCGCTCACCTTCGCCGGCGCGGGTCTGCCGCCCGCGTTACAGCAGGTGATCTAGGGCCGTAATCAGCCGGTCAACCTCGGCCGCCTCGGTGTAGTGCACGAAGCTCAAGCGCAGCACGCCATGGTCCGGATCGATCCCCAGCGCCTCCAGCGCGCGGACGGCATAGAAGTGCCCGCCCCCGGCCATGATCCCGTGCGGCGCCAGCCGCGCCGCCATCTCGGCCCCCGGTACGTCTAGCGCCACCGCCACCGTCGGCGCCCGCCGCTCCGCCCGCCGCGGCCCCAGCAGGCGCACGCCCTTGCAGCCTTCGAGGTAGTCGAGCAGCCGGTCAAGCAACCGGCACTCGTGCCGGCGCATCAGGTCGTGCACCTTCGCCCCCCGCTCGCGCGGGCCGGCCTCGGTGTCGAAGTGATGGTGATAGAGCTGGTCGAGGTAGTCCACCATACCCGCGCACGCCGCCACCTGCGCATGGTCCGGCCCGGCCGGCGTGAACCGCTTCCACAGCGTGTCAGCGTTGAAATAGTGCCCCTGCGCCGGCAGCGCATGGCCCAGGTCGCGCCGGATGGTCATGATCCCCTGGTGCGGGCCATAGGTCTTGTAGGCCGAGAACAGGTAGATATCCGACCCCAGCGCGCCCACGTCCGGCAGCCCGTGGGGCGCGTAACTCACCCCGTCGACGCAGGTGTACGCCCCCGCCTCGCGCGCCATGCGGCAGATGGCGGCCACGTCGTTGACCTCGCCCACCACGTTCGAGCAATGCGGGAAGCACAGAAGCTTCGCCCCGTCGAGAAGAGGCTCCAGCGTCTCCGGGTCCAGACGCCCGGTCTCCGGGTCCATCCGCCATTCGCGCACCTCGATTCCCTCGTCGGCGAGCCGGCGCCAAGGGCCGGAATTCGCCTCGTGATCCTGGTTCGTCACCACGATCGCGTCGCCGGGTTTCAGCCAGCCGGCGAAGGCGCGGGCCAGGACGAAGGTGTTGGCGCTGGTCGAAGGGCCGAAGCTGACCTCGTCCTCCTCCACCCCCAGCATCGCGGCGAGCCGGGTGCGCGCCTCGTCCATCTCCTCGCCCGCGACGCGGCTGGCCTCGAACGGGCCATAGGGCTGCACCTTCGTCTGGCGATAGAAACGGTCGAGCCGGTCGATCACTGGACTGCAGGCATACGAGCCACCGGCGTTGTCGAAGAACGCCTGCTCGGCCAGGCAGGTCTCGGCGAAGGCGGGGAAGTGGCTGCGGACGAATTCGGTGTCGAGGGTCATGGCGCGAGCCTCTGCCGGATCGGGCGGGGCGTCAAGCCGCCGCCGGAACCCCGGCGGGGCGGCGTGCCTTGGACCGGCGAAACCCGAAAAGGAGCAGACACATGGAACCCACACGCCTTAGCCGGGAATTGCGCACGGGCCGCAGCCCCGATCTCAGACGCCGCCGCTGGGTGATCGGCCTGTCGCTGTTCGGCGCGGCGGTCGGTGGCATCGTCGGCGCCTACCAGACCGGCATCACCCGCCGCCTGCCCGACCCACCTGTCGGACCTTTCGACAGCGAACGCGTCGATGCGTCGGACTATGCCTATAAGCGTATGGAAACGCCGGACGGATTGCAGATGACCGTCACCCTCGCCGCCACCGCCGCGCTCGCCGGCGCGGGCGGAGAGGACCGCGCGCGCACCAAGCCGCACCTGCCCGTCCTGACCACGGTCAAGGCGCTCTACGACGTGGGTACGGCGATGAAGCTGGCGCAGGAGGAATGGAACGAAAACCGCGCGCTCTGCGCCTATTGTCAGGCAGCCACGGTCTCGACCGTCGCCGCCGCGGCGCTGTCATTGCCCGAAACCGTCCGTGCACTGAACACGATCCGCGATTACGGACTGCGGGGTGCGCCGCCGGTCGAGCGGCTGCTGCCGGCCTGACCCGGCGACCGGCCCCGGGCGATGCCGGGGCCGGCAAATCGTCAGACGCGGCGTTCCTGCTGAAGCCCGCGGAAAATCGTCCAGCACATCAACAGCAGCACCACCGTGAATGGCAGCCCGGTCGAGATCACCATTGATTGCAGCGACTGCAGGCCCCCGGCCGACAGAAGCAGCACGATTGCGATGGCGCCTTCGAAGATGCACCAGAACACCCGCTGCGGCACCGGCGCATCGACCTTGCCGCCCGCCGTGATCGTGTCGATGACCAGCGAGCCCGAGTCCGACGAGGTCACGAAGAACACGATCACCAGCACGATCCCGATGAACGACGTGATGCCGGCCAGCGGCAGCGCGTCGAGCATGCGGAACAGCTGGATCGGCAGCTCGGCGTCCTGCGCGGCGGTATAGCCGTCGCGGATCACCTGTTGCACCGCCGTGCCGCCGAAGACTGCCATCCACAGCACGCAGACGAGGCTGGGGATCAGCAGTACGCAGACCAGGAACTCCCGGACGGTGCGGCCACGGCTGACGCGGGCGATGAACATGCCGACAAAGGGTGACCAGGAAATCCACCAGGCCCAGTAGAACGAGGTCCAGCCCTGCATGAAGTTGACGTCCTCGCGCCCGACCGGGTTCGCCAGCGCCGGCAGGTACTCGATATAAGCCCAGAGGTAGTCGACGAAGCCGGTCAGGATGGCCACGGTCGGGCCCACGAACAGCACGAAAAGCAGCAGCAGCGCCGCCAGGCCCATGTTGAGCTCGGACAGGATCTTCACACCGCCGTCCAGGCCCCGCAGGACCGAGATCAGCGCCACGCCGGTGATCGCCGAGATCAGGATCACCTCCGTGGTCTCGCCCACCGGAATGCCGAACAATTCATACAGACCCGCATTCGCCTGCGTCGCCCCAAGTCCGAGCGAAGTCGCGAGGCCGAACAGCGTGGCGAACACCGCGAGCGTGTCGATCACGTGTCCGACCCATCCCCAGACGCGCTCGCCGAAGATCGGGTAGAAGGCCGAGCGGATGGTGAGCGGCAGGCCCTTGTTATAGGTGAACAGAGCCAGGCTCAGCGCCACGACGGCATAGATCGCCCAGGGGTGCAGTCCCCAGTGGAAGATCGTGGCGGCGAACCCCAGGCGCACGGCCTCGGCCTCGCTGCCCGCGGCCGCGCCCAGCGGCGCCCAGTCGGTGCGCGCGCCCTCCTCGACGCTGGTGCCGCCCAGCGCGGTCGAGAAGTGCGTCAGAGGCTCGGACACGCCGTAAAACATCAGACCGATGCCCATGCCCGCCGCGAACAGCATCGCGAACCAACCGACATATGTGTAATCGGGCGTGGCGTCGGCGCCGCCCAGCCGCACGCTGCCCAGCGGCGTGACGATCAGAAGCAGGCAGAACAGCACGAAGATGTTCGCCGCGCCGAGAAAGAACCAGTCGAAACCCTGGGTGACCTGCGTGAACAGCCAGCTGAAGGCCGCTCCCGCCTGCTCGGGCAGCGCAAGCGTGTAGAAGACGAAGGCGATCACGGCCAGGCCCGAGATCGCGAAGACGGGGTTGTGGATGTCGAATCCGATGGGCCCCAGCGACCCTTCGACGTTGTCCTGACCGATTTCGTAATCGGTCTCGATCAGCCCCGCGGTCCCCTCAGGTTCGGGGATACCTTGGGAGTCGCTTGTATCGGCCATTCGGGGTCTCCCTTTATGGTCGTTTGTTATTGTCAGACATTGGGCGCGCGCTCACTCGCCGCGCACGAGGAACACGGACGCATCGGCCTGCTTGGCGAGCGTGCCGCCATGCGACGACCAGATCCGGTCGGACAGATTGGGGATGTGCGTCGCCATTACCACCAAGTCCGCCTTCAAGTCCTCGGACGCCTGGATCAGACCCTCGTCCAGTTCCACCGCCGGGTCGTGGCTGGTGATGACATGGGCCCGGCCGCGCACGCCATGGGTGTCCGCCTGAGTCTCGGCGAAAGCTGCAAGCTTCTGCTTGAACTCCTGCGGCGTATGCGCGACCGAACTGGGCTCGTTCGTCGTGACGCCGACATAGACCAGTTCGGCCTCGTAATGCCGCGCCAGATCGGCGGCCACTTTCAGCGCCTTCTCCAGTCGCCCGGCATGCGCCAGATCAACCGGGATCATGATCCTGCTGAACATCTTACCTCCTGTCGCACCGGCTGGATCTTGATCAACCGGATCGGGCCGGCGCGGTTCCATCGTCTACTCCGGTGCGACGCCCTTCCGGCGCCGCATCCTCAGACGGTAACAGCCGCGTGACCGGAATCCCACCGGGACCGGCACCTTGGGGTCAGTTTGCGACAGGCAAGCGTCGCTTCCGGGAAATGTCAGGCATTCACGTCGACGATCACCCGGCCCTTCACCTGTCCCTTCAGGATGCGTGCGCCTAGCTCAGGCAAATCCTCCAGCCGCGCCGTCTCAACCATCGTCTCAAGCTTCTCCAGCGGCAAATCCCGCGCGATGCGGTCCCAGGCCCGGCGGCGATTGTCATACGGCTGCAGGACGCTGTCGATGCCCAGCAGGTTGACGCCGCGCAGCAGGAAAGGCGTGATCAAGGCTCCCTCGATCGCTGCGCCCCCGGCCAGGCCCACCGCCGCGACCGAGGTTCCGTACTTCATCTGCTTGAGCGCGCGGCCCAGAATCGCTCCAGCCACGGCATCGACGCATCCCGACCAACGCTCGCCCTCCAGCGGCTTACGCGATGGCTCCGCCAACTCGTCGCGGGCCACGATCTCGGTCGCACCGAGGTCCTTCAGATAGTCCGCGTTCTCCGGCCGCCCCGTCACCGCCGCCACCTCATGCCCCAGCCGGGCCAGCAGAGCGATGGCCACCGATCCCACGCCGCCCGAAGCTCCTGTCACCAGCACCGGCGCCTGCTCCGGCGTAAGGCCATGATCCTCCAGCGCCATTACCGCCAGCATCGCCGTCAACCCGGCCGTACCAACCGCCATCGCCTGCCGTGTGTCGAGCCCGTCGGGCAGTGGCACCAGCCAGTCGGCCTTTACCCGCGCCTTCTGGGCGTATCCGCCCCAGTGCGCCTCGCCCACGCGCCAGCCCGTCAGCACGACCTTGTCGCCAGGCCGGAACCGGGAATCGTCAGACGTTTCGACCGTACCGGCGAAGTCGATCCCGGGCACGTGCGGGTAATTGCGCACGAGCCCGCCGCCCGGTCCGATGCACAGCCCGTCCTTGTAGTTCAGCGTCGAGTACTCGACAGCGACGGTCACTTCGCCTTCCGGCAGACGGCTCTCATCAATGTACTGAACCGACGCTTGCGGCGCGCCGTCTTCCGACTTCTCGACCAGTAGTGCTCTCATTCTTCGCCTCCTTGTCCTCAGGCCTACCGCCAGCCAGCGCCTTCGGGCATGGCGAAAAGATCAGTCGCTTCCGGGGTCGCGCCGGCCGCCGTCAGCATCGCGTGCACTTGGCCCCGGTGATGTGTCTGATGATTGAACATGTGCACGACGCACAGCACTCGCGGCGTCTCGGCATCTCGGCCCAGCGCACCCGAATACCAGGAAAGAGACCCATCCAGCCCCTGATCCGTCAGACCGCCCGCCCAGTCACGTATATTGGCGTCCGCCGAACGCCGTCCCTCGACCAGCGCCGGCCAGTCAGAGACGAAATCCGTGCTCCGATCCAGTCCCACCGGCGGCTTCGCCCATTCCGCAAGCCGGCTCATCCAGACATGATCCGCCCAAAGCAGGTGGCTAAGCGTGGCGCGGATCGAGGCGAAATGTGCACCTCGATCTGCCTCTCTCTCGGCAGGGTCCAGCTCGTCAGCGGCGGCGTAGAGGCTGGCGTTCTGCCAGGCGTTGTACTGCGCCATGAGGCGGCAAAAACCGGCAGTAACCATTCGTTTTCCTTTCTCGGGTTGAGTGTTCCCCGCGGCAACAGGAGTGTCAAATGGCGATCTCGGACACAGGCGACGAACGCGATGCGGTCGATCTGCCGACCGGCATCGCGGAAGAGGTTCGCGACAGGATCATGGCAGGCGCTCTCTCGCCCGGCGACCGTCTGCCGTCCGAAGCGCGGATGGCCATATCTCACGGCGTTTCGCGCGCCACGGTGCGGGAAGCGCTGAAGCAGCTGGCAGCGCAGGGCATTCTCGACATACGCCGCGGCTCTCGCGGCGGGCCCTTCGTCCGGGCGCCTTGCTTCGTCCAAGCAGCCCGCGCCCAAGCCTCGGCCAGTGCGCTGCTTTACGCGGCACATCGCGTCGACGCCTGCCAAGCTCTGGCCGCCCGCCACAGGCTCGTCGCCGCCTGTCTTCCTTTGGCGGTCCGCCGGGCCGAGGCGCGGGACCTGGATCAGCTGGAAGCCGGGATTTCGCTGCAAAAGCGCGCGCACTTGCCGGACGGCGCCTTTCACGACAGCGCCACACGCTTTCTGCGGAATGTCGTAGACGCGACGGGCGACCGCCTGCTTTCAAGCCAGTTGGCCGGCGTGCTCGAGGGGCTGGGACGACTGCTGCGCAACTGCCCGCTTTCGCCGCGCCCCCGCGTCCGACTCATCGTGCTTCACCAAGAGATGGCGGCGGCGCTTGCGGCCCGCGATCTGGCTCGGCTGCACGAGGATCTGGAGGTGCTGGCAGAGGTTTACGCAGACGTGGTGCAGTTGGTAAGGGCCGATAAGTCAGACACTTCTTCATCCGTGTCACTTCGGACGATTCAATCTTGAGACGCGGAAACGCGCGACATAGCGTCGGAAGGCAACCGCCCAACGGAGGGATCACATGCACCTCACCGCACGCCTGATCGGCGCCACGGCCCTTACGCTGACCGCCGGCGCCGCCTCGGCCCAGGACGAGGACCTTCTCGTCTTCGATTACCCGGGTTTCGAGGACCCCGCCTTCCACCAGCCCTATGTCAAACAATACGGCGAGAGCCCGGAATTCGCCTACTTCGGCGACGAGGAAGAGGCGTTCCAGAAGCTGCGCTCGGGCTTCCGGGCCGACGTCAGCCATGTCTGCGCCGGCTCGGTCACGAAGTGGAGCGAGTCCGGGATACTCGAGCCGTGGGACACCTCGCGCATCGACGCCTTCGCGGACCTGAACGCCGACCTGACGGGCCAGGACGTCACCGAAGGCAGCGAGGATGTCTATTTCATCCCGACCGACTTCGGCTCCACCGCCGTCGCCTACAACACCGAGGAGGTGCCAGAGGAGGATGTTTCGTCGCTCGACGTGTTCCTGAACCCCGACTACAGCCAGCGGGTGACGCTGCCGGACAATGTCGACGACGCCTATGCCCTCGCCTACCTCGCCACCGGCACGACCGACTGGACCGACGTGACGGACGAGGAATTCGAGGCCGCGTCGGACTGGCTGCGGCAGGTGCACGGCAATCTTCGGACATATTGGACCGACCCTGCCGAGCTGGCCCAGCTTCTGGCCACCGGCGAAGTGCTGGTCGGCTGGGCCTGGAACGAGACCCTGCCGACGATGTCGGAGCAGGGCTTCCCCATCGGCTTCCAGCGCGAGGCCGAGGAAGGATCGTCGCTGTGGCTGTGCGGCTACGTCAACCTGGCCGAGGGTGAAGGGTCCGAGGAGAAGGCCTATGACTTCATCAACGCCATGCTGTCGCCGTCGGTGACCGAACCGCTGCTCGAGGCCGGCTACGGCCACTCGAACGCGGCGTCGATGCAGGGCGTCGGGGAAGAGGCGTTGACGGCCTCGGGCCTTGGGCCGATCAGCGCGCCGGTGCTGGCGCAGCTCCCGATGCCGAACGAGCAGCGCGAGCGGCAGAGCGCGGAGTTCGAGAAGATCAAGGCCGGCTTCTGATACGTCAGACGATTCCAATAAGCCGCGTCCCGATACCCGGGTCGCGGCGAACACCCTTCTGGTGCCGAACCTCTGAAAACTCGAGACGTTTTCCAACGTGCCGCCCCTTGCGAAGGGCGCCGCGGCCCCTTATCTTCGGGGTGTTCCCGCAAGGGAACTATGGGCATAAACGCGCACGTAATAAGCGGACTGGACCCGGGGGCGGTACCCGGCGGCTCCACCAAATATCCGGTCGTTGGCGGATCATGGGGCCGAAACAGGATCGACAGACGTGTAAAGGTGTAGCTTTGTCCCGGTGAGGTACCACCGTTATCGGTCCGAAACAGCATAATTGCCAACGACAATCGTGCTCCGGTTGCGGTTGCCGCTTAAGCGGTAACCAAGACCGAAATCTGAAGTCCTTGCCTCTAGCAAGGTAAGGCGGGGTTCGCAGGCACCTGGCAACAGAAGCCTGCACTTTCCCCCCATGAATGTGCTTTATGCCCCTGCGGACCGGTTTTCCTGAACACGCGGACGGAGGGGACATGACGCACGCATCGGCATCCGACCCGTCGGATTGCGACCATCCCACGCTGACCACCCTCTCGCGGGTCTTCGGCCGGATCGGCGTTATGTCGTTCGGCGGCCCGGCCGCGCAAATCGCGCTGATGCATCGCGAACTGGTGGACGCGCGGGGCTGGCTGAGCGAGCGCGGGTTCCTCAACGCCTTGTCCTTCTGCATGCTGCTTCCGGGCCCGGAAGCGATGCAGCTTGCGACTTTCTGCGGCTGGCGCTTGCGCGGCGTGCCGGGCGGCTTGATCGCGGGGCTGCTGTTCGTGCTGCCCGGCGCGGCGGTGGTGCTGACGCTGGCCGCGCTGTACGTCGCGGTCGGGGACGTTCCGCTGGTCGAGGCGCTGTTCCTTGGCGTGAAGGCCACGGTCGTGATCATCGTGATCGAGGCACTGCTGCGCCTGGCGCGCCGGGCGTTGACACGGGCGGATCACCGGGCCGTCGCGGCTCTGGCCTTTGTCGGCATCTTTGCGCTGCACCTGCCGTTTCCCGCGATCATCGCACTCTCCGCGCTCTACGGCGCGTTGACACAGAAAGGTCAGACCGAAGCTCCGCCGGCCCAGGTGCGTCCGCGCACCGGGGCGACGGTCGCGGTCTGGCTGGGGATCTGGGGGGCGCCGGTCGCCCTGCTCTGGGCCGCCGGCGCGACCTTTCTGACCGAGGTCGCGCTGTTCTTCTCGAAGCTCGCCGTCGTCACCTTCGGCGGGGCCTACGCCGTGCTGGCCTACATGACGCAGGAGGTCGTGCAGGAGCGCGGCTGGCTCACCCCCGACCAGATGATGGACGGGCTGGGCCTGGCCGAAACGACGCCCGGCCCGCTGATCCTGGTGACGGAGTTCGTGGGCTACGTCGCCGGGGCCACACAGGGCGGCCCGGGGCTGGCGTTGGCGGCGGCCGGCGTGACGTTGTGGGTGACCTTCGCGCCGTGTTTCCTGTGGATCTTCGCCGGGGCGCCGTACCTCGACCAAATCATGGCGCGCCCGCGGCTGACCGGCGCGCTGGCCGCCATCACCGCCGCCGTGGTGGGCGTGATCGCGAACCTGTCGATCTGGTTCGCCGCCCACGTGTTCTTCGGCAAGGTAGGAGAACTGCGCGCGGGTCCCGTCGCGGTCATCGCGCCCGAGCCCGGCGCGGCCGATCCGGCGGCGCTGGCACTGGCGGGGGTCGCGGCGGTCCTGCTGCTGAGGCTCAAGCGCGACCTTCTGACGGTGCTTGCGGTCTGCGCCGCGCTCGGCGCGGGGCTGGGCGCGGTGGGATTGGCTTGAGCGAAAAGCGGCCCGCCCGCCCTTTCCTTCGGAGTCGAATCTTCTATGCTGGCTGACACGTCACAGGGGCAGCGAATGGCACGCACGATCGACTATGGAAACCTCATGCACCGGGCCATGCGCGGCCTGATCCAGGAGGTATTGTCGGACGTTGCCGAGAATGGCCTGCCCGGCCAGCACCATTTCTTCATTACGTTCGACACAATGCACCCGGATGTCGAGATCGCGGACTGGTTGTCAGACAGATACCCCGGCGAGATGACGGTGGTGCTTCAGCATTGGTTCGACAATCTCGAGGTCGGGGACGAAGGTTTCTCGGTCACGCTGAACTTCGGCAACGCGCCCGAGCCGCTTTACATCCCTTACGACGCCATCAAGACCTTCGTGGACCCGTCTGTCGAGTTCGGCCTGCGCTTCGAGACGCAGGAGAGCGAAGACGACGACGACGAGGCGCCTATGGAGGAGATGGCCGAGGACGACGAGGACGACACGCCGAAGGGCGATGCCGAGGTCGTCAGCCTCGACTCCTTCCGCAAGTAAGACGTTACCGCTCTCACCCGATTGTCTTGTCCGCGCCCTGGGGCTATCCCCTGCGGCAACAGACACCGCCGGAGGAGAGAGCGCATGACCGCCACCCGCACCGAGACCGACAGCTTCGGACCGCTCGAGGTTCCCGCCGACAAGTATTGGGGCGCGCAGACGCAGCGCTCGATCATGAACTTCCCTATCGGCTGGGAGAAGCAGCCCGTCGCGATCGTGCGCGCACTCGGCGTGATCAAGCAGGCCTGCGCTCAGGCCAACAAGGAACAGGGCACGCTCGACCCGAAGCTCGCCGACGCCATCGTGCAGGCGGCCTCCGAGGTCGTGGCCGGCAAGTTCGACGACAACTTCCCGCTGGTGGTCTGGCAGACCGGGTCGGGCACGCAATCGAACATGAACGCCAACGAGGTCATCGCCAACCGCGCGATCGAGATCCTGGGCGGCGAGATCGGCACCAAGGACCCGGTGCACCCGAACGACCACTGCAACATGGGCCAGTCGTCGAACGACACTTTCCCCACGGCCATGCACATCGCGACCGCGACGACCGCGCATGACGTGCTTCTGCCGGGGCTGGCCAAGCTGCACGCCGCGCTCGAGCAGAAGGTCCGCGAGTTCGACGGCATCATCAAGATTGGCCGCACCCACACGCAGGACGCCACGCCGCTGACGCTGGCGCAGGAATTCTCGGGCTACACCCACCAGGTCGCCATGGGCATCGAGCGGGTGAAGGCTGCGTTGGGCCGCATCTATGAGCTCGCGCAGGGCGGCACCGCTGTGGGCACCGGGCTCAACACCCGCGAGGGCTGGGCCGAAAAAGTCGCCGCCAACATGGCCGAGATCACCGGTCTGCCCTTCGTCACCGCGCCCAACAAGTTCGAGGCGCTCGCCGCGCACGACGCGATGGTCGAGATGTCGGGATCGCTCAAGACCGTCGCCGCCTCGCTCTTCAAGATCGCCAACGACGTCCGTCTGCTGGGCTCCGGCCCCCGCTGCGGGCTGGGCGAACTGGTCCTGCCCGAGAACGAGCCCGGCTCGTCCATCATGCCGGGCAAGGTGAACCCCACCCAGGCCGAGGCGATGACGCAGGTCTGCGCCCACGTCATGGGCAATGACGCCGCCGTGGGCTTCGCCGGCAGCCAGGGGCATTTCGAGCTCAACGTCTACAAGCCGATGATGGCCTACAACGTGCTCCAGTCGATGCAGCTTCTGGGCGACGCGGCCTCGGCCTTCACCGACAACTGCGTGGTGGGCATTCAGGCCAACACCGACCGGATCGAGAAGCTGATGCGCGAGTCGCTGATGCTGGTGACGGCGCTCGCGCCCGAAATCGGGTACGACAATGCCACCACGGTCGCCAAGACGGCGCACAAGAACGGCACAACGCTGAAGGAAGAGGCCGTCAAGCTGGGCTTCGTGGACGAAGAGACGTTCGAACGAGTCGTCCGGCCCGAGCAGATGATCGGCCCCAAGAAGGGCTGAGCTGTGGCGAAGGTTGTCAACCTCAACAAGGCCCGCAAGGCGCGCGCGAAAGAGCGCGCGCGGGCCGAGGCGGACGCCAACGCCACGAAGTTCGGTCTGACAAAAGCACAGAAGGCGATCGAGCGGGCGGAGGCCGAAAAGGCCAGACAAATGCTCGATGCCCACCGCCGTGAAGACGACGACGACACATGAACGGCCGGCCCCGGAAACGGTCCCTGACGCTTCGGGGCCACCGCACCAGCGTGTCGCTCGAGGACGAGTTCTGGTCCGCCTTCCGCGACATCGCAGCCGCCCAGCGGCGGCCGCTCAACGACCTCGCCGCCGAGATTGATGAAAGCCGGGGGACCGAGTGCGGCCTGGCCTCGGCCATCAGGCTTCACGTGCTGCGCTGGTACCGGCAGCAATGAAGCCTTAACCGTTGTGCGCGAAGTTCGGGTGCATGTCCGATATCTGCACCCTCATCGCCCCCGAGGGCTGGCTGTTCCAGATGTTCAGCGCCAAGGCGGCGCGCGAGGGCGGCATCGTGCGCCGCAGCGCGCGTTCTCGAAAGGATCGTCGACCGCAAGGCGTTCGAAGACGAACTGCCCGCCGCGGCTATCACGCAGTGGAGAATTGCGGCCAGATCGTTGTCTTCAGCAACGATGTCTCCGTGACCGTGATCCGTTGACCGAAGTTCATTCAGAATGATCTTCGGAAGGCCTTTCTGAAGGGCCTTCCGCCCTTGGTTGCACCTGCAACCAAATTCCGTCCCGCGCACGCACGGTCAGGTGCGCCACCGGCACCGGCACCCGGCCCGCCACCGGCGCCACCTGCCACTTCGCCAGCAGGCACGCCAGCAGTAGCGGCCCCTCGACCATCGCGAACCCCGCCCCCGTGCATACCCGCGCACCGGCGGAGAAAGGAACGTACGCGTCGCGCAGACACGCCTTACCGCTCTCGGTCGCGAAGCGGTCGGGATCGAAGGCATCCGGCGCCTCCCATAGCCGCGACTGGCGGTGCAGGTGCCACGGGCTTACGACGATCTGCGCGCCCGAGCGCACGTCACGGCCCCGGAAGCGTTCGTCCCGCGTCGCCTCGCGCACCATCATCGGCACCGGCGGGTAAAGGCGCAGCGCCTCGCGGAAGACGTCGCGCGTGAAGCGCAGCTTCGACAGATTGGCGAAGGTCGGCTCGGCCGCGAAGTCCTGCGCCTCCGCCGCCACGCGCGCCTGCGCCTCGGGGTGCGTGGCCAGCAGGTAGAGCGCCCACGCCAAAGCCGAGGCGCTGGTCTCGTGCCCGGCGAGGAAGAAGATCGCCACTTGATCGATCATCTCGCCGGTGCCGAACCGCTCGCCCGTCTTCGGATCGGGCGTCGTCATGATCTTCGTCGCGAGGTCGTCGGGCGCCGTGCCGTCGGCGATCCGTCTCTGCCGTGCCTCGGTCAGCTCCGCGATCAGCCTCCGGATTGCACCTGCCGTCGCCCGTGTCCGGCGCGAGAAGCCGCGCGGCATCCAGCGCGGCAGGGGCACGAACGCGGCAAGGTTCAGGATCGGCTGGCTGCGCTGGTACTGGCGGAACTGTTCGAACACCTGCGACGCGACACGGTGCTCGATGGGGATCGAGAACAGCGTGCGGAAGATAACGTCGGCGGCGGCGTGGCTCGTCTGCGCCTCGATCTCGACCTCACCCGGGGCTAGCCGCGCGGCCGCTGCCTGGCCCGCCGACAGCATGGCAGGGAAGGTGTCGCGCAGGCGGCCGCCCTCGAAGGCCGGGTCGATGATGCGGCGCTGGCGCTTCCACTGTTCCCCATTGGTCAGGAACACCGAGTCGCCCAGCAGTGGGCGCAGGCCTTCCGAGACGCGGGCGGATTTCGGGAAGTCCATCGGCCGCTCTGTCAGCACCCGCCGGACGAGCGGCGGGTCGTTGATCAGGTAGCTGCGGAAGAACGGCGTGCGAAACTCGGCCATCCACGCGCGGTAGAGCTTCGCCGGCTGCGCGGACAGTATGTCCTGCCGGAAAAGCCTGACGTATCGCCAGAGCGCGACCCGCTCGGGCCGGGCGGCGGGCTTCGGCGGGATCATGCGGCGGTCGAGGTGTGGCCGGAGGCCGGGCGCACGATACGCGACCGCGACGGCCTCCGCCCGGCGAAGCGGTCGCCCAGGGTGCGCGGACCGGCGGTGATGGCGAAGTAGTCGTAGTCGCCGGGCCGGTCGAAAGCGCACAAGTACTGGAAGTGCAGCCGGAAGAAGCGCCAGCGCAGGCGCCGCCATGTCTCGGGCCCGAGCGTGCGTGTGAACGCCGCCGAGAGCACCAGCGGCCAGCGTTGTCCCGCGGGTGCGACACCGCTGACGGCGACGGGATCGCACAGCGCGAAGGTGCAGCCGTCGCCCGGCGCGGTGACGTCCACCCACGCCAAGTCCTCGCATCCCGACAAGTCCCGCAAATCGGCGCGCAGGCGGTGGGCGTCGGGCAGGAAGCTGGCCATTGGCACCACCTGCCCCAGCGTCAGTAGCGACAGCGCGGGTCCGTTTGCCGGAACCCGGCCCGCACGCACCAGGTCGGCCAGGGCCGAGACGGCGAAATGCGCGCCGGTGGAATGTCCGACAATGAGCACTTCGTCGACCTCGTCGGACAGCGCACCGGCGATGGCGGTCGAAAAGTCTGACAGTCGCGCCTCGAGTTCGGACGAGTATGCTCCACGGTGGCGGGCGGTGAAGGCGTAGTCGTTCAGCAGATAGTGCACGAAGAACCGCCCGTCGTGCTGGCGGAACCAGCGCAGGACGGCCCAGCCCACCGGCAAGCCGAGCCCCACCGCAAACGCGACCGGCACCACGTCCGCAGAAAGCGTGGCCACCGTCCAGACCGATAGTCCAGCCAGAAACAGTTGCAGAAGCAACATTCCCGCCGGGTACAGCGCCGCGATCACCGGGCCCTTGCGCAGGCGCATCAGCCGGAAGAGCGCGCCGGTCGAGATATAAATCCACGCCGTTCGAACCAGCCGCAGGTAGCTTGCCGCGATGCCGCACCGCATCGAACGCTGCACGAGGTCCGACCAGACCAGCACCTCGACCTCAGCTTCGATCTCCGCACCCTCGATCCGCGCCTCCACGTGCCAACCGAAGCGGTCGCCGCGCCGGGGGCCGAGCGTGATGCGATGGCCCGAAACCGCCGCCTGCACGGCGGCCTCGCGCCGGTAAAGCTCGCGGTAGCGGCGCGGCGGCATCGGGTCGTAGCCGGGGATATAGAGCACCCGGCGGCGGTGCACTCTGCGGTCGGTGTCGGTCATCGCGTTCCCTTGCTCCCGGCGCAGGCTAGACGGGGAAGCGGGCGGAATTAAGCCTCAACCGAGCACGGCAAGTGACGGAAATGTTTCCAGAAGCCACCACGAGAAGGCGCTGAACGCCCCGGTCACCAGCGCCAGGCCGACGACGATCAGTAGCACGCCCATTCCCATCTCGATCAGGCGCATGTGCTTCTTGAGCCGGTTCATCACGCCCATCGCCCGCTGGATGAATATCGCGGCAAGGAGGAACGGGATGCCCAGGCCGGCGGCGTAGACGGCCAGCAGCGTCGTGCCCCGGGCCACGTTGGCCTCGGAGGCCGCCAGCGACAGAATCGCGCCCAGCTGCGGACCGATGCAGGGGGTCCAGCCGAAGGCGAAGGCCAGCCCCAGGACGTAGGCGCCGAAGGCCGATCCGCCCCGGTCGCCGGCGTCCAGCCGGGCCTCGCGATCGAGGATGGGAATGCGGAAGACGCTCAGGAAGTGCAGGCCGAAGATGATGACCACGACGCCGGCGATGCGCCCGAACAGGACCTGGTTCTTGAGGAAGAACGCGCCGAAGGCCGAGGCGGTGAAGCCCAGGAACAGGAAAACCGTCGACAGCCCCAATACGAAGAACACGGCCGAGATGATCGCCTTGCGCCGCGCCGCCACCGCACCCGTCATCTCGTTCATCGAGATGCCGCCCATGTAGGCGAGGTAGGGCGGGACGATGGGCAGAACGCACGGACTGAGGAAGGACAAGAGCCCCCCGAGCAGCGCCACCAGCATCGCGGGAATGAGGCCCGCGTCCATAATCTCGATCCCGAACATGATGCCGTCTTATGACATGGCGAAGGCGGCGTCACGCCGTCGCCCGTCACGTTGGCGTGGACAAAACGTAGCGGCCGGGCTATCGGCCAGGCCATGGAATACGATCAGGATCTCGATGCGCTGGGGCTTCTGTGCCCCCTGCCCGTTCTCAAGGCGCGCAAGCGGATGCAGGCGATGGCCGCGGGCCAGGTTCTGCGGGTGCAGGCGGACGATCCGGCGGCGGTGGTCGATATCCCGCACTTTTGCGCAGAAGCGGGGCATGACTTCCTTGGCGCCGAGGCGCAGGGCGACACGCAGCACTATTTCATCCGCAAGGGCTGAGAAGACCACATTCGGCAATGAGAAAGGGCCGCGGAGTATTCCCGCGGCCCTTTTGTCTTTGGTGTGCGAACGCCTCAGCGCCCCAGCGACCACCAGCCGCGGCGCTTGGGCTTCGGCTTTTCGTCGGCCTCGCCCTCGGCCAGCGCGGGTTCGCGCGGGGTCTCGGGCTGCGGCGCGGGCTGCGGCGCGGGCTGTTCGGCCGCCACCGGCGGCTCGGGTGTGGCTGAAGGCTGCTCCGGATCGGCCGGTTTTGCCGCTGCCTCGGCGGGGACTTCCTCTTGCGTCGTCTCGTCCGAGGATGCCGCCTCGGCCGCCACGACCTCGGGTGCTGTCGGAGCGCCGCCCGCGGCGTCCTCGGATTCGGCGACCGGCTCGGCCGGCTTCGCCTCGGCGGGCTCGGGCTGCGGCTCGGAGGATTGCACCGGTGTCTCGGCAGCCTCGGGCGTCTGCGCCAGCACGCCGTCGGTGGCGGCGCTGCCGGCGGTGCCGTCCTCGGACTCTGCGACCACCTCGGTCTTGGGCTCCTCGGGCTGCTGCGTCTCGGCGGTCTCCGCCTCCGGGGTCTTGCGCTTGCGGCCCCCACGCGAACGACGGCGCTTGGGCTTCTCGTCGCCCTGCTCGTCCGACGCCTGTTGCGCCTCGGCCTGCTCGGGCTGCGGCTCGTCCGCCGGCTGTCCGTCGACGGGCTGCGCTTCGCCTTCGGAGGGCTGCGAGGTCTGCGCCTCGTCGCCGGTGCCGTGGCCTTGCGCTTCGTGCCCGTTCTCACCGTTGCCCTTGCCGCGACGGCGGCGGCGGCGGCGGCGCTTCTTGGGCTGCGGGGCCTCGTCCTGCGCCTCGGGCTCGGGCTTGGCTTCGGTCGCGGTTTCCTGCGCCTCTTCCTCGTCCGGCTCTTCCTCGACGGTGGCGTCGATGTCGTCCATCAGCGACGCCGTGGCCGAGATCACCGGCGCCGTCTGCTCGACCACGCGCGTGGCGGTTTTGAACTTCTCGAGCGAGAAGTCGGGCGGGATCAGGGCCGGGTCGGCTTCGATCCGGACGGACAGGCCGTAGCGCGCCTCGATCTGGGCGATGTGCTCGCGCTTCTGGTTCATCAGGAAGTTGCAGATGCCGACCGGCACCTTGACCAGCACCTCCTTGGTGCGCCGGCGCGTGCCCTCTTCCTCGATCTGGCGCAGGATGCCGAGCGCGAGGTTATCGTCCGAGCGCAGCAGGCCGGTGCCATGGCACGACGGGCACGGCTGCGTCGTCGCTTCGAGCATGCCGGGACGCAGGCGCTGGCGCGACATCTCGAGCAGGCCGAAGGCAGAGATCTTGCCGACCTGGATGCGCGCGCGGTCGGTCTTGAGCTTGTCCTTGAAGCGCTTCTCGACCGCGGCGTTGTTCTTGCGCTCTTCCATGTCGATGAAGTCGATCACGATCAGGCCGGCGAGGTCACGCAGACGCAACTGGCGCGCGATCTCTTCCGCCGCCTCGAGGTTCGTCTCGAGCGCAGTTTCCTCGATCGAGCCCTTCTTGGTCGCCCGACCCGAGTTCACGTCGATGGCCACCAGCGCCTCGGTCACGCCGATCACGATGTAGCCGCCCGAGCGAAGCTGCACGACCGGGTTGAACATCGAACTCAGATAGCTTTCGACCTGGTACCGCGCGAAGAGCGGCATCTGGTCCTGGTAGTTCTTCACGTTCTTGGCGTGGGACGGCATGATCATCTTCATGAAGTCCTTGGCCGTCCGGTAGCCTTCGGTCCCTTCGACCCAGACTTCGTCGATCTCGCGGCTGTAAAGATCGCGGATCGAACGCTTGATGAGGTCGCCCTCCTCATAGATCTTCGCGGGTGCGATCGACTGGAGCGTCAGCTCGCGGATCTGCTCCCACATGCGCTGGAGGTACTCGTAGTCGCGCTTGATCTCGGTCTTGGTGCGCTGCGCGCCGGCCGTGCGGATGATCAGCCCGGCGCCCTTGGGCACGTCGATGGACTGCGCGATGGTCTTCAGCTTCTTTCGGTCGGTGACGTTGGTGATCTTGCGGCTGATGCCGCCGCCGCGGGCGGTGTTGGGCATGAGCACGCAGTACCGGCCGGCCAGCGACAGGTAGGTGGTCAACGCCGCGCCCTTGTTGCCGCGCTCTTCCTTGACGACCTGCACCAGCAGGATCTGGCGGACCTTGATGACTTCCTGGATCTTGTACTTCCGGCGGGGCTTGCGCGGGCGGCGGATCTCGTCGCTGACGTCCTCGTCGGCGACGGACTCGATTTCCGAGTCGCGCTCGGCGGCGTCGTCGATGGCGCGGTAGGGGCCTTCAACGTCACCATTGCCATTGCGGCGCTTGCCGTCCCGGCCCTCGTCGCCATTGGCTTCGGGATCACCGTTGTCGTCGTGGTCGTCCTCGCCCTCGTCGAGGTCGACCACGCCCATGCCGGGGATGTCGGCCTCGGCCACGGGCGTATCGGCAGCGCCGTCATCTGCGGTCGCCGCGTCGTCATCGGGCGCATCGGCAGTCGCGACGGCGTCGTCGGAATGGGCGTCGGCGGCCTTGGCCGCGGCCTTGCCGCCGCGCGACCGGCGGCGGGGCTTCGGCTTTTCTTCCTCTTCGTCGATCTCCTCGGCGTACTCTTCCTCTTCGGCGAGCAGAGCTTCGCGGTCGGCGACGGGAATCTGGTAGTAGTCCGGGTGGATCTCCGAGAAGGCGAGGAAGCCGTGGCGATTGCCGCCGTAGTCGACGAAGGCCGCCTGAAGCGACGGTTCGACGCGCGTTACTTTGGCGAGATATATATTACCGGCGAGCTGACGCCGGTTTTCGGATTCGAAGTCGAACTCCTCGACCTTGTTTCCGTCAACCACCACGACGCGGGTCTCTTCCGCGTGGGTGGCATCGATGAGCATTTTCTTTGCCATGTTGCCGTTTCTCTCACCGCGACCGGACAGCCGCCCGGGGGCGCCAGTCTCTGCGGGTGTTGTCTGGTATGGGCGATGGGTCCGACGGGGTGCGGCAGGTCGCGGAGCCTGATGGCCCCTGCTCTATCCGTTTCTGCCGTCGCGCGCCTCATCGCGTTTCTTCTCCGACGCCCTTCGTGGGGCGCCCGTTCACGGCCCGGCCTTTTTCAGGCGCTCGGGCGGTCGTTTTGGCCGAAATGGCCGGTCGGCTGTCCGGAACTCGGCGCGCGGTTTTGCGGTCGGAGGTTCCGAAACAGTGAAACTCAAGCGGGACGCAGTGCCGCCCTGACGGCGGCACCCGGCCCGTTGCCGCAGGATAAGGGGAGCGGGCGGTGAAATACAATGCGGAAAATCCCGCACCGCAGGAATCCGCATCCGGCGCGCCCCGCCCGCGCCGTCAGATATAGTCCGCGCGGCTGAGGCCGTACTTGGCCATCTTCTCGTTCAGGGTCCGGCGCGGCAGGCAGAGTTCCTCCATCACCGACACAATTGACCCCTTGTGCCGCCGCATCGTGTTGTCGATCAGCATCCTCTCGAACGCTTCGACGTATTCCTTGAGCGGCTTTCCTTCCGTCGTCATACGCGGCTCGGTGTCGTCGTTATCCTGCATCAGAAGCGACGAGATCGTGCCAGTGCCCCGGCGGTTCTGAAGCACCGCGCGCTCGGCCACGTTGACGAGCTGGCGGATGTTGCCCGGCCACGGCGCCTGGAGAAGCTGCGCGGCCTCCTGTGCGCTGACCTCGGGGGCGTCGCAGCCGTATTCCTCGGAATACTGCTCGGAGAAGCGGTTGAAGAGCGTCAGGATATCCTCGCCCCGCGCGCGCAGCGGCGGCAGGGTGATTTTCATCGCCGCGAGCCGATAATAAAGGTCGGGCCGCAGCACGTCCTCGCAGGTCTTGCCCTGCTCCTGCAGGTTCGAGATCGCGACGATCCGCGTCTCGGCCGGGGTGCCCTGCTCGTTCATCCAGGCCAGCAGCCGCGCCTGAAGCGACGGCGGCAGCGCGTCGATGTCCTCGAGCACCAGAGTGCCGCCCCGTGCCTCTTCGAGAAGCGGAAGCTGCTCGCCCTCTTCCATCGGGCCGAAAAGCCGCTTGCCGATCGTTTCCTCGTCCTGGCCGGCGCAGGCGAACAGAACGAACTTCTTGCCCGCCTTCGCCCCCACCGCATGGAGCGCGTGGGCCACCAGCGTCTTGCCGGTGCCCGTTTCGCCGTCGATCAATACGTGGCCGTCGGCCTGGCCGAGGTCCAGGATATCCTCGCGCAGCCGCTCCATCACCGGGGACGAGCCGATGAGCTTCTTCATGATGCCCGAGCCATCCGACAGCTCGCGCCGCAGCGCACGGTTGTCGAGCGTCAGGCGGCGCTGCGTCGTGGCGCGCTTGGCGAGTTCGGTCATCCGGTCGGGGTTGAACGGCTTTTCCAGGAAGTCGAAGGCGCCCACGCGCATCGCCTCGACCGCCATGGGCACGTCGCCATGGCCGGTGATCATGATAACGGGGAGCGCGCTGTCCACGCTCATCAGCCGCTTGAGGAAGGCCATGCCGTCCATGCCGGGCATCTTGATGTCGCTGACCACGACCCCCGGATAATCCTGCCCGACGGATTTCAGCGCGTCCTCGGCGCTCGAGAAGGTTTCGGTGTCGAAGCCCGACAGGGCCAGCCACTGGCTGATCGACTGCCGCATGTCCTGCTCGTCGTCGATGATCGCGATCTTCATGTGCTGTGCCATGCTGGCATCCTCACTCGGCTGCGGTGCGTTGTTCGGCGTGAAGCGGCAGCTGCATCTCGAAGACGGCCCCTCCGTCGGGCGCGTTGCGCGCCGTCAGGCGGCCGCCGAGGTCGCTGACGATCCCCGACGAGATGGCGAGGCCGAGCCCCACCCCGTCGCCGGGTGCCTTGGTCGTGTAGAAGGGTTCGAACAGGCTTTCGAGATCCTCGATCCCGGTGCCGTTGTCGCGGACCGTGAGCGTGGCGGTGTCGCCGGTGGACAGAAGGATCTCGATCTCGGGGCGCTCGGCCTGCTTGGTGGCGTCCACGGCGTTGCGCAGCAGGTTGATGATCACCTGCTCGACGCGGATGCGGTCGGCCCGCACCGTCACCGGGTGCGACGGAAGCGAACGGGTGACAGCGATATCGCGCGTCTTGAGCTGCGGCTCCATCATCGACAGCGCCGACGACACGCAGTCGCGCAGATCGAGCGTCTCGAACGCCTCGCCGCCCTTGCGGGCATAGGACTTGAGCTGGCGCGTGATCGCGCCCATCCGCTCGATCAGGTCGTCGATGCGCTGGAACGACGACAGCGCCTCCTCGGGTCGCTTGCGCTGAAGCAGCAGCTTCGCGCCGGCCAGATAGGTCTTCATCGCCGCGAGCGGCTGGTTCAACTCGTGGCTAACGGCCGCCGACATTTCGCCCAGGGCGGCCAGTTTCGAGGTCTGCTCGACCGTCTGCTCGGCCACTTCCAGGTTCTTCTCCGCCTTCTCGCGCTGCGCGATCTCGCGCTGAAGGCGGTTGTTGAGCTGGCGCAGCTCGACGGTTTCGCGCTGGAAGAACAGCGAGCGCGACAGCGCCTTGCGCGTCATCAGGTAGAAGGTGCCGGCCAGCAGCAGCGCAAAGCCCATGATCTCGAGCGCGAGCACCCCGTTCACCCGCTCGCGCACGCTGGCATAGGTGGTGAAGGAGGTCATGCGCCAGCCCTGGAACGGGATGCGCGCGTCCTGACGCATCACCGCCTCGCCCGACAGATACGCGTCGGGCGGCAGGGCGCCCCAGTCGGTCGTGGCCTTCAGCGCCCGCTGGATGGCATTCGGGGCCGAACGGGCGGCCAGCGCCTCTTCCTCGGTGCGCCCGCGCCAGCGGCTTTCGGTGGCCAGGATGATCTGGCCCTCACTGTTGGTGACGAACACGGCGTCGGAAAAGCCCGCCCAGTTCTGCTCGAACTTCTGAAGGTCGACGCCCACCACGATGGCCCCCATCAACTCGCCGCCCACGGTGATCTTTCGCGAGTAGAAGAAGGCGAAAGCGCCGGAGTCGGTGCGCGTGGTGGTGAAGATCGTATCGTTCGAGCGCAGCGCCTCGATGAAATAGGCGGCGTTGCGGTGGGACGAGCCCAGCCGGCTGCGGTCGGTCGCGGCCACGGCGCGCCCGTCCTTGTCCAGCAGCATGAGCGAGGCTGCGCCGATTTCCTCGAGGTACGAAATCAGCCGCTGTGTGGTCGGGGTGTAGTCGCCCGAGTTCAGCGCGCCGATCAGCGCCGGATCGCGCGACAGCAGCAGCGGCACGACAGAGGCGCGCTGAAGCTCGCTGCGCAGGTGGCCGGAATACAGCGCCAGCCGCACCTCGGCACGATTTCTCGTGCTCTCGGTGAACCGTTCGGTCAGAAACTGGTTCGTCACCCAGACGACCGCCACCGCGAAGGCGACGAACCCGGCCAGAAGGACACGGACCCGCCAAGGGCGGGCCGGGCTCTTGACCGGAAGTTTGGGTGCTGCGCGCTCCGTCATGCCGGCAAGTTAAGCCCGGCGCTCTCCGGCAACAAGCTTACGCAGCGGCAAATGCACCACACAATGCGCGGAACAGCGCCGAGCCATCGGGCTGTCCAAGCGCCGAATCCGCCGCCCGCTCGGGGTGCGGCATCATGCCCAGCACGCGCTTGTTCGCCGACAGCACGCCCGCGATGTCGGCGACGGACCCGTTGGGGTTGTCGACATAGGTGAAGGCGATGCGCCCCTCGTCGCGCAGCCGCGCCACGCCGTCGGCGTCCAGCGTGTAGTTGCCGTCGTGGTGCGCGATGGGCAGCGCGATCTGCTGCCCCTCGGCGTAGCCCTCGGTGAAGGCGGTGGCGGCGGTCTCGACCCGCAGCGGCACCGTCTTGCAGATATAGCGCAGCCCGCGGTTGCGCATCAGCGCACCCGGCAGCAGCCCTGTCTCGGTCAGCACCTGGAAGCCGTTGCAGACGCCGAGGGCGAAGCCCCCCTTCTCGGCATGGCGCTTGAGCGCCCCGCAGATAGGCGAGCGCGCGGCGATGGCGCCGCAGCGCAGATAGTCGCCGTAGGAAAAGCCGCCGGGCACGCCGACGACATCGGTGCCGGCGGGAAGCTCGGTGTCCTTGTGCCAGACCATCTCGACCTCGGCCCCGGCCTGCCGGAAGGCGGTGGCGAGGTCGCGGTCGCAGTTTGATCCGGGAAAGACGATGACGGCGGCTTTCATGGGCGGCCCCTCAGTTCAGGAAATCCGTGACGACGGCCACGCCCGGCGGCGTCGGCCCGTTCATGGCGCGCAGTTCGGCGCTGACGTCGGACAGCGCGATCTCGCGCGCGATCAGCGGGCTCAGGTCCACCGCGCCGCTCTCGATCAGGCTCAGCAGGCTGGGGTAGCGCCACGACGGCATCCCGCGCGAGCCGTAGAGGGCGAGGTTGCCCATGTAGACCGCGTTCATGTTGATATCCATGCGCGCCTGGTGGCCCACCGGCATGCCCAGTTGCACGTGACGCCCCAGAGGTCGGAGGCACTCGACCGAGGCATTCACCGTCGCGTCGATCCCCAGCGCCTCGACCGAGACATGGGCGCCGCCGCCGGTGATCTCGCGGATGCGCGCGGCGGTCTCGCCCTCGCGCGCGTCAATGGCGGCCTCGGCCCCCAGGGACAGCGCGTGATCGAGCTTCTCTTGCACCACGTCCACCACGACGACCCGCGCCCCCAGCGCCCGGCCCAGCAGCATCGTCGACAGGCCAAGCCCGCCGGTCCCGTGCACCGCGAGCCATTCGCCGCCCTTGAGTGCCGCGCGCCCCGTCAGCGCGTGCCAGGCGGTCGTCACCCGGCAGCCGAGCCCGGCTGCCAAGGTGGGCGACATGCTCTCGGGCAGGCGCGTGAGGTTGTGGTCGTAGGGGACGGCAACGTACTCGGCGAAGGCGCCCGGCTCGACGAAACCTGGCAGCCGCTGGTTCGGGCAAGTCGTCTGTTCGCCCGACTGGCAGTTCGGACAGGAGCCGCAGGCCAGGATGAACGGCGCGACCAGCACGTCGCCCACCCGCCAACGCGACCGCGGCCCGGCCTCGACAACCTCGCCGCAGTATTCGTGCCCGCCGATCTGGCCCGGCTTGACCCGCGGATGCTCGCCCGACCAGCCGTGCCAGTCTGAGCGGCAGACGCCGCAGGCCAGCACCCTGAGCACCACGCCGTCCTCGGGACACGCCGGCTGCGCCACGTCCTCGAGCGACAGGTCGGCGTTGTACTCGCGCAGCACCGCGGCGCGCATCACAGCACCTCGACCCGGTAGCTTTCAATCACCGTGTTGGCGAGCAGCTTCTCGCACATCTCGCGCACCTGCGCCTCGGCCTTGCCGGCGTCGTCTTCGGCCAGGTCCAGTTCGATCACCTTGCCCTGGCGCACGCCCTCGACCCCCTCGAACCCCAGCGATCCCAGGGCGTGGCGCACGGCCTCGCCCTGCGGGTCCAGAACGCCGTCCTTCAGCATCACGTGCACGCGCGCCTTCATGCGCCACTCCCCTGTTTCTTCTTCGCGAAAATGCTCACGACACCGCTGCCGCCCGCGTCACCCTTTCAATTGATGAGCGTGGGCTTCGCCGCATGCGTGACGTTCGAGGGCAGCACCCCCAGGCGCCGCGCGACCTCGGTATAGGCATCGGCCAGATCGCCCAGGTCGCGGCGGAACACGTCCTTGTCGAGCTTCTGCCCGCTCTCGATGTCCCACAGCCGGCAGCTGTCGGGGCTAATCTCGTCGGCGACCACGAGCCGGGGGAAGTCGTTCTCCCAGATGCGGCCGATCTCGATCTTGAAGTCCACCAGCTTGATGCCGACCGCCAGGAAGCAGCCCGACAGGAAATCGTTCACGCGCAGCGCCAGCGCCACCATGTCGTCGAGGTCCTGCTGCGCCGCCCAGCCGAAGGCGATGATGTGCTCTTCGCTGACCAGCGGGTCGCCCAGCTTGTCGTCCTTGTAGCAGAACTCGACGATCGGGCGCGGCAGCGGCGTGCCCTCGGCCAGTCCCAGCCGGGTCGAGATCGAGCCGGCGGCGAAGTTGCGCACGATGACCTCGAGCGGGATGATCTCGACCGAGCGGATCAGCTGCTCGCGCATGTTGATGCGCTTGATGAAGTGGTTCGGGATACCGACCTGAGTCAGCCCCTTCATAAAGAACTCGCTCAGGCGGTTGTTGAGCACGCCCTTGCCGTCGATGGTCGCCTTCTTCTGCGCGTTGAAGGCGGTGGCGTCGTCCTTGAAATACTGCACGAACGTGCCCGGCTCGGGGCCTTCGTACAGGATCTTCGCCTTGCCTTCGTAGATCTTCTTGCGACGTGCCATGTAAGCTCCAATGCCATCGCCCGCGGATCCGCCCCCGGTCGGGCGCCGCGGTCGCGTGTTGCGCGCTCCTATAGGGCAGATGGGGGCTCTCGGCAAGAAATGTAACGTCCATGCTGCCCGGGGCCGCGATGCCGCACCCAGGTGGCAGATCTTGCGGGAGCGTCGGACCGGCGGCATACCGAAGACACGGATAGTGACGCGGGGAGGATTCCATGACCACCTTCGACGAACGCGAGCGCGCCTTCGAGAACAAGTTCGCCCACGACGCCGAGATGCAGTTCCGCGCCGAGGCGCGGCGCAACAAGCTTCTGGGCCTGTGGGCGGCTGAACTGATGGGCAAGACCGGCGACGACGCCGAGAATTATGCCAAGGAGATCGTGAAGGCCGACCTCAGCAAGCCTGAGCACGAGGCCGTCGTGCAGCGCGTCGCAATGGACCTCGGCGGCGACGCCGACGAGGCCACGGTGCGGCGCAAGATGGACGAGCTTCTGACAGTCGCCAAGGCCCAGCTGATCGACGAGGTCTGAGACCTGCGCCGGCCCGCCCCGCGGGGTCGGCCGGCGGCACGTCCCGGACGCCGCAAATACGACTTCCATTCACCGCATGCGAAGACGTCGCATGCGGCTGCCTTCAACGGCTTGTCCGTCCTCGGCCGATAGACCCGCCGCGAGCGGGTAACGGGGTTTTCCAAAGATGAGGACTGCGCCGGTTCAAGCAGGCCTTTGCGCCCGAGTGGGAGCGGCTGTACTTCGCCGCGCCGGGGCGCCTGTCGCTCCTGCTCGCGGAGCTCGACATCGCGCGGGCCATTGCGCGGCCTGCGCTCCTGCCTCATGAAGATCATGAAGGCTCGCCATTTGCGCCGCCACCGCAGACGTGGCATCACCCGCCGCAACCCGAGCCCGAGGGCTCTATCCCAGAGGCGATTTCCGATGACCGACCTTCTTTCCCGCCTGCTGTCCGAGCGTGAGTGGCTGCTCGCCGACGGCGCGACGGGCACGAACCTGTTCAACA
Source organism: Tranquillimonas alkanivorans (assembly GCF_900115595.1). Lineage (GTDB taxonomy): Bacteria > Pseudomonadota > Alphaproteobacteria > Rhodobacterales > Rhodobacteraceae > Tranquillimonas > Tranquillimonas alkanivorans. The sequence continues at coordinate 109,014 of NZ_FOXA01000008.1, forward strand.
TGGGGCTGCAATCGGGCGACGCGCCGGAGTTCTGGAACGTCGACCACCCCGAGAAGATCCGCGACCTCTATCGCGGACCGGTCGAGGCGGGCAGCGACCTTTTCCTGACCAACTCGTTCGGCGGCAATGCGTCGCGGCTCAAGCTGCACAACGGGCAGGACCGGGTGCGCGAGCTGAACCGCGCCGCCGCCGAGCTGGGGCGCGAAATCGCGGACAAGGCGGGCCGGCCGGTTGTCGTCGCGGGCTCGGTGGGTCCGACCGGCGAGATCATGGAGCCGATGGGCACCCTGACCTACGCCGACGCGGTCGAGATCTTCCACGAACAGGCCGAGGGCCTGAAGGAAGGCGGCGCGGACGTGCTGTGGATCGAGACGATCAGCGCCGCCGACGAGTACAAGGCCGCCGGAGAGGCCGCCGAGCGCGCGGGCATGCCCTGGTGCGGCACCATGAGCTTCGATACGGCCGGGCGCACGATGATGGGCCTGACCTCGGCCGGGATGGTCGACATGGTCGATAAGCTGAAATGCGCAAAGCCGCTGGCCTTCGGCGCGAATTGCGGCGTCGGCGCCTCGGACCTTTTGCGCACCGTGCTGGGCTTCGCGGCGCAGGGATCGGAGCGACCGATCATCGCCAAGGGCAATGCCGGCATCCCGAAATACGTGGACGGCCACATCCACTATAACGGCACGCCCGAGCTGATGGCGGATTACGCCGAGCTTGCCCGCAACTGCGGCGCGACCATCATCGGCGGCTGCTGCGGCACCACGCCCGAGCACCTGCGCCTGATGCGCGAGGCGCTCGAGACGCGGCCGAAGGGCGCGCGCCCCACGCTCGACGAGGTGGTGGAACGGCTTGGCGGTTTCTCCTCGCCTCAGGACGGGACCGAGGAAGGCGGCGGCGCGCCCGTACGCACTCGCCGCCGGCGCGCGCGCTAGAACAGCAGAAGCTGGTCGCCCGGCTGCGGCGGCACGCGGAACAGGTCGGTGCGCAGGGGCGGCAGCTTTCCGTCGAGCCCCAGCCGCCTGGCCGCGATGTCGAACCGCCGGGCGATCATCTGCGCATGCACGCCCTCGCCCCGCATGCGGTGGCCCCACTCGGCCGAGTACTCCTGCCCGCCGTGCATCTCGCGCAGGCGGGCCATCACCTTGGCCTTGCGGTCGGGATAATGCTCGGCCAGCCACTCCTGGAACAGCGGGCTGACCTCGAGCGGCAGGCGCAGCATGATCCAGCTTGCCCCCGCCGCGCCCGCGTCGCGCGCGGCCTGCAGAATCGCCTCCATCTCCGGATCAGTCAGCCCCGGGATCACCGGCGACACCATCACCCGCACCGGCACCCCTGCCCGTGCCAGCGTCTCGATTGCCTTCAGCCGGCGCTGGGGTGACGGCACCCGCGGCTCGAGCTTGCGCGACAGGTCCCGATCGAGCGTGGTGACCGAGATGCCGACCGCCGCCAGCCCATCGGCCGCCATTTCGGACAGTATGCCGGCGTCCCGCTCGACCATCGCGCCCTTCGTGGCGATGGTGACGGGGTGGCGGAAGTCGCGCAGCACCTCGAGCACGCTACGCATGATGCGCCGCTCGCGCTCGATGGGTTGATAAGGGTCGGTGTTGGTACCGATGGCGATGGGCCTGGGGACATAGCGCCGCGCCGACAGCTCCTTCGCCAGGCGTTCCGGCGCGCCGGGCCGCGCGATCAGCTTCGTCTCGAAATCCAGCCCCGGCGACAGACCGAGATAGGCGTGCGTGGGCCGCGCGAAGCAATAGATGCAGCCGTGCTCGCACCCCCGGTAGGGGTTCACCGACCGGTCGAAGCCGATGTCGGGCGAGGTGTTTCGCGTCAGGACCTTCTTCGCCGTCTCCTCGCGCACCTCGGTGCGCAGTGGTGGCAGGGGTTCGCCGTCACCGGGCCAGCCGTCGTCCTCCGCCGCGCCGGACAGCCGGTCGTAGCGCACCGCCGGGTTGCTTGCGGCGCCACGGCCCAGGGCGCGGGAACGGGTGGAGGGATGCGGATCCATAGGGTACAACATGGAACATTATAAGAACATCGTCCAGCCCCGCCGCGGGCCATAATCATCATGAAGACTTTTCAGTGTTCCGCGCGTTCCTGCGTGAGGCCGCGACGGATATATGTCGCGTGTGCTCGGGCGCGTGTCGGAAACCGGAAGGTGGGCGCGCCGAAAACAGCTAATCGTCGCCGCAAGGGCCACGGCGCGCGCAGGAGACTGGCAGGATGTCCGACGAAGAAGACGATATCGTTCTGAGCGAACTGGACGACGACGAGCTCGTACAGCAGATGCAGGACGACCTTTACGACGGTCTCCGGGAAGAGATCGAGGAAGGCGTGAACATCCTGCTCGAACGCGGATGGGAGCCCTACCGCGTGCTGACCGAGGCGCTGGTCGGCGGCATGACCATCGTCGGCAACGACTTCCGGGACGGCATCCTTTTCGTGCCCGAGGTGCTGCTGGCCGCCAACGCCATGAAGGGCGGCATGGGCATCCTCAAACCGCTTCTGGCCGAAACCGGAGCGCCCAAGCAGGGCAAGATGGTCATCGGCACCGTGAAGGGCGATATCCACGACATCGGCAAGAATCTGGTGTCGATGATGATGGAGGGCGCGGGCTTCGAGATCGTGGACCTGGGCATCAACAACCCGGTCGAGAACTACATCGAGGCGCTTCAGCGCGAAGAGGCCGACATCCTCGGCATGTCGGCGCTGCTGACCACCACGATGCCCTACATGAAGGTCGTGATCGACACGATGGTCGAACAGGGCATTCGCGATGATTACATCGTGCTCGTTGGCGGCGCCCCGCTGAACGAAGAGTTCGGTCGCGCCATCGGCGCCGACGCTTATTGCCGCGACGCGGCCGTGGCTGTCGAGACCGCGAAACAGTTCGTGTCGCGCAAGCACAACCAGATGGCTGCCGGGGGCTGACCCGGCGGAGGGGAGCATATCGATGCCCATGAGCCGCTACCTGACCATTCTGGGAAGCGTCATCCTCGCCGCCGGGTTGACCGTGTGGCTGGCCGCCGGCGTCTTTGCCGGGGCCGACGTGATGAACGGCCTTCCGCTGGTGGCGATCCCCGCGCTGCTGGTGCTTTACCTTGCCTGGCGGCGCATCAGCGACCACCGTGGCTGACCCCGACGACGCGACACTGGCGCGCGCGGGTCTGCCGGCCACGGGACGGGGCCGCCTGCTGCTGATCGCGTGCGGAGCGCTGGCGCGCGAGATCCTGGCGCTGAAGCGGGCGGGCGGCTGGAACCACATGGACCTCGTCTGCCTGCCCGCGATCCTGCACAACACGCCAGACCGCATTCCGCAGGCTGTGCGCGCGGCAGTGGAGAAGCATCGCGACGCCTACGACTCGATCTTCGTCGTCTACGCCGATTGCGGCACCGGCGGAGCGCTGCGTCGCGTCTGCGACGAGTCGGGCGTGGAGATGGTCGAGGGGCCGCACTGCTACAGCTTTTTCGAAGGCAACGCCGCCTTCGCCGCCCGCGACGAGATCACCGCGTTCTACCTGACCGACTTCCTGGTCCGGCAGTTCGACGCCTTCGTGATCCGGCCCCTCGGGCTCGACCGCCATCCCGAGCTGCGGGACATGTATTTCGGGAACTACGAAACGCTTGTCTACCAGGCGCAAACCGACAACCCCGCGCTCGACGCGCAGGCGCGTGCGGCGGCGGACCGGCTGGGGCTCGCCTATGAGCGGCGGTTCACCGGCTACGGAGAGTTGGCGACGACGCTCGAGCGGCTGGCCTAGCCCGCCGCCACGCCCTGCCCGGCCGCGCGCGAGGCGATCTCTCGGATGCGCTGGACCATGGCGCGCAGGCCGTTCGAGCGTTGCGAGGACAGGTGATCGTTCAGGCCCAGACGTTCCAGTTCGCCCGGCGCGTCGATCTTCAACACCTCGCCCGCCGTGCGCCCGGAATAGAGCGCGCGCAGCACCGCGATCAGGCCCTTCACGATCATCGCGTCGCTGTCGCCGCGGAAGCGGACCACCGCCTGCGCGCCCTCGCCCTCGATCTCGGGGACGAGCCAGACCTGGCTCGCGCAGCCCTCCACCTTGGTGGCGGGCACCTGCAACTCGGGCTCGAGCGGTTCCATCTTCTTGCCGAGTTCGATGACGTAGCGATACCGCTCCTCCCAGTCCTCAAGAAACTCGAAGGTCTCGGCGATCTCTTCGAACGCTTCGCTGGCCATGACGTGTCCTCTCAATCTCGCCCCTGACCTAGGGCTGGGGGGCGTGCTGCACAAGGCTTTTCAAGGCCGCGGCTTTGGGCTAACCGGAAACGGAAAAAGGGGAGAGATTTCATGGGCCGAGGGCTGCTGACCGCCATCGTGATCGTGGGCACCGCCGCCGGATGCGCGCGCGTGGCCGACTCGCGGCTCAACCCGTTCACCTGGTTCGGCGGCTCGTCCGAGGTGGCCGTGACCGAAGAAGCGGCGGTGACGGACGGACGCCCGCTGATGGACCGGGTGGTGGCTCTGACCGTCGATCCGACGCCGGGCGGTGCGGTGGTGCAGGCGACGGGCCTGCCGCCGCAGCAGGGCTACTGGAACGGTGAACTGATCCCCAGCCCGGCGGACGTTCCGGGCGACACGGTGGCCGAGTACCAGTTCCGCGTCGCCCCGCCGTTCGAGCCCACGCGCGTCTCGACCCCGCAATCGCGCGAGGTCGTCGTCGGAACCTACCTGACGCAGGAGCAGCTGGCCGGCATCCGCGAAATTCGTGTGGTCGGTGCCGGGAACGCGCTGGCCGTGCGCCGCTAAAAGCGCACGGCCCCGCGGGGTCAGCTCAGCTCGAACACCTTGACCTGCGCGCCGTTGGCGATCAGGCCGATCTCCCCCCGGCACAGGCGCACGGCGTCCTCACCGAACACCTTGTTGCGCCAGCCGCGAAGCGCCTGAACCTGCCGCTCTCCGGCGGCAATGGCGTCGAGATCGGCGGAGGTCGCGATCAGCTTCTGCGCCACGCCCGTGGCCTCGGATTTGGCCTTGAGCAGAACGCGCAGCAGGTCGGCCAGCGCCGGGTTCACCTGGAGCTTGTCGCGCGACCGGTCGACTTCGGGGAACTGGGCCGGCGGCGTCTCGAGCCCGGTCTTCACGGCCTGCAGGATACCCTCCGCGATGTCGCCCCGCCGCGCCTCGCGCAGAAGCAGGCGCGAGCGGCCCAGCTCTTCCATGCTCTGCGGCTTGGTCGAGGCCAGCTCCAGCAACGCATCGTCCTTGTAAACACGGCTGCGCGGGATGTTGCGCGACTGGGCATAGACCTCGCGGAACTTCGCCAGCTCCTTGACCACCGCCATGAACTTGCCCGAGTTGGTGCGCGTCTTGACGCGCTGCCACGCCTGCTCGGGATCGACGACATAGGTCGCGGGATCCAGCAGCACCGACAGCTCTTCTTCCACCCACTCGGTCCGACCGGTCTTCTCAAGCTCGGCCGACAGCCATTCATAGATCACCCGCAGATGGGTGACGTCGGCGATGGCATAGGCCTTCTGCGCCTCGGTCAGCGGGCGGCGCGACCAGTCGGTGAAGCGCGAGGTTTTGTCCAGCGAGGCCTTCGCCACCTTGCGCACCAGCGTCTCGTAGCCCACCTGCTCGCCGAAGCCGCAGACCATGGCGGCGACCTGCGTGTCGAACAGCGGCTTTGGAAACACCCCGCCCTCGACATAGAAGATCTCGAGATCCTGGCGCGCCGCGTGGAAGACCTTGACCACGCTCTCGTCGCGGAACAGGTCGTAAAGCGGATCGAGCGACAGGCCCGACGCCAGCGGATCGACCAGCACCGCGTCCCCGGCGCCGTCGCCCGAGATGGCGAGCTGCACAAGGCAAAGCTTCGAGTAATACGTCCGCTCTCTGAGGAATTCCGTATCGACGGTGACATACGGGCGGGTACGCGCGCGCTCGCAGAACTCGGCGAGCTCCTTCGTCGTGGTGATCGTGATCATTCGGGCGGTTCTTGTCCTTTGTCGTTCTCCCGCGTGGGCGCGTCTTAGCAAATGACGCGCAAAAGGGAAGCGGTCAGGCGAGATCCAGCCGGCTGCGGTCGCCCTGGGCGAAGCGGCGCAGGACGGCGGGGTAAAGCCGGTGCTCCATCGTCAGCACCCGCGCGGCCAGCGTCCCGGCCGTGTCGTCCGGGCGCACCGGCACCCGCGCCTGCCCGAGGATCGGACCGTCGTCCAGCTCCGCCGTGACCTCGTGCACCGTGCAGCCCGCTTCCGTGTCCCCTGCCTCGAGCGCGCGGGCATGGGTGTGCAACCCGCGGTACTTCGGCAGGAGCGACGGGTGAATGTTCAGCATCCGCCCGGCGTAGCGGTCGATGAAACCGGGCGTGAGGATGCGCATGAAACCCGCGAGGCAGATGATGTCGGGCCCGGCGGCGTCGATGCATTCGGCCAGAGCGGCCTCGAACGCGGCGCGGTCGGTGTCGAAGGGACGGTGATCGACCGCCGCCGTCGGGATGCCCCGCGCCTCGGCCTTCCTCAGTCCGCCGGCCTGCGGATCGTTCGACGCCACCAGCACGGGCCGGGCCGGGTGGTCTCCGGTCATGCTGTCGACCAGCGCCAGCATGTTCGACCCGCCGCCCGAGATCAGGATCGCGACGCGCTTCACGCAAGCGTCCCGTCATAGGACACGCCCTGCCCAGCCACCACCGTGCCCAGCCGGTGCACCGTCTCGCCCTCATCGGCCAATAACGCGGCCAGCGCGTCGGCGCGGTCGGCCGAGACGACGACGACCATCCCGATGCCCGCGTTGAATGTCTTGAGCAGTTCGTCCTGCGCCAGCCCGCCCTGCCCGGCCAGCCATCCGAAAACCGGCGGCAGCGGCCAGGCGCCCAGGTCGATGCGCGCGCCCAGCCCCTCGGGCAGCACGCGCGGCAGGTTCTCGGTCAGCCCGCCGCCGGTGATGTGCGCCAGCGCGTGCACGCCGCCTGCACGCACCGCCGCCAGCACCGGCTTGACGTAAAGCCGCGTCGGCGCCAGCAGCGCCTCGCCCAGCGTGCCGTCGCCGAAGGGGGACGCGTCGCCCCAACCCAGCCCCGACCGCTCGACCACCCGCCGCACCAGGGAATAGCCGTTCGAGTGCACGCCGTCCGAGGCCAGCCCCAGCAGCACGTCGCCCTCGGCCACGCCCTCGGGCAGTGCCGCGCCCCGCTCCATCGCACCCACGGCGAAGCCCGCAAGGTCGAAGTCGCCCGCGGCGTACATGCCCGGCATCTCGGCCGTCTCACCGCCGATCAGCGCGCAGCCCGAGCGCGCGCAGCCCTCGGCAATGCCCGAGACGATGCGTGCGGCGCTGTCGACCTCGAGCTTGCCGGTCGCGAAGTAATCGAGGAAGAACAGCGGCTCCGCGCCTTGGCAGACCAGGTCGTTGACGCACATCGCCACGAGGTCGATGCCGATCGTGTCGACATTGCCGGTGTCGATGGCGATCTTGAGCTTGGTGCCCACGCCGTCGGTCGCGGCCACCAGCACCGGGTCGTCGTAGCCAGCCGCCTTGAGGTCGAACAGCGCCCCGAAGCCGCCAAGCCCGGACATCACGCCGGGCCGCTTGGTTCGTGCCGCCTCGGGCTTGATCCGGTCCACGAGCGCATTGCCCGCATCGATATCGACCCCTGCCTCGGCATAGGTCAGGCCGCTCTTCTCGGTCATCCCGGCATCCCCTCAGATCGCGTTCGCGCGCGCCCCGCGCTTATCCGATCCGCCCGCGCAGGGCAACGCGCCCCGCACCCGAACCGCTTGACCGCCCCGGCGGCTCTGCTAAGCACGGGGTCGGTCAGGGCCTGTAGCTCAATTGGTTAGAGCAGAGCGCTCATAACGCTTTGGTTGGGGGTTCGAGTCCCTCCGGGCCTACCAACAAATCAAGTACTCACGCGAAGCTCCCTAGCCTGCTTGAAGTTCACCCGTGCTCCGACACCGTCGGCATCCGTTGTATTGTGCCGAACTTGGACGGCATGTAGTCGGGAGGTACGGCTATGGTCTGAGCGAGCGGCACCCAGTTCCACGGGAGCAGGTCGTCGAGGCGGTTGATCTTGTGGTCGCCGATCCGGGCGAGGATGTCGGCGAGGCAGGCTTCGGGACTGGCGACCTTGCAGCGGCTGGCCCAGCTAAGCCGCTGAAATCATTCATTGGGGCTCACTCCCTCCCGGCCGACCAGACACGCGCCGCATTCCTCACTCGTAATACGTGTACCCGTTGATGCTGCTGCGGTAGGCTTCGATCAGTTGCCGGCCCTCGGAGGCGTCGAGCTTGCGGTTCGAGATGGCGCGGTCGACGGCGCGGCGGAAGCCGTCCATGCAGTCGCGCGGGTTGTACTCGACGTAGCTGAGCACCTCGCCGATCGTGTCGCCCTCGACCTCCTCGATCAGGTCGAACTCGCCGTTCTCGCGCAGCTCGATCGTGGCGACGTTGGTGTCGCCGAAGAGGTTGTGCAGGTCACCCAGGGTTTCCTGGTACGCGCCGACGAAAAAGGTACCAAAGAGATAGCGCTCGTCGGGCCGGATATCGTGAACGGGCAGCGTGGCCGAGACGCGGTCGGCCAGGATGAAGCGGTCGATCTTGCCGTCCGAGTCGCAGGTGATGTCCGACAGGATCGCGCGCCGGTCCGGCACCTCGTTCAGGCGTTGCAGCGGCACCAGCGGGTGAAGCTGGTCGATCGCCCAGACGTCGGGCAGCGACTGGAAGAGCGAGAAGTTGCAGTGCAGGATGTCCGCCGTGCTTTCGAGCTGCGCGACGAGGTCGGGAGAGCCGCCGGTCTCTTCCGCAAGCCGCCGGATGCGCGACATCAGGCGCAGGTATATTCGTTCGCCCCGCGCCACCTGACGCAGGCCGATGGTGCCGCGGCGAAACAGCGCCCTGAGTTCGTTGCGGTAGTAGCTCGCGTCGTTGACGCACTCCTGCAGCCGCCCCTCGACCACGTAGTCCCCGATCCCGGCGAGGTCCGCGACCAGGTGGTGGTCGTCCGGTTCGGGCGCCGGCGCGGTTTCGACGTCGAACAGCGTCGCCTCGAGCACGTCGAAGACCAGCACCGACGACATCGCCACCACCGCACGGCCGCTCTCCGTAACGAGAGTCGGATGCTCCACGCCGGCTTCGTCCATGGCATAGCGCACCGTTTCGACGATGCTCGCGCAGTACTCCTTAACCGAGTAGTTCACCGAGCTCTCGGTCGCCTTCATCTCGCCGGTATAGTCGACGCCCAGACCGCCGCCGAGATCGAGATGGGTCAGCGGCACCCCTTCGGCCAGAAGCTCGGTGAAGTAGCGGCAGGCCTCGGTTGCGGCGCGGCGCACGTCGTTGACGTCGGGGATCTGCGAGCCGAGGTGCGAGTGCTGAAGCTTGAGGCAATGCAGAAGCCCCGCCTCCTTCAGCCGGTCTACCGATGTCACGAGCTGCTCGCTGTTGAGCCCGAAGGCCGATCGGTCGCCGGAACTGGCGGCCCACGCTCCGCCGATCTGGTTGGTCAGCTTGACCCGGACGCCCAGAAGCGGGTCCACGTCCAGCTCGCCGGCCACGCGGATCGCGATCTCGACCTCGTTGAGGCTTTCCAGGACGATGACAGTGTTGAAGCCCAGCTTGCGCGACAGGATGGCGAGGCGGACGAACTCCTCGTCCTTGGTGCCGTTGCAGACGATGAGCGCGTCGTGCGGCAGCGGCTGGCTGAGCGCGATGACCAGCTCGGGCTTCGAACCGGCCTCGAGCCCGAAGCCGAAGGGTTGCCCGTATTCCACGATGCGCCGGACGATCTGCGCCTGCTGGTTCACCTTGATCGGGAAGACGCCGCGATAGGCGCCGCGATAGCCGGCCTCGGCGATGGCGTCGCCGAAACTTTCGTTCACCCGCCGCACCCCGTGTTCCAGGAACGACGCGACCCGCAGCAGCACGGGCGTCTGCACGCCCCGCGCGCCCAGCGCCTCGACGACCTTCGGCAGGCTTACCGCGTGCGTCGACTCTGACAGCGGGTTGCGGATGCCGATGTCGCCGGTCTCCAACACCTCCACCAATCCCTTGCCCCAGCGCTCCACGCCGTAGACCCGGTGCGGCCCGTCGATCTCGTCCCGCATGTCGTCTCCTCCTTCGCCGTGGGGCTGTGGGTGTCTGTCCAGACCACACTAGAGGGACTGGCGGCGGGGTCCACCCGATCGGCTTTCGGCAGCCGGGCGAAGAGGCCCCAAGCGGCGACCGCTTGTTCCTCGCTCAGCGCCATCGCCGGAACGCGATGTGGATGACGCCCTCCCGAAGCGCAGGCGCCGCCTCACGCGGGCGGATCATGGTAAGGGTGCGCTCGGCCGCGGAACTCTGCTGTCCAAGCCGAACCTGGCCGCTCGAGCCTCGCCGCCGGCCGACCGCTCACACCGGGCGGGCTCCCACGAACGCCCAGGCGGCGTCCTCATCTTCCTGCGGGAACGTCTTCGCATCCACAGGGATGACGCGGCCGAAGCTTTCGATCATCGTCTGCGCGACCTTCGGCCCCCCCACGACGGCGTAACGGTCCACGTTGGTGATCGAGCGCAGGTCGGCCTTCATCGACTGGCTGCCATAGCCGATGGCGGCGTCCCCCAGGTCGAAGTCCTCGAGCAAGAACAGCACGTTGACGCCCTGATGGGTGTCGAAGGCCGCGTTCATTTCGGCGGCCATCTTCTCCATGCCCTCGCGGTTGAGCTGCCCGGTGACGCGGAAGGCATAGACGTCGGGGCGGTCTGTGGCGATGCGGGTGACGCCGGCAGGCAGGTCCATCGGTGCCTCCTCCATTCGGGTGTCTCGCCCGCTCAACACCCGCCGCACCGCCGCCGTTCCGCCCCCTCCACCGGCAACCGAGTGGGCCGCCGCCGCGTTGGCGCGACAGCGCCAGCAGAGACAGGAGCAACCATGTCGCAGATGCCGACCGAGACCGCGCCCGACAGCACCATCCCCTTCCGGGCCGACCCCTACCGGTTCATCTCGAAGCGCTGCGCCGCGCACGGCAGCGACGCCTTCGAGGGGCGGCTACTGCTGGAGAAGACGATCTTCCTGCATGGCCCCGAGGCGGCCGAGCTTTTCTATGACCAGTCCCGCTTCCGCCGAGCCGACGCCTTTCCCTCGCGCATCAAGAAGCTGATGTTCGGGCTCGGCGGCGTGCAGGGGCTTGACGGGGCGGCGCACGTGCACCGAAAGGCGATGCACCTGTCGATCATGACCGAGAACAACATGGACCGGCTCGAACCGCTGCTCGCCGCGCGGCTGCGCGCCCGCGTCCCCGTCTGGCGCGAGGCGGGCGAGGTGGCGCTGCATTCCGAGTTGCTCCAGGTCGCCGCCGAGGCCGCGGCGGAGTGGGCCGGAGTTCCGCCCGAGGCCGACATGAACCTGCGCCGTCGCCAGATGCAGGCCATGTTCGAGCACGCGGGCTCCGTCGGCCCGGTTTACATGCGCGCGCGTCTGCAACGGCGGCGGGCCGATGCCTGGGCGCACGACCTGATCGCCCGCACCCGCGCCGGCGAGATCGCCCCGCGCCAGGGCAGCGCGCTCGACGTCATCGCCGGTTGGCATGACCCCGAGGGGCAGCCCCTGCCCGCCGATGTCGCCGGGGTCGAGCTTCTCAACGTCCTGCGGCCCACCACGGCCGTCGGCGTCTTCCTCGTCTTCGTGGTCCACGCGCTGGCCACGGACGGGGTCCATCCGCGCACCGACGAGGAGGTGCGCCGCTTCGTGCTGGAGATCCGCCGCCACTACCCGTTCTTCCCCGCCGTCGGCGCGCGGACCACGCGCGAGTTCGAGTGGAAGGGCCTGCCGTTCCCCGAGGGCCGGCTGGTCCTGCTCGACATCTGGGGCACGAACCGCGACCCGCGCACATGGTCGGCCCCGGACGATTTTCGCCCCGAGCGGTTCGCCCATCGCAAGCCCGGCCCGTTCGAGATGATCCCGCAGGGCGGCGGCGACCACCCGCACAACCACCGCTGCTCGGGCGAGTGGATCACCGAGCGGATGATGGCCGTGACGACCCGCTTCTTCGTCGAGGAACTGGAATGGGACGCGCCCGAGCAGGACCTGTCGCTGGCCTATGGCGAGCTTCCGGCGCGGCCGCGGGACGACATGCGCATCAGCCTTCACCCCGCGTGAGCGGGGGCCGGGACCTGCCCGGCCCACCGCTGTCGTCTCAGAGCTTGCCCATGGCCACGGCGGTGTCGGCCATGCGGTTCGAGAAGCCCCATTCGTTGTCGTACCACGACAGGACGCGGCACATCGTGCCCTCCATCACCTTCGTCTGGTCGGTGTGGAAGACCGAGGAGTGCGAGTCGTGGTTGAAGTCCGAGCTGACGAGCTTTTCGTCGGTGAAGCCCAGGATGCCCTTGAGCTCGCCGTTCGCGGCGGCGCGCACGGCCTCGTTGATCTCCTCGACGCTGGTCTGGCGCGCGGCGGTGAAGGTCAGGTCGACGACCGACACGTTCGGCGTCGGCACGCGGATGGCCACGCCGTCGAGCTTGCCTTCGAGCTGCGGCATCACCTTGCTGACCGCGCGGGCGGCGCCGGTCGAGGTCGGGATCATCGACATCGCCGCGGCGCGGGCGCGGTAGAGGTCCTTGTGCATGGTGTCCAGCGTCGGCTGGTCGCCGGTGTACGAGTGGATCGTGGTCATGAAACCGCGCTCGATGCCGATGGCGTCGTGCAGCACCTTGGCGACCGGCGCCAGGCAGTTCGTCGTGCACGAGGCGTTCGAGACGACCTTGTGCTGCGGCTTCAGGCTGTCGTGGTTCACGCCGTAGACGATGGTGGGCACGTCACCCTCGACCGTGCCCGAGACCGGGGCCGAGACCAGCACGCGGGTCGAGCCGTTCTCGAGGTGCAGCGCGGCCTTCTCTGCGGCGGTAAAGATGCCCGTGCACTCCAGCGCCACGTCCACGTCCTGCCAGGGCAGTTCCTTGGGATCCTTGATGGCGGTAACCTTGATCGGCCCGCGGCCCACGTCGATGCTGTCCTCCCCGACCTTCACCTCGCCGGGAAAGCGGCCATGCACGCTGTCATAGCGCAGCAGGTGGGCGTTGGTCTCGACCGGGCCGAGGTCGTTGATGGCGATCACCTCGATGTCGGTGCGGCCCGACTCGACGATTGCCCTCAGCACGTTGCGGCCGATGCGGCCGAAGCCGTTGATGGCGACTTTGACTGCCATGATCTCTCTCCTCGTGTCCGGCCCGGCGCGGGCGGCTCATCCGCCCCGCGGGGACTTGGTCGCTACTCTGTTACTTTTGTCTCCGAGGTCAACCGGATGGCGCTAACGCCAGAAGGCGATCGCGTTGGTCAGGTCCACGAACCTGCGGGCGAGGAAGATGTGCGCGTCGAGCCCCAGCCAGAAGTTGAGCGCGAGCGCCGCCAGGATCAGCGCCCCCAGCCCGGCGGCGACGGAATTTGTCATGTCGTATCCCCGTGTTGCGCCCCGACCATGCCAGAGCGCGCGCCGCCGCGCCAGAACGGGCGGCGGCACGAGGGCGGCGAGCACGCGCGGAAGACCGCCGGAAACCATGCTTTCGCTGCATAGCAGCATGGCGAAAATGGGCGTTGTTGCGCGCTAACACCGTCGCCAACTTACGGGTCGAGGAGGACGACACACACCCCCTGCAAGGGACCGACGACGATGACCTTCCTGCAAGAGTACAAAGCCCGCGCCCGCAAGCGCGCCGCCTATCGCCGCACCGTGGCCGAGATCCGCTCGATGCCGCTCGACGTGGCGCTGGACCTCAACATCTATCCCGGCGACGCGCACCGCATCGCGCGGCAGGCCGTCTACGGCGCCTGACCGCGCCCTGCGGGCACCGCATACCAGCCAGACATCCGCGCCGCGTGTGAGTTGGGCCACGGCCCCTACCTCGGCGACGCAACACCGCCAGACCCGAAGGGAGACGGCAGCATGAAGACCATGATCCACAGCCTCCGCGCCGCCGCAGCGCGCCGCGCCGCATATAAGCGCACCCGCCGCGAGATCGCGTCGATGCCGCTGGGCGTCGCCCACGACCTCGACATCGATCCGACGCAAAGCAGCGTCATCGCGCGGAACGTCGTCTATGGCCGGTAACTCCGGCCCGACGGACAACACCGACGACTGAGACGGGCGTGCCGCATGGGCGCGCCCGTCGCCGTTTCAGCGGAACTTCTGTTGGAGCGCGGCGCGCACGGGCGGCGTGACGAACTTCGACACGTCGCCGTTGAGCCGCGCGATTTCCTTCACCAGCTTCGACGCGATCGCCTGGTGCTGCGCGTCGGCCATCAGGAACACCGTCTCAACGCTGTCGTCGAGCGCGCGGTTCATGCCCACCATCTGGTACTCGTACTCGAAATCCGAGACCGCGCGCAGGCCGCGGACGATCAGGCTCGCGCCCACGTCGCGCGCCGCGTCGATCAGCAGGTTCTCGAACGGGTGGACGACGATCTCGGTCCCGTGCTTCTGAAGACCCGCGCAGGCCGTCTGGATCATGTCGACCCGCTCCTCCAGCGAAAACAGCGGGCCCTTGTCCCGGTTTATCGCGACGCCGATCACCAGCCGGTCCACCATCGCGCAGGCGCGACCAATGATGTCGAGATGCCCCAGCGTGACCGGGTCGAACGTCCCCGGATAAAGGCCGATGCGCATGTGCCGCCCCCTCTCTCGTGCCCGCGCGCACGCAACTATATTGCGCCCTGGCGCGCAAGGGGTGAATCGGCAGCCGGACCGCTCAGTGGCCCATTACCATGTCCTGAAGCGCGTCGCGCTCCATCGACAGCTCGGACAGGCGCGCCTTGACCACGTCCCCGATCGAGATCAAGCCCACCATTTCGCTGCCGTCCATCACCGGGATGTGGCGGAACCGGCCCTCGGTCATCTTCGCCAGTACGGCGTCGGCGGTCTCGTCCCGCGTGCAGCCCACGAGCTCCCGCGTCATCATCTCGTCCACCGTGTCGCCCAGGCAGGTCGGGCCGCGGCGGCCCAGCTCGCGCACGATGTCACGCTCGGACAGGATCCCCTCGGGGTGCGTGCCGTCCTTCGAGATGACGACTGCGCCGATCCGCCGCTCGGCCAGGAGCGCGGCGGCGTCCGACACGCTGGTGCCCGGCGCGAGCGTGACCACGCCCGTGTCCGACTTCGACTTCAGGATCTGGTGAACCAGCATCGCGGCCTCTCCTCGCTTTGACCTCAAGTGAAGCGTCCTCCGCTGCGCCCCGCGCTGTCAAGTCAACGCTTCCAGCCGGGCAATCTCGGCACGAAGCCCCTCCCCCAACGCGGCGGCGAAGCGGTTGAGCCGCTCGACCCGGCGGTCGTCGCTGTGCCGGATCAGCCAGAACGTGCGGGTCAGGGACACCTCGTCGGGCAGCACCTTCACCACGCCCGGCGCCTGCGGCAGCGCGAAGTCGTGCACCACGCCGACGCCCGCGCCCTGCCGGATCAGGCCGAGTTGCACCGAGACCGAGTTCGACGACAGCGCCACCCGCTCGACCCCCGTCTCGCCCAGATAGTCGAGTTCCTTGTCGAAGATCATGTCGGGGATGTAACCGATCACTGAATGGTTCTTCAGGTCGTCCCGCCCGGTCACCGGATGTCGGTCCAGATAATCCCGCGCGGCGGCCAGATGCAGGCGGTAATCGGCGACCTTCTGCACGGTGAGCCGTCCCGCCGTTGGGCGCGAGACGCCGATGGCCATGTCCACCTCCCGGCGCGACAGGTTGAGAAGCCGCGGCAGCGCCACGATCTGCACCTCGAGCCCCGGGTTCCCGGCGGCGATCCGGGCGCAGACCTGCGGCAGCAGGAAGTTGGCGCAGCCGTCCGGCGCGCCGACCCGCACGACACCCGACAGCCCCGCCTGGTCGCCGCGCAACTCCTCGACCGCGCCGGTCATCGCCTGCTCGGCCACCTCGGCATGCGTCAGAAGCCGCTGGCCGGCGCCGGTCAGGCCGTAGCCCTGCGGCGACTTGGCGAACAGCGGCGTGCCCAGGCCCTCCTCCAGCCGCGCCACCCGCCTGCCCACCGTGGCGGGGTCGAGCTTCAGCACCCGGCCCGCGCCCGACAGGCTTTCGGCCCGCGCCACGGACAGGAATATCCGCATATCATCCCACTGGAGTCCCTGCATCGCACCCGCATCCACGCAAAACCCTTTTGGGAAACTGCCGCTTCCTGCCGCATCGGCGCAAGCCTATTCTGGCCCGCGAAACACAGACCTTCAGGGAGGCTCCGATGCAGGAACTCAGCCACTGGATCGACGGCGATCACGTCAAGGGCGGGTCGGGCCGCATGGCCGACGTCTTCAACCCCGCCACGGGCGAAGTGCAGGCCAGGGTGCCGCTCGCCTCGAAGGACGAGGTCGACGCCGCCATCGCCCGCGCCGCCGAAGCGCAGCCGAAATGGGGCGCCACCAACCCGCAGCGCCGCGCCCGCGTGCTGATGGAGTTCGTCCGCCTGCTCAACCGCGATATGGACAAGCTCGCCGAGGCGCTGAGCCGCGAGCACGGCAAGACCTTCCCGGACGCCAAGGGCGACGTCCAGCGCGGGCTCGAGGTGATCGAGTTCTGCATCGGCGCGCCGCACCTGCTGAAGGGCGACTTCTCGGACAGCGCGGGGCCCGGCATCGACATGTACTCGATGCGCCAGCCGCTGGGCGTCGTGGCCGGGATCACCCCGTTCAACTTCCCCGCCATGATCCCGATGTGGAAGATGGGCCCGGCGCTGGCCTGCGGGAACGCCTTCATCCTCAAGCCGTCCGAACGTGACCCCTCGGTCCCGCTGATGCTCGCGGAACTGCTGAAGGAGGCCGGCCTGCCCGACGGCATCCTGCAGGTCGTCAACGGCGACAAGGAAGCGGTGGACGCCATCCTCGACAACGAGACGATCCAGGCGGTGGGCTTCGTCGGCTCGACCCCGATCGCGCAGTACATCTATGCCCGCGGCTGCGCCAACGGCAAGCGCGTGCAGTGCTTCGGCGGCGCGAAGAATCACATGATTGTCATGCCCGACGCCGACATGGACCAAGCCGCCGACGCGCTCGTCGGTGCGGGCTACGGTGCTGCCGGCGAACGCTGCATGGCGATTTCGGTCGCGGTGCCCGTGGGCGACAAGACCGCCGACGCGCTGATCGAGAAGCTGGTGCCGCGCATCGAGAAGCTGAAGGTCGGCCCCTACACCGCCGGCGACGACGTCGATTACGGCCCGCTGGTGACGGCGCAGGCGAAGAAGCGCGTGCTCGGCCTGGTGAACTCCGGCGTCGAGCAGGGCGCGGAGCTTGTCGTCGACGGGCGTGACTTCAAGCTCCAGGGCTATGAAAACGGCTTCTTCGTGGGCCCACACCTCTTCGACCGGGTGACCACCGACATGGATATCTACACGCAGGAGATCTTCGGCCCCGTCCTCTCGACCGTGCGCGCTGGCAGCTATGAAGAGGCGCTGAAGACCGCGATGGACAACGAGTACGGCAACGGCACCGCCATCTTCACCCGCGACGGCGACACTGCCCGCGACTTCGCCAGCCGCATCAACATCGGCATGGTCGGCGTGAACGTCCCGATCCCCGTGCCGCTGGCCTATCACACCTTCGGCGGCTGGAAGAAATCGGGCTTCGGCGACCTCAACCAGCACGGCCCCGACAGCTTCAAGTTCTATACCCGCACCAAGACCGTCACGGCCCGCTGGCCCAGCGGCCTGAAGGAGGGCGGCGAGTTCCATTTCAAGCAGATGGACTGATCCGGCGGAGCGGCTGCCGCCGCACGCCATTTGCGTCCAGCCTCACCGCGCCGCCCCGCTTCTGGCGGCGCGCGTGTGTCAGGCGGCAGGATCGCCTCCGGCGGGAGTATTTCCGGCAAGAGGATGCCCATTTCGGCAAGGTCCCGCGCACCGCAGGAACCACCACCTGCCGCTTCGTCTTGTTCTGGCGGAGAACGCAAGGAGGAGAGAGACATGCGCGCGAAGATTTTCGGCCTAGTGAGCGCCGCCGCCCTGACGCTGGCGGGCTGCGAGAACCTGACGGACGACCAGCAGATGTTCGTGGGCGGCCTGGGCGGCGCGACCGCCGGCCTGATCACCGCGGAAGTGCTGGACGCCGACGACGACTGGCGGCTGATCGCGGCGCTGGCCGGCGCCACGGCGGGCACGCTGGTGGCCCGCAACAACGACACCGGCATGTGCGCCTATGCCCGCGGCGACGGCACCTATTATCGCGCCGCCTGCCCGCGAAACTATTGACGGCGGCGGCGCCGCGGCCATTGCCGCGGCGCCCCGCCTCTGCTTTCCTGGGCGCCGGACCTGACGGGGTGCGGCATGGGAACGCCTGACTTCACCATCGGCATCGAAGAGGAGTATCTGCTCGCCGATGCCACGACGCTGGACCTTGCCGACGCGCCCGAGGCGCTGATCGCGACCTGCAAGGAACGGCTCGAGGACCGCGTCAGCCCGGAATTCCTGCAATGCCAGGTCGAGGTCGGCACCAGCGTCTGCCGCACGGTGGCCGAGGCGCGCGAGGACCTCGCCCACCTGCGCCGCACGGTGGCCGAGGTGGCGGGCGACCACGGGCTGGTCCCGCTGGCCGTCTCCTGCCACCCGTGGGGCGACTGGAAGGCGCAGCACCACCGGGACCGCGAACGGTACAACGACCTGCGGCGCGACCTGGGCGGCGTCGCGCGACGCATGCTGATCTGCGGCATGCACGTGCATGTCGGGCTGAACGACGACGAGCTGCGGCTCGACCTGATGAACCAGCTCACCTATTTCCTGCCGCACCTTCTGGCGCTGAGTTGCTCGTCGCCCTTCTGGCAGGGCGAGGATACGGGGCTGGAAAGCTATCGCCTGGCGGTCTTCGACAACCTGCCGCGCACCGGCCTGCCCCCGCGCTTCGCGAGCTGGGCGGAGTACCAGCGCTCGGTGCAGCTTCTCATCGACACCAAGCTGATCGAGGACAGCACCAAGATCTGGTGGGACCTGCGCCCGTCGCACACGTTCCCCACGCTCGAGACGCGGATCTGCGACGTCTCGCCCCGGCTGGATCACGCCGCCTCGATCGCCGCGCTGATCCAGTGCGTGACGCGGACGCTGTGGCGGCTGCGCGGCCAGAACCTGCGCTGGCGCATCTACGAACGCTTCCTGCTGGGCGAGAACCGCTGGCGGGCGCAGCGGTACGGGCCGTCGGAGGGGCTGATCGACTTCGGCCGGGGCGAGATCGTGCCCTTCGCCGACCTGCTCGAGGAGTTCATCGCGCTGGTCCACGAGGACGCGATGGAGCTGGGCTGCGTGCGCGAGGTGGACGCCGCGCGCGACATCCTCGTCACCGGCACCAGCGCCGCCCGGCAGCGCGCGGTCTTCGCCGAGGCGACCGGGGCAGGCGCCGAACCGCGCGAAGCCCTGCGCGAGGTTGCGCGGCACCTTTCCGCCGAATACCACCACGGGCTTTAATTCAATCACGCGCATGTGACCTTGCGCCCACTGGATTTCACGTCCCGCTCACGCGAGGGTGCGGCCGAGGTCGCAGATCGAGCAGAAAGGCCCGGACATGCACGAAAAATTCACCCGCCGCGCGGCACTGGCCATGGGCGCTGCCGCGCTTGCCACGCCGTCCATCCTGCGCGCCGAAGCGAGCGCCGACTGGGCGCGCCGCAACGCGTCGAGCTTCCGCACGCAGAACTGGCAGGACCATTTCGACGCTCTGGACCGCGTCACGCTGCTGGCCGACACCCGGTCGCGCGCCCTGCACTACTGGTCGGCCGACGGATCGGATTACCGGCTCTATCCCACCTCGGTCCCGATGAGCGAGGAGCTGACCAAGCGCGGCTACACCGAGGTGGTGCGCAAGAAGGAAGGCCCCGACTGGACCCCGACGCAGGACATGATCGCCCGCGATCCGGACCTGCCGCGCTACATGCCGCCGGGGCCGGGCAACCCGCTGGGCACCCATGCGCTCTATCTGTCATGGCCGGCCTACCTGATCCACGGCACCCACGACACGCGCAAGATCGGGCGGCGCTCGTCCTCGGGCTGCATCGGCCTGTTCAACGAGAAGATCGCCGAGCTGTTCGAGCTGGTGCCGGTGGGTGCGCAGGTCCGCGTCATCTGAGCCGGCGGGCTTGCCAGCCCGGCTTCGATGCGGGACATTTCTTCCGGCGTGACCGCGCCGGGAGGAGACATGCAAAAAGCACCACGCCACGACCGGGCGGCGGCCGCCGCCCGTCCGGGCCCCGAAGGCTCACCGCGCCCGGCGGTGACACCGTGAGCGATATCCACATCCGCCGCGAGGGTTGTGCCGGCCGCATCACGCTGGCCCGGCCCCGGGCGCTGAACGCGCTGACGCACCGGATGTGCCGACAGATCGACGCCGCACTGGCCGACTGGGCGCAGGACGATGCCGTGTCCCTCGTGATCTTCGACGCCGAGGGCGATCGCGCCTTCTGCGCCGGCGGCGACATCTCCCACGTCTACCGCGATGCCGTGCGCGGCGATTTCGGCTCGGCTCAGGCCTTCTGGCGTGACGAGTACCGGATGAACCGGCGCATCTTCCGCTTCGCCAAGCCGGTGGTGTCCTTCCTGCACGGTTTCGTCATGGGCGGCGGCGTCGGCATCGGCTGCCATGCCGCGCACCGGGTCGTGGACACGGGGGCGCAGATCGCCATGCCCGAGGTCGGCATCGGCCTCGTCCCTGACGTCGGCGGCTCGCTCCTTCTCGCCCGTGCGCCGGGGCGGCTGGGCGAGTATCTGAGCACGACCGGCACGCGGATGAGCGCCGCCGATTCCATCTTCGCGGGCTTCGCCGACCTCCACGTCCCGCGCGACGCCTGGCCCGGACTGATCGCGCGCCTGAGCGAGGACGGCGATCGCGCGCCCCTCGCCGACGCCGCGACGCCGGCCGGCGACAGCACCCTCGCCCGCCAGCAGCCAGACATCGACCGCCTGTTCGACGTCGACACGCTCCCCGGCATCGTCGCCGCGCTCGAGGCGGATGACAGCGACCTGGCGCACGCCGCGCTCGGACGGCTCGAAGCGGCCTCGCCCCTCTCGGCGGCTTGCGCGCTGGAACTTGTCCGCCGCGTGCGCCGCGCCGACACGATCGAGGATGCGCTGCGCCACGAATACCGCTTCACCCACCGCGCGATGGAGCAGGCCGACCTGCTGGAGGGAATCCGCGCGAAGGTCATCGACAAGGACGGCGCCCCGCGCTGGAGACACGGCGGCGCCGACGACGTGACCGAGGCGGAGGTCGCGGCGCTCCTCGCCCCGCTCGACCCGGACCCCCTCGACCTCGGAGACGCGACATGAAGATCGGTTTCATCGGCCTGGGCAACATGGGCCGTCCCATGGCGGAGAACCTGGCCAAGGCCGGGCACGACGTGCGGGGCTTCGATACCGTACAGGTTCAGCCCGAAAATGTACGGATGGTACGCTCCGCAGCCGAGGCGGCCACCGACGCCGAGGTGGCGATCACCATGCTTCCGAACGGCGAGGTCCTGCGCGCCGTCGCCGACGAGGTCGTCCCGGCCATGGGGCGGGAAGCGGTGTTCCTCGACTGCTCCACCGTCGACGTCGACAGCGCCCGCGCGGTCGCAGCCCAGGCCGAGGCCGCCGGCCTCCTCCCCCTCGACGCCCCGGTCTCGGGCGGCGTCGGCGGCGCGCAGGCGGGTACGCTGACCTTCATGGTCGGGGGCTCCGAAGACGGCTTCGGGAAAGTCGCACAACTCTTTGAGGTGATGGGGCAAAAAGCCGTCCATTGCGGCCCCTCCGGCAACGGCCAGGCGGCGAAGATCTGCAACAACATGATCCTCGGCATCACCATGATCGGCACCTGCGAGGCCTTCGCGCTGGCCGACAGGCTGGGGCTCGACCGGCAGGCGATGTACGACGTCGTCTCCACTTCCTCCGGCCAGTCCTGGAGCCTGACGACCTATTGCCCCGCCCCCGGCGTCGGCCCCGCCTCGCCCGCCGACAACGACTACGCACCCGGCTTCGCCGCCGAGCTGATGCTCAAGGACCTCCGCCTTGCCCAGCTCGCCGCTGCCAGCGCCGGCGCCGACACGCCGCTTGGCCGCGCCGCCCGCGACCTCTACGAAACCTTCGTGGAACAGGAAGACGGCGCCCGGCGCGACTTCTCGGCCATGCTCCCCCGCTTCGAGAAGCGCCACCGAAGCTGACGGGTGGTGCCGCCGGGGCGTGAGCGTCGAAAGGTGCGGGCGGTCCGGTGAGGTAAGCGCCGGTGTCATCCCTGCGAAAGCAGAGACTTCTTACCGTTAGCGCTTTGGTCGAACGGCGGAGTCAGCGGCGCGAGGCCCCGCCTGCGCGGGGGTGACAGGTGCTGCGCCGCGGCCCGAGGCCCCCGCCTGCGCGTGGGTGACAGCCGCCCCCGCCATCTCACAACGGCAGCATCGTCGTCGACTTGATCTCCTCCATCGACAGCAGCGCCGTGACGTTGTGGATTTTCACCTCGGAGATCAGCGCCTGGTAGAAGGCGTCGTAGGCGCGGGCGTTCTTCACGCGGACCTTGAGGATGTAGTCGATGTCGCCGGCCAGGCGGTGCGCCTCCTGCACCTCGGGGCGGGCGCGGAGCGCGTGGAGGAACCTGTTCTGCCACTCGGCCTCGTGCTCGGAGGTGCGGATCAGAACGAAGAAGCAGGCCTCGAACCCCAACGCCTCGGCATCCAGGATCACGGTCTGCTGGCCGACGATCCCCGCCTCGCGCATCTTGCGGATGCGGTTCCAAACGGGCGTCTTCGACGACCCCACTTCGCGCGCGATGTCGTCGAGCGACTGCGACGCGTCGCGCTGCAACTGCGCGAGGATTTTCCGGTCCATCTCGTCCAGCCGGATCGTCATTCCTGTGATCCCCTTCTGCCCGTGCCGATCGTTTCGATCTCACGCCTGATAGAAACACCCGTCCTTATTGGCAAGCCCCGGTAGGCAGAAACCGGGACGATGTTCTAAATAGAGAGCAACAGGCAGAGGGTGCACGATGAAGCATTTTCCGATCTTCCTGTCGGTCGAGGGCCGGCGGATCGTGGTTTCGGGCGGCGGCGACGCGGCGCTCGCCAAGCTGCGTCTGCTGATGAAGACCGAGGGCCGCATCACCGTCTTCGCCGAGCATCCGGCGGAGGAGATCGCCGGATGGGCGGCCGAGGGGCGCCTGACTCTGGTGCGCCGCGCTTTCGGGCCGGGCGACGCCGTATGCGCCGCGCTGTTCTATGCTGCAAACGAGGACGACGCCGAGGATGCGCGCGTGGCCGGTCTCGCGCGGGCCGACGGCGCGCTGGTCAACATCGTCGACAACCTAGAGGACAGCGCCTTCATCACCCCGGCCATCGTGGACCGCGACCCGGTGACCGTCGCCATCGGGACCGAGGGCGCGGCCCCCGTGCTGGCGCGAGCAATCAAGAAGGACCTGGAAGAGCGCCTGCCGTCCTCGCTGGGCCTGCTCGCCCGCGTGGGCAAGGCGTTCCGCCCGATGGTCGACGCCCTGCCCTTCGGCCGCAAGCGCCGCGACTTCTGGTCCGACTACTACTTCAACGCCGGTCCCCGCGCCGCCGCCGAGGGCGAGGACGCGATCCGGGACACGCTGGACAGCCTGCTCGACGCGCACAGGACCCGCGCCGCGCGCGAGGGGCACGTGGCCTTCGTCGGTGCAGGTCCGGGCGATCCGGAACTGCTGACGCTCAAGGCCCGCCGGGCGCTGCACGAGGCCGACGTGGTGATCCACGACCGACTCGTGACGCCCGAGGTTCTGGAACTCGCGCGCCGCGAGGCGACGATCGTCGCCGCCGGGAAGGAAGGCTTCGGCCCCTCGGTGAGCCAGGAGGACATCAACGCGCTGATCGTCGAGCACACCCGCAAGGGCGCGCAGGTGGTGCGGCTGAAGTCCGGCGATCCGACCGTGTTCGGCCGGCTGGACGAAGAAATCGACGCCTGCGAGGCCGCGGGGCTGTCGTGGTCCATCGTGCCCGGCATCACCGCCGCCTCGGCCGCGGTCGCGGGTCTGGGGCAAAGCCTCACGAAGCGCCAGCGCAACTCGTCGGTGCGGTTCATGACCGGCCACGACATGAAGGGCTTCGCCGACCACGACTGGCGCGCACTGGCGCGTCCGGGCGAGGTCGCGGCGATCTACATGGGCAAGCGCGCCGCGCGGTTCGTGCAGGGCCGGCTGATGATGCACGGGGCCGATCCCGCGACTCCGGTGACGGTGATCGAGGACGCGTCGCGCCCCACGCAGCGCATCCTGTCGACCACGCTGGCCGAGTTGGAGCCCGCCCTGACGGAGGCCGCGATGACCGGCCCCGCCCTCACCCTCTATGGCCTCGCCCCGCGCGCCGCGCTGGCCGTGGCCGACCGCCCCGATCTGAAGGAGGCCGTGCAATGAGCCGCCGTTTCACCCCGAAAGTGGTCACCGCCAATGCGCTTCTCGAAGGCGACAACGTGTGGCTGACCGAAGACGACCGCTGGAGCCGCGACATGGCCGAGGCCGAGTTCATCGAGGACGAGGCGCACGGACAAATCCGCCTGCTCTTCGCGCAATCGCAGGCCTCGGTCGTGGTAGGCGCCTATCTCGCCGACGCGAAGATGGGCCAGTGCGGCCCCGAGCCCACGCACTTCCGCGAGACGTTCCGCACGCGCGGCCCGTCCAACTATCACCACGGCAAGCAGGCCGAGGAGTCGACCCATGTATAAGTACAACGAGTTCGACGAAGCCTTCGTTCGCGAGCGCGTGGCGCAGTTCCGCCAACAGGTCGAGCGCCGCATCGACGGTTCACTGACCGAGGACGAGTTCAAGCCGCTGCGCCTGATGAACGGGCTCTACCTTCAGCTTCACGCCTACATGCTGCGCGTGGCGATTCCCTATGGCACACTGGACAGCCGCAAGATGCGCCAGCTCGCCATGATCGCCGAGCGGTGGGACAAGGGCTATGGCCACTTCACCACGCGCCAGAACATCCAGTACAACTGGCCGAAGCTGCCGGACGTGCCCGACATGCTCGAGGCGCTGGCCGACGTCGAGATGCACGCGATCCAGACCTCGGGCAACACGATCCGGAACGTGACCGCCGACCACTTCGCCGGCGCCGCCGCGGACGAGATCGCGGACCCGCGCCCGGTGGCCGAACTGCTGCGCCAGTGGTCCACCGATCACCCGGAGTTCCAGTTCCTGCCGCGCAAGTTCAAGATCGCCGTCACCGGCTCGCCCAACGACCGGGCGGTGACGAAGTCGCACGACATCGGCATCCGCATGGTCGAGAAGGACCGCCAGCCAGGGTACGAGATCATCGTGGGCGGCGGCCTGGGCCGGACGCCGTTGATCGGCAAGGTGATCCGCGACTTCCTGCCGGCGCAGGACCTGCTGCCCTATGTCGAGGCGATCGTCAGCGTCTATAACCTGTTGGGCCGCCGCGACAACAAGTATAAGGCGCGCGTCAAGATCACCGTGCACGAGCACGGCATCGACACGATCCGCGACCTGGTGGAAGAGCGCTTCGCGCAACTGCGCCCCGAGTTCGGCGGCGGCGATCAGGAGCTTCTGGCCGAGATCGAGGCCGCCTTCGCGCCACCGGCTTTCCGCGACGCCGCGACGGACACCTACGAGGCCGCCTATGACAGCGACCCGGTGTTCCGTTCGTGGGCCGACACAAACCTGACGGCACACCGCAACGCGCAGTACGCGATCGTCTCGATCTCGCTCAAGGCGCACGGCAAGACGCCGGGCGATGCCACCGCCGAGCAGATGCGCGTGATGGCCGACCTCGCCGAGCGCTACGGTCACGACGAGCTGCGCATCAGCCACGAGCAGAACGTGATCCTGCCGCACGTTCACAAGTCCGACCTGCCGGCGGTCCACGCCGCGCTGAAGGACGCGGGGCTGGCGACGGCGAACATCGGGCTGATCTCGGACATCATCGCTTGCCCGGGGATGGATTACTGCGCGCTGGCGACGGCCCGCTCGATCCCCATCGCGCAGGAGATCGCGACGCGGTTCGACGAACTGAAGCTCGAGCACGACATCGGGCAGCTGAAGATCAAGATTTCGGGCTGCATCAACGCCTGCGGCCATCACCACGTTGGCCACATCGGCATCCTCGGGCTCGACCGGGCGGGGGTGGAGAATTACCAGATCACGCTCGGCGGCGACGGGACCGAGAACGCGGCCATCGGCACGCGCACCGGCCCCGGCTTCCCGGCGGACGAGATCGTGCCGGCCATCGAGCGGATCGTCTACGCCTACCTCGAGCATCGCGAAAGCGAGGAGGAGACGTTCCTCCAGACGTATCGCCGGCTGGGGATGGCGCCGTTCAAGGCGGCGCTCTACCCGGCGGAGGAGCGGGCCGATGCCGCTTGAGCAACCCCTTTCCCCGGTCGCCGAGCGCGCCGCGGACCTGAACCGCCGTTACGCCCACCACGGCGCAACGGCGGTGCTGGACCACGCGCTGCGCGACCCGCAGGTGGGCCGCACGGCGCTGGTGTCCTCCTTCGGGGCCGAGTCCGTGGTGCTGCTGCACATGGT
Source organism: Tranquillimonas alkanivorans (assembly GCF_900115595.1). Taxonomy (GTDB): domain Bacteria; phylum Pseudomonadota; class Alphaproteobacteria; order Rhodobacterales; family Rhodobacteraceae; genus Tranquillimonas; species Tranquillimonas alkanivorans. The sequence continues at coordinate 135,467 of NZ_FOXA01000008.1, forward strand.
CTCGGTCGTGGACCGCACGACGCCGGTGATCTTCCTCGACACCGAGATGCTGTTCGAGGAGACGCTGGCCTATCAGGTCGAGGTCTCCCGCAAGCTGGGCCTGACCGACGTGCGCGTGATCCGGCCGGACCGGACGCAGACCTTCCTGCGCGACCCGGACGGGCTTTTGCACAAGCAGGACCCGGATGCCTGCTGCGCCCTGCGCAAGACCGAGCCGCTGGCCCGCGCGCTGGACGGCTTCGACGCATGGATCACCGGTCGGAAACGGTTTCAGGGCGCGACCCGCGCGGCGCTCCAGTTCTTCGAGGTCGAGGACGACACGGGCCGCATCAAGGTCAACCCGCTGGCGCACTGGGCCAAGCAGGACGTGCAGGACTACATCGTCAACAACCGCCTGCCCCGGCACCCGCTGGTGGGAAAGGGCTATCCCTCCATCGGCTGCGCGCCCTGCACCAGCCGAGTGAAGGACGGCGAGGACGAGCGCGCCGGCCGCTGGCGCGGGCGCGACAAGGAAGAATGCGGCATCCACTTCGTGAACGGCCGCGTGGTGCGCGGCCCGGTGGCGAACTGAGCCCGGACACCTTAACTGGACCTTGAGCGACGGGGGCAACTGCTCCCGGGAAAGCGGATGACAATGAGCGTGATCGTGACCGACAGGGGCTTCGAGCCCGAGGACTGGACCGGCGGTTTCGTCGAGTTCGAGATGCTGGGCGAAAGCCCGGCGGTGCCCGACCTTGCGGTGGACCTGCCCTCCGACCAGGACCCGGCGGCGCTGGCCGACCGGCTGGAGGACATCGTGATGATCCGGGTGGACTTCCCCAGCTTCGCCGACGGGCGCGGCTTCACCATCGCCCGCCGGCTGCGGCTGATGGGCTTTCAGGGCCGCCTGCGCGCCAAGGGCCACGTCATCGCCGACCAGTACGCCATGGCCCGCCGCTCGGGCTTCGACGAGGTCGAGATCTCGGACGAACTGGCGCAGCGCCAGCCCGAGGATCAGTGGCAGCGCCGCGCGAACTGGCGCGCGCATGACTATCAGTCGCGCCTGCGCGCCTGATTGCCGCCTTTCCCCCCAGGACCGACACCGTTAGAGAGAGGGCGGGCCGACCGGGCCCGCATTGCGTGAGATGACCGAGCAGAAACCCGTGACCCAATCCGCCGCCACCGCCGTCAAGGCGCTTCCCGACGCCCAGACCGTGACGCAGGTCCAGCACTGGACCGACCGGCTGTTCTCGTTCCGCGTAACGCGGCCGCAAACGTTGCGCTTCCGCTCGGGCGAGTTCGTGATGATCGGGCTCATGGGCGACAACGGCAAGCCGCTGCTGCGCGCCTATTCCATCGCCTCGCCGTCCTGGGACGACGAGCTCGAGTTCTACTCGATCAAGGTGCAGGACGGGCCGCTGACCTCGAAGCTGCAGCACATCCAGGAAGGCGACCAGATCATCCTGCGGCCCAAGCCCGTGGGCACGCTGGTGCATGACGCGCTCCTGCCCGGCAAACGGATCTGGTTCTTCGCCACCGGCACCGGCATCGCGCCCTTCGCCTCGCTCATCCGCGACCCGGAGACCTACGAGAACTACGACGAGGTCATCCTGACCCACACCTGCCGCGACGTGGCCGAGCTGGAATACGGCCGCCGGCTGGTCGAGAGCGTGAAGAACGACGAGATGCTGCGCGAGTTGATCGGCGACGGGCTGGACAAGCTGCGCTACTACCCGACCACGACGCGCGAAGAGAGCCCGAAGATGGGCCGGATCACCGAACTTCTGAAAGACGGCACCGTGTTCCGCGACCTCGGGATCGAAGGCATGTCGCCCGAGACCGACCGGGCGATGGTCTGCGGATCGCTGGCGTTCAACCACGACCTGAAGGACATCCTCGAAGGCTTCGGCCTGCGTGAGGGCGCGAACAGCGATCCGAAGGAATACGTGGTCGAAAAGGCCTTCGTTGGCTGACACCGCCCACATCCCGACGTTCACAGACGCCGCGCCGGACCCTCCGGCGCGGCGTTTTCCGTTCCGGCCGGTCCCGGTCCTGCATGTTCGCACAGACGCCCTGCCCCGGTGCACGCCTCGGACGGGATGCCGCAGGTGCGGCCGGAACGACAGGTGCCGCTCAACGTTGCGCTGCTGACGAACACCAACGCATGGAGAAGCCGAGATGAAAGGTCCCGAAGTTTCCCTCAAGCACCTGCAACGTGCGCTCACGATGGAGCTGACGACGGTCAACACCTACTTCTACCAAGAGCGTCAGCTCGATGACTGGGGCGTCGACCGCCTGGCCGAGCGCATGCGCGAGGAGATCGAGGAAGAGCGTGGCCACGCCCAGGCGTTCCTGACGCGCATCCTGTTCCTCGACGGCAAGGCCGACGTGCAGACGCTCGACGACATCGAGAAGCCCGAGAGCGTGCGCGGCATCTTCGACACCCAGCTGCGCATGGAAAAGGAGGCTCGCGAGTACTACGACAAGGCCGCCAACGAGTGCCGCGAGGCCGGCGACCTGGGATCGTTCGAGCTGTTCATGAACATCCTCAAGGACGAGGAGGACCACATCGACTTCGTGGAAGAGCAGTTCGACCTGATGGAGCTGATGGGTGACCAGCTTTACGTCGCACGCCAGGTCTCCTCGGTGAGCAAGGACGACGACGATATCTGAGGCGCCGCACCGGCGGCACAATGATGCCGTCGGCCGCCCACGTCAGCCAATACGATAGTTCGGCGACTCTCGCGTGATCGCCACATCGTGCACGTGGCTTTCGCGCAGGCCGGCATTGGTGATGCGCACGAAGTTGCAGCCGCCGCGCATCTGGTCGATTGTGGCGCAGCCGGTATAGCCCATCGCCGCGCGCAGGCCGCCGACGAGTTGGTGAACCACCGCGCCCGCCGCGCCCTTGTAGGGCACCTGCCCCTCGATCCCTTCCGGCACCAGCTTGTCCGAGGCCGCGTCCTTCTGGAAGTAGCGGTCGGCCGAGCCGCGTGCCATGGCGCCCAGGCTGCCCATGCCGCGATAGCTTTTGAAGCTGCGCCCCTGGTACAGGATGATCTCGCCCGGGCTTTCGTCCGTGCCGGCCAGCATCGAACCCACCATCGCGCAGGACGCGCCCGCCGCGATGGCCTTGGCGAAGTCGCCCGAGAACTTGATGCCGCCGTCCGCGATGATCGGCACGTCGCCCGCACCCGCCACGCTGTCCATGATGGCGGTCAGTTGCGGCACGCCCACGCCCGCGACCATCCGCGTCGTACAGATCGAGCCGGGGCCGATCCCGACCTTCACCGCGTCGGCGCCGGCATCGATCAGCGCACGTGCGCCGTCGCCGGTGGCGACATTGCCGGCGATGACCTGCACGTTGTTCGACAACTCCTTGGCGCGCCGCACGGCGGCCGCAACGCCCTCGGAATGGCCGTGGGCGGTGTCGATGACGATGATGTCGCAGCCCGCGTCAACCAGCGCCTCGGACCGCTCGAAGCCCGAGTCGCCCACCGTGGTCGCCGCCGCCACGTGCAGCCGGCCCAGCCGGTCCTTGCACGCCTGCGGGTTCAGCACGGCCTGCTCGGTGTCGCGCAGGGTCAGAAGGCCGGTCAGCTTGCCGGTGCCGTCGGTGACCAGCAGCTTCTCGATCCGGCGGGCCTTCATCAGGCTTTTCGCCTCGTCCAGTTCGAACGGCTCGGTGAGCATCGCCAGGTCGTCCGAGGTCATCATGACGCGCACCGGAGTCGCGTCGTCGCTGGCGAAGCGCATGTCGCGGTTGGTAACGATCCCCAGCACGCGCCCATCCTCGGACACGACCGGGAAGCCGGTGACGCGGTAGCGCTCCTGCAGCGCCTTGGCGTCGGCCAGCGTCTGGTCGGGGCGCAGCGTGATCGGGTTGTAGACGACGCCGCTTTCGAAGCGTTTGACGCGCCGGACCTCGTTTGCCTGCTCTTCCACGCCGAGGTTGCGGTGGATCACGCCGATGCCGCCGGCCTGCGCCATGGCGATGGCCATGCGGCTTTCGGTCACCGTGTCCATGGCCGAGCTGAGGACCGGGATGTTCATCGCGATCTCGCGCGTGACCTTCGTTCGGGTGTCCGCCGTCGAGGGCAGCACCGAGGACGCTGCGGGAACAAGAAGGACGTCATCGAAGGTGAGCGCCTCGCGAATCTCCATGGGATGTCTCCAATGCGGGAGTCTTCGTTTGGCGCTTCCCTATTTCACGGCCCGTGACGAAAGGGAAGCCCCCTCTCCCGCTGGACATGAGCCCCGCATGCGCCACGTGCAACCGCGACACCCGGCGCGGCGTTTGTTATGAACGAGCCATGAACACCAAATTCATCCAGTCCGCCCGGCGGAGCATCGTCGGCATCCCCACCTTCCTGCGAGAGCTGGCAAGCTTCGTCGCCTTCGCGGTGCGGCGCTTCTATGGCGACCAGCTGGGCCAGTCGGCGGGGGCGCTGACGTATTCGACCCTTCTGGCGCTGGTGCCGCTGATGGTGCTGACGCTGGCGATCCTGTCGGGTTTTCCCGCCTTCGACGCGGTGCGCGACCGGATGGAAGAGCTGTTTTTCACCGCCGTCGTCCCGGAGGTCGGGATCGAGATACAACAGTACCTCACGCGGTTCTCGGCCAATGCCAGCAACCTGACGGCCGTGGGCATCGCCGCGCTCGCCGTGGCCGCGGTGCTGCTTTTGTGGACCATCGAGGCGACGCTGAACCAGGTCTGGCGGGTGGAGCGGCCCCGCCCCATCGGCGTGCGGCTGCTGATCTACTGGACCGTGCTGACGCTGGGCCCGCTGCTTCTGGCCATCGGCTTTGCGCCGACCAACGGGGTGCTGGCAACGGCGATACGCTATGCCGAGACCGGAGTGGGCACAGATACCCTCGACGTGCCGAGCAGCGCGCTGCACGTGATCTTCCCGCTGCTCGGGCAGTCGCTGACCTTCATGCTGCTCTACAAGCTCGTTCCCGCGCGTCCCGTGCGACTGCAGCACGCGGCGCTCGGCGGGGCCATTGCGGGTATCGCGTTCCAGATCCTGCGCTGGGGGTTCAACAGCTTTCTGACCAGCGGATCGACCTACGAAACGATCTATGGCGCGCTGGCGGTGCTGCCGATCTTCCTGGTCTGGGTCTATTCGTCTTGGACGGTGATCATCTTCGGCGCGGTCTTCGCCGCGTCCTTCCCCGACTGGTGGCAGACGCGCGACCCGGACCCCGGCCGAGACCTGACGCCGGCAGGGCGGCTTGAGGTGGCTGTGGTCGTGCTGGGCGTGCTGTTCCGCCACTCCGAGAAGGGCGGCACCGTGGCGCTGTCCGAGGTGCAGGATGCCGCGCCCATCGACCTGCGCGACCCGATCATCGAGTGCCTCGTCGACCGCGGCTACATCGTGACGACCGAGACGAGCTGCCTGAGCCTGTCGCGTGACCTTTACCGCGCGACGGTGGCGGACCTTGCGCGGGACTTGGAACTCTCGCTGGGCGCCCTGCCGCCGGAAACTGTGCCCGGCGCGCACGAGGACCGCGCCATGGCCCGCATCGCAGGCAGTTCCGGCAGCCTGCCCGACTTGCTCAAGCAGCTGTTCCAGGCCGAGAACACGATCCTCGCCCGCCCCTTGGCCGAAGTGATCCAGGCGCGCGCGGTGGAGGCCACGCCGCTCGCCCGGTCGAGCGCCTGAGCGCCGGCGGCCGGTCCGCTCCGACAGGACATCACCTCCCTCACCGACCTGTCGGGCCGATGAGGAGAGAACGGTGCCGGGCGGCGCCGCTTAACGGTAGAGCAGCGACTTGCCGTCGAGGAAGACGTGCACCTTCGACGGATCGGCGTTCAGCATCACGTCGCGCCCGCGCAACTCCTTGTGGATGCCGGGAAGCTTGGCGATCACCTGGTGGCCGCTGTCGCCTTCCTGGTGGAAGTATAGGATCGTGACCTCGCCGAGCGCCTCGGTGATATCCACGGTGTTGCGGTACAGGTACTCCGGCCCCGGCGTCTCGATCAGGTCCTCGGGCCGCACGCCCACGTTCACCTTCGCGCCCATGTCGCTTTGCTGCGAGGGATAATGCGACACCGCGGTGCCGCCGCCCTTCAGCTTGACGACGGTGCGCTCTCCGGTCTCGACGATCTCGCCGGGTAGCAGGTTCATGGCAGGCGAGCCGATGAACTGGGCCACGAACTCGTTCTGTGGCTTCTCGTATAGCTCGAGCGGCGTGCCGACCTGGCTGATGCCGCCGCCCGCGAGCACGACGATGCGGCTGGCCAGCGTCATCGCCTCGACCTGGTCGTGCGTGACGTAGATCATCGTCGACTCCGGCATCGCCTCTTTGAGCTGCGCGATCTCGATCCGGGTCGCCACGCGCAGGGCGGCGTCGAGGTTCGAAAGCGGCTCGTCGAACAGGTATACCTTGGGGTCGCGCACGATCGACCGTCCGATCGCCACCCGCTGCCGCTGACCGCCCGACAGCGCCTTGGGCAAGCGGTCGAGATAGGGTTCAAGCTGAAGGATGCGGGCGGCGTTTGCGATGGCGGCGTCGATCTCCTCTTTCGACTTCTTCGCGATCTTCAGCGCGAAGGCCATGTTGTCGCGCACCGTCATGTGCGGGTAGAGCGCGTAGGACTGGAACACCATCGCGATGCCCCGCTGCGCCGGCGGCATGTTGTTGACCACGACACCGTCGATCTTGAGTTCGCCGCCCGAGATCTTCTCGAGCCCTGCGATCATCCGCAAGAGCGTGGACTTGCCACAGCCGGATGGTCCGACGAAGACGACGAGCTCGCCCTTGTCGATGTGCAGGTTGATGTCCGACAGGACAGTGACGTTTCCGTAGGCCTTCTTGACGTCCGTCAGCGTGAGTTCCGCCATGGTTTCCCTCCCCTCGATCCAGTCAGCGCGCCACCGCGAAGTAAGCCTGCCACGGTGGCAGCCGGATTTCTCCCTTGTCTTGCTCCTGCGCAGAAAACGGCGCGCCGAGGTCCTGTTGCCAGTCGCCCCCGGGCAGCTCCGCCACCTGCCCTGCGTCGGTCAGATTGAAGACGCAGAGCACCCGCGTGCCGTCGTGCTCGCGGATAAGGCTGAGCACGTCATCGTCAGCGCGCAGGACCGTCAGCGTTCCCTTTGCGAGCGCCGGGTGTGCGCGCCGGAACGCGATGAAGTCGCGATAGAAGTTGAGCGTCGAGTCCGGGTCGGCATCCTGCACGCCCACTGCGCGATCGAGATGCTCGACCGCCACCGGCAGCCAGGGCTTCGCGTCGCTGAAGCCGCCATGCGCGCCCTCGCGCGTCCACGGGATCGGCGTACGGCAGCCGTCGCGGCCCTTGAACTTGGGCCAGAAGCGCTTGCCGTAGGGGTCGTGCAGATCCTCGTAGGGGACATACGCCTCTGACAGGCCCAGCTCTTCGCCCTGATAGATGCACACGGTCCCCTTCATGCACAGCAGGACGGCGGCATGCAGCCGCACGGACGCCTCGCTCAGATTCCAGCGGGTGCGGTGGCGCACGACGTCGTGGTTCGAGAACGCCCAGCAGGCCCAGCCCTCGGTCACGATGCGGTCGAAACGCTCGAGGATGGCCTTGATGCGGCTGCCCGAGGGGTACTGGCTCGACAGGAAGTCGAAGTCGTAGGCCATGTGCAGCAAATCGTCGCCGGCGGTATAGTCGCGCTGCGTCTCCATGCCCCGCTGGCTTTCCCCGACCTCGCCGACGCTGGTGATCGCCGGATACTCGTCCATCACAGCGCGCAGGCGGCGCAGGAACTCCAGGTTCTCGGGCCGGGTCTTGTCGTAGAGATGATCCTGGAAGTTGTAGGGATTCACCGACGGCGCGGTGTTGTCGTTGCGATGCTCGGGGTCGAGCGGCGGGTTGTCGCGCAACTCCTTGTCGTGGACGTAGAAGTTGACGGTATCCAGCCGGAATCCGTCAACGCCACGGTCGAGCCAGAAGCGCGCGACGTTCAGAAGCTCGTCCTGCACCTCGGCGCAGTGGAAGTTCAGGTCCGGCTGCTCGGTCAGGAAGTTGTGCATGTAGTACTGCATGCGCTCGCCGTCCCACTCCCACGCCGAGCCGCCGAAGATCGACAGCCAGTTGTTGGGCGGCGTGCCATCGGGCTTGGCGTCTGCCCAGACGTACCAGTCGGCGCGCGCGTTAGTGCGACTGGCACGGCTTTCGCGGAACCACGGGTGCTGTTCGGAGGTGTGGGACAGAACGAGGTCGATCAGAACCTTGATACCCAGCCCGTGCGCGCACTCCACCAGCGCATCGAAGTCACCCAGCGAGCCGAAGATCGGGTCGACGTCGCGGTAGTCCGACACGTCATAGCCGTAGTCCAGCATGGGCGAGCGGAAGAACGGCGATATCCAGATCGCGTCCACGCCAAGCGAGGCGACGTGTGGCATTCGGTGGATGATGCCCGACAGATCGCCGATGCCGTCGTCGTTGCTGTCCTGGAACGAGCGCGGATAGATCTGGTAGATCACCGCGCCCCGCCACCAGTCGGGGTCGGGCACGTCGCCGCGCGCCTGGCCGCGAAGTTCCACCTGGGGGTCTGCGAAGCTCACCAAGCCTCCTTCGTCGTCACTTCACCGAGCCGGCCAAAAGGCCGCGGACCAGGTATTTCTGCATCGCGAAGAAGACCACAAGCGGCACCGCGATGGACACGAAGGCCGCCGTGGCGAGAATGCCCCAGTCGCCCCCGCGCGAACCAAGCAGGTCGTCGGCAATCTTCACGGTCATGACCTTGGCCTCGTCGGCCGATGGCAGGAATACCTTGGCCACCAGCAGGTCGTTCCAGGTCCACAGGAACTGAAAGATCGCGAATGCCGCCAAGGCCGGGAACGACAGCGGCAGCACGATGCGCACGAAAAGCTGGAAGTCCGTCGCACCGTCCACCTTGGCGCTTTCGATGATGTCACGCGGCAGGCCCACCATGTAGTTTCGCAGCAGGTACACCGCGAGCGGCAGGCCGAAGCCGGTATGCGCCAGCCAGATGCCAAGGAAGCTCTGCCCGATGCCGATGGCCTGGTGCAGCTTGAGAAGCGGCACCAGCGCAAGCTGAAGCGGAACCACCAGCAGGCCCACCACCGCCGCGATCAGAAGCCCCCGCCCCGGGAAGTCCATCCATGCCAGCGCGTAGGCCGCGAAGGCGGCGATCAGGATCGGGATGATCGTCGCCGGGATCGTCACGGTCATCGTGTTGATGAAAGCGCGGTCCATGTTGTCGGCCGTCAGCACCGTCCGATAGTTGTCGAGCGTAAATTCCGGTGGCGTCTCGGCCTCGAAATAGATGCGCGGCGGGCGGCGCGGCTCTTCCGGCAGGACATAGCGGTAATCGCCGTTGGGCTGGACGGTCAGGATCTCTCCGTCGCCCAGGTCGGCCTGGCCCCCCGCCGGAAACTCGGCCGGGTTGCGGCCGGTGTCGCCGAAGGCCGAGATCGTGCTTTCGCCCGCGGCAAAGCTCGCGGCCACCTCGTCGGTGGCGAAGATGTTGCCCTCGATGATGTACGCGCCCTCGTCCGTCACCACCGGGTCCGAGGCGCGGGTGGCATAGGTCAGCTCGACCGAGAACGGCGCCTGCCACCAGCCCGAGGCCGAGATCTGGTCGCGGTCGCGGAAGGACGAGACCAGAAGCCCCACTGTCGGGATCAGCCACAGGAGCACCATGACGATGACCGAGATGTTGACGGCCCAGGTCAGGCCCGACTTCTTTCCGGCGATGTTGTCCATGTCGTCCCCTCCCTCAGCGCAATTCCTTGCGGGCCTGTCGGATGTTCCAGATCATCACCGGCAGCACCACGATCATGATGACGAAGGCCACGGCGGTCGCGCGCCCGTCGTCGCGGAACATGAAACTCATCATGTAGCTGGGCAGGATGTCGGTGCCGAAATTGCCCCCCGTCATCGTGTAGACGATATCGAACACCTTGAGCACGAGCACCGTGATGGTCGTCCAGACCACGACGATCGTACCCATGATCTGCGGCACCATGATCTTGAAGAACAGCTGGAACGGGTTCGCCCCGTCGATGATCGCGGCCTCAATGGTCTCCTCGGGGATACCTCGCAGCGCGGCCGAGAGGATCACCATGGCGAAGCCCGTCTGGATCCAGATCAGGATCACCATCAGGAAGAAGTTGTTCCAGAACGGGATCTGGAGGACGTCCAGCGGCTCCATCCCGAAACTGTCTCGCACCGCGTTGATCAGGCCGATATCCTCGTCCACGGCGTAGACGAACTTCCATATCAGCGAGGCGCCGACGAACGAAATCGCCATCGGCATGAAGATCAGCGACTTGGCGATGTTGCCCCAGCGCAGCTTGTCGGTCAGCTGCGCCGCCAGCAGCCCCAGGAAGGTTGAGGCGGCGGGCACGAAGAGGATCCACAGGATGTTGTTGAAGAACGCCGTCTGGAATTCATCGCTGGCGAACAGGTTGGCGTAGTTGCCGAAGCCGATGAACTCGTCCCCCGAGCGGTTGTAGAGCGACCGCCAGAACGAGCCCACGACCGGGTAGGCCAGGTACAACCCCAGCGCGAAGACGGCGGGGAACATGAACAGCCATGGGCGTACCTGATTGGCCCGGTTGATGTTCTTCCCCGGATCCTTGCCCTTGGCCGGGAAGATGAACCGGTCGAGGATGAAATTTGATAAGTAGAAATAGGCGATACAGCCGCCCACGCCGATGACGATCGTCAGAACACCCTGGAAGATCGGGTTCATGGCGCGCCTCCCCCGCTGCCTTTTTTATGTGGGCGCCGGCGGGATCGCCGGCGCCCGTGTCGTCAGCCTAGCACGTCAGGTGCACCGCAGCGTCACTGGATCTGTTCCCAGCGGTCCTGGATCTGCCCGGTCACGTCCTCGGCCCCGGCACCGGTCTGGTAGTCGACCATCCCGGTCCAGAAGGCGCCCGCGCCGATTTCACCCGGCATCAGGTCCGAGGCGTCGAAGCGGAAGGTCGTGGCTTCGGTCAGGATCTGGTTGAGGTTGCGCTGCACGTCCGACGGGAACACAGCCGGGTTGGCGTCGGCATAGGGCGTCAGGAAGCCCGACTGCGCCATCCAGATCTCGTGCGCGATGGGTGTCTTGAGGAACTCGACGAACGCCTGCGCCGCTTCGCTGTCGTTCGTGATGGCGAACATCGTGCCCGCGCCCAGCACCGGACGGCCGAGGTCCTGTTCCTCGTAGGCTGGGAAGTAGAAGAAGTCGACGTCGAGGCCCACTTCGGTGCCCTCGGGGAAGAAGGTCGGGATGAACGTCGCCTGCTTGTGCATGTAGCACTCGGGCGGGAACTGGAAGAGCCCGCTAGGCGCGTCGCGGAAATCGGTGCTGGCCACCGCCTCGGCGCCGCCGCTGACGAAATCGTCGTTGCGGGAGAACCAGCCGTATTCCTCGATCGCGTTCACCACCGCCGGGTCGTCGAACGGAATCTCGTTGGTCACCCACTGGTCATAGACCTCGGGCGGCTGCGTGCGCAGCATCATGTCCTCGACCCAGTCGGTCGCCGGCCAGCCGGTCGCCGCGCCCGAACCCAAGCCGATGCACCACGGCGTGCCGCCATCATCCACGATTTGCTGGGTGAGGTCCTTGAGCTCCTCCATCGTCTCGGGGATCTCGTAACCCATTTCCTCGAAGGCCTCGGGCACGTACCAGACGATGGATTTCACGTCGATCTTGTACGGAAAGACGTAAAGCTGCTCTTCCCCGTCCGGGCCCGCGAAAGTGGCGAGGTCCACCCAGCTGTCGCCGGCGGCATAATTCTCGCGAATCCAGTCTGCCGTTTCCTCTCCAAGCGGCGTCAGTTCACCTCGAGAAGCGAGGTCCGAAGCCAGGCCCGGCTGCGGGAACACGGCGATGTTCGGGGCCGAGTCCGCCTCGGTCGAGATGACGATGTCCTGCTCGAAGCTGTCGGAGCCGGAATAGTTGACGGTGGCGCCCGTCGCCTCCTCGAAGTAGGCGGTCACGCTGGTGAACAGGTCGCTGTCGAGCCCGGTCCAGGGGCCGGTAATTTCGATCGACTGGCCGCTGAGGTCGTACTGCCCGGCGAACTGATCGAAGCTGTCCCAGTTGAATTCGCCGCTGCCCGGCTCGAACTCGAGGTTCTGCGCCACGGCCATCCCGGTGCCGAGGGCCAGCGTCGCGGCCCCCGCGAAAAGCATTGTCTTCATTGCAAATCCTCCCGATTTTACACGGTTCGGCCGCCGCCACACAACGGTGCGCCCCGCATGTTCTGTCAAAGCGCTTTGGACGATACGACCGTCACGCACTAGTGATAGAGCCTCATCTTCACGCTTGGCAAGGTTAAGCAAACGCAGGGTTTTGCGTCGGCAGTCATGCCGCGGCGCGGCGGCGGCGGGGCTTTGACCTCGTGTCCTGCCGCCGGTACGCTCGGTCGCGTCTGCAAGCGCTTTGGATGCCCGCCCCCACATGAACCTGCGTGAGTTGTCGAAGACACTTGGCCTGTCCCAGACCACGGTAAGCCGGGCGCTCAACGGCTATCCCGAGGTCAGCGAGGCGACGCGCAAGCGCGTCGAGGCGGCGGCGCTGCGCCATGACTACCGTCCCAACACCCGCGCCAAGAGCCTGGCGACCGGCCGCACGATGACCATCGCGCACGTCATCCCGATGTCGACCAAGCACGAGATGGTAAACCCCGTCTTCGCCGACTTCATCGCCGGCGCGGGCGAGACGTACCAGAAGGCGGGCTACGACATGCTGCTGTCGGTGGTCAGCGACCCCGAAGAGGCGAACGCGTATCGCGGGCTCGCCGCGCGCAACACGGTGGACGGGATGATCGTGCACGCCCCGCGCGCGGAAGACCCGCGACTGGCGCTGCTCAGGAAGCTGGACGTGCCTTTCGTCGTGCACGGCCGCTTTCCCGGCGTGGACGAGGGCGACGGCTATTCCTGGCTCGACACCAACAACCGCCGCGGGTTCGAGCGGGCGACGAGCTTCCTGATCGACCTCGGCCACCGGCGCATCGCGCTGATCAACGGCCTGCCCGAGCTCGACTTCGCCATCCGGCGCGAGGACGGCTATCGCCGCGCGCTCGACGCGGCCGGCCTCCCCTTCGACCCGGCGCTGGTGCGCGGGGACGAGATGACCGAGTTCTACGGCCACGACGCCGCCGCCGAGATGCTGGACGCGCCCGACCCACCGACCGCCTTCCTCACCTCGTCTATGATCGTCGCGATGGGCGTGCGGCGGGCGATCCAGGATCGCGGGCTTGCCTTGGGGCGCGACGTGTCGGTGATCACGCACGACGACGACCTGTCCTACTTCCGCACCTCGACGCCGGAACCCACCTTCACCGCGCTGCATTCCTCCGTGCGGGATCACGGGAGGAAATGCGCGCAGATGCTGATCGACCTCATCGCCGATCGCACGCGCGCGCCGATGCGTGAACTGCTCGAGGCCGATTTCCTGGTCGGGCGCTCCACGGGCCCGGCCCCCGCCGCCGACTGGCGGATCACCGCAACGCAACGGGACTGACGCATGAGACACAGCCGCACCGATTTCCCCGAAGGCTTCCTCTTCGGGGCGGCCACATCCAGCTACCAGATCGAGGGGCACGCCCAAGGGGGCGCCGGCCGCACCCACTGGGACACCTTCGCCGCCACGCCCGGCAACGTCGTGCGGGCCGAAGACGGGGCGCGCGCCTGCGATCACTACAACCGCTGGGAAGAAGACCTCGACCTCCTGCGCGACGCGAGCTTCGACGTCTACCGCTTCTCGACCTCGTGGGCGCGCGTGATGCCCGAGGGGCGCGGCCAGCCGAACGCCCGCGGGCTCGACTTCTATGACCGGCTGGTGGACGGGATGCTGGAACGCGGGCTGAAACCGGCCGCGACCCTCTATCACTGGGAACTGCCCTCGACGCTGGCGGACATGGGCGGCTGGGCGAATGCGGACATTCCGAAGTGGTTCGGCGACTTCACGCAGGTGATCATGGAGCGGATCGGCGATCGCGTCTGGTCGGCCGCGCCGATCAATGAACCGTGGTGCGTGTCTTGGCTCAGCCACTTCCTAGGGCTGCAGGCGCCAGGCCTGCGCGACATCCGTGCCACCGCCCGCGCCATGCACCACGTCCTGCTGGCCCACGGCCGGTCGATCGAGGTGATGCGCGGACTGGGCATGAAGAACCTGGGCGCGGTCTGTAATTTCGAGTACGCCGTGCCCGCCGACGACAGCCCCGCCGCGCAGAAGGCCGCGCGGCTCTACGACGGCTATTACAACCGCTTTTTCCTGTCGGGCATCTTCAACCGCTCGTACCCCGAGGACGTGCTCGAGGGGCTGGGCCCGCACTTGCCCAAGGGCTGGGAGAACGACTTCGACCTGATCGGTCAGCCGGTCGACTGGTGCGGAATGAACTATTACACCCGCAAGCTCATCGCGCCCGACAACGGGCCCTGGCCATCGCATCACGAGGTCGAGGGCCCATTGCCCAAGACCGAGATGGGGTGGGAGATCTTCCCCGACGGGCTCTACAACCTGCTGACCCGCGTCCACGGCGCCTATACCCGCGACGTGCCCCTCTATGTCACCGAGAACGGCATGGCCAACGCCGACCGGCTGGTGAACGGCGAGGTGAAGGACCAGGCGCGGATCGACTACATCGACGCGCACCTGGAGCGGGTGAAGCGCGCCATCGACGACGGCGTGCCGGTGAAGGGCTACTTCACGTGGTCGCTTCTGGACAACTACGAGTGGGCGCTGGGGTACGACAAGCGCTTCGGGCTGGTGCACGTCGACTTCGACAGCTTGAAGCGCACCCCGAAAGCATCCTACCACGAACTCGCCCGCGCACTGGCGCGGTGAGGCAACCCGAGGTCCTGATGGCGCGCGAGCCCGATATCTTCACCCTCGTCGCCGATATCGGCGGCACGAACACGCGTTGCGCCCTGGCGCGCGGACGCACGATCCTGCCCGAGACGGTGCGGCGCTACCGCAACGCCGATTATCCGGGGCTGGAAAGCGTGCTGCGCGCCTTCATCGCCGAGGAGGACGACGTGGACTGCGCCGGCGCCTGCGTGGCGGCGGCGGGCCCCGTGCACGAGGGCCGCGCCACGATGACCAACCTCGACTGGACCATCGATCGCGACACGCTGATCCGCGCCACGCGCGCCGAGCGGGTGTCGATCCTGAACGATCTGCAGGCGCAGGGCCACGCGCTCGACCACATCGCGGCCGAGAACCTCCAGACGGTCATACCCGGCCCCGCCCCGGCCCCGGGCGCGGCGAAGCTGGTGATCGGCATCGGCACCGGCTTCAACGCGGCGCCGGTCTACGACACCGGGGCCGGCCGCTATGTCCCGCCGGCCGAGGCGGGCCACGCAAACCTGCCCATCCGGACCGAGGCCGAGCTGCGATTGTGCAAGTTCGTCGAAACCGCGCACGGCTTCCCGGCGGTCGAGGACGTGCTGTCCGGCCGCGGGCTCGAGCGCGTCTATCGCTGGCTGGGGCACGAGGCGGGCGACCCGCGCGAGCTGAGCGGGCGCGCGATCATCGCCGCGCTGACCGAGGGCAGCGATCCCCGGGCGGAAGAGGCGGTGCGTGTCTTCATCCGCATGCTGGGCACCGTGGCGGGCAACCTCGCGCTCCAGACCCTTCCCTTCGGCGGCGTGTACCTGATCGGTGGCATGGCCCGCGCGATCTCGCTCTGGTACAAGCCGTTCGACTTCGACGAGTCCTTCCGCGAGAAAGGCCGGTTCGCCGGCTTCATGTCGAACTTCGCGGTCCACGTTGTCGAGGACGACTATGCCGCCCTCGTCGGCTGCGCGGCTCACCTGGCGGCACTGGCCGAGCAGTAAGGGCCAGCAAGCACGGTCCGGCGTCATCGGCCCCGCAGCCGACGACGCCTGCCGCGACACTGCCTATTCGTCCCGAACGAAGACCAGCCCCATGCTGTCGCGCAGGATGATCGGGCCGCCGACATACTCGTCCCCGATATTCGGCGTCTTCAGCGCGAGCTTCCAGTTGGCGCCCTGCAGGCCCGGGATCTTCAGGCGCAGGGGATCGAACTCACCGCTGTCGCCGCCTTCCATGTGCGTGATGGTATAGACCTGCCGGCCCTCCGGGGACTTGCGGTAGCTGGTGAACAGTACGCGACCGTCCACGGGACGCAGGTAGTCGAAGTGATCCTCGGGCCCGAGATTGTGGCGCAGCCACGCGTTCTCACGCCGGAAGTTGCGCAGGGAAAGCATGAACCCCGTCTGCCGCGAGTCGAGCTGCGAGACGGAGTTTGAAACATTGCAATACTCGTGCATATCGTCCATCCAGGCCCGCGCGATGGTCTTGAGTTCGGGGACCGTGAAGCGGTCCGGCCCGGCGAGCGGCGGCTCGACCTCGTTGAGAAGCTTGGCGATGTGATCGAGGTCGTAGTCCGTGACCTCCACCAGCGCCGGAAGGAAGTCGAAGAACCGCGCCAAGTCCTCGCGCGTCTCGTATCCCAGCGCCTTGAGCCGCTTGAAGTTGTTGGGGATCGAGTAGCTGTACTCGTCCACCTGCCACTTGAGCGAGATCGCCTCCTCGGCCACGACCTTCACGCCGTACTTGTCGTCCTGGTTGCGGATGAAGCCCCAGTTGGCCCGCGCGGTGGCGTTGAGGAAATCCATGGGCACGCCCGGGAACGCGGCATAGGTCAGCATCGCCACGGCCGGGTTGTCGTAGGCCTTCTCGAGGATCTCCATCTTCGTGTCGCCGAGGCGCGTGTTGATGTTCAGCTTCGGGTTCACCTGCGTGCCCCGGCGCAGCGTGTCGTGGTTCGCCGTGCCGCTGATCCAGTTCTCGCCCACCTCCAGCATCTCGCGGATGCGCCAGAACTTAGACAGCCAGAACCCGTAGATGAACGGCGTGTTATGGGCGAAGGTCAGCGGGCCCCACTGGAACACGTCCGGGTCGATCTGCCCCTCGATCACCGCGCGGTAGGTCGAGGAGAGCTCCCAGTCCTCCTGCGGCCAGGGGCGGCCATCCTCGAACACGAACCAGGGGCGGAACTCGGTGCCGGCGACCTCCTGCACGATGTCGGACATCGATTGCAGGTAATCGTCGTCGTGCTTGAGCTCTTGTGCGGTGTAGTCCCACCACTTGAAGTCCTGCGCCCCGTCCACGCGCACGCCGTCGGCGCCGAAATCCACCTTGCGACGCTGCATCTCGAGCAGGATCGCCCGCACCGCCGGGTTCTTGTAGTCGAGGTTCTGCCCATACATGTTCGGACCCGCGAAGAAGTGCGAGTTCAGCGCGTTCAGGCCTTGGTTGTCCGAGTGGCCGAACACCACGTCGAGCACCAGCATCTTGGGCCGCGTGGGGAAGTTGTGCAGCGCAGCGGCGAAATCCACCAGCTCGTCCGGGCGACCCGACTCCAGCAGCACCGGGTTCACCGTGCCCATGCCCGAGATGACGATGTCGTAGCCCCAGTTCGTCGTGTCGGGCCGCGTCAGCGTCACCGACACGGCGTCCGCATCGCCGCCCGTTTCCTCCCAGAAGCCCGGCCCCGTCTCGTAAACGGTCGTCGGCTCGACCGGCAGCAACTGCACCGCGTCGTAGCCCAGGTAGATCTCGTCCAGCGGGTCAGGGGGCAGGTCGTTTCTCAGCCGCTCGGCCAGGCGCTCGAACTGGCGGGTCAGGCTGGCGAGCGTGCCGCCGGCAGTGGCGGTGGGCACGTGGATCTGAAGGATGTTGGTGGGCGGCGCGAACTTGTACGGCTCGTCGCGCTTGAGCTCCTGGAAGTACGCCTTGTCGCGTCGCGCCGCCTGCATCGCGCCAACGTCGTACAACTCGGCCGGGGCGAAGGCACCGAAGGGCAGAGACATCGCCAGTGGGTCGAGGATGCGGTGCCATTCGTCGTTGGCGTCGCGCCAGACCAGCGTATAGAAGTCGCCGCCCTGATCGCGCCGCCCGGCGCGGACGCCGTGGGCGGCGGCGAAGGTGTGCGACTCGTACCGCGCGACCGGCAGGTACACACGCTCGAACCGCACCTCCTGGTGCGCGCGCGTCAGGTCCAGCGGGTCGAGCGGCGACAGCAGCTCCAGGAACACGTCGCCGTCGGGGATGCGGTGGTCGAGAAGCTCGGGCGTCCAGAAGCCGAAGGTCGCGGTCTCGCCGTCGACCTGGCCGCCCAGGATGCGCGCGATCTGCTGGTGCGCCTCGAACGCGCTGGGTGACTCGGTCAGAAGCTGCCGACAGCGGTCGGCCAGCCCCTCGGCGGTGTCTCGGTCTGCGGTCACGCGGGTCTTGAGCGACATGCGGATGGCCCCCTGTCGTTCTTGTCTGTGGCTGGCTCGGCCTTGTTCAGGTGCGCACGTCGGGCGCGTCGCGGCCCGTATGCTCCCTGATCCCGGCGATCTCGTCCGCCGCGACGGCGATGTCGGACAGCGCCTTCTGCGTGTCCTCGCCAAAGCGCGCCGGGTCGTCCATCTCGTCCTCGAGGTACACGCGCAGCGTCGCGCCGACGGTGCCCGTGCCTGAAAGGCGGAAGACGACGCGGCCGCCGCCCTCGAACATCACGCGGATGCCCTGCCCACTGGCGCGCGAGCCGTCGACCGGGTCCTCGTACGAGAACTCGTCCGCCGCCTCGACCGTGCGTCCGGCGAAGCTTTGGCCCGGCAGCGTGTCGAGCCGCGTGCGCAGCGTCTCCATCAGGGCGGCGGCGCGGTCGGCGTCGACGCCTTCGTAGTCGTGGCGGGAATAGACGTTGCGACCGAAGGATTCCCAGTGATCGTGCATGATCTGCTGCACCGACTTGCCCGTGGCGGCGAGGATATTGAGCCACAGCAGCACCGCCCACAGGCCGTCCTTCTCGCGCACGTGGTCGCTGCCCGTCCCGGCGCTTTCCTCGCCGCAGAGCGTGGCGCGTCCGGCATCGAGGAGGTTGCCGAAGAACTTCCAGCCCGTGGGCGTCTCGTAGCAGTCGAGGCCCATCTTCGACGCGACGCGGTCCACGGCGCGCGAGGTCGGCATCGAGCGCGCCACGCCCTTCAGCCCGTCCTTGTAGCCCGGCGCGAGATGGGCGTTGGCGGCGAGGACGGCCAGGCTGTCCGAGGGCGTGACATAGATGCCGCGGCCGAGGATCATGTTGCGGTCGCCATCCCCGTCCGAGGCCGCGCCGAAGTCGGGTGCCTCGGGCTCCATCATCAGGTCCACGAGGCCTTTCGCCCAGATCGGGTTCGGGTCGGGATGCCCGCCGCCGAAGTTGGGGCTGGGGACCGAGTTCACGACGGTGCCGCCCGGCGCGCCAAGCGTCCCTTCGAGGATCGCGCAGGCATAGGGGCCGGTGATCGCGTGCATGGCGTCGAACCGCATGGTGAAGCCCGAGGCGAAGAGCTTCGCGATCGCGTCGAAGTCGAACAGGCTTCGCATCAACTCGGCGTAGTCGGCGACGGGATCGACGACCTCGACCTCCATGTCGCCAAGGGTCTTGTTGCCGAGGATGGCGAGATCGACGTCGTGCGCCTCGAGGATTTCGTAGGTTTCGATCGTCTTGGTGGCCTCGAAGATCCGGTTGGTCACCTCCTCCGGCGCGGGGCCGCCGTTGGGGGTGTTGAACTTCACGCCGAAATCCTCCTCGGGACCGCCGGGGTTGTGGCTGGCCGACATGATGATGCCGCCGTCGGTCTGCCGCTTGCGGATCAGGTTGGACGCGGCGGGCGTGGACAGCAGCGCCCCCTGCCCCACGATCACCTTCTTCGCGCCCGAGGCCGCGGCCATGCGCAGGATCACCTGCGCGGCGCGGTCGTTGAAGTAGCGACCGTCGCCGCCCAGGACCAGCGTCTTGCCCTCGACGCCGCCGATGCCCGTCCAGATCGACTGGACGAAATTCTCGAGATAGTGCGGCTCCATGAAGGTGTGCGTCTTTTTCCGCAGGCCGCTCGTGCCGGGCTTCTGGCCCTCGATCGGCCGGGTCTTCACGGTCAGGCGTTCCATTGGCTGTCCCCTTCGTCTTTAGCGTCCTGCATCCCGCATCAGCGCCGCCGTCGCGCGAAGCGCATCCACGTCGCCCAGCGCTCCGGCACGCATGGGAAGACGGCGCCGCCAGTTCGGATGCTCGTAGACGGTGCCGGGCAGGTTCGGTTGTTCCGTTGCCCCAAGGATATCCTCGATCTGCACGGCGACAAGCCGAGACGGCGTGCGCGCCAGAAGGCCGTGGATCGCCTGCACGTCCTCGCCGTCGCCGGTCAGGTGGTCGAGCGCAGCCACCTCTTCGCGCCGGCGCACGCGCATCTCGTCCGCGCTTTCCGACGTGATCGTGCCGATGTCCTGGCGCCAGTCGATGTCGCGCTCGGCCCGCCAGCCCTTCCACGTCGGCAGGTCGTGGGTCGAAAACGAGGTGAGCACGTGGGCGTCGTAGTGATCGGCGGGCTTGAAGGTCGGTTGCGGCGCGTCCCATTCCTGTTCGAACATGGCGACCCGGCAGCCGAAGATGCCCGCGCCTTCCAGGTCGCGGTGCAGGCCCTCGGGGATGTTGCCCAAGTCCTCGCCGATGATGGCGGCGCCCACGCGCGTCGCCTCGATCCGCGCCACCGCCAGCAGCGCCTCTTTCGGCATCGCGACATAACCGCCGGGCACGTCGCCGTCCGGCACCCAGAACGTCCGCTCGAAACCCAGGATGTGGTCGATCCGAAGAAGCCGCGCGAACTTGAGCTGCGCGCGCAGGATCTCGGCCAGCGGGCGGAAGCCCTGCTCGGCCAACGCGCGCGGCTGAAGCGGCGCGAGCCCCCAGGCCTGCCCGCCGGGCGAAAAGGCGTCGGGCGGCGCACCCAGCGACACGTCATGGGCAAACAGGTCCCGCTCGGCCCACGTCTCGGCCCCGCCGGGATGGGTGCCGACGGCGAGGTCGAGGTAGAGACCGAAGGTCATTCCCTGCTGCGCGGCGGCGTCGCGCACCTGCGACAGCTGCTGTTCGGCTGTCCATTGCAGCCAGGCGTGAAAGGTCACGCGGTCGGAATGCGCCTGGGCGAAGGCCGACACGTCCGGGTGCGACGGGTCGCGGAATGGCGCGGGCCAGTCGGGCCAGTGAGGGCCGTGCACCTCGGCCAGCGCCTGGTGCAGCGCGAAGCGGCGCAGCGGCGTGCCCTCGGCTTCGCGCCACTCATCGAAGGCGGGGGCCGGGTCGCGGTTGGCGAAGGCATGCTCCAGCGCGGAAAGCTGCGCCGGGATCGCGTGGGCATAATCGATCAGCTCGCCCGCCTCCGCGTTCGCCGCAGCGTCGATGTGGAGCGTCGAGAAGCGCCGGCGGCTTGACGGCGCGTAGGGGCTGAAGCCCCCGGGATCGGTGGGAAAGCCAGCATGGATCGGGTTGAGGCCCACGAAATCCGCCCCCGCCGCGCCCAGCGACGCGACCGCGTGCCTGAGGTCGGCGTAGGTCCCGACGCCGCCTTCCTCGGCCGTGCGCAGGCCATAGAGCGGCAGAGTGACGCCCCAACCGCGCTCGGGCTCGGGCAGGCGCGCGGGCGCGGACAGAAGCCAGCCGTACTGGTCGCTCACCCACAGCCGGTGGATGCCCAGCGGCAGCGCCCCGATCTCGGGACCGCGCCCTTCGCGTAGGGTGCCGTCCTCGAGCTCCAAACGCCACTCGACCTCGCCGCCGATCGCATCGAGCCGCAGCGGCGCGTCGGTTTCGACCACCTGCCACAGCGGAACGGTCCGCGCGGCGTCCTCCGCATCCAGCGCGTCGAGCGTTTCGGCGGCGCGGGCGGGGTCGATGCCCATGGCGCGCAGCAACGCCTCCTGCGTCTCGGGCGACAGCGGGCGCATCTCGCCGCTGACATCCCGGTACTCGGGCAGGATACCCAGCCGGTGGGCCAGGGTCTCGAGCGCGGCGTCGGTCATGGCTGAACCTCCGTGACGAAGACGGCGACGGCATCGGCGGGCATCTGAACCGTGGCGCCGCAGCAGGCGCCCGGCAGCGCATCGGGCCGGGTCGTGTCGACTTCCCACACCCAGCGCATGCCCTCGGGCACCTCGGGCAGCGTGATGCGCTCGGCCTCGCCCGCGTTGAACACGGCAAAGATCGCGGTCTCGGTCGCGCCGTAAAGCGGCGTGCCCGACGCGGTGCGCAGCTCGACGCACAGGCACGACAGCGCCGGATCCTCCCAGTCGGACGAGGACATGGGCTGGCCGTCGGTGCGCCGCCAGAACAGGTCCTCGAGCCCGTCGATGGCACGCTCGCGCGAGTGCAGGAACAGCTTTTGCCGCAGGATCGGGTGCGCCTTGCGGAAGGCGATCATGCGGCGGGTGAAGTCGAGGAAGGCGTCGTCGGCCTGGGACCAGTCGATCCAGCTGATCTCGTTGTCCTGGCAATAGGCGTTGTTGTTGCCCTTCTGCGTGTTGCCCAGCTCGTCGCCCGCCAGGATCATCGGCGTGCCTTGGCTGAGCAGGAGCGTCGCCATCATGTTGCGCTTGCGTTGCGCCCGCGCGCGCAGGATCGACACGTCGTCGGTCGGCCCCTCGACCCCGAGATTGTGCGAGAAGTTCTCGCCATGGCCGTCCATCCCGTCTTCGCCGTTGGCCTCGTTATGCTTGCGGTCGTAGGACACGACGTCCTGCAGCGTAAACCCGTCGTGCGCGGTCAGCAGGTTGACCGAGGCCGTGGCCGGACGGCCCGAGTGGTCGAACTGCGTGGCCGAGCCGGTCAGCCGGTCGGCAAGCCCCGGCGCGGTGCCGGGATCGTTGCGCCAGAAGCGGCGCACGGTGTCGCGGAAGCGGTCGTTCCACTCCATGAACGGCGGCGGGAAGGCCCCGAGCTGGTAGCCGCCCGGCCCGATGTCCCACGGCTCGGCGATCAGCTTGACCTGCGTGAGCACCGGGTCCTGCCGAATGGCGTCGAAGAAGGCTGCGCCGCGGTCGAAGCCACCCTCGCCCACGCGGCCCAGCGTCGAGCACAGGTCGAAGCGGAACCCGTCGACGTGCATCACCTCCACCCAATACCGCAGGCTGTCCATGATCATGCGCAGGACCATGGGATGGTCCACGTTCACCGTGTTCCCGGTGCCGGTGTCGTTCACGTAGTAGCGCGGGTCCGGCATCAGCCGGTAATAGCTCGCGTTGTCGAGGCCCCGGAACGCGAGCGTCGGGCCCATCTCGTTGCCCTCGCCGGTGTGGTTGTAGACCACGTCCATCAAGACCTCGATCCCGGCGGTGTGCAGCCGCGCCACCATCTGCTGGAATTCCGCGATCCGCCCCCGATCCAGATAGCGCGGCTCGGGCGCGAAGAAACCGAGCGTCTGATAGCCCCAGTAGTTCGTCAGCCCCCTGTCCACGAGGAACCGGTCGTTCAGGAACGCCTGCGCCGGCAGAAGCTCGACGGCCGTGATCCCCAACTTGGTGTAGTGCTCGAGCATAGCGTCCGAGGCGAGGCCGAGGAAGGTGCCGGGCGCATCCACCCCGGGATGTGTCCACGTCAGGCCCTTCACATGCGCCTCGTAGACGATCGTGTCCTTCGCCGGGGTGCGCGGCGCGATGTCCTCGCCCCACGAGAAAGCCGGGTCCTCGACCACGCAGCGCGGCATGAAGGGCGCGCTGTCGCGGGTGTCGAAGGTCAGGTCGGCGCGGCTCGAATCCGCGCGGTAGCCCATCAGTGCGTCGTTCCAAACCGGATGGCCGGTCAGCCGCTTGGCGTAGGGGTCGATCAACAGCTTGTGCGGGTTGAACCTGTGGCCCTCGTCGGGGCGGTAGGGTCCGTGGGCGCGCAGGCCGTACTTCTGTCCCGGCCTGAGGCCCGAGATGTAGCCGTGCCAAACGTCGCCGTCGCGCTCGGGCAGGTCAAGGCGGGCGATCTCGTCCTTGCCGTCGTCCGAGAAGAGGCAGACGACCATGCGGCGCGCGTGCTCCGAGAAGACGGCGAAGTTCACGCCGTCGCCGTCGAACGTCGCGCCCAGGGGCGCCGGGCGCCCCGCGCTCATCGTGAAAGTCGGGCTCATGTATGGGTTCCGAGTCTGTCGTAAAGCGCGGCATACTCGGCGGCAGAGACGTCCCAGCCCACCGGATGCTTCATCGCGTTGCGTTGAAGCTTTTCCCAGAGCTTGTCCTGCGCGTAAAGCTCGCACAGACGCCCCAGCGCGTCGGCCAGCGCATCTGACGTAACGGGAGCGAACTGCACTCCGGTGGCGACGCCGCGCCTGAGGCTGGCGTCGTTGGCGGGAATGACCGTATCGGCCAGCCCGCCGGTCAGCGCCACGACCGGCACGGTGCCATAGCGCAAGCCGTAGAGCTGCGTCAGGCCGCAGGGCTCGAACCGCGAGGGCACGATGATGGCGTCGCCGCCCGCGATCATGCGGTGCGACAGCGTCTCGTCGTAGCCGATGCGGACCGAAAGCCCCTCGTAGCTGTCGGAGGCCGCGCGCCACGCCGCCTCGAACGCGCGGTTGCCCGAGCCCAGAAGCGCAAGGCGTCCGCCCTGCCCCAGGAACGGCGGCAGCACGTCGAGCAATAGGTCGAGACCCTTCTGCTCGGTCAGGCGCGAGATCACCACGGCGAGGGGGCCGTCGCCGTCCGGCAGGCCGAACTCGTCGAGCAGCGCGCGCCGGTTCTTCGCCTTTCCTCGCGGCTGGCGGTATGGAACGATGGCCGAGTCTGCCGCCGGGTCCCACGCCTCGACATCGATGCCGTTGAGGATGCCGCAGAGGTCCGCGTGCCGGGCGCGCAGGACCCCGTCCAGCCCCATACCGAACTCGGGCCGCATGAGTTCGCGCGCATAGGTCGGGCTGACCGTGGTCAGCCGGTCGGCATAGACCAGCCCGGCCTTGAGCGCCGAAATCTGCCCCCAGTATTCCAGCCCGTCGGGGTGCCACGCCCAGCGCGGCAGGCGCAGGCGATCCAGCCGGTCGGCGGGCGCAAGGCCCTGGAAGGCGACGTTGTGGACGGTGATGACCGTCTTCACCCGTCCGGCCGCACCCATGGCGTGCAGGTAGACCGGCGCCAGCCCTGCCTGCCAGTCGTGGCAATGCACCACCTGCGGCGCCCAGTCGCCGTGCCCCTCGGCCCCCAGCCGCGCCGCGATCCACGACAAGGCCGCGAAGCGCTCCGGGTTGTCCGGCCAGTCCTCGCCGTCCGGCCCGAGATAGATCGAGCCTTCGCGGTCGAAGAGGTGCGGCGCGTCGAGCAGGTAGAGGTCGAGCGCCCCCAAACGCGCCCGCCGCAGTTCGGCGCGGCCGCCGAACAGGTCGTCCTCGACCAGCACCGTCTCGCCCATCTCGACCTGCTTGCGGATCTGCGGATAGGCCGGCAGCAGCGTGCGCATGTCGACGCCCTGCGTTCGCAGGGCGGCGGGCAGCGCGCCGGTCACGTCGGCCAGTCCGCCGGTCTTGACCAGCGGCGCGCATTCCGAGGCGACCGACAGCACGGGCTTCATTGCGCGGCGTTCCACCGGTCGATCATGTCATGGGTGATCAGCGTCACGCCGCCGTCGGTCACGCGGAACCACTTGGCGTCCTCCTCCGGATCCTCTCCCACCACGAGCCCCTCGGGGATCTGAACGCCCGCGTCCACCACCGCCTTCGTCAGCCGCGCATGCCGCGCGACGTTGACGTATGGCAGCAGAACCGAGTGATCGAGGGCCGAATACGAGTTGGTGTGCACCTGCGTGAAAAGCAGCGAATTCCGTACCTCGGTCCCTGAGATGATGCAGCCGCCCGAGACCAGCGACGACACGGCGCTGCCGCGGCGGTTCTCCTCGTCGTGGATGAACTTCGCGGGCGGGACGCTTTCGGAATAGGTCCAGATGGGCCAGTTCTTGTCCCAGAGGTCCAGGTCCGGCGTGAAGTTCGTCAGGTCGATATTGGCCTTCCAATACGCGTCGACCGTCCCCACGTCGCGCCAGTAGGCAGGTGTGTCTGCGCTCTGCTTCACGCAACTGTCGGTGTAGCGGTGCGCCTGCGCCCGCCCGTTGCGCACGATGTACGGGATGATGTCGCCGCCGAAGTCGTGCTTGCTGTCGCCGTCGTCGGCGTCGTGCAGCAGCAATTCGCGCAGATACGACCACTTGAAGACGTAGATGCCCATCGACGCCAGCGCATGGTCGGGATCGCCGGGGATGCCCGGCGGATCGGCGGGCTTTTCCAGGAAGGACGTGATGCGCAGATCTTCGTCCACATCCATCACGCCGAAGGCCGTGGCCTCTTCCCGAGGGACCGTCAGGCACCCCACGGTCACGTCGGCATTGGTGTCGACGTGCTCCTGGATCATCACCTCGTAGTCCATCTTGTAGATGTGGTCGCCCGCGAGGATCAGGATGTACTCGATGCCGTAGCTGTCGACGATGTCGATGTTCTGCGCCACGGCGTCTGCCGTGCCGATGTACCACTTGTCCTCGGCCACCCGCTGCGAAGCGGGCAGGATGTCGAGGTATTCGTTCCGCTCGGCGCGGAAGAAGTTCCACCCACGCTGGCAGTGGCGGATCAGGCTGTGCGCCTTGTACTGCGTGGCGATCGCCATCTTCCGGATGCCCGAGTTCAGCGCGTTCGACAGCGCGAAGTCGATGATCCGGGTCTTGCCGCCGAAATAGACGGCGGGCTTTGCCCGGTTGTCGGTCAGTTCCTTCAGCCGGCTTCCCCGGCCCCCGGCCAGCACGAAGGCCATGCTCCGGCTGGACAGGCGTGCGTTCGGTCTCGCCATCTTCACTCCCTCCCTTTTGTAACAAGCCTAGCCCGCCGGGAGGCCTTTGAAACAGGCTTTTGTTACCGACGGGGGCATCGCGGAGGCATTCGCTCCGCCGCGACGCGGGCTCAGGTTTCGCGCACGAAGACGAGGGTCGAGAGCGGCGGGATCGTGACCAGCGCCGAGGCGGGCTGCCCCTGCGAGCCGACCTCCTCGGCGTCGATGCCGCCCATGTTGCCCCGGTCGCCGCCGCCATAGATCGCCGCGTCGGTGTTCATCACCTCGCGCCAGCGGCCCGTGTGCGGCAGACCGATCCGGTAGCCAGACCGCTCCACCGGCGTGAAGTTGCAGACGACCATCGCCTCGGCATCGTCCTTCCCGCCCCTGCGCAGCCAGGCATAGACCGAGTGCGCGCTGTCGTTCGCCTCGACCCATTGAAAGCCTTCGGGCTCGCAATCCTTGGCGTGCAATGCCCGGTACTGGCGGTAGACCGTGTTCAGATCGCGCACCAGCCGCTGGATGCCGGCATGCTCCGGACGCTCGAGAACCGCCCAGTCCAGTTCGGCGCTGTGGTTCCACTCGGCCGGCTGCGCGAACTCGCAGCCCATGAACAGCAGCTTCTTGCCCGGGTGGCCGAACATGAAGCCGTAATAGGCGCGCAGGTTCGCGAACCGCTCCCAGCCGTCGCCGGGCATCCGCTGAAGCATCGAGCCCTTCCCGTGCACGACCTCGTCGTGGCTGATCGGCAGGATGAAGTTCTCGGAGAAGGCATAGTGGATGCCGAACGTCATCTGATGGTGATGGTGCTGGCGATAGAGCGGGTCACGCTTTATGTAGTCGAGCGTGTCGTTCATCCAGCCCATGTTCCACTTGTAGCCAAAGCCCAACCCGCCGTTGTCCACCGGCTGCGAGACGCCGGGGAACGACGTTGACTCCTCGGCCACCGTCATCACGCCCTCTTCCTCGCCGTAGACGACGGTGTTCACCTTCTGGAGCATCTCGATGGCTTCGTAGTTCTCGCGCCCGCCATGGACGTTCGGAACCCACTCCCCCTCTTTCCGCGAGTAGTCGCGGTACAGCATTGAGGCCACGGCATCCACGCGCAGGCCGTCGACGTGGTATTCCTCGAGCCAGTAAAGCGCGTTCGAGACGAGGAAGTTGCGCACCTCGGTCCGGCCGAAGTTGTAGATCAGGGTGTTCCAGTCCTGGTGGAAGCCCTCACGCGGGTCCTGGTGTTCGTAGAGGTGCGTGCCGTCGAACGTCGCCAGCCCGTGTGCGTCAGTCGGGAAGTGCCCCGGCACCCAGTCCAGCAGCACGCCGATGTTCTTCTCATGCGCCGCCTCGACCAGATCGCGGAATTCGTGCGGGGGACCGTGCCGGATCGTCGGCGCGAACAGGCCCACCGGTTGATAACCCCACGAGCCGTCGAACGGGTGTTCGCTGATCGGCAGAAGCTCGATATGGGTGAAGCCCATGTCGTGGACGTAATCGATCAGCTCGGCCGCGGCCTCCTTGTAGGACAGCGGGCGGCCGCCCTCGTTCCAGCGGCGGCGCCACGATCCCAGGTGAACCTCGTAGACCGAGATCGGGGCGGTGCGAGCGTTGCGGTCCTCCCGCGTGGACATCCAGTCGTCGTCGCGCCAGCCATAGCCGCGGATGTCGCGCACGACGCTCGAATTCTCGGGCGGGTGCTGGCTGCCGAAGCCGACCGGATCGGCCTTCAGCGGCTGGAGCGCGCCGTCGGGACCGACGATCTCGTACTTGTAAACCTCGCCCTCGACGATGCCGGGCACGAAGATTTCCCAGACGCCGGTCATACCACGTTTGCGCATCACATGGCGGCGCCCGTCCCAGTGATTGAAGCCGCCCACGACCGACACGCGCTGTGCGTTGGGCGCCCAGACGGCGAAATGCGTGCCTTCGCAGCCCTCGTGCTCGCGCACGTGCGCGCCCAGCACCTGCCAGATGCGCTGATGCGTGCCTTCGCCCAGATAGTATTCGTCCTGTTCGCCGATGACGGGGCCGAAACGATAGGCGTCCTCGTAGTCCCAGGCCTTGTCGTCGGCGCCGTAGCCGCGCAGGTGATACGGCTTGCCGCCGGGCACTTTGCCGGTGAACACCCCGACGCCATCGGTGACGCGCTCGAGCGGGTGTTCCTTGTTGCCGATCACCGCGGCCATGCGCACCGCGCCCGGATCGAACGCGGTGACATAGGTGGCACGCCCCCGCTTGTGCGGGCCAAGGATCGAGAACGGGTCGGGGTGGCGGCCGTCCTGGATGCGCCGGGCGTCGGCCTCGGGCACGATGTCGGTCGCCTGCCCCTGTTCAGCTTCGGTCATGTCGCGTCCCCCTTCGTCGGTTCCGGTTTTCCAACCAGCGCGCGCGGCGGGGGTTCCCGACCGTCAGGCCGGGACTGCGGAGGCTCCCCAGATGTCGCCCATGTAGCCCCGGATCGTACGGTCCGAGGAGAACCACCCCGAGCGCGCGGTATTCAGCACCGCCATTCTGGTCCATGACGTAGAGTCGCGATAGGCCCTGTCGACCTCACGGCTGGCCCGCCAGAAGTCGGTGAAGTCCGACGAGACCAGGAAGTAGTCGTGGCCCGACACGTTGTCGGTGATCGAACGGAAGCGCTCTCCATCCCCGTCCGAGAAGGTGCCGGCGCGGATTTCGTCCAGTGCGCGCGCCAGCCTCGGGTCGGCCGCGATGGCCTTGGCGGCATGCTCGTGCACCTTGCGCCGCTCCACGACTTCGGACGCGGTCATGCCGAACAGGAAGAAGTTGTCGGCGCCCACAAGCTCGCGGATCTCGACGTTCGCGCCGTCGAGCGTGCCGATGGTCAGCGCGCCGTTCAGGGCGAACTTCATGTTGCCGGTGCCCGACGCCTCCTTGCCCGCGGTCGAGATCTGCTGGGACAGCTCGGCCGCCGGGATCAGCTTCTCGGCCAGCGTGACGTTGTAGTTCGGCGGATAGACGACCTTGAGGAACTTCGAGGTCACCGGGTCGGCGTTGAGCACCTTGGCGACCGAGTTGATGAGATAGATGATCTCTTTCGCGAAGACGTAGCCCGGCGCGGCCTTGCCGCCGAAGATCTTGACCCGCGGCGTCCAGTCGCCGTTCGGGTTGTCGCGGATCTCCTGCCAGAGCGCGATCGCCTCGAGGATGTTGAGGTGCTGGCGCTTGTACTCGTGGATGCGTTTGATCTGCACGTCGAACATCGCGTCGGGATCCAGCGCCACGTCGTGCGTGTCGCGGAACCACTGCGACAGCTCGGCCTTGTTGGCGCGCTTGGCATCGCGATACGCCTTGCGGAAGGCCGAGTCCTCGGCCAGCGGCTCGAGCCGCGCCAGCTGCTCCAAGTCGTCTACCCAGTCCATGCCGATCTCGCCCGCGATCAGGTTCGACAGGCGCGGGTTGGCCGACAGCAGCCAGCGGCGCGGGGTGACGCCGTTCGTCTGGTTCACGATCTTGTCGGGGTACTGCGCGTGCAGGTCCTCGAACACCGTCTGCTTCATCAGCTCGGTGTGCAGGGCCGACACGCCATTCACGCGGTTGGCCATGACGAAGGACAGCTCGCCCATCTTCACGTCGCCATTCTCGATCAGGCGCACCTTGCGGTTCGGCTTTTCCTGGGCGTGATGCTCGTCGATGCGCTGGATCAGCGTCATGTGACGCGGCAGCAGGTCGCTCATCAGCTCTTCCGACCACTTCTCGAGCGCCTCGGGCAGCAGCGTGTGGTTGGTGTAGTTCAGCGTGGCGCGTGCGGTCTCGATCGCGCGGTCGATCTCCATCCCCTTCTCGTCGTGCAGGATGCGGACAAGCTCGGGCCCCGCGATGGCCGGGTGCGTGTCGTTGAGCTGGATCGCCACCTTCTGCGGCAGCCACGCCGGGTCGTCGTATTCGCTGTCGAAGCGGCGCACGATGTCGCGCAGCGACGCGGCGGTGAAGAAATACTCCTGCTGCAGGCGCAGGCGCTTGCCCTGATAGGTCGTGTCGTCGGGATAGAGCACGCGGCTGATGGTGCGCGCCGACGCCTCGGCCTCGGCCGCGGCAGCGAACTCGCCGCGGTTGAAGCGGTCGAGGTCGAAGATGTCTACCGGCTTGGCTTCCCACAGGCGCAAGGTGTTCGCCCACCGGCCCTGCCAGCCGATGATCGGGGTGTCGTGGGCGCTGGCCAGCACGGCTTCGCTGGGCTCCCAAACCGGTTTGCCGTCCCGCTCGGCCACGCGACCATTGAAACCGATGCGGAAAGACGCCTCGGGCCGGGGGAAGCCCCACGCGTTGCGTCGCAGCAGCCAGTCCTCGGGGCTTTCCATCTGCCGGCCGTCGCGGAAGCTCTGCTTGAACAGGCCATGCTCGTAGCGGATGCCGTAGCCGTAGGCGGGGCAGCCGATGGTCGACAGCGACTCGAGGAAGCACGCCGCCAGCCGGCCCAGACCGCCGTTGCCGAGCGCCGCGTCGGGTTCGTCCGACAAAACGTTGTGCAGGTTCTGCCCGAAGCCCGACATCACCTCGTCGGCCGCGTCCATGAGACCGAGGTTCACGACCGCGTCCTCGAGCAGGCGGCCGATCAGGAACTCCATCGACAGGTAGTAGACGCGCTTGTGCTTGCCGCCATAGGTCGCGCGGGTCGAGGCGAACCAGGGGTCGACAATCCGTTCGCGCACGGCAAAGGACAGCGCGAGGCGCCAGTCGTTCGTCTGGGCGTGCGCCGGGTCCTTGCCCAGCGAATAAGTCAGGTGACGCAGTACGGCGTCACGCAGGTCCTGGGTCTGCATGGTCTGAACCCTCTCTTGCGGAGCCGCGCCCGGGCGGCGCGGCGACGGTGTTAGCGGCACCAATAGCGGTTCGGGCCGCTTATACCCGGTGCTGGCGCGCTAACAAAACCTTCTGCGTGAGTCCCGCAAGAGCTAATCGGGGAGGACGCGAAGTCACTCCCCGAAAGTTGCCCGATTGCTCAGACCTCACCCCAGATCTCTTCGGCGGTGCGCACGACGAGTTCCAGTTTCCGACGCTGGTCGTCGGGCGTGATGGCGTTGCCTTCCTCGGTCGAGGCGAAGCCGCATTGCGGGGCGATGCCCAGCTGGTCGATGTCGGCGTATTCCGACGCCTTCTCGAACTGGCGCTTCAGCCAATCCATATCCTCGAGCTCACCGGTCTTGGTCGTGATGAAGCCCGGCAGCACGCGCTTGTTGCCCTTGGGCAGAAGCTTCAGCGGCTCGAGCCCGCCGGCCCGCTCGGTGTCGTACTCCATGAAGTAGACGTCGACGCCGGTCTTGTTGAAGATCGCGTCGGCGGCTGGATCGTACGCCCCCTCGGCCGCGTGGGTCGAGCGGAAGTTGCCCCGGCACATGTGCATGCCGATGATCATGTCGTCGGGGCGATCCTTGATCGCTTCGTTCATCATCCACGCATACTGATCGATCAGCCAGTCCGGGTCCTGCCCCTGCTCCTGCCGCGAGGCGCGGTGCTTGGGGTCACACAGGTAGGCGAAGAAGATGTCGTCCATCTGCAGGTACCGGCAGCCAGCGTCATAGAACGCTTGGACGGCCTTCCTGTAGGTCTGCGCGATGTCGTGAAACAGGACGTCCAGGTCCTTGTATTCGGCCGGCGCGATGTCTTCGGGCGCGGTGCGGAAGTGGATCGCCGACGGGCCGGGGATCGAGATCTTCGGCGTCACGCTGGTGTTGTCGCGCACGAACTTGAAGTGGTCGAGCATCGGATGGTCGGCCGGGAAGTCGAGCTTGCTGGTGATCGTGGGGAAAATCGGGCGCAGCTTGACGCCGGCGAACTGCACGCCGTCGTCCCGCTCTTCCAGGTCGAGGCCGGTGAGCATTCCCATGAAGTCATAGTGCCAGAACGAGCGGCGCGCCTCGCCGTCGGTGACAGCCTTCAGACCGACCTCTTCCTGCATCTTGATGAGCCCGGGGATCTCGCGATCCTCGACCTCGCGCAGCTCGTCTGCGGAGATCGACTTTTCCTCGAAGAACTTCTTGCGCGCCTCGGTGATCGGCTTCGGGCGCAGCAGGCTTCCGACGTGGTCGGCGCGATACGGCGGTGTGGGCATCTGTATGCTCCTACTCTCAGGACATTAATAACTGGTTTACGCGGGGGCCAGTCGGCCCCTCACTGCAAGACGGACGGCAGCCAGAGCGTCAGCGCCGGGAACAGCAGAAGGATCACGACGCGCACGATCTCGGCCCCGAAGAACGGCGCCACGCCCTTGAAGGTCTCGAGCATGGGGACATCCTTGGCCATCGCCGAGATGACGAAGACATTCATCCCGACGGGCGGTGTGATCAGCCCCAGCTCCACCACGATCAGCGCGAGAATCCCGAACCAGATCTTCAGATCCTCGGTGGACATCCCGAAGCCCGACCCCTCGGCCATCTGGTAGATCCCGCCGTTCAGCTCGCTCAGGACCGGCCAGAAGAACGGGATGACCAGCAGGATCATCGACAGGCTGTCCATCAGGCAGCCCAGGAAGATCAGCGCAATCAGCAGAAGGATCATCACCAGCATCGGCTCGTACCCGCTGGCCAGGATCCACTCGGCCGTGGCCTGCGGCAGACCGATGCGGGACATGAAAATCTTCATCAGCTCCGCGCCCAGCAGGATCAGATAGATCATGCCGGTGGTGCCCGCGGTCTCCTTCAGGCTTTCGATCATGTCGCGGATGCGAAGCTGTCCGCGGAACGTGCCGTAGACCCAGACCAGGAACACGCCCACCGCGCCCGCGGGCGTAGGATTGTAGAAGCCCCCATAGATGCCGCCAAGCACGATGCCGAAGATCACGAGGACCGGGATCAGGCCAAGCGTCGCCTCGCGGAACTCTTCGCGATCCGAGCTGCCACCCGCCGGACCCGCCTCGGGCCGGACCAGCACGTAAAGCGCGATCGTCAGCAGGAAGAAGATCACCGCCAGGATGCCGGGGATCAGGGCTGCGGCGAACATGGTGACGATGTTCGCCTCGACGATGATGGCGTAGACGATCAGCACGACTGAAGGCGGGATCAGGATGCCCAGCACCCCGCCCGCTGCAAGCGAGCCGGTCGCCAGCGCGCCCGAATAGTTGAAGCGCTTGAGCTCGGGCAGCGCCACCTTGCCCATGGTCGAGGCCGTGGCCAGCGAAGAGCCTGCAACCGCACCGAAGCCGGCGCAGGCGGCGATTGCGGCCATGGCGGTACCGCCCCTGAGCCAGCCGAACCACGCGTTCGCCCCGCGAAACAGCGCCTGGCTGAGCCCCGACCGTCCGGCAAGCACGCCCATCAGCACGAACATCGGCACGACCGACAGGTCGTAGATCGAGAACTGGCCGTAGGCGAGCGTCTTGAGCTGGTTGAGCATCAGCGCCGGCCCGTTGATCAGCGTGATGCCGACCCCGCCGACGAGGATCATGGAATAGGCGATGGGCATCCGGGCGGCGATCAGCAGCACCAGGACGACCAGGGCGATCACGCCCAGCGTCACGGGATCGGTCATTCAGAAGCTCCCGTGGCGACCTGGCGCCCGGTCTCGAGGAAGGTGATCAGCGCGGCGACGGCCAGCAGCGCGAGCGAGATCAGGATCGGAACGAAGGCGATCCATGTCGGGAACTGCAGGATCGCGGTGGTGTAGCCATAGTCGCGCTGGTCGAGCATGCCGTAATACATCCGCCACACCAGCAAGAGCGCGAAGAAGAAGGCGACGACCGACGCGACGAGCTTGAGGAACGCCACCGTCCGTGCCGAGGCGCGCGCGGTGAAGATGTCGGCGGTCACGTTGGCGTCTGTCAGCTGGCAGTAAGGCAGGAAGCTGAAGGCGGCGACGGCGATGCCAACTTCCGTCATCTCGAAGTCGCCGGGAAACGGCCGCCAGACGACGGCGCCAACGACGCTCACCACGTTCATCAGAACGACGAGCAGAAGCAGGACGCCGCCGAGCAGCGCCCAGAACGTTATCAACGCGGCGGCCGCACCGGTTGTCCCGGTGCGGCCCATCTTCAGAAGATCAGTCATTTACCTGTCGCTGTGTTCTTCGATTTTCTGCCGGGCCTTCTCGACCAGCGCTTCGCCGTCGATGCCCTTCGAGCTCACGTCCTCGACCCAGCGGTCGACGACCGGCTGAAGCGCGTCGCGGAAGGCCTGGGTCTCTTCCTCGGACAGGACGATGTGCTCGTTCCCGGCCTCGGTTGCGACCTGGATGCCGTAATCGTCCGTCGCGCGCCAGATGCGGCCCACCTCGGCCCACCATTCGGGGCCCGACGCGTCGCGGAAGGCCTGCTGGATGTCTTCGGGCAGACTTTCCCACTTGGCCTGGTTCATCGACACCTGGAAGGTCGTCGTGCCGATGCGCTCCTGGTCGTGGCCTTCGATCTGGTACTCGGTCTGGTCTTGGATGTTCAGGGCCGGGATGATTTCCCACGGGATCAGCGCCCCGTCCACGACGCCCTTCTGAAGCGCCTGCGGAAGCTCTGGGACCGGCATCGCCGTCGGGTTGGCGCCGAGCGCCTCGATCGCCCAGGCCCCCGTGCGGGTCGGGATCCGCAGGTTCTTGCCCTCGAGGTCGGCAGGCGTGCGCACCGGCTCGTCCGCCATGTGGATCGCCTGGCCGGCGTGGACGTGGAGGAACATGGGCTCGGTCCCGCGGTACTCGTCGCCGAGATCGCCGTCCTGCCACATGTCGTAAAGCGCGAGGTTCGCCGCGACGGGGTCGTTCTTGAACACGGTTGGCAGTTCCATCACCTCGGTCCGAGGGAAGAGCCCCGGGGTGTAGCCATTCACCGTCCAGACCAGGTCCACGACTCCGTCGCGCACCTGCTGGATCAGCTCGGGCGGACGGCCGCCCAGCGTCATTGCCGGGTAGACCTCGATCTCCACCCGGCCGCCGGAATTCTCCTCGACCGCCTCGGCCCAAGGTTCGAGCATCTCGGTCTGCGCGGGCGACTGCGCGCCCAGCAGGTGGTGCAGCTTGAACGTATATTCCTGGGCCTGGGCCCCGCCCGTCAGCGCAAGTGCCGCAACGCCACCGGCCAGAATCACCGCTACTTTTTTCGTCTTCGTTGTCATCTCGTCCTCCCTGTCTGAGACTCGATTGGCCGCTGGCTTACACGCCTCAGCCGGCCGACACCATGGCGAGTCCGGGAACCGCCCCGGCCTCGTCTGGATCCCGTTGCATCAGGTAATCGAGGTTGGCCCGCGCGAGCCGCGCATGTTCGCGCGCCAGCGCCTCGGCCCGGGTGCCCTCGCGCGCCTCGATGGCCTCGATCAGCGCGCGGTGCTGCCGCTGCGCCACGAAAAGCGACCGCCGGATTTCGGGCACGGCAATCTGACCTTGCAGGAACGCGCTCGGGCCCGCCAATGGCAGCTGCGAGACGCGCGCATGTTCGCGCCGCACCGTCTCGGACCCGGCCAGAGCGCCGAGCGCTTCGTGAAAAGCCGCGTTGAGGTCGGCATAGGCCTCGAAATCCGTCTCAGCCTCGCTTGCGCCGAGCGCCTCGTCGATCCGATCGACGAGGTCGTGGCAAACGCGCAACGCCCCGGGTGCGGCGCCCCGTTCGGCCGCGAGCCGCACGGCCATGCCCTCGATCGTGCCCCGCACCTCGATGCTGTCGACGACGTCGGCCACCGTGACCTGCCGCACGCGGCAACCGCCCGTGGGGATGCGTTCGAGGAACCCCTCTTCGACCAGCCGCGCCATCGCTTCGCGCAGCGGCGTGCGTGAGATACCCAGCTGCTGAGAAACGGCGACCTCTGACAGACGCTGTCCGGGCTCGAGCGCGCCCGACATGACAAGTTCGCGCAGCTCCATGAGCGCCTTCATGAACCGCGTCTTCTTCTCGAGCTCCGCCAATCGCCCCTCCTGCCCCGTCCGCATACTCGGCAAAAGCCGATGCCGCGGCAAGCCGTTCTTGAATGTGCTACCCTGTGTACAAAACCCCGTCAAACCCGGCTGCGAGGGAGCATGGGGAGGCCCGGAACATCGGGACAGAAGAAAATACCTTTTTAAATGATAGTTAGCACACCATCTTCATCTTTTAGTTGAAGCCTTCGACCGCAAGATGCGGTGATCGACTGTATACATGAGTCTAGGCCCGGACAGTCCGTTACCGCCACGCACAGCACGGCGGAACGCCGGCCAACTCCGCGTTCCCGCAAGAGCGGGATAGGGAAACGCGCGGATCGCTTCCAAAACCGCCCGCAACCTTCTGACCCAAAACGTTTTCCTCGACATTCTTCAAGAAGCGCCTCAGCGTTCAAGCCGGCGCCCCTCCTCGCCGCCACTGGACGCGCGGGCGGAAGCGACGCACAAACCGCTGCATGATATGGGCTTTTCTCGCACTGGCGCTGGGCGGCGTGCTCAAGGGCGCGACCGGTGCCGGCGCACCGATCATCGCCGTGCCGGTCATGGCGATCCTCTTCGACGTGCCCTTCGCCATCGCCATCTTTTCGGTCCCCAACCTGGTCTCGAACCTGTGGCAGGGCTGGCATTACCGCTCGCATCAGCTCGACCGCCGCTTCACGGTCACCTTCGCGCTGGCCGGCGCGCTCGGCGCGGGCATCGGCACCTTCATGCTCGCCAATCTCCCGCAGGAGGCGCTGCTGATCCTCGTGGCGCTGTCGGTGTTCGCCTACATCGCCTTCCGGCTGGCCCGGCCGGACTGGGTGCTGCCCTTCGCCGTCGCCCGCCGGATCGCCCTGCCGGTCGGCACGCTGGCGGGCGTGATGCAGGGTGCGGCCGGCGTCTCGGCGCCCGTCTCGATCACCTTCCTCAACGCGTTGCGGACCGAGCGATCCGCCTTCGTCGCCACGATCTCGGTCTTCTTCGCGGCCATGGCCGTGGTGCAGATCCCGCTTCTGGGCCATTACGGCTTCCTGACATGGGAGCGGCTGGCCTGGTCCTGCGCGGCGCTCGTGCCCCTGTTGGCCGCCATGCCGGTCGGCGCCTTCCTCGCCCGGCGCATCTCGAAACAGGTGTTCGACAGGCTCATCCTGGGACTGCTCGCGCTGGTCGCCCTCCGGCTGCTGATCGACGCTTTCTCCTGATCGACTTGCCTTCGCCGTCGCGCCGGTGTCCTGTGCGCGCCGACGAATTGAGGGAGATACGATGACCGACTTCGCCGCGCTCAAGCGCCGCTTCCACCTGCCCGAGGGCGTGATCTACCTGGACGGCAACTCTCTGGGGCCAATGCCCGTCGCCGTACCCGAGCACATGGCGCACGTGCTTCGGAACGAATGGGCCGAAGAGCTGATCCGCGGCTGGAACACCGCCGGGTGGTACACGCAGCCCGCCCGCGTGGGCGACCGCATCGGCCGCCTGCTGGGCGCGTCCGAGGGCAGCGTGGTCATGGGCGACACGCTGTCGGTCAAGGTGCACCAGGCGCTGGCCGCCGCCTTGGCTATGCGCCCCGAGCGCAAGGTGATCCTGTCGGACAACGGAAACTTCCCCTCCGACCTATACATCGCGCAGGGCATCGCCGGGATGCTGGGGCGCGGCCACGAGTTGCGCACGCCCGCGCCCGAGGATGTCGAGGCCGCGATCACCGACGAGGTGGCGGTGCTGATGCTGACCGAGGTGGACTATCGCACCGGCCGAAAGCACGACATGAAGCGCCTGACCGAGAAGGCGCACGCCCACGGCGTCCTGACGGTCTGGGACCTGGCTCACAGCGCCGGCGCACTGCCGGTGGATCTGGCGGCGGCCGGGGCCGATTTCGCCGTCGGCTGCACCTACAAGTTCCTCAACGGCGGCCCCGGCTCCCCGGCCTTCATCTACGTCGCGCCGCAGCACCAGGAGCAGGCGGCCGTGGCGCTGTCGGGCTGGATGGGCCACACCGCGCCCTTCGCCTTCTCGCCCGATTATGTCCCCGGCGAGGGCATCGCCCGGATGCGCGTGGGCACGCCGCCCGTGCTTGGGCTCTCGGCGCTCGAGCCCGCGCTCGACATCTGGGAAGAGGTGGACATGCAGGAGCTGCGCACGCGCTCGATCGAGCTGGGCGAGCTGTTCATCCGCGAGGTCGAGGCGCGCTGCCCGGAGCTGCGCCTCGCCAGCCCCCGCGACGGCACGGCGCGCGGCTCGCAAGTGTCGTTCCGGTTCGAGGACGGCTACGCCGCCATGCAGGCGCTGATCGACCGGGGCGTGATCGGCGACTTCCGGATGCCGGACATTATGCGCTTCGGTCTTACGCCACTATACATCGACGAGGATGATGTGCGGCGCGCGGTGGACGTGATCGAGGACGTCATGTCGAACCGCCTGTGGGACACGCCCCAGTACAAGGCGCGCAAGGCCGTCACCTGATCCGGAGAGGCGCGCATTTCCGCAGGATTATGCGTAGCAAAATCCCACCTACCTCTCCCGCCGGCGTTGCCACTTGCGCCGGCGGGTGCTCCACGTCCGGCGGCCCCAGATCATCGCGCGCGAAATCGGCTGCTGGAGGAACGGCACGTCGAGCGCCAGCAAGAGCAACCCGAGCGGCAGCATCCACAGCCCCACGATCGGCAGGAACCCCAGCAGGCCTCCCACGATCAGAAGGATCGCGACGGGGATACGGATATGCCAGCGGCGCGGGACGAGCAGTCCGCGGACCACGCCTTCGCTCTTCGGCACGTTCTTCGACAGCGCGTCGAACTGACGCCGCAGCCGGCGCTCGCGTTTTTCCATCTGGTCGCGTTCCTCCATCCGCGTGAAGTGGGGGGCCCGGGGGCAAAGTGCAACGCGGTGCCGGGGTTCCGTACCGTCATCCGGCGCGCCCTGCCCCTTTCACCGGCGCCGACGGCGGACCATCTTGAGCACAAGTCAGACCGGAGACCGACATGCAGTATTCCATTCTCGACCTTGCGCCCGTTCCCGAAGGATCGGACGCGGGACAGGCCATCGCGAACAGCGTCGACCTCGCCCGCCATGCCGAAAGCTGGGGCTACCACCGCTACTGGCTGGCCGAGCATCACAACATGCCGGGCATCGCCAGCGCCGCGACGGCCGTCCTGATCGGGCACATCGCGAGCGCGACGCGCAACATCCGCGTCGGCGCGGGCGGCATCATGCTGCCCAATCACGCGCCCCTGGCGGTGGCCGAGCAGTTCGGCACGCTGGCCACCATGCATCCCGGCCGCATCGACCTTGGCCTCGGGCGCGCGCCCGGCGGCGACATGGCCGTCGCCCGCGCGCTGCGCCGTTCCATGGATCGGGGCGACGACTTCCCGCGCGACGTGATAGAGTTGATCGACTACCTGGGTCCCGAACGCCCCGACGCCCCGGTGCGCGCCCTTCCCGGCGAGGGCACGCAAGTGCCCGTCTGGATGCTGGGCTCATCGCTCTACGGCGCGCAGCTCGCCGCGCATCTGGGGCTGCCCTATGCTTTCGCCTCGCACTTCGCACCCGCGGCGCTGGACGACGCGGTCGAGGTTTACCGCCGCAACTTCCGCCCCTCCGAACACCTCGACGCGCCGCGCTTCATGCTCGCGGTGAACGTCTTCGCGGCGGCTACGGACGACGAGGGCACGTTCCTGCGCACTACCATGCAGCAAGCCTTTGCGCGGCTGCGTCTGGGCCAGCCGGGCAAACTGCCCCGCCCCGTGCGCGACATCG
This sequence comes from Tranquillimonas alkanivorans, assembly GCF_900115595.1. Classification (GTDB taxonomy): domain Bacteria; phylum Pseudomonadota; class Alphaproteobacteria; order Rhodobacterales; family Rhodobacteraceae; genus Tranquillimonas; species Tranquillimonas alkanivorans. Next base: position 175,576 of record NZ_FOXA01000008.1, read on the forward strand.
ACGCCGAGATCGGCGCGAACGTGCGCGCGGCGGTGGACGAGGCCCTGCGCGTCACGGCCGTCGGCGCGCCACAGACGGTGCGGCGGGATCTCGGCGCCCTGATCGACCGCTACAAGCCCGACGAGCTGATCCTGACGGGCCAGATCCACGACCACGAGGCGCGGCGCGAGTCGTTCCGCATCGCGGCCGAGGTGCTGTCGGACATGGCGGTTGCGGCCTAGGCCGCGCCGCCGCCCCCACAAACGACAACGGGCGCCCGAGGGCGCCCGTTTTGTCTTCCAGATCTAGGAAGTGGCGCGGTTGACGGGGCTCGAACCCGCGACCCCCGGCGTGACAGGCCGGTACTCTAACCAACTGAGCTACAACCGCGCATTACGGCCGGTTTTGGGCTTTGGAACAGCGTGGCGCGGTTGACGGGGCTCGAACCCGCGACCCCCGGCGTGACAGGCCGGTACTCTAACCAACTGAGCTACAACCGCTCGCTGTTCGTCCGAAGCCCGCTCCGAACGTGTGGGGCGTTCTATGGCCGGGGCCGGTCGGCGTCAAGCGCCCAATCGCCCCTTCCAACCAGATTTCCCGCACGTCATCCTCCGAAAGTGTCCTCAGCTTTCGCTGCGGCACATTCCCGTTCCACTCGCTCGGCTGCACCTGCCGATTCACGCGAACAGCGCCCAGGCCGCACGTGCCGGAGGCCCCCGGCGTACCGGGCGTATTCTCGTGGTTCGAAGGGAAGGGATGGTGGGTGATGAGAGACTCGAACTCTCAAAACGGTCACTCAAACTACTGATATGAAAGCACGATCCCACCTCATGTTCTCGGTATGTGTACCAGAGAGCTGAACAAAGCGTCAATCCGATCTCCGCACCTCGCTCGATGTACAGCGGCGCCTTCCCGGCTCAGTTCGCCCCACCGACGCAAGCTCACCCGAAAAGAGGGGAGCTATGAAGCAAGGACACCCGAAATCGCGCCTAGCTCGCACGCCGTTAGTCTTTTAGTCTCAGAGACTTCGCCTTAGAACTGTACCAACTGATCAAGGCGGGCCACGAGGTGACGATGACGGACGACGAGATCAATCAGCCGATGCATTGGCTGGACACTCTACTCGAGGGAGGCTTACCTCAGGTTCTGGCAGGACCTGCAGGTAAAGCTATCAGCCGATTGATCGGATCAACTGCTGACATCCCGGTAGCGTACCTAGAGGGAGTTGCGAGGGATATCCGAGACAAGTCCGACGCTCGCAGCGCAGTTTCGCGGGCCATCGCAGAACGGGTTGCCGAAGCCGCTGCTCAGGACCCAGAAGTTGTCGACCGCGCTTTGCAAAGCATGGTGGCTCGCTCCTACAGGAGCCAGACAAACCGGGAAGCGGTTGCAGCTGTGGCCGTCGAGGACCTTCAGACGACGCCCCCTTCGCCCGGCACCGAGGGTCCCTCCGATGACTGGATGAATAGGTTTGAGCGTTACGCCGAGGATGCGTCTTCCGAGGACCTGCGGATGATGTATGGCAAGCTGCTCGCGAGTGAAATCCGGGAGCCGGGCAAGATCGCCCCGACGACCGTACATTTCGTATCTATGCTCGATACTGAGACCGCACAGTTGATCGAGCGAGTGCTGCCGGTTTGCAGCCCCGACGGGGTCGCGATGACTGCGATTTTGCATCCCAAGTTGTCAATCCCGGAGACCACCTACATTGAACAGTCTGGCTTCTGGACGGCCGAAAAGACCTTCAGCATGACGTTTTCAGAGGATGGCCTCATCATACGCTCATTCAAGAACGACAGCCGTGGGGTTGCCTTGCGCGGCAAGCCCAACAGCAAGCTGACTGTCGAAGCCGCAGTACTGTCCCGCGCGGGAAGAGACCTCTGCAACACGGTTATTCGAGACTTCGATTATCAAGCGTTCGCAGACTTCGCTCTCTCGAAACCCGAAGTTGATGAGGTACATTTGGGACAAATCCAGAGAGAAAAGGACACTGTCGAGCTCACGTCCCCTATCCAGCTTTTCCCAACCCGGAAAGAGTCGCAGTGACGGGCGGGCCGTCAGCGGCTTGGCCTTGAGGTGAACTCGGGAGCGCTTCAATGGTCCTCCCATCGCTCCACGGCAACTCGTGCTGCTGAAGGATCGCTCTTGATCCGAAGGACTGTCTGCCGCGTCAGGCCCGCTGCCTTCGCCACAGCACTTGTCCCAGTTCCTGCAGCGAGCATGTCCTGCACCTGGGCCAGCTTCGCCCGGTCGTAACTCGGCTTCTTTCCCCGATACTTTTTGGGGTCACCTTTGTTGGACTGAATACCGGCCTTCTGGGCTTCCTTGGTCGCCTCCGCCTGTGCCTGAGCAGTCGCCGCCATGAAGGCGATGAGTGCGTCTCTCACGGCCTCCTGCATAGGGTCTGTAGTCGCGCCATCGAAGGTCATGTTGTTGATGACGGTTCGGATGACGACACCGCGGCGCATGAAGTCCCGGATGGCGTCCGTCACGTCCTGATAGTTTCTCCCTAGCCGGTCCACCCAGCGCACGACGAGGACATCGCCCCTCCGCAGCTTGTCGTAAAGCCGCCTTCCTTCCGGCCTCTCGGCGAGCTTCGCGTTCACCCCCGACACGCCATGGTCAGCGACGACCTCATCAAGCTGAAAGCCCGCTGCCTCCGCTTGCGTCCTCTGGTGGTCCAAGTTCTGGTCGGCAGTACTGACGCGGGCATAGAGGATCGTTTGGGACATAATGCCTCCGCTTGTGTCCGAAAAGGTCATGTCCGCTGATAGACGTGTACGTAGACGGATGTCAAACCCTTACGGACACACCCAAGCGAGCCTCAGGACACGACCACTAGGGCATACCCTTGCGGACACAATCGCTGGCGCTGGACCTTCCTCGCCGTCTTCGATACGAATGAGGGCAACGGCACCAATGCGTTGACGCATAGCTGCGGTCCTGTTGCACGACACGACGCAACACGAGGACACTCATGACTCACATCGCCACATACCGCTGCACGGTCGAGGTTGCGGCCTCCACGCTCTTCATCGAGCTGCCCTGCATTGGTGAACTTCACGTCTCGCGCCACTCCGCGCTACCCTCGTCACGCCCGCCTTTCGTCCTCCGTGACAGGGAGCAGCACGGCTCCGAATACACGCTGGGCGCTGGGCATTGGCAGGCATACTTCACCCCGGCCTCCACCATCCGACGCAGCAACCGGGCATGGCAGCGCCAGCGCAGCGGTGGCAACGGCTGAGGGAAGCACAGGGAAGGCTGGGGCTGACGATGGCCCCACCCCCTGCCGCCTACAAGATCGGAGGGGGAAGAACGTCCTGGCGCTCCATTGATAAGGAGTTCAGATGTGCGACCCCCAAAAGGTCTTGGGTCCCGTCGGCCTAATTCGGCCCGCCCACGCTGCCGGGTGAGGTCTCCTCCGGGGAGGTACCGCGATAGACCCAACTTCGAGGCGGCTGCCGTCCGTAGCGCGGCTCGCCCAGATACGCTTGCCCCGACGCTTTGAGCCTCGCCGCGTATCGCGCGTGGTCTGAGGTGGCCCCCGTTTTCCGGACAGTGTTGCGGCGCCGCTAAGCTTGCCTGTTGATCATGCCGCCGCTTTCAGGCCGGGGCCCTGATGGGCCTCGACCGGTGTTCGTCCGCCGAGCGCGGAGTGCGGGCGCTCGTTGTTGTAGAAGTCGATCCACTTGCCGATGCCAGCCCGGGCCGCTGACCCGGTCTCAAAGGCGTGCAGATAGACGCACTCATACTTCAGGGATCGCCATAGCCGCTCGATCATGACGTTGTCCATCCAGCGTCCGCGACCGTCCATCGAGACCTTCACCGTCGCATCCAGCAAGACTTGCGTGAAGCGCGGGCTGGTGAACTGGCTGCCCTGATCCGTGTTGAA
>NZ_FOXA01000042.1 GCF_900115595.1 Tranquillimonas alkanivorans
AAGCTCGCGGCAGTGATCGAGACGGCCGCGATGAACGAGACCGAGCTTGGCGAATACTGCCGCCGCCGGGGCCTCTATCCGGAGCAGCTCCGGGTCTGGCGCGAGGCTTGCGAGCGGGCGAACGACTGGGAGCGTGCGGCGGCGACGCGGGCCGCGCGTGAGACGAAGGACGACAAGAAGCGGATCAAGGCGCTGGAACGGGAACTGGCGCGCAAGGAGAAGGCGCTCGCGGAGGCGGCGGCGCTGATGATCCTCAGAAAAAAGGCCGAGGCGATCTGGGGCCGCGAGGACGAGGACGAATGACGTCTGCTTCGGATCGCCGAGACATCGTTGTCCTCATCGACGAGGCCGTGGCGGCAGGCGCCCGCCAGTCCGCCGCCTGCGCCGAACTCGGTCTCAGTGCCCGCACACTGCAACGCTGGAGGGATGGCGAGGGCGGGATCCGCGAGGACCGCCGCCCTTTGGCTGTACGCCCCGCGCCTGCCAACCGGCTGAGCGAGGAGGAGCGCGACCTCATCGTCGCGACCTGCTCCACGCCGGAGTTCGCCAGTTCGCCGCCCAGCCAGATCGTTCCCCGGCTGGCCGACCGCGGCACCTGGATCGCGTCGGAATCCAGCTTCTACAGGGTCTTGCGGGAGCGCGGCCAGAACCACCGGCGCGGACGCGCCCGGCCGGCAAGCCGGCGCAAGCCGCCTACCAGCTTCGAAGCAAAGGCGCCGTGCGAAGTCTGGTCATGGGACATCACCTGGCTGCCCGGGCCGATCGCGGGAGCGTTCTTCTACCTCTATCTCATCGTCGACATCTGGAGCCGCAAGATCGTCGGCTGGGAGGTCTACGAGCGCGAGACGGCAGACCTCGCCGCCCGGGTGCTCGAACGCGCGGTTTGGGGCGAGAAGTGCCTCACGAGCCCCCTGGTTCTGCACGCGGACAACGGCAGTCCGATGAAAGGCGCGACCATGAAGACCACGATGGAGCGGCTCGGCGTGATCGCGTCGTTCAGCCGCCCACGCGTGTCGAACGACAACCCCTTCTCGGAAGCGCTCTTCCGGACCTGCAAGTACATGCCAGGCTGGCCGACCCGAGGCTTCGCGAAAGTTGACGAGGCTCGGCTCTGGGTTCAGGGCTTCGTGCGCTGGTACAACCTCGAGCACCGCCACAGCGCGCTCCGCTTCGTGACGCCCGACCAGCGCCACCGCGGCGACGACCAGTCGCTCCTCGCTGCGCGCCACCAGGTTTATCAATGCGCCCGCGCTGCCCGCCCCGAACGATGGTCAGGCAAGACGCGAAACTGGAACCCCATTGGCTCCGTCTGGCTCAACCCGGAACGGCTGGAGGTCCGAAGCGGAGGTCATGGAGCCGCCGACGCGCTCTCCAACAAAGCTGGCGGCGGCGGCTCCATGACCGGCCCCGCCGAACGAGCAGCCTGAAATAAGTACGGGCGACAACTCCATTGACGAACACCGTCGGCCAGCCCGTCGAAGTAAGCGCCGAGATCAGGTGGCAGCGCGATCTGGTCGATTTCGACGGCAGCAATGATGCCATCCCAATCCGCCTGCTGCCGCTGGATATCGAGATCGTCGCGCACACTCAGGACAGCCGACTGGAAGATGGATTGCAGGCTGTCGGCAACCCTGTCCGGTCTGTTGCTGTCCCAAGTCCCGTCCTCGAAGGCGCGACCCGTGGCACGGCCCCGCCGCGGATAGGGGTCCTGGCCGAGCACCACGACCCGGACGGCTTGGGGTGCGATCCGGTCGAAGGCGCGGCAGATGTGGGCGCCGGCCGGCGCTCCCGGGAGCGGCTCGTTCCGGCGTCCGGGCCAGGCCTGCGCGTTATCTTCGATCTCGAGAGCGTCCGGGATTGCGGCCCAGTCAGGGTCAGGACACCCGGCGAAGAAGGTCCGCCAACCCGGCACCGGCTGTCCGTCCGGCCCTACGGGTTCCTCCGGCAGGTCGTCCCGCCAGTCCGCGTAGCGCTCCCGCATGCGCTCTCGCAGCGCCACCATGATGCCCCTCCCCTGTCCTCTGGGTCCGCGCTTTTCGTATCCGATAACCAGGTCGCCATTATCGGTATTCAATCGGCCCAGAAAACAAGTGTGCCGAGGAAGCGGGGTTACGCAACGGCGTGTGTCGCCGATCGCGTAACCGGTATCACCTGACGATGAACAACGCGATCTCGGGAAAGACGGCGAGCAGTGCAACAAAGCCGAGCATGCCGGTCACAAACGGCAGGCATCCGAGGAAGATTTTCCCCAAGGGCACATCCTGTGCGACCGTCTTGATGATGTAGACATTGACGCCGATCGGTGGCGTCACCAGCCCGATCTCGGCCACGATGATGATGTAGATACCGAACCACACAGGGTCGATGCCCAGGGCAACCGCCGCCGGAAACAGGATCGGAACGGTCAGGATCAGCATGCCGAACAGATCGAGCACACAGCCGAGAACGAGGTACAGAAGCGTCACCGCGATGACGAACTGAAAGTAGCCGAGCTCCATCGAGAGGAGCCAGTCGGTCAGCCCACCAATGAACCCCGTCTGGACGAGGAAACGCGTGAACAGCGTGCCCCCGACGATGATCAGGAACAGCATGGTAGACAGCAGCGCAGCGTCGGAAAGGGAGGCGCGAACCGCGGCGATGCTGAGCCGACCGCTGGCGAGGCCAACCACCAGGACAGCCGCGACGCCGATCACGGCCCCCTCGGTCGGAGTGAAGATCCCCATGTAGAGTCCGCTCAGAAGGAACGTGAACAGGGCCAGCACCGGGAGCACGTGGAGCAGGGACGAGAAGCGCTCCGGCCAAGTAGGCTGATCCACGTCTCCGAGCCCTCCGGAGCCGGAGATCAGCTTGGCCATGACGATCACGATCAAAGCGAACAATATCGAGATGATCAGTCCCGGCACGACGCCGGCGAGGAACAGGTCGCCGATCGACGTCTCCGTCATCAGACCGTAGAAAATCATGATGATGCTGGGCGGGATGAGAATGCCCAGCGTCCCGGAGGACGACAACACGCCGGTTGCCAGTGGCATCGCATAGCCGTAGCGACGCAGCTCGGGAATGATAATGGCACCCATGGTGCGCGACGTCGCCGTACTCGACCCGCTGACGGCGCCGAAGCCTGCGCAGGCGAAGATCGCGGCGATCGCCATGCCGCCCGGCAACCAGCCCAACCAGTAGGAGGCGGCACGAAACAAGTTCCGCGCGATCCCGGTGTGATAGATCAGGTTGCCCATGAGGATGTAGAACGGGATGGCAATCAGAACGAACTTCGTTCCCTCTGACCAAAGCGCCAGGGTCGTCTGGGTCATCGCCGTCTCGAGCGATCCTACCAATGCCAGCCCGCCGATCCCGACGGCCAGGAGACTGAGACCGATCGGGATGCCGGCGATGATCATCCCGATCAGCAGGATGAACGCGATGCCTCCGATGGAAATCACAGGGAGTCTCCATGAATGGGTCGGGCGACGGGGCGCAACTGGACCAGCTTCGCCAAACTGAGGAGCCCGCAAAGAACTGCCGTGCCTCCCAGGGCGCCGCGAAACCAGCTCAGGGGGAGCGCGAGTTCCGAGCTTCGTTCGTTGAACAGCACCATGAGTTGGATGTCCTTGTAGCATTGAACGGCGATCGTGGCCGAGAGCGCGAGGACCAGAAGCCAGACCAGCCGCGCCAGCGCCTCCCCGAACGCACGTCCCATCAGGGGCGCGAGAAAATCAGCGCGAATATGCGCGTCCTTCAGCCAGGACTGCGGCAGGGCGAAGACCAGCGACAGGAACAGCGTCACGGTGGCGGCTTCCTGGGCCCAGCGGATGGGCGCAGAAAAGAAGTACCTCAGAACGACATCGGCGCTCAGGAGAACAAGGATCGCGGGGAGGCACAGGTATGCGCCTATCGCGAACAGGATCTGAGATAGTCGATTGCAGATGCTCATGTCGGCGAATCCTCTCACCGAGGGGCGCCGGCTCCGATTGTCCAGAGCCGGCGGTGAGTTAAGCGCTTAGCGCAGGTCTTCCACGGGCTGGGTGTCCTGAAGGGTGGTCAGCTCCTCTTCCGACATATCGTCGTAGCGTTCGAAACCCGCGCGCAGATCTTTGACGAGTTCTGCCGCTGCGGAGCCTTCTCCTCCGTTGTTCTCTACGAACTCGCTCCACATGGGCTCGAGCAGTTCGTTGACCCGGGCGACGTCCTCGTCGCTCGCTTCGACGACCGTGACGCCTTCTTTTTCCATTTCCTCCAGCGCACGCTCGGTCAGACGCATGTACATCCGGGAATAGTCATACCCCGCTTGCTCACCGGCTTCAGCAAAGACGTTCTGCAGGTCTTCCGGCAGGGAGTCGTAGAACTGCGCGTTGATGGCATGCGGAATGGCGACGCGCGCGACCCCGAGGCGATAGTTGTATTTCCCGACCTCGTGCATGCGGTAGGCCACCATGTCGGCTGTCGCCAGGATTATCCCGTCGACCACCCCTTGCTGGAATGCCGTATACGCGTCGGTGATCGACATGGTCACCGGCGTCGCTCCGAGCCGCTCCACGATGTCGCTGATCGTGCTGCCCGAAGCCCGGATCCGCAGACCCTCAAGATCCTCGAGCGAGTTGACCGGAGTCGTGGTCATGATGTCGTAGCCGGGAGTGACCGCGTTGAAGGCGAGCTTCACGCGGAGACGCTCGTATTCGTCGCGCAAGTACTTGGCATACACCTCGTCCATGACGCGCACGGCGGCCAAGTCATTGTCCGGTAGGGCGCGGGGAAGTTGGACTCCGTGGAATAGCTTGAAGCTGCTGGCCTGGTAGACCGGCCAAGCCGAGGTGACATCGGTGATGCCGGTTGCGGCGGCGCGGAAGCCGTCGGCTACGGGATGCAGCACCTCGCCTGGATAAGTGACCACCTCGAGCCGGCCCTCGCTGAGCTCCTCCAGCCGGTCAGCGTAGGGTTGCATGACCTCCTGCCAGGCGGCCGAACTGGCAGGCTGGTTGTACGAGAGCTTCACCTCGATCGGCTCTTCTGCATGAGCCGCAGATACCGTGAAGCCGAGCGTTACAGCGAGCCCTGCTGCCTTGATGAGTGATGCCTTCATTATGTCCGTTCCTCCTCCTGCTGGTGACCCGCCAGGGCCGTAGACATGATGTCGAGCCCGCTGTCTGTCAGGGGGCTGGTGCCTGTGCGCCGGCTGCGTGCAGCCCGGCGATATAGCCGAAGGTCATTCCCGGCCCGAGCGTGATGCCGCCGCCCGAATAGTTCCCTCCCAGAACGCTCGCCATGTCGTTGCCGACGGCGTAGAGACCTTCGATGACCTTGTCTCCTTCAGCCAGAACACGCGCATGGCGGTCGGTCCTGATGCCGCTAAAGGTCCCGATGCTGCCCGGGATGACCCGCACGGCGTAGAACGGACCCTCGGAAATCGGGGCCAGACACGGGTTCGGTTTGACGCTGGGATCGCCGTGGAACCTGTTATAGGCGGTGCTGCCTCGGCCGAACTCACTGTCGGTGCCGGTGGGGACGTCCCTGTTGAACCGGGAGACGGTCTCCGAGAACGCCTCGGCGTCGATGCCGACGGTTCTCGCAAGCTCCGCCAACGTCCTGCCGGTGAGAAGGTAACCGGATTTGATTGACGGCCCCAGCGGCATGGGAGCAGGCTTCACATGCCCCAGCCCATATTTCCGGATCGTCTTGTGGTCGCAGATCAGGAAGGCTTCGGCCGGCTGACCCTCCGGCGTCGCGGCCTCCATACCCTGAACGAAGTCATGGTAGCTGTTCGCCTCGTTGACGAAGCGGCGCCCTGTCCTTGTCACGGCGATCACGCCGGGCTTGCCGCGGTCGATGAAGTGCGGGAATGGTCCTTTCGTCCCGTCCGGGCGGGGCACCAGGCTGGTGGGTGCGTAAGCTCCCGCGTTGGGATAATCCATCTGCGTTGCGGCTCCGATGCTTTCGGCGAGAGACAGCCCGTCACCGGTATTCCCCGGACTCGCGGCCGAAACATGCTCACCCTCCGCAGCCGCATGTTTGTAGAGGGTGCGCCGCCGGGTGACGTCTTGGGGGAAGCCACCACAGGCCAGCACGACGCCCCTGCGGGCCTCGACGCGTCGCATTCCCTGCGGTGTCAGGAGGATTGCGCCGGTCACCGCGCCGTCCGGACCGCGAAGGAGCTTCTTGATGGGGCTTTCCAACTTGATGTCTACGTTCCGGTCGCGCGCCGAGCGGTAGAGTCGAGCCGCCAAGGCGTTCCCGTTTGTCAGGAGTTGCGAGCGCCCCGTGGTCAGGCGGTCAATTCCGAACTTCGTCAGCCGCCGAGAGACGTAGTAGAACGAGGCCGGCGACTGGAATGCGCGGTAGAAGTGCCATAGCTCCTTTCCGGACCCGATCGCCAGGCCGAACAGGGTCAACTCGGGGCGCGGAGGGCGCAGCTTCTCGACATCCGGACCCAGCAGTGACGCTTTAACCGGCTTCGTCAGGATCGACCGCCCGCCCGGCAGGCCCCCAGGTGCATCCGGGTGATAATCGGAGAAGGCCGGCGAGGCCTCGAAACGCACGTGCGTCCGTTCCTGCATGAAATCGATCATTGCGGGACCCGCGGTGACGAACGCCTCGGCGCGTTCGGCATCGAAGTGGTTACCCGCTTCGTGCCGGATGTAGGCGAGCGCGGATTCCTTGCTGTCTTCGACGCCTGCGGCTTTGCTGACGGGATTGTTCGGCACCCACAGGTATCCACCCGAGAGCGCCGTTGTGCCGCCGAAGACCGGCTCCTTTTCGGCGACAATGACTTTCAGGCCGTTCTCGGCCGCGACGATGGCCGCGCTCATGCCGGCCGCGCCGGAGCCGGCGACCAGCAGGTCGCACTCGATGGTTTGCGGCGCCTCTTCGGCCGTGCCTGCCATGCTCATGGTTGCTTTTCCGTCTTCGCTGGTGATGTTTGTCAGTTGGTGAGGTAGCCGCCGTCGACCGGCAGCATGACGCCGGTGACGTAGCTGGACATGGGCGAGGCCAGGAAAATCACCGGCCCCACAAGTTCGTCCGGCGCTCCCACGCGCCCCATCGGCGTATGGGACATGAAACGCGACATGGCGTCTGCGTTGGCTCGGGTGCCCTCCGTCATCGGGGTGGCGATCACTCCGGGAGCGACACCGTTCACTCGGACGCCTTCGGCGGCAAGGTCGCACGCAAAGGCCTTGGTCATCTGAAGCACCGCGCCCTTGGAGGCTGCGTAGCTGGCCGAGTTTCGATAGGCGACGAACGAGGCGATCGAGCCGACATTGACGACGCGGCCGGCGCGCTCCTTGAGCTGGTCAAGCAAAGCCACGATCATGTTCGCCGACCCGTTGACGTTGATCGCCACCTGCGCGTCGAGATCGTCGAGGAATGCGGGGTCCTCAGGGGCGGTACGGCGGGTGATGCCCGCGTTGTTGACCAGGATCGAAACCTTGCCGAAATCGGCCTCGGCGACCTCCGCGAAGGTGTGGCACGCCGCCCGGTCGGAAACATCGAGCACGTAGCCCTGCGCCCGCCCGCCGTCCTTCACGATCCGGTCCGCCTGCGTCTTCGCCCCCGCCTCGTTGACGTCGCAGAGGAGGACCGTGGCTCCAGCGGCAGCGAGCCCGCTGGCTATGGCAGCGCCATTGCCCTGCGCCGCGCCGGTGACGACGGCCACGTCGCCGTCGAGCACGCGAGGTACTGTCATCGTCATGATCTCTCTCTCTCTCCCTTCGACGAAGCGCCGGTCCGCCCAGAGAGGCCGACAACGCATCTTTCGGAAGGTGATTTACGTATTACGTAATTAACTTCCTATTGCGTAACGTTGCCTACGCAATGAAGTTGTGTCAACCATCGAGATGCAGCACGCGTGACGCTGCGAAGGCAGTCGAGGTAGAAATGGACGGAAACGCGGCGACAGCAGGCGTGAAGACACGCACTTCCCAGCAAGCAGGCGTGCAGTCAGTTGAGGTGGCTGGGAAGATACTTCAGGTGCTGATTCAGGCGGATGGCCCGATGAAGCTTGCGTCGATCGCGGCCGAGGTTGGCATGCCGTCGGCGAAGGTGCACCGGTATCTCGTGAGCCTGATACGCACCGGGTACGTTCTAAAGGCAGACCACGGCTCGGGATACGATCTCGGGCCGGTGTCGTTCCAGCTTGGCCTGAAGGGGTTCGCTCGATTCGAACCGCTGAAGTTGGCTGAGGAAATGCTACGGGAACTGGTGGAACTGGTGGGCGAGACGGCGGCACTCGCGGTGTGGACTGAAAAGGGCCCCACCATGATCCGAGTGATCGAAGCACGTCACGAGTACGCCACCTCGATCGCTCCGACGCACCATTGCCCGCTGACTTTCTCCGCCACGGGAGTGCTGTTCGTGAGCTTCGAAGACGCTGCGCGCACGGATGCGGTGATCGAGCGCGAGCTGGAACAGAACCGCATCGCGGGTCGACCCAACGCCCCCCGGTCACGCTCCGAACTTGCCGAGATGATCAGCCAAACCCGAGAGCATGGCCTGTCTTGCATGAATGACGGCGGAGGCGACGGTTTCGGCGCAGTCAGCGCCCCGGTCTTCGACGTCACGGGAAAGCTGAGCATGGCGCTGACGGTTTTCGGGCGCAGCAACCGTGTAGACGCCAGCCCGGAAAGCACGCTCGCGCGCATCGTTTCGAGAACGGCCGCGAAAGTGTCAGCCGCGTTCGGCTTCATGGAATAGGCGGCACCTCATTTGCATGCAGATAGCCGGTTTCGCTGCCGGAGGCCCAGTCCGCAGAGCCTCAACTTTTTTGGGCAGTGCTGATCTGCAGGAGCAGAGACTCAGTTCTGCCGCACAAGGGTAGCCGGTCTCTTGTTGATCGCCTCACGCGCCTCAGGCACCGACGATGGTAGAGGCCGATCGGCGGCTCGGGTCGCCGAGCCCGCGTCCGCCGGAGATCACCTGGACGAGCGCCTCGAGGGTGAAGGTCGAGAAGGCCGTCATTGGGTCAGAGCCAGAGCTGGGCTGCGCTGATCGCGAGCCCGAGGATCGCGATGGCCAGCATAATGCGACGGTGGGCAGTTTCATTGTCCATGTTCACCTCCCGATCACGACGCCTGGCGTTTCCGCAGCCCCGGCCGCTCCGCGGCCCGCTTGGTCGCCTTTGCGTCCTGCTCGGCCTTCTCCATATCGGCTACGATCGGTTTCAGCCGTTCTACGAGCGGCCGCATATCGTATTCGTTCGAGGTCCGGCCGCCGGTCTTGTGATACCGCTCGTTCCGCCGCAGGAGCTGCGCCTCTTCGAGGGTTACGATGGCCCGTTGCACGGTCTTCGTGCTGACGCCGAGGCGCTCCGCGATCGTCTTCTTCGAGGGCCACGGCATCTCCTCCGGCTTCCACCAGTGATCCATCAGGTGGAGGAGCACCGCGAGTTCGTTCGGGCCGATGCCGAGACGGGCCTGGCCTCGCAGCAAGGCGGAAGGGACCACGGTATAGCCGAGAGCAACGGTGCCCTTGCCCCACTTCCTGGAGAGCGTCCGCTCGTCTTCCGCCTCCTTCTTCCTCCGGTCCCCGATAGGGACCACCTTCTTCGCGTCTTCCGTCATCGCTTCCTCCTACGTGTTGTGGCTGAGGTGAAGATGAGGCAGATTTACCCTTAATGTAAGGGACTTGGGCCTCTTGTCCTATGGTCATATGCGGCCACTGGCATGGACGTGGAAGTCCTTGGGAGATGTGGACCCTTGCGTCCACCAAAGAAGGACGACTCTCCGGAGAAGGACGCATCGCCGAAGGACCCGATTAGAGATTCCAATCCCGTGGACGCGGATGTCCATAGCATGAGCTGCTCGTGGCGGGGACGATGCTTGTCAGCCGCAGAAATCTTCCCGACGATCTTGGAATGAGCGACGATCACGACTTCTTCCGCCTTCGCCGGGCAGCCAAGACCTATATCTCCAGGGTCTTCACCTACGGTGCCCATACCACTGAACGGTTGCGCAAGGTGCGCATGGTGATGGACGGCTCCGACGTCCTTCATCTGGGCGAGGTGGAGGGGGCGCTGTGCCTGCGCGTATCGGGCGAGAAGCGCAGGACCCAGGTGACGGCACTGGTCACCCAGGACGACAAGGCGGTGCGTCGCCTCACCTTGCAGACCTTCCAGACCCGCAAGGGAGATTGGTATCAGGGCTATGAAGAGAACGCCTTCACCTTTCGCGGCGACGAGTTCCGGCGCCTGCTGACCTTCCTCGACCGGATCGCGTTCATCGACCTCGCCAACGAGGACCGGTTCGACATTGAGGACATCTCGACCGGTGCTGGGCGCAAGACCATCGTCGATGCCGCCGATCGCGGGATCGTGGAGCGGCTCCGGGCCATGAACAGCGACGACCGCGAGGGGCTCCTCAGGGCGCTGCACGGCTCGCTCTCGTCGGAGGAGGTTAACATCCTGCTGGGGCGCAGGCAGGCGCTGGAGGCTTTCGAGCAGCGGGTAGAGGATGGCGCCTGGTCCGAGCGGGAGTGGCAGGATTTCTTCGACCGGGAGCCCTGGGTGTTCGGCTACGGGCTCGACTACCGGATCATGCGCCCCTTCGACCGGGAGGCGACCGTTTCCGGAGGCGGCACCGACAACCGCGGCAAGCCGGTGGTCGACTTCCTGATGAGCTTTACGGACTACACCGTGCTCGTGGAGATTAAGCGGCCCGATACGCCGATCTTCCGAGGGACCCGGGGCGGCGCGGGCGGCCGCGCGGGCACGTGGGCATTCAGCGCGGAGTTCACCGGCGCAGTGTCGCAGATCTTGGAGCAGAAGGCCGAATGGCTCGCGTTTGCCTCCAGCGGCGAACATTTCACCCGCGACGGTACCCGTCGACTGGAGGCGCGGACGCGCAACGCAAAGACGATCCTCGTGATCGGCTCTCGCCGGGAGTTCGAGGCGGCGGGAGACCTTCGGGCGGCGCAGGTGATGAGAGACACGTTCGAACTGTTCCGCCGGGAAACCCGATCCATCGACATCGTGACATTCGACGAGTTGCTGGAGCGGGCTCGGTTCATCACGCGTGACGGACGTTCGTAGAGCCGGCCCGTTCGACCCGCCTCTCCGCTCCATCCGTTTCCTATCCGATTAACCCGTCTTATCGGATAGAATCCGCCGCGCGTCTGTCTGCGCGACCCCTTCCCCCATCGCTTCATGATCAGGGGTGGGGCGAGGCTGAGGCGGGACGTCGAGCTGAAGGGCAAGGACGCGCCAGCTCCCGGCAGAACCTGCCAATGAGGCCTGGTCTCGTGTCAGAGCCGGAAGCCTGCCCGTAAGTATGACACAAGAATAGCATTGGTCTTTTGGCAGCATGTATGACACATAGTTTCACATGTTATTGGCAGGAAGAGCGACACGCCATGAAGATCGGGTACGCGAGAACCTCAACCCTCGACCAGACTGCCGGGCTGGAGGCGCAGCGCAGAGAACTGCAAGCGGCAGGCTGCGAGAAGGTCTTCGAGGAGCAGGTCTCATCGGTCGACCACACGAAGCGTGAGAAGCTCGCACAGGCGCTCGACTACGTCAGGGATGGGGACACCCTCACCGTGGCGAAGCTGGACAGACTGGCCCGCTCAACGGCGCACCTGCTGGACCTGGTCGAGACCCTCGAGACGAAGGGCGCGGCGCTGCATGTGCTGGACCTCAACCTCGACACCAGCACGTCCACCGGGCGGCTCATGCTGACAGTCCTGGGAGGCATCGCCCAGTTTGAGCGAGAGATCATGCTGGAGCGGCAGCGCGAGGGCATCGCCAAGGCCAAGGCCGAGGGCAAGTACAAGGGCCGGAAACCCACAGCTCAGGCGAAGGCGGACGACATGCGCCGCTTGAGCGCGGAGGGACGCACACGGAAGCAAATCGCTGAGATGCTGGGTGTGTCGGAGCGCAGCGTCTACAGGGTCTTCAGCGCAGCTTAGCTCTTCTTCTTGCGCTGCCGTTCCGCTGCCTTGAGCCACGCTTCTGCTCTCGATCCAACGCTCTCCTGTGCCGGCTTCGCCTTGCGAGGGAACTCGTTCGGGTATTGGCGAGCGACCTCTTCCAGCATCTCAACGAGGGGGGCAAGTCTTGCACTCGAACGGACCTGGCGGGGGGGTCGCAGAGCGCAGGCGCGAGTAGACCGGGGATGCATCCATGGCGCCGGGACCGCTCACCTCTTATGCGGACCCGCTCGTACTCGGCCGGAGAAACAGATCGCCGCGCGTGGTATCTCTGCGCCTCGGAAGCAAGCAGGCGGTCCTGAATCAGCCTCTGCATTCCGCCGCTACGCAGCCTCCGCGTGACAGCCCGATGCAGCCGTTTGCTCTCCTTGTCCTCATCATCCCTGGTGCCGAGGAAATGAAGCGGCCGAGATCGGGCTCAGCTCATGATCGCCTTGTTTGCTCGTTTCGTAGCTAAGCGTGATCCGCGGGAATGGTGGCAGGATGAACATGGAAAGCGGCTATCAGGAGAGACACTTCCAGGCGCTACAAGGCGTCCAGAACTTCAGCAACGACGAAGGGATCAAGAGCCTTCCGTGAGCCCGGAATGCGCAGCCAAGCCGGCAAGTGGTTCTCGTCAGCATAGACTCGCGCAACGTCAGTCCGTTCCAGCTTGTGTCCTTCGGAAAGAACCGCGCTGGAATGCCTGGGGCTGACGTTGTCGCCATCGACCAGAACCGCAACCCGCCGCTCAGTCATTTACCTCTCCACGCAGTCGGCTGTTCCTACCTTTATAAGAGGATCAGGGCCTTGGCCGACAGCACACCCGGATCACTCCCGTCGATTGACACACTGGGTCCATAGGGCGTGCGCCTCTCTTGCGCCTTCGAGGCTGATGGCGACGTCGCGCTTTTTGTCACCGTCGTAATCGAGATGGAATGTCGACCCGGTAGTGATCATGAGCTCAAAAATCGGCCATTCATTCACAAAATTCAATGCACGAAACGGAACGACGAAGGTATCTGAGTTCCACCTTGACCGGGCATTGAGCCGCGGTTCGTCGTCGACCCAGAACTGTGCCGTCGCTTTTGCGGACGGATCCGGAAAGTTCTCAAAAAAGAAAACCAGGCCTTGGACATCGAGCGCCATCTGGACCATCATGATGACGTCACCGGTTTCGCTTTTTCCTACGGGAGATATCATTCGGCAATAGCCGCCACCGTTTATCGGCCAGTCCTCCTCGACCTGCCAAGCAGCCGTTGCGGTGGGCACAATAAGAAAACCGATGGCTGTGGCCATATTGAGAATGCTATTGTGCCAAATGCGCATGGGGATTTCCTGTAGCACTCAGCGGGGTATGTCACAAGGCAACTCCCCGCTCTACTCAATCATCCCTTCTTCTGACGGGTATGCATCCAACAGTGTTGACTTAGGTGGTGTGTTGCGTATATATGCAACATGAAACATCCAGGACGCACCGAAGAACCTGCGGCGGTGGGCCGGTATATCCGGGAGCGGCGGGAGGCCCTGGCTCTCGAGGATGCATCCTTCTCGCTCCGCCAGGTGGCAGGCCGCTGCGGGATTACGCCAGCTTACCTCTCGCGTGTCGAACGCGGCGAGGTCGCTCCTCCCGGAGAGGAGACGCTGGTCCGACTTGCAAGGGATCTCGGCGAGGACCCGGACGTGGTGCTTGCGATGGGAGGCAAGATATCCGCCGACCTGCGTGCGGTCATTTTGGCCCGCCCCCAACTCTTCGCCGAACTTATCCGCCAGATGAAGAAAATGCCGGACAGTTCTGTGCTTCGCATCGTTCGCGATGTCCGCGACGGAAATTGGTAAAGGGAAGAACGAGATGCCTACACTTGAACACGATAGCCTGGTCTTCCGCTTTCCCCAGATTGAAGAGGAGGCGAGCTTCGCGATCGACTTCCAGCGCACTCTGAGGATTCCGGACAGCGACGAAACCTATCATCTGCCGCCCGGCCTCGGACGCTTCCCGCTGCGCCATGCAGAAGATTACTCAACGCGGCTGCCGACGCACACCGCGTCCAGGGGCGGCGTTATTTTTCCGATGTGGCAGGCCGAGGCGATGTGGATTGATTTTCGCAATATCGGCCCGGACCTGGAATTGGACTTTCCTGTAGCCGTCAAGATCGCGGCGGGAAAGATCAACGCTATCACAGGAGATCCGTGGCGGGCAGGGCTTACACGCGACCCGCAGGATTATGTCGTTTCCCCAGAGCAGCCTTGGCTCGATGGTTACGCCGTAGAGAAGGATGTCATCCGGCAGTTCGTCGCCATGCCCCTCGGTGAATGCTACAGCGCTGAGGAGCAACTGACGGGCGAAGCGGAATGGGGTGGTCTGCAGATCAGCGTGATCCCCCTCAAGAAGGAGGTCTGGAGCGCCAAGCGCGCGGCATGGGAACGAGGGAAAGCGGCCCTTCAGGAACGCGCCGACATCCTCCCGGACATGGCCTGCATGTCCATGGAGATGAGCTTGGCTCCGGGAGGACGAATGCACCAGGCCATCGAGCCAGATCCCTTCGAGCTTGATGACTGGGACACGGCCGCTGCCGATCGTGTCTTCGTCACCCTGGTTCATGGCAAGGACTGGAAGACTGTCACCGGCGAACCGGCTCCCGAGCACCCGCCCACTGCCCGGATGTATACTGAGGCCGGTCTTCCATGGTTCTCGCATTATGGAGCAGACCAGACAGCTCTTCCGGGCAGCGGGACGCTGCGCGGACTCAAATCCGCGGGCGCCATGCACGAAATCCTCACAGGTGCGTCCCTGCCTGACTCAGAGGATGTGGAGGTGAAGGTCGTCGTGCCGACCGAACCCCGACGGTTGATCGCCACCGGCTCATGGGACAAATAAGACTAACTGTGGTGCGACATCAGTAGAGAACTCGCGGCGGCATCCGAACCGCCCTGAGCTAAGAATGCGTAGCCGCTGACCGCCTCCTCTCCCGGCTGTGGCTTGAGAGCCACACGCCGACATGTAAGCGGCCAGATGATGGTGCCGATCCATCCGGACCGCCTGTACTGCGGCGTGCGGGAGGCCCTGGTGTCGCCTTGGTGACGCATCCGACCTTCACGGGAAGGGCCAGTGGCAGAAGCATTCCGGTTCGACGCCAGGGGGCAACCGGAGAAGACTGCGGTAGATCGGCGTCAGTTCGGTCACCCGGGCCTTTGCCGCCTCCTGCTCCTCGGTCGTCGTGGGTTTCGCAAGAACAAGCATGCCGTCTAAGTTGGGATGGTGATCGAGCCGCGCATTGTGACTCTCGTCGAACGCACCATCTCGACGCCTCTGTTGCTCGTGCCAAGTGAGGATAATGGCGTCGGGAAAGAGGGCCGCGTCCAGATACATGACTGAGATATCTGGGCGGATGAAGCTGGGACCTTGTATGCGGATCATCCACTGCAGAGTCTCGTCGCATTGCAGCTCACACAGGAGCGGAGCGACTCGCCGACGAAGCTTTGCTTCGTGCTTGAGCGGAGCCGGGCACGGAACCGAGCCGCCGAACATCGTGTAGACGTCGGTACAGGCTAAACCCAGCCAACCGTAATCCGCGATGTTGCCCTCCGTCGCGTCGCGCACGAAGATCTGCCGGACAGCAAACGCATCATGACGTCCCGCCCCAGCAACAGGGGCGCAGAACTCCTGAAGCTTCTCCCGCGTTTCATTGGAATACAAAGGCTGAGACGAAAGGTCTGTGCGGAGGCTCAGGGGGCGGGGCATTGGGAGGTCCTCTCGGCGGTCGGCGTGATGAACAATGGGGAGCCGCCTTACGAATAGCGGGTTAGGCGCTTCAAGTTGGGAGGTGGCGCGCGCTTCTTCGCTGCGGCGCCTGCAGGAGACACCGCCCGTGATCCTGCCGGTCTCGGGCGGACTTACTCCTGTCCGAGCCCGGGCGCGGGCCCGAGTTCGGGTTTATATCTGATAAAGCACATTATCGGGCAGTACTTCCGCTCCCGCGTCTGCAGATCGGGCTGGGCATGGCGGGCGCCAAGAGGAGGTCGGGCGTTTGTCCGTTCTGGCGTGGGCGCTGACATGGCTACCAGCACCGGCACGCAAGCGGACCGACCATCGGGGACATCCAACCGGGCGTTATGTGATGTCGTCCCTGGTCGTTACGGCTCTGCCCAGGCGATGGAAGCCGGAAAATCGTCCTGAAGCGCGGCCGGGGCCTTGGGGGCAGCGCGCTTAGCTGTCAAGCAAGCGAGAGCGGCACCATTGGTCCCAGCAGGTGACCGTGGCCGGGAGGCCGGCGATTTTTTGCTTCTTCTTCTTCGCGCGTAGGACTCTTCAGTCGTCATTGGGCGTCCCGCGTCATGAAGGCGCTGTCGCTCAGGGCGACCTGGAGGCACGGTGCAGCGCGCACTCCAAGCGCTCCCCGGTGACCGGCTTGTTGAGGATCGCGTCCGGCCGGACCGCGTCGATCCGGGCCAGCGCGGCCGGATCGCTCACCGCCGTCACGAACGCCACGAGGAGGTTCGGGAAACGTGTGCGAAGGGCATGGACCACCTCCACCCCATCGGAGCTGTCGGCGAGTTCCATGTCCGTCAGCAGCACATCTGGGCGCAGACGGGACGCCGCACGATCGGCCTCGTCGGCGGATCGCGCCAATCCAAGCACCTGGTGGCCCAGATCCTCGCACATGCCGCGCAGATCCAGCGCCAGCAGTGCGTCATCCTCGACGATCATGATTTTCATTTGGTGCCTGCCTTGGGAGCTTCGAGGTGAACCGCCCGGTGTCGCGGCCGTTCCCCAGCAGGTGTTCAAGTTTTACACAGACGGCGGGATCGGCTGGAGATCGCCGAGCGATGCAGACCGCGGGGACGATGACGCTCGACTTGACACGGCGACCTCCGCGCCAACCCGCTCCTGGCACCGATCCGCGACGGCACTAAGCAACGAAGCTCCCGATCCAAGCTGTAAGGGGCCTGTTTGACAGCGGAAGCACTTCTCATAGCCGTTATCCTCCTGCCATTCGTCGCCATCTTTGTCCGGGCGGCGTATCTCGAGATCCGGCGATACGTGAAGTACGGCCCCTCACAGAACAGGCGCTCGGCCTTCCCCATCGACGAGGATGCCCCCAGCTATCATCCTCCTCCCGAAGTGCGTAGGCAGGATACGGCCTCGGAAATGGAGGAGGAGCCTGCGTCAACACATCCTCAAGAGGTGTGAGCCGCCCTCCGCACGCGCATCGCAGAGCAGAGGGCGCCTATCGTCGGCGGGGGTGACCTCGCGTCGGCAAGCGCTATCTCCTCCAAGATGTCCATGATGATCCATGACCTGCTCGAACGCGATCAGCCCGACGCCTTGCGCGGAACCGCCCATGAGCGTCAGGAAGAAAATTCGGCGGCTTCGGCGGGAGCAGGAAATAGCGACTGGATGTCCTTGACCATCTTATCCTGAGCGGCACGAATATCGCCTCCAAGATCAATCCGATAGTGATAGAACTGTGCGCCAGTCGCTATTCTACCTAAGCGATCAAGACGCTGACTCTCACCATTATTTGTAGGAGAGATCAAAATACCTACTGGCGCCCTGGCAGCCGTCACGTGACTGATAATTTGATACCTATCTGCCTCCTTTACTTTAGGCTTATATTTCACCTCTCCAAGCCCGATTACGTCATTTTTTCCTCGGCGGAATACAATATCTGGCTTAATGGGGTAGGTCTTGGAATCTTCAAAGAGTTTGCCTTGACGCTTATTGCCGTCAAGAACGGATATTTTTTCTTTTCGTAGCGCGTCTACAAATGTCTGTCTTACAAACCTTTCGAATATGTCCTCAAGGTTGAACAGAAAGGAAGGGAGTTCGCTTCCGCTGGATTCGAACGAAAATGCAATTCCACCACCCGTCAGCAGGAGCTGGTAGACGTGGAGAAGACCCTCGTAGTTTCTCTGCAGCCTTAGAGATACTGTCTCATGGAGGTAGAATTCTTCCTCATTAGGCTCGCGCGCAGTTACCCGCCGTAGCGTTTCGATAGCCGTTTGTAGGAGGCGCCTTTCATCCTCCCACTCTTTAGTTGCAGGAATTATTTTGCTAAAGTGCAGACAGCCTGCCTTTACAATCTGATTTATGGAGCTGTCGAGACCAAACTCATAGACTGTGGACACAGTTTCGACTGGATTTCCGCGAGACAAATATTGACTGATAGTTCGTCCAAACTCGACGCGTGGCTGATAATACCCGGCGGTAGTACGCGGATAATAACTGCGCGCGAACCCTGCTGAGAGAGCACCCCGTAGATAGTGACAAAAGCTTCGCGCGAGTAGGTAAATCGGCGCAGTTTTTTCGGTCTTCTGGTAACGGCGGATGGTGGGGAGGATGCGGCTGTATGTCTCACCACCTACGTTTAGCATCGTCCACAGGTTATCAATCGGAAACTTGGGAACGATGTTGAGCGTGATCGACCTGGTGAGCGGCAAATATCCTATCACCCCAAGGGTAACAAGATTGAATCCGTCTGCGACGTCTTTGAATTCGATCGCCTTCAACTCACGTGTCTCGGGGAGGATGAGTGAGTGCCCAAGATGGTCGACGAGTTCACGGCGGCGGAAGTATTGCCTTCCTCTCTCTTCTACTTCGATGATGCGTTTTTCGGTGAACACGACTACTCTGGCCCGATCTACCCTTCCGCGGACTGTCCTTCACCGGCGACTTCGGCTTCTTCATCCACCTTCAGAAGTTGATCCACCTCATCCTTGATGCCAGCGTACTTCTGCCTGTCGTGAAACAGAGCACGCTGTAGGCCGAGCTTGACCCGCCCCTCCCAGACGTCTGCAAGATCATCAATCGTGCGGACATGGAGAAAGTTGGTATGACCGAAGCCCGCTGCGAAAGCGTCATTCAGGATATCGAAGAGGCGAAGCGTCCGCGTCAGAACACGGCTTTCCACCATTTTGTCCGTCAGGTACTTCTGAAGGAAAGCCTTATCCGGCTCCATCGTGACTACAATAAAGCGACGAAGTAGCGCATCGTCAAGATCAGTGACAGATCGGTCGAATGGATTGGCGGTTGCCAAGACGATCAGGTTTCGTGGCAGCTTAATTGTGTTTCCGGAAATCGCAAGAGTGAACTCTTTGTCTCGGTAGTCGAGTTCGAGATAAGTGAGCAATTCGCCGAATATGCGCGCGACGTCGCCCCTGTTAAGCTCGTCAATGACAAGTACATAATGGTTTTCGGGGTCGTCCTTGGCTCGGTCTGCAAATTTCAAGAAATGGCGCGGGTCAAGCTTGTAAGTAACCCCGTTGCCTTTCGCTTCTCCACCGGCAATCTCAACAGGCCTAAAGCCCTCAACAAAATCATCGTATCCAAACGCTGGGTGAAATTGCAGAAAGAGAACCCGGCTTTCTACGCCATTCGTCAAAAAGTTCGCAATATCATGCGCGTATTTAGTCTTCCCTGTGCCGGGCGGTCCCGCAAGAAGAAATGAGTGGCTTGTTTCTTTTGCGATTCCATTAAGGATAACGGAGAGCACGGCATCATCGGAACTTATAGGATTCGTTTTTGCAGTGCCGTCGCCGGTAGCCTGTCTCTCTGGCGGCGCAGCGAGGTACGCTTCGAGGCGTGGTGCAAGTTCGGTCAAAAACTGCTCATCGGACGGCCGCGCACTTTGGGTCTCCGGCCACGGCCGATCTGGCGTTAGCTGGAACCGACCTTGGTATGGGAGGGGGAAATTCTGAAGGTCAAGTTCGTTCTGCAAGAAATATTCATAAAGATCTTTCCAGTTTTGAACTTCGGTCGGGAATCCGCGAAAGGCGAAGAGCCAAACTAATAGGTCCTCAAACGCGAATGTATCCGGAATTCCATTCTCGAACGCATTCTGAAACTGGTCGGTCAGTCGTACTGTTGTTTTTTCTCCCTCGATGTATCCTTGCATCCGCATTTCCCGATACCCGCGACTGGAGAACAAATTTCCCCACATCTTTGTGTCTTGTCGGATAACATAGTCGCCAGCGAATCGCCCTCTGTTCCAAGTAACTCCCTTGAGGCGCGGACGAAGCAAGTTGTTTCCGGAGGGAAACGGTGGAATGCTGATTAGGCTGCCGTTGAAATAGCGGTCAAGGAACCTATCGGTGCCAAGGTGCTCTGCCATGTCCACGAAATCATCCGTACCAACATTGTTGGCTGCAAAAACGAATCCGGGGATTAGCCAGTTGGCGCTAACATCTTCCAGAGCTTCAATGGAAGCCTTAATCGTCAGGATACTGAAGTACTGCAACTCTTACACTTTCTTTGCTGTCCCGGGCTTGCGGAAATTCCGCCTGTTTCCAGTCCATTCGTCCCAAAGCGGCGAAGGCTTTCTGAGCCTGTTTACGAGGTTCTCCCAACACGACGCCATATATCCCTCACCCTCGATAGCACCTTGAACGTACTCGACGTAGTCATTGCTCATGTCAATGCCCACGACATTGCGGTGATTGGCCATTGAGGTCAGGATGGAAGTTCCGCTTCCAGCGAATGGATCGAGCACGTGCCCATTAGGTGGGCTGGCCACCTCTACGCATCGCCGAACAAGCTCGGAAGGGAAGGCCGCATTGTGCTTGGCACGCCGATTGCGTTCGATGGGAATATTCCAGACGTCTTCTTCAACCAACTTTGAACGGTCAAAGCTGTAAAATCGCGACTTGGAGAACATGAACACGAACTCATACTGTCGATAAGGTCTGTCCCTTGCAGTTGGTTCGACGAATGCATTGCACCGGTTCCAGATAATGGTGCTTCTAAGTGTCCATCCGCGTTGCTGCATCTCAAAGGCTACCTTCCAGGGTATGCCGATCATGCTTTTCTTCGGGATATCCCACCCACTGACGTCAACGGGTCGAACCTTTTTTCGAAGGAAGTTTCGCGATGAGCACTTGGGGTCGCTACCGTGAGGTTGCCCATTTCCTGAATAGTAAGTGTCGCCAATATTCAAGAAAAACACGCCTTCTGGATGCAACGTGCGCTTCACCTCGTCGAAAACGTCCATTAGCGCGTCGATGTAAGCCTCTACCGATTCCTCATGACCGAGTTGCTTTTCATATCCGTAATCCCGGACCCAAAAGTAGGGAGGAGACGTAACCGCAACGTTAAAGACGTCGCTTGGCAGTGTTTTCAGCATGGTGGCGGAGTCGCCGTGCATTAGTCCGGCGAAGTGGCCGGAACTTGAGGAATAGGCGTATTTAGGCTCGGCACCAGATTCCGAAACAGATGGCTGGGACGGCGCAGTGTCGCCGGCGAGAATTGGCGAAGAAGCAGAATCCATTGCGGCCTTGTTTCCTATTTCTTGTGGGTGTGCGCTGGCGCCGGTACTACACCGGCATCGAGAACACAGCAAGAACATCGAACCTGAAGACCGAGGTCGTTTGGTCGCGTTCGTGTTGTGAGGTCCTGCTCCCGCCCCCGGTTCTCTTTGCTTAGGTGCTGATCGCTTGGCACAAATTGTAGAGGTTGCCGCTCACGTACGCAACAAGCTATGGCGTGAGGCGCCTGAACTCGGGGCGCACGCACATCGTGGCAGCGCCGAAGTTGTCCGGTCGAGCGGAACCGGAAGAGTTTGGCGCCGAACGCGGTGCGCTGACCCAGGAAAGGGTTAGTGGGGCCGGAACGACCGATGCATCACGACCTTACGCTTCTGGCGAAAAGCAAGAATCGGAGAAGCCGAGATGAAGGGTCCCGAAGTTTCCTTCAAGCACCTGCAACGTGCGCTCACGATGGAACTGACCACCGTCAACTGAGGTGGTCCCCAAAAACCGGACGCTCGGCTAAGCTTGCCGCCAACGATGACAAGGACGAACAGCGTGGCTGGCAAACGGAAGAACTACGGTGCCGAGTTCAAGGCGAAGGTGGCGCTCGAGGCCATCCGAGGTGAGATGACGGTCGCCGAACTGGTGGCGAAACACGGCGTGCACCAGACCCTGATCAACTCTTGGAAGCGGCAGGCGCTCGAGGGCATGTCGGGGATTTTCTCGGGAAAGGCCGAGGTGAAGGCCGCCGAGAAGGTGGGCGAGATTGAAAAGCTGCACGCCAAGATCGGCCAGCTCGTGGTGGAACGAGATTTTTTAGCCAAAGCCTCCGG
>NZ_FOXA01000043.1 GCF_900115595.1 Tranquillimonas alkanivorans
GGCGAGGATTTCAGGGATCCGGCATCGGCAGGCGCGGCGTGAAGAAGCACGCAGCGACGGGCTGAAACCGGAGAAAGGGGTGCAGAAGGCGAAGACCCGAATGGGCAGAACGATCGGTCAGATCGGGACGAGGGAAACCAGTGTAACCGCCAGAGCCGATGAGCTCGCAATCGGGATTGGGCCTTGTCCGCAGATCACCATATCGGCCAGCGGCTTTAGGACATGCCGCCAAGGAAGGCCTGACAGAGGACCGCGCTCGATCACCTGCCGAGAAAGGTTGGAAACCTCTTGCATAAAGGACGGCAACCACAGAGGCGGTTACGCTCGATCTTTGACCAGGCCAAGTTCCTTTCGTCCCTCGGCGTCGATGACATTCTGGCCGTTCGCTCGACCCATATCGCGGAACGGTTCCTGCGGCCCGATGTCGGGCCCGGCATCCTGCGGATCGGGACGATCACCATCCTCGACCAGCATCCCGAGATGCTCGGCTTCCGAGCCGAAGTGGAGATCCTCGATGAGGGAGGCCTGCGCCGTGCGTGGCAAGAGCGCAACCTGGCGGAGGAATTCCTGTTTTGCAGCAGGCCGCCGTGGGACCAGCCGATCTCCGAGATTGCCCGGGACATCTGCGCCGTTTGGACCGACCTCCCTGCCCCGCTGGAGCGTGGTTTCGAGTTCGTCACACCACCGGACCGGTGGCTGGAGACCCGCGATATCTACGTCCTCGCCTCGCTGCGAGAGTGCGGCGTGCCCTTCGAGGAAATGCACCTCTCAACCTACGAGACCGAACACGAGCTCAAGCAGGTGGTCGGTCAGATCGAGTGCAACAACGAGGTCGCCTACCCCGACGCACGCCTCTCGCTCGCGGGGTTCAGGATCACCGAAAGCGGCCAGGTCCTGCAAATCGTTTGATCAGGTGCCAGACCACCTGCCCTTCCCGACGCGCCTCCTTCGGATGCGACGCGTCGGGAAGGCCAGCCGGCCTGAGGTGAGAGCCTCCCGAGGATCGCCGCGCACACCCATTCTTCTTGCGAAAGGTTCGACCATGCTCCCCATCGACACGCTCACCCTCAACGTCCAGCACGACGACTGCAATGTCGAGCGGCCCCGCGCCGCAGGCCGCCTGGTCTTCTGCAACTATCCCGCCCTGGCCCACGAGAACGACGCCTTCCCGCAGGCGATCCGCAAGGACGCGATCCTGGTGCCGGTCTACAAGTACGAGCATTCGAGCTATGGCGTCCGGGCTGCCCAGGCTGACGCCTTCAATGAGGACGGCCCGGCGCGCATCAACGCCCTGCAGATGATCGCCGAGGGCCTCGGCCGGCGCCCGAGCTTCTCCGTGGAGGACCCGCAGGCGGTGCTCGACGCCGCGCGCCCGCACAACCCGTTCTACTGCCCGTGGGACTCCGGTCTCGCCGGCTTCTTCGTCTTCGGGCGCGCCGACCTGCGGAAGTACGGCAGCATGGACGCGCTCCTCGAGATCGCGAACGAGGAGCTGAGCTTCATCGAGGCCGACCTGAACGGCGAGTGGTACTGCATCGAGCTCGTCGACGAAGAGGGCGATGTCGTGCAGGCCTCCTCCGGCTACCGCAGCGCTGACGAGGCCATGGAGGCCGGGCCCGAGCTCCTGCAGTTCTACCTCGACATCTCCCGCAGCCCGGTTACCCAAGCCGCGTGAAGCGACACACCCCGTCCCGCTCTCTCGCATAGATGCGAGAGCGGGCCGGGGCGCGCCGCTCCATCCGATCAGACAGAATCCAAAAATGAGGCAGGCCATGAAGTACTACCTGGTGAAGACCGGCGACAAAGAGGCGGACCGGATCGCCTACCAAGCAGACACGCCGGACGAGGCTTTCAAGCAGTTCGCCGATAGCTGCAGGCTCTCCGGCGAGGAGCGCAAGACGGCCCTCTCGACGGCTCAGATCGAGCGGGCTGAGTACGAGATGACGCCGGAGGAAGCTGGCAAGTTCGCGACGCTCGTTGCCACGGTCTGCGCCCCATTGCGCACGGCGGGTCTTGACTACGAAGAAAGCCGGCTGCGCGGCAGTGCACGCGACGTCATCTTCGGCGCCGCCACGCCCACCGACTACAGCCTCCTCGGAGACGATCTTGCCGCCATCGAGTGCGAGTCCCTGGAAAACGACGATCTCTTCGAGGCGTTCCACAAGCTCCACGCGTTCGTGTGGAACGACCTCGAGCTGCCGTTCCTCATCCCGGACTCCTGATCTCCCTGTGCCGGGGCGCGCCGCCGACGCGGCATGTCCCGGCCACGGTGCGTCCTCCAGCCGACCGCCGTGCGCCCTCCTGCGATGCGGGCGCACGGCGATCGGCCGGCCTTCACACCCACTTTCCCTATCGAGGTTCAACATGTCCGAAGCGAAGCTTGTTTTCGACGGCATCCTGCCCCACGACGATTTCCTGCGCCTGACCGAGGGCCTCTACGAGGCCGAGCCGGGCAGTCCGGACGGCGAGTACTACGCGACCTGCGATGAGCCCGCCCAATCGGCTCCGGCGCACATCTCCGAGATCGCGGCCGCACATGGCGTGGCGATGCTCTGGGTATGCCCGGTGCAGGGTTCGGTGAAGGATGGCCTCTGCCACATTCACTACCAGGACGCGGATGGGCATCAGTTCCATTTCGACGGCTATGGAACATCGATCCTGATCCGCGCAGATCGCCTCAATGAGCCGCGGACTGTCGAGCGGGCGGTCGAAGTTCAGGAAGAAATCGATGCCCTCGAAAAGGGCCTCAGGATCCTCTGAAGCACAGAGGCGAACGATACCGCTCGCCCTTCCGGCATCCGGAAACAAGCGCAGTCGCTGAGACCCTCGGCGGCTGCGTTTTCGTTTCCGGCATAGCCGAAAACGCCGCCACCGAGAATCTCTTGCTTTGATTTTCGAAACGGGGCGCGAGGCCCAATATCCATACCGAAGAACCTACGTGAACTCAGCAGGCAGGGTACTGACCTATGAAGAAGATCATCTCCAACATCCGCGGCTCCGGCATCGTGGAATACGGCGCTGTGGCCGGATTGGTTTCCGTAATTGCCATCGGATCCGTTCTGTCTTTCGGTGAGAAGACAGACGCCACCTTTGATGGCGCCACGACGCAGGTCGCCGACGCGCGCGCCAGTGTCGCAGGCGGCAGCGGCGAGGCCATCACCGACGGAGGCACGACCACACCCGAAGAGCCTACCGACGAAGGCACGACCACACCTGAAGAGCCCACCGACGGCGCCGGCGACACCTGGGAGGAGCCCGTTGTCTCTCCAGTACCATCCGACTCTTGGTGCTACGACCCGTCGTACGTCGGAGTGGTCGGCGAACCGGGCTCTGTCTGCGGCGGCATGCTGATCGTGGACTTGACGATGATGCATATGGTCGCCTCTCCGGCCGTCGGTGGAGACGGCACCTTCGCCCTTTTGAAGGACGGCACCTACTACACATTCGAGGACGACGCCCACAATATCTTCACCGGCCAGGTGAAGTACTTTGGGAAAATGTTCGAAAGCACGAGCTATAATGGCGACATTGGCTATTGGGATACCTCGAACGCTCTCGAGATGCATTGGATGTTTATGGGCAATTCGGCCTTTAACCAAGACCTTTCCACCTGGGACGTGTCCAACGTTCAGTACATGAATGGAATGTTTGGCTACGCGTCGGCCTTTAATTCCCCGCTGAATGATTGGGATGTCAGTTCGGTCACTGACATGTCCCATATGTTCGGGGGCGCCGATGCCTTTAACCAACCGCTGGATACGTGGAAAACCGGCGCCGCCACCAACATGGACTACATGTTCAACGACGCCGACTCCTTCGCCCAAGACCTGTCAATGTGGTGCGTGTCGCAGATCGCCGCTTTTCCGCAAAACTTCGACGCCAACACTCCGGCCTGGGGTGCAGGACCTGACGGTCGCCCTGTGTGGGGTACCTGCCCTACTCCCTAAGGGCTGATCTCTTTCTTTGACGACATGCAGCCGCCGGGGAAACTCGGCGGCTGTTTCTCTTTTTAGGGCATGCGCACGTGCCGCCGGGGTTCTGCAGCCGTGTTTTTTTGCATCCTTCCTGGAAACTATATGTTCCGTATCAATGCCTTGGTCTGGATCATTCAGGTGCCAGGACGACACGAAACCTCCTCCCGCCGCGATAGGGAGTATGAAGCACTCCCCGGGGTGCGCGAGACGCTCGAGGCGATCAAGTCCGGCGCTCCCGTGATCCTCGTCTCCGGCCGCGCCGGAACCGGCAAATCCCGCCTGATCGACTACATCTCCCGCTTCGGTCACGGCCGTCAGGCCGTCGTCGCGCCCACGGGCGTCGCCGCGCTCGGACTCGGCGCCACGACCGTACATTCCACCTTCCGTATTCCCATCGGCGGGGTCTGTGACGCGCGTCGCCCCCTGCCCCAGCTCGATGCCGAGTCATTGGCGCTCCTGCGCGGCATGAGCCGCCTTGTCATCGATGAGATCTCGATGCTGCGCGCCGACCACCTCGATGTTGTCGATGCGCGCCTGCGCGCCGCGCGCGGCTCTCCCCTGCCCTTTGGCGGGGTCCAGGTCATCATGGTCGGAGACTTCCTCCAGCTCCCGCCCGTGACGACGGAGAGTGATCGCCAGCGCCTCTCCCTCCTCGGCTACGAGACCCCTTGGGCCTTCTCCGCTCGCGTGCTTGCCCGGTCTGCCCCGCGCTCCGTCAACCTGCCGCGCGTCCTCAGGCAAAGCGATCCGGCGTTCATCTCCGCCCTCTCCAGTATCCGGGACGGCAGTGCCGGCAGCCTCGTCATCGATGCGCTCAACGATCTCTGCCATGGCTCTCATCGAGACGGTGTGGAGCCCCTTGTCATTGTTGCTCGCAGGAAGGATGCGGAGAGGCGCAATCAGGCGGCACTGGAGCGGCTCATCGCCTCCCCTGCCCGGCCGCACCATGCCTGCATCCGTGCTTCCTTTGCCGGCACTCTCGCTGAAGAACGAACCGGGAGCGCACTACCCGTTGCGCCCGCGCTTCACGTCGCGGTGGGCTCGCGCGTGATGGCGACCAGGAACGATCCCGCGGGCCGCTTCGCCAACGGATCGCTCGGGACCGTCCTCGATCTCGAGGAGGAAACCGCGGGTGTGACGGTGCTCTTCGACGGCAAGGGTGACCCCTGCTTCGTGGAGCCGGTCGAGTGGACGGAGAGAAGGCTCACATGGGACGGCGCGCATGAGCGCGTGGTCTCGCGTATCGTAGGTACAGCCAAGGGCCTTCCTCTTGCGCCGGGGCACGCGATCACGGCGCACAAGGCGCAAGGGCTGACCCTCGATGATGTAAGGCTCGACTTGGGCGGACGCGTCTTCGAGGCGGGGCAGCTCTATGTCGCGCTCAGCCGGGCCCGGGGCATCGCCGGCCTCAGCTTCGCCTCCCCTCTACAGCCGCACGATGTCCTCGTCGATAACGCCGCCCTGGCGGCATGCAGGCGCGACTTCGCGCGCAACTGGCCATGGCTGCACGAGACCGCAGCGCCCCCAGGCGCGGCCGTCGTCGCGGCACCGCAGGCCGACAGCGTGTCCGACTGCCTCTTTGCTTGAGCTGAGAAAAGAAACGCCCGACGGATGTACCGCCGGGCGAAGTTGATCGAGCGATCCGATCAGATGTCCTGGTTGAGTACGCCGGCGCAGATGCTGGCCCGCACCGCCGATCAGGACCCGCTGACGGGCATCGTGTGGAGCTGTACGTACCCTGCTCGTGATGTCAGAACAATCACGCCTTACGTACAGGGTCTTGCAAAGACAGACAGATACGCGCGTCTCATAGAGATCGAGTGAAAGCCACTTTCACTTCCTCCTCCAGAAACGCCTGCGAAGCGATCGGGTGAAAGTCGCTTTCACTCGGCCGGACCCTCCTCCATCGCCCATCTCCGATCTGTCTATCTTTCTCAGGTTGACCATGCAGATAACCGGCCAGGTTCCGAGCGGTCCGCAATCCAGCGACCGCTTATGGAGAACGAGGTATCCCGCGCCGCGCGCCTGTACGGCCGTGTGCAACCCTCTATGCCTCTCGCGCCTCCTCCAGCCCCGAACTCGATGTGAAAGTCACTTTCACTTCGCCACGGCAGTCTCTCAGGTAGGCCGGATAGAGGCACGGACCTGCTGATACGGAAAAGGAGAGCGAGGAAGATGCGGCACTGTGGACCTCGATCACATCCACGCGGGTAGCCGATCCCCCGCAGGGATTTCGAGACCGGATGCGCAGAGGCAGTGAAAGTCACTTTCACTCCGCGCTGGCATCGGCGCAAGCCTTCGGCGGGATATGCCACCCGCGCCGCGGGCGCCGCCGCCGGTGGGACGCGCGCAGTAGCGCCTTCCGGATGGAGGACGGGTGAAAGTCGCTTTCACCACAAGGCCGCAGGATCAAGCCTTAGCCGGCAGAGGCCCGCTCAGAGGTCCCGCGCCGGGTCTGCGCATTCCCGAGGCGGCAAAGCTGCCACTTGCCTCCATGTTCGCTCTTTGTTCTGCGTCCATCACGCAGGAGCGCGCGCAGTGAAAGTCGCTTTCACTGCTTGGCTCCGCCATGGTCCCTCGCGGACAGGCGCGCCCGGTCCCGGAGGGACTGAAGGGTTCTCGCGGTCATCGGCTCATCCTGCGCACTCAAACGCCCGTCCTCGAGCACCGCCCGGAGCACCTGTCGATCGAAGTCACGGCGGATCAGGTCGCAAATATACTCGCTCGCGGTATCATAGCCGCCCGCTTCGGCCAGCCTCTCCACCGCGGCGCTCATCTCGTCCGACAAGGAGACGCTCACGGTCGTCATGTTGCGTGGCACGGATGACTTCATCGAGACCTCTCGGGATCCGGTTTAGCACTCACTCGACGGGCCGGCGCCAGTCGGCGCAGCAACCCGGGCGGTGATCTCCAGCGGAGGACCGCTTCGCGCCAGCCGGGTATGCATCTCGCGCCCGGTCGCGAAGTCAGCGCCGGCGGCGCTCGTCACGGCCTCGATGAGCGACACGAGATCGCCAGCGGAAATCGCCACGACAGGGTCTGCCTTCTCGAAACTCGCGCCGAGCAATACCTGCGGGTGCCCGGACAGTGCCATAGCTATGACGCCCTCGGGATCGCGCTGGAGGTCCGCGACGGACCAGGTATCGCCACCGGCTGTCTCGATGGCGTGCAAGGCAGCCGCGATGCGCTGCGCAGGGCCGCGCTCGATCAATCCGCGCGCCACGAGGGAGGCCAGGGCGGTGCGGCCTCGGGCACAGTCGGTCGACTTGCGCCGCTTCCGGTCTTGCATCGCGTCATCCTCTCTGAGCGGCCATGCCGATACGGTGCCGCTGTGCGATCCGTCTTTCGCAGACATTGTCATGTCGCTCCGGGATAGCAATGAAATACGACCGGCCGGCGCGGGGCGGGTCTCCCCAAGCCTGGAAGTGAAAGTCACTTTCACTGCGCGTCGAGCCGGCCAGGACCGCGCTGCCGGGCAGGGGCCCCGACAGGGTCCGTGGCTCCCTCACGCGTAGCCCCCAGCCGCTATGCGGGAGAGGTAGGACGTGACGGCCTCGGGCCGCCCTTCGCGCATCAGCTCCGCCGCAGTCCGGTCTCCGAACGAAGGCAGCGGCTGGCTCGTGAACCAGGCGAATGCCTGCGGGATCGATCCGGCCCAGGGTGCGGCTCTTGCCAGGATCTCCACAAGGTCCCGAAGCCGGCGCTGCGACGCCGGAGAGCCCAGTCGCCGCGTCTTCGTCAGGGAGTCACGCGGCAGACCGAGCACCAGCGTCAACTCGGCCTTGGTCACCCGGAGGGTGCTGACAAGCACATCCAGGGCGACGGTGCCGTCAGGCCTTGTCAGGTCCTGCGGGAGCAGAGGCGGGTAGGCGGCCATGTGCTATGATGGTCGCGGCATCGTGCGCGATGTCAAGGCGCCTGGCGGATGGCGCCGGGTGCTGAAGGGTCGCCGGGGCCGGGCGCAGAAGGTGACTCAGGAGTGAAAGTCACTTTCACTGCCGCCCTGTGAAAGTCGCTTTCACTCGCATCGCCCTCCGTCGGAATGAGGGGCAGGGGGCGTTCTGGTGAACTTCCGCTCCTTGTGGCATAGCTGCCTCGGGCGCGGCCTGGAGGGTGGACATGCAGGACGGAAAGACAGAACTCGAGAAGATGATCAGCGAGCTGGCGCGGCTGCGCAGGATCGCCGACGACAGCCTGTCGCTGCCGGACCGCGAGATGATCCTCGAGCGCCTTATCGAACTCGAGAGGATGGCAGCAGACGCCGCGCAGGAGTATGCGTCGCTCGAAGCCCCCGAGAAGGAACAGAGGGAAGAGGAGCAGCGAAGGGCGGAGGAGGTCCGTCGCATTCTCGGGTGGATCGCAATGGCCGGCTCGCCGCTGGCAACAGGGCACTTCCAGCAGTTCCTGCAGCAAGAGATTGATGTAGACCTCGTGGACGACGCGGGGCGCTCACCCTGGATCGAGTTCATCGAGACCGCGCGCTTCTACTACAAGGAAACCCGACGGCATCTACCAGAGCACCTCTGGGAAGCCTTCAGCGAATGGGTGAGACACCAGAAGGTCCCGGAGCCCGACGTGATGACGTTGATGGGATTCCTGTCGAAGTACAAGAACTATAGCAACCACCAGTTGATTCCCTGGTACTACGGCGGGATCGAGATCTGCGACCCCGACAAGCTGCACTGGTCCGAGCGCAAGAGGCGTGGCGGGCCGCCGCGCTACAAGAACACCTCCAAAGGGAGCTGGAACGACCACTCTCCGCACGTCTTCACGGAGGAGGAGCTCGACGCGCGCGATCGCGAGCGCGAGCGCGAGCGCATGGCGCTGAGCTACGACGAATGGCTCCGCGAGGCAGCCAGCCAGTCAGACTGACAGGCTGGCTGCTGCCGGCGACCGACCGGAGCCTGCCGCATGCGCAGGAGGCCAGGGGTCTCGCGAGAAAGGGTCAGGGATCAGCTCCGCCCCTTACCATTGCCGCGGCCGCCTCCACGGTCTTCCCTTCCCCCACGGTCCCCCCTGTCGCCGCGATCGTCGTTCCGGGCGTTGCCGCGCTCTTCAGTGCCTCCCCCGCGCTCTGTGCGGTCCTTGTCCCGCCCCCGGGCCTCTCCGTCCCTGGTGACCTCCTGGGAGATCTTGTTGCCCTCCGCATCGAAGGTGCGCGTGATGCGGATACCCGACGGCGTCACCAGCTCCTCTCCCACGAGGTTGCCCGCTTCGTCGAAGGTCTGGGTCACCCGCGCGCCGCCCCCGATCTCATCCGGGTCCGCCTCGCTGACCTCCTCCTCGACGAGGGTGCCGGTTTCGTCGTACTCTCGCTCGATCTTCTGCCCGTCGGCGGTGATCGTCTCCTCCTCGAGGAGGATGCCGTCCTGGCTGTAGACTCGCTCGGTGGTACCGGCGGTGCCGCTGGTCTCGACGATGATCTCGTCACCATCGATCTGCATCACGGCCTGGTTCTCGAACCCTTGGTCGAAGAGCTCCTGTGCCAGCGCGTCAAGATCCTGCGCCGCGGCCGCGGTGCCGATCATGAGGGCTGCCGCCGTCGTCAATGCCGTCTTCATCTCGTTCATTCCTTTCGTGGTGGTGCCGGTCGTGCCGGCGTTGCCTTGCACGGAATTGGGGAAGATTTCGGTTGATCCGAAGCGCGGCCCCGGCGGGGCAGGATGGCCCGCGCCCCAAGAGGCCCGTCCGGCAAGGCGTCTTGAGGCTCAGGAAGGGGCAGGGGGATCGCCTCCTGAGTCGCCGGCACCGGCGCCAGGACAGCCCGAGCTGGATCATTTCGCGCCGATCCGCTTCCATATCGATAAGAGGTGATTATCGATAGTTAGGCGCTCGCCCCAGGCGGTCCCGCGGTGCTGTGCAGAGTGCGCATTTAATGCGTATCCTGCCCGTATCTGACTGCGGCAGAATCGGGAAGTCGAGCGCCGGAAAGGTCCCCCAGGGCCGCTGAGCGACGCCAGGCCTGAAACGTAAAGAGCGGACCCGGGGGTCCGCTCCAAGCTTCGTCGTGTGGGACGGATCAGAAGTCCATCGCCAGGCCGACGGTCCAGACCGAGGTCTCGAGCTCCATGTCCTGGACGCCGTAGCCGGCTTTGAGCGCGGCGCTCTTGCCGAGGCCGTAGGCGGCGGTGAGGCCGTAGCCCTTCACCTCGGCGCCCATCTCTTCGTTCACGCGGTAGTTCGCGTGGGTCGAGAGATCGCCGAAGTCGTAGCCGGCGCCGACCGCCAGATGGGTGCCCTCGGCGGTCCCGTCGTCCCACTGCTGGTAGGAGGCGGTGGCGACCAGCTGGTCCTTCTCGGCGGTCACCGAGCCACCCGTCAGGGTGGTCTTGAGGCCGGCCTTCTCGACCACTTGGTAGCCCGCGCCCAGCCCCAGCTTCACGCCGTTCATGTCCAGGTCGTAGCCGGCGCCGAAGGCGTAGCTGGCGTCATCGGCAGTGGCTTCGTCCCACTCGGCCGAGGCGGACAGTTTCACGGCATCCAGCGCGTAGTCCCAGCGTGCGGTCTGGCCGACGAAGACATCGTCACCGGCGGCGAAGGCGCCAGCGCCGGCGGCTTCCTCGACATCTCCGATCGAGCCCTTGTTGCCCGCGTCGGCGGCATCGGCGAGCGACTTGGTCATCGCGCCGTCGATGCCTTCACCCATCGTCAGCGTGCCGAAGGCGCCCTTGACGAAGATCTCGTAGGCAGGGTCGGCCGGGGCGGCGGCGAGCGGTGCGGCAGCCAGGCTGTCCTCGCTGTCGGCCAGGTCCACGGTCATGCCGAAGGAGAGCCCGTGAGCAGCCTTGCCGCTGAACGTGGCATCCAGATCGAAGTCGCTGACGAACTGATGCTCGATCTCGCTGCCGCCGGCGACACCCATGGCGGCCTTGCCTTCGAAGGCGATCTCGGCGGAAGCGGCGCCCGCGAAGGCGACCAGTGCAGTGGAAAGGAGAAAGGCGTTCTTCATTTGTTCTAATCCCGGTTGAGGTGACGCCAGTGCGTCGTGATGCGCCGGGACGTCGCGACAGCGATCGCCACCCGGCTCCTCAGCGGAATTGGGCCCCAGAAAACACCCGCAGAAATGGCAGGAATGTTTCCGGCACACGTTCGAAGGATAGTGACATTTTCACGACACCAGATGGGGTGAGGCCTGCGGGCATCAGGGCAGCTGCCCGAATTGACGGAGGGACGGGCAGGGGCAGGCTTGTCCGCAGATGAGCCGGGAGAGGCGGTACTGCATAAGGAGACGCGGCAGGCCGTCAGGCAGACTGTCTGTCTGTCTTTCGCGCCTTCGAGTGAAAGTCGCTTTCACACGCGCGACATCGGCAGAAGGGCAGGGACGAGATTGGGCCGCTCGCCCTGGATCGATTCATCGAGACGGCGCGGTACTTCTTCCGGGCGTCGGCGCCCGCCGATCGCCAGAAGGGGGTGACGCAGGTCGAATGACGACCTACGCCCTCACCTCGCCGATCGCGCCCTTAAGCATTTCGATCAGTTCCGCATCCTGCTCCTCGTCCAGCGTCACCTTGAGCTGGACAGCCACCTTGCCGCGCTTCGCTGCGGGCTTCACAGTGTAGAACCCCCGCTCGCCCTTGGTCTTCGCAACAGGAGCGCTCGCGGCTGCCGGCTTGCCGAGACGGCCCTCGACGAAGTCCTTGAGTTCCGCGTGAGACGGCTCCCGGCCGGCGAAGTGGCCACGGACGTCGTCCTGGCGGTCGAAGACCTGCCGCCAGAGGCGGCGCGTCGGATGGGTGATACCGAGCGCGGCTTCAATGTCTTGGGCCTGTGTCCCGGTGGCTTCGTACTCGGCGATCAGCATGCCTCCGCTCACCGCCTTCTGGAACGGCGTGAGATCCTTGCGGGCCTCGTTCTCGACGTAGCGGTGCTTGAGGGCATGGAGGCGCCGTTCTGCCTCGCTCGCATCGGGCGCGATGTAGGCGATCTGGGCGCGTAGCCTCAGCCTCTGGTTCGGCTCGAGGTTGCTGTTGAGCTGCGCGACCGCGAGACGGCGCCGACGTCCCGCAAGAAGCTCGAACTCGACCCCTTCGACGTTCGTCGGGTCGTCGGAGCGTGGCGACCAGCGCGGATCCTTGGGTCGGACAATGATCGGGTTCTGCTGGCCGTTCTCGCCGATCGATTTCTTCAGGTCCTCGACATCTGGGTCCTGTGCGGCGGCGCTGTCGGACAGCGAGACACGATCCGTTCCGACAAGGTCAAACAGTTGGGCGGGATCGATCTCGATGATGGCGCGCCCCTCAAGCACATCCTCCTTGGCGCGGCCACGGATTTTCTTCGCCGCTGCCACGCTCAGCTCAGCCTGGTTCGCCGAGTCGAGAGACGCCATGGTGTCGACCGGCTGCGCCTCCATGACATCGTCCTCGATCGGAGGGAGCGTCGCCGGTGCTTGGTGCTTTCTCGCCTTCATAGAAACACTCCTCTCAGGTCCAGTCCTGGACGAATACTTCGCCCGTCTCGTCGACATACTCGCGACGGATGAAATCGTTGGCGTCCCCTGTCGAGCCCGCCCAGGGGCAGACCTTCGACAGGATGGCGTCGTTTACCGCATGCACGTTGCGTAAGAAGCGCGCATGCCCCTCGCGGCGCGACCGGTCCGGCTTGTGCGAAAAGAACGTCTCGTAGTTCGCTGCAGGGTTCGAGACGGCGTCCGACCGCGGGTAGAAGACCGGACAGACGACATCGGGGGCGTAGGCGACCAGCTCCGAGATCGACTCCATGTCAGCCGCGCGATTGACCATCGTCGGCAGCATGAATGACGGCACCGCCTGGTAGTTCAGATCCTCGTAGCCATCCGATGTCACAGCGCTCCTGTGCACCTCGTCGATGCTGCCCATGAAGGCCTGCAGCGTGGCGAGGTCGATGTTGCGCACCGTCTGCGGGACCACCAGGGAGTCGGCCGCGAGGAGAACCCCGATCATCGACAGGGAGATATTGGGCGGGCAGTCGATCACTATGAGGTCGAGGGTCTCGTCGAGGCCGAGGTCGAAGGCGCGCTTATCGAAGCGGCCGTCCTTCCAGCAATCCTCGAGGCGAGTCTTGGCGGGGTTTGCCGACATCCAGCGCTCGAGCGTCTGCCGCAGCCACAGGCGGGGATCGTCGTCGAAGTTCTTCAGGCGGTAGACGGTCATGTGCTGGTCCGCCATCCCGATCCGGCCGCCGGCCGGCATCAATTTCACCCCCGGCCAGAAGGTCGGGCGCCAGTACGAATGCAGCCGCTGATCGGCGATCTCGTAGCGCGCGACATCGCTTTCTTTCGGCACGGCGACAAAGTCGGGATAGGTCGCGCCCTCGGTGTTCATGACCTCACTGAGGGAAGCCGAGAGGTACAGCGTCGCGGTCTTCTGGCCGTCCGCGTCGATGATGCCGACGCGCAGTCCTTGCCGGACCGCGGCGCCCACGGCCAGGTGCACGGCGAGGGTCGATTTCGCGGTGCCGCCCTTCAGTGCGGCCGTTGCTACGACGGGAGGCTGAACGCTCGGGTCGCGCCAGTTGATGAGCGACGGGTAGTCCTTGGGATAGATCAACTGGATCAGGGCGCGGAGATGCAGCGACTGGCGCGTCGTCATCACCCGGTCCCGGTTCGGCTTCTCGAGAACCGGCGCATCCGGATGATCGAGAACTTTTTCGACGATGCGTTTCGGCACACCCGAGAGTTTGCAGAACTCCGTCACGGTCCAGACGCGCTCGGAGCGGTCGAGGTCCTTCTCGCGGGATTTGCCGCTGGGGCGCTGGTTCAAGCGCGCCACCATGGTCTTTGCAAAGCGAGGGGTCGAGGTCGGAAGCGGGGGCCGCAGGCCGGTCGCTTGTCCATCCATCATCTTGTCTCCCTATTCAGAGCCCGGGTTTCTCCGACGGCTGGTCGCCCTTCCTGTTGGAAGCCATCCGACCGTGGCGTACCAAGGACATTGAACCGTCTTCTCGGGAGCGAAGAAAAAACAGCGATCTTTCCCCGCATTTTTTCAGGCGCCGTGCCGAGGTCCCGATATCTCTCAGAGATCATGCTGCGACCTCCTTCTGCTGCGCCCTGCGGAGTGGCCTCAGCAGGCGCGCTGCAACGAGGGACCGGCTCATCGCTTCGGAAAAGATCCGTCCCTTCCCGGCGCTTCGCCGTGTATCGAACCCTGCCTCGGACACAAGCTTTCTCACCTGGGCCTCTGTTGGCGGACGCCGCCAGTATGGCTTCCAGCTCTCTTGGTAGCTCTGCAGGAATGCGTGGAGCTGGTCCGGCTCGAGCCCCGCTGTCGCCGCGGCGAGTGAGCCGACATCCGCCTCTGAGAAGGATACGCCGATTGCCTCGAGCATGCTGCGCCAGGCGTTGCGCGCTGAAGCCCCGCCGCCGGCCTGTTCCGCTTTCAGCCTCTCGGCGCGAGCGACCGCAGCCTCGAGAAGGTCCGGAGACGGGCTGCCTGAGGGATTGTCATGCACCCCGGTCTTTTCGCCAAAAAGTCTCACCCACTCCTGCTCGTGTTTCTCCGACCAGGACGGCTCAGCCGGGAGGGAGGGGAGTGTAGTGGGTATTGGTTTTCCCTGGTTCTCGTTCCCTGAGCGTTTCACCGATGCAACGGCCCGTTTCATCTGCGAGACGACAGAGGCCGCGAAGGCGGACGGTTCGTCGCGTTTGGCCACGATCG
Organism: Tranquillimonas alkanivorans; assembly: GCF_900115595.1. Lineage (GTDB taxonomy): Bacteria > Pseudomonadota > Alphaproteobacteria > Rhodobacterales > Rhodobacteraceae > Tranquillimonas > Tranquillimonas alkanivorans. The sequence continues at coordinate 14,606 of NZ_FOXA01000043.1, forward strand.
GACAGGGCCCAGATTCGACCGGGTCCGGTTGCGAGGTATCCGGATCGGCATCGGCTTCCGTCTTCGGCTGGTACCGCCCCATGAACTCGGCGTAACCCGTGATCGTCACCTCGATGATCGAGTTCGCTCCATCCCGGCGCCTTCGGGGCGCCTTGCTGACGAGCCCGGCTGATGCGAGGTCAGACAACATGCGGGACACCGTCGCTTTCGAGCAACTGAGCCGGGACGCGATCTTGCGGAAGCTCCAGAAGCTCAGTCCGCTCCTGTCGGATCGGTCCACGAGGAAGGCCAGAAGGCCCAGGTGAGATGCTCCCAACCCGGCTCCCATAAGCCGGTCGAGAAGGTATCGCGGCACGATGCAGTAAGCGCCGCCAGCGCCTGCAATCTCCATAAATACTGCTCTTTTTGCTTGCGCGCAGCACCGTGCACTCCCTATGTTAGGGGCGTAACTGCTTTGGAGCTGCGGTTTCAAATCTTAGAGGGCCGGTGAGTTGCAGCTCGCCGGTCCTCTCGATTCCGGGGGTCAGGCCCCGGTCCTTTTTCGGTGAAATCTCGCGCGTCCTCGGTCTCCTCGCCTGTTTCCGTCCTGCCTCGATGCGCCGCGTGGCTGTGCCAAGGTGCGGCATTCCCTGCACAATCCGGCCGGGTTCATCCACAGAAACGACAGAGAGGGTGGCGGAAATCAAGCATTTTCGCGCTGCCGCACGTCCGCCGGCGCCGCGCGACGAACATGTGCGAAGAAGATGAAGAACGGGCGCTAACCCTCGGAGAACAAAGGGTATAACGAAAACTTTACCCGGCGTGCGCGAGTCGAGGAGTCGAGACGAGCCGAACACCGCAAGCGACTGATATGCATATATAATCCAAGAAAGTGCAGTGGGTATGCAATTTTAAGCCGCAAGGTGAGGCTTCCGAACGTCACCCTGCACGAAAACCACCAGATATTGCGCCCGCTGGCTTCAGAAAGCGCGCCTGAGTCGGCGCCCGGCGCGCTTTACGACCGTTTTCTTCGCGCTCTCGACGAATCCCAGTTCGGCCAGATAGCTGCTCTCCGCCCCCTTTTCGGCCGTCAGGACCAGTTCCGACTTTGCGCGCGTAATTGCGACATGTGCGAGGCGGCGTTCCTCCATCCGTCCGTGCGGTGTTGCCAGGGCGCGGGCCGACGGCAGCACGCCCTCGTTGAGGCCGGGCATGTAGACGGCTTCGAACTCAAGACCTTTCGCGGCGTGGATGGTCGACAGCACGATGCGGTCTTCGGTGAAGCTGGCGCGAAAGTCGGCGTCGAGCGCGAGGGCCTCGAGGAAATCGATGGCACGCGCGAAGGGCTCTGCGGCCTCGCAAACGCGCCGGAGTGCCGCCGGCAGGTCCGCCTCCGTGTCGCCGCGGAATATCCGCTCGATCTCCCGGATCGCCTCCGGAACTGATCCCATGTCCCGCGTGGAGACGATGGCATCGAGACGCAGGTGGAGAGCCTCCCAGCGCGCCGCTTCCGCACTCATCGGGCGCGCGGCGCGGAACAGTCGAGTGGCTGCCTCGGGGATGGTGTCGCGGCCCGCAACCACCGCTTGCTCGATGCGCCCGATCTCCGCAGCACTGGCGCCGAGGTCGGATGCGAGCCGGAGAAAGGCGGCGAAGTCGCGGCGGTTCTCGCTAAGGCGGAGGCCGGCGAGAGCCCGCTTGGTCGCCGGGTCCTCAAGGATCGCACGGTCGGTGGCTTGCACTGTCTTCAGTCCGGCGCGGGCGAGGGCCTGCTTCACATCGAGCAAGCCGGCGGCGGTCCTGGCCAGGACGGCGATTCCGCCCGGCTTTTGCCCGGCTTCTACGGAGGCCGCGATGCGTTGGGCAATCCAGCGCGCCTCCTCGATTTTCGAGCTGAAGCACCGGAACACGGGGGCGTGGCCGAGGCTGACGCCGGTGAGGGATTTCTCGAGGCCGTCCTGCCGCCGCAGCGGCTCGACGATCCGGTTGCCCAGGTCGAGAACCTGCTGCGTGGAGCGATAGTTTTTTCCGAGCGTGATGACCCGGCAGTTCGTCCAGGTCGCGGGGAAATTCTGCATGATCTCCGGACGCGCCGACCGCCATTCGTAGATCGATTGGTCGGTGTCGCCCACGATAGCGACGTTGTCATGTCCGCGCGCGAGAAGCCTGACCAAGCTGTCTTGCACGGGCGAGGTGTCCTGGTACTCGTCGACCATGATGAAGCGGTAGTTGGCCACTTCCGCACGCACGCGAGGATTGCGGCGCAGGAGGCGCGTCGCCTGGACGATGAGATCGCCGAAGTCGAGAGAAGAGGCGGCGCGCTTGAGGGCATCCAGCTCGCGCCAGGCACGCAGAAGGACATCCTGGCTCACCGGCGGATCGGCGCGGAGCTGCGCCGACAGCCCGGCATGATCGGTGGAGGGGACCATATCGAGGCTCAATCCCTCCTCCTTATAGGCCGAGATGCGGGTCAGGATGGCGCGAAGCGTGGTGGTGTCCTGCGGGGAGCAGATAGCATGACTCTGGGCAACCCGCGCCAGCATCGTCAGCAGGTCGCTGTCATCGAGGATCGAGAAGTCTTCCGGGATCCTGATCGCGCTGCCGTGGCGGCGCAGAAGGTCGGCACAGAAGGAGTGGAAGTTCGAGGTGACAACGCGCTTGCCGGTCTCGCGTCCGAGCTGTTGCTCCAACCTCTCTTTCATCTCGCGCGCCGCCTTCTTGGTGAAGGTCAAGGCGAGAATTTCCTCCGGCTCGGCGAACTGCTGAGAGACGAGGTTGGCGATGCGGCGGACCATGACCGTGGTCTTGCCGGTTCCGGCCCCGGCGCGAATGAGCAGGGGGCCTTCGACATGTGACGCCGCGGCACGCTGCTCATCGTTCAGGTTGGCCAGGGGGTCCTTTCCGGAGGCGCTGCGCGTCCCGAAGATCGTCTCGATCAGTTCGGCGTCGATGGCTCGCACGGCTGTCTCTCCCTTAGCTGTCTCGTAAAGGAGATTGCGCCGGTGGAACGAGATCGAAGCCGGCGCACCCCGGTTTCAGGGAGTGCTTCCTCCCACACACAAAATGCTATGTGTGGGAAGGATCTCCTGCCTGAAGAATTTACTGATCCGGCCGCTGGGGCGCGGTCTCTGTCGCGGTCTCGCCTTCATCCTCGGCGGGCGCCGGGTCCGCACCCTTCCCGCCGTCCGGGAGAGCGACATCCTCCTCGCCTTCGAAGCTGTCAGCGAGCTTCTGGATCGCGGCTGCGGAGAGTCCGCCGGTGTGGAGCGTCTGTCCGATGATGAAGCTCGGTGTACCCTTGGCACCGGTCTTGAGGAAGAGTTCGGTGTTGCGCTTGACCGCCTCGTAGCCGGAGGCCCGCGTCACGAGTCCGAAGAGCTCGGTCTGTCCGATGCCGGCCTCTTCAGCGCGACGAACGGCGTATGCCATGTCTGCGCGGCCCGCGGGCGTGTCCCGGTAGAGCGACATCGCCAGTTCCGGGTAGTCCGTCTTGAGTGCGAGCGCCACTGCCGCGAACCCGGCACTGTCCTCGGCGACGACGGAGACCGGGTAGATCTCGATCTTCCAGCTGCCCATGGCGGCGAGTTCGGCAAGCTCAGGGCGGAAGGTCGCACAGTGCGAGCAATTCGGATCGTGGAACACGCGAATGGTGCGCGCCTCGGGTGCCTCAGGGTCGCCGTAGACCACCATCGTCCTGTCGTCCTCGACCAGGGCCTCCACGATTTCCTGATCGACCGGGCTGAGGGCGGCTTCGTCGAAATCCTCGGGCGAAGCGTCGCACGGGTAGGATTGCGCGAACGCGGTCAGGAGCAGGTACGGGGCAGGGTAGTCGGCGAGGCCCGGCGTGCTCTCCAAGGACTGATCCACGATGCGCGACAAGTCGAAGGCATCGAGTTGGCCAGTGGCGCAGAAGGGGCTGTCCACTTCGGCGAGGCGGGCGAAGGCGGCAATGCCGCTGATGACGCCGCTGGTATAGGCCAGACATTCCGTGCCGGTGCAGCCTCGGAGCAAATCGGCAAGATCCTCGCCTGTCTGCGGCATGTAATTCGCTTCGTCCACCTGCGCGGTCTCGGTTGCGGCCTGGACGGACGGGCTCGTGCCGGCCGACGTATCCGGAACCTGCTGTGCAAGGACGGACTGCGCGGAAAGGCAGAGCAGGGCGCTTGCTACCAGTGTATGTTTCATCCACGAACCTTCCGAAAAATAACGCGTTACTAAGAAGATGCGCCCGGTGGGCCGCATAGCGAAATCATCCGTCCGGCAGAGCCGTATCCGGTCCGGCAAGGTCAGGTGAGTGGCTGGGCGAGCTCGGCCGCAAAGGATCGCAATATCGCATCGCCATCCGTCGCCAGCCGATCAGAGGGGCGCGCACCGCCGAGGCTGCGGTTGGGGCGCGTGAGCCAGTGCAGGAGCGCCATGTGGCTACCCCAATTGTCGGTGCGCATCCCCATGAGTTCGAGCATTGCCGGATGAAGCCTGTGCCTGGGGATGTCGAACTGGAAACGCGGATAGAGCACCTCCGCTGCCTGCGCGACGCGCAGGATTCTGGCCTGTGCCTCGTGCTCAGACAGAGCATCCTGCGAGCCCAGGACTGCGCTGGCTTCTCCTCCATCCATCATCGGGACCGAAGACAGAAGCTCCGACCTCAAGCGGGCCCGCACCAAGGATCGGGGTGTATTCGTCATGGCGCCTCCAGAGACAGGACCGAGTATAGCTCCCGGGCTGCGCGTTGTGCGACATCGATCGAACGTGAGACGGGCGGAGGATCGCTCCGCCCGTTCAGCGCCGGTCCTGCTTGGGAACCTCAGCTCAGGACGACATCCTCGAACTGCCGCGCCTTGGGCCTCTGCTTCTGCCGGTCCTCGTTCGTCTCGCCGTAGGCACCGATCACCTTCTGGCCGTCAAGCACCAGGTTGATCTTGTTCGCCCCGCTTTCGAGCGCGCCCCGGATGACCTCGGTCTTGACGAGATCGATCTTCGAGCGGTTCTTCGCGCTGCGCTCGAGTCGCTCTCCGATCTCGGGCGTCGGGTAGTCTGCACGGGTGGAGACGGGCGCCGTCACGCCGTTGTCGAGAGTGACAGCACCGCCCTGGTGCACGTGCAGGTCGACCAGTTCTCGGCCCTCCTTGGCGGCCGTTTCGGTCAGGCGGCGGGCATCCTCGGCCGAAATACCGACCCGGACCACCTCGCTCGAGCGCATCTTCGCCTGCTCCTTGGCCGCGCGCTCCGCCTCCATCCGGTTGACATAGCCGTTGGCCACCGCGCGGAGCGCGACACCCTCGTGCAGTGTGGGAGCCACGATGGTTCGATCGGGATGGGCGGCACGACGCATGGTGTCGACGAAGTGCTTGTCGCGCACCGCGTTGCCGCTGGCGTCCCGCCGCACACGACCGTTCTCGTCGCGTGCGAATTGCCGCCCCTCCACGAAATCAATGACCCGATCGAGGGCCACTTCTCCGGAGGTGTGGGTATAATCACCGAGCGGGCCTGCACCGCCGCCGAGGCGCACCGCGTGCGCGAAGGACCTTTCCTTGGCTGAAAGCCGGGCGAAGTCCTTCTCGGACAGGACGCCGCGGGCTTCGGGCAGGCCGGCACTGAGATCACCGACCGTGCGATGGGTGTGCACGTTGTCGAACGCGGAGCGGACCGCCCGGCGATCCTCTTCGCCCAGGTAGTGCGGCTCGGTCTCGGCGCCCTGGCTCATCGCCTCCTCGAGAGAGCCGAACTGCGGCTGCTCTCGTGCTTCGATCGCCACCAGGCGCGGGTCCTGGATCTCGGAGTTCTCGGCGATGCGCTCGAGGGTGCCGCGGTCGCGCAGCTTATGGACCGCGTCGAGCATCTGCTCGTAGGACTCCTTGTCGATGTCGACATACCGGTCCTCATCCACCAGCCGGTCAAAGGCGGGCGCGAGATCCCTGAGTTTCGCCTTTGAGGCCTCCCGGCCTCGCTGCTCGCTCTCGAACCGCTTTACCTTGTCGTAGCTCGCGGCGACGGTGTTGAGATCGGCAGACTCGGAGATCTTGGGCGCAGCCCGATCCTCCTCTTCCGACCTGTCGTCGGCGTCCGCGCTGAGATCGCGCGCGGCGCCGGTCTCCGGCCCAAAGATCGCATCCACCTCGGCCAGGTCGGCCTCAGACACCTCCTTGGTCTCCTCGTCGCTTTCATAGCTCTCGTCCGGCGTGCCGGCGTCATAGGCGAGGCGGCCGTCGCCCTTGACGACCTCACTCATTGCTCCGAACGCGGTGCGCAGCAGTTCAGCGTCAGCACGGGAGATGTCCGGTGCCCGGAAATCGGGTACGGTCTTGAGGGCGCCGCTCTGCTTGTCGAGCACCTGGCGCGTGTTCGCGAGACGTCGCACGACGCCCATCTGGTGGAGCGCAGCCACGCGCGACTTGAGAGAACTCAGTTTCGAGCCGTCGACACTGACCGAACCGTCCATGTCGGAAAGGGAGAAGCGGCCGTCCTCTACCAGCTCGAGGGCGGTGACCATCGCGCGGGTGATCGTGCCGCGGTCGTCCATCTGGAGGTCGTCGCGCGGCGGCGCCTTCCGCTCTTCACCAAGTTCGAGTTCGCGCGCCTCGCTCGCCGGGATCCAGTGCGTCGCACCGAGCTGGAGGCGCATATCGAGGAGTACGGCAGTGCCCGGGTTGTCTGCCTCGACGCGATCGTCGGTGCGCAGAGGCCGCACGAGGGACTTGGCGGCGTCGAAGACCGGGGCGAGCTGCTCCCGCGAAAGTCCGCGAATTGTGGAGGCGGTCGCTTCCTTGTCCCGCAGTGCATGCTGCAGGCGCTCCTCGAGCAGATCGAGGCGATCGCCGTCGTAGCCGGTGACGCCCTTCATCTCCCGGGGCGAGGCCCGCAGTGCCTTGAGGCTGCCGGACGCGGTGAG